>NZ_JBKFAD010000001.1:0-1704100 GCF_053345465.1 Microbacterium sp. M4A5_1d
CCCGGTTACATTCCGAACCCGGAAGCTAAGCCTCACAGCGCCGATGGTACTGCAGGGGGGACCCTGTGGGAGAGTAGGACACCGCCGGACTTCTTTCGTAAGAGGGCCACCCAATGCTGGGTGGCCCTTTTTCGTGCCCCCGGGGCCGTTCGCTTGACGTACTGAGCCAGGTAGTGTGCAATATATTGCATGCCGCTCGTTCCCGTCTCTCGCCCAGCCTCTCTGCGCGACCACGCGTACACGGCGCTTCGCGACGCGATCGTGAGTGGCAGGCTCGAGCCGGGCGCTCGTCTCCGCGATAGCGAGCTCGAGGAGTGGCTCGGGGTCAGCCGTACGCCGATTCGTGAGGCGATCGCCCGTCTGGAGGCCGCGGGGCTCGTCCGGACGCGGCGGGCGAAGGCCACGGAGGTGGCGCCGCTCGATGAGCGCGAGGCTCTCTCGGCGCAGCGTATTGCGGCATCACTGCATGAGTTGGCGGTGCGCGAGGGAGTGCGCCAGCTCACGGCGTCGGACCTCGATGCGATGCGTGCTGCGAACGACCGGTTCGCGGACGCACTGCGCGCGGATGACATCGACGCAGCGCTCGCGGCCGACGACGACTTCCATCGCGTCGCGGTTTCGGCGAGTGCCAACCCTCTTCTGGGCACTCTGCTCGAGCAGGTGACACCCCTTCTGCGACGCCTGGAGCGTGCTCGGTTCTCGAGCCTCGCCGGCCGCGACTCGGTGGCGGCCCATGCCCGCATCATCGAGCTCTGCGCCACCGGCGAGGGCGAGGCGGCCGCTGCAGCGACGCGTGAGAACTGGCTGACGCTCGAACGACTGTTGACCCATCCCGATCCCGCCTGAGCTCCACCCGACCCCAGGAGAACCGATGTCCCTCGCCGACTTCCCTCGTCACCCGCTCACCTTCGGACCCAGCCCCGTGCACCCGCTGGATCGCCTCTCAGCCCATCTCGGGGGTGCCCGTGTCTGGGCGAAGCGAGAAGACGTGTCGAGCGGCCTCGCATACGGCGGCAACAAGACTCGCAAGCTCGAGTACATCATTCCGGAGGCTCTCGCTCAGGGCGCCGACACGCTCGTCTCCATTGGCGGGATCCAGTCGAACCACACTCGCCAGGTGGCGGCGGTCGCGGCGCACCTGGGGCTGAAGGCCGTCGTCGTTCAGGAGAACTGGGTCGACTGGCCGGACGCTGTCAACGACCGGGTCGGCAACATCCTGCTCTCGCGGCTCATGGGAGCGGATGTCCGCCTGTCGCCCGCGGGCTTCGACATCGGATTCCGAGACTCGTGGAAGGAAGCGATCGCCGATGTGGAGGCCTCCGGCGGCAAGCCCTATGCGATCCCGGCAGGCGCGAGTGATCACCGCCTCGGCGGACTCGGGTTCGCCAATTGGGCGCACGAGGTGCGCCAGCAGGAAGAGCAGCTCGGTGTGTTCTTCGACACGATCGTCGTCTGCACCGTGACGGGGTCGACCCACGCCGGGATGGTGGCCGGGTTCGCCGACCTCGCGGAGAACTTCGGTGACCGTCCCCGGCGGGTCCTCGGCATCGACGCCTCGGCCACGATCGACAAGACCCGTGACCAGGTTGGCCGGATCGCGCGTCGCACGGCGGAGCTGATCGGTGTCGGCCGTGAGCTGCACGAGGATGAGATCCAGGTTCTCGAGGGCTGGGCGGGGGAGCGCTACGGCATCCCCGTGGGCTCGACGGATGAGGCGATCTACCTCACGGGGCGCCTGGAAGGAGTCATCCTCGACCCGGTCTACGAGGGAAAGTCCATGGCGGGTCTGATCGACCTGGTCTCTTCCCGCGACATCCCCGCTGACTCGAACGTGCTCTATGCGCACCTCGGCGGGCAGCAGGCGATCAACGCCTACAGCGGCCGCTACCACTGAGACGGTCAGCGGCGCGTGGACACCGTGACCGTGAACTTCGGGTCTCGGGCCACCTGCCGGGTGGGGCCGACAACGCGCTCGAGCTCCGCTCGGTACTGCAGCGCGGAGTTCCAGACGCACCACAGTTCGCCGCGCGGCCGCAGCACACGCGCCGCGTCGCGGAACAAGCGCGGGGCGATGCGGTCGCTCACCGCGGCACCGGAATGGAACGGCGGGTTCAGCGCGATCAGCGACGCGCTCGCATCCGGGCGCCGGGCGAGCAGGTCATCGCGTACCACCTCGACGCGCTCGGACACACCGTTGGCCCGCATCGTGGCCGCCGCGGACGCCACGGCTGAGGCCGATTGATCCGAGGCATACACGCGGACGTCGGGGTGACGGGTGGCCCACGCGGCCGCGACGACTCCCGTGCCGCAGGCGAAGTCGATCCACGGGTCGTCTGCCGTTCCGCCCGGTGCGATCTCGGGCAGGTTCGCGAGGAGGAGTCGTGTCCCGATGTCGAGGCGCGGACCCGCGAACGCGCCGCCGTACGCACGGATCTCGATCCCGTCGCTGCGTCCAGATCGCGCCTCGGGAAGCGTCGTCTGCGGGAGTGGACCGCGGGCGACGAGCACCCGGGACTTCCCACGCGCATGCGTGACGTCGAGGCGCTCGAAGGAGCCGCGGAGAACGTCGTTCATCGCGACCGTCATGTGCTTGATTCGCCCTCCGGCGTAGACGACGACGTCGGGGGAGGCCGCCGCCGCGATGGTGGCGGCGATGTCGGCGAGAGCATCTAGCGAGCGTGGCAGCCGAAGCAGCACGACTCGCGCGCCCGCGACGAGCGCGGCATCGAGCGGGAGAGAGGTGAATGTCGCCTGGGGGACGAGACGCTTCGCGTTCGCGGCGAGAGCGGCCTCGCCGCTGAGGGGGTCCTGGTGGACTCGGATGCCCTCGGCTCCGGCGGCCGCAGCGCCCAGGGTGAGCGCGCCGTAGCTGTCTCCGATGACGGTGACCTCGTCGGGGCCCGTTTCGGCGCGGGCAGATTCCGATTCATCCAGGATCAGGAGATCGGCGGCATCGGCGGCGACGAGACCGGGCGCTTCGACGTCGGGCCAGCGGCGGAGAAGGGAAAGATCGAGCGCGCCGGACACCCGGGTAAGCCTAGTGCGGAGAAAGCAAGGGTTCGCCGGGCGGCCGTGGAGCGCGCAGACTGAACGCATGAGAACCGCGCTCCGCTGGCTGCTCGCCGGCGCCATGATCTTCGCCGGCCTGAGCCACCTGTTCTGGGCGCGCCGTGACTTCCAGGCCCAGGTGCCTGACGCGGTCGTCGAGAAGCTCCCGATCGATCGTGATGGCGTCGTCGTCGCCTCCGGAGCGGTGGAGGCACTGTTCGGGGTGGCGCTGCTCGCCTTGCCGCGCGAGCGCTCGCGCATCGGTGCGCTGCTCGCCGCGTTCTTCATCGCCGTCTTCCCCGGCAACATCGATCAGTGGCGAAAGGGACGCAGCGCCTTCGGGCTCGACACCGATCGGCGTCGATTCGTCCGGCTCTTCTTCCAGCCCGTTCTCGTCACGTGGGCCTGGTGGTCGACGCGTCAACCGCGCGACGCTGCGTAACGGTGCTCCGGGCGGCCCGTCGATCCGTAACGCAACCGCACGTCGACGACCCCGCGCGCGGCCATCGCCGCGAGGTGGCGCTGAGCCGTCGCCCGTGAGATACCGCATTCGGTCGCGATCTCGCCCGCCGATGCCTCCCGCGCCCCGAGGGTCGTGAGGATCATCTGCTCGGTCGCCGAGCGCGTCGTGGTGGCGGGACCGCCGTGGACGATCGACAGGGCGCGATCGATGTCGTCCTGCTCCACGTCGGCGGTGTCGAGGACGTTCCGGTAGCGGGCGTACCGCTCCAGGCGCTCGCGGAGAGCGCGGGAATCGAACGGCTTGATCAGGTAGCCGATGGCCCCCGCACGCAGGGCGCGGCGCACCGTCTCGGCATCGGAGGCCGCCGACAGCACGATGGCATCGGTGTCGATCGAGCGCACGAGCTCGACGCCCTCGCCGTCGGGCAGGTAGTTGTCGATGAGAACGAGGTCGGGGCGGTGCTCGGCGATCGCGGAGCGAGCTGTGCCGATCGACCGGGCCGGCTCGAGCGCGCGGAACCCGGGAACCGCGTCGACGGCGTCGCGGTGGAGATCCGCGACGCGGAAGTCGTCGTCGACGACGAGGACCCGGAGCGGGGCTGTCGTGGTCATGAGTCGTCCTCCTCGGGGCGGGGTGCGGTCGGCTCGGTAGTCGCGGTCGTGTCGGGCGCCGCGGTGCGCAGCACGCCCGGCAGCCGGGCGGCGAAAACCGCTCCGGATGCCGCGGAGCCGCGGCCGCCCGGATCGATCAGCCACACGTCGCCGCCGAGACGGCGCGCCAGCTCGCGCGAGAGCGGCAGGCCGATCCCGCGTCCGCGCACGCGGTCGTCGCCCGGCTCCGCAGACGGCGCGAAGACATCGCGGCCGTCCGCCACACCGGACCCCGAGTCGGCGACGGTCGTCACGAGCGCGTCGCCGTCGCCGAAGAAGGTGACCTCTACCCAGCGGGGTTCGGCTTCACGCGCCGCGGCGGCGACGGCGTTGTCGATGAGATTCCCGATGACGGCCGCGGCATCCTCGACACGCGCGAGCTCTCCGAGGACGAGGGTGTCTTCGCCGACGGCGATGCTCACTCCGCTCGCGGCTGCTTCGGTCGCTTTCGCCGCGAGGAGCGCCTGGAGGAACAGGTCGTCCACCCGCTCGATGCCGGCGACGGCGATCGGAACGCTGCCGCGCTCGAGGAGTTCGTCGAGGAACGCTCGGGCGTCGCCGACCCGCTCGGCGTCGATCAGGCCTGCGGCGACATGCAGGCGGTTCGAGAACTCGTGCCGCTGCACCCGCAGCGCCCCGGTCACGGTCTGAACCGACGAGAGCTGTTCGCCGAGCTCGGCGACATCCGTGTGATCCCGAACGATCACCACGTCCCCGAGCTCGCGGCCACCGCGCCGCACCGGATGCACGTCAACGGCCAGCACGCGGTGGCCTACGACGACACGGTGCAGCGGAAGCCCTTCCATGATCGCGGAGACGACAGGCGCGGGCAGGGGCAGAGCGGAGAGCGGTTGCCCCACGGAGCGCTCGAGACCGAGCAGCTGTTCGGCAGTCGTCGAAGCGACCCGCACGACACCGTTCTCGTCGAGGGCGAGCACGCCGTCTCCGATGCCGTCGAGGACCGCGCTCTGCTGCTGCACCAGCGCGGTCAGCTCCTCGGGCTGCAGACCGAGCGTCGTCTTCTCCCAGCGGCGTCGCAGAACCGAGCCCGCGGCGATGCCGATGCCGAGTGCAAGAAGCGCGGCGATCCCGATCGCGAGAAGCACGGACGGCAGGTCGTCGAGCACGCTGCCCTCTTCGAAACCCACACTCACCTCACCCACCGGCTCGCCGCCGTCGGGCGGGAGGACGGGCACCTTGGCGCGTGCGGAGCGCCCGAGGGTTCCGACCTCCCAGTCGACGACCTCCTCGCCGCCGAGAACGCGGTCGAACGGGGTCGACACGGTCTCGCCGAGACGACGCGGATCGGGGTGGGCGAGCCGGATGCCGTGGTCGTCGGTGATCACGACGAAGAGCGCGTCCGTGCGCTCGGCGATCGCGAGAGCCGTGCTCTGCAACGATCCGCCGACGAGGTCGGCAGCATCCGGGGTACCGGGGTCGTCGGACCACCGGGCGACGGCGGTGCGCACCTCCGGGGTCGCTGCGACTGAGCGCGCGATGTTGAGTGCGCTCTCTTCCGCGGCGTTTCGCACCTGCGTCACCGCGATCACCGCGAACGCCGCCGTGCACACGAGCAGCACGGTCGCGACGACGCCGAGCTGCACGAGGAAGAGCCGCGTCGTGAAGCGCATCCGACCTCCCCTTGCTCGCGCGCAGAATGCGCAGAACACACGCTACGCGCTCAAGTCGCCGGAATGAGCCCAAGCGCGCGGGTCGACGGCGAAGCGACCTAGATTCGACCGATCGCACCGTGGGGCCGTGCGCCCGCCGACGAAGGAGTCGACATGACAAATCCTGTGAACCTCGTGGCCGCCGCCGCGGCCGAAGAGGGGTACGACCTCGCCTTCATCCCGCCCGAGGGCGTTCTCGTCGCGCTCGGGTTCACGATGGTGCTGACCTTCATGGCGCTCATCATGACGCGCCGGCTCACCCCGATGGTCGCGCTCATCATCGTGCCGACGGCATTCGGCCTCTTCGCCGGCGCCGGCCTGGGGCTCGGCGACATGATCATCGACGCCATCACGAGCATGGCGCCGACCGCGGCTCTGCTGATGTTCGCGATCATGTACTTCGGCATCATGATCGACGTGGGGCTCTTCGACCCCCTCATCCGGGTGATCACCCGCGTGCTCAAGGACGATCCCGCCAAGGTCGTGCTCGGGACCGCTGTGCTCGCGGCGGTGGTCTCGCTGGACGGCGACGGCTCGACCACGTTCATCATCACGACCTCGGCGATGCTGCCCATATACCTCCGCCTGGGTATGAGTCCCGTCGTGCTCACCTGCGTCGCGGGCCTGATGAACGGCACGATGAACATCGTCCCGTGGGGCGGGCCGACTGTGCGTGCGGCGTCGGCGCTCGGTCTGCAGCCGACCGACGTGTTCGTGCCGATGCTGCCCTCGCTCGCGGCAGGCATCGTCGTCTCGCTGACCTTCGCCTGGTTCCTGGGACTTTCGGAGCGTCGACGGCTCGCCGGCAGCATCGACACGTCCCGTCTCGGCGGGGGAGACGGCGTGCTCGGTGGGCCCAAGCTCTTCCGCGGTGCCGACCCGCGACCGGGCGCGCTGGCAACGCTGCGCACCGGGAACGTCGTGACCGTGCGCGGCCGGAAGCCCGTTCCGGCGGCGCAGTGGGTCGAGGAGCGCGACACCGCTATGGCCGACACGATGCTGGACCCGAATCGGGCCACGCTGCGTCCGCGCCTGGTGTGGGTCAACCTCGCGCTCACGCTCGTGGTCATGGTCCTGCTCGTCCTCGACCTGTTCCCGCTCGCGTACGTGTTCATGGTGGGTGCGGCGCTCGCCCTCGTCATCAACTTCCCGAAGCTCAAGCAGCAGGCGGACGAGATCGTCGCCCACGCGCCTTCCATCGTCGGCGTGGTCTCGATGGTGCTCGCGGCGGGCGTGCTCGTGGGCGTTTTGAACGGTACGGGGATGGTGGCCGCGATGGCCTCGTGGGTCACCGAGGTGATCCCGTCGCAGCTCGGACCGCACCTCGCAGTGATCACGGGCGTCCTGTCGATCCCGTTCACGTTCTTCATGTCGAACGACGCCTTCTACTTCGGCATCCTCCCGATCCTCGCCGAGAGCGCCGCGACCTATGGCATCGAGCCGGTCGAGATGGCGCGTGCGTCGATCACGGGGCAGCCTGTCCACCTGCAGAGCCCGCTCGTGCCCGCCATCCTGCTCCTCGTGTCGCTGGCGAACGTGAATCTGGGCGACCACCACAAGAAGGTGCTGTGGCGTGCGTCGATCGTGTCGCTCGTCATGCTCGCCGTCGCGGTGCTCGTGGGCGTGGTGCCGTTCGCCGCCTGAGCGGGATCACCCTTCCTGCGGGTAGCGCACGCCGATCTGATCGCGGATATCGTCGAGCACGCCCATGATCGCGACGGTCTCTGCGATCGGCAGAACGTCGCCGTCGGTCCGTCCGGCGGCGACGAGGGCCTCCGCCTCGAGGGCCTGGAACTGCATGCCGCGCCCCTCGATCTCCGAGCGGTACTCCTCGAGGATCGTGCCGTCGTGCGATACGACGCGGAAGTCGGTGGCCGCGTACCAGACGCCCGAGATCTCGACCCGCGCTTCGGTACCGACGATGTGAGCGGTGTTCGGCCCGGCCCCGCGGGAAGACGACACGGTCGTCGAGACCGCACCCGAGGGGTGGGTCATGACCGTCGCGACCTCGGCGTCGGCGCCCGTCTCCATCAGCCGCGCGAGCGCCCTCACCTGCGTCGGGAGCCCGAGGAGGTCGCAGACGAACGACACGGGGTAGATGCCGAGGTCGAGCAGCGCGCCGCCACCCAGCGAGAGATCGTTGAGACGGTGCGTGGGATCGTCGGAGATCCGCTGCGTGTGATCGGCGAACACCGTCCGGACCTCGCCCAAGGTTCCGGCGGCGACGATCTCGCGCAGGCGGACCATGTGCGGGAGGTAGCGAGTCCACATCGCCTCCATGACGAGGACGCCCGCGTCGGCTGCCAGATCGCGCAGCGCCACGGCCTCGTCACGGTTGAGGGTGAACGGCTTCTCCACGAGCACGTGCTTGCCGTGCTGGATCGCGAGCGCGGCGGCGTCGCGATGACCCGGATGCGGGGTGGCGATGTAGATGATGTCGACGTCGGGGTCGGCCGCGAGCTGCTCGTACGAGCCGTGAGCGTGGGGGATGCCGTATTCCTCGGCGAAGCGCGTCGCCGAGTCCTGTGTGCGTGAGCCGACTGCCACGACCTCCCGCCCCGCTGTTCGCAGATCGCGGGTGAACGCGTGGGCGATTCCGCCGGTCGCCAGAATGCCCCATCGCAGGCCGGTGTCGGAGCTGCCGGACGTCGTCTGATTCGTCATAACGCGAGCCTAGCCAGCGGCTGACCGACCCGCGCGGCGTAGTCTCGCAGGGTGGACACCGCTGCCGTCGATCGCTTCCGCGAGCTGTTGCGGATCCCCACCGTCTCGCACGCCGAGCCGGCCTCGTCCGATGGGGCTCAGCTCGTGCGCTTCCGCGAAGCGGTGCGTCGGCTCTACCCGCGCCTGCACGACGAGCTCGAGTACGAGACGGTGGGGGAGCACGCGATGCTCTACCGGTGGCGGGGCCATGCCTCGGACGCGTCGCTCGTACTCATGGCGCACTACGACGTCGTTCCGGTCGTTCCCGGCGAATGGATGCATCCGCCATTCGACGCCGTCCTGGCCGGCGAGGGCGAGGAGAGGACGATCCATGCGCGCGGTGCGATCGACGATAAGGGCGCACTGGTGGCGATTCTCGAAGCCGTCGAGGCTCTCGTCGGGGAAGGATGGCGGCCGGCGCGCGACGTGTATCTCGCCTTCGGGCACGATGAGGAGGTCGCCGGTCTCGGTGCTCCCGCGATCGTGGAGGTGCTGCGCTCCCGTGGCGTCCGGCCGGCGCTCGTCCTCGACGAGGGCGGGGCAGTCGTCTCGGGTGCCGTGCCCGGCGTCGACGTCGAGACCGCGATGATCGGCGTCGCCGAGCGCGGGGTGATGACGCTCGGGCTCACGGCGCGCGAGGCGGGAGGGCACGCGTCCACTCCGCCCCCGCTGCCGGCCACCGCGCGACTGGCGCGGGCGATCGACCGGTTGCATCGACACCCGGCGCCCGTGCGGCTCGTGCCGCCGGTGCGGGCGATGTTCCGCACCCTGGCGCCATTCGCCCGCGAGCCGTTCCGCTCCATCTTCACCAACCTCTCCGTCACCGGAGCGCTGCTCGCGCGGGCGCTGCCTCGCTTCGGCGCCGAGACCAACGCACTGGTGCGCACGACCGCGGTCGTGACGGAGCTCGACGGGGCGGACGGTGAGAACGTGCTCGCCACGGCTGCTCGAGCAGCCGTCAACATCCGCCTGCTCACGGGCGACTCGGTTGTTGCGGCAACCGAGCGCGTGCGGCGAGCGATCGCTGATCCCCGGATCGAGATCGAGGTTCGCCACGGCTCGGACCCATCGCCCGTGTCACCCTGGCGCGGCGAGGGATGGCGCCGGATCGCGAGTGCGGTCGGTTCCGCTCTCGGCGAGGACGTCGTCGCCACGCCGTACCTGCAGCTCGGGGCGAGCGACAGTCGGTGGTTCACCGCGATCTGCGAGAACGTCTACCGATTCGCGCCGTTCCGGCTGACCGCCTCCGAGCGCGAAGCGCTTCACGCGCACGACGAGCGGATCCGTGTGCACGTGTGGCTTCGCGGGATCGAGTTCTACCGCGACCTGCTGCGACTCAGCTGACGGGGGAACGCCGGGGCGGCGAATCGGAGACGCCGGTGAGGAACGCGACGATCTCGTCGGCGCTCGCCGAGATCTCGGGTCCGCGACCGAAGGTCCAGCCGGCGTCGGTCGCGCGCACGGTGTGGCCTGCGATGGCGGCCCGTCGTGCGAACGGGGCGCTCGTCGAGGCCGCGAGCGCGACCGCGCCCGCGATATCGAACGGGAGCGGACGCCGGTCGCTCGGCAAACGGAGGTAGGCACGCGCGACCGCCGTGAGTTCTCGGACGCTGCGCCGTCGCCCCCGCGCGATACGGCCGGCGAGTTCGGCGAGGGAAGCGCCGTCGCCGTCGCCCGACAGGCCTGCTTCGTCGACGAAGGCGCGGCGGCGATCGAATGGAGCACCGTCGAGCGCGGAGGCTGCGAGGGCGACCACCGTCGCGATCTGCCCACGACGGTCGGAGGGGGCCGCCGCGGCGTCATCCGCCGACCGGTGACTCAAAGGCAGGAAGCGCGCCAGGTCGGACATGCGGTCAGCATACGGCGGTGTCGGGGCGGGAGGGCTTCTCGCCGCTGGTGTGACGCGAACCGCGGTCGTCACATGGCCGCGGAGCGCTCCGTGTGACTGTCACATAGAGCGGACCACGTGTTTTCGAAACCCGCGGTGCATAATGGGCACGAGCCGATGTGAACGTGCGCATCGGGCCGGAGGAACCATGAGCGAAGACGCTACGGGCCGTCGCCCGAGCATTCGCGATGTCGCGCGTCTGGCCGGTGTATCGCATCAGACGGTCTCGCGCGTGCTCAACAATCATCCGAGCATCCGCGCGGAGACGAAGGATCGCGTGCTCGCGGTCATGGCGGAACTGGACTACAGCCCCAATCGGGCGGCCCGCGCGCTCGTCACGAGCAGGTCGCACACGATCGGAGTGCTGACGTCGTCGGCGACCCAGTACGGTCCCGCGTCCTCGATCGCGGCGATCGAGGCGGCCGCGCGCGAACGCGGCTACTGGGTCTCCACCGCCAACGTCGACGCCCGGGATCCGAGCTCGATCCAGGCCGGGCTCGCGCACCTGGTGGCCCAGGCGGTCGAGGGACTCGTCGTGATCGCGCCGCAGGTGCGCGTGTTCCGTGCCCTGGCCGCCCAGCCAATCGGCATCCCGTACGTCACGCTGCAGTCCACCGAGGTGGATCCCGGCCACGCCCTGTCGGTCGACCAGATCGCCGGCGCCCGGCTGGCCACACGGCACCTCATCGAGCTCGGCCACCGGTCGATCTACCACATCGCCGGCCCCCAGGACTGGATCGAGGCTGAGGCGCGGATGCGCGGATTCCTCGAGGAGATGAGCGATTCCGACATCCCGACGACGGCGCCGGTGCTAGGCGACTGGACGGCCGAATTCGGCTACTACGCCGGGCGCGAGCTGCTCCGGGTCCGTGACTTCACAGCGATCTTCTCGTCGAACGATCAGATGGCGCTCGGGCTCCTGCACGCCATCCGCGATGAGGGGCTGGACTGCCCGCGCGACATCAGCATCATCGGGTTCGACGACATCCCCGAGGCCGCGCACTTCTGGCCGCCGCTGTCGACCGTGCGTCAGGACTTCGCCGAGCTGGGGCGTCGTTGCGTGGATCTGTTGCTCGGCCAGGGCTCGGGCGAGGTGGACCCGGCGGTGCTCGTGCCCGAGCTGGTCGTTCGCTCGTCCACCGGGCCGCGCCGCTGAGTCGTCGTTATCGATCCGAGACACGCCGGGAGTTGACACTCCCGTTCGGACCGTGGCTATAGTGTCGCAATGTGAACGGTCACATCGATCGTCACACGATCGAGGCCCGCCGATGGTGGCCGGGCGAAGGAGCACTCGAGTGGCACGCAACGCAGCGATCAGCAGCGAGTACGTCGACGGCGTGAAGGTCGAAGTCGCGGTGGCGCGGGTTCGGGCCGAGGTGGCGTCGTTGCACGCGGAGCTGGTGCGTTACGGGCTGGTCGTGTGGACCGGTGGCAACGTGTCGGGGCGGGTTCCGGGGGCTGATCTGTTCGTGATCAAGCCGTCGGGGGTGTCGTATGACGAGTTGGCTCCGGAGAACATGATCGTGTGCGATCTGGACGGCAATGTGGTGCCGGGCACGCCGGGCAGTGACCGGTCGCCCTCCAGTGATACGGCGGCGCATGCGTATGTGTATCGGAACATGCCCGAGGTGGGCGGTGTGGTGCACACGCATTCGACGTACGCGGTGGCGTGGGCGGCGCGGGGTGAGGAGATCCCGTGTGTGATCACGGCGATGGCCGATGAGTTCGGGGGGCCGATCCCGGTGGGGCCGTTCGCGATCATCGGTGATGACTCGATCGGCCGGGGGATCGTGGACACGCTTCGGGGGCATCGTTCCCGGGCGGTGTTGATGCAGAACCATGGGCCGTTCACGATCGGGTCGAGTGCGAAGGATGCGGTCAAGGCTGCGGTGATGGTGGAGGACGTGGCTCGCACGGTCCACATCGCCCGGCAGGCGGGGGAGTTGCTCCCGATTCCGCAGGACGCGATCGATGCGCTGTACGACCGGTATCAGAACGTTTACGGACAGACCACCGACGACCGCCGGTAGCCCCGCACCGGGGCGCGGTCACCATTTCCCGCAAGACAGTGAAGTCACTGGAAAGGACACACAGTGAACAAGAAGTTCCTGTACGCAGCAGCGACGCTCGCCGTCGGCGCCCTGGCGCTCTCGGCATGCTCCAGCACCGGCGGCGGCGCCGGCGGCGGTGAGGGCGGCGGAGACGGCGGCCTCATCGGCGTCGCGATGCCCACCAAGAGCTCGGAGCGCTGGATCCAGGACGGCAACGCCGTCAAGAAGGCCCTGGAGGACCAGGGATACCAGGTCGACCTCCAGTACGCCGAGGACGACATCCCGACCCAGGTCTCGCAGATCGAGAACATGATCACCAAGGGTGCCGAGGCGCTCATCGTGGCCTCGATCGACGGCACGACGCTGACCGAGGCGCTGCAGAACGCCGCCGACGCCGAGATCCCCGTCATCGCCTACGACCGACTGATCAAGGGCACCGAGAACGTCGACTACTACGCGACGTTCGACAACGCGCTCGTCGGCCGTCAGCAGGCCTGGACGGTCCTGAACGGCCTCGGGCTGACCGACCTCGAGGGCAAGCCGCTCGACGGCGCGCCGGCCGGTCCCTTCAACATCGAGCTGTTCGCCGGCTCGCTCGACGACAACAACGCGTTCTTCTTCTGGGACGGCGCGATGGAGGTCCTGGAGCCGCTGATCGACGACGGCACCCTCGTGGTCAAGTCGGGTCAGACCGACATCGAGCAGGCCGCAACGCTGCGCTGGGACGGCGAGACCGCCCAGAGCCGCATGGAGGACATCCTGACGGCCAACTACTCCGACGGCACGCAGGTCGACGCCGTCCTCTCGCCCTACGACGGCATCTCGCGAGGCATCATCTCCGCGCTCGAGGGTGCGGGATACTCCACCGGCGCCGAGTGGCCGATCATCTCGGGCCAGGACGCCGAGGTCGACTCGGTCAAGGCGATCCTCGCCGGTGAGCAGTACGCGACCATCTTCAAGGACACCCGCGAGCTCGCCAAGGTCGCGGCCGACATGGCCGCCGCCGCTCTGAAGGGCGAGGAGCCCGAGGTCAACGACACCGAGACGTACGACAACGACGTCAAGGTCGTGCCCTCCTTCCTTCTGGCGCCGGTTCCCGTCGTGAAGGACAACGTGGAGTCGTCGCTCGTCGACACCGGTTACTGGACCGCCGAAGAGCTCGGTCTCTGAGCCGCGGCATCCGCCCATCCTCGGAACGGCGGCGGGAGCGAACCGCTCCCGCCGCCGCACCCGAGAAATCATCCACCCCCACAAGGAAGTCGGAGACGTGAGCGAAACCATCCTCGAGATGCGCGGGATCACCAAGACCTTCCCCGGCGTCAAGGCGCTCTCGAATGTCAATCTCGCCGTCCAGCGCGGCGAGATCCATGCGATCTGCGGTGAGAACGGCGCGGGGAAGTCGACCCTCATGAAGGTGCTGTCCGGGGTCTACCCGCACGGCACCTACGACGGCGAGATCGTCTACGCGGGCGACACCGTCGAGTTCAAGAATCTGCGCGACAGCGAGGCGCGCGGGATCGTCATCATCCACCAGGAGCTGGCGCTCAGCCCGTACCTGTCGATCGCCGAGAACATCTTCCTGAACAACGAGCGGAAGGGCGCCGGCGGCCTCATCGACTGGAACAAGACCAACTTCGCCGCGGCCGAGCTGCTGCGTCGCGTCGGGCTCAAGGAGAACCCGACGACGAAGGTCAACCAGATCGGCGTCGGCAAGCAGCAGCTCGTCGAGATCGCCAAGGCCCTGTCGAAGGAGGTCAAGCTGCTGATCCTCGACGAGCCGACCGCCGCGCTCAACGACGAGGACTCCGACCACCTGCTCGATCTGATCCTGAGCCTGCGCGAGCAGGGCATCACGTCGATCATCATCAGCCACAAGCTGAACGAGATCAAAAAGGTCGCCGACACCGTCACGGTCATCCGCGACGGCAAGACGATCGAGACGATCTCGAAGAACGACGTCACCGAGGACCGCATCATCAAGGACATGGTGGGCCGCGACCTCGAGCACCGCTATCCCGATCACGAGCCGCAGATCGGCGACGAGCTGCTGCGGGTCGAGAATTGGACTGCGCACCACCCGCAGGACCCCACCCGCGTCGTCGTCGACGACGTTTCGGTGACGGTCCGGGCGGGCGAGATCGTCGGCATCGCCGGGCTCATGGGCGCCGGACGTACCGAGTTCGCGATGAGCCTGTTCGGCCACAGCTACGGCACCCGCATCTCGGGCAAGGTGTTCATGCGCGGCAAGGAGATCCGCACGCGCACCGTCTCGGAGGCCATCGCCAACGGGCTCGCGTACGCCACCGAGGATCGCAAGACCTACGGGCTGAACCTCATCGAGGACATCAAGCGCAACATCTCGATGGCGTCGCTGAAGAAGCTCGAGAAGGCCGGGCTGGTCGACGACAACGAGGAGTTCTCCGTCGCGAACCAGTACCGCAAGAGCATGAACATCAAGGCGCCGACCGTCCTCGCCAAGACCGGGAAGCTCTCGGGCGGCAACCAGCAGAAGGTCGTGCTGTCGAAGTGGATCTACTCCGACCCCGAGGTGCTCATCCTCGACGAGCCCACGCGTGGCATCGACGTGGGGGCGAAGTACGAGATCTACACGATCATCAACAAGCTCGCCGCAGCGGGGAAGGGGATCATCGTGATCTCGTCCGAGCTGCCCGAACTGCTCGGCATCTCCGACCGCGTGTACGCCCTCTCCGAGGGGCGCATCACCGGTGAGCTGCCCATCGCCGACGCGACTCCCGAGTCGGTCCTCAAACTCATGACCATGGAGAAGCCCCGCTGAGCGGGGCCGCAGGAGATCCTCGAATGTCTCAGAACAACGCCCCTGAAACCGCCGCCGGCGGCGGGCTCAACCCGACCGAGAACCGCTTCACGCGCTGGATCGGACACATCCTCGCCGACCTCGGCAAGAACGGCATCTTCATCGCGCTGATCGCGGTGGTCGCCCTGTTCGCCATCCTCACCAACGGCATCCTGCTGCGCCCGCAGAACCTGTCGAACCTGGTCGTCCAGAACGGCTACATCCTGGTGCTGGCCATCGGCATGGTGATGATCATCATCGCCGGCCACATCGACCTCTCCGTCGGCTCGGTCGCAGCCTTCATCGGCGCCGTGTCCGGTGTGTTGGCGGTCAAGATGGGGATGCCGTGGTGGCTCGCCATCGTCCTGTCCCTCCTGATCGGCGCGCTCGTGGGAGCCTGGCAGGGCTTCTGGGTGGCCTACGTCGGCATACCCGCGTTCATCGTGACATTGGCGGGCATGCTCATCTTCCGCGGTCTCGCGCTCGTGGTGCTGGGCAACGCGAACATCGGCTCGTTCCCCACCGAGTATCGAGCGCTCGGCAACGGCTTCCTGGCGGGCATCTTCGGTGAATCCGATCCCGACCTGTTCACCCTCGTCATCGGTGCGCTCGGCATCGTCGCGCTGATCGTGCAGCAGTGGCGGACTCGCGCCGGACGCCAGAAGTACTCGCAGGACGTCGAGCCGCTCGTCTGGTTCGTCGCGAAGCTCGCCCTCATCGCGGTCGTCATCGGGTGGTTCACGTGGGCCCTCGCCTCGTACAAGGGCATCCCCGTCACCCTGATCGTGCTCGCGGTGCTGGTGCTGGTGTACGGCATCGTCATGAACCGCACCGTGTTCGGCCGTCACATCTACGCGATCGGCGGCAACCGCCACGCGGCCGAGCTCTCGGGCATCAAGACGCGCCGCGCGGACTTCTGGCTGTTCGTCAACATGGGCGTGCTCGCCGCTCTCGCCGGTCTCATCTTCACCGCCCGACTGAACCTCGCCGGGCCCAAGGCCGGTGACGGATTCGAGCTCGAGGCGATCTCCGCGGCCTTCATCGGCGGTGCGGCGGTGCAGGGTGGTGTCGGCACCATCGGCGGCGCGATCATCGGTGGTCTGATCATCGGTGTGCTGAACAACGGCATGTCGATCATGGGCATCGGCATCGAGTGGCAGCAGGCCGTGAAGGGTCTCGTGCTCCTGCTGGCCGTCGCCTTCGACGTCTACAACAAGCGGCGCTCGGGCAACTGACGACCCGCGCCTGAGCGAAGCGGCGCCCGCGCCGGCATCCTTCCGAGGATCGCCGGTGCGGGCGCCGCTTCGCTGTGGTCGGGGGAGCTGCCGGTCAGGGCAGGAGCGTGATCTTGCCCGGAGTGTGCGCGGCGACGAGACGGTGCGCCTCTGCGGCCTCGGCGAGGGGCAGTTCGGGTCCGAGCTCGACGCGGAAGGCGCCGGCGGCGAGCAGCGCCGCGGCCACCGGGATCGCCTCGGCCCGCCAGGCCACCTGCTGCTCGGTGAGCGGCTCGGGGCTTCCCCCGGAGAACGCGCGGATGCCGAGCCCCGCGGCATCCGCTCCGCGCACGATCGTCGCGATGCGGGAGCGGTCGGCGACCAGCTCGAGCGAGACGTCGAGCGCCTCGTCGGTGCCGGCGCAGTCGAGGGCCACGGTCACCCCCTGCGGGGCGGCCGCGCGGACACGGTCGGCGAGGCCGTCGCCGTACCCGACGGGCGTCGCGCCAAGATCGCGGACACGGTCCGAGCGGGCCTCGCTCGCCGTGGCGATGACAGCAGCTCCCCTCAGCCGGGCGAACTGGATCGCCGCCTGACCGACCGAGCCGCTGCCGCCGTGCAGCAGCAGGGTGTCGGCGGGTCCGACGTCGAGCGAGCGCAGCGACTGATACGCCGTCGCCACGGGGATGCCGAGAGCGGCCCCGACCGCGGGGGAGACCCCGGCGGGGAGCGGCGTCAGCTTGTCGGGCGTGACGACGATGTCGGTCGCATAGACACCGCTCGCCCCGAAGACCACGACCTCGTCCCCGACACGGAAGCCGTCGACATCCGCGCCGACCGCCGTGACAACGCCGGCGCCGTCATTACCGACGCGCCGCGGCTTCGAGATCGTGGCCGACGGCCGCAGGCCCGCCCGCAGCTTGTGGTCGATCGGGTTCACACCGGCCGCTGTCACGCGTACACCCACCTGACCGGGGCCCGGAGCGGGCACCTCGATGTCGCTGAGGGAGAGGACCTCGGGTCCGCCGAACTCGGAATACGTCACTGCGTGAGCCATGGGGCCACGCTACCGACTGATCAGCCCGTGCCGGCCAGCGTCTTCGTGATCCGCTGGATAGACACGGGCTCGGCGGTGCCGAGACGCTGTGCGAAGAGGCTGACGCGGTACTCCTCCAGCAGCCAGCGTGCGTGTCGCAGGTTCGGCGGAGCGTCGTCCGATGGTGGGATCGTCCCGCCTGCTTCGGTGAACAGCGTCGCGGCGCGCTCGTACTCGGTGAGGCGCTGCCGGTCGCGTCCGGGGTTGTCGCTCAGGGACGACACCCGTTCGAGAGCGCCCTGGAGGTACCGCGGCAGGTGCGCGAGCCGGGACGTGCCGGTCCGCGACAGGAAGCCGGGGAACACCAGGCCGGCCAGTTGCTGCTTCACGTCGCCGAGAGCGGCGAGCAGGACCATCGAGTTCTCCTTGCGGATCGCCCGCTCGACGTCGCGCTGAAGGGTGAGGATCCGCGCGCTCAGCGAGACGGTCTGGAACAGCTCCTCGACCACGGCCGCCGAGAACGCGGCGCGCACCGCCTGGAACTGCGCCGGCGTGCGGACGGATGCCGCGGTGCGGTCGATGACAGCATCCGCGACAGCGACACGCGCATCCTCGATGAGAGCCTTCGCCGACGCGTACGGGGATGCCGCGAGCGCGAGCTTCTCGGGCGCAGTGAGGTGGTCGAGGACGTACGTGGCCGAAGAGGGGCCGGAGAGCAGGACGAGTCGCCTGACGCCCGCGCGGGTCAGGCGATGGGCCCGCTCGGGGGTCGCCTCGATGCGCAGGGCGACGGATGCTCCCTCGTCGACGAGGGCGGGATAGCCCCGCACGACGCCGCCGGCGACCCTGGTGTCGACGAGCTCGGGAAGATCGCCGAAGGTCCAGTCGGTCAGGCCGGTCCGCTCGACGATCCCGGTCCGCTGGTCGCCTTCCGGTCCGGCACCCGTCGGCGCGGCCGGTGACGCCGCGGCGGGCTGCGCGCCGGGACGCGGGGCGGCCTTCGCGAGGGAGCGGGCGACGGAGGCCCGGCTGCGGTTCGCGAGTCGCTGCTGCAGCTCGGCGAGGTCGCGCGACGAGCCGAGCGGGCGCCCGCGCTCGTCGACGGCGCGGAAAGACATCGACAGGTGCGCCGGCACGCGTTCGAGGTCGAAGTCCGATGACGTGACCGGCTGATTCGCGACCCGCTGGATGCGCGCAGCGAGCGCGTCGCGCAGCGTCAGGGCGGGCAGGCCGTTCCGCGACTCGGGTCCATCGCCGGCGAGTTCCTCGGCGAACCGGGAAGCCCAGTCCGCGGCGGGCACGACGTGCCGGCGGATCGCCTTGGGGAGAGCGCGCAGGAGGCCCGCGATCAACTCGTCGCGCAGCCCCGGCACCTGCCAGTCGAACCCGTCCGGGCGGAGCGAGGCGAGCAGCGCGAGGGGGACGACCACGCTGACGCCGTCGTCGGGCGCGCCGGGTTCGAAGCGGTACGCGAGCGACAGCACCTGATCGCCCTGGCGCCAGCGGGCGGGGAAGGCGCGCTCGTCGCTGCCCGCGGCGTCCCCGGCGAGGTCGCTCTCGGTCATGTCGAGCAGACGCGGCGTGCGGGCGGCGGCGTCGCGCCACCACGCTTCGAAGGATCGGACATCGAACACGTCGCGCGGGATGCGGGCGTCGTAGAACGCGAACACCGCTTCGTCGCCCACGAGGATGTCGCGACGCCGTTCGCGTTCCTCGATCTTCTCCAGGCGTCGCCGCAGCTCGAGGTTGCGGCGCTCGAACGCCGTCAGGCGCTTGTCGAGGTGCGCGGAGTTCCAGTCGCCCTCGACGAGCGCGTGCCGGAGGAACAGCTCGCGGGCGAGCTCACGGTCGCGCCCGGCCAGCTGCACTCGCCGACGCGGCACGATCTCGACCCCGAAGAGGGTGACCTTCTCGGCGGCGACGGCGGCTCCGGCATCCTTCGACCAGTGCGGGTCGCTCATCGAGCGGTGCGCGAGGTCTCCGGCGAGTTCTTCGGCCCACGCGGGGTCGATCGCCGCCACCGTACGGGCGTACAGGCGCGAGGTCTCGACGAGCTCGGCTGCCATCACGGCGTCCGGTGACGCCTTGCGCAGACCCGAGCCGGGGAAGATCGCGAACTTCGCGCCGCGGGCGCCGCGGTACTCGGCACGGGGGCGCTGGGGCTTGCCGCCGCCGCTTCGACCGGCCGCGGTCCGCGTGGCCGAGGTGCTCCGGGTGTCGAGGATGCCGATCTGCGAGAGGAGACCGGCCAGGATCGCACGGTGCACACGGTCGGGATGCGCGGCGCCCGTCGTCGCGATGGGCTCGTCGCGTCCGCGCTTCCCGCGGTCGCGGTCTCCGCGGGCGAGCGCGCTCAGCTGGCGGTGGACGTCGAACCATTCCCGCACGCGGACGTAGTTCAGGTGTTCCGCGCGGCAGGTGCGGCGGAACGCGCTGGAACCGAGCTCGCGCTGCTGGTCCTGCAGGTGGTTCCACAGATTGAGCAGCGTCAGGAAGTCGCTCGTCGGATCGGTGAACCGGGCATGCAGCCGGTCGGCTTCCTCGCGCCGCTCTTCGGGGCGCTCCCGCACGTCCTGAATCGACATGCCCGCCACGATCGCGAGGACGTCGCGCGTCACGCCGAGGGTGCGTGCCTCGACGAGCATGCGCGCGAAACGCGGATCGATCGGAAGACGCGAGATCTCGCGGCCGGTGTCCGTCAGGCGCCAGGCGCCCTTCTCGTCGCGGCGCACCGCCCGCAGCTCCACGAGCAGATCGAAGGCCGCCTTCACACCGCGGGAGTCCGGCGGCGTCAGGAACGGGAAGTCGGCGATGTCGCCGAACCCGAGCGCGAGCATCTGCAGCACCACCGACGCGAGCGATGTCCGCAGGATCTCCGGCTCGGTGAACTCGGGTCGCGAGATGAAATCGTCCTCGGCGTAGAGGCGGATCGCGATACCCGCCGAGGTTCGGCCGGCACGCCCGGCGCGCTGCTGCGCGGAGGCCTGCGACACGGCCTCGATCGGCAGCCGCTGGATCTTCGACCGGTGGCTGTAGCGCGAGATGCGCGCCGTTCCGGCGTCGACGACGTAGCGGATGCCGGGGACGGTGAGGCTCGTCTCGGCGACGTTGGTCGCGAGGATGACCCGGCGCCGGACTCCGGCGACCCGCGAGGGCTCGAAGACGCGGTGCTGTTCCGCGGCGGAGAGTCGCCCGTACAGGGGGAGCACCTCGGTGGGGCGTGCGTCTTTCGCGTACGCGGAGCGCACGGCGTCCATCGCGTCGCGGATCTCCGCCTCGCCGGGGAGGAAGACCAGCACATCGCCGTCGGCCTCGCGGTCGAGTTCCCGCAGGGCCGCGATGAGCCCGTCGACATCGTCTGCGGTCGTCTCGTCCTCACCGTTGTCGTCGTGCGGCCGGTACCGCACCTCGACGGGGTAGGTGCGACCCGAGACCTCGATGATCGGCGCGGGGGCGCCCTGGGCGTCGGCGAAATGCGCGGCGAAGCTCTCCGGATCGATCGTCGCCGAGGTGACGATGACCTTCAGGTCGGGGCGGCGGGGGAGGATGCGGCGCAGATAGCCGAGGAGGAAGTCGATGTTGAGCGAACGCTCGTGCGCTTCGTCGATGATGATCGTGTCGTACCGGCGCAGCATCCGGTCGCGGTGGATCTCGTTGAGCAGGATGCCGTCGGTGACCAGCGCCACCTGCGTGTCGGCGGAGACCTGGTCGGTGAACCGGACCTTGTAGCCGACGGCGCCGCCGAGGGGCACCTCCATCTCGGCGGCGATGCGCTCGGCCACCGTCCGCGCGGCGATCCGACGCGGCTGAGTGTGGGCGATGCTCGTGCGTCCGAGCTCGAGACAGATCTTCGGCAGCTGAGTGGTCTTGCCCGACCCGGTGGCACCCGCGACGATCACGACCTGGTGGTCTCGGATGGCGCGCGCGATCTCTTCCCGTGCCCCGCTGACGGGCAGCTCAGGCGGGAAGGAGATCACAGGGGCGGGCGAGGACACAGCCCTCCATCGTACGGCGCTGCGGCGCGGTTCAGGCCTGTTCGCTGCGGATCTCGTCGAGCAGTGGCAGATCTGCGGCGGTCACGAGGCGTGAGAGCACCGCGTGCTCGACGAGTCGCGCCCGCCGATTGGTGGCCAGCTTGCCCACGCCGCCGCGGAGGCCGCGCACGCCCTCACGGTCGAGCTTGTCGCAGACGTTGTCGAGCTTGCGGTTGAAGGTCGTCAGCGGCCAGCCGAGACGCTCCGCCGCCGCAGCCGACGTCGGCACCTGGCTCGAGCCGACCATGCCTCCCCGGAGGATCGGCTCGCACATGGCCAGCAGCAGCAGACGCTGGCTGGAGGTCAGCGCGACGGCGCCCACGGTCGTCGTGCCGACGTGGTCGTCCGTCGTGCGAGGGAAGCTGTCACGGACGGTGAATCGAGACCCGTCGGTGTGGACCGTCAGCTCGTAGGTGTACGCGCCGGCCGTGAACATGACCACGAGAGCGGGGAACACGAGGGGAACCCGCGCTCCCGGGCCGAGTACGGCCTGATAGGCGCCGTCGGGAGTGGCGAGACTGACGGAGATCGACTGTCCGATGTTCGACAGCCACCACAGGCCGTGCTCGGCATCGATGGCGAGCAGCCGACGGTGCAGGTACGGGTTGGTGTCGATGACGAGGTCGGCGTCGCGGCCGATCGCGTAGGTGGTCCCCGCGACCGGACGGAACCACTCGCCGCAGAACTCGATCGCTACGCTCTCGGCGGTCTCGCCGGCAGCGGTGCCCACCTCCTCGCGGTCGTGCTCGTCGGTGTCGTGCTCGATGGCTGTCATGCTCCTCCTCCGATGATCATCACGATGGCCGTCGCGGCGGCGCCGAGGAGGATGACCCCGGCCCCGACGACCGCGATGACCGTGCCGTTCCCGCGGCGCTTCGCGGCGGTCGCCGCGGGCTGGCGGACGGGCGCCTCCACGCGGACGCGCGCGACCTCCGGGACCTCGCGCGGCGCGCGGGCCCGGTAGCGCTCGCCGTCGGCATCCGGCCCGACCGCGAGACGCTCGGTGTCCACTCGGCCGCGCACCACCTCATCGCGCAGCGCTCGCCGCACGAGGGTCGTCGGCTCGCTGTCGGGACCAGCCAGGGGGAGGTCCTGCGGCGGCCGGGATCCCTGCGCGCCGGGGAGGGACCGCGACACCAGACGCGTGTGATCGTCGTCGGGGTCGCTGCTCCGGGCCGACAGGACGGTGCGGTCGTCAGCCTCGGCGGTGCGACGGACGGCCAGAGCGGTGCGGTCGTCGTCGGGGCCGGTGCGCCGCGCGGCCAGCACGGTGCGCTCGTCGGAATCGTCGTCGACCGGGGCGCGGCGGCGTTCGGCGAGCACGGTGCGGTCGGCGAGCACGGTGCGGTCGGTGAGCACGGTGCGGTCGGCGAGCACGGTGTGGTCGGCGTCGTCGTCGTCGCCTTCGGGTCGGCGCCGACTCGCCAGCACGGTCCGCTCGTCCTCATCGGGCGTAGGCGCAGCCGCAGCGTCCTCTTCGACCGGCTCACGGACGTCGAGGTGCGTGACCGGGAGGTGACAGTCCGACTCGATGCGCTGCAGCTCGAGACCGAACTCGGCGGCAGACGGACCTCGCCCCGCCTCCGTCGACTCGAGGGTCGCGAGGACGAGCGTCTCCAGTTCGGCAGGAACCGAGTCGACCCCCTCGAGCGGCGATGCCGTGTCGGCCACGGGGCGCCCCGTCAAAAGCTCGGCGGCCGCCGCGGCGAGGCCGTGCACATCGGTGGCTCGCGCACGAGGCGACAGGTCATGCCTGTCGCGAAGAAGCAGATCGTCACTGTCGAAGCCGATCATG
This sequence comes from Microbacterium sp. M4A5_1d, assembly GCF_053345465.1. Lineage (NCBI taxonomy): Bacteria > Bacillati > Actinomycetota > Actinomycetes > Micrococcales > Microbacteriaceae > Microbacterium > Microbacterium sp. M4A5_1d. Next base: position 23,368 of record NZ_JBKFAD010000001.1, read on the forward strand.
GCGGGCCAGCCGTAATCGGTCGTCAGAACGTTCTCGATACGGATGCGGCCGTGGGCGATTCCGCTCCTGTGGGCGGTCTCGACAGCGCCGCAGAGGCGGACGAGCAGCCGGAGGGTCTCGGGCACGCTCATCGGACGCCGCGAGGCGGTCTCGGCGAGGGCAGCGCGCGAGCAGTACTCCATGACGAGGTACGGTCTGCCGTCGTCGGTCGTGTCAGCGGAGTGTACCGTCGCCGCGCTCGGATGCGTCGTCAGGGCGATCAAGCGCGCGGCGGCTGCGGCGAACGCCGTGCGCTCGCGCTCGCCGAGCGGATGGCGGAAGACCTTGACCGCTACCGGCTTCCTGCCGGCGGCATCCCGGTACAGGTGAACGTCCGCGCGGTCGCTCGACGACAGCACTCGGTCGGGGTTCCGGCCGTCGATGGCCGCAGGGACCGGGACCGGCGGGCGGGACCGACGACGCAGCTCAGCCATGGTCCGCTCGGCGGCGTCGAGAGCGCGCCGTGGCGACCTCGACCGTCGCGGTGACGGACTCGCTGTTCATGAAGCCGCCGGTCGTGTCCTCGAGCCGAGGACTGATGCCGCCGGCGACGACGTCCAGGACGATCGTGCTGATGTTGTCGCGGCCGCCGTGAGCCAAGGCCTGCGTGACGAGGGACTCCGCGGTCTGCGCGGGGGAGCCGCCCATCATGAGCCCCGCGCGAAGAGCCTCGTCGGAGAGCTCTCCGGTGAGCCCGTCGGAGCAGACGACGATGCGCTCACCGGTGACGATCGGGATGAGCCAGAAATCGGCGCGGCTGCGCTCGCCGCCGATCGCTCGGGTGATGACGTTCCGGCCCTCGTACGTCGACATCTGATCACGGGTCAGCTGCCCGGCATCCACGAGCTCCTGCGCGACCGAGTGGTCGATCGTCAACTGCTCGAGGCGCTCGGCGAGCAGACGGTAGACGCGCGAGTCGCCGACGTTGACGATGAGCCAGCGCCGCACCCCGCCCTGCTGCACGGCGACGACGCCGGACAGGGTCGAGCCCGCACCGCGGGAGGTTCCGGCGGCGACGACGGACACCGCGGAATGGGCCCGTTCGACAGCGTCGGCGACCTCCTCGGGGCGCAGGTCGTCGCGGCCCACGAGCGGCCGGAACACCTCGATGACCGCGGCAGATGCGCGATCGCCGGCATCATGTCCGCCCATGCCGTCGGCCACGACGAACACGGGGTACTCGGCCAGCAGAGCGTCCTCGTTCACCGACCGGCGGCGCCCCGTGTCGGTGCGGCTGCCGCTGGTCACATGGACGTCGATCGGAGGAGTGGCGGTGGTCATCAGGCCTCGGTGAGCTGGAGCTCGGCGTCGCCCAAGTGGAAGACGCCCGATACCGGCGTAGGCCCGGAAGCCTCGACATCGTCGGGACCGACGAAGACGCCGTTGGTGGACGCCAGGTCGGTGATCGTCCAGACCGTACCGGTGTGCTGCAACAGCGCGTGCGTCTTCGACACCGTGCGGGTGACATCGTCGATCGCGATGATCTGCGCGTCGGGCGCTGCGTCGGGGGCGACCGGGTTCCGGCCGAGGACGACGGCCGCAGCGGAGAGCGCGACGGACGACCCGTTCGGCAGACGGAGCGTGGCCTGCGGTCCGCGGCGGGCCGCGAGCACGGTGCGCTCATCGACATCCGCCTCATCGTCGACGGGCGCGGCCACCGGGGCGGCCACCGGGGCGGCCTGCGCGACCGGTGCCGCAACCGGCTGCGGTGCCGGCGAAGGCGAAGCCGTCGGAGCGGACCACGACTGGGGGGCCGGATCCGCAACGCCGGGCCCGGCGGGCGGAGGCGGCGGAGCCCAGGGGCTCGCGCTGATCGGCTCGGCTGCGGGGGCGGCGGGCGTCGGCACGCCGGGCGCGGCGTTCGACGGTGCGGCGCTCGCGGGAGCGAAGAGCGGCGGTGCCGGTGGCGCGGCCGGCGCGGGCGACGCGAGAGCGGCCGTGGCCGGGGCGGACGGGACACCGGCATCCGTCGGGGGACTGCGGAAGGGCGCCGGCTCGGCGGGCGCCTCGCGGCCGAGCCACCGGGCGGAACCCCACCCGACGACGCTCGCCCACACCGGGAAGAGCAGGGCGCCCAGCACGACGAACCCCGTGCCCAGGCCGAACCCGCGGCACAGGGAGCGCAGCATGCGGATCTGGATCACCAGCGCGAAGGCGAGGAAGCCCAGCCAGATGAGAGCGGGCACGACCGCCGCGGCAGCCAGGGCGCCGGCGGCGCTGCCCGCGTCGCCGCCGAAGCCGGCGTTGAGGGCGATCCCGGCGAAAACCCCGGCGACGACCCCCGAGATGATCGTGACCAGCACGGCACCGCCTGCCAGCACCGCCGCCCACCAGCCGCGCATTCCGGCGAGGACGTAGAGCTCCCAGAAGTTGAGCACCGGGACCCACGCCCGCCAGGGATCGACACCGGTCTTGCGGAACACCGCCGTCAGCGCGAGCGCGGTCCACACATAGATGCCGATGCCGAGCACCACCTGGACGATTCCGAGCGCCGCGAACGCGCCCGAGGGCCCGCCGTTCCCACCGCCGAGCGCCATGACGGTCGTCGCAGCGTCGATCGTGAAGCCGTGTGCCTTCACCTGTTCTCCTGCCCTCGAGCGCGGTGCATCCCGCGCGTGCCGCGTGCCACCTTATCGATCCCGTCGGCTGCGCGGCAGTCGTTGCGCACGGCTGATGCGACGTTCCCGTCGCATCAGCGAACGCAGCGACACCCGCGCGCGCAGCCGAGCCCAGAAGCTCAGCCCCTCGTCGAGCCGCGAGCGCTCCGACTCGACGATCCGCCAGAAGCGATCGGCGTCGTCCTCATCGGGCGGTGCGACATCGAACACGGAACGGTCCGCGAGCGTCGCCAGCTCGGCTGCTCCGGCCGAACCGCCGTACGCCGTGACGAGCTCGTGCCGCGTCCGTGAGCCGGGGCCGGGGAGACCGTGGTCGACCGCGGAATCGACGAACTCCTGCCAGCCGCCGGTGAATCGCGCGACCGGGTCGGTGCTCGTGCGGCGACCGCGGCGCCGCGCAAGCTTGACCAGCACGATGAGCGCGAACGGTCCGAAGAGCAGCAGCAGGACGAGCAGCGAGACCCCGCCGATGCGAAGCGCCGTCCACAGGGCGGTGAGGTCCTGCGAGGTTGCGGAATCGTCGTTCGGACTCCGCCCGCCGTCGCTCGGATTGGCGTCGGCGGGCTGCACCGTCTCGGCCTGCTCCTGTCGCACGTCGGTCGGGATCTTCGGGTCCTGCCGCTGCTGCGTATCGGGAGAGGGGAACACCGCGTGCTGGGGAGTGACGTCGACGGCAACCCACTCGGGGCCGACGCCGCGTACCTCCAGCCAGGCCGAGACGTCGCCTGCCGCGCAGACCCCCTCGTCACAGGTCGTGAGCGTGTCGTCGGTCGAATCCAGCCGCGCGCCCACGACGATCCGGGCGTCGAAGCCGAGCCGATCGGCGATCATCATCGCCGCCACGGCGAACTGCTCGTCGTCGCCGACCGCGGCGACCAGCGCCGCGTCGTCGTCACCGCCCACCTCGTCCTCGCGTGCGAGGAGATCCGCGAAGAGCTGGTCGATGCGATCGGTGGAGTGCCCGGCCCGGCTCGGCTGGAACGCGTAGTCGCCCAGCTCGGCAGTCCACGCCGGCGGTGCCGCCGGATCGATCGTGAGCGCATGGCTGAGGAAGCCCCGTGCGCGCAGCAGCTCCACGAGCTGTTCGAGGCCGGCGCCTCCGGACCCGCTCGCGTGCTCGTCCACCCACCGCACGAGAGTCTCGGGCACGACATCCTCGCTGAGCGTCGGACCCGATCGTGCCGGCTCGAGCGAGCCGAGAGTCGGCGGATCCTCGCGATACGCGGTGCCCTGTCGGTACTCCGCCCCGGGCGCGAGCCCCGGCGGGGCCAGCTGGACCCCCGCGGCCGTCTCGGCGTTGTAGTAGAAGCCGTCGGCGAGGGTTGCGGCATCCGATCCGTCGAAGTCGACCGAGGTGACGGCGCCGAGCGTCGGCATCCAGACCTCGTTCCACCCCTCGATGACGATGCGCCCGGCACCGGCCGCGGAACCGGGGTCGGCAGGCAGCGCCGACGGAACCCGGGTGAAGGAGGAGCGCGCGTCACCCGGCGCCGCGGCGGGGTCGACGACCCGGGCCGACCGGCCGTCGTAGTACGGCAGCGTGGCCAGGCGCACGCGGTCGACACCCGCCGGCGCGGCCACACGGAACATCGTCTGGTCGAACCGGTCGTCGCCGAACCAGGTGCGGTACTGCCCGAGGGGGCTCAGCTCGGCGGCGATCTCGAGTCGCGGGTCGACCTCGGCTCGCAGAACGTCGCGCGAGGTGCCGGCGAGCGCCCACGGCGCGACGACGGTCGCCGCGACCAGCCCGACGGCGACCATTCCCGCCGCGGTCGCGGCGCGGCCGGCGAGCCCTCGGATGGGGCGGTTTCCGCTCCGTACCCCCGTCGCGGCCGTCGCGGCCGCTATCGCGCGTCGACGATCCGCCGTGGTGCGCCACACGATCGCGACGAGAGCCATCACGAGCGCGGCCATTCCGACCAGCGCCTCCCGGCTCAGCGACACCGGCCCGACGCTCAGGCCCGGCATCGGTGCGGTGGCGCCGAAGGCGATTCCGAAGACGGTCGGGAGGAGTGTTGTGACGACGGCCAGCGGCCACCATCGTCCGCCCCGCCACGCGATCGAGAGGGCGAGCACCGTCGCAGCGAGGAAGACCAGAAAGGCCGGTGCGAGTGTGGCCTGGTAGCTGCCGAGCGGCAGCTCGAGCGTCAGCAGGTCCTTCCATCCGGTGACCGGGGCCGTCACGACTCCTCGCAGTCCCTGAAGGGCCTGAGACACCGAGCCGAGCGACCCGGGGGCCGCGAGCGGGAGGCCGAGGACGACGTACGTCGCGATCGTCGCGAGCGCGAGCCACCAGCCGTTCAGGCGCCAGCGCAGGCCGGCTGCTGCGAGGGCCGTCCCCGCGAGCATCGCGGCGACGACGACGATGACGAACGCGGCGCTGCGATAGATCGGCCAGGCCGCGAGAGCGCCCACGGAGATCACGAGCAGGAGGACCGCGGCCTGCGCGATGAGGAATCGCCACGCGGTTCGGGGGGTGCGTCGAGCCCGCAGGTCGCGCCGTGCCGGGGCGCTCACGACTGCGCCGCCCGCGACAGCAGCTGACGGAGGTCGTCGAGGAGCCCGATGGAGAGCACCGACATCGACCCGAGGGCCTTGAAGCCGGGCTCGGCCTCGAGTGAGCAGGTCACCGCGATGACCCCGACGTCGGCGGGGAAGGCCAGCGCGGCGGACTGCAGCTGCGCGGGGGTCAGGGGCGAGCCGCAGACGAGGAACGCGATCGACACGTCGGGGTGGCTCTCCGCAGCGAGCGACGCGGCATCGCGAAGGGGGCTGACGTGCTCGATGCGGTCGAGCCCGGCGAGGTCGTCGAGCAGCGTGCGGGTCGTGATGGTGGTGAGCTCGCGGATGGTGCGGATGCGCCGACGTGCGAACTCGGGCACCTCGCCGCCGACGACGACGTCTACGTCGCGGCCGTCGCGGATGCCGCGGATGCCGAGTGAGGCGGCGGCGCTGACGGCGAGCTCGAACTCCTCGTCGGAGGCGTACTCGTCGTCACCGACCGCGAGGGCGATGACCATACGACTGCGCCGGGTCTCCTCGTACTGGCGCACCATGAGGGTGCCGGTCTTCGCCGTCGACTTCCAGTGGATCTGGCGCTGCGAGTCACCGGCGACATACGGCCGGATGGCATGGAAGGAGAAGTCCGCGTCGACGACGGTGCGCGACGCGCTGCCCTCGAGATCGCGGATGTAGCCGGTCGTGGTGCTGCGCAGCGTGGTGGTGACGGGGTGGATGTAGAGCGTGTGCACGTCGTCCCACGTCCCCTCCCGCTTGAGGATGCCGAGGGGGTCGCCCCGCACGGTGCGAGCGGGGCCGACCGTGATGATGCCGCGCCGGTGCGTCGGCACCACGACCTGTTCGGTGTGGGTGTGTCCGTGGCGCAGCAGGGGAACGTGCACATCGACGATGCCGTCGCCCACCGGGACGTCGATGCGACCGGGCAGGGCGGGCGCTGTGCCGACGTTGGTCACGACGAGCGTCCCCTCGACCTGCGTTCCGGCGACGACCCGGTCGTGCTCGAGCTGCAGGTCGACCTGGTAGGCGCGTGCGCTGAAGAGGAAGGGCACCGACAATGCGAGGAGCACGAGGGCCGCCACACCGGCGGCGGCGAGCTCCATGAGACCGAGCGGCAGTCCGACACCGAGCCCGACGACAGCGGTGATGACCATGAGCCACCCGGCCACCGTGACCGTCTCGGAGATCCATCGCGCCGTGGCCGTGGCTGCGCGTCGCAGACGCCGCCACGATTGCACGCCGCGCACCGCGAGCACGGTGGTGCGGCCGGTCGTGCCGAACCGCGTGCGCGCGAAACCCGTGCCCTCCGAGAAGGAGGTGCGGGTGAGGCGGGACTCGGTGTCGAAGCTCACACGGTCTCTCTCTGGCTGGGCGGCACCGTGTCGAGGAGCACCTGCCCGATGACGGCGCCGGCCGTCACACCGTCGAACTCGGCCTCGGGGTCGAGGATCAGCCGGTGCGCGAGCACCGGCTCGGCGAGGGCCTTCACGTCGTCGGGCGTGACGTAGCTGCGACCGTGGGCGATCGCCCAGGTCTTCGCCGCCTTCGTCAGCGCGATCGCGCCGCGGACGCTCACCCCGAGGCGCACTTCGGTGGCGAGGCGGGTGGCCTCGATCAGACGGGCGATGTAGTCGAGGACGAGCGCGTCGAGGTAGACCCCGCGCGCGATGTCGGCCATGCTCACGACGCCCTGGGGGGTGATGACGGGGGAGACCTCGCGGCGGGTCTCGGCAGCACCCTCGAGGATGCGCACCGTTGCCGCGTGGTCGGGATACCCGAGTGTCGTCTTCATCAGGAAGCGGTCGAGCTGCGCCTCCGGCAGCCGGTAGGTGCCCGCCTGCTCGACGGGGTTCTGCGTCGCGACGACGAGGAAGGGCACACCCACCCGGCGGCTGACGCCGTCGACGGTGACCTGGCCCTCTTCCATGACCTCCAGCAGCGCCGACTGCGTCTTGGGCGAGGCGCGGTTGATCTCGTCGGCGAGCACGACGTTGGCGAAGATCGGACCCTGGTGGAACTCGAACTCGCCGCGGCTCTGGTCGTAGACCGTGATGCCGGTGACATCGCCGGGCAGCAGGTCGGGGGTGAACTGGATGCGGCTGCTCGTGCCCTGCACGGTCTGCCCCATGGCGCGGGCGAGCGAGGTCTTGCCGGTGCCGGGGTAGTCCTCCAGCAGCAGGTGTCCCTCGGAGACCATCGCGGTGAACGCGAGCTCGATGACATGCCGCTTGCCGAGGACGACCTTCTCGACGTTGTCGACGAGCGTCGCGAACGTCTCCTGGAACCAGGAGGTCTGCTCCGGTGTGATGCTCATGGGGTCCTCTCGCTTCGCCGTGCGGCGGGGGTCAGGGGGTGCCGTCGCCGGCACCGCCGGCGGGGTCGGTGGGAGTCGGTTCCGGTGCGGCGATCTGCTCGCAGGTGCGTTCGAGGGTGAGCTTCTGCAAGCTGGACAAAGGCCCCGCCCACGTGATCGTGTAACGGTTGCTTCGTACCGCGCCCGTGCCGCCGACGGCCTCGGAGGCCACCGAATACGTGCCCGACGGGAGACCGGGCGGATTCCAAGCCGGAACCGACGTCTGATCCGAACGGCACGACGGTAGCGAGTTCGCGGACACCTGAACCGGGAAGGAAGCCGTGGACGACGCAGGACCGATGGGTGAAGCATCCGAGCAATTGGTCGGGTAGCCGAGGAACGTGTCGCACCACTGTCCCGACCAGCCAGTCACCGGTCCGTTGTAACTCGGCGCGAAGTCGCGGGCCGGGTTGCCACCCTGCAGCAGGCGGAACTGCGCGTCGTCAAACGGGGGGTTGGTCGGCTGATTGAGCCGGGCGTCATAGGTGTACGTCGTCCCATCGCCGTTCGGCCGCGTGTTCACGGAGAACGTGATCCCGTCCGGCGCCTCGACGTTGCCGACGGGACGCGCAGAGATCTCGGCGCCGGTGACGCCGAAGCCCTTCTTGCCGTTGAACGTGTGCTCAGCGCATGCCCACACCGTCTTGCGTTTGAACGCCTGCGCTTCGAACTGCTGACTCGTCGCCGAACCGGTGGGCACGCATGCGTCGGCCGAGACGTCGCTGAAGCCGATGAGGGTCTGCGTCCCATCGCCGTTCGAGGTCACCGATGCGGTCACGCGCATCGAGTTCGACGTGTTGGTCTCCGACAGGGTCAGGCCCGGGGCCCCGACTCCGTGCGCCGTCACGGCACGCGACTGTCCTTCGCTCGAGCCCGCCGCGATGGGAGGCAGGTCGAAGGTCGTCAGCGGCGTCGCAGTGAGCGTGGTCGCGGAGTTGGAGCCGACGTCGTAGTTCGTGAAGGTCGCGGTGCCGCCGACGACGGGACGCGTGTCCGATCCGGCGCGCCCGCCCGTCAGACGAACGCTGCCGGTCGTGGCATCCAGCCCCGTCACGGTGATGGTCGCGCGTCCGCCGTCGCGGCCGTTGGGCACCGGCTCGAACGACGAGCCGGCGGGCTGTGCCGGCGGGCGGTAGGCCCAGGCCTGCGCGCGGACGGTCGAGCGCGATTCGCCGACCGAACTGTACGCGCGGGCCTCGTAGGTGATCTTCTCGCCGACGGGCGCGGAGATCGGCGAGCACGACCCGGAGGCTGGGCACGTGGCGACCTCGCGACCGTCCGCCGTGATGCGGTAGCCCTGGACCGCGGGGTAGGAGCCGCCGTCGGAGGTCACACGCAGGCTCACCGAGTCGCCGGTGTACGCGGTCCACTCCATGCGGGCGGGATTCGCCGGAAGGCCTTGCAGGTCGAGGATGACCTGTCCGTTGCGGGCACCGCTGGACTGCCGCCCCTGCGCGTCCTCGACGGTGAAACTCCCCGTGCACTCGGCCGCGCCCGGCGCATCCGAGCTCCACGTCGCGCGCACCGCAGTGTCGCTCGCCCGGGAGAAGGACACCCCGGTGCAGTTGCCGGGGCCGCTGGCTCCGACGAGCCTCAGGGGCGTGCCGGGCAGCGGGTTGACTTCGCCGGCGCCGCCGATCACTTCGATCGTGCACGAGGTCGCGCCGCCGGACTGCGAGCAGGTCTGCACCGCCGACCCGCCCTTGGGGAGCGTCGACGGTGCCGGACCGACGGTCAGGAGGAGGTTCGCCGGTGCGGCGTCGGAGTGACTCGGGAGCGAGATCGCGACGGGTTCCTGGCGACCGGGGCGCGCGGCATCCGCTGCCGTCACCGTCGCCGTGTTTCCGTCGACCGTGACGGTGAACTGGTCTCCGCCGTACGAACCGGCGTAGCGGACTGACTCCCAGTCGGCGCGGCCGGCCCACTGGACCATCTGCGCGAGGTCGTAGGTCTGCGTCGATCCGGGACTCACGGTGAGCGACGCGCTCCGCAGAGTCGGCTGCGGGATCTCGGCCTCGACGGTCACGCGGAGCGTCAGGAACGTCGGGACGTCTTGCGTGCTCAGCCGCGCCGGCACGATGCAGCTGTCGGTCCACGGTGCACCGGCGCCCGCGGTGTAACGGATCGTGGTGCCCGATACGACGCTGCAGACGGCTTCGCCGCGCGCGCCGCCCGTGCGGATGCCGTCGTCGATGACCAGGGTCGCGCCGCGGGGCACGCGCACCGCGTCGGCGAGGTCGACCTCGACGCTTTCCTTCTCGCGCACCTGCAGGGGCGGGTAGCCTTCACGCAGCGCGAGCCGGACGTCGGCCTCACCGGGCACACGGAGGAATCCGTAGGACGTGACCTCGGTGCCGTCGAAGGCGGTTCCGGTGACCTCGAAGGGGATGAGGCGTGATCGCTCGGGCAGCTCACCCGAGATCTTCCAGCCGTCGACGTCGAGATCCGTCGGTTCGCCCCAGAGCGAGAGACGCAAGCCCGAGGCGTCGCCGGTGTTCCACGACACCTGTCCGTCGAGGACATCGACGCCCTGCGGGAAGTCCTCACGGTTCTCGAGCGTCAGCACGGTGTCGCGCACGACGGGATAGTCGGGAACCGGCTCGCGCACCGTCTTGACGACGATCAGTCCGATGGCGGTGTCGCCGCGCTCGTTCCTCACGGTGTAGGTGTACGAGAAGGTGCCGAGCACGTCGCCGGCCCGCAACGTCACGGCGCCGTTGTCGACGGTTCCGATCAGGCTCTGCAGGGTCTCGTACTCGCTCGAGCCTTCCTGAGCGTTGGGGGCGACGCCGATCAGCTCGAGGTCGCTCCCCGCGGGATCGATGTCGTTGTCGGTGGGCCGCACGACCGCCGTGCTCTCGGCGCCGACCTGCATCTGCAGGTAGTCGCTGTAGGTGACCGGGCTCGGGTCGGTCTGCGTGTCGATGACACCGACGCGGACGTCCGCGGTGCCGGTCGCGCCACTGGGGTCACGGACGGCGTACGGGAACCTGACCTGACCGCTGAAGCCGTCCGGGCTCGTGTAGATGATGGCCGAGCCGTCTGCGGAGATCGTCGCCGACCCCTGCTCGGGCTGCGCGACGATCCGATCGAGCACGACCGGGTCGCCGTCGGGGTCGACCGCGTAACCGTCGAGGGGGATGCTGACCGATTGCCCGCTGAGGACACGGCCGACGAGCGTGCGCGGGAGCGGAGCCTGATTCGACTCGTCGCCCACGACCGTGACCGTCACGCGCGCCGTATCGGTGACCTCGGGGAAGCCCAGCCGGAAGACCGTGTAGGTGAGCGCGTACGTCCCGGCCTGCTCGGGCGCGAGGTAGCGCAGCAGGCGGCTGGTGGCGAAGGCGAGTCCGCCGCCGGTCTCGTTCACGATCGACGACGGGTCGATCGCGATGAGCGCGCCCGACGGGGCCGTGTCGTTCGCGAGCACGGGGATGTCGATCTGCGTGCCCGCTCGCACCGTCACAGCATCGTCGACGGCAATGGGAGGCTCGGCGCTGGCCGAGGGCAGCAGGACCACCGTGAGCTCGCCCTGGGCTGTCGCGGCTGCACTGCCGGTCCCGTCCGAGACGGTATACCGCACGACGCCGAGGCGCCCCGGCTCTCCCGAGTCGGTCGTCCCGCTGACCCGCAGCAGGCTCTGCCCGACCAGGTCGACGCCCAGTGATGCGAAGGGATCGCTCTCGGGGCGGATGTCGCTGAGCAGCAGCACCGAACCGGCGGGGTTCGACACCGCCGAGGCGACGTCGATGGTCGCGTCCTCGTTCGGCCGCACGAACGCCGTGAGAGGCGGGGTCGTGATGCCCGCGGATTCGGGCGCGAGCATCGTGACGCGCACCATCGCGGTGGCCTCTGTCAGCGAATCCCGCACGTTGTACTGCACGAGATACGAACCGGGGGCCGAGGCGCTCACGACCATGCTGAGGGCGGCGGGGTTCGCCGCCGCCGTCGTCTGCGCCTCGTTGAGCGGGACGACGCCGGTGAGGGAGACCGGCCCGGCGGCGCCGGTGACGTACGGCGCCACGGACACATCCAGGGGCTCACCGACGACTCCCGTAACGGCGAACGACTCAGCGGTGAGCTCGGGCGTCGGGGTCACGGTGATCGTGAGCGGCTGCGTCACCGTCGCTCCGCGCGCGTCGGAGACCGTGACCGTGATGGTCACGGCCAATCCCTCCGTCGTGTTGGGATCGGGATGCTGGTAAGTGAGCGTCCCCTCGGGCGACGTCGTCACGGTTCCCACGCCGGTGTCGTTGGTCGCGCCGGCGAGGAAGACCGGATCGCCCTCCGGATCGACCCAGCCCTCGAGCAGCTCCGCTGAGACGGTTCCGCCGGGAGCCACCGTGAGCGATGGCCACGTCGCGAGGCATCCCTCGACGCCGCACCACACCGGCGGGCTGTTCTGATCGTCGGGGACGACCGTGAGGGTGACGGTGGCGACCTCGGAGAGCAGGCCGTCGGCGGCAGTGCCGTCGGTCACGCGGTAGCGGAGCGTCGCCGTGCCGGCGGCCTCGGGGGAGACCGCGACCGTCAGCTGCTGCTGCGCGCCCGTGATGGAGGCCGTGCCGAATGCCGGATCGAGGTTCTCGAGCGATGCCGGGTCGATGCTCAGCACATCCTCGTTCGGGTCGTGGTCGTTGAGCAGGACGGGCAGGAGCGTCACCGAGCCGGCGCGGACGCCGAACGCGTCATCGACGGCCACCGGCGGCTTGGGGGCGACCACGCGCTCCGAGGTGGCATCATCCTGCTGCTCGACCTCAACTTGGCGATCGAGGTCCCACTGCTGCGACGATGCGATGAGGGCCCCGTCCGGGACGTTCCACACCCAGCCGGAGCGGCGATCGTTGAGTGCGAGCCTGGTGCCGTTGCCGATGAACGCGGGGTCGACGTTGTCGCCGATGTCCGCGCCGCGGTAATCCAGGTCGGTCACGGCGCCGGGATCGGCGCTCGACCAGAGCGAGCCGACGGATTCACCGTCGCCGAGCCACGCGGCGTACACCGTCGTGTCGAGCACGGCCGGCTTGGCCGGGGTGCCGGCGCCGGGGCGGTCGAGCACCCGCGATGCGGTGCCGCCGGAGATGTCGACGGCGACGACGCCCTCGGTGTCGGCGATGTAGGCGCGGTCGCCGTCGGGCGCGGCATCCTGCAGCCGCGCGCCGGTGGCGAGGTCGGTCGTGATGGGCTCGTCGCGGCCGCGCAGCCAGACGTCGCCGGTCCCTTCGTCGAGGAGCACCCAGCGGGTTCCGACGACACTGAGCTGCGCCGTCTCGAGCTCCGCCGGTCCGGTGTCTTCGCCGAGGATGCTGCCCGTGCGTGAGTCCGCGCGGACCACACGACCCTCGTCGGCCGAATAGGCGTACACCACGCCTGCCGCGTCGACGGCGACGGCAGTGGCGACGAAGCGGGGCCGCTCCTCGCCGTCGGGCACCTCGGCGTCGGCGTACGGATCGATCGGGATGCCTTCGCCGCCGCCGGACAGGCTCGACCCGAACACGGCGCCGGCGTCCGTCCGGTACGCGATCGCGTCGCCGGTCACGGCGATGTCGGCGGTTCCCGGAGGCGTCGGGGTGAAGGCGTCCTCCGCGTCGTCCGTGAGGTCGGCGGGACGCCCCATGTCGACATCGGAGAACTGGGAGGCGCCGTCGCTGTAGACGAACAGACGGTCCGTCGTCTGCGCGACCGCACTGCCGTTGTCGACCTGCTTCACGGTGTCGATCTCGCCGAGCTCGAGGTTGACACGGGCGTATCCGCTGCCGGCGCCGTTCTGCAGCGCCCACACGGTCGGGTCGTCGGGCGGCGTCTGCTGCGCGTCGTATCCGGGCCACACGACCGCCAGGGTCGCCGTGACCGCGAGGACCGCCGTCACCGCGCCCGCGGCGATCCAGGTGGTCCGGCGCACGCGGGGTCGCGTGCTCTCGCGCCGCGCCATCTCAGAACCCTCCGCCGACGATGAGGAGCGTCGTCGCCGCTCCGGCTCCGGCCACCAGCAGAGCGCCGCCGGCGATCAGCGCGACCCGCGCGGCGGTGCCGAGACGGCGGGTCGGCTCGGCCCCGGCGAGGATCGTTCCCTCATCGGGGCGACGGTCGACGGCCTTTGCTGCCCGCGCCGGGCGACGCGACTCGTATGCCACCGACGGACGGACGGGTCCGCGCGCACGGTCGTCGGCGAAGTCGACGCTGGCGCCAGCCGCGGCCCACTCGTCGACGGCGACCTCCATCGGAGTGTGCGGCAGTCCGAGTTCGTGCTGGACGAGCTGCAGGTCGTGGGCGAGGTCGGCTGCCGTGGCTTGCCGCGCACCCGGATCGCGACTCATCGCGCGTGCGAGGACCTGTTCCAGGCGCTCGGGCACGTCGCCGCGGCCGATCGGTGTGTACGACGCTTTCCGGATGCGCGACTTCAGCTGCTCGCGGCTGTTCTGGCCGCTGCCGGCACGCTCGAACGGGCTGCGGCCGGCGAGGAGTGAGTACAGCGTCGCCCCGAGCCCCCAGACCTCGGCCGTCACCGAGCCCGAGATGCGCTCGTCGATGATCTCGGGAGCACTCCAGGGCACCGACATCGCGAACACCTCGTCGCCGTCGGAACGACCCGAGATGGCGGCGGCGATGCCGAAATCCGACAGCACCGGAGTGCCGAAGGTCGTGATGAGGATGTTGGACGGCTTGATGTCGCGGTGGAGCAGTCCGGAACGGTGCGCGGTCTCGAGCGCCGAGCCGATCTTCACGCCGAGCTGCAGCACCTCCGCGACCGGGATCACCTCGCGGCGGTAGCGATTGGTGAGGGAGGTGGGGCAGTACTCCATCACGATGTAGGGCCGACCATCGGAGGAGATCGAGGCCTCGTAGATGGTCAGGATCGAGGGATGCGAGCTCAGACGCGCCATCACGTCCGCTTCGGCATTGAACATGCGGAGCAGGCTCTCGTCGACGATGTCCTCGAGGAGCACCTTCACGGCGACAGGACGGCGCGGGAGGTTCTGCTCGAAGAGGAAGACATCGGCGAACCCACCGGTTCCGAGGGGGCGGACGTAGGTGAATCCCGCAAGACCGGGCGGCGCGGAGGGCAGTCTCGACGCCACAGTCATGCACCCCCTGTCAACGGGGGCGCGATGTCATCGTCCCCCGGAATCCGAATCCGGTGAGATTTTTCTAACACACCGAGGTCGGGCCGGGAAATCGCTTGTCGTCGCCTCACGAGAGCGACTCGAAAGTCGCGCGGATCCCGTCGCCGAGATCGAGCACGGCCCCGGGGGAGACGCGCGAGGCAGCGCCGCTCCGCAGCAGGCCGGCTTCGCCCGAAGCGTCGCGCACGATGGTGCCGTTGGTCGAGCCGAGGTCGCGCACGACGAGCGCGCCATCGTCGAGCCGGACCTCCACGTGAGTTCCCGACACCTCTTTGCGGGGCGAGGGCACGGCAACGATCCGGGCGCCGGGATGCTGCGCCGCGCGGGGCGCCCTCCCCAGCACGATGGGGCGGTCGAGCGGGTAGTCGCCGCCGGGCTCGAGACGCAGGACATACCGGTGGGATGCGGGTGCGTCGGCTACGGGGGCGGGGGCGCGACGGGACCCGAGGACGGTGCTGTCGTCGACCTCCGCCTCCCGAGGCGACTCCGGTTCCGATACCAGTTCGGGCTCGGGTTCGGGCTGCGGGCGCCGTCGCGGCCCGAAGGGCGGGGTCAGCGCGCGTCGGTCGACGGCGACGGTCTCGAGCGGGTCGGCGTCTTCGAGCGCGGCAACGGGGGCCGCGGAGGATGCTGCGGAAGCCGGGATCGCCGCGACGGCGGCGCGTGCGGTCGCGCCCCATTCGAGGGCGTCGGTGCGGACGACGCCCCGACCGATCGGGAGCAGTGAGCGACCGGGCTCGGTGCCGAGCCCGAGCGAGATGCCCGCCACGTGCTGAGCCGATCCCTCGACCCAGGTCCCGACCCCGGTTCCGGCATAGCTGCTGCGCTGCGGACCGTGCAGGTCGATCGTGGCCGCGCCGCGGACGGCGACCGAGACCGCGCTCGATCCGGCGTCGACGACCTCGACGAGGGCGAAATCGGGCAGGGCTCCGATGCCGACGGCCGCGATCGCCGAGAGGACGTCCTCGAACGCGGCATCCCTCCCCGTCATCGCCTCCCACACCGCAGCGGCGAGCGCCTCGCCGGCACCCGGACCGAGCAGCAGGGCGAAGCGATCGGTGACCATCGCGAACCCCGCGCCGCGGGTGTCGTCGGGCGTCGGGTAGCGGAACACGCGCCTAGCCTACGGTGCCGCGCGCGGCGGGCGTCAGACCCAGCCGGGCAGCCAGTTGTGCAGCCGGTAGAACTCGTAGGGCACCGAGATCGCCGACCACAGCGGGAACCAGAATGCGGCGAGGACCAGGACGAGGCCGAGGAACACGACGACGACGCGTTCGACGCCGCGGGTGGTTCCTCGATCGCGACGCGCGGACCGGACCGCCGATCGGATGACGAAGACCAGAGCGAGCAGGAGGAACGGCTGGATCAGGACCGTGTAGAACTGGAAGATCGTGCGCTCGGGGAAGAGCAGCCACGGCGAGTACGTCGCGACGACACCGGTCAGGACGATGCCGTACGCGCCGTCACGGGTGCGGAACAACAGGTAGACGAGGTACAGCACGCTCGCGACGCCCGCCCACCAGACGATGGGGTTCGGCATGCTGTACAGGATCTCCCAGCAGCCGTTGGGGTCGGTGCACGAACCGGTTCCGCCGGGCGTGCTGCCCGCGTACATCGAGGTCGGGCGCAGAAGGAGCGGCCATTGCGCCGCGGGGCTCGCGTAGGCGTGGGGAGTCGACATCCCGGCCGTCGACCCGTACATCGACTCGTGATATCGCCACAGGCTCTGCAGCGACAGGGGTACCCATGACCAGAATCCGGTCGCGGGGTTCGCGTCCGCAGCGTGCCGGTCGTACCCGCCGTCGGTCACGAACCAGCCGGTCCACGACGCGAGGTACACCACGAGCGCCACCGGCACGAGCAACACGAACGACACCGCCCCTTGCCGGACCGTCGCGTCGGCGGGCCAGAACAGGATGCCGGCGCTGCGGCGGGCGAGGGCATCGCTGACGACGAGGTAGATGCCGATCGCCGCCAGCACCCAGACGCCCGACCACTTCACCGCGGTCGCCGCGCCGGCCGCCGCACCCGCGGCGATCACCCACGGGCGGTTCCACAGCACCGGTCCCCAGGCGGGGGCGCCGACGTCGTCCCATCGCGCCGCGATGCGCTCGGCGAGAACGACCCGGCTGCGTTCGCGGTCCAGCACGACGAACCAGAACGCCAGCAGGGTGAACAACGTCAGGAAGATGTCGAGCAGCGCCACCCGGCTCATCACGATCCCGAGGCCGTCGATCGCGAGCAGGCCGGATGCCAGCGACGCGAAGACGATCGAACCGGTGAGGCTGCGTGCGAGGAGGTAGAGCACGAGCACGCACGCCGTGCCGGCGAGGGCCGTGCCCAGGCGCCAGGCGAAGGTCGAGTCGGCGCCGAACAGGGCCATCGGCAGACCGATGAGGTACTTGCCGAGCGGGGGGTGCACGACGAAGCTGCCCGTCGTCGTGAAGATGTCGGTCTCGCCCGCGAGGAAGCGTTCGTCGGCGCCGTCCGGCCAGGTTGCGGCGTACCCGAGCACCCATTGGCTCCAGGCGTCCTTGACGTAATAGGTCTCGTCGAAGACCACGGCGTGGGGATGAGCCAGGTTCCACATCCGCAGGACGGCGGCGATCAGCGTGATCACCAGCGGTGCGATCCAGGCCATCCGTCGGGCGAAGGCCGGGTCGCCGCTGAAGCGGGCGTGCCACCGGTCGAGAAGGGTCGGCCGACGCCTCTCGGGGAGCAGCGGCTCAGCGGTCGTCGTCACGCCGCCAGCCTATGCTGGGGCGGTGATCATCCTCGCCGCGACGCCCATCGGCAACCTCGGCGACGCCACGACGCGGCTCGTGACCGCGCTCGAACAGGCGACGACCATCGCCGCCGAGGACACACGCACCACCCAGCGCCTGCTCCAGGCCCTCGGGGTGACCAACCGTCCCCGTCTGATCGCCCTTCACGACCACAACGAGAAGCAGCGAGCCGTCGAGCTCGTCGAGCGCGCCCGTACCGAGGACGTCCTCGTCCTCAGCGATGCCGGGATGCCCACGGTCAGCGACCCCGGGTTCGGGCTCGTCGCCGCGGCGGCGGCAGCGGGGGTCACCGTGACCGTTCTGCCCGGTCCGAGCGCCGTGCTCGCCGCGCTCGCCGTCTCCGGGCTTCCGACGGACCGGTTCGCCTTCGAGGGCTTCCCGCCCCGCAAGCCGGGGGACCGGCGCCGGCTCTTCGACCAGCTGGCCGGCGAGCAGCGCACGCTCGTCTTCTTCGAGGCGCCGTCGCGCATCGCCGAGGTGCTGCGGGCGATGGCCGAGGCGTTCGGAGGCGACCGCCGAGCGGCCGTCTGCCGCGAGCTGACGAAGCTGCACGAGGAGGTGGCGCGCGGCACGCTCGATGAGCTCGCCGCGTGGGCTGCCGACGGCGTCCGCGGCGAGATCGTCATCGTGGTGGAGGGCGCCGGGGCGCGCGAGATCGACCCCGCCGACGCGCTCGCGCAGGTCCAGCGGCTCGTCGCCGACGGCATCCGGCTCAAGGAGGCCGCCGTCGAGGTCGCGGCCGCGACCGGCCTGTCGTCCCGCGACCTGTATCAGGCCGCCCTCGCCGCCCGCGCCGGGTCCTGACGCGGGCCCGTTCGCGCGAGAACGCACCGACCCCGCGAGAACGCACCGTATCGGGCACGTTCTCGCGACGACGGTGCGTCTTCGGCGTCAGCTGCGCCGCATGCGGGCGCCCCGCCGGACGGCGAGGGGCAGACCGACGAACACGAGAAGCGCGGCGGCCGTGAGCGCGGCGAGGGGGAGTGCGCCGCCGGATGCTGCCAGGGCATCGGGTCCGGCGGTGAGCGCGGACGCCGTGCCGGGCAGCGCAGGTGCGGATGCCTCGGGGGCGGGCACCAGCCCGACGAGCGCATCGAGCGCAGCCCGGAGCGTCGTCGTCGAGGCGTCGACCTCCGCCTGCGGCGTCGCCGGGGCCGCCAGGACCGAGCGCGCAGACGCCAGTGCCGCGTCGACCGCGGCGAGGGATGCCGCGGTGTACATCGACCGGTCCAGCGAGGCGGCCTCGACCGTCGCCGCGGTCAGCGCCGCGAAGTCCGCCGCGGGTGCTGCGCGGACGAGCGCGACGTCGTCGATCGTCCCCCAGGCGCCGGCGGGCAGGTCGCCTGCGATCCGGACGGTGAGCGTATCGCCCGCTGACGCGAACACGGCGTCGGTGACCGGGGTCGACCACACGCGCCAGCCGTCGAGGGCGAAGCCGGTCTCCGCAGGCAGCGCGCGGGCAGCAGCCGCTTCGTTGGACAGGCTGAGCTGCAGGCGTCCGTCGGCCCCGGCGGCCCCACCTTGGGCGGCCGCGGAGGCGGTGTACCAGCCCGCCTCCGGCACGACGACCTCCTGCGCGAGGGAGAAGCCGTACGCGGCGTCGGCCCAGAAGTGCGCCGAGTACGTGCCGGTACGAGGATCGTCCTCCGCCCGCACGGTCAGGCCGCCTCCTTCCGAGCGCCACATCGAGACGTCCGCGTCTTCGAAGCCGCCGTTGCGGAGCAGGTTCCGCGCGATGACGGTGACCGTCGCCGACGTGGCATGGCCTGCCGAGGTGGTGCCCGAGAAGGTGTGCACGCCCACGCCGTCGACGGCATCCGGTCCCGGGGTCCAGTCGACGCTCTGCTCCTCGGTCGTCCCATCGGTGTAAGACACGGTGACGGTGTCGGGCAGCGCGATCGGGTCGCCGTCCGTGACGGTGAGCGCGACACGCTCGACATCGCTGACGGTCCGCGGAGCGATCGCGCCGGTGCGCACGTACGAGAACACGTTCAGCGACGCGAGGGGGTAGCCGTCGTGGTCGAACAGGGCCTGGTTGTCCCACGCGGAACCGCCGAACCACTGTCCCGCGTCATGGGGCTCGTAGCCGCCGGCGTAGCTCGACGCCCAGCCGGATCCGTCGCGCTCCCAGAGCACGCGGTTGGACTCGAGCTGCTCGGGCGGACCGACCGGCAGCCACGCGGGCTCCCAGTAGAAGACGCCGAGCCCGGCCTCGCCCACGTTCGCCACGGCTTGCACGACGTCGCGTACGGCGGCGGCCTGGCCCTGCACGCTCACGGGGTAGCGCGTCGCGTCTTCCGGGGTCTTCACGACGTTCGGGTGTCCGTCGCCGTCGTCGAGCGTGTACGCCCACGACGTCTCGGCCACGAGCACCTTCTTGTCGTACGTCTCGGCGATCTGCGACAGCACCGCCGTGAGGTTATCGGGCGTGCCGTGCCAGAACGGGTAGTACGACGACGCGAACACGTCGTAGTCGACATCCCGCGCCTTGAGCTCCCGGGCGACGCCCGCGTAGAACCCGGGGCGCTCGGGGTTGGTGAAGTGCAGCACGACGCGGGCGTCGGGCATGACGTCGCGGATCGCGGCCGACCCGGCGCTGAAGATCCGCGCCATGTCATCCCACCCGGTCACCCCGGCGATGCCGCCATTGGTCTCGTTTCCGACCTGCACCATTCGCACGTCGACCCCGGCGTCGCGGAATCGTATGAGCGCGTCGCGCGTGAACGCCCCGGTCGCCGCGACCTTCTCGTCGACGGTCATGCCCGCCCAGGCCTTCGGAGCCTGCTGCTTGGCGGGGTCTGCCCAGAAGTCCGAGTAATGGAAGTCGACCAGGACGCCCAGGCCCGCCGCCGTCGCGCGACGGCCGATCTCGATCGCCCGGGTGACGTCGACGTCGCCACCGCCGTACCCGTTGCCGTCGGCGTCGAAGGGGTCGTTCCAGACGCGGATCCGGATGTCGCTGACCCCAGCATCCCGAAGGATCCTGAACAGGTCGCCCGGGTTGCCGTCGGCGTCACGGAACACCACGTCCGACTCCTCGAGCGACAGCACCGACGACACGTCGACGCCGCCGATGAAGTCGGCCGGCAGGTTCTCGACCCGCGGCACGGTGATCGTGCTCGGGACTGGCGCCGGGTCGTCGGCTGCCGACGCCGGCAGCGCGAGCGCCCCCAGCGACAGGACCGCCGCAGTGACGGCCGCGGTCAGCCGCGGGATGATTCGTGGCATGTGCCTCTCCTTCGAGGTCGGCGCGCGCGGGCGCGCGAGAGCGTACGGTCCCGGCGAGTGCGTACCGGGGAGGGTGTTGTTTGGGCGAGAGGGTGCGTTCTCGGGCGTCAGCCCTTGACGGAGCCGGCGGTCAGCCCGCCGATGATGTAGCGCTGCAGGCCGAGGAACAGTGCGAGCACGGGGATCGCGGCGAGCACCGCGCCGGCCGCGAAGAGGCCCCAGTTGCTCGCGAGCTGGTTCGACACCCACTGGTACATGCCCACGGCGAGGGTCCAGTTGTCCTGCGACACCAGCACGATCTTCGAGATGATGTAGTCGCCGAACGATGCGATGAACGCCAGTAGGGCCACGACCGCGAGGATCGGGGTGACGAGCGGCATGATGATCCGCCAGAACACCTGGGCGTGCGTTGCGCCGTCGATCTTGGCCGACTCGTCGAGCTCCATCGGGATCGTGTTGAAGAACCCGTACATGAGGAAGGTGTTCACACCCAGGGCGCCGCCGAGGTAGACGCAGATGAGCGCGATCTTCGAGTTCAGGCCGAGGGCGGGGAACACCTCGCCGAGGGCGAGGAGCATCAGGAAGATCGCCACGAAGGCGAGCGCCTGCGGGAACATCTGGATGATGAGCAGGGCCGTGAGGCCCGGACGGCGACCGCGGAAGCGGAACCGGGAGAAGGCGTACGCTGCCGCGGCCCCCATCAGGACGGCGCCGACCGCCGACGCCCCGCTCACGATCAGCGTGTTGCCGTACCAGGTCCAGTACGACGTGCCGCTGAGGGAGGCGAAGTTCGCGAGGTCGAAGACGCCGAACAGCTGGTTGCTCGCGGCGAGGCTGCCGCGCGGGTTGAGCGCGGCCGAGATGACGTAGAGCAGCGGGAACATCGCGTAGAAGAGGATGACGAGCGCGACGAGGTACTTCCAGCCGACTTCGAGCAGCCACCGGCGGCGGCGAGCGCCGACGCGGCTGGGCGGGGTGGCGACGGTGGTGGTTGCGGACATCACTGGTACTCCTCCAGCTTGCGGGTCTGGCGGAACGCCAGGGCGGAGATCGCGCCGACCACGATGAACACGAGGATCGACAGGGCGCTGGCCAGGCCGTAGTCGGCAGCGCCGCCCGAGACTCCCGAGATGTCCCAGATCGCGGAGATCAGGATGTCGGTGGATCCGAGCGCATAGGGCGCGCCGGGGATCGCCGGCCCGCCGCTGTTGAACATGTAGATGACGGTGAAGTTGTTGAAGCTGAAGGCGAACGACGAGATCAGCAGCGGGGCGGTCGCGACGAGCACGAGGGGGAGGACGATCGCACGGAACTGCCGGAACCGGCCCGCGCCGTCGATCGACGCGGCCTCGAGCGTGTCGGACGGCAGTGCCTGCAGCGCGCCCGTGCACACGAGGAAGTAGTACGGATAGGTCAGCCACACGTTGACGAAGAGCACCGCGATGCGAGCCAGCCACGGGTCGCCGAGCCAGTCGATGTTCGCGCCGCCGAAGAAGAACTCATTGATGACACCGAACTCGGCGTTGAACATGCCGCGGAACAGCAGGGCCGACATGAACGCCGGGAAGGCGTACGGGAGGATGAACAGCGTCCGAAGGATCTTGCGGCCCTTCACCCGCGGGTCGTTGAAGATGAGCGCCACCACGAGCCCCATCGCGAACGGAATGAGCACCGACAGCGCCGCCCAGACGAACGTCCAGAGCGTGACGAGCGCGAGCGGCTCGAGCAGGCCCGGGTCTGTGACGAGGCGCAGGAAGTTGTCGAACCCGACGTTCACGACCCAGCCGGTGGGCAGGGCCGCTCCGTCCGCGGAGACGAATCGGCCGTCGTCTGTTGCCGTGTAGACGGCACCGGATGCCGTATCGGTGATGGTCTGCGCGTCGGCATCCCACGTCAGCGTCGAGAGGTACACGGCGCCGGTCGAGCCGTCGCGCGTGCGGATCGAGCCGTCGTTGGGGTCGTCCGAGACCGGTACGCGCAGCTCGACGATCTGCTCCTGCAGCGCGGGGTCGCCGAGGAAGGTGCCGCGGGGAACGACATTCCAGCCGGGAACGTCGGTGGGGGCGCCCGAGCCCGACGCGTCACCGACGACCTCGAGCGGCCGGTCGGTGGCCCCGGCCTTGATCTCGCCGTCGTCGACGATCGCGAAGCCGTACTCGCCGCCCTGTTCGACGACCGAGAGCGGGTACGAGGGCGAGGTGTCGATGCGTCGCTCGCCCTGGGCCAAAGCAGCGGCCACCGCCTGGTCCTGCGAACCGACGTGGCCGGCGCCGTAGTTCGTGAAGGCGATGTACGCCGTGTAGCCGAAGATGAAGACCTGGAACACCAGCAGGAAGGCGAGTCCCGGGAGCAGGTACTTCAGCGGCAGTGCGCGCTTGGTGAAGTACACGATGTCGGCGGCGACGAGCAGGACGGCCGCCGCGGTCGCGATGAGCCACGACTCGGCTTGGACGGCGGCGAACACCCCCATCAGGCCGAAGGCATTGACGATCGCCATCAGCACGAGCTTCACGACGAAGCCCCAGCCGATGCCCGACCAGCGTCGGCCATGCGGTTCTGACTGCTGCGAGCGGTCGGGGGAGCGAGGCGGCGGTGCGCTCTCGCTCACGGTTCCCTGGGGGACCGACATGTGCATCTCCTTCACGAGAGAGGTCCGGGGGCGGAGCGGTGTGCTCCGCCCCCGGAGGGGGTCAGCCGATCGCGGCCTGGACGTCGGTCACCATGGTGTTCCAGGTGCTGACGGGGTCGCCGCCCTTGATGATCTGCACCTGTGCGGCGTTCCACAGGTCCCAGACCGAACCCATCTCGGGGATCGAGGGCTGCGGCACGCCGTTCGCGGCGGAGGCGAGGAAGCCGGCGACGACGGGGTCGGACGAGACCTCGGCGGCGAGGGTCTTCCACGCGGGCAGGCGCGGGTCGGCCTCGTAGAGGGCGCGCTGCGCGTCATCCGTTGCGAGGTAGGTGGTCAGGAACTCCTGGGCCAGCAGCTTGTTCGCGCTCTCCGAGCTGATGTAGAAGCCCTGGACGCCCACGAACGGCGCGGCGGTCTCGCCGCCGGCCGACGGGATCGGGTTGACCTTGACGTTCACACCGTTGGCGGTGAGGGCCTCGATCGCCCACGGGCCCTGAACCGTGTACGCGGCGGTACCGGCGGCGAAGAGCTCGTTGTTGGTGTCGTAGTCGATCGTGGTCGAGATCTCGCCGGAGCCGGCCTCGCCGTGCGCGCCGAGCCAGGTGGCGAAAGCCTCGCCGCCCGCGCCGCCCATGCCGACCTCGGTCGTGTAGGAGCCGGTGGCGTCCTGCACGAACACCGGGGCGCCGAACGACGTCTGGAACCCGTACATCGTGTACGCGTCGCCCTTCTGACCCGCCGTGTTGATGACGAACGGACGCTCGGCGCCCGCGGTCTGGGCGCGGGCGATCATGTCGTCGAAGGACGACGGCGCCTCTTCGCCGACGAGGTCGGTGTTCTGCACGAGCGCGATCGTCTCGAGCGCGTAGGGGAAGCCGTAGAGCTGCCCGTCGTAGGTGAACGCGTCGACGGCGACCTTCTCGATCTGGTCGGTTTTGTCGCCGAGGTCGATCGTGTCGACGACGCCGGCCGAGACGAAGGAGCCGAGGAAGTCGTGGGCGCCCACCGTGATGTCCGGACCCTCGCCGGTCGGCACCTGGTTGATGAAGTCGTTGCGGATGTCCTCGAAGTTCTTCTGGACCAGCTCGATCTTGGTGCCGGTCTCGTCTTCGAAGGCCTTCGCCGCCGCCTCGATGGCCGGCGCGCGGTTGGCGTCGGTCCAGACGACGAGCGAGCCGCCGCCCGAGCCGCCTTCGGCGTTGCCGCTGTCGCTGGGGGTGCTGCCGCCGGAGCAACCGGCGAGCAGGACGGTGGTCGCCGCGATGGCGACGATTCCGGTCCCGATCTTGCGCATGGATCTTCCTTCCGAAGTGGTCGATCGGAAGGGCCTCGTGCGAGGTCGCTCCGTCACGACCGATGTGGATGCCGCTGCCGGGTGGCGGCGGCGCTTTCTCAGTGCATGCCGTGAGACGTCGGCTGTCTCCCGGCGTCGGGGTGGGTCAGTGACCACCCCCGGGTGCTGTGCGCGGTGCGCGGATGACGGCGACGTCGCCCGCACTCACCTCCAGCGTGCCCCGGACGGCGCGCCCTGAGAACAGGTCGACACCTTCCAGGGCGAGCTCAGCGTCCGTCGCCGCATGGTTGATCGCGATGACGTAGTCATCGGCGTCGCCCGCGCGGCGGACGATCTCGAGGCCGGCCGGCGCGTCGACCGGGGCGATGCCCGCGTCGGCGTAGACCTCCGCCATGATGGCGGCGAGGCCGGCGGCATCCGGTCGCGTACTGACGTACCAGCCGGTGCCCGCTCCGTGCCGCTTGCGCGTCACCGCGGGCATCCCGGCGCCCGGTCCGTCGACGTAGGTCGCGCGGGTCTCCGCGTCCGACACCACCAGGTGCTCGTGCCAGACGTCGGCGGTATGGGACGCGCCGCCGAACTCGATCGTCGTGGTCGCGCCCGCGCGCAGCGGCAGGTGCTCCTCGACGCGGACTCCGAGCGACGGCTCGAGGGGAGCGGCGAAGCCGCCCGGGTGCACGGCATCGTTCTCGTCGACGACGGCCGAGAAGAACGAGACGACCAGCGTGCCGCCGGCTTCGACGTACCGGTTGAGGTTGTCGGCGTCAGCCTGACGCAGGAGGTACTGCGCGGGGGCGATGACGAGCTTGTAGCCGGAGAGATCGTGGCCCGGCAGGGCGAAGTCGACCGTGATGTTGTCGCGCCACAGGCGCTCGTAGAACGCCCGGATCCGCTCGTCGTGCGAGACGTCCTCCGAGGGACGCCACTCGAGGTCCTGCGCCCAGAACGACTCGAAGTCCCACAGGATCGCGACGTCGGCGTGGACGCGCGAGCCGCGCACCTCGGTGAGGCGATTCAGCTTCGCGCCGAGATCGACGACCTCGCGGAAGACGCGTGACTCGGTGCCGGCGTGCGGCAGCATCGCCGAGTGGAATTTCTCGGCGCCGGAGCGCCCGGCGCGCCACTGGAAGAAGAGGATGCCGTCGGCACCGCGGCCCAGGTGCGACAACGAGTTGCGCGCCATCTCGCCCGGTCGCTTGGCGACGTTGCGCGGCTGCCAGTTGACCGCCGAGGTCGAGTGCTCCATCAGGATCCAGGGCTTGCCGCCCCCGACCGAGCGTGAGAGGTCGGCGGCGATGGCCAGGCCGATCTCGCCCTCGACGTCTGCAGCCCACAGGTAGTGGTCGTCCGAGACGATGTCGACCTCACGCGCCCAGGCCCACAGATCGCAGCCGTGGTGCTGATTCGCCATGAAGTTCGTCGTCACCGGAAGGGACGAGAACCGCCGGATGGCGTCGCGCTCCGCGATGAAGCACGCGCGCAGCTGGGCGTCGGTGAACCGCGCGAAGTCGAGCCGCTGCGCGGGGTTGACGACCGAGGGAGCGGCAGCGGGGACGCCGACGTGCTCCCAGACGCCGTAATGCTGCCCCCAGAAGGCGGTGCCCCACGCCGCGTTGAGGGCGTCGAGCGAGCCGTACTTCTCCTGCAGCCAGCCGCGCCAGGAGCGCTGGGCGTGCTCGGAGTAGTCCTCACCGACGGGGACGCCGTACTCATTGTGGACGTGCCACATGACGACGGCCGGGTGGTCGGCGTAGCGCTCGGCCAGCGTCGAGGCGATGCGCACGGCCGCCTCGCGGTAGGCGGGGGCCGAGTGCGACGCCATGCCGCGCGACCCGAAGCCCATCACCACGCCGTCGCGGTTGACGGCGCGGGCATCGGGGTGCTCGGCGAAGAACCAGGCCGGCGGGGATGCCGTCGGGGTGCCGAGGTCGACGGCGATGCCGTTCTCGTGGAGAAGGCCGATGATCTCGTCGAGCCAGTCGAAGTCGAAGACGCCCTCGCTGGTCTCGATGAGCGCCCACGAGAAGATGCCGACGCTGACGAGGTTCACTCCGGCTTCGCGCATGAGGCGGACGTCCTCGCGCCAGACCTCGCGGGGCCACTGCTCCGGGTTGTAGTCGCCGCCGTAGGCGATCCCGTCGATGGCCGGCCAAACGCTCGCAGGCATGAAACGCGTCCTCGTGTCTCTCAGATGCGCCGGTCGTACTGTGACCGGTCACAGGGGTGTGTGACCACTGTAAGCGCGCGACCGATCCGCGACCCGCCCCGTTATCGAACTGTGACCGGTCCCAGAAGGATTGCCAGCCTCGGCGCGTCCTCCAGGGCGCGAGACGGGTGAACGTCCCGTCCGGAGTAGGCTCGCGACGTGAACGGCTCCACCGGCGCGTCGCGCAAACCGACCATCCGCGACGTCGCGGCAGCGGCCGGCGTCTCGCACGGCACCGTGTCGCGGGTCATCAACGGCGGGCACTGGGTGTCGCCCGAGGCGCGGGACGCCGTCGACCGCGCGATCCGCGAGACCGGCTACACCGCGAACCACGCGGCCCGGAGTCTCGCGACGGGGCGGTCGAACTCGCTGGCCTTCCTGCTGACCGAGCCCCAGCACCTGCTCTTCGCCGACCCGACCTTCGCCCTGCTGCTGCGCGGAGCGACCGAGGCACTGGCCCAGCGTTCGATGACCCTCGTGCTGATGATCGCCGACACCGCGGCCGAGCGGGCGAACGTCGAGCGGTACGTGCGCGCGGGGCACGTCGACGGCGTGCTGCTCATCTCGTCGCACGAGTCGAACCCGCTGCTCGCCTCGCTGATCTCAGCGGGCGTGCCCACCGTGTGCACCGGTGTCCCGCTCGGCGATCGCGCGCACGTGCCCACTGTCTCGGTCGACGAGCAGGAGTCGGCACGCATCATGACGCGTCACCTCCTCTCGCGTGGTCACCGCCGCATCGCTGTGATCACCGGGCCCGACGACACCCCGGGCGGTCGGTACCGCCTGCAGGGGTTCCGTGAGGAGATGGGCGATCTGTTCGATCCCGAGCTCGTCGAGCAGGACGTCTATTCGAGCGACGCCGGCGCGGCGGCCATGACCCGTCTGCTGGAGCGCGCCCCCGACATCGACGCCGTCTTCGCGGCATCCGATGTCATGGCGGTGGGCGCGATCGCCGCCATCCGCCGCAGCGGACGGCGCGTTCCGGACGACATCGCCGTCGCCGGCTTCGATGATTCGGGCCTCGCGGCGACGCACGATCCGCCCCTGACGACGATGCGTCAGCCGTGGAACGAGATCAGCTCGGCGATGGTCGACATGGTGCTGCAGGTGATCGCGGGGGGTGACCCGGAGCCGCTCGTGCTGCCGACATCCCTCATCGTGCGCGAGACCGCGTGACGCGTCGCTGTGTCGACACACGGCCGCGGCGGTCCGCGCACTCGAACTAGAATCTCGGGGTGAGCAACGGCCGCAGCTTCTACATCACCACACCGATCTACTACCCGAGCGACCTGCCCCACATCGGGCACGGCTACACGACGGTGGCGGTGGATGCGCTCGCGCGCTGGCACCGCCAGGCGGGCGACGACACGTGGATGCTGACGGGCACCGACGAGCACGGTCAGAAGATGCTCCGCGCCGCGGCGGCGAACAACGTCACCGCTCAGGAGTGGGTCGACAAGCTCGTCGAGGAGTCCTGGTTCCCGCTGCTGCGCACCCTCGACGTCGCGAACGACGACTTCATCCGCACGACGCAGGAGCGTCACGAGGAGCGCGTGAAGGTATTCGTGCAAACGCTGTTCGACCGCGGATACATCTACGCGGGCGAGTACGCGGCGCTGTACTGCGTCGGCTGCGAGGAGTTCAAGCCCGAGGCCGAGATCGTCAACGGCACCGGTGCCTTCGAAGGCCTCAAGGTCTGCGCCATCCACTCCAAGCCCCTCGAGCTGCTGCAGGAGAAGAACTACTTCTTCAAGCTCAGCGAGTTCCAGGACCGCCTGCTCGAGCTGTACAAGACCGTCCCCGATTTCGTCCGCCCCGAATCGGCGCGCAACGAGGTCGTGTCGTTCGTGAAGTCGGGCCTCAAGGACCTGTCGATCTCGCGGTCTGCGTTCGACTGGGGCATCACGGTGCCCTGGGACCCCTCGCACGTCATCTACGTGTGGGTCGACGCTCTGCTGAACTACGCCACTGCGATCGGCTACGGCACCGACCCCGACGAGTTCGCGCGGCGCTGGCCCGCGTATCACGTCGTGGGCAAGGACATCCTGCGGTTCCACGCCGTGATCTGGCCCGCGATGCTGATGGCCGCCGGGCTCGACGTGCCGCGCGGCGTCTTCGCGCACGGCTGGCTGCTCGTCGGCGGCGAAAAGATGTCGAAGTCCAAGCTCACCGGCATCGCGCCGACCGAGATCACCGACGTGTTCGGCTCGGACGCCTACCGGTTCTACTTCCTCTCGGCCATCGCGTTCGGCCAGGACGGCTCGTTCTCATGGGAAGACCTGTCGGCCCGGTACCAGGCCGAGCTCGCCAACGGGTTCGGCAACCTCGCGTCGCGGACGATCGCGATGATCGAGCGCTATTTCGAGGCGATCGTGCCGGCGCCCGCCGAGTACACCGAGAGCGATCTCGCGATCCAGCGCATCGTCGCCGACGCCGCCGTCGCCGCGGACACTGCGATGGAACGGTTCCGGCCCGACGAGGCGATCGCTGCGATCTGGACGATCGTCGACGCGCTCAACGGCTACATCACCGAGAACGAGCCGTGGGCTCTCGCGAAGGACGACGCCCAGCGGGCGCGTCTGGGCACCGTCCTGTACACCGCCGCCGAGGGGCTGCGCGCCCTCGCGGTGCTCCTGTCTCCGGTGATGCCCGAGTCGACGCGCAAGCTGTGGGTGGCGCTCGGCATCGACGCCCGGCTCGAGGACCAGCCGCTGCGCGACGCCGGCACCTGGGGTGTGCTCCCCGCCGGTACGACGGTCAACGGCCTCGCGCCGCTGTTCCCCCGGGTCGAGCAGCCCGCCTGAGCATGGCCGACTCGCCAGAGAACACCGATCCAGCCGGCCCGGCATCGTCACTTCGTGGCGAGTCGACGGATGACGTGTCGCAGTACGTGCGCCAGCGCTCCCAGGCGGCGCGGGATGTGCGCTGGCCGGAGGCGCCGGAACCGCTTGCGGTGCCGGTCTACGACAACCACACCCACCTCGAGATCGAGGACGGTGACGAGCCGCGCACCCTGGAGGAGCAGCTCGAGCTCGCGGCATCCGTCGGTGTGATCGGCGTCGTCCAGGCCGGCGGCGATATCGACTCGTCGCGCTGGTCGGCGTGGGCGGCGGCATCGCATCCGCGCGTCCTCGCCGCCGTCGCCATCCACCCGAATGAGGCGCCGCTTTACGCTGCGGCGGGCCGGCTCGGCGAGGCCATCGCCGTCATCGACGAGCTGGCCGCGCAGCCGCGCGTGCGGGCGATCGGCGAGACGGGGCTCGACTTCTTCCGCACCGATGAGGACGGGCTGCCCGCCCAGTTCGAGAGCTTCGAGGCGCACATCGAGCTCGCGAAGAAGCACGGCGTCGCGATGCAGATCCACGACCGCGACGCGCATGACGCGGTCCTCCAGACGCTCGAGCGGGTCGGTGCGCCCGAGCGCACGGTCTTCCACTGCTTCTCGGGCGACGCCGACATGGCGCGGATCGCCGCCGACCGCGGTTACTGGCTGAGCTTCGCCGGCAACGTGACCTTCAAGAACGCGCAGAACCTGCGCGACGCCCTCGCGGTCACGCCCCGCGAGCGCATTCTCGTCGAGACCGACGCCCCGTTCCTCACGCCGGCTCCGCACCGGGGGCGGCCCAACGCGCCGTACCTGATCCCGGTGACGCTGCGCTTCATGGCCGCCGAGCTCGGGGTCGACGTCGAGGAGCTGTCCGCTCAGGTCGCCGCGAACACGCTCGAGGTCTACGGCGAGTTCTGACGCGTCAGCGCGTCGACGAGCCGCGGACGATCTCCCACGGAAGGTCGACGACGTCGGGCGACGCGGCATCGCGGATGCTGCTGAGCGCCTGGAACATCGCGGCGGGGGCGAGCTCCGGGTGCACGCAGACGTGCGTGACGCCCAGGCGGGTGTTCACGGCGCAGTCACTGGTGCACAGCGCGACGAACTGCATGTCGCGTGGGATGACGAAGTCCATCTCTTCGAGCTGCAGGTAGATGGCCGGCCCCTCTTCGGCGAAGGAGAAGATCGCATCCGCGCCGGCATCGCGGAGCTCGCCGACCCGGCGGGGGAGGGTGCCGTGCTCCGCGTCGAGGTACGCGACGAGGGGTTCACGGCCGCGCACGGTGCTCCACGCGTGGTACGCGGTCTCGCCGATTTCGTCGCGGGGCGAGCCCGCATCGTCGACGAGGAACCCGATTCGCCGGGCCCCACCGGCTTCGAGCAGGGCGAGCGCCGCGCGCACCGCCTCGTCGTAGCCGGTGCGGACGGTGATGGACAGCTCGGTGTCGACGTAGAGGTCATTGGTCGCGACGGGGATGCCGCGGGCGATGGCCTCGCGCAGCAGCAGGTCGTCGGCGGCCACCTCGGCGAAGTAGACGACGTCGATCTGCGCACCACGGAGCAGATCGGGTCGTGCCGCGGGCAGCATCGTGACCGTGAAGCCCTGATCGGCGGCAGCGCTGACGAGCGCGCCGATGTGCCGGCTGCGGTGGAGGGCGCCGCGCTTGGACAGGTCCAGCTCGGCATCCTGGGGAACGACGAAGCCGACCGACATCGTGCGGCCGCTCCGCAGCGCCGCGGCGTACTTGTTCGGCTGATAGCCGAGCTCGGCGGCGATCGCCTTGATGCGCTCCCGGGTCTCGGGGCGCAGGCTTCCGCGATCGTTAAGCGCCTGACTGATGGCGGCCGTCGAGACACCCGCGCGCAGCGCGATGTCTTTCAGGGTCACCGGCCGGCTCATGACCGACCGGCTCCCGCTTCGGCGTCGCCCGGGGCGCGCTCGGTCGGGACGGTGCCGCCCGGCGAGGTCGCTCCGGTCGCGGCGGGGAAGACGGTGGCCACCGCATCGGCCCAGGCTGCACCCGAACCGGAGGAGGCGAGCGTGTGCCCCTGCGCGATCAGGCGATGCAGCAGGACGCCGGAGAAGTGGCGCAGCGCAGCCTCGACCTGAGGCGACTCGCCCCGCAGGTGAGCCCGCTCGAGCTCGTCGTCGAGGATGCCGGTGATGTAGCCGCGCATCGCCACGACCGACGGGGCGACCTCGTGCACGCGACGCGCGGCGGCGTGCCGTGCTGCGGCTCCCGCGACGATCTCGCGCGCCTCGTCGAGCGTCGCGAATTCGTCGATCGGCGCGTGGATGCGGATCGTCTCGAGGTCGAGCAGCTCGATGTCGGGAACATCGCGCAGCGCCGGGTCGACGTTGCGGGGCAGACCGAGGTCGATGATCAGCTGCGTGCGGTCGGCGCCGCTGCGCCGTGCCGCGTGCTCGGCAGCGGTCAGAGCGTAGGTGTCGGTCGTGGTCGTGCAGGTGATGATGACATCGGCGGCTGCCGCCTCTTCGGCGTAGTGCTCGGCGTCGACGGCGACGAGGTGCTCGCGCTGGGCGAAGCGGCTGCGGCCCGAGCGCGAGTGCACGCGGACGTCGACGGCACCCTTGTCGCGCAGAGCGGCGAGGGATGCCGCGGCGTAGCGGCCGGTGCCCACGAGCAGAACCCGTGCAGTGGACCAGTCCGCCACCCGCGAGGATGCGAGCTCGAGGGCGAGTCGCACGAGCGAGCGGCCCGACTCGCCGATGCGTGTGCTGTTCTTCACGGCGCGCGAGGTCTCGGTGGCCCGCTGGAAGAGGTGCTCGAGGGGCGCCGTGGTCAGTCCGCCGCGCCGCGCGTCGTCGAGGGCGCGGCGCACCTGGCCGGCGATCTCGTCCTCGCCGACGGCGACGGAGTCGAGTCCGGATGCGACGGAGAAGAGGTGGTGGGCGACCTTGTTGCCGTGAGCGAAGTCGACGGTCTCGCGAACGGTCCGGTACGGAAGATCGCTCAGCTTCGCGATCTCTTCCATCGCGGCATCCATCGCCGGGATCGTCGAGGGGAAGTCGGCGTCGTCGCGCAGGTCGAAGTACGCCTCGAAGCGGTTGCAGGTCGCGAGCACGACGGCACCCTGGATGGCGTCATGGGCCTCTGTCAACCGGGTGCCGACTTCGTCTCCGATGACGGAGAGTCGCTCGAGTGAAGCGAGCGGCGTGGAGCGCTGATGCGCGGTGAGAGCGACGAGCACGTGCGGAAGAACCCCCTGGAATCGTGACTAGTATATCGATTAACTCATTCGAGGAGATCATCATTCCGGCATCCGCCCACCCTCTCGTCACGCACGCCACCGGCTCGAGCCGGCTCGTGCGCACCCTGCTCGGCGAACGCGTCGAGAAGACCCCCGTCTGGTTCATGCGCCAGGCCGGCCGGTCACTGCCCGAATACCGTGCGCTGCGCTCGCAGGGCACGATGCTCGACGCCTGCCTGACGCCCGAGCTCGCCAGCGAGATCACGCTCCAGCCGGTGCGCCGGCACGGCGTCGACGCGGCGATCTTCTTCAGCGACATCATCGTGCCGTTGGCGATCCTCGGCATCGAGGTGGAGATCGCGGCGGGTCGCGGACCCGTCTTCGCCCAGCCGCTGCGGACGGCGGCCGACATCGCCCGCGCGGTCGAGATCGATCCCGCTCTCGTGCGCGAACGCGGCGAGGCCATCGCCCGCGCCGTCGAGCTGACGACCGGGATGCTGGCCGAGGAGTCCGAGTCGCGCGGCGAGCCGCTGCCGCTCATCGGCTTCGCCGGAGCCCCCTTCACCCTCGCCGCCTACCTCGTCGAGGGCGGACCGTCCAAGGACCACCTGGCCGCCCGCCGTCTGATCCACGAGGACCCGGCTGCCTGGCGAGCGCTGACGGAGTGGCTCGCCCGCGTGACGGGGGAGTTCCTCGCGCTGCAGGTCGAGTCCGGCGCCAGCGCCGCGCAGCTGTTCGACTCGTGGGCGGGCGGTCTCCCTCCCGAGGACTACCGCGCGGCGGCTCTGCCGGCATCCGCGGCGTCGTTCGACGCCGTGCGAGCTCTCCCGGTCCCCGTCGGCTCGGGCATCGACCACATCCCGCTCGTGCACTTCGGTGTCGGGACGGGCGAGATCCTGCGTGACATGGCCTCGATCGGCATCGACGCCCTCGGAGTCGACTACCGCGTGCCCCTCGACGAGGCCGCTCGTCGGGTCGGCGGCGACCTGACGCTGCAGGGCAACCTCGATCCCGCGTTGCTCTTCGCTCCGACCGAGGTCCGCGACGCGGCGATCGCGCGCATCCTCGAGGCCGGGCGTGCGGCCCGCGCACACGTGTTCAACCTCGGGCACGGGGTGCCCATGGAAGCCGATCCCGACGCCATCAGCTCGGTGGTGCGGACAGTTCACGCCTGGCGGTCGGCATGACCGTCGAGACCGACGTCGTCGTCGTCGGGGCCGGTATCGCCGGGCTGGTCGTCGCGCTCGAAGCCGTGACAGCGGGGAAGCGCGTCACCGTCCTCGAGTCCGATGACCAGATCGGCGGGATGCTGCGCCGTGGGCGCATCGTCGGAATCGACGTCGACCTCGGGGCGGAGTCCTTCGCCAAGCGGACCGATGCGGTGCCGCGACTCATCGCCGACTTCGCCCTGCCGCTCGAGGTCGTCGCACCGCGGTCGGGTCCCGCGCACCTGGTCTCGCAGCACGGCGTCGGCCTGCCCGGCACCCGGTGGAGCCGTCTGCCGTTGCCGCGACGCACGGTCATCGGCATCCCGGCCGACCCGCTCGCTTCGGATGTGGTCGCGATCATCGGCGACCGCGCGGCCGAGCGGGCCGCCGCCGAGGTGCTCGACGCCCCGATCGACCCGACCGCCTCGCTCGCCGACGTCGTCGAAGAACGCCTCGGCGAAGGCCTCCTCCGTGCTCTCGTGGATCCGCTCTGCCGCAGCATCTACTCGCAGCCGGCCGCGGCCGTTCCGCTCCCGCGTCTTCACCCGAAGATGTGGGCGGCGTTCGAGCGAACCGGATCGTTGCTGGCCGCGGCCGCGGAGGTCGCCCCGAACGCGCCCGGCGGAACCGCTGTGGGCGGGATCTCCGGGGGCATGTGGCGGCTCGCCGACGCCGTCGCGAGCCTCGCCGCCGAGCGAGGCGCGGTGATCCGCACCGGCACCGCGGTCGGCCGGGTCGATTCGGCGCGGGGCTCCGGCGTCTCGGTGGCGCTCGCCGACGGCGGGACGATCCGTGCCGAGCACGTCGTCATCGCGACCGGCCCGCGAGGCGCCGCAGCCCTGCTCGGGCAGGACAGCGGCGCCATCGACGCAGCCGCCACGGCGCCGATCCAGCCCGCGGTTCGCCTGCTCACCGCGGCGGTCACCTCCGACGACCTGTCTGCGGAGCCGGTCGGCTCCGGCGTCATCGTCGCT
The DNA here is from genome assembly GCF_053345465.1 of Microbacterium sp. M4A5_1d. Taxonomy (NCBI): domain Bacteria; kingdom Bacillati; phylum Actinomycetota; class Actinomycetes; order Micrococcales; family Microbacteriaceae; genus Microbacterium; species Microbacterium sp. M4A5_1d. The sequence continues at coordinate 58,384 of NZ_JBKFAD010000001.1, forward strand.
CCTGACGCGCGCACCGCGGCCAAGGCTCTCACCCACATCGACGCGAAGTGGGCCTGGGCCCGGGAAGCGCTGCCCGAGGGAACGCATGTCGTGCGCCTCTCAGCGCGTGCCGACGACACCGCCGGCCTCGACTCCGCCGCAGCCGTTGCCCGCGAGATCTCGCATCTCACCGGTGCGCGCGTCGACCGAAGCGACGTCGGTGAGATCATCACCACCCGCTGGCGCGATGCCGTCGTCCCGGCCGAGTCCGAGGCGTGGACGGCGACGGTGATGGATGCCGCCGCCCGCGGCATCCACGTCACCGGCGCCGTCGCCGCCGGGACCGGACTCGCCTCGGTCATCCCGCACGCCCGCGCGCTGGCCCATGAGCTCTTCGCCGTTCCCTCCGTTCGAAAGGACTCCCGATGACCGAAGAACAGATCCCGCTCGGTTACACCCTCTTCGCGATCCTCGCGGGCCCGCGCCCGCGGCCGCAGACGCCCACCGACGCCGACCTCGCCGAACTCGAGCGCGTCGTCGCCGGACTGCCCGACGCAGGAGTGACGGTGCGTGGCCTGTACGACGTCACCGGCATGCGTGCCGGCGCCGATCTGATGGTCTGGCTGCACACCGCCCCCGGCTCCGACGACGACCCGGCGGCGCTGCAGCGCGCCCTGCGCGAACTTCGGCGGACGGCCGCGCTGGCCGCCTTCGACCTCGAGTGGAGCGCCATGGGCGTGCACCGCGAGGCGGAGTTCAACAAGCGGCACGTTCCCGGTTACCTTCGCGGCGAGCACGCCCGCGACTGGCTCTGCCTCTACCCGTTCGTGCGCAGCTACGAGTGGTACCTGCTGCCCGAGGAGGAGCGCTCGGCGATGCTCGCCCAGCACGGCCGCCGCGGCGCGAAGTTCTCGGACGTCATCGCCAACACCGTCTCGACCTTCGCCCTGAGCGACTACGAGTGGCTCCTGCCCCTCGAGAGCGACGAGCTGATCAGTCTCGTCGACCTCATGCGCGACCTGCGCGCCACCGATGCGCGGCGGCACGTCCGTGAAGAGGTGCCCTTCTACACCGGCCGACGCGTCGAGGTGTCCGAGCTGGCGGAGGTGCTGTCCTGATGAGCGCGAACGAGTTCCGCCCCAAGCCCCCGCGTGCCCAGAGCGCGCCGCCGTGCGCCCCCGGCTGCGCGGTTCCCGCCGCCGGTCCGGCGTCGTGCGGGGGAGCGCCCCACGCGAGCGAGCCCACGTCGTACGACGCGCTCCTCCTCCTCGGCTTCGGTGGCCCCGAGGGCCAGGACGACGTTCTGCCGTTCCTCCGCAACGTCACCGCCGGGCGCGGCATCCCCGACGAGCGCCTCGAAGAGGTCGCGCACCACTACCGCCACTTCGGCGGCGTGTCGCCGATCAACCAGCACAACCGCGAGCTCAAGGCCGCCCTCGAGGCGGAGATCGCCGCGCGCGGCCTCGGGCTGCCGGTGTACTGGGGCAACCGCAACTGGATGCCGTACGTCGACGATGCCCTGCGCGACCTGCACGCCGACGGGCATCGTCGCGTCATCGCGATCGCGACGAGCGCCTACAGCTCCTACTCGTCGTGCCGCCAGTACCGCGAAGACCTGGCCGACGCGATGGAGGCCACCGGACTGGCGGGCGAGGTCGAGATCGATAAGGTCCGGCAGTTCTTCGACCACCCCGGGTTCGTCGCTCCGTTCGTCGACGGCATCCGCGACGGCCTGGCGAAGGTGCGCGAGCGCGGCATCGCCGAGGAGGACATCGAGATCCTCTTCTCGACGCACTCGATCCCGAACTCCGACGCCGACCGTTCCGGCCCGCCCGAGCGCGGCTTCGGCCCCGGTGGCGCGTACGTCGCGCAGCACACCGCTGTCGCGGAGGCGATCGTGGCCGAGCTCGGCACGACGAGCCCGTGGCAGCTGGTGTTCCAGAGCCGGTCGGGCCCGCCGTCCGTGCCGTGGCTCGAGCCCGACATCAACGACGCGATCGCCGAGCTGCCCGCCGCGGGGCGCAAGGCCGTGCTGATCGTGCCGCTCGGGTTCGTCAGCGACCACATGGAGGTGCTCTGGGACCTCGACACCGAGGCGATGGAGACGGCCGAGGAGCACGGGCTGTTCGCGGTGCGCACCGCGTCGCCCAGCACGCACCCGGCCTACGTCGCGGGTCTGGTCGACCTCGTCGAGGAGCGGCTCGAGGGGACGCCCGTCGAGGAGCGTCCCGCGGTGACCTCACTGGGCCCCTGGTACGACGTGTGCCGTCCCGGATGCTGCGAGAACAAGCGCCTGGGCTTCCAGCCGGCGCTCGCGGGGGTGGCGCCGTGACAGCCGGTGCACACGACGTCGACAGGTCCGCGGCGCCGGTGCTCCGTCTCGGGACACGGGCGAGCCTGCTCGCCACGACCCAGTCGCGCCACGTCGCCGACGCGATCACGGATGCAACCGGGATCACCGTCGAGCTCGTCGAGATCACCACTGACGGCGATGTGCTGACCGGCTCGCTCGCGCAGATGGGCGGTACCGGTGTGTTCGCCACCGCCTTGCGCGAGGCGCTGCTGCGGGGCGACTGCGACCTCGTCGTGCACTCGATGAAGGACCTTCCCACCGCGCCCTACCCGGGATTGACCATCGGTGCCGTGCCGCCGCGGGCTCCGCAGCGCGACGTGCTGTGCGGTCCGAGCGAGGAGACGACTCTCGACGGTCTGCCCGAGGGGGCCGTCATCGGCACCGGGTCGCCGCGCCGCGTCGCGCAGGTCCTCCGGCGCCGGCCCGACCTGCGTGTGCGCGACATCCGCGGGAACATCGACACGCGCCTGCGCAAGATGCGCGACGGTGAGTACGACGCGATCGTCCTCGCCGAGGCGGGGCTGCGGCGCATCGAGCGCGACGCGGCGATCGGCGAGGTCTTCGGGCTCGACCAGTGGCCGACATCGGCCGGTCAGGGAGCCCTCGCGGTCGAGATCCGCACGGTCGACCTCGACGGACCGATCGGTCGCGCGGTCGCGCTGATCGACGACGCCGAGTCGTCGTCGCGCGCCCTCCTGGAGCGTGCGGTCCTCCGCCGCCTGGAGGCCGGGTGTGCCGCGCCGGTGGGGATCTCGGTCACCGGGCTCGCGGCCGAGTCCGTCTTCGTCGCCGAGGTCTACGCGCCCGGGGGCGACCGCACGGTGCGCGCCCAGCGTGCCCTGCGCGCCGACCTGACCTCCGAGGGCGAGCGTGAGTCGGTCGCCGCCGATGTCGTCGCCGAGCTGCTGGACGGCGGTGCCGCGGACATCGCCGATCTGCCGGGGACGAGCCGATGACGGGCGGCCTGAAGGGACGCCGCATCCTGATCCCCCGCGGGGGATCCTGGGGCGAGCGCGTGCGCGATGAACTCGAGCGCCGCGGCGCGACCGGCGTGATCGCGCCCCTCATCCAGTCGCGGCCCCCGCGCGATCTCGCCGCCCGCGACGCCGCCTTCACCGCTCTGGCTGCGGGGGAGTACGCCTGGGTCTTCATCACGAGCGCCGCGACCGTCGAGCAGCTCGTCGCCCAACGAGTGAGCATCCCGATCGGAACGCGCATCGCCGCGGTCGGCCGCCCGACTGCGCGCGCCGTGGCCGACGCCGGCTTCGAGGTCGAGTTCGTGCCGGTCGGCACCTCGTCGGCGACCAACATGATCGCGCAGTGGTGCGCCGGACGCTCGCCGCGATCGACGGGGCGCTGTCTCGTGCTCCGCTCCGACCTGGCGATGGCCGTCATCAGCGACGAGCTCGAGCTCCAGGGCTACGAGGTCGACGTCTGCATCGCGTACCGGACGGTCGGGGTCGACCTGACCCCCGAGATCGCCGAGGAGGTGCGCACCGGGAAGATCGACACCGTGCTCCTCACGTCGCTCAGCGTCGGGCGCGAGCTCCGCCGTCAGGTCGGCATCCCCGGGCCCGAGGTGTTCATCGCCTCGATCGGTCCCGGCACCACGCGCGACGCCGAGAAGCTCGGCTACACCGTGCACCACACCGCACACTCGCAGAGCGTCGACGCCCTCATCGCAGAGCTCGACGCGCGACCCGCACCAGAGGATTCCCCATGAGCACCTTCCCCGAGCGGCGCCTGCGCCGCACGCGCCGCACCCCCGCGATGCGCCGCCTGTCGACCGAGCACCACCTCGTCGCCGCGCAGCTGGTGCTGCCGGTCTTCGTGAAGGAGGGCATCGACGAGGCGCTGCCGATCGCCAGCATGCCGGGCGTCATGCAGCATCCGATCGAGGCCATCGCGAGCGTCGTGACGGATGCCGCGGACGCGGGCATCGGCGGGATCATGCTCTTCGGCGTTCCGGCCGTCCGCGACGCCGAGGGATCGGGGGCGGTCGCCGAGGACGGCATCCTCAATCGCGCGATCCGCGTCGCGCGAGACGCCGCTCAGGGACGCATCACGGTGCAGGCCGACCTGTGCCTCGACGAGTTCACCGACCACGGTCATTGCGGGCTGCTCGCGGCCGACGGGTCGGTCGACAACGACGCGACCCTCGAGGTCTACGCGCGGATGGCGCTCGCCCAGGCTCGGGCCGGTGCCGAGGTGCTGGGGCTGTCGGGGATGATGGACGGCCAGGTCGCCGTCATCCGAGCCGCGCTCGACGAGGCCGGTCACAGCGACGTCGCGCTGCTGGCGTACTCAGCGAAATACGCCTCGGCCTATTACGGGCCCTTCCGCGACGCCGTCGAATCGACTCTGCAGGGCGACCGCCGCACGTACCAGCTCGACCCCGCCAACGCGCGTGAGGGGCTGGCCGAGGCGATGCAGGACATCGCCGAGGGCGCCGACTACGTCATGGTCAAGCCCGCGGGCCCCTACCTCGATGTACTCGCGCGCGTCGCGGAAGCCGCCACAGTGCCGGTCTGGGCGTACCAGGTGTCGGGGGAGTACGCGATGATCGAGCTGGCCGCGCGGGCCGGCGCGATCGATCGTGACCGTACGATCGCCGAGTCGCTCGTCGGCATCCGGCGCGCGGGTGCCGATGTGATCCTCACGTACTGGGCCCGCGAGGTGGCGGACTGGATCCGCGCTGGAAAGGACTTCGCATGACCCGCAATGACGAACTGTTCGACCGTGCCCGGGCTGTCATCCCCGGAGGTGTGAACTCCCCGGTCCGCGCCTTCGGCTCGGTGGGGGGCACACCGCGCTTCTACGTTTCCGCGACCGGTCCCTACGTCACCGACGCGGAGGGACGCGACTACGTCGACCTCGTCGCGAGCTGGGGGCCGGCGCTGGTCGGACACGCTCATCCCGAGGTCATCGACGCCGTCGTCGACGCTGCCCGCCGCGGTCTGTCGTTCGGTGCGTCGACCCCCGCCGAGACCGAGCTGGCGGAGGAGATCCGCCGCCGCGTGCCGATCGCGGAGAAGATCCGTCTCGTCTCGACGGGCACGGAAGCGACCATGACCGCCATCCGGCTCGCGCGGGGTGCGACCGGACGTGACCTGCTGGTGAAGTTCTCGGGCCACTATCACGGTCACTCCGACGGGCTCCTCGCTCAGGCCGGCTCGGGACTCGCGACCCTCGCCCTGCCCGGATCGGCGGGCGTCCCCGCTCCGATCGCCGCGCAGACCCTCGTGGTGCCCTACAACGACCGGGTCGCCCTCGAGGCCGTCTTCGCCGAGCATGGCCCGAACATCGCCGCGGTGATCACCGAGGCCGCCGGCGCGAACATGGGGGTCGTCCCGCCCGTGCCCGGCTTCACGACGTTCCTCCGCGAGCTCACGACCCGGCACGGCGCGCTGCTCATCAGCGACGAGGTCCTGACCGGATTCCGCTCCGGACCCTCGGGCTACTGGGGAGTCCTGCGCGAGACGGGCGAAGACGTCGCTCCCGACCTGCTCACCTTCGGCAAGGTCGTCGGAGGTGGTCTTCCGGTCGCGGCGCTGGCGGGACGCGCTGAGATCATGGATCTGCTCGCGCCCCTCGGCCCCGTCTACCAGGCCGGCACGCTCTCGGGGAATCCCGTCGCGGTCGCGGCCGGTCTCGCCACCCTCCGGCTCGCCGACGCCGACGTCTACGCGCGCATCTCGCGAGCGGCCGACACGGTCTCCGTCGCGGCCTCGGCCGCCCTCGATGCGGCCGGTGTGCCGCACATCGTCCAGCGCGCGGGAACGCTCTTCAGCGTCTTCTTTGGCTCGGCGGTGGTCGCAGGCGTCCCCGACTACGAGACGGCGACGGGTCAGGATGCCGGCGCCTACGCGGCCTTCTTCCACGCGATGCTCGACGCGGGGGTGTCGCTTCCCCCCTCGGCGTTCGAGGCGTGGTTCCTCACCGCGGCGCACGACGACGTCGCCCTCGGCCGCATCCTCGAGGCGCTGCCGGGTGCCGCTCGGGCTGCCGCTGCCGCCTCCGCGGACGTATGACCTGCAGCGCCGCGCCGTCCGCCGGGCGACGCGGCGCCGCGCAACTAGGCTGGTCCTCATGCCTGTGACCCTGCTCGGTGCCGCCGAGATCCGCGCCCTCGCGGCCGAACTCGACGTGACGCCGACCAAGAAGCTCGGGCAGAACTTCGTCGTCGACGCCAACACCGTCCGCAAGATCGTGCACGCCGCCCGCGTCCAGCCCGGCGAGCGGGTCGTCGAGATCGGACCCGGTCTGGGGTCGCTGACGCTCGCGATCCTCGAGGCCGGAGCGAGCGTCACAGCGGTCGAGATCGACCACCGCCTCGCCGCGCACCTTCCGGTCACCGCGGCCCGGCACGGCGTCGCCGACGGCGCGCTGACGGTCGTCGACGCCGACGCGCTGCGCGTCACCGAGCTTCCGGGCGATCCGACCGTGCTCGTCGCGAACCTGCCGTACAACGTCAGCGTTCCCGTGCTGCTGCATTTCCTCGAGACCTTCCCGTATCTGCGGCGCGGTGTGGTGATGGTGCAGGCCGAGGTGGCCGAACGCCTCGCCGCTGCGCCCGGGTCGAAGATCTACGGCTCGCCGAGCGCGAAGGCCGCGTGGTACGGATCGTGGCGTCTCGCCGGCACGGTCTCGCGGCAGGTGTTCTGGCCCGTCCCGAACGTCGACAGCCTGCTGGTCGCCTTCGAGCGGGATGCCGAGGCGCGCGGCGACGAAGCCCTCCGCCGCCGCACATTCCAGATCATCGACGCGGCCTTCGGCCAGCGGCGCAAGATGCTCCGCCAGGCGGTCTCGCCGCTGTTCGGCGGAACCGCGGCGACGGCGTCGGCGGCTCTCGAGGCCGTCGGCATCGACCCGACCCTGCGCGGCGAGCAGCTCACGATCGACGATTTCGTGCGGCTCGGGGCATCTGTTCACTGAACGCTCATCAGCGCGTCATCGGGTTCTCCCGAAACATGCCGGTAACATTCGGGACGAGCCGCGAGCGTCGCGGCGAGCATCACCCGACCCGGAAGAGACGATGCGAACCGCCGAGTACCCGGCACCCGAAAGGGTGCTGCTGCACCTGAGCGACACCCACCTGCGAGCCGCCGGCTCCCAGCTCTTCGACCGCGTCGACGCGGCCGCGCACCTGCGCCGGGCCCTCGATGCGATCGAGACGGCCGCCCTTCGCCCCGACGGGATCGTCTTCACCGGCGACCTCGTCGATCTCGGCGAGCGCGGTGCGTACGCCGAGCTGCGCGACCTGGTCGAGCCGTTCGCCGAGCGTCTGGGGACCCGCGTCTTCTGGGTCATGGGCAACCACGACGACCGCGCAGGATTCCGCGAGACGCTGTGGCGCGAGCCCGGTACCGCTGATGCCGCCGATCGCGTCGACGAGATCGACGGGCTTCGGCTCATCACGCTCGACACCAGCGTCCCCGGCGCGCATCACGGCGAAGTGCGCCCCGCGCAGCTGGCGTGGCTGCGCGAGGTGCTGTCGACCCCCGCTCCGCTGGGGTCGATCCTCGCGATGCACCACCCGCCGGTCCCGAGCGTCCTGCCGCTGGCGGCCAGCGTCGAGCTCCGCGACCAGCGCTCGCTCGCGGCTGTGCTTGCGGGTTCGGACGTGCGGGCCATCATCGCGGGCCACCTGCACTATTCGACCTTCGCGACGTTCGCCGGCATCCCGGTCTCGGTGGCGTCCTCGACCTGTTATGCGCAGGACCTCACGGTTCCGGTGGGTGGCACGCGGCCGCAGGACGGCGCACAGTCGTTCAACTTCGTCCACGTGTACGACGACACGGTCGTGCATTCGGTCGTGCCGGTCGATGCGCCCGCCACGCTCGAGTACACCGACGCGGGCGAGGCTCAGCGGCGGCTGGCCGAGGCCGGGATCGCGCCCGTCAGCGCTTCACGCCGGAGCGCGCCGCCGACGCGTCCCGTGCCCGTCCTTCGCTGACCGCCGGGATCTCCCAGGGCGCGCGGATCGGGAACATCCGCTCCAGCACATCGCGCAGCGATGCGACCCGGATCTCCTCCGGAACCTCGGTCTCGCCGCCGTCGTTCAGGCAGAACATGTCGATGTCGCGACGCTTCGCCAGCCGCTCCATTCCGGCGAGCGAGCGGGCGAGCGTCGTCTGCACGTACCGGGTGCGCGGCACCGATGTCGGCAGCGCGCGCCCCGTGAACATCGCGTAGTAGTGGTAGAGCGAGTTGGTCACGGAGATGTCGGTCGCAGCGCGGAAGCGGGATGCCGCGGTGCGGCGGAAGTCCTCGGGGAACGTCTCCTCGAGCTCCCGCATGACGCTGCGGCGCAGGGGAGCGGCGCAGTGCTCGAGGTCGCGGACGATGACGCGCCCGAAGCGCTCCTGCAACAGGGCTCGGTTGACGCGCAGGCCGTTGTCGTGGCCCGAGCGCTCCAGGCGCGGGTCGCCCGCGCCGATGCGCACGTCGCACTCGACGAACGACGAGATGCCGCCCGGCGAGAAGAAGAGCTCGGGATGCACGGGGCGACCGAAGAACATGTCGTCGTTCGAGTACAGGAAGTGCTCGGCCAGCCCGTCGATGCGGTGCAGCTGGGCCTCGACCGCGTGCGAGTTGTGCGTGGGCAGAGTGGAGGGGTCGGCGAAGAACTCCTCGCTGCGCACGATCGTCACCTTCGGGTGGTCGGCGAGCCATGCGGGCGCGGGGGAGTCCGTCGCGATGAAGATCCGCCGCACCCACGGCGCGTACATGTGCACGCTCCGCAGGGCGTAGCGGAGCTCGTCGACGTGCCGATAGCGGGCCGGACCGTCATCTCCCTCGCCGACGACGTACTCGGAGAGCTGGGCGGCGCGCTGCCGCTGGAACTCGCTCGCCGAGCCGTCGACCCACGAGAACACCATGTCGATGTCGTGGGTGACCTCGCGGGGGTGCGGGTCGAGCATTCCGACCACCGTCTGCCATTCGCGTCCGTACCGCGACCCGCTCACGATGTGCACGTCCTGCGCCGGCGTGATGCGCCGCATGAGCGCATTCGCCTGCGGAGCCTCGACGGCCGTCTCGCCGAACCGCCAGAACTCCACGCGCACGCCGTACTCGTGGTCGTACCGCCGGCCTCCGCCAGCGCTGACGCGGGGGCGGTAGGCCCGGAGCGCGTGGGGTGCGGAATCGGGGATGTCCGCATCGGCCGCGAAAACAGGGGCCGTGCCTTTCGCCTTGAGATACAGCGGCTCGCGCTGACCGAGACTGCGCAGGGTCGCCGCCGTCCTGTGCGCGTCCGCGAGGTCGATCGCGAGCGCGGGCGTGTGGAGATCGTGCCGGATGAGCAGCGTGCGGATGCCGGCGGACTCGAGCGCGTCAGCGATCAGCAGCAGGTCGGCGGTGCGGGCGCCGTCCGGCGTCGTGGTCTCGTGGACGAGGCGCAGGACGCCTTCGTCGAGGATCACGTCGTCGCGGCTCGCGGGCAGATCGATCCAGGGGTTCTCGCGGCGGGGCAGAGCGGAAAGGGCCAGGGTTTCCTCCTCGGGGGATGATTGTCTCGGTAGGCAGACTAGACATTCTCCGTTACATCGGTGTTTCCGCGCACCTCGGAGACTCTGCGCGAATGAGGACGCAAGCGGGTGCGCGCTCGATAGGCTCGGACGGTGACCGCCTCGCCCCGCTTCCCCGCCTCGCGCGGCGGAGACCTGCACCGTCCCTATACCGCAGCCCCCGATCGCTACGAGAGCAGCGGGTACCGCCAGGTCGGGGCCTCCGGGCTGTTCCTGCCGCCGATCTCGCTCGGGCTGTGGTGGAACTTCGGCGACAACATCCCCTTCGACCGTCAGCGCGAGGTGCTGCGCCACGCCTTCGACCGCGGCATCACGCACTTCGATCTCGCCAACAACTACGGGCCCCCCTACGGTTCGGCCGAGACGAACTTCGGACGCATGATGCGCGAGGATTTCGCGCCCTACCGCGACGAGCTGATCATCTCGTCGAAGGCGGGGTACGACATGTGGGACGGCCCCTACGGCAACCACGGTTCACGGAAGTACCTGATCGCGAGCGCCGAGCAGTCGCTGAAGCGGATGAGCGTCGACTACGTCGACATCTTCTACTCGCACCGCGAGGACGACACGACCCCGATCGAGGAGACGGTGGGAGCGCTCGACGCGCTCGTGCGTCAGGGCAAGGCGCTCTACGTCGGGATCTCGTCGTACTCGGCCGAGAACTCCGCTCGGGCCGCCGCGGTGGCCCGCGACCTCGGCACGCCGCTGGTGATCCACCAGCCTTCGTACTCCATCCTCAACCGCTGGATCGAGGACGGCCTGACCGACCAGCTGCGCCGAGACGGGATGGGCGCCATCGGCTTCATGCCGCTGCAGCAGGGTCTGCTGACGGGGCGGTATCTCGACGACGGCACGTCCGAGCGGTCGATGCAGCGCTTCTCGCTGCCCGATGACGGGCGGCTGTCGGCGTCCGCACTGGCGGGCCTGCGCGAGCTCGGCGACCTCGCGCGCGATCGTGGGCAGACCCTCGCCCAGCTCGCCATCCGGTGGACGCTGCGTGACCCGGTGGTCGCTTCGGCTCTCATCGGCGCATCGCGCACCGCTCAGCTGGACGAGAACCTGGCGGCGCTCGACGGGCCCGACCTCACCGAGGACGAGCTCGAGCGGATCGACGACATCGCCTCCCGCATCGGCTCGATCTGGGACGGGCCGGACGGCTCATGAGCCTCAGCGCCGTCCCCGACCGCGTGCGTGTGCGGGCTCCCGGCAAGATCAACCTGTTCCTCGACGTCGGGTCCGTCCAGGACGACGGCTACCACGACGTCGCCTCGGTCTATCAAGCCGTCTCGCTGTACGAGGACCTGGTCGCCACACCGGCGGACGACTTCAGCGTGAGCGTCGTCGATGAGGCGGGTGCGCCCGTGCCCCGCGTTCCGCTCGATGATCGCAACCTCGCTCTGCGCGCCGCACGGATGGTGGCGCGCGAGGTGGGGTATCTCGGCGGCGTGCACCTGGAGATCTGCAAGGCGATCCCGGTGGCCGGCGGCATGGGCGGAGGCTCGGCGGATGCCGCCGCCGCCCTCGTGGCCTGCGACGCGTTGTGGGGCGCCGGGCTCACCTCCCCGGCACTGCAGGAGCTGGCAGCGCGACTGGGCGCCGATGTCCCCTTCTCTCTCATGGGCGGCAGTGCCGTCGGGACGGGACGCGGCGATCGCTTGAGCCCGGCGCTGGGGCGGGCCCGCTTCGACTGGGTCGTGGTGATCGACGAAGCCGGACTCTCCACCCCCGAGGTGTACGCGCAGCTCGATCGGCTGCGAGCCGAACGCCGTCCCGACATCGCGCCACGGCCCGAGCCGCCGGAGGTCGACCCGGTCGTCCTGCAGGCCCTGCGTTCGGGTTCCCCCGACCTGCTCGCGGGCGCGTTGCGCAACGATCTGCAGGATGCCGCGTGCGCGCTGCGCCCCGACCTGGGCGAGCTGCTCGATCGCGCCGTCGAGATCGGCGCGCTGGCCGGCCTCGTGTCGGGCTCCGGCCCCACGCTGGCCTTCCTCGCCGCCGACGCCGACGCGGCGCGCGGCATCGAGCAGAACCTGTCCGCGATGGGCCACCGTGCCCGTCACATCTCCGGCCCGGTGACGGGCGCGAAAGTGGTGACCCGATGACCGAGCCCCAGACCTCCTTGCTGAACCGTGACGTCGACGAGGCGTCGCATCGCGCGCTCGCCGAGCGCGGCTTGACGTACCTGACCGTGGCCGCCGGCGAACCGGCGTTCGAGGGCTGGATCCAGGCCGTCTCGCGCGGTTTCCAGGACGGCGAGCGCTCGCCCGAGCAGATCGCCGGCGCACGCGGCAGGAACAGCGGTCGGCGCCTGACCGGCGTGTTCGACGAGAGCGGGCCGATGCCGGAGGTGGCGGTCGGCACGATCGCGTCGTGGCCCTCCGAGCTCACCGTGCCGGGCGGAACGATCCCCGCCGGTGCGATCAGCGCCGTGACCGTCGCGCAGACGCACCGGCGCCGAGGCATCGCGCGGGCGCTCCTGGAGGGCGAGGTGCGCACCGTCGCGGCGGCCGGGCTTCCCATCGCCATGCTCACGGTGACCGAGTCGACGCTCTACGGCCGTTACGGCTTCGCCTCGGCGGCTTCCGCCGCGATCCTCGACATCGACACCCGCCGGGTGCGCTGGGCGGGTCCCACGCCCGACGGGCGCCTCGATTTCATCGATCGGACGGCCGCACGCGACCTCGTGGCGACGCTGCACGAGCGCACGCGTCACCGCACCCCCGGCGACATCGCGCTGCCGCCGGGACACGGCGACCGCTTCACCGGCACCGATCCCGACGAGAAGGACGGGGGAGCGATCCGCTGCGTGCAGTATCGCGACGCCGCGGGCGAGGTGCGCGGCATCCTGACCTACTCGCTCGCGCCTCATGAGCGGGACATCGTCAAGGGCACCGCGAAGGTGACGATCCTCATCGCCGAGACCGACGATGCGTACGCGGCGCTCTGGCGGTTCCTGCTGGAGCTCGACCTGGTGGCCCACGTCCGCGCGGAGCTGTGCTCGGTCGACGAGGCGGTGCTGTGGATGATCGGCGATCGGCGGGCCGCCTCGGTCTCGGTGTTCGACCACCAGTACCTGCGCATCCTCGACGTGCCGGCCGCTCTCCGCGCGCGCACCTACAGCTCCGCGGGGCGCGTGCTGCTGCGCGTGAGCGACCCGCTCGGGATCGCCACCGGCGAGTACCTCCTGACGGTCGATGACGACGGCGAGGGCACGGTGGCGACGGCGGCGGATGCCGATAGGGCCGGCGCCGATGTGCTCGAGCTGTCGGTCGTCGAGCTCGCGGCCGTCTATCTCGGCGGTGTGTCGCCCGAGACTCTCGGGCGCGCTGGACGCCTGACCGGCACCGACCTCGCGGCATCCTCGCGCATGTTCGCATCGACGATCGTTCCCCGCGTCGGCCTCTGGTACTGATCGCTCCGCCCGGGCCGGGATGCGCTGTTCTAGTCCATTTCGCGACATGACGCAACACGGCCCGAGTGTCGGCTCCGAACGCTAGCGTGAGAGACCACAACGGAGGGCGGCGCCATGCGTGCACGACTGGGCGACACGATCATCGCCGAAGCCGACGAGAGCGATCTCGTGCGGATCGAGGGCAACTGGTACTTCCCGCCGCGGAGCATCGCTCCGGGCGTCCTGACCGAGAGCGACACCGCGTACACCTGCGCGTGGAAGGGTGACGCCCAGTACTTCGACGTCGCCGGTTCCTCGGACAAGGCCTGGTCCTACCCCGCGCCGTACCCGACTGCGATCGAGCGCGTCGGCACAGATTTCTCCGGCTACGTCGCATTCGACCGCTCGGTCGTCATCGAGAGCTGAACGCGTGATCGAGTTCCGCGACGTCGTCAAGGAGTTCCCCGACGGCACCCGCGCGGTGCAGGACTTCTCTCTGGTCATCCCCTCGCACAAGACGACCGTCTTCGTCGGATCGTCGGGATGCGGCAAGACGACGCTGCTCCGCATGATCAACCGCATGGTCGAGCCGACCTCCGGAGCCATCGAGATCGACGGCGAGAGCGTCGCGACCGGTTCGCCGGTGCATCTGCGCCGCCGTATCGGATACGTCATGCAGAACTCGGGGCTGCTGCCGCACTTCACCGTCGCCGACAACATCGCCACGGTGCCCGTGCTGACCGGCACGAGCCGGCGTGACGCGCGTCGCCGGGCGCTCGAGCTGATGGAGACGGTCGGTCTCGACACCCGGATGGCCGATCGCTACCCGAGTCAGCTGTCGGGCGGCCAGCAGCAGCGCGTGGGAGTTGCCCGGGGCCTCGCGAACGACCCCAACATCCTCTTGATGGACGAGCCGTTCGGCGCGGTCGACCCCATCGTGCGTGACGAGCTGCAGCAAGAGCTGCTGCGTCTGCAGCGCGAGCTCGGCAAGACCGTCGTCTTCGTCACCCACGACATCGACGAGGCGTTCCTCCTCGGCGACCAGGTCGTGATCCTCGCGGCCGGTGCGCGGAAGCTGCAGGTCGGCTCGCCCAGCGAGATCATCCGCGACCCGGCCGACGAGTTCGTCGCGAGCTTCATCGGCGTCGACCGGGGCAAGCGCGCCCTGCGCGTCGAGCGGACCGCCAACGGCGCGGTGCTCGTCGATTCCGAGGGGCGCACGCAGGGCACCCTGGTCGAAGGCGACGCCTGACGTGTCGTGGATCTGGTCGAATCTCGACCTCATCTTCTCGCTCGCTCTGGATCACATCCGGCAGAGCGTCATCGCGATCGTGCTCGGGTTCGTCCTCTCGGTGCCGCTCGGGTGGGTCGCGTGGCGCTATCGCCTGCTGCGCGGGTGGGTCATCACCCTGACGGGGCTTCTCTACACGATCCCCTCGCTCGCGCTGCTCGTTCTGCTGCCGAGCGCGCTCGGGTACGGCATCCGCACCGAGACGAACCTCATCGTCGGGCTGACGATCTACGCCATCGCGATCCAGACCCGCTCGGTCGCCGACGGCTTCGACTCGGTCGACCCCGGCGTCCGGCAGGCGGCCACGGCCATGGGATACGGCGGGTTCCGTCGTTTCTGGGCGGTCGACCTGCCGCTGTCCGGACCCGTGCTGCTCGCCGGCCTGCGGGTCATGGCCGTCTCGACGGTGTCGCTCGCGACCGTCGGCATCCTCGTCGGCGTCACCAACCTGGGGTATCTCTTCACCAACGGCATTCAGCGCCGCCTGCTCGAAGAGGTGTTCGCCGGCATCGTCGCCGTCGCGATCATCGCGCTCGTCATCGATGCGCTGCTCGTGGTGATCGGACGACTCGTGATGCCGTGGGCGCACGCGGGCTCGGCCCGCCGCGATCGTCGCGCGCGCCGCCGACGGGAGGCGACCGCATGAACGTCTTCGTCGACGCGATCGCCTGGATCCTCGACCCCGCCCAGTACACGGGCAGCAACTCGGTGCCGTTCCTGATCGGCCAGCAGCTGTTCTACACCTTCGTCTCGGTCCTGATCGCCGCGCTCATCGCCGTACCGATCGGCTGGGCCATCGGCCACACGGGGAAGGGCCGCGAGTTCGCCGTGGCCGTCTCGGGAGCGGCCCGCGCCATCCCCTCGTTCGGACTGCTGATCCTGCTGATCCTGCTGCTGGGCGTCACCCAGAAGACCGAGGCGGCGTTCATCACGTTCGTCGTGCTGGCGATCCCGCCGCTGCTCGCGGGCGCCTACAGCGGACTGCAGGCGATCGATCGCCGCACGATCGACGCCGCCCGGGCCGTCGGCATGACGGAGTGGCAGATCCTCTGGCGCGTGGAGGTTCCTCTGGGCCTGCCGCTCCTGATCGGCGGACTGCGCTCCGCGGTGCTGCAGGTGGTGGCGACCGTGACGATCGCGGGGTACACCGACCTCGGGGGGCTCGGCTTCCGCATCATCCAGGGCATCGACCTCCGCGCGATCGACCAGGTGCTCGGCGCCGCACTGATCCTCGCGCTGCTCGCCCTCCTGCTCGACGCCGTCTTCGCCCTTCTGCAACGTCTCAGCGCGCCACGCGGTGTGCGCGCCGCCGACGCCCCGCAGCGGAACCGCCGGCCCGTCGCCGCGACCGCCTGACCGACCTTCCCGACCCACAGCACCGAACTCCCGCACCATCGAAAAGAGGAACCCATGTCCCGCTTCACCACCCGCCGCCTGTTGACGGCCGGTGTCGGCGTGCTCGCCGCCACCACCCTGTTCGCCGGATGCGCGAGCTCCGACCCGCTCGCGGAAGGCGGGGGCGAGTCGGCGGCCCCCGCCGACGGCACCATCGTCATCGGCTCGCAGGACTACTACTCCAACGAGATCATCGCCGAGATCTACGCCCAGGCGCTCGAGGGCGCAGGCAAGACCGTCGACCGTCAGTTCACGACCGGCCAGCGCGAGGCGTACCTGCCCGAGCTCGAGAGCGGCTCGCTGACGCTGTTCCCGGAGTACACCGGCAACCTGCTGCAGTACTTCGACGAGGACACCACCGCCCGCACCTCCGAGGACGTGTATGCCGCTCTCGCCGACGCGCTCCCCGAGAACCTCACGGTGCTCGACCAGGCGACCGCGAGCGACCAGGACTCGTACACCGTGACGGCGGCATTCGCCGAGCAGTGGAACCTGACCACGATTGCCGACCTCGCGAACGTCACCGAGCCGCTGACCCTCGGCGGCCCGGCCGAGCTCGAGCAGCGTCCCTACGGCCCGACGGGCCTCGCCGACACCTACGGCATCGAGGTCGGCTTCCAGGCGACCGGCGAGACCACGGTCGACGACCTCGTCGCCGGCACCGTCAACGTCGCGAACGTCTTCACGGCCGACCCGCGCATCCAGACCGACGACCTCGTCGTGCTCGAAGACCCCGAGGGGCTCTTCCTCGCGTCCAACGTCGTCCCGGTCGTCAACAAGGAACTCGCTGGCGAGGTCGAGGACACCATCAACGCCGTCAGCGCGAAGCTCACCCCAGAGGCCCTGGTCGCCCTGAACGTCCAGAGCACGGTCGACAAGCTCGAGCCGGCCGCGATCGCGAAGAAGTTCCTCGAGGACAACGGACTCGTCTGATCCGCAATGAAGCCCCCGGTGCGCACAGCGCCGGGGGCTTCGTCGTGCGGCGCGCACTCAGCCGTCGATGGCCTCGCCGAGCTCGAGCCAGCGTTCCTCGAGGGTCGTCGTCTCGGCGACGAGTTCATCGCGCCGGCGCTGCAGGCTCATGATCCGCTCGAAGTCGTCGTGAGCCTCCGCGAGCTGGGCGTCGACGGCCGCGATCTCGCCCTGGATCTTCTCGAGACGGCGGTCGATCGCCGAGATCTCCTTCTCGGCCGCTCGCCGCTCCGCGCCGCTCAGAGTGGGGGCCGCCGGGCTCGCCGCCCCGCCACCCGATGCCGGAGCGGATGCCGCTGAGGTCGACCCCGTGCGCCCGGGCTGCTCGCGTCGCAGCCGCAGGTACTCGTCGACACCGCCGGGAAGATGTCGCAGCCGCCCGCCGAGGATCGCGTACTGCTGATCGGTCACGCGCTCGAGGAAGTAACGGTCGTGCGAGACGACGATGAGTGTGCCGGCCCACGAGTCGAGCAGGTCCTCGATGGCCGCCAGCATGTCGGTGTCGAGGTCGTTGGTCGGCTCATCGAGGATCAGCACGTTCGGCTGGTCGAGAAGGATGAGCAGCAGCTGGAGACGCCGCTTCTGCCCGCCGGAGAGGTCCTTGACCGGCGTCGAGAGCTGCGCCGAGCTGAACCCCATGCGCTCGAGGAGCTGCCCCGGGGTCAGGTCCTGCGCCTTCGATCCCGAGCCGATCGTGTAGCTCGTCCGCAGATTCGAGATGACGACGCGGACCGGCTGTTCGAGGTGCTCGTCCAGTTCGCTCATGCGCTGGGAGAGGGTCGCGACCTTGACGGTCTTGCCGTGCTTGACGCGTCCCGCGGTCGGCTCGACGGTACCGGAGATGAGCCCGAGGAGCGTCGATTTGCCCGCGCCGTTCACGCCGAGGATGCCGGTGCGCTCGCCCGGCGCGATGCGCCACTCGACCTTCTCGAGCACGACGCGATCGCCGTAGCTGACACCGGCGTCGAGGACGTCGACGACATCCTTACCCAGTCGCGACACCGCGAGCGACTGCAGCGCGACCCGATCGCGGATCTCGGGAACGTCGGCGATCAGCTCGTTCGCCGCGTCGATGCGGAACTTCGGCTTCGATGTGCGGGCGGGGGCGCCGCGGCGCAGCCACGCCAGCTCCTTGCGGGCGAGGTTCTGCCGTCGGGCCTCGATGGCGGCCGCCTGCCGGTCGCGCTCGACCCGCTGCAGGATGTACGCCGCGTAGCCGCCCTCGAACGGTTCGACGATGCGGTCGTGGACCTCCCAGGTCGCGGTGCAGATCTCGTCGAGGAACCAGCGGTCGTGCGTCACGACGAGGAGCGCACCGGAACCGGCCGACCAGCGGCGCTTGAGGTGCTCGGCGAGCCACGAGATGCCCTCGACGTCGAGATGGTTCGTGGGCTCGTCGAGGAAGATGACGTCGTGATCGCCCGCGAGGAGCGCGGCGAGCGAGACGCGACGGCGCTGACCGCCGGAGAGCCCGCGGATCGGACCTTCCCAGTCGAGGTCGCCGAGAAGGCCCGCGATGACGTCGCGCACGCGGGCGTCGCCCGCCCACTCGTGATCGGCGAGGTCACCGACCACCGCGTCGCGCACCCGGAGGTCGTCGTCGAGGTCGTCCGCCTGCGCCAGGACGCCCACCCGGGTGCCGCCGCGAACCGTCACGCGGCCCGAATCGGGCTCGACGAGCCCCGCGAGCATGCGCAGGAGGCTCGACTTGCCGTCGCCGTTGCGGCCCACGATGCCGATGCGGTCGCCCTCGTCGACTCCGAGGGAGACCCCGTCGAACACCACTTTGGTCGGATACTCGAGGCGAAGGCCCTCGGCTCCCAGAAGATGCGCCATATTGCTTCCAGGCTAGGCCACGCCCGCGGCGGGGCCGCTGTCAGCCGGAGCGGGATGCGTCAGGCGGACGCCGGCGGGGGAGAGCCGTCGAACCCCAGCGACAGCTTGCGCAGCAGCGACGCCAGGCGGTCCCGGTCGCCCTTCGACAGGCCCGACAGAAGCACGGCTTCCGCGTCGACGAGACGCGTGATGGCCGCATCCACGCGGATGCGTCCGTCGTCGGTGAGGGTCACCAGGACACTGCGCCCGTCGCCCGGATCGGCCTCGCGCCGAACGAGCCGGCGCGCGACGAGCCGGTCGATGCGGTTGGTCATCGTGCCGCTCGAGACGAGGGTCTGCTGCAGCAGCTGCTTCGGGCTCAGCTGGTAGGGCTCGCCCGCGCGGCGCAGGGCCGAGAGCACGTCCCACTCCCACGGCTCGAGATCGCTGCGGCGAAACGCCTCGCGCCGCGCCCGGTCGAGGTGACGCGACAGCCGGTCGACGCGCGAGAGCACCCCGAGGGGGGAGAAGTCGAGGTCGGGGCGCTGCAGCGACCACGCACCGACGATGCGGTCCACCTCGTCGGTCTCGTGTGCCATGGCACCATTATCCCGACCCGCGGGGCGGGACTCAGCCGCGGCGCAGACGCGACCCCGCGCGCTCTGGCAGACTTGTCGGGCTGCACCTGCGTGCGGCGTTCCGCCGTGGTGTAATGGCAGCACGACAGCCTTTGGAGCTGTGAGGTCTAGGTTCGAGTCCTGGCGGCGGAGCATGAGCGACACCCCACTCGACCCCCGTCTCGCTGTCGTGATCCTCGCCGCGGGGCAGGGGACGCGGATGAAGTCCTCCCTCCCGAAGGTGCTGCACCGCATCGGCGGTCGCCCCCTCGTCGGCCATGTGCTCGACACGGCACGCGACCTCGCACCCGCTCACGTGCTCGTCGTCGTCCGGCACGAGCGCGATCGCGTCGCCGAGGCCGTGCTCGGCGTCTCGCCCGAGGTCGTCGTCGTCGACCAGGACGAGATCCCCGGCACCGGCCGGGCCGTCGAGGTCGCTCTCGACCAGCTGCCGGACTTCGACGGTGACGTGCTCGTACTCAGCGCGGACGTCCCCCTGCTCGATGACGCGACGCTCGGCGAGATGCTGCGCACCCATCGTGCATCGGGCGCCGCCGCCACGATGCTGAGCGCACGCCTGAGCGACCCGACCGGTTACGGTCGCGTCATCCGTGACACCGCGGGCAGCGTCGACCGCATCGTCGAGCACAAGGACGCGTCGGATGCCGAGCGCGCCGTCGACGAGGTCAACGCCGGGGTCTACGTCTTCCAGGCAGCGCCGTTGCGCGAGCGGCTCGGCCGCATCAGCATCGCCAACGTGCAGGCCGAGAAGTACCTCACCGATGTCGTCGGCATGCTCCGCAACGACGCGCTCGCGGTCGCCGCGCAGCTCGTCGCGGACGCGAATCTCATCGTCGGCGTCAACGACCGGGTGCAGCTGGCCGAGGCCGCGCGCCTGCTCAACGCCCGCACCGTGCGCCGCTGGCAGCTCGAGGGGGTGACCGTGCAGGACCCCGCCACGACGTGGATCGACGTCACGGCGACGCTGGCCCCCGACGTGACCGTTCTGCCGAACACGCACATCCTGCGTGCCACGGTGATCGCGGAGGGTGCGACGATCGGGCCCGACACCAGCCTCTCGGACTGCGAGGTCGGCGCGGGCGCGACCGTCACGCGGAGCGACGCGACCCTCGCCGTCATCGGGGCCGACGCGACCGTGGGGCCCTTCTCGTACATCCGGCCGGGCACGCAGCTCGGCGAGCGCGGCAAGATCGGCACGTTCGTCGAGACGAAGAACGCCGTCATCGGGGAAGGCAGCAAGGTCCCGCACCTGTCGTACGTCGGCGACGCCGAGATCGGCCGCGGCGTGAACCTGGGGGCGGGTGCCATCACCGCGAACTACGACGACCTCGCCAAGCACCGCACCGTGATCGGCGACGAGGTCCACGCCGGCTCGCACAACGTCTTCGTCGCGCCGGTTAAGATCGGTGAGGGCGCCAAGACGGGCGCCGGAGCGGTCATCCGCAAGGACGTCCCGGCCGGTGCTCTCGCGCTCAGCGTCGCCCCCCAGCGCAATGTCGCAGGGTGGGTCGAGAAGAACAGACCCGGTACTGCAGCCGCCGCAGCAGCGGCACGCGTGCGGTCTTCACAGGAAGCGGACGATGGCTCGCAAGAAGAACACGGTTGACCTCGACGTCTCGCGGGGCATCGCCCCGGGACTGGTCGCCAAGACCAAGAAGCGTCTCGTCGTGGCATCCGGTGGCTCGCACCCCGCGCTGTCGGCCGATGTAGCAACGCAGCTCGGCACGGAGCTCGTCCCGACCGAGCACCGCACCTTCGCATCGGGCGAGATCCTCACCCGCTTCGAGGTGTCGATCCGCGGATGCGACTTCTTCCTGGTGCAATCGTTCGGACCGCCGGTCAACGAGTGGCTCATGGAGACGCTGATCATGCTGGATGCCGCCAAGCGCGCGTCCGCCAAGCGCATCACCGTCGTCGCGCCGTACTACCCCTACTCGCGGCAGGACAAGAAGGGTCGCGGCCGCGAGCCCATCAGCGCGCGTCTCGTCGCCGATCTGTTCAAGACGGCCGGCGCCGACCGCGTGATGAGCGTGGACCTTCACGCCGCGCAGATCCAGGGGTTCTTCGACGGTCCCGTCGACCACCTGTTCGCCAAGCCGGTCCTGCTCGAGCACTTCGAGCGCACGCTGAGCCCGGAGGACCGCGAGAAGCTCACCGTCGTGTCGCCGGACACCGGCCGCGTCCGCGTCGCCGACACCTGGTCCGACAGCCTCGGCGCTCCGCTCGCGATCATCCACAAGCGGCGCGACCCGAACGTCGCCAACCAGGTCACCGTCAACGAGATCGTCGGTGATGTCCGGGGTCGTGTCTGCCTGCTGGTCGACGACATGATCGACACGGGTGGCACGATCGTCAAGGCCGCGCAGGCCCTGAAGAACAACGGCGCCGAGCGCGTCATCGTCGCGGCGACGCACGCCGTCTTCAGTCACCCCGCGGTCGAGCGTCTGCAGGATGCCGCGATCGACGAGGTCGTCGTCACCGACACGATCCCGCTCGGTGACGACAAGCGCTTCCCCGGCCTCACCATCCTCCCGATCGCCCCGCTCCTGGCGCGCGCGATCAAGGAGGTCTTCGAGGACGGCTCTGTCACCAGCATGTTCGACGGCGCCGCCTGACTCGACCTGACCCCGGCAGGGTGACCCCGGCGCTGCATCGAGCGTCGGGCTCGGGACGGGGCCGCACCGGGATCTTCTCCGGCGGCCTCCGGTGTACCGCAAAGCCGCACGCCGTAGGATCGGCCCATGGCTGCCCCTGTCTCCGAGGCGGATCTCGAGTCGCCTCGCTCGTACGCCCGCCCCGTCGACGAGGTCGCCGCGGCGCTCAGAACCAGTGCCGACGGCCTGAGCTCGGATGAAGCAGGGCGGCGCCTCGACGCGGTGGGGCCGAACGTCCTTCCCGAGGCCAAGCGCACGCCCGCGTGGCTGCGGTTCCTCTCGCACTTCAACGACACGCTGATCTACATCCTGCTGGCCGCCGCCGCGATCAAGGCGGTCATGGCGGACTGGCTCGACGTGTGGGTCATCCTCGCCGTCGCCATCATCAACGCGGTGATCGGGTATGCCCAGGAGGGGCGCGCCGAGAAGGCTCTCGCGGGCATCCGCGGCATGCTGTCGTCGGATGCGAGCGTGCGCCGAGACGGCTCGTGGCGGAGTGTGCCCGCCGCCGAGCTCGTGCCCGGCGATGTCGTGCGCCTGTCACCGGGCGATAAGGTTCCGGCCGACCTCCGGCTCGTCCAGGCGAGCCAGCTGCGCATCGACGAGGCGGCGCTGACCGGCGAGTCGGTACCGGCGTCGAAGCACACCGATCCGGTCGACGCGGATGCCGGCGTCGGCGACCGGGCGTCGATGGCGTTCTCCGGCACGATCGTGTCGGCGGGACAGGCCCGCGGAATCGTCACGGGCACGGGCGCTCGTACCGAGATCGGCAAGATCCAGGAGCTCGTCGGGGGCGCTGGAGCCCTGACGACGCCTCTCACGAAGCAGCTGGACGCGTTCGGGCGGGTCCTGACCCTCGTCATCCTCGGGATGGCGGCCGCCATGATGCTCGTCGGCCGATTCGTGCACGGGATGCCGTTCGGCGAGCTCGTCTCGGCCACGATCGGTTTCGCGGTGGCGGCGATCCCGGAAGGGCTGCCGGCGCTCGTGACGATCACTCTGGCGATCGGTGTCCAGCAGATGGCCCGGCGTCGCGCCATCACGCGGAAGCTTCCCGCTGTCGAGACGCTGGGCTCGGTGACGACCGTCTGTTCCGACAAGACGGGCACGCTGACGAAGAACGAGATGACGGTGCGGCGGATCGTCACCCCGGTCGCCCGCTACGACGTCTCGGGGCTGGGCTACGAACCGGCGGGCGAGATCGAGCGGACCGACGGGGACGGGCGTTCCGGCGGTGATCTGTCGGCCGTCCTCGCCGTAGCGGACCTCTGCAACGACGCGAACATCGTCTCGGATGACGACGGTTGGAAGCTCGTCGGTGAGCCGACCGAGGGTGCGCTGCGCGTCGTCGCGATGAAGGGCGGACACGACGGTGAGGCAGAGGGCGTCCGTCGCGTGGACGTGCTCCCGTTCGACTCGGAGAACAAGTTCATGGCGACCCTGAACGAGGGCGCCGACGGGTCGCGCGCTCTCCTCGTCAAGGGCGCGCCCGACCGGCTGCTCGACCGCTCGACGCGCCAGCGCGGGGCCGCGGGGCCGGAGGAACTCGACCGCGAGTTCTGGGATGCGGTCATCGCCGAGCTGAGCGCCGAGGGCCTGCGCGTGCTCGCCGCCGCGCGCAAGCCGTCGCGCCTCGACGAGGTCGGGATCGACGACGTCGATGAGCTGGAGTTCCTCGGCCTCTGGGGCATCCTCGACCCCCCGCGGCCCGAGGCCGTCGAGGCGATCGCCGACTGCCACCGGGCCGGCATCCGCGTGAAGATGATCACGGGCGACCATGCGGGAACGGCCGTCGCGATCAGCCGTGAGATGGGGCTGGTGTCGGATGACGAACCCCGCGTGCTCACCGGCGGCGAGCTCGAGTCGCTCAGCCAGGAGAAGCTGAAGGATGTCGTCCGCGACGTCGACGTCTACGCGCGGACGAGTCCCGAGCACAAGATCCGTATCGTCCGAGCGCTCCAGTCGCACGGCGAGGTGGTCGCGATGACCGGTGACGGCGTCAACGACGCCCCCGCGCTCACCCGCGCGAACGTGGGAGTCGCGATGGGGATCAAGGGCACCGAGGCGACGAAAGAAGCCGCCGAGATCGTACTCGCTGACGACAACTTCGCCACCATCCGTTCCGCGATCCGCGAGGGGCGCCGGATCTACGACAACCTGCGCAAGTCGATCGTGTTCCTGCTGCCCACCAACGGGGCCCAGTCGCTCGTGATCCTCGTCGCCGTCGTCTTCGGGTTGGCGCTGCCGTTGTCTCCCGTGCAGGTGCTGTGGGTGAACATGGTCACGGCGGTGACGCTCTCGCTCGCCCTCGCGTACGAGCCGGCCGAGCCGGGGATCATGTCGCGACCGCCCCGGTCGAGCGGCGGGTCGATCATCTCGCTGCGCGAACTTCTGTTCGTCCTCATCGTGTCGGTGATGATCGGGGGAGCGACGCTCGCGGCGTTCGCGATCGTTCGAGCAACGGGCGCCGAGCTGGATGTCGCCCGGACGGTCTCGGTCTCCGTACTCGCGCTCGGCCAGCTGGCGTTCCTGTTGAACTGCCGGTTCTTGCGCCGTTCGAGCCTGACCCGGGATGTCCTGCGCGGCAACCGGGTGATCTGGTGGTCGGCTGCAGCCCTCGTCGGCTTGCAGCTCATCTACACGTACGTGCCGTTCATGAACGCGCTGTTCGACTCGCGGCCGCTCTCGGCGCAGGCCTGGCTGCTTCCGCTGGGGTTCGCCGTGGCGATCTTCTTCGCGGTCGAAGGGCTGAAAGCGCTGTGGCGCGCGCCGGAACTCGATGCAAACGCATAGGAACGACAGAGGGGAGCCATGGCGACGGGCCGCTAGCGTGAGATCAGCCCACCTCCCCCCGGAGGGGCACGACACAGGAGGACCCATCATGATCCGCGCCACTGCCGTACCCCGTTCGCTCCGCGTGACCGCCGCCGCGGCGTCCGTCGCCGGCCTTGCGCTCCTCGCCGGCTGCGCGGGCCAAGCCGAAGGCGAGCAGCCCGCATCAGGCACGGCGCCCTCCGCCGACGCGACGACCGAGACCGGTTCGAGCAGCCCGAGCGGTTCGTCGGGGGCGACCGGCGGCACTTACACCGACGGCACGTACACGGCCGAGGGGACCTATCAGACCCCCGAGGGCCCCGAGACGATCACCGTGACGCTCACGGTCGAATCCGATGCCGTGACCGCGGTCGAGGTCACCGGTGAGCCGACCCGCCGCGAGAGCAAGCAGTACCAGTCGCAGTTCATCGGCGGCATCTCGGATGCCGTCGTCGGCAAGAGCCTCGACGACGTGAAGGTCGACCGCGTGGCGGGCTCGTCGCTCACGAGCGGTGGTTTCAACGCGGCGGTCGAGGAGATCCGCACCGACGCGGCAGCATGATCGTCGCGACTGCCGGCTTCGGGCGGTGGGAGTTCGGCGCCATCGGAACCGCGTGGTGCGTCGACAGCGAGGTGCCGCTGCGTGACGGCGATCGGTCAGCGGTGATGTCGCTCGTGGAGTCGTTCGATCGGGACTGGTCGAGATTCCGCGCGGACTCGACCGTGAGCCGGCTGGCGTCGGGCGGATCGGTCGCGGCGCCTCCCGACGCCGCGGCCTTGCTGGCGCTGTACGGCGACCTGGCCGACGTCACGGACGGCGCGGTGAACCCGCTCGTGGGTGACGCACTCGCCCGGCGCGGTTACGACGGCTCGTACTCCCTCCGCGATCGCGGGGCGATGGCCGCGCCGGACCGGTGGCGCGATGTCGTCGAGCTGGCGGACGACCGACTCACGCTTCACAGCCAGGCGACGATCGATGTGGGCGCGGTGGGCAAGGGTCGCCTCGTCGATCTCGTGATGTCGGAGTTGCGGCGGCGCACGGCCGGCTGGCTCGTCGTCGATGCGAGCGGCGACCTCGCGATCGACGGGGTGCAGCAGCGTGTCGCGCTCGAGCACCCGTATGACGGGTCCCGGGCGGTCGGAGTCTGGACGCTTGACGCCGGGGCGCTGTGCGCCTCCGCGACCAACCGTCGAGCGTGGGGCGATGGTCTGCATCACGTTCTCGACGCGCGCACGGGCGAGCCGGTTCGGGAGTACGCAGCGACGTGGGCGGTCGCTTCGGACGCCATGACGGCGGATGCCGTCGCCACCGCCCTTTTCTTCGACGGCGGCCCGCGGTTCGCGCAGGCGCAGGGGGCATCGTGGGTGCGGATGCGCACCGACGGTTCCGTCGAATGGTCACCTCACTGCGAAGCGGAGTTGTTCGTATGACGTCCCTGACAGCCTTTCGGAATCGGACCGTCGGCGCGCTCGGGCGAGTGTCGATGTACCGGTTCGTCCTCGTCGCACTCTCCGCGCTGACGGTGATCGCTTTCGTGCTCACTCTCGTGGGTCAGATCGCCGGCGACCCGCTCGCGCTGCCGGTGTCGCTCATCGTGCTGGCCGTCGCGATCATCGCGGTCGATGCCGTTGCGCAGCGGATGCTCGGTCGCACCTGGCGCATCGAGTCGGCGCTCATCACCGCGCTCATCCTGTTGTTCGTCCTGCGCCCGACGCTCGAGCCGGTCGGACTCCTGGGGCTCGCCGTCGCGGGAGCGGTGGCCTCGGCCTCGAAGTACCTGCTGGCCTGGCGCGGGCGGCACATCTTCAACCCCGCGGCGGCGGGCGCGACCGTGCTGACGGTGCTCAGCATCCCGTTCCCCGACCTCGGCGCATCCGCATGGTGGGTGGGTTCGCCTGTGCTGGCCGTGCCGGTCATCGTGCTCGGCGGGCTGGTGCTCGTGCGCACGGAGAAGGTGCGGGTGGTCGCGGTCTTCCTCATCGTCGCGGTGGCCGTCGCGCTCGTGCGGACGTTCGTGCAGTACGCGCAGGTGTCGCTCCCCGTCGACGCGTCCGTCATCGCGCAGGTGCTGTGGTCGTCGCCGTTCCTGTTCCTCGGCGCGTTCATGCTGTCGGAGCCGTTGACCCTGCCGCCGCGTCGGCGGCAGCAGTACGCGGTCGCGGCTCTCGTGGGGGCTCTCGCGGGATGGCCGATCCTCGTCGGCGACGTGAGCCTCGGGCAGGAGCGTGGGCTGCTGATCGGCAACCTGCTGGCGTTCTTCTTCGCGTACCGCGCCGCGGTGCGGCTGACCTTCGTCGAGCGCACAGCCCTGACTCCGTCCGTTCGCGAGCTGACCTTTCGGGCGCACCGGGGTTTCCGATTCCGCCCGGGTCAATACCTCGAGCTCGAAGTGCCGCATCGCCGTCCCGACGCGCGGGGCACGCGGCGCGAATTCTCGATCGTTTCGGCGCCCGCGGAGCTGCCGGAGGTGCGGATCGCCATCCGCGAGGGGTCGCAGTCGAGCTACAAGAAGGCGCTCGCGCTGGTCGAGCCCGGTCGCGATCTTCCCGTCACCGGCGTGTGGGGCGATTTCGTGCTCCCCGCACGGACCGATGCCAAGGTGTTGCTCGTCGCGGCCGGTATCGGGGTGACGCCCTTCGTCTCGCAGTTGCGCGAGATGCGTCTGGCGGGGGAGCGGCGGGATGTCGTCATGGTCTACGTGGCATCGGATGCCGACGAGCTGGCCTTCCGCGATGACATCATCGCTGCGGAGATCCCGGTGATGGTCGTGACGCGAGACGAGCCTCGGAACCTGCCCGACCACTGGACGTGGACGGGCGGGGCGCGGCTGACCGCGGCATCTCTCGCCACGCTCGTGCCGGACCTCACCGAACGGCACGCGTTCATCTCGGGACCGCCGCGGCTCATCGCCGACCTCGCCCCGGCGCTCTCGAAAGCGCGGTCGCTCACCACGGACGCCTTCGCCGGATACTGAATTCGCAGTGCGTGTCGAGATCGCGCGACGCATCAGAAGGGTCGCGACGCATCAGAAGGGTGGAGCGAGATCCGGCGGCGGCCCGCCGGATCCGACGCGAGATCGCGGTGGGCCGGAGGTGTCGATGGTGAAGCAGACGGCGGGTATGGGGACGTCTTCGCGGTAGATCCGGCCGAGGGGTGAGGTCCATTCGAGAACGCCGCCGCCGACCTGCCTGACCTCCCACTTGGTGAACTGCTTCATGGAGTGGTGTCGTTGGCAGAGGTGGGCGAGGTTGAAGATGTGGGTGTGGCCGCCGAGGGCGTAATCGACCGTGTGGTCGAGTTCGCAGCGGATCGCGGCCCGTCGGCATCCGGGGAACCGGCAGTGCTGATCCCGCGCCATCAGGAGCTTCTTCATCGACGCGGTCGGCCGGTAGGTGTCGATCTCGACGGGAGTACGGCTGACGGGGTCGATGAAGAGCCGGTCCCACTCCGACACCTGCCCCGCGAGCTCGCGCGCCGTTTCGGCATCGACAAGCCCCGCACCCACGGCTTCGGCGGGGTTCTCGTCACGCCCCATCAACGTCTCGGCGGTGACCGCCACCTGCACGCGTGCCCGGATCGCCCCGAGCCCACCAGCCCGATCGATCCCATACGTCGGGTCAACGACCGGCGCCCCGCCGAGCACCAGGTCGCCGAGGATGTCGGCCCGCAGCTGATCCATCGTCCGCGTATCGGCGGGCTCGCCCGCCCCGACGGCATCCGCCCCGGCGGCATCCGCCCCGGCACCCGCACCCGCACCCGCATCCGCATCCGCACCCACGGTCCGGGCGTCCTTGACGGACTGTCCCATCTGCGTGAGCCGGTCGAGCATGCCCACCGCGATCACGGTCGGGACGGTCGCGATGACATCCGACATCCCGTCCGTTCCGTGTGAGACCCGCACACACCGCCCGGCGGCGGCGTCGCGGTGCCGGTCGGTGAACGTGCGCTCATGAAGTCTCTCCGCGAGGGCACGCAGCGCCGGTTTCACCCGGGTGGCGATGTCGCGCTCGCGCACCGCGATCGCCGCGACCTCGAACTCGCCCCGCACCTCATCGGGCAGCCCGGTCCCCGCTGTGACGACCGCGTCGACGTGGTCGCGGGTGATCCGCCGCTCCTCCCACGCCGAAAAGACGGTCGGGTAATCGTCGACGATCGTCAGCGCATGGTCGATGTCGGCCTGCAGGCGCCTGTCGGTCCGCCGGGCCAGCCCCGCAGCTTCAGCCGCGACCGACCGCAGCTCCATGTCCGAGGCCATCCCACGCACTCCGTCACGGCGCGCCTCACGCAACGCGGACCGGCCCAGCTCGGCCAGAGCCCGCACCGAAGCGACATCCGCGTCATGCACCAGCGCGAGCGCCTCGCCGTAAGCCGCGATCGCGGGGCCGTGCGGCGAGACCTCGATCTCGTCCGAGCCGCCACCCCTGTTCGCTGACATGTTCCCATTGTGGCAGCCGGGTCAGACATCCACATCGAACATAGCTACGAAATGCAAAACTCGTCAGACCCCACCCCTGGGGAGGAATCGCCGACCGGCTCAGCCGCCCGCCCGACCGCGCCCGTCGATCTCGGAACAACGGTGTTCGACAGCACGTGCGATGTCATCCACCGCGCGCCACAGCGCCGTCGATGCATCCGTCGGCGACGGGCTGGCATCCCCGCGGAGACGGCGCTTGAGGAGGTCCTTCGCTTCAGCGCGTTCGATGTCGGCGGCGAGCTCGAAAGCGAGAACGTCGAAGTCGCGCTCCGCATATCCGTCTACGGTCGCTCGTACTCTGCCCAGCTGCGCATCGTCGCTCTCGAGGTGCAGGTGAGTGCGGAGCGCTGGGTCGTACGGTGTCGCACCGACGTAGGCGATGTCGCCTGTCGCCGCGTCGACCCAGACGTAGATCCATGAGCTGGACGGCTGCACCCGCCCGCGGCGGACCGCCACGATCCGCGGCTCACCGAGCGTCACGGCATGTCCTGCGTTCCGCTCGCCTGCTCATTCGTGGTCGGTCCCGTCCCGGCATCCGACGGCTCGCCCGTCTCCGGGGCGGCCGGTCTCGCGGTCAGGCGCAGTTCGAAGGTGGTCGAGCCGGGCTCGCTCTGCACGGTGAGCGAGCCTCCGTGCGCGGCAACGATCGCGCGCGCGATCGACAGGCCCAGCCCTGTGCCGCCGGTCTGACGCGCGCGGGAGCGATCACCGCGTGAGAAGCGTTCGAAGATTTCGTCAGCCACGGCGGGGTCGATACCCGGGCCGTCGTCGTGCACCGACAGGATCGCCGTGCCGTCCGCAACGCGCACGGAGGTGGTGACGGTGGTCCCCGCCGGGGTGTGCACGCGGGCGTTCGCCAAGAGGTTCGCGACGACTTGCGTGATGCGGGTGGCATCCGCGGCGACGATGACCGGATCGTCGCCGACGTCCAAGCGCCATTCGTGGTCCTGGCCCGCGGCACGCGCGTCGGCGACGGCATCGACCGCGAGCGCCGTCAGGTCGACGGTGCCGTAGACGAGCTCCTGGCCCTCGTCGAGGCGGGCGAGGAGCAGCAGGTCTTCGACGAGCCTGGTCATGCGCAGCGACTGCGCCTGGATGCGCTCGAGGGCGGCCGTCGTCGTCTCTTCGACCCCGGGCACGCCCTGGCGCATCGCGCGCAACGAGAGCTCCGAGTATCCGCGGATCGAGGCGAGCGGGGTGCGCAGCTCGTGGCTGGCGTCGGCGACGAACGACCGCATGCGCTCCTCGTTGCGCTGGCGTGCGATGAGGGATGCGTCGACATGGTCGAGCAGCGTGTTGAGGGCGGCGCCCACGCGGCCGATCTCATCATGGTCGTCGGTCTCCTCTGCGGGCACGCGCTCGGTGATGGAGACAGCGCCCTGCGCGAGGGGGAGCGACGCGACCCTCGTCGCTGTGTCAGCCACAACGCGCAACGGCCGGAGTGAGCGCTGGATGACAACCGCGATCGCCGCGCTGAGGAGGAGCAGGCCGCCGACGGTCACGATCGTGATCGTGGTGACGACGATTGCGACAGTCGTATCGACCTGTGCGAGCGGAAGAGCACCCAGCCCGGTGATGTCGCCCGCTTTAAACGACACGACGCGGAACGCGCCGAGATCGCCGATCTCGATCGTCGCCGGAAGGGCGCTGAGGTCGGTCGAAGCCAGATCGTTGAGCTCCGCGGTCGTGAGGCTGCGCACTCCCTCGTCGCCGTCGAAGGTCGCGCCGGTGACGGGACCGCGCGGGTCCTGCACCAGCAGCGTGTAACCATACGGGAGACCCGTCGTGCCGGCGATCGTCTCCTCCGCGGAGCGCACACGCACGACGTAGCCGCTGCTGTCGAAGAGTTTGAGCCCGCGCGTGAGCGATTCGGCGTTGGTGGTGACGGTTGAGACCAGCACAGTTCCGATCGTGGTCGCGAGCCCGACGGCGCTCGAGATGAGCGTCAGCGCGACGACACCGACCACCGTGACCATCAGCCGCGTCTGCAGCGTCCAGCGCTTGCGGGCGCGCCGGTCCGTGCGCCCGTGCGCGCCGGCGCCATCCGGGGCGGACGTCACTGCGGAGCTTTGATCATGTAGCCCACACCCCGGACGGTGTGGATGAGCGGCTCGCGACCCGCATCGATCTTCTTGCGCAGGTACGAGATGTAGAGCTCGACGACCGAGGATCGCCCGCCGAAGTCGTAGTTCCACACGCGGTCGAGGATCTGGGCCTTCGACACCACGCGGCGCTGGTTTCGCATGAGGTAGCGCAGGAGCTCGAACTCGGTGGCGGTGAGCTCGATGCTCGTCCCGCTGCGTTCGATCTCGTGCGAGTCCTCGTTGAGCGTGAGGTCCCCGACGCGTAGCACGGGGTCGGCGCCACCGGCTGTCGCGGTTCCGGCGCGCCGCATGAGACCCCGCAGCCGTGCGACGACCTCCTCGAGACTGAAGGGCTTCGTGACGTAATCGTCGCCGCCCGCTGTGAGCCCAGCGACGCGGTCGCCCACGGAATCCTTCGCGGTGAGGAACAGCACGGGAACATCGTCGCCGGACTGACGAAGGCGCTGCAGCACCGACATCCCGTCGAGGTCGGGCATCATGATGTCGAGCACCATGGCGTCCGGCTCGAATTCCCGGGCGAGCGAGAGCGCCTCGAAGCCGGATGCCGCGGAGCGGACCTCCCAGCCCTCCATCTTCAGTGCCATCGAGAGCAGATCGGTGAGCATCTGCTCGTCGTCGACGACGAGGATGCGCAGCGGGGAGCCGTCGGGACGCTGCAGTGCCGTGGGAGCGGGAGTGGTCATGAGCCCATTGTGAGGCGTTCGCTATGGAGAAGCTATGGACGATGCTATGTGCGCGCTGTGAGCTCGGGATGTGGCATACGGTGACGTCATGACGAACGTTGAGGCGGCGGTGTATGTCGACGGGTCGCGGATCGGCGACGGTCTGGCGCCGCGCGACGCCGCGGTGCTCGCGCGCGAACGGGGCGGCTTCGCGTGGGTCGCGTTGATCGACGTCGACGACGCGCAGATCGAGTCTCACGCGGCCGAGCTGGGGGTACCTCCCATCGCGGTCAAGGAAGCCCTCCGCCCGCATCAGCGGTCGATCTTCGAGCGGTACGGCGACCACGCCTTCGTGGTGCTGCAGCCCGCGCATTACGACGATGCCTCCGAGACGGTCCGCTGCGACGAGATCGACGTGTTCCTCGCACCGCACCTCATCGTGACCGTGACGCGCTCGGATCGCATCGACCTCAGCGAGCTCCAGGGTCGTCTCGACAGCCACCCGGACCTGCTCCGCCGCGGCCCGGCATCCGTCATGTGGGTACTCGCGGAACTCGTCACGACCGGTTACCGCGTCGTGCTCGACGGCGTCGAGAACGACATCGACGAGATCGAGGATCAGCTGTTCGGCGACGACCCCGGAGTGTCGAGGCGCATCTTCGACCTGCAGCGGGAGGTGATCGACCTCGCTCACGCCACGACGCCGCTGCCGGACGTCCTGACGCGGCTCGCTTCGACCCTCACGGATGCCGCGGCCGGCGCCGAACCGGCCGGATGGGACGACGTCCGCGGCCGCGCGCAGTACGTGGCGGAGCGCGTGCAGTCGATGCGACACACGCTCGACGACGCGTTGACGATCCACGCGACCCTCGTCAACCAGCGGCTGGACGAGAAGATGGCCGACCTCACCGTCGTCCAGGTGCGCCAGAACGAACAGGTCAAGAAGATCTCGTCGTGGGCGGCGATCGGATTCGCCCCGACGTTCGTCGCGAGCGTTTATGGCATGAACTTCAGATTCATGCCCGAGCTGGACCAACCGTGGGGCTACCCGATGGCGCTCGGGCTGATGGTGCTCCTGAGCGCCGGTCTCTACGGGATCTTCAAGCGCAACGACTGGCTCTGACGTCTCGTCGTCGCGTACAGCGAAGGCCCCGCCGAGCGGAGATGCTCGACGGGGCCTCGTGACCTCAGGAGTGGGGTCAGTGCGTGTCTTCGGCCTCGACCTCGGAACGGTCTCCCGACCACAGCGTGTGGAAGGTGCCGTCCTTGTCGATGCGCTTGTAGGTGTGCGCACCGAAGAAGTCGCGCTGGCCCTGGATGAGGGCTGCCGGCAGGCGCTCCGCACGCAGGCCGTCGTAGTACGACAGCGACGAGCTGAAGGCGGGAGCGGGGATGCCGGCGCCGGCCGCGGCCTGCACGACGTGGCGCCACGCGTCCTGGGCGCGGCCGAGCGCCTCGACGAAGTACGGCGCGGTCAGCAGGACGGGGAGCTCGTCGCCGGTCGCGTACGCGTCGGCGATGCGGTTGAGGAACTGCGCGCGGATGATGCAGCCGCCGCGCCAGATCTTCGACACCGCGCCGAGGTCGATGTTCCAGCCGTACTGGGCAGCGCCGGCACGGATCTCGTCGAAGCCCTGCGAGTAGGCGACGATCTTGGAGGCGTAGAGCGCGAGGCGCACCTGCTCGATGAAGGCGTCGGCGTCCTCGACCGTGAACGACGCGTCGTCAGGGCCGGGCAGCGAGCCGGACACGTCGCGCTGCTCGCGGTGGCTCGAGAGCGAACGCGCGAAGACGGCCTCCGCGATGCCCGAGACGGGCACGCCGAGGTCGAGCGCGGTCTGCACGGTCCACGCGCCGGTGCCCTTGGCACCGGCCTGGTCGACGATCACGTCGACGAGGGGCTGACCGGTGGCGGCATCCGTCTGACGCAGCACCTCGGCGGTGATCTCGATGAGGTACGACTCGAGCTCGCCGCGGTTCCACTCGGCGAAGATGTCGGCGATCTCGGCGGGCGATTTGCCGGTGCCGCGGCGGATGAGGTCGTAGGCCTCGGCGATGAGCTGCATGTCGGCGTACTCGATGCCGTTGTGCACCATCTTCACGAAGTGGCCGGCGCCGTCGTGGCCGACGTGCGTCACGCACGGCTCGCCCTCGGCGACCGCGGCGATCGACTTCAGGATGGGGCCGAGGGTCACCCACGACTCGTCGGGGCCTCCGGGCATGAGCGAGGGCCCGAGGAGGGCACCCTCCTCACCACCGGAGACGCCCATGCCGACGAAGTTGAAGCCGGCCTCGCGGACCGCCTTCTCACGACGGATGGTGTCGGTGAACAGCGAGTTGCCGCCGTCGACGATGATGTCGCCCGGCTCGAACACCCGCATGAGCTCGTCGATGACGGCGTCGGTGGGGCGACCCGCCTTGACCATGATGATCGCGGTGCGCGGCTTCTGCAGGTTCGCTGCGAACTCCTCGTAGGAGAAGGCGGGGATGAAGTCCGCCTCGGGGTGAGTCTCGATGAGCTCGTCGGTCTTCGAACGCGACCGATTGAACACGGCGACCGTGTTCCCTTCGCGGCTCGCGAGGTTGCGGGCGAGGTTCGAGCCCATGACGGCGAGTCCGACCACACCGATGTTCGCGGAGCCGGACCCGGCCTCGGCGGGAGCGCTGCTCTCGTCGGGGGTCGGGCGGTCGACCTCCTCGGGACGCGGGGCGCCCTCGTGGACCGTGGCCGCTTCGTGCGGCGCCTGATCCTGATCGGTCGAGGGTCCTGTCGGTGAGGGGGTCGACGCCATGCGTAGCTCCAGGTTCGCGTGCGGGTGGGGTGGCCAGGTGCTGCGAGAGAGCCCGGCTCTCTCGCCACTTTATCCGTTCGGGAGGCCGGCCGGAGCGGCTTGCGACAAGGCGTCGACACGTGCGACCGCGTCGGATGCGGCGCGGGTGATGGCGGCGGCATCGCGTGCTCGGACGGCGGTCCGCGGCAGCATCCACGAACCGCCGACGGCGGTCACCTGCGGGTGCGCGAGATAGGCGTCGAGGTTCGTGGCGTCGATGCCGCCGGTCGGCACGAACCGCAGGTCGCCGAAGGGGCCGGCGAGAGCACGCAGGGCGGGGAGGCCGCCCGAGGTCTCGGCGGGGAAGAACTTGACCGTGGTGATCCCGGCCGCGAGCGCCCCCATGATCTCGCTCGCGCTGACGGCTCCGGGAATGAGGGGAACCCCGAGGTCGGCGGCGCGGTCGGCGACCGCGGGGTGGAAGCCGGGGGAGACGAGGAAGCGGGCACCGGCGGCGACGGCGGTGTCGACCTGGGCGGGCGAGACGATCGTGCCCGCGCCGACGAGCACGTCGCCTCGTTCGGCGATGGCTTCGATGGCGGCCGGTGCTGCGGGGGTGCGGAAAGTGATCTCGGCCACCGGGAGCCCGCCCTCGGCGAGCGCAGCGGCGATGAACAGGCCCTCGTCGGCGGTGTCGGCCACGACGACCGGAACGAGGCGGTGGCGGGCGATCTGATCGAGAACAGCGACCATGATGTTTCTCCTCGGGGTGTCCATCGTCGGCCGAATGATCATATCATTGAGTCTCGGCGACGCTGCTGCCCGCCGGACACCCGACGATGGGCCCCTATGAAGATCCTCGCTCTCGAAGCCAGCACCACCTCGGCGAAGACCATGCTCTTCGACACGGACACCGGCGCGGTCGCCGTTCGCAGCCGCCGGTTCGAAGTCGATGGGCCCGATTCGGCCGTCCGAGATGCCGACGCGATCTACATCCAGCTCATGGCCCTCGGTCGCGAGGCCGCAGCCGGCCAGCGGATCGACCTCATCGTGCTGAGCGGCACGTGGCACGGCCTCACCCTTCGCTCCGACGACCTCTCGGCGGTCACCCCGGTGATGGAGTGGCCCTACACCGGCGCGCAGGACCTCAGCGCCGCCCTCCGTGCGGACGACGACTTCACGTGGTGGTTCTACGAGCGCACGGGCTGCATGGTCAATGCCATCTATCCCGTGTTCAAACTTCAGCACCTCCGTGCGCAGGGGCTCGACATCGACGGGCTGCTGGCCCTCGACCAGGCCAGCCTCATCTTCGCTCGGATGACGGGTGAGGTCTGGACGAACGATTCCCTGGCCTCAGGCAGCGGGCTGCTCTCCGCCACCGATGCGACGTGGGACAGCGAGGTCATCGACCGGTTCGATCTCGGTCGCGTCCGGCTGCCCGAGCTGCACGAGACCACTGCCACGGCGCCCCTGTCGGCCGAGGCCGCGGTGCTCCTCGGACTCGCCGCGGGCATCCCGGTGCTCACCCCCGGCCCGGA
This sequence comes from Microbacterium sp. M4A5_1d, assembly GCF_053345465.1. Lineage (NCBI taxonomy): Bacteria > Bacillati > Actinomycetota > Actinomycetes > Micrococcales > Microbacteriaceae > Microbacterium > Microbacterium sp. M4A5_1d. The sequence continues at coordinate 94,766 of NZ_JBKFAD010000001.1, forward strand.
CGGCGGCTTGAACCAGATCGGCGACCTCGCGACCGAGCCCGGCGAGATGACCTTCTCGATGGGGACGAGCGGCGCCCTCCGCGTCGCGTCGCGTCATCCGGCGTTCTCGCCCACGCTGAGCACCTGGTCGTACCGCTCGCCGCTCGGTGCGCTGAGCGGCGCAGCGACCTCGGGATGCGGCAACTGCGTCGACTGGGCGCGCGACCGCCTGTTCGGGGCTTCGACCGACTACCTCGACATCGAGCCGTCGCTGTCGACCGACCGGGTCGACCTGCCCGTCTTCCTGCCCTTCTTGTTCGGCGAGCGGAGCCCGGGCTGGCAGGACCAGCGCCGCGGCGGCTTCGTCGATCTCGCGCCGGCACACTCGCGCGTGGACATGTACCAGTCGGTGCTCGAGGGCATCGTGTACTCGCTCTACCACTGCTACAAGGAGCTCACCGCCCTCGGTGGGACGCCTCGTCGCATCGTCCTCTCCGGCGGCGTCCTGTCGTCGCCGTTCTGGACGCAGCTCACGGCCGACGTGTTCGGGGTCGAGATGCAGGTCTCGGCGCAGCAGCACACCTCGATCGTCGGTGCGGTGCGGATGGGGATGCTCGCGAGCGGGCTCGACCTGCGGCATCCGGCCTTCGACGACGTCGAGGTGCGGACGATCACGCCTCGTGAGCAGCACCGAGATCGATACGACGAGGGGTTCGCCCGGTACCTCGATCAGTATCAGCGCACTGTGCCCGGATCGTTCGAGGCAGTCCGATGAAGGTCCTGGTGACGCCGACGTCTCTGTGCCGCGACCCGCACGGCGCATCGCTCCGCCGCCTCCGCGAGCAGGTCGGCGAGGTTATCCTCAATCCTCACGGGCGGCCACTCACGGCGGCGGAGCTCATCCCGCTCGTCGCCGATGTCGACGGCATCATCGCCGGGCTCGACGAATACGACGGGGCCGTCTTCGCGGCCGCGCCCCGATTGCGTGTTCTCGCTCGCTACGGGGTGGGTGTCGACCGGGTCGACCTGGACGCCGCCGCGTCGAGAGGCGTCATGGTCACTCGGACTCCCGGCGCGAACGCGATCGCGGTCGCCGAGCTCGCGATCGGCCTCGTGCTCGCCGCAGCGCGGGGCATCCCGCGGCTCGACGAGGCGGTGCGTGCGGGGGAGTGGCCGCGCCTCGAGGGCAAGGAGCTCACGGGCACCACCGCGGGGGTCGTGGGCTTCGGCGCCATCGGCCGCCTGGTCGCCGAGCGTGCGCGAGGGCTCGGTATGGAGGTGGTCGCGTACGACCCGATGCTGCCCGACGAGGCGTTCGCGCAGGCCGGGGTCGAGCGGGTCGGCATCGACGAGCTGTGCCGCCGCAGCGATGTGGTGAGCCTGCACGTCCCGCTGCTGCCCGAGACCCGTCATCTGCTCGATGCGCGCCGACTGAGCCTGCTGCCGCCGGGAGCGATCGTCGTCAACACCGCGCGAGGCGGCCTGCTCGACGAGGCCGCGGCGCGCCGCGCACTCGACGAGGGGCGCCTCCACGGGGTCGCCGTGGATGTCTACGAGACCGAGCCGCCGTCCAGTTCGCCGCTCGTCGGGCATCCCGGCGTGGTGGCGACGCCGCATGCGGGAGGGCACACGAGCGGTGCCGTGCAGCGAATGACGGATCAGTCGATCGATGCGCTGCTGGCGGCGCTGCGCGGCGAGCAGCCCGACGGCCTGGTCACACCAGCGCCCGGACCTCGCTGAGGACCGCGTCGACGTAGCCACGGGTGTGGCGCTCCGCACCGTCGGCGTCGCCGCGCGCGATCGCCGCGGCGGTGCGCACGTGGTTGTCGAGCGCCGCTTCGTAGGGGATCGCGGGAGTGAGTCCCACGTCGGAGCGCCCGGCGATGACGGCGGCGATCGCCGCCTTGTTCGCGGCGAGCATGAGGTTGCCGCTCATGTCGAGGATGAGGTCGTGGAACTGGATGTCGACCTCGAGGTACTCCGGCGATGCGCCCTTGCCGCTGCGACCGAGCTCCTCGAGACGCGCCGCGAGGCCGAGGAGCTGCGAGCGCTGCACGTCGGTGCCGCGCTGGGCGGCCAGTCGTGCGGCGATCGGCTCAACGGCGGACCGCAGCTCGTTCACCACGACGATCTGGTGGTCGCGGCGCGGTGATGCGAGCTGCCAGCCGATGAGGCGGGTATCGAGCGCGCTCCACTCGTTCGTCGGCGTCACGGTGAGACCGACGCGCCGGCGCGACGAGAGCATCCCCATCGCCTCCAGCACCCGAACCGCTTCGCGGATGACGGTGCGAGAGACCCCGAACTCGGCTTCGAGATCGGCGAGGGTGCATACCGACCCGGGTGCGAGCTCACCCGACGCGATACGCAGCCCGAGGGCGTCGAGCACGGATCCGTGGGATGCCTGCGCCATGACGCCTCCGATAAATACGATCAGTGGTTGTAAAAGATACGATCATTGTGCGAGGATCGCTCTGCTCCGCTGCCGTGGCACGGGGCAGCTCGAATCCTAACGCGGGACGATCCGCGGGGCTCAGCCCTCGGTCGTCCGCTTCCCGACATCAACGGAGATACCGATGGAAGACTGGACCCAGACCCTGGGTGCCGGACCGCTGCTGCTCATCGCAGTCGGCGCGATCGCCCTCATCCTGTTCCTGATCATCGTCTGCAAGGTCCACGCCTTCCTGACGCTGATCATCGTCTCGCTGCTCACCGCGTTCGTCGCGCAGGTGCCGGTCTCGGCGATCGCGAAGACGCTCACCGATGGATTCGGTGGGACACTCGCCGGAGTCGCCCTCCTCGTCGCCCTCGGCGCGATGCTGGGCAGGCTCATCGAGCACTCCGGCGGCGCCAAGGCGCTCGCCGACAAGTTCGTCGAGGTCTTCGGCGAGAAGCGAGCACCCTTCGCGCTCGGCATCGCCTCGCTCATCCTCGGCTTCCCGATGTTCTTCGACGCGGGCCTGGTGATGATGCTCCCGATCATCTTCGCGATCGCCCGCCGCGTCTCGAAGGCGAACGTCCTGCTCTTCGGCATCCCCGCCGCCGCGGCGTTCTCCGTCATGCACGTCTTCCTGCCGCCGCACCCCGGCCCCGTCACGGCGACCGAGGCGTACGGAGCCAACCTCGGTCTCGTCCTTCTCCTCGGCCTCGTCGTCGTCTTCCCCGTCTGGTACGTCTCCGGTTACCTGTGGGGCAAGTTCATCGCCGCGCGCATCCCGCTGCCGGTGCCGGCTCTCTTCGGCGAGAAGGATGACGACCAGCCGGCGAACCCGCCGCGTCCGCTGACGATCGTCCTGCTCCTGCTCCTGCCGATGTTCCTCATCTTCATGAACACGGGGCTCACGACCCTCGCCTCCGCCGGCGCCGTGTCGACGGACGACCTGTGGGTCCAGGTGCTGGTGCTCCTCGGCAACTCCTTCGTGGCTCTGCTCATCACCGTCATCGTCGCGACCTTCGTGCTGGGCACGCGCCGCGGCGAGAACGGCACGGCGCTCGAGAAGGTCGTCGACTCGGCTCTCGGTCCTGTCGCCTCGGTCATCCTCATCACCGGCGCCGGCGGCATGTTCGGCGGCGTCCTGCGCGCCTCGGGCATCGGCGACGCGCTCGCCGACACGCTGTCCGACCTCGGCCTGCCGATCATCGTGGCCGCATACGTCATCGCCGTCATCATCCGCCTCGCGCAGGGGTCGGCCACCGTCGCTCTGGTGACGGCAGCAGGCCTCGCGGCGCCGGCTGTCGCTGCGGGTGACTTCAACCCGCTCCAGGTGGCCGCCATCGTCCTGGCCACCGCGGCCGGCTCGGTGTTCGCCGGACACGTCAACGACTCGGGCTTCTGGCTCGTGGGCCGCCTCATGGGCATGGACGTGAAGACGACCCTGAAGACGTGGACCGTGCAGCAGGCCATCGAGTCCGTGACCGCGTTCGTGCTCGTGCTCGGTCTGTTCGGGCTCGCGTCCCTCATCTGAGCCGCTGCTGACGGCTCTGCCCTGACGTTAAGGAGTTCCGATGTCCTCTCTGTTCGATGTGACCGGACGCGTCGCCCTCGTGACGGGCTCGTCGCGCGGGCTCGGGCGCTCCCTCACGCTCGCGCTCGCCCGCGAAGGCGCACGTGTCGTCGTGCACGGCCGTGATGCCGAGGCGGTCGAGCGCACGCGGCGTGAGGCCGCCGAAGCCGGTTCGCCGGAACCGGTGGCGGCGGTCTTCGACGTCACGGATGCCGCTGCCGTCGAGGCGGGGGTCGCGGCCATCGTCGCCGAGGTCGGGGTGCCCGACATCCTCGTCAATAACGCGGGGATCCAGCGGCGGGCCCCCTTCGCGGAGTTCTCGGTGTCCGACTGGGACGAGATCGTCGCGGCCAACCTCAACGGCGTCTTCTACGTCGCGCGCTTCGTGGCCCCGGGAATGGTCGAGCGCGGGTCGGGGAAGATCGTCAACATCGCCTCGGTGCAGTCGGCGCTGGCGCGCCAGACGATCGCGCCGTACTCGGCGACCAAGGGCGCGGTAGCGCAGCTCACGAAGGGGATGGCGGCCGACCTCGCTCGACACAACGTGCAGGTGAACGCGCTGTCGCCCGGCTACTTCGCGACCGAGATGAACCGCGCCCTCGTCGACGACGCCGATTTCAGCGCGTGGCTCACGCAGCGCACCCCGGCACAGCGCTGGGGCGACTTCAGCGAGCTCGATGGGGCCCTGCTCTTCCTCTGCTCGGATGCCTCGAGCTTCGTGTCGGGGCAGAACATCTTCGTCGACGGCGGCATGACCGCCGTCGTCTGATCCGGAAGGACCGCCATGCGCGCAGCGCACATCCATGGAAAACAGCACATCGAGATCTCGGACGTCCCCGAGCCGTCGCCCGGCGAGGGAGAGGTGCGGATCCGGGTGGACTTCGTCGGCATCTGCGGGTCCGACCTCCACTACTACTACGAGGGTGCCAACGGGGCTTTCGTCGTGAGGGAGCCGCTGATCCCGGGGCATGAGCTCAGCGGCCGCATCGATCTCGATCCGACCGGGGAGTGGGAGTCCGGCACGCCCGTGACGCTTCACCCCGCCACCTTCGGCCGCAAGGTCGAGGCGATCGCCGACGACCCGCACCTCTGGCCGGGCGGAGCGTATCTGGGCAGCGCCTCGACGACGCCGCACACCCAGGGCGCCCTCGCCGAGCTCATCGTCGCCGATCGGTCCATGGTGCGACCCCTCCCGCCGACGCTGCCGGTCCGTCGTGCCGTGCTGGCCGAGCCGCTCGCGGTCGCCCTGCACGGGCTGAGCAAAGTAGGCGACGTCGCGGGTGCGCGGGTCCTCGTGACCGGTGCCGGGCCGATCGGACTGCTCGCGGTGGCAGCGGCGACCGCTGCCGGGGCGGCGGAGGTGCACGCCACCGATGTGCTGGCCGGACCCCTCGACCGTGCGAGCCGACTCGGCGCGACCCGAACGTTCGACGTCACCACGGAGCAGCCCCCCGCCGACGCCTACGACGTCGTGCTGGAGTGCTCGGGCGTCGCGGCGTCGGTGTCCGCCGCGTTGCGCGCCGTGCGGCCGGCGGGGCGCGTCGTACAGGTGGGCATGGTCCCCAACGAGCCGCGACCGGTCAACCTGGCGCCCTTCATCTCCAAGGAGGTCGTCTACGTCGGCACGTTCCGCTTCAAGGACGAGATCGACGAGGCGGTGCGCCTCCTCGACGAGCGACCCGAGATCGAGCAGGTGATCACCCACGTCGTCGACGCCGCCGACATCGTCGAGGCGTTCGCGACGGCGAGGGACTCGGAGGCGTCCGGCAAGGTCGTCGTCGCGGTCTGGCCCGCCTGAACTCGACACGAAAGCGCGAGGCGCGCCACCTCACCCGGTGGCGCGCCTCGCGCTTTCGTCGATCGGGCCGTCGCGGCGACGCCCGCGGGCGGGTCAGCCCTTGCGGTAGCCCTGTCGTCCCATCGCGAACAGCGCGAGGCTGACGGAGACGATCGACCCGAGCGTCATCGCTCCGATGACCCACAGAAGCACGTGAGAGAACCAGCCGTATTCCATTTTTCCTCCGGGCGTAGACGACGTCTCACCCACCCTACCCAGCGCTGGTAGAGTAGGGGTGTACTTCGGCGAGGGATGCCGCGTGCCCGCTGTGCGGGAACCGGGATCCGTGATCGACGAGGGTGTGTGCAGGACGTTTCCTCTCCACGCGCTCGCGTTCGCGTCGAACCCGCATACCGCTGAGCAGGGCCCCGGGCCCACAAGGAGAAACGCATGTCCACCGAGACCGACACCAAGGTCGTTGCAGAGACGCGCACCAACTTCGGCAAGGGCTTCGCCCGCCGTCTGCGTGCCGCCGGTCAGATCCCCGCCGTCATCTACGGGCACGGCACCGACCCCGTGCACGTCGCCCTGCCGGGCCACCAGATGCTGCTGCTCGTCCGCCGCGCTAACGCCGTCATCGAGCTGACCATCGACGGCAAGGAGCAGCTGGTCCTCGTCAAGGACGTCCAGCGCGACCCCGTGCGCCAGATCATCGAGCACATCGACCTCCTCGTCGTGAAGAAGGGCGAGAAGGTCCAGGTCGACGTTCCCGTCGTCGTCACCGGCGAGCCGTTCTCGGGCACCATCGCGACGCAGGACGCGTCGTCGATCACGCTCGAGGTCGAGGCCACCCACATCCCCACCAACGTCGAGGTCGACGTCGAAGGCCTCGAGGACGGCGCGCGCATCACGGCCGCCGACCTGACGCTGCCCCGCGGCGCCACGCTGGTGACCGACCCCGAGACGCTCGTCGTCGCCGTGTCGGTCCCCGCAGCGACGCTCGCCGCCGTCGACGAGATCGAGGCCGCCGACGAGGCGACCGCCGCCGAGCAGTCCGACGAGGCTGAGGGCGACGAGAAGTCCGAGTAATACTCACCCCTGCGGAGCCCGTTCTCACCTCGTGAGGACGGGCTCCGTCGTTCGAAAGGCGCGCCATGGCGGATACCTGGCTCATCATCGGTCTCGGCAATCCGGGGCCGCGCTACGAGGCGACCCGGCACAACATCGGCCAGATGGTCATCGACGAACTGGCGAGCCGGCGCGGTGAGACGCTTCGTTCGCACAAGGCCAACGCCTGGGCAGCCGAGTCCTGGCTCCGGCCCGGTGCTGCCAAGATGGTGCTGGCCAAGCCGAAGACGTTCATGAACGTCTCGGGAGGCCCCGCGGCTGCGCTGGCCTCCTTCTACGGCGTCGACCCGGACCACGTCGTCGTGGTCCATGACGAGCTCGACATCCCCTTCGACACCATCAAGCTCAAGACGGGCGGCGGCCACGGCGGCCACAACGGCGTCCGTGACATCGCCAAGGCGCTCGGCACCCCCGAGTTCGCGCGTGTCCGCGTCGGGATCGGGCGGCCCACGGGGTCCCAGGATCCGGCCGACTGGGTGCTCGACCCCTTCTCGGCGACCGAGCGCAAGACGCTCGGCATCCTTGTCTCGGATGCTGCGGACGCGGTCGAGGCGGTCGTGGGTGATGGTCTCCTCGCCGCGCAGCAGCGCTTTCACGCACCGCGCTGAGCACGCTGCCCGGGCACGGCGAGGCGCCCGTGTCGGCGGCCGGCGGTAGGCTTCTGTGGTGACAGTTCCCGGGATCGTGCGCGCCCTTTCGCAGGCTGACTCCTTCCGGGAGGCGGTGACATCCGGTGCGGTCGGCAGCGTCGACTACTCGCTGGCCGACGGCCTCGACGCCCCGCTCCTCGCCGCGCTGCTCGAGCAGCGCCGGAGCGAGGGCCGACCCGCTGTCGTCCTCGCCGTCGCGCCCACCGGTCGTCGCGCCGAAACGCTCGGTGCTGCGCTGCAGTGTCTCGTCCCCGAGGCCGAGATCGTTCACTTCCCCGCCTGGGAGACCCTGCCGCACGAACGTCTGAGCCCGAGCCCCGAGACGGTGGGGCGTCGGCTCGCCGTGCTCCGCCGTGCAGCGGCCCATGATGGCGGCACGCCGTTGATCATCACCGCCTCGGTGCGCGCCGCTCTGCAGCCGCTTGCCGCGGGCCTGACCGACGCCGAGCCGATCTCGCTCACGGTGGGCACGCGCGGGAGCGACCTCGAGCAGGTCGTCCGCCGTCTCGTCGAACTCGCCTATCACCGTGTCGACATGGTCTCCCGCCGCGGCGAGTTCGCCGTGCGCGGCGGCATCCTCGACGTCTTTCCGGCCGCGGCCGACCACCCGCTGCGCATCGACTTCTTCGGTGACGAGGTCGACCAGATCCGCGCGTTCTCGATCGCCGACCAGCGGTCGCTCCCGGGCGAGGTCGAGAAGGCCGAGCTGCTTCCGGCCCGCGAGCTGCTCCTGACGCCGGCCGTCCGCGAGCGCGCTGCGGCGATGGCGCCGACGTTCCCCAGCCTGACCGGCATGCTCGAGAAGATGTCGCAGGGCATCCCCGTCGAGGGGATGGAGTCGCTCCTGCCCGCGCTGGCGGAGGGGGTCGTGCCGCTCGTCGACTACCTGCCCCGAGGCTCCGCGATCGCGCTGGTCGATCCCGAGCGCTCGCGCACTCGGGCGCGCACGCTCGGCGAGACGAACCGTGAGTTCCTCGAGGCGGCGTGGAGCGCGGCCACCGCCGGGGCGGACAGCCCGGTCGATCTCGGCGCGGGCGACTTCCTGACGCTCCCCGCGCTGCGCGAGGCGATGCGTGAACGCTCCGGCGTGTGGTGGACGCTCAGTGCGTTCGACTCGGGAGCAGCGGATGCCGCGGACGAGGGGCTGACCGACACGGGCGACGACCTGCGCATCGACGGCAGTGCGGTGCCGTCTTTCCAGGGCAACGTCGACGGCGCCACTGCTCATATCGGTGACCTCCTCTCGCGCGGCTGGCGCGTCGTGGTGTGCGCGTCCGGTCCCGGGCTCGTCGACCGTGCCCGCGACGTGCTCGCCGAGCGCGGCATCGCCGCACGCACGAGCGATGGGGTCGCCGAATTGGCCGACGAGGCCGTCGCGGTCTGCGTCGTCGCGTCGCTCGAGCGCGGCTTCGAGTCGGCGGAGGCGAAGCTCGCCGTCCTGACCGAGAGCGAGTTCTACGGGCGCACGATCGGCAGTGACGGCCGCGTGGTGAAGAAGCTCGCGACACGACGGCGCAACGTCGTCGATCCGTTGCAGCTCAAGCCCGGTGACGTCGTCGTCCACTCGACCCACGGCATCGGAAAGTTCGTCGAGCTCGTGCAGCGCGAGGTATCGAGTGGCGGACGCAACGCGGTGAAGACGCAGCGCGAGTACCTCGTGCTCGAGTACGCGCCCGCCAAACGCGGCTATCCCGGCGACAAGCTCTTCGTGCCGACCGATCAGCTCGACCAGCTCTCGCGCTATGTCGGTGGTGAGGCGCCGGTGCTCTCGAAGATGGGCGGCAGCGACTGGGCGGCCGCGAAGGGCAAGGCGCGCAAGGCCGTTCGTGACATCGCCGTCGAGCTCGTCAAGCTGTACTCGGCCCGCATGGCGTCGAAGGGTCACGCGTTCGGGCCCGACACCCCGTGGCAGCGCGAGCTCGAAGAGGCGTTCCCGTTCGCGGAGACGCCCGACCAGCTGCAGACGATCGACGAGATCAAGGCCGACATGGAGAAGCCGATCCCGATGGATCGCCTGCTCTCGGGCGACGTCGGGTTCGGCAAGACAGAGGTCGCCGTCCGCGCCGCGTTCAAGGCGATCCAGGAGGGGAAGCAGGTCGCGATGCTGGTCCCGACCACGCTTCTCGCGAAGCAGCATCTCGAGACGTTCACCGAGCGCTTCGCCGGATTCCCGGTCAAGGTGCGCCCCCTGTCGCGGTTCCAGACTGCGAAGCAGGCCCGCGAGACGGTCGACGGGCTCGCCGACGGCACCGTCGACATGGTCATCGGCACCCACCGCATCCTGACCGAGAAGGTCGCCTTCAAGGATCTCGGGCTCCTCATCATCGACGAGGAGCAGCGGTTCGGTGTCGAACACAAGGACTCGCTGAAGAAGCTGAAGACCGGCGTCGACATCCTCGCGATGAGCGCGACGCCGATCCCGCGCACGCTCGAGATGGCCGTGACCGGCATCCGCGAGATGTCGACCCTGGCGACCCCGCCCGAGGAACGGCATCCGATCCTGACCTATGTCGGACCCCGCAGCGACAAGCAGATCGCGGCGGCCATCCGACGCGAGCTGCTGCGCGAGGGCCAGGTGTTCTTCGTGCACAACCGCGTGCAGTCGATCCAGCGGGTCGCGGCGCAGCTCGGTGAGCTGGTGCCCGAGGCGCGCATCGCCGTCGCGCACGGCCAGATGGGGGAGAACCAGCTCGAGCAGGTCGTGGACGATTTCTGGGAGCGGCGTGCCGACGTCCTCGTCTCGACGACGATCGTCGAGACCGGACTCGACATCTCGAACGCCAACACCATCATCATCGACCGTGCCGACAAGTACGGACTGAGCCAGCTGCACCAGCTGCGCGGCCGGGTCGGGCGCGGGCGCGAGCGCGCTTACGCGTACTTCCTGTACGACGAGAACAAGCCGCTGAGCGAGACCGCCGCCGACCGGCTCGAGACGATCGCGGTCAACAACGACCTCGGCTCGGGCATGCAGGTCGCGCTGAAAGACCTCGAGCTGCGTGGCGCGGGCAACCTGCTGGGCGCCGAGCAGGCCGGTCACATCGCCGGTGTCGGATTCGACCTCTACCTGCGGATGATCGGCGAGGCCGTCTCGACCTTCCGGGGCGAGGAGGTCGACGGGCCGGCCGAGCTGCGGCTCGAGCTCCCCGTGGCGGCGCGCATCCCCGAGGACTACATCGACAGCGAGCGCCTGCGCCTCGAGGCCTATCAGAAGCTGTCGGCTGCGGCAGCCGTCAGCGCGAAGGATGACGCGATCGATCTCGTCGTCGAGGAGCTGACCGACCGGTACGGCCGCCCGCCGGCCGAAGTGGAGGGACTGCTCGCGGTCGCTCGTCTGCGTCGTCGGGCCGCCCAGTCGGGGCTCACCGACGTCGTCGCGATGGGGCCGAACCTGCGGGTCGCGCCGGCGCGCCTGCCCGAGTCGATGCGCATCCGACTGCAGCGGCTGTACCCCAAGGCCAAGCTCCTCGCCGGCGGCGAAGCCCTCGTGGTCCCGCTGCCGACGGCAGGCGGCACCGTGCTCGGCGATGCGGATCTCATCGCCTGGACCGGTCAGCTGCTCGAGCAGCTCTTCCCCGTCGCCGCGCCGACGACGCCCGCCGCGACGTCCTGACGCGTCTCGGCCTCCTCGCCGGGGGCGCGCGTCAGAGGGTGATGCGGCCCGTCGCCAGCAGCACGACGGCGCACACGGCACCGAGCACAGACGCGCCGAAGATCACCCATTCGATGCGCGTGAAGACGCGGGCTCCAGCGCGCCGACGCGCCGCGGCGAAGAGTGCTGTGCCCGGCACGATGATCAGCAGCGAGAGCAGGAGGTAGTGCGCGCCGGCAGCGATCAGGAGGAACGTCGTGTACGCCGTCGCGATCACGGCGACGACGAGGTCGCGCATCCGCGCACGGTCGCCCGGGCGGTAGGTCTCGCCGGTGACGGTGAGCTTGAGCGCGTACCCGGCGGAGAGGACGAACGGGATCAGCACGAGGACACTCGTCAGATCGAGTGCCACCGAGAACGCGTTCTCGGCGAAGAGGACCACGACCAGCAGCACCTGCACCAGCGTCGTCGACAGGAGGAGCGCACCGACCGGCGTGTCGTCGGCATTGGTCCGCGAGAGGAATCTCGGGAGATCGCCCGACCGCGACGCCTCCAGCAGGACCTCCGCGGCCATCAGGGTCCACGACAGGTACGCGCCGAGCACGGCGACGATGAGGGATGCGCCGATGAAGACCGCACCGGCCGGGCCGACGATCGTCTCCAGGACTCCGCCCAGCGACGGCTCGGGCAGAGCGGCGATCTCCTCCCGCGGCAGCACGCCGAACGAGACGATGGTCACCGACGCGAACACCGCGAGCACGCTGAGGAAGCCGAGGAGGGTCGCGCGGCCCACGTCGCGGCGCGACCGGGCGTGCCGCGAGTTGACGCTCGCGCCCTCGAGACCGATGAAGACGAAGACGGTGACGAGCATCGTGGCGCGGATCTGGTCCCACAGCGGAGCGCCCGACGGGCCCGCCCAGTTGGCGGCGAACACCGCGGGATCGAAGACGGTGGCGCAGAGGATGACGAACACGACGATCGGCAGCGTCTTCGCGATGCTGACGACGCGGTTGACGGCGGCCGCCGATCGCACTCCGCGGCGGATCAGGATGAAGAACAGCCAGAGCCCCGCCGACGACACGGCCACGGCTGCCACCGTGTCGCCTGCGCCGAGGGCCGGGAACACCGCTCCGAGGGTGGAGGTGATGAACACCCAGTAGAAGACGTTGCCCGCGCACGCGCTGGCCCAGTAGCCGAACGCCGAGAAGTATCCGAGGTAGCTCCCGAAACCGGCTCGCGCGTAGCTGTAGACGCCCGCGTCGAGATCCGGCCGACGATTGGCCAGAAGCTGGAACGCGAAGGCGAGCGCGAGCATGCCCCCGCCCGCGACCGCCCACGCGATGAGCGTCCCGGCGACCCCGGTCTCGGCCGCGAAACCAGCGGGGAGCGAGAACACGCCCGCTCCCACCATCGACCCGATGACGAACGTCGACAGGGTGAGCATCGACACGGTCGCCGGGCGGGCTCCGGGGCGCGTGAGAGCGGACTCCATGGGGGAGGAGGGATCGGAAGGCACGGGGTGAAAGCCTAACCCGGCTCGCACCCCGCCCCGCCCCGCGGCAGCGTCAGATGACGCCCTGGGCGAGCATCGCGCGCGCCACGCGCTCGAACCCGGCCGCATTCGCCCCGACGACGTAGTCGCCCGGGTGGCCGTAGCGCTCCGCGGCCGCGAATGCGGCGTCATGGACGTTCTTCATGATCTCGCGGAGCTTGTTCTCGCTGTCGGCGAAGCCCCACCGCTGGCGCGACGCATTCTGGCTCATCTCCAGCGCGGATGTCGCGACACCGCCCGCGTTCGCCGCCTTACCGGGGCCGAAGAGCACTCCGGCCGCACGGAACGCGTCGACAGCCTCGGGGGTCGAGGGCATGTTGGCTCCCTCGACGACGACCCGGACGCCGCTGTCGACGAGCGCGCGGGCGTCGTCTCCGTCGAGCTCGTTCTGCGTCGCGGACGGGATGGCGACGTCGACCGCGGTGCGCCACGGACGGCCACCTTCGATGAACGTCGCGCGGGGCCGGTGGTCCAGGTACGCCGAGATGCGTCGGCGGTCGATCTCCTTGACCTGCTTGAGCACGGCGAGGTCGATCCCGTCCTCGTCGACGATGGTGCCCGACGAGTCGGATGCCGTGATCGGGGTCGCACCGAGCTGGTACGCCTTCTCGATGGCGTACGTCGCGACGTTGCCCGAGCCCGACACCGCGACGCGCTTGCCCTCGAGCGAGTCGCCCGCGACGGCGAGCATCTCCTGCGCGAAGAAGACCGCGCCGTAGCCCGTCGCCTCGGTGCGGACCTCGGCCCCGCCCCACTGCACGCCCTTGCCCGTGAACATGCCCGACTCGTGGCGGTTGGTGATCTTGCGGTACTGCCCGAAGAGGTACCCGATCTCGCGCGCACCGACGCCGATGTCGCCGGCCGGGACGTCGGTGTGCTCGCCGAGGTGGCGGTACAGCTCGTTCATGAACGACTGGCAGAAGCGCATGATCTCGGCATCCGAGCGACCGTGCGGGTCGAAGTCGCTGCCGCCCTTGGCGCCGCCGATGCCCTGACCGGTGAGGGCGTTCTTGAAGATCTGCTCGAAGCCGAGGAACTTCACGATCGACAGGTTCACGGTCGGGTGGAAGCGCAGCCCGCCCTTGTACGGTCCGAGCACCGAGGAGAACTGCACGCGATAGCCGCGGTTGACGCGAACCGTGCCGGCGTCGTCGAGCCACGGCACGCGGAACATGATCTGTCGCTCGGGCTCGACCAGACGTTCGAGGATGCCCTCGCGCGCGAGCTCGGGCTGGACCTCCACGACCGGCGCGATCGCCTCGAGCACCTCGTGCACGGCCTGCTGGAACTCGGGCTCGTTCGGATTGCGCTGGAGGACGGTGTCGAAGACCGGCTGAACGGAGGAGGGCAGGGGAGCGTGGTGTTCGGTCATGGTGGAGCTTTCTGGCCGAGCGGGCGGGACCCGATCCACGCTAGCGGGCACGACGGTGCCCGCCCGGCCATATGACGATCACCCGGTGTTCTGGAGGCCCGCCGCGACGCCGTTGACGGTGATGAGCAGCAGGCGCTGCCACTCGGGCGGGGTGGGTGCGTCCTGCTCGGTCGAGCGGAGCACACGCAGCGCCCGCAGCTGCAGGAGCGAGAGGGCGTCGACGTACGGGCTGCGCATCTTCACGGCGCGCTGGAGCACGGGCTTGTTGGCGAGCAGACCGTCGCCTCCCGCGATGCGCACGACCCAGTCGCGGGTGAGCAGCATCTCGTCGACGACGAGCTGTGCGAGATCATCGCGGTCGGCGAGCGCGAGGTGTCGACGAGCCATGCGCGGGTCGGCCTTCGCGAGGCTCATCGCCACGTTGTCGATGACCGTGCGCAGCAGGGGCCACTGCTGGTACGCCTCACGCAACAGCGCTTCGTCTCCGACCGCCTCGAGTGCGGTTCCGAGCCCGAACCAGCCCGCGAGGTTGATACGCGCCTGCGTCCAGGCGAAGACCCACGGGATCGCGCGCAGGTCTTCGAGCGACTCGACGGACAACCCGCGGCGCGCCGGGCGCGAGCCCAGGGCGAGGAGGCCGATCTCCTCCATCGGCGTGACGGCGGCGAACCACGGGGCGAACCCGGGTGCCTTCACGAGGGAGAAGAAGCGCTCGCGCGAGGCGGCATCCATCGTCGCCGCCACGTCGGCATACCGCTCGGCGGCTCGGCTGTTGCGCTCTTCGATCGACGGCGCGGAAGCGAGCAGGATCGCGGCGGCCACCTGATCGATGTGGCGCAGGGCGATGTCGGGGTCGCCGTAGCGGGCGAAGATGACCTCGCCCTGTTCGGTGAGCTTGAAGCGACCGTCGACCGAGTGCGGCGGCTGGGCGAGGATGGCGGAGTTGGCGGGCCCGCCGCCGCGGCCGAGAGCGCCGCCGCGGCCGTGGAACAGAGTGAGCTCGATGCGCTGCTCCTGCGCCCATGCGGCGATGCGTGCCTGCGCCTCGTAGAGGGCGAGGTTGGCTGCGACCGGTCCGACGTCCTTCGACGAGTCGGAGTAGCCGAGCATGACCTCCAGGCGCCGGCCGGTGGCTTCGAGGCGCGCGGCGAACGCCGGGTGGTCGACGATCTCGGCGAGGATTCCGGGAGCTGCCTGCAGATCGGCGAAGGTCTCGAACAGCGGGATGACGTCGAGGACCGGCGGGGTCCCGTCGGGACCGACGGCGTGACGCGCGAGGGCGTGCACGTTCGCGAGGTCGTCCGCCGACTGCGTGAACGACACGATGTAGCGGCCCGCGGCCCGCGGGCCGAAGCGCTTCTGCACCTGCGAGATGGTGCGGAAGACCTCCAGGACCTCGTTCGCGAGATCGCTCAGCTCGCCGCCCGCCTCGCACTCGGCGAGAACCTTGGCGTGGACGGCGGAGTGCTGCCGGACCTCGAGCTCCGCGAGGTGGAAGCCGAAGGTCTCGACGGCCCAGATCAGCTGCTGGAGCGCGCCGAAGGCCTGGCGCTTGGCGCCGGCCTCGTCGAGCGAGCTCTGCACGACACGCAGGTCGGCGAGGAACTCCTCGGGGTCGCTGTAGGCGAGGTCGGCGTTGCGCGCACGGGTGGCGCGGATGCGGCGTGCGAGCAGCATCATGACGCGCTTGTGGTGCTCCCCGGGGGCGCGCTTCACGGCGTCGGCGGCGCCCTCGTCGTCGGACGCGGCGAGGCGATCCCACAGTGCTCGCAGCGCGGGACTCGGGGGCGTCGTGTCTCCCGACATGGTCAATCCGCGGCCGACGCGCTCGGTGCTGCGCTCAAGGCCGAGGAGCACGTGCTCGGCGGCGATGCCGGCGGCCTTCTTCGTGACCGACGCGGTGACGAAGGGGTTCCCGTCACGGTCGCCGCCGACCCATGTACCCAGACGCACGAACGGCGCCACCACCGGGGGACGGCTGCCGGCGACCTCGCCCTGCAGGGCGTCGTCGAGACGACGGTAGACCAGCGGGATCGTCGTGTAGAGGGTGTCGTCGAACACGGCCATGACGGCGCGGACCTCGTCGGTCGGCGTCGGCTTCTCGGCGCGCAGCGGCGACGTGCGCCAGAGCGTGTCGATCTCCTCGAGCATGCGGCGGCGGGCCCGTCGGTGCTCGGCGCCACCGGCAGCGGAGTTCTCGAGCGTCTCGAGCAGGGTCACGAGCCTCCGGATGCTCTGCGAGACCGCGCGGCGACGTGCCTCCGTGGGGTGCGCCGTGAAGACGGGGTGGAAGCGCAGTTCGCGCAGCCGGCGCGCCGCTTCGTCCTCGCCCACCTCGGACGACAGCTGCGCGTATGCGGCGGGGATGGAGTCGCTCGCGCTGTCCTGGTCGGAGATGCCCGCGCGCTCGCGCAGGAGGCGCACGCGCTGGTGCTCCTCGGCCAGGTTCACGAGGTGGAAGTAGACGGTGAAGGCGCGTGCCACCTCGTCCGCACGCGCGACGCTGAACGACTCGGCGATGGCTGCCGCGCGCTCGAATGCCTCGGGGGAGTCGTCGGTGTACGCCTGGATCGTGGCGCCTCGCAGGCGTTCGACGTCGTCGAAGAGGCCGGGCGAGCCGCTCTCTCGCAGCACCTGGCCCAGCATCGAGCCGAGCATCCGCACGTCGGCGCGCATCGCCTCGGGGATCTCCTGCTCGGCCTCGTATCGGCCGACGAGATCGATGGCTTCGGTTCGGGTCAGCTCGCGCATGCCTCCAAAGTACTGGCACGCGCGACCGCGCTTTGACACGGGCGTCACACACGCGCCGTCGGCTGCCGCTGTGTTACGGCGGGGCTAGCCTGGGACCGTCCCGTACGAAGGAGCCCGATGTCCGATCCGCTGCGTGACGCCGCCGAGACGATGCGCGCCGTGCGCGACCGATGCGTGTGGACGGCGCAGATCTCCCATCGCGATCTCGTCCCGTACCTCATCGAGGAGTCGGCGGAGGTGGTGGATGCCGTCGAGGCGGGCACGGTGGACGACCTCCGGGAGGAGCTCGGAGACCTGCTGTGGCAGGTGCTCTTCCACGCTGAGATCGCGTCGCGTGCGGCATCCGATCCGTTCGACATCGACGACGTCGCCCGGGGTCTGACTGAGAAGATGGTGCGGCGGCATCCCCACGTTTTCGGCGACGCGACGGCCGAGACTCCCGAGCAGGTGCTCGTGCTCTGGAACGCCGCGAAGTCGGCCGAGAAGCGCGCGCGCACGAGTGTGCTCGACGGAGTGTCCGCCCACATGCCGACGCTCGCCCTGGCCCAGAAGATGCTCGCCAAGTCGGAGTCCGTCCTGTCTGCCGCACCGGCGCCACCCGCGGAACCGCCCGCCGACGAAGCCGGGCTCGGTGACGCGCTGCTCGCGCTCGTCGCTCACGGCCGCGCCCAGGGCTGGGATGCCGAGCGCGCCCTGCGCGAACGACTGCGCACCCTGGGCGCCGACATCCGCGAGGCCGAGGGCACCAGTGGCGCCGCCGCCGACCTGGAAGGATAGGACGGTGCCCACCGTGAACCCGCCGCGCGGCATGCGCGACTTCCTTCCCGCCGACAAAGCCCGCCGCGAGCGCGTTCTCGCCGTCGTCCGCGAGCGCTACCGAGCGCACGGCTTCGACGAGATCGAGACACCCGTCATGGAGGAGTACGGACGTCTGCACGCCGGAATCGGCGGCGACAACGAGAAGCTCGCGTACAACGTGCTCGCGCGCGGACTCGACGCCGACGGCATCCGCGCCGCGGCGGACGACCCTGCCGCGCTCACCGATCTGGGGCTGCGCTACGACCTGACGGTGCCGCTCGCCCGCTTCTACGCCTCGCACCGTGCCGAGCTGCCCACGGTGTTCCGCGCCATCCAGATCGCGCCGGTGTGGCGCGCCGAGCGGCCGCAGAAGGGTCGCTACCGGCAGTTCGTGCAGTGCGACATCGACATCATCGGAGACGCGACCTCGCGAGCGGAGACCGAGCTGATGACGGCGAGCCTCGACGCTCTCGACGCGCTCGGTCTGACCGGTGCGTCGGTGCGCATCAACGACCGGCGCGTGCTCGATGCGATGCTCGCGACGTTCGGGTTCGCCGAGTCCGAGCGCCCGGGAGTGCTCATCACGATCGACAAGCTCGACAAGCTCGGGACGGACGGCGTCGTAGCCGAACTGCGCGAGCGTGGTGCCACCCCGGCCGCCGCGGACGCGTTCGAGGCGTTCCTTCGCCGCCCGCAGTCGGATGCCGCGGCCTTCGACGCCGACGGCATCCGCTCGCGACTTCCCGAGGGCGTGGGCGACGACGTGATCTCGCACCTCGTCGGCATCGGCGAGGCCGTGCGGTCGGCGCGGGGCGGGTCGACCGAGGTGCCGCTCGTCTTCGACCCGTTCCTCGTGCGGGGCATGGGCTATTACACCGGCACGATCTTCGAGCTGGCGCACCCCTCGGTGTCGTACTCGCTCGGCGGGGGCGGCCGCTACGACGGCATGATCGGCCGGTTCCTCGGCTCGGACGTGCCGGCCGTGGGCTTCTCGCTGGGGTTCGAGCGGCTCGTCGACCTGCTGGGCTCGTCGGCGGGCGATGACCGCACCGGCGTCGTGCTCGTCCACGATCGTGACGTGCCGCTGCCCGAACTCCTCGCCGCGAAGGCACACCTTCTCGCGACCGGTTCGCGGGTGCGGCTCGAGCAGCGCCCGAAGAACCTCAAGGCGCTGCTCGAGCGCGCCGCTGCCGACGGCTACGCCGCCTTCGTCACGCTGCGTGCGGGGGAGGACGTCGGATCGGTCGAGCCACGCCCGATCGGCTGAGGGACTCCCGACGTCGTTCGCGCGAGCGTCGGATAGTCTTCCGCGCCCGTTCACTCGACGGTGTTGTGCTGGCGTCATGACCACACCTGTCGTGCGCATCGCCGCGGCCGTCGGCGGCGCCGTTCTCTCGGCTGGAGCCGTCGCGCTGGCCTCGGGCGTCGTGCTGGCACGGCAGGCCGCGCTCGCGCGAGAGCGAATCGGCAAGCCCCTGGGTGAGCTCGCCCTCGACGCCGACCGGCTGTGGCGCCGCTCCTATGCGGGCGAGCCGGTGCGTCTGGTCATGCTCGGCGACTCGCTCGCCGCGGGCCTCGGGGCCGAGCGTCGGAAAGACACTCTCGGCGGACGGCTCGCGCGCGGACTGGCGAAGCGGGCGCGCCGCCCCGTGCGGCTCCGGACCGGCGCCGTCGTGGGCGCGGAGTCCTCGACGCTGCCGGACCAGATCGCAGCCCTCGGCGACGATGCCGCAGCCGATGTCGCGGTGATCGTGGTCGGCGGCAACGACGTCACGCACCGCATCCCGGCCGCTGACGCGGCTCGCAGCCTCGCCGACGCCGTCGAGACGTTGCGCGCTCGGGGGTGTGCGGTCGTGGTGGGCACCTGTCCGGACCTCGAGGCCCTCCGACCGGTCCCGCAGCCGCTGCGGAGCTTCGCATCGCGGGCGTCGCGGGCGCTCGCGCAGGCTCAGGAGACCGCGGCGCGGGCAGCCGGCGCGCGGGTCGTCTCACTCCGCCGCGCTGTGGGACCGGTGTTCGTCGACAATCCGGACGAGATGTTCTCCCTCGACCGATTCCACCCGAGCGCACTCGGGTACCGGCGCACCGCTGACGCGCTGCTCCCGGCGGTCGCCGCCGCCCTCGACGAGGTGATGGCGGAGCGGATGCTGGCGCGCGCGGACGCCGTGCGGTTGGCTGAGAGCATGACGACCGACCCCACTCCCGACAGCTGGCGGCGTACCGACGCATACCTGACGGCGACTCTCGTGACGCCCGATCCGGATCTGGATGCCGCCCTCACCGATCAACGCGAGGCCGGGCTTCCCGCCATCGAGGTCTCACCGCTCAGTGCCAAGCTCCTGCAGCTGCTCATCCGGATCGGTGGCGTTCGCCGGGTCCTCGAGATCGGCACGCTCGGCGGCTTCTCGACGATCGCGATGGCGCGCGTCCTGCCGGCGGACGGACGGCTGCTGACCATCGAGGCCGAGCCCCGGAACGCGGAGGTCGCCCGAGCGAGCATCGCGCGTGCCGGCGTCGACGACCGCGTCGAGGTGCGCGTCGGACGCGGCGCGGACGTGCTCCCCGACGTCGACGAGGAGTTCGATCTGGTCTTCATCGACGCCGACAAGGAATCCAACACGATCTACCTCGATCACGCCGCGCGGCTGACCCGGCCGGGCGCGATCGTCGTCGTCGACAACGTCGTGCGTGCGGGCCGCGTCAGCGACCCGGCGACGGAGGACGAGCAGGTGGCCGGCACCCGCCGAGGACTCGAGATGCTCGCCCGTGATCCGCGCTTCGAGGCGACCGCGCTGCAGACGCTCGATCTCAAGGGCTGGGACGGGATCGCGGTCGCGCTGCGGGTCGACCCCGCGTCATAGTCCCGGCAGACCCGGTGGCGGCGGCTCCGGTCATCACTAGACTCAGAGTGGACCGACGACGCTCCACGACTCACCCTCCACAAGCAAGGAGTACCCCTGTGGCACTGATCGAGGCTGTAGGCGCACGCGAGATTCTGGATTCGCGTGGCAACCCGACCGTCGAAGTGGAGGTGCTCCTCGACGACGGCATCGTCCAGCGCGCGGCCGTCCCCTCCGGCGCATCCACCGGCGCGTTCGAGGCGTACGAGCTCCGCGACGGCGACAAGAGCCGCTACGGCGGCAAGGGCGTGCTGAAGGCCGTCACCGCCGTCATCGACGAGCTCGGCCCCGCCATCGAGGGCGTCGACGCGAGCGAGCAGCGCATCATCGACGAGATCCTCATCGAGACCGACGGCACCGAGAACAAGTCGCGCACCGGCGCGAACGCCATCCTCGGCGTCTCGCTCGCCGTGGCCAAGGCGGCCGCCGATTCGGCCGACCTGCCGCTGTTCCGCTACCTCGGTGGCCCGAACGCGCACGTCCTGCCCGTGCCGCTGTTCAACGTCATCAACGGCGGCGAGCACGCCGACAACGGCATCGACATGCAGGAGTTCTTCCTCGCGCCGATCGGCGCCGAGACCTTCAGCGAGTCGCTGCGCTGGGGTACCGAGGTCTACCACGTCCTCAAGGGCGAGCTGAAGGCCGCCGGCTACGCCACCGGTCTCGGCGACGAGGGCGGCTTCGCGCCCGACCTGCCCAGCAACCGCGAGGGCCTCGAGTTCCTCGTCAAGGCGATCGAGAAGGCCGGTTTCAAGCCCGGCTCCGAGATCGCCCTCGGCCTCGATGTCGCGGCGACCGAGTTCTTCAACGACGGCGTCTACCGCCTCGACAACAAGGACTGGAACGCCGAGCAGCTGACGGACTACTACGTGCAGCTCGTCAACGACTTCCCGATCGTCACGATCGAGGACGCCCTCGCCGAGGACGACTGGGACAACTGGACCGCCCTCACCGAGAAGCTCGGCGACAAGGTGCAGCTGGTCGGCGACGACCTCTTCGTCACCAACCCGGCGCGCCTGGCCGACGGCATCCGCCGCAAGGCCGCCAACTCGCTGCTGGTGAAGGTCAACCAGATCGGCACGCTGTCCGAGACGCTCGACGCGATCGCGGTCGCTCACCGTGCGGGCTACACGACGATGCTCTCGCACCGTTCGGGTGAGACCGAGGACACGACCATCGCCGACCTGTCGGTGGCGGTCAACGCCGGTCAGATCAAGAGCGGCGCGCCCGCGCGATCGGAGCGTGTGGCGAAGTACAATCAGCTTCTGCGCATCGAGGAGGAGCTGGGTGACGCCGCGGAGTTCATCGGCCGCGCTGCGTTCCCGCGATTCCAGGGCTGATCTGCGCTGAAACGTGACGAGAGGGGGAGCCGTGGTCAAGACGACGGCTCCCTCTCCTCGTTCCCGGCGGCGGGTGGACGTCCGCGAGTGGATGGGCGGCATCCGCGTGTCGGGCTTCGCCTTCATCATGCTCGGGCTCGTCGTGCTGGCCGCGTGCGTGCTCGTCCCCTCGGTCAGCACCTACCTCGATCAGCGCGCTCAGATCGCAGCGCTGGAGGAATCGGTCCGTGTCAGCCAGGAAGAGGTCGACGCCCTCTCCGCGGAGCGCGAGCAGTGGCGTGATCCGGCCTTCATCATGACGCAGGCGCGCGAGCGCCTGTACTACGTCCGTCCCGGCGAGGTCGTCTACCTCATCGACGACGATCTGCCGGCATCCGCCCTGCCCGATGATCCGGCCGCAGTCTCGAGCGACGTCGAACGCACCCGCACCGACTGGATGTCGCAGTTCGTGCGCTCGGTCGTGACCAGCGGATCCGCTCGAACGGCAGCCACCGGCCCCTGAGCACCGCTGCCGTGCCGCCCCAGGAGTCGGCCAGCGGCGGACGGTAGCCTGTCAGAGTGACTGCTCCCGCTCTGACGCCCGCGACCGACGCCGACCTCGAGGTCATGCGCGAGCAGCTGGGACGCCCGATGCGCGGCGTGGTGGGGATCGCGGCGCGTTGCGTGTGCGGCAACCCGACGGTCGTGTCGACCGAGCCGCGGCTGCCCGACGGCACGCCGTTCCCGACGTTCTACTACCTGACCCACCCCGGTGCCACCGCCGCGATGTCGGCCCTCGAGGCGACCCACGTCATGCGCGAGCTCTCCGACCTGCTGGCCGACGACTCCGACATCGCCGCGGCCTATCGGAGCGCCCATGAGAAGTACCTCGCCGACCGCGCCGCGTACGGTGAGGTCGAAGAGATCGCGGGGATCTCCGCCGGGGGCATGCCGACGCGCGTCAAGTGCCTGCACGCCGTCGCGGCCCACGCCCTCGCGGCGGGGCCGGGGGTCAACCCCATCGGCGACCTCGCGCTGGAGCGATCCACCTGGTCGCCCGAGCGGTGCACGTGCGCGAACCCCCGGGTGGCCGCGTGACGCGGCGCGTCGGGCGGCTTCTGCGCGCGGCCGTCGTCGGCGTGCTCGTCGTCACCACGGCGACGGCCGGTGCGGTGGTGCCTCCGACAGACCCCGCGCGTCAGGCGGAGTACTGGCTCGACGACTACGGCATCCGCACGGCGTGGCAGACCACGCGCGGTGCAGGTACGACGATCGCGGTCATCGACACCGGCATCGGACGCGGACCGGCCGAGTTCGAGGGGGCGGTCACCGCCGGAGCGGACTTCTCGGGCTCGGGCAGCGCCGACGGCCGCACTCCTGTGGGAGGCGACGACCGCGACCACGGCAGCTGGGTCGCCTCGCTCGCGGCATCCCGCGGCACCGGCCCGGACACCGGGATGATCGGCGTGGCTCCCGAGGCGAAGCTGCTGTCGCTCTCGATCGGCTTCGGCGGCAGCTCCGACATCCCGTTCGCCACGCAGGTCGCCGATGCCATGACGTGGGCTGTGGACCACGGGGCCGACGTCATCAACCTCTCGTTCACGACGAACCTGCTCGAATGGGACCCGTCGTGGGACACGGCCTTCCAGTACGCCTACGACCACGACGTCGTGGTCGTCGTGGCCGCGGGCAACCGGGGGACCGGAACCGACCGCGTCGGAGCGCCGGCGACGATTCCGGGTGTGCTCACGGTGGGCGGCGTCGACCGAGGCGGGCTCGCGAGTCAGGAGGCCTCGACGCAAGGCATCACGATCGGCATCTCCGCGCCGAGCGAGGGGCTGCTCGGGGTTTCTGCCGACGGACGCATCGTCGTATGGGACGGCACGAGTGGCGCAGCCCCCATCGTCGCGGGCGTCGCGGCCCTGGTGCGCTCGGCGCACCCCGGGCTCGACGCGAACAACGTCATCAACCGCATCATCAAGACCGCGCGCGCGGTGCCCGGCGTCTCGGCGAAGCCCGACCCGCTCTACGGCTACGGACTGTTGGATGCCGCTGCCGCGGTGAACACCGCCGTTCCGGCGGTTTCGGAGAACCCGATGGGTGATCTCGCCGAGTGGGTGCGCATCTACCGTCGGGCAGAGCAGGCGCCGGCGCCGCAACCCTCGACATCGCCGGTCGCGCTTCCGGAGCTCCCGGCCGCGGATCCGCCGTCCGAGGCTGGTTCGCCGCTGCTGCCGAGCCTGAACACGCTCCTGTACGGGACCGTCCCGCTCGTGGGTGTGACCATCGCCGCTATACTGGTGGCGCTCGGCGTCACTGCTGCTGTCCGGCGCATCCGATCGGCCCGCGCGTCGCGCTAGCCGAGCCCCCGATCAAGGAGTTCTTCCGAACGTGTCCACATCTGTGCCCCAGATCCTCGTCGTCGGTGGCGGCTACGCCGGCTTCTACACTGCGTGGAAGCTCGAGAAGCACCTCCGCAAGGGTGAGGCCGAGGTCACCATCGTCGACCCGCTGCCGTACATGACCTACCAGCCGTTCCTCCCCGAGGTCGCGGCCGGTGAGATCGAAGGCCGCCACGTCGTCGTCGGCCTCCGTCGTCATCTCAAGCGCACGAACGTCGTCAACGCGAAGGTCACCAAGATCGACCACGCGAACAAGGTCGCCACGATCACCCCCGCTCAGGGCGAGCCGTGGGAGCACCGTTACGACCAGATCGTCGTGACCGCCGGTGCTGTCTCGCGCACGTTCCCGATCCCGGGCATCGCGGACAACGCGATCGGCCTGAAGACGGTCGAAGAGGCCATGGCCATCCGCGACCGCATCCTCACGAACTTCGACCGCGCGGCGAACCTGCCGGCCGGTCCCGAGCGCGACCGCCTGCTGACCGTCGTCGTGGTCGGCGGCGGCTTCGCGGGCATCGAGGTGTTCGCCGAGCTGCGCGCGATGGCGTCGTCGCTCCTCAAGAGCTACCCCCAGCTCCGTTTCGAGGACACGCACTTCCACCTCATCGAGGCGATGGGCCGCATCATGCCCGAGGTCTCCCTCGAGACCAGCCAGTGGGTCCTCAAGGACCTCGCGAAAAAGGGTGCCAACGTGCACCTCGACACGCAGGTGCAGGGCGCCGAGGGCGGCAACGTCGCGCTGTCGACGGGTGAGGTCATTCCCACCGACGTCATCATCTGGACCGCCGGCGTCATGGCGAACCCGACGGTCGTCCGCGGCAGCGACCTGCCCGTCGAGGAGCGCGGTCGCATCCGTACGCGCGCCGACCTGCGCGTCGGGACGCCCGAGGAGATCGTCGAGGGCGCCTGGGCTGCCGGTGACATCTCGGCCGTTCCCGACCTCACCGGCGGCGGCGTGGGCGGGTACTGCGTGCCCAACGCGCAGCACGCCGTACGCCAGGCCAAGCTGCTCGCGAAGAACCTCGTCGCGGTTCTCCGCGGTGAGACGCCTCGCGAGTACTTCCACAAGAACCTCGGCGCAGTCGCCGGTCTCGGCCTCGGCAACGGTGTCTTCCAGTCCGGCAAGATCGCGATCAAGGGCTTCTTCGCCTGGGTCGCGCACCGCGGCTACCACGGCCTCGCGATGCCGTCTTGGGAGCGCAAGTGGCGCGTCGTCGGCGACTGGTGGATGAACTTCTGGCTCGGCCGCGACAACGTCGCGCTCCAGGGCACGCTCACCCCGCGCGCCGCGTTCGAGGAGTTCGCCGCGCGTCCGCGTCCCGCTCAGCCGGCCGCGGAGAACCCGCAGCCGCCGATCGACCCGAAGAGCGTCGCGAAGGACGAGGGCGCCGCAGCGGTCGCTCCCGCCGAGAAGGACAACAAGGTCGACGCGAACTGATTTCGCCCGTCACGACGAGGCCCCCGCACCGCACGGTGACGGGGGCCTCGTCGTTTCTGCGCAGTGCGCTCAGTTGGCAGGTTGCGCCGCTTCGTGGGGTGCGAGTGGGCGTGTGCTGCCAGGTGAAGGGTCACCCCTGGGCCCGAGCGGCCACCCGGGGGCCGGTAACGTGGGACCGGGCCCCCGTAGCCCAATGGCAGAGGCAGGCGACTTAAAATCGCTTCAGTGTGGGTTCGAGTCCCACCGGGGGTACGTCGGGGATCTTCGGGCCGCGCTGTGCGACGGCGGCGGTCACCGACGCGAGCACCGTGACGAGGCCGGCGGCTTGGAGGGCGCTCAGCGTCTCGCCGGCGACGAGCAGCCCGAGCAGGACCGCCACGACGGGGCTCAACAGCCCCAGGAACGCCGGAAGGCGCGTCGGCAGCGCCCGCACGCCGCGGAACCACAGCAGGTAGGCGAGCGCCGTGCCGATGAGCGTGAGGTACGCGTAGGCCCCGAGTTCGGGCGCGGTGGGAAGCGCGTCCGGCAGCGGCTCGAGGAACGCCGTGAGCACCGCGAGCAGGATCCCGCCCGTGACGAGCTGCCACGCTGTGATCGTGAGCGGCGGCTGCCCCGCGCCCCAGCGCTTCGTCAGGACTGTGCCGACGGCCATCGAGACTGCGCCGCCGAGCGCCGCGGCGATACCGATCGGGTCGAGGTCGGCGCCTCCGGGCGCGACGATCATCCCGACGCCGATGACACCGGCGACTCCGGCGATCGACGTCAGCACGGTCAGCCGCTCGGAGAGGATCCACCAGCCGAGCATCGCGACGATGAGCGGCTGGATCCCGCCGACGACGGCGGCGACGCCGCCGGGTAGCCGGTCGGCGGCGACGAAGAGGCACCCGAAGAAGACCGTGAAGTTGAGGGCTCCGAGGATCCAGGCGCGCCACCACCACGACCCGGTGGGCAGTCGCCGGGCCACGAGAAGCAGGATCAGCCCGGCCGGCAGCGCGCGCATGGTCGCGATGAGCAGCGGATGCCCCGGCGGAAGGAACGTCGTCGTGGTCAGGTACGTGGTTCCCCAGACCAGGGGCGCGATGGCGGTCAGGGGAACAAATGCGGTCCGATTGCTAAGCACTTAGTCAATATAGCTCAGTGCTTAGCCAGTAGGATCGAGAGCATGGACCGCGTGGACCGGATTCTGGAACAGTGGGCGCGTGAAAGGCCCGGCCTCGACGTGACCCCGATGGCGGTCATCGGGCGGCTCGGGCGGGCGGCGGCCGCCGTCGATGCGCGCCTCGCGGCCACGTTCGCGCGTCACGGTATCGACGCGGCGACCTTCGATGTGCTTGCGACGCTCACCCGGCAGGGGAAGCCCTATGAGCTGACGCCCGCTGAGCTCGCGGCGGATGCCATGATCACCTCGAGCGCCGTCGCCCAGCGGCTGAACCGGCTCGAGGGCCTGGGCTACGTCAGCCGCAATCCTGACCCCGCGGACGGACGGGGGAAGATCGTGCGCCTGACCCCGAAGGGGCTCCGGGTGGTCGACCGCGTCCTCCCGGACCATCTGGAGACCGAGCGTGCGGTGCTCGCGCCGCTCACCGAGAGCGAACGGTCTCAACTCGCCGTGCTCCTGTCCCGGCTCGCCCCGGGTGGGTAAGACCTGCGAGTTCGCGTGCGTGGCCGGTTCGGCCGGATACGCCCTGGTTAGACTGGTCGCGGAGAAGGGGGACATGCAATGGAGTGGCTGATCCCGGTCATCGTCATCGTCGCACTGCTTGCCGTGATCGGCATCTACCTGTGGGCGACCTACAACTCGCTCGTGGCGTTGAACGTCCGCGTCGACGAGGCCTGGAGCGACATCACCGTGCAACTGAAGCGGCGCGCGGACCTTCTCCCGAACCTCATCGACACGGTGCGCGGCTATGCCGCGCACGAGAAGGCGGTCTTCGAGAACGTCACCCGTGCTCGTGCCGAGATCCTGTCTGCGAACGGGCCAGCCGAGGCAGGAGTGGCCGAGGGGCACGTCCAACAGGCGTTGAAGTCGCTGTTCGCGGTCGCCGAGGCGTACCCACAGCTTCAGGCGAGCCAGAACTTCCTGCAGCTGCAGCAGGCGATCGTCGACACCGAGGACAAGATCCAGGCGTCGCGTCGCTTCTACAACGGCGGCGTGCGAGAACTGAACACGAAGATCAAGGTGTTCCCCAACAACCTCTTCGCGCGCAGCCTCGGGTTCTCCGAACGAGAGTTCTTCGAGGTTCAGAACGGCGCGGCGATCGCGGAGCCGCCGCGCGTGCAGTTCTGAGCGCACGCTCTGAGACCGCCCCCGACGGTCGGACGCGCCCGCGGCGCAGTCTTAGACTGGCCGGATGAGCGACGACAAGGTCGGGCGGTCCTTCTTCGACGCCCTGCGCACCCGAACCGTTGCCACCGAGACGTCGACGGGAATTCCCCGGGGCCTGCGTTTGGCCACGGCGTACTCCTGGCGGCTGCTCGTGGTCGCTGCCGCCGCGGGAGTGGCCATCTGGATCATCATCCAGCTCAAGCTGCTCGTCATCCCGCTGCTCATCGCGATCCTGATCGCGGCACTGCTCTGGCCGGGTCTGCTCTGGATGCTGGAGCATCGTGTGCCGCGCTGGGCGGCGATCGTGGTGAGCGTGCTCGCGACCATCGCCGTCATCTCGGGCCTCCTCTGGCTCGCGATCTGGCAGATCAGCCGGCAGTGGTCTTCGGTTCAGGCGAGAACGGTCGAAGCCGTCGGTCAACTTCGTCAGTACCTCATCGACGGTCCGCTCCATCTCACCTCGACGGAGATCGACGGTCTGCTCCAGCAGGGCTGGGGCTTCCTCGAACAGCAGGCGTCACTCCTGTGGTCGGGCGCCCTCGCCATCGGCTCCACCGTGGGGCACGTCGCGACCGGAGCGCTGCTCGTGCTCTTCATCCTGCTGTGCATCCTCGCCGACGGCGGGCGCATCTGGCGTTGGGTCGTCCGGCTCTTTCCCCGTCAGGCTCGTCCGGCGGTCGACGGCGCCGGCCGGACGGGGTGGCGCACCGTCGTGACCTACGCGCGCACCCAGCTGCTCGTCGCGACGATCGACGCAACCGGTATCGGTCTGGGCGCCCTCTTCCTCGGCGTGCCGCTCGCGGCCCCGATCGCTGTGCTCGTGTTCCTCGGTGCCTTCATCCCCTTCGTGGGGGCCGTGGTCACGGGCGCCCTCGCCGTCTTCCTCGCGCTCGTCTACAACGGCCCCTGGATCGCGCTGTGGATGCTCGTCATCGTGCTCGGCGTGCAGCAGCTCGAGGGGCACATCCTGCAGCCGCTCCTCATGGGCTCGGCGGTGAAGGTCCACCCGCTCGCCGTCGTCATCGTCGTCGCCGGCGGTGCGATGATCGCCGGCATTCCCGGGGCCCTGTTCGCGGTTCCGCTGGCCGCATTCGTCAACGTCGTCGTGCTCTACGTGTCGCGACGTTCGTGGGAGACCGGGGTCGCCCCGCGGCCCGATGAGATGATCTGGAGCACCGTGCCCCGAGACCGGAGGAAGAACGCATGACCGGACCCACTCCGGCCGACCTCGACGCCGCAGCGGCCGTGCTCGACGGCGTCGTCACCCGCACGCCGATGGAGTACTCCGAGCACCTCTCGGATCTCCTGGGCGTGCCCGTGCACCTGAAGCTCGAGAACCTGCAGCGCACCGGCTCGTTCAAGATCCGCGGAGCGACCTACCGCCTCTCCCGCCTCACCGAGGAAGAACGCGGGCGCGGCGTCGTCGCGGCGTCGGCCGGCAACCACGCCCAGGGCGTCGCGCTCGCAGCGCAGAAGCTCGGCATCCGGGCGACGATCTTCATGCCGCTCGGCGTCCCCGTCCCCAAGCTCCTCGCCACCCGCGGTTACGGCGCCGATGTCGTGCTCGAGGGCGCGACGGTCGAGACGCCCCTGCGCCTGGCCGCCGAATTCGCCGAGCGCACCGGTGCCGTGCTGATCCATCCGTTCGACCACCCCGACGTCATCACGGGCCAGGGGACTCTCGGACTCGAGCTCGTCGACCAGGTGCCCGACATCGAAACACTCCTGATCCCGATCGGGGGAGGCGGTCTCATCGCCGGCGTCGCCGCCGCAGTGAAGGGCCGCGCCGCCGCCGAGGGGCGCCGCGTGCGCGTGATCGGGGTGCAGGCGGAGAACGCGGCTGCGTATCCATCGTCGCTGGCTGCAGGGATGCCGCTCGCGGTCGAGACGACCCCGACGATCGCCGACGGCATCGCGGTCGCCCGCCCCGGCGACGAGACGTTCGCGGTCATCCGCGAGCTCGTCGACGAGGTCGTCACGGTCTCGGACGACGACATCGCCCGTGCGCTTCTGGTGCTGCTCGAGCGCGCGAAGCAGGTCGTCGAGCCCGCCGGCGCAGTGGGTGTCGCAGCCATCCTCGCGGGCAAGGTGACGGCGTCGGGCCCAACGGTCGCGGTGCTCTCGGGCGGCAACATCGACCCTCTGCTGCTGCAGCGCGTCGTCGCCCACGGCCTCGCGGCATCCGGTCGGTACATGACGCTGCAGATCCCGCTTCCCGATCGGCCCGGCCAGCTGGCTCGCGTCTCGGAGCTCCTGTCGGTCGCGGGCGCGAACGTCATCGAGGTGCTGCACACCCGCCACGGGCAGGGGCTGCAGATCAGCGAGGTGATCCTCCAGCTGAGCGTCGAGACGCGGGGTGAGGAGCACCGCGCTCAGGTCATCGCGATCCTCGAGGATGCCGGCTTCGCGCCGACGGTCGTCGCCGATTGACGGACGCCGGCGCGAAGCTCGCGGGTCACTGGCCCGAGTAGGTCTCGACCTTGACGATCTCGACGGAGATGTCGCGCCCGTTCGGCGCGGTGTACGAGGTCTTGTCGCCCTCCTTGAGGCCGAGGATGGCCTCGCCGAGCGGTGACGCCTCGCTGTAGACATCGAGCTCTGAGCCGGCCGCGATCTCGCGGCTGCCGAGGAGGAAGACCTCCTCGCCGCCGGCGACGAGCGCGGTGACGACGGTGCCCGAGAGCACGGTGCCGTCGGATTCGGGAGCCTCTCCGACGGTCGCGTCCTTGAGCAGCTGCTGCAGCGTGCGGATGCGCGCCTCCTGCTTGCCCTGCTCGTCCTTCGCGGCATGGTAGCCGCCGTTCTCCTTCAGGTCGCCCTCCTCGCGCGCGGCCTCGATGCGCTTGGCGATCTCCTCGCGGCCCGTCGTCGAGAGGTGTTCGAGCTCCGCGACGAGACGGTCGTAGGCGTCCTGCGTGAGGAAGGTGACGGGAGCGTCGTTCGACATGTGATCTCCTTGGACTGGCGCGGCGCACAGCCGCCTATGGCGAACGCCCCGGCATCCGACCGGGGCGCACAAGAAATGCCTAGACTACGGGATCCAGCAAGAGGTCACCAAACCATTGGTCGCCAGCGCCACGGTCGGGATGGTCTCGGTGAACGCTCGTGAGACACCGTCAGCGGCCGGATACTCGACGACCCGCCACCCGACGACGCCGTGCTCGGTGTCCTGGGCCTCGAGGGCGCACGCGAGCGGCTTGTCTCGCGCGCCGCTGACCTGGAACGAGACGACCACCGAGTGCTCGTCGATCACCTGGAATCCGGTCGCGTCGGTGTCGACGGAGTCGATGGCGCCGGTCACGGTCGTCCAGGCGACGAGTCCGAGAACGCTTGCCCCCACCACCGCAGCGGCACCGATCAGAATCCGCCGGGACCGCTTCTCACGCGTCCGACCGTAGCGCTGGTCGAGCTTGAGCTGCGTGGTCACGATGACGGTCTCCGGGGTGGTTCTGACGGGATTAGGCTGGTGGTTCCAGGCTAAGCGCTTCTCGCGCAGATCGAGGAACCATGAACTCCCTCCTGTGGCTCACGTCGGCGGCGACACCGCTCCCCGAGATCACGGTCGACCCCACGTCGGTCACGCCCGGCCCGTGGGGCTTCGGAGCGATCGTGATCCTGACGATCGCCGTCGTGCTCCTCCTGCTCGACATGCTGCGACGGGTACGTCGGGGCCGATACCGTGCCGAGGTGCGCGAGCAGCTCGACGAAGAGGATGCCGCCGCTCGCGGCGAACGGGACGCCGACACGCGCTGACCTACGGGGCCGTCGGCCTCGTCCCTCCGCGACCTCAGCCCGCGTGATACGCGGGCTCGAGCGCGATGAGGAGACACGCCGTCCAGTGGCAGAGGAATGCCAGGACCGTGCAGACGTGGAAGATCTCGTGGAAGCCGAAGTGGCCCGGCCACGGGTTCGGCTTCTTCAGCGCGTAGACCACCGCGCCGCCGCTGTAGAGCAGGCCGCCGATGATCACCAGGATCATCATGGCGGCGTTGGCCTGGAACAGCGGAACGATGTACATCACCGCGGCCCAGCCCAGCGCGAGATAGAGCGCGACATAGAGCCAGCGCGGTGCGTGTATCCAGAACACGCGGAAGAAGATGCCCGCGATCGCTCCGCCCCACACCAGCGACAGCAGCAGCACCGTCTGCTCGGTGGGAAGGGCCAGCACCGCCAGCGGCGTGTACGTTCCGGCGATCAGGAGAAGGATGTTCGCGTGGTCGATCCGCTTGAGGATCGCCTTGGTGCGCGGCTTCCAGTCGAACCGGTGGTAGAGCGCGGAGTTGCCGAACAGCAGCAGCGAGGTGGTCATGAACACGGCGCTCGCCCACTTGGCCGGCGCGCCCTGTGCGAGCACGATCAGAACGATGCCTGCGGCGATCGCGACGGGGAAGGTCGCCGCGTGGATCCAGCCCCGCCACGACGGGCGCAGCTCGACCTGAGCGCTGACGGCAGCGGCGTCCAATAGGGGAAGCTGGGGCATCTCGACGCCCTCATCGGGTGCGGGTCGGGTCACAACACGAGCGTACGCTCTGGCATATGCCAGCGTTCACATGAGGGCGAGGAGTAACGTAGGGGAGTGGCTGCGAACCGCGGACGAGGACCCCTCTATCGCCTGTATGCGTCCCGGCTGCGCCGGCACCTGACGCCGGAGACCGTTCCGCATCACGTCGCGATGATGATCGACGGCAACCGTCGGTGGGCGCGCCAGGCGGGTTACCCCACACCCGCCGAGGGCCACCGCGCCGGAGCCGCGAAGATGCACGAGTTCCTGCGCTGGTGCGACGAGCTCGGCATCCGCGTCGTCTCGCTCTATCTGCTCTCGCACGACAACCTCGCCAAGCGCGACTCGCGCGAACTCGCCGACCTGCTCGAGATCATCGCCGAGCTGGCCGAGACGCTCTCGAGCGAGCCGGGGTGGCGCGTGCAGCACGTGGGCCGCGCGGGCCAGCTGCCCGATGATCTCGCCCGCGTGCTCGCCAAGGCGGAGGACCGCACGCGCGAGAACACCGGTCTGCACGTCAACCTCGCCGTGGGTTACGGCGGGCGGGGCGAGATCGTGGATGCGGTGCGGAGCATCATCACGAGCCACCACGAGCGCGGCGGATCTATGGAGGAGCTCGCGGAGAGTCTGACGCCCGAGCAGATCGGCGAGCACCTCTACACCGGTGGCCAGGCCGACCCCGATCTCGTCATCCGCACCTCCGGCGAGCAGCGCCTCAGCGACTTCCTGCTCTGGCAGTCGGCGCACAGCGAGTTCTACTTCGTCGAGGCGCTCGGACCCGACCTGCGTGAAGTGGACTTCCTGCGCGCGATTCGCGACTTCGCGACGCGCGACCGCCGCTTCGGCGGCTGACGCGCCAAGCACGGCACGCAGAGTTCACGTTGGCGAAACCTTCGCGGGCGTGTCGCGCTGGCGGGCTGCCGGTCGCCCGCCGTACTGTCATCGCAACGGGCACGGCGCCCGTTCGAGTCGGCCTCCTCACGACTCGTGACCCCTGGTCGACTCGTGTGAATCGGGTGAGACACCCGAGGCGGGGAGTGGGCTGTGGCCGCACGAGCAACAGAGCAGCAGCGTCGCGTCATCCACGGCGGAGGTGGCGAGCTCGACCAGGAGCTGCGCACCTACGTGCTGGACACGTCGGTGCTGCTGAGTGATCCGCGAGCATTGTTCCGCTTCGCCGAGCATTCGGTCGTCGTCCCCGTCGTGGTCGTCACCGAGCTCGAGGGCAAGCGGCACGATCCCGAGATCGGCTATTTCGCCCGCCAGGCGCTGCGCCACCTCGACGACCTGCGGGTCGAGCACGGCCGGCTCGACTTCCCCGTTCCCGTCGGCGAGGGCGGCACCCTGCGGGTCGAGCTGACGAACACCGACCCCTCGGTGCTCCCCGCCGGGATGCGGCTGGGTGACAACGACACGCGCATCCTCGCCGTCGCGATGCACCTCGCTCAGGAGGGGCAGCCGGTCACGGTCGTCTCGAAAGACCTGCCGATGCGGGTCAAGGCGGCTTCGCTGGGCATCAGCGCGGAGGAGTACCTCGCCGAGCAGGCCGTGGACTCCGGATGGACCGGCATCGCGAACATCGACCTCTCCGGCGACGAGATGAGTGATCTCTACGAGAGCGAGGTCGCCACGAGCGACGAGGTGCGCGGCGTCCCGGTCAACACCGGGCTCGTCATCCACTCCGAGCGGGGGTCTGCCCTCGGGCGCGTGACGGGCCCGGGCTCGTTCCGCCTCGTGCGGGGCGATCGTGACGTCTTTGGACTGCACGGACGCTCGGCGGAGCAGCGGATCGCGATCGATCTCCTGCTCGACCCGGATGTCGGCATCGTCTCGCTCGGCGGTCGCGCGGGCACGGGCAAGTCAGCGCTCGCGCTGTGCGCTGCCCTCGAGTCGGTGCTCGAACGGCAGCAGCAGCGCAAGATCATCGTCTTCCGTCCGCTCTTCGCCGTCGGCGGTCAGGAGCTCGGCTACCTTCCCGGCGACGCCCAGGAGAAGATGAACCCCTGGGGTCAGGCCATCTTCGACACCCTGGGGTCGGTCGTCTCGGGCAACGTGGTCGAGGAGATCATCGCGCGCGGGCTGCTCGAGGTGCTGCCGCTCACGCACATCCGCGGTCGCTCGCTGCACGATGCCTTCGTCATCGTCGACGAGGCTCAGTCGCTCGAGCGCAATGTGCTGCTGACGGTCCTCAGTCGCATCGGTCAGAACTCCCGCGTCGTCCTCACCCACGACGTCGGCCAGCGCGACAACCTGCGCGTCGGACGGCACGACGGCATCGCCTCCGTGATCGAGACGCTCAAAGGCCACGACCTGTTCGGCCACGTGACGCTCACGCGCTCGGAGCGGTCGGCGATCGCGGCGCTCGTGACGGATCTGCTCGAGGCGGGCGAACTCAGCTGATCCCGGATGAGGTCGGCCTCGGGAAGACCGGGGCCGACCTCAATCCCAGCGGTACCCCTCACCGCGTACCGTGACGATGCGCGAGGCGCCGACCTTGCCCCGCAGATAGCGCACGTAGACGTCGACCACGTTCGATCCGGGGTCGAAGTCGAGCTCCCAGACGCGGCTCAGCAGCGTCTCGCGGCTGAGCACCTCGCCGGCATGGCGGAGGAACTGCTCGGCGAGCGCGAACTCCCGTGCGGAGAGATCGATGTCGCGGCCGTCGACGGTGGCACGCCGGGTCAGCATGTCGAGGCTGACGCCGTCGCGGGTGATCATGGTCGTCGGGCCCGCGCTCTCGCGCAGCCGCGAGCGTACCCGGGCGAGGAGTTCGGCGACGACGAACGGCTTGGACACGTAGTCGCTCGCCCCCGCATCCAACCCTTCGACGGTGTCGTTCGTTCCGCTCCGAGCGGTGAGCATGATGACGGGCACGGCCGATCCGGACGCGCGGAGGCGGCGCAGTACCTCGAACCCGTCGATTCCCGGAAGCCCGACGTCGAGGATGACGAGGTCGATATCCTCGCCCTCGAGCAGGTCGAGCGCCGTCTCACCGTCCTCGGCGACGAGCGGCTCCATGTCGGCGGTGCGTACCGCACGCTCCAGGAGGCCGATGATGTGGGGCTCGTCGTCGACGAGCAGGATGCGGGTCATCCGATCTCCTTGCGCTGGAGGACGACCTCGTCGGCCCGCACCGGCGCAGGGAGGCGCCGGGCCGAGCGGAGCGGGATCGTGATGGTGAAGGTAGCGCCGCCGCCCGCGGTCTCCGTGACCGTGCAGGAACCGCCGTGGCCCTTCGCGATCGCATCGACGATGGCGAGGCCGAGACCCGAGCCGCCGACCGACCGCCGGCGACCGCCGCGATCGAATCTGCGGAAGATGCGATGCCGGGCCGCGGGCGGGATGCCGGGGCCGTGGTCGCGCACCCAGAGGTGGAAGGCGCCCGCGTAAATGCCGCTGCCGAGCTCGATCGCGGTTCCCACCGGGGTGTGCTTGGCGGCGTTGTCGGCCAGCTGCAGCCATGCCTGGAGCAGGCGGTCGGCGTCGCCGTGGATGATCCCGCGCTGCGTCGATTCGACGGCCCAATCGTGCCCGGGGATGACGGTGACGAGGTCGACCACGCGCTGGGTCAGGCTCTCGATGTCGACCTCGTCGAGGGCGAACCGCTCGCCCTCGACCGAAGCCAAGAGATCGATGTCACCGATGAGGCGGGTCATGCGATCGAGTTCGCCGATCGAGATCTCGCGGACGGCGTCGACATCCGCCGGGTCATCGGCATCGACGAGTTCGAGGTGCCCCCTCACGATGGCGATCGGTGTCTTGAGCTCGTGACGCACGTCGTCGAGCAGACGTCGTTGGGCCTCGACCGCCGCGTCGAAGGCGTCCTGAGCCGCCGCCTCGCGCGGCGGGGTGGCCAGGAGCGGCCAGCCGACGAGCCATACCGTCACAAGAGTGCCGGCGCCGGCGACGGCGAAGACCAGAACAGCCGCCCAGGGGAGCTCGACTCCGAGCAGCAGGAACACCAGCAGCGAGCCGATCGCGGCGACGACGAAGCCGGCGCACACGATCGCGAGGACGATCCCCAGGATGCGTGCGCGCCGGGCTTCCGACCGCGACGGGTTCACCCTCCGATTATCAACCAGGGTGCGTCATCGAGAGCAGGTCGAGCTTCTCGTCGAGCTGCGCCTCGGTCAGCTCGCCCCGCTCGACGTATCCGAGGTCGATCACGGCCTCGCGGACCGTGATGCCCTTGGCGACGGAGTGCTTGGCGATCTTCGCCGCGGCCTCGTACCCGATGAGCTTGTTCAGCGGGGTGACGATCGACGGCGACATGCCTGCGAACGCGGCGGCGCGTTCGACGTTGGCCTGCAGACCGGCCACCGTCTTGTCGGCGAGCACGCGCACGGCGTTCGAGAGCAGGCGGATCGACTCGAGCAGCGCCGTGCCCATCACCGGGATGGCGACGTTCAACTCGAACGAGCCGGATGCCCCGGCCCACGCGACCGTCGCGTCGTTGCCGATGACCCGGGCCGACACCATCAGCACGGCTTCGGGAACGACCGGGTTGACCTTGCCGGGCATGATGGACGAGCCGGGCTGGAGGTCGGGGATGTGGAGCTCACCGAGACCGGTGTTCGGGCCCGAGCCCATCCAGCGGATGTCGTTGTTGATCTTCGTCAGCGATACCGCGATCGTGCGCAGGGCGCCGGATGCCTCGACGAGGCCGTCTCGGTTGGCCTGCGCCTCGAAGTGGTCCTTCGCCTCGGTGATCGGAAGCTCGGTCTCGGCCGCGAGCAGCTCGATGACCTTCTGCGGGAAGCCGAGGGGCGTGTTGATGCCCGTCCCGACGGCGGTGCCGCCGAGGGGGACCTCGCCGACGCGGGGCAGCACGGCCTGGACGCGCTCGATGCCGAGGCGCATCTGGCGTGCGTAGCCGCCGAACTCCTGACCGAGGGTCACGGGCGTGGCATCCATGAGGTGCGTACGACCGGACTTCACGACGTCCTTCCACTCCTCGGCCTTCGTCTCGAAGGCGACCGCGAGGTGGTCGAGGGAGGGGATGAGGTCGTCGATGAGCGCCTGGGTCACGGCGATGTGCACCGACGTCGGGAAGACGTCGTTCGACGACTGCGACGCGTTGACGTGGTCGTTCGGGTGCACCGTGCTGCCGAGCGCGCGGGTCGCGAGGGTGGCCAGCACCTCGTTCATGTTCATGTTCGACGACGTGCCGGAACCGGTCTGGTACGTGTCGACGGGGAAGTGCGCGTCGTAGCGCCCGGTGACGACCTCATCGGCTGCTCCGGCGATCGCATCGGCGATGGCGGGGTCGAGCGTGCCGAGCTCCTTGTTGGCGAGCGCGGCGGCCTTCTTGATCCGCGCGAGTGCGGCGATCTGGCTCGACTCGAGCCCCGAGCCCGAGATCGGGAAGTTCTCGACCGCGCGCTGGGTCTGCGCGGCGTAGAGGGCGTCCTTCGGGACGCGGACCTCTCCCATGGTGTCGTGCTCGATGCGGTACTCGATGTCGGTCACGTCGTTGTTCCTCTCTCGGTGGGATGTCGTCAGGATGCGGCGTCGTCGTGGACGTCGCCGAGGATGATGGAAGCCTCAGCGGCGCCTTCGCCGAGGCGGTAGTTCGCTCCGATGATGGCCAGTCGGCCCTCGGCGACGGCGGTGCTGATGAGCTCGGACGCGTGGAGCAGCTGACCGACCGTGTCGCGCAGGTGCTCCCGGCCCACGACCTCGGCGTCCACGTTCTCGGCGGTGACGCCGGCGTCGGCTCCTGCCCGCAGGACGCGGCGCACGGCGGGCACGATGGGGGAGATCTGACGCCAGATGAGCGGCGGCAGCGGGGGAGCGTCGATGCCCGTGCTGTCGATCGCGGCACGCACGGCGCCGCAGGCGTCGTGCGCGAGGACGACGATCAGCGGCACGTTCAGCACGGCGACGGCGTACTCGAGGCTGCCGACGACCGAGTCGGAGATGACCTGACCGGCGTTGCGGATCACGAAGAGGTCGCCGAGGCCCTCGTCGAAGATGATCTCGGCCGCGAGGCGCGAGTCGGAGCAGCCGAAGAGCGCGGCGCGCGGAGTCTGCGAGCCGGCGATCTCGTGGCGGCGCTCGACGTCCTGCCGGGGGTGGCGCGGAGTGCCTTCGACGAATCGGATGTTTCCCGCGCGCATCTCGTCCCAGGCTTCCTGGGGCGTGGGGGATGCCGGAGCGGCCGCGGTCGACGTCATGGTGTCTCCTCCTGCAGTTCGACGATCTGGGTCGCGAGGCCGCGCGCAGCGGTGCGCACGGTCTCGGCGTCGATGGCCCCGCCGCCGTAGACGAGGATGGTGTCGGCTCCCGCCTGGGTCGTCAGGGCAAACGAGATGTTCCCGGCGCGCGCGGGATCGGGGATCTCGAAGACCTCCCACGACACGCCGTCGATGGTCTCGGTCGACGTCGTGCGCGAGCCGCTGACCTGCCGCGACGCCCAGCCGGCATCGGCGTCGAACGCCTGCTGCACGTTGACGTATCCGCTGGCGGGCGCGTAGACGATCTCCCAGGTCTGGACGTCGTCGCCGGCGAGCTCCGCCTTGTTCACGCGCCACGCTTCCGGCACCTCGGGGGCCACGAGCTGGCGACCGATGCCGGAGCCGACATCCGTCGCGACCGCGGCGACGTCGATGCCGGGCTGTTCGGGGACCGAGCCGCGCGGCACGGCGAACACGATGACCGCGACGACGGCCACCGTGACGATGAGGGCGGCGAGCAGGTTCCGCACGTTCTGGCTCGAGCGGTAGACCTGCGACGACGCCGCCTTGCGGGCGGCGGTCTCGTCGGGCGTCTCGGGGCGGCCGAGCTCCGCGACGACGCGGGGCCCCTTGGCCATCACGCGTCGTCCGCGCGCGTGGCGCGCGCTTCGTCGAGCCGGCGCTTGGCGCCGAGCAGCCA
Source organism: Microbacterium sp. M4A5_1d (assembly GCF_053345465.1). Taxonomy (NCBI): domain Bacteria; kingdom Bacillati; phylum Actinomycetota; class Actinomycetes; order Micrococcales; family Microbacteriaceae; genus Microbacterium; species Microbacterium sp. M4A5_1d. The sequence goes on from NZ_JBKFAD010000001.1 coordinate 134,128, forward strand.
TTCCTCGCATCGTGCGGCGAGCTGCTCGCCGCGCGTCCACAGGGCGAGCGACTGCTCGAGAGTCGGCGCACCTTGTTCGAGCTCGGCAACGACGCGCACGAGCTCGTCGCGCGCCTGTTCGAAGCTGAGGGTCTCGACGTCGGCGGAGAGCCCTTCGGCCGGCGGAGTCATGTCAGCCATTCTAGGACGGGTCCGCCGGTGCGCCCGCCGCCTCAGCGGGCGCGGCCCCGTCGTCGACGACGCCTTCGGAGCGCGCCGCGAACGCGCCGCGGCCGACGGTGACGGTGACGTGCGAGCCCGCCGGGGCCTGCGCGGCGTCTCGGATGATGACTCCCGCATCGAGATGAGCGATGGCGTAGCCACGGTCGAGTGTGGCGCCCGGCGAGAGCGCCCGGAGTGTGGCGCGGAGTCGGGCGATGTCGTGGCCCGCGGCATCCATGCGGCGCGTCACGACGTCTCGACCGCGCGCCGTGAGGACGTGCAGTTCGTGCGCGCGGGTCGTCATGAGCGATTCCGGATTGCGCAGCACCGGCCGCGATCGCAGTTGCTCGAGCTGCGCGAGATCGTGCGAAACGCGCTGCGTGAGGCGCGTACGGGCGCGGCTGCGCAGCTGCTCGACGAGCGCGCGCTGCTCCACGACGTCGGGCACGACCCGCTTGGCGGCATCCGTCGGCGTCGACGCGCGGAGGTCGGCGACGTCGTCGAGGAGCGGATGGTCGTTCTCGTGGCCGATCGCCGACACCACCGGCGTCGTCGCCGCGGCCACGGCCCGCAGCAGCCTCTCGTCGCTGAAACCGAGGAGCGTCTGCGGGTCGCCGCCGCCGCGCGCGATGACGATCACATCGACCTCCGGGTCGGCGTCGAGGGCGCGCAGAGCCGCGATCGTCTCGGGAACGCACCGATCGCCCTGCACCGCCGCGTGCACCGTGCGGAAGGCGACGTGCGGCCAGCGCAGCTCGGCGTTGCGGTGCACGTCGCGTTCCGCGTCGCTGCGCTCACCCGTGATCAGGCCGATCATGTGGGGGAGGAACGGCAGGCTCCGCTTGCGGGACGGATCGAACAGACCTTCCGCCCGCAGCTTCGCGCGTAGACGCTCGAGCTGGACGAGCTGATCGCCGAGACCTGTCGGTCGCATGGCCGACACCGTGAACGAGAAGTCGCCGGACTTCACGAAGTAGTCGCTCTTGACGCACGCGACGACGCGGTCGCCGACCTGCGGGCTCGAGCCGAGGCGCTGCAGGGTGCTCGACCAGAGGCGGAACGAGAGCGCGGCATCCGCTTCGGCGTCCTTCAGGCGGCCGAAGACATGACCGCCGCGGAGGTTCCAGGAGGTGATCTCGCCCTCGACCCACACGGCGTTCCACCGCTGCACGAAGTCGCGGATGGTCTCGTTGAGCCGCGAGATCGAGGTCGGCGTCTGCGGCGACGAATCGCGAGGATGGACGGCATCCGGCGGCGGCGTCTGATCGGGCGCGGTCTCGAACGACGGCATGGGGCTCCTCACGGCCGGTTCCGAGCGGCTGGCAGGATGCGCCTCGTAGAATCGAGGAGTGAGCACTCCCGCCGTCCGGCTGCCCGTTCCCCGCGTGCCGGGGCGTCACGGCCGTCTCCAGGATATCCCTGTGGGCGCCGCCAAGCGGGTGCTCCTGGCAGCTCCGCGAGGATACTGCGCCGGAGTCGACCGCGCCGTCGTCGCGGTCGAGAAGGCGCTGGAACGCTTCGGTGCGCCCGTCTACGTGCGCAAGCAGATCGTGCACAACATCCACGTCGTGCGCGAGCTCGAGGAGCGCGGCGCCGTCTTCGTCGACGAGGTCGACGCGGTGCCCGAGGGCGCGCACGTCGTCTTCAGCGCGCACGGGGTGTCTCCCGCGGTGGTCTCGGCGGCGTCCGATCGGGGGCTGCAGGCGATCGACGCGACCTGCCCGCTCGTGACCAAGGTGCACCGTGAGGCCGTGAGGTTCGCGCGCGACGACCGCGAGATCCTGCTGATCGGCCACGAGGGGCACGAGGAGGTCGAGGGGACCGCCGGCGAGGCGCCCGAGCACATCACGATCGTGACGTCGCCCGAACACGCAGACACCGTCGAGGTGCGCGACCCGTCGCGGGTCGTCTGGCTCTCGCAGACCACGCTCTCCGTCGACGAGACGATGGAGACCGTTCGGCGGCTGCGCGTGCGGTTCCCCGAACTGCAGGATCCGCCCTCGGACGACATCTGCTACGCGACCCAGAACCGCCAGGTCGCCATCAAGAAGATCGCCGCCGAAACCGACCTGGTGATCGTCGTGGGGTCGGCGAACTCGTCCAACAGTGTGAGGCTCGTCGAGGTCGCGCTCGAGTACGGCGCTCGCGCCGCGTACCGCGTCGACTATGCCGATGAGATCCGGCAGGAGTGGCTCGACGGCGTCCGGACGGTCGGGGTCACGAGCGGCGCTTCGGTACCCGAGGTGCTCGTGCAGCAGGTGCTCTCCAGTCTCGCGGATGCCGGTTACGCCGATGTCGACGAGATCCGAACGGCCGAGGAAGACCTCATGTTCTCCCTGCCGAAGGAGCTGCGCACGGATGCCGCCGGGAAGCAGGACGCCCGCGCACGCGGCGGACGGGGGCGGTCATGAGCGAGCAGGAACGTCCGCGCCCGCAGTACGGCGAGTACGCCACCCCCGAGGAGCAACGCGCCCGCATCGCGGCACTGGGCGGGGAAGCACCGCACCCCGATGTGGTCGAGACGGCGCAGGTGCCGGCCGGCTCAGCGGCACCCCGTCCCCATGAGTCCGCACGACAGCAGCTTCCCTCGCCGCGCCCGACCACGTCGGCTGCGCGCCCCACGCGGCTCGCCGACCGGATCATCACGGTCGCGCTGCTCGCGTACGGCCTGGTGACGGTGCTCGGAGCCATCCCGCAGCTGGTCGACTTCACGGGCTTCGCGCAGACGTGGATGGACATGGCTGGTATCGACGGGACGCTCGCGGACCCGGCGGGCGGACGGGCGTGGGGCATCGCCGCCGCCGTCGTCTACGGCGCGGGGTGGCTGCTGACCGCGGTGCTGTCGTGGTGGTCGCTGTCGCTGCGGCGGCTGTCGTGGTGGATCCCGCTCGTCGGCGCGATCGTGACATTCATCATCGTGAGCCTGCTGCTGGCGGTGCCGCTGCTGTCCGACCCGGCTGTGCTCGACGGGTTCTCGACCAGCCGCTGACGCGTACCCGAGAACGACAGAACGGCGCCCCGCGAACGAATCCGCGGGGCGCCGTTCCGTGTGGCCGGCGGTCAGCTCTGGGACTGGCCGAACGAGCCGAGCTGGCGGGTCGCCTCGACGACGCGAGCGGCCATCGCCGACTCGGCCTTCTTGCCCCAGGCGCGCGGGTCGTAAGCCTTCTTGTTGCCGACCTCGCCGTCGACCTTCAGCACACCGTCGTAGTTCTGGAACATGAACCCGGCCACCGAGCGCGTGAACGCGTACTGCGTGTCGGTGTCGATGTTCATCTTCACGACACCGTTCGCGACGGCGAGGGCGATCTCCTCGTCGGTCGAGCCGCTGCCGCCGTGGAAGACGAGGTCGAGGGGCTTCTCGCCGGTGCCGAACTTCGACGCGATGCCGGCCTGGATCTCGCCGAGCAGCTCGGGCTTGAGCTTGACGTTGCCCGGCTTGTAGACGCCGTGGACGTTGCCGAAGGTGAGAGCGGCGATCCAGCGGCCCTGGTCACCGAGCCCGAGAGCCTCGACGACCTGGGAGACGTCACCGGTCGTGGTGTAGAGGGCGTCGTTCGAGCCTTCGTGCTGCACGCCGTCCTCTTCGCCGCCGACGACGCCGATCTCGACCTCGAGGATCGCGCGGATCGCCTTGATGCGGGGCAGCAGCTCCTTGGCGATCTCGATGTTCTCGGCGAGCGGCACGGCCGAGCCGTCCCACATGTGCGACTGGAAGATCGGCTGACCGCCGTCGGCGACGGCCTCCTCCGATGCCGAGATGAGCGGCAGCAGGAAGTCGTCGAGGGCGGGCTTCGGGCAGTGGTCGGTGTGGAGCGCGACCGTGACGGGGTAGTTCTTGGCGACCTCGTGGGCGAACTTCGCGAAGGCGAGCGCACCGGTCGCGCGGCCCTTGACGGTGTGTCCGGCGAAGTAGTCGGCGCCACCGGTCGTGACCTGGATGATGCCGTCGGAGCCGGCCTCGGTCAGGCCCTGAAGAACGGCGTTGATGGACTGCGAGCTGGCGGCGTTGATGGCGGGGTAGGCGAAACCACCGGCCTTCGCGCGATCCAGCATCTCTGCGTACTGTTCGGGGGTGGCGATGGGCATGAGAGCTCCTCAAATCGGCGGTGTTACCGAGCCCACTTTATCGAAGGCCGCTCTCGCCGTCCGCGGGGCGGCCGGAGAAACGACGCTGCTTGTTGTCACGTGTTCGCGACGCGGCTGGATGTACGGATTCGTTAAGAATCCCGATTCCTTCGTGGGCGCGCGGCCGAAAGCGGCGGATCCCCGCGCCTGCCCGCACCTATGCTGTGGCGCATGGTGAGTTTGACCGCCGACATGAGTCCGCTGCATCCCGATCGAAACCTCGCGCTCGAGCTCGTGCGCGCGACAGAGGCGGCGGCGATCCGTTCGGTGCCGTTCATCGGCCGCGGGCAGAAGGAGCTCGCCGACGGGGCGGCCGTCGACGCCATGCGCGCGTTCCTCACGACGGTCAACTTCGACGGCGTGATCGTCATCGGCGAGGGTGAGAAGGATGCCGCACCCATGCTCTTCAACGGCGAGAAGGTCGGCACCGGTCGCGGGCCCCAGGCCGACATCGCCGTGGATCCGATCGACGGCACGACCCTCACCGCGGAGGGGCGCAACAACGCGCTCTCGGTCATCGCGGTCGCCGACCGGGGAGCGATGCTCGACGCCTCGTCGGTGTTCTACATGGACAAGCTCGTCACCGGCCCTGCGGGTGTCGGCGTCGTCGACATCCGACTGCCCATCGCCGAGAACATCCGGCGGCTCGCGAAGGCTCTCGGCAAGCCTGTCGATGAACTGGTGGTCTCGGTCCTGAACCGTCCGCGTCACGCGCAGCTGATCCAGGAGATCCGGGATGCCGGCGCGGGCACGCGGCTGATGAGCGACGGCGACGTCGCGGGTGGGATCAACGCGGCCCGGCACAACGCGCGCACGGACATGTGCGTGGGTGTCGGCGGCAGCCCGGAGGGCATCGTCACCGCGTGCGCCATCAAGGCCCTCGGCGGTCACATCCAGGGCCGGTTGTGGGCGCGCGACGACGACGAGAAGCAGCGCGGCATCGACGCCGGGCTCAACCTCGACGGTCACGTCTACGAGGCCGACGATCTCGTCCGCGGCAAGAACACGATCTTCGTGGCGACCGGTGTGACCAACGGCGAGCTCGTCGGGGGCGTTCGGCGCGAAGGCGACTACGTGTACACCGAGAGCGTGGTGCTGCGCGGCGCGTCGGGGACGCTGCGTCGGATCACCTCGGAGCACCTCACATCCAAGTGGCTCTGAACTCGGGCGGGTAACTATCACGACACGACTGCGTGTCAACCACTGATGCTCCCAGCAAGGCTCTGTCAGAATGGCAGCGGTATCAACGGCGATGACCACCCTTACGTCAGCACCCGGGAGAACCATGTCGATGACAGCAAACAACCCGCCGACCGGCCAGGTCGCGGTGACGATCGACCCCGCTCGACGTCCGGACGTGCTGCTGCGTCGGCGCCACCCCGAGGGACATCAGATGAGTGCCTGGTGGATGATCGGCGCCTTCCTCGCCGTCTCCGTCGCCGTCGTCGGCCTCGTCAACATGTTCCCGGCCTGACCGGACAGCTCGCCTCCCTTCCCCTCCGCCGACGCGTCACAGCCGTTCGCGAAGCTCGCCGACGTCCGCGCTGAGCAGCTCGGGAGCCGTCGTCATCCGCGTCGACGTCTCGATCGGGCTCGGCGCGCTCGTTGCCTCGAGCCGTGTCTCGTCGATGCCCGGGAACTTCCGCGCCGTCACGAGCACCCTGCTCTCGAGCGTCCCCACGAACTTGTTGTAGGACTCGACCGTCCGCTCGATCGCACGGCGCAGGTCGCCGGCGTGGGAGGCAAGCCCTCCGAGACGCTGGTACAGCTCGTTGCCGAGGTCGAACAGGCGCCGGGCCTCGTCGGAGACGTCTTGCTGGGTCCACGTGTATGCCACGGTCTTCAGCACCGCCCACAGGTTGACCGGTGACGCGAGTGCGACGCGCCGGCTGAAGGCGTAGTCGAGCAGCGCGGGGTCTTCGTCGAGCGCCGCCGCGAGAAGCGATTCGCTCGGGATGAAGCAGACGACGAACTCGGGACTCGAGCTCAGGCCCTGCCAGTAGGCCTTCTTCGCGAGGGCGTCCACGTGGGCGCGCACCGCCTTGACGTGCGCCGTCAGCAACGCTTTGCGGCGTCGCGCCTCCTCACCCTGCGCGGTGACGGGTATCGCGCTCGCCTCGAGATACGAGTCGAGCGGCACCTTCGCGTCGACCGCGAGCGCCTTGTCGCCGGGGAGACGGACGATCAGGTCGGGGCGCCCCGCGCCGCTGTCGGACGAGATGCTGGACTGCAGCTCGAAGTCGACGTAGCGGGTGAGGCCGGCGGACTCGACGATGCGTCGCAGCTGCGTCTCGCCCCAGACGCCACGGGCCGCGCTCGAGCGCAGGGCGCCGGCGAGCGACTCCGTCGTCGAACGCAGCGCCTCGTCGGTCTCGCGTCCGAGTCGCAGCTGCTCCGCGACCGAACCGAACTGCTCGCTGCGTTCGCGTTCGAGGAGCTCGACCTTGGCCTGCATCGCCTGCAGCGACTCCTGGACGGGGGCGAGCGCTCGCAAGACCGCCTGCTCGCGGCGTTCGCGTTCGTCGCGAGCGGCCTGGTCGAGCCGCGCCTGGGTTCCCAGCTCGCGCTGCAGCTCGCGCTGTCGTTCCAGTTGCTCGGCGTGGGCGTCGCGCTCGGCCTCAGCGACGGCCGCGCGAGCCTCGAGACGGACTCGGTCGGCTGCTCCCTCGCGTGAGGCGCGAGCGGAGCCCGCGAACCAGCCGCCGGCGGCGGCGATCGCGGCGACGACGATGAGGATGAAGACGAGAGCGGCGTCCATGTGTCCAGGATGCCGGGTGGCTCCGACATCGCCCGGAGGCGGGGCGTCCGGCGCGGCTCTCTCCGCGCCCGGAGCGGACGGTGCGGCAGGATGTCGGCATGAGAGGCTACGTGCGCCCGACTATCGACACGCCGGCGTTCCGCGATGCCGACGGCGCGGTCATCGAGTACGGCAGACGTTGGCCGGGATCGCCTCCAGAAGACGCCTATTCGGTCGACACGCACCCGGAGCGCTTCGCGCCGCTGCATGCTGTCGGCGATGCGCTCATCGCTCACCTAAGCGAGACATTCGAGGTCGACGTCGAGGAGGGTGTTGAGGTCGCCTCAGATCTGAACAGACCGAGCTCTTTCGCTGTGCTCCGTGCGGTGCGCCTGGAGCCCGCCGACCCGCAGTGCGCATCGGTGACTTTCGTTTTCGATGCGTATCCGGGTCTCTCGGTGCACTCGGGACTGCTGCATGACGCTCACTACCCCCATTGCGGGTGCGACGCATGTGACGAGGAATGGCGGTCTGTCGCAGACGAACTCGAGGAGCAGGTCTTCGCGGTCGTGACGGGGAACTTCCGCGAGGCTATCGTGCCCGGCGCCGAGCTTCCGGTGGAGCACGCGTTCACATTCCCCGAGGGCAGCCGATCCGGCCAATCGCGCGTGGAGGACTTTCCGGTGCAGCGGCTGTCGAGCGCCGCGGAGGTGCTCCGCACCGCGGCGGACGGGTGGGCACCGTGGCCGCGCACGCAGGCGTCGCCGGGTGATGGCGCGTAGTCCCGCACTCCCGCGCGCGGCGCTGACATGGAATCATCAATCGGCCGCGCTGAGCAGGCGACCAGGGCGAACCGAACGATGGACTCGTCAGAACCGTCGAAGCCGGGGCCGGGTGGGTCTGCGCACGCTGACTCGGTGACCGGTACCGGCGAAGCGGCGAGCTGCGTACGCGCGAGTGCGCGAGTGAGCGCACGCCGAACCTGCGGTCTGTGCGCGCCGAACCCACGACCAGCGCCAACCGAACGGCGAACTCGTCAGAACGGTGGAAGCCCCGGATCGGGCGGATCTGTGGTCGTGAAGGCGACGAGGGGTGGTGGTGCGTCTTCGCGGTAGGCCCGTCCGGTGGGTGAGGTCCACACGAGCCGCCCGCCCGCGAGTTGTCGGACGTGCCATCGGGTGTGGTGTTTGACGTCGTGGTGTCTTTTGCAGAGGTTGGCGAGGTTGCACACGTGCGTCGCTCCGCCGTCGGATGCGGCGATGGTGTGGTCGAGTTCGCAGCGGATGGCGGGTTGTTGGCATCCGGGGAACCGGCAGTGCCGGTCCCGCGCTCTCAGCAGTCTGACCATGGCTGCGGTGGGCCGGTAGGTGTCGCATTCGAGCACGGTTCCGGTGACGGGGTGGGTGAGGAGCCGGTCCCATGAGGTCGCGTTGCCGGCGAGCTCGCGGGCGGTCGCGGCGTCGATGGGGGAGCGGCCGGCCAGGTCGGCCGGCCCCTCGTCTTGCCCCATGAGCGTGAGCGCGGACACGGCCACTTGCACGTGTGCGCGGATCGCTCCGAGCGTTCCGTCGCCGTCACCTGTGCCGGTGGGGTCGAGGGCGGGTGTGCCGGCGAGGAGGAGGTCGGAGAACACGTCGGCGCGGACCTGGTCGATGGTTCGGGCGTCACCGACGAACGACGACCCGTCGTGAATGGTCGTGCCGTCATCGTTCGCGTCTGCTCGCGCGTCGGCTCGCCCCTCAGCGAAGCCGGCTGCAGCGTCGGCCTGGGCCCGCGCGTTGATGATCTCCCGCGCCTGCCGCGTCAGCCGGTCGACGATCCCGTCGGCGATGACGGTCGGCAGGGTTGCGATGAGATCCGACATCCCATCCGAACTGGGCTGCACCCGCACGCACCGACCGGCCGCGGCCTCCTCGTGCCGCTCGGTGAAGCTCCGCGGGTGCATCCGTTCCGCGATCATCCGCAATGCCTCCAGCACCCGGTTGGGCCTCTCGTCCTCGCACCGGTCGATCGCGACGCGTTCGAACTCCGCCCGCTCGCCCACGGGTACCAGACATCCGACCTCCTGAATGACCCGGACGTGTCCGCGGACGATCCGCCCGGCTTCCAGGCCGCCATCGTCACCGGGTAGTTCTCGACCAGGTCCCGCGCTTCATCGATGCGGCGCTGCAGGGTCCGGTCGGTCGTGACGAACACCCCGGCCAACTCCGCGGCGATGCCGCGAAGCGCCATCTCGCGCGCCTTGACCTTCTCCGACGACCCGGCGGCCTGGGACTCAGCCAGCTGACCGGCTGCAGCGAGGAGACGAACCTCCCGGACCTGTGCCGCTCGTGCGGCATCCGCTATGCCCTCGGCATCCGCGACCAGCTGAGCGAGGACGTCGACGTCGCCGTCGCTGCCCATCCCGCCGCCAAGTCCGCCATTCGAATGCATGTTCGAATCATGTCACGGACCTCCGACATCGCTCCGGAACTGTCCCCAGGCCCGAGACCGGCGAGCGGTTCGGTCAGGCTGGGCTGAGCAGCGAAGCCCCGATCGGCTCGTGCTCGGGCACGCGCACCCCCAGCAGCATTGCGAGTTCGACCAGGTCGTGCGCGCCGGCCCGACGGGCCGCGTCGATCGTGATGTGTGCGCACGCGAGTGCGTCCGCCAGGGCGTCGTGGTGCGCGAAGTCGAGGAAGCCGACGGCGGCGGCCACGAGCGGCAGTCTGTAGGAGTCGAGCTGATACGTCTTGCGTGCCAGCTGCACGCTGCACACCGAGCGGATCGCGGGGAGCACGGCATCCGTCGCCTCGCACGCGCGGCGCAGCACGGCCATATCGAATCCGGCGTTGTGCGCAACCAGTACGTCGTCACCGATGAACTCGAGAAGCCGGGGGAGTTGCGCTACCCAGCCGGGGGCATGCTCCACCGCGTCGGCGGTGATCCCGTGGATGGACACGTTGATATCGAAGAATCGGTCGTGGCCGGAGGGTGGTCGGATCAACCAGCCGTCGGAAGCGACGACCTCGCCATCGCGAACGCGGACGAGTCCGACCGAGCATGCGGATGCACTGGAGGAGTTCGCCGTCTCGAAGTCGATCGCGGTGAAGTCCAGTGCCACGGGACAAGCGTCACCCGCGTTCGGAGCGGGGGAAGGGAGGCGCGCCGCCGAGCCGGGCGATCCGCATCGGTCGGAGGCGATGCCGGTGGGCCACGTAGACTGGATGCCCGTGGCTCTCACCATCGGAATCGTAGGACTGCCCAACGTCGGCAAGTCGACCCTCTTCAACGCCCTGACCAAGAACCAGGTTCTCGCCGCGAACTACCCGTTCGCGACGATTGAGCCGAACGTCGGCGTGGTGAACCTGCCCGACCCGCGCCTGAAGGTGCTGGCCGAGATCTTCCACTCCGAGCGCATCCTTCCCGCAGCGGTGTCGTTCGTCGACATCGCCGGCATTGTGCGCGGTGCGTCGGAGGGTGAGGGGCTGGGCAACCAGTTCCTCGCGAACATCCGCGAGGCCGACGCGATCGCGCAGGTCGTCCGCGGCTTCGCCGACGACGACGTCGTGCACGTCGAGGGCGCCGTGAACCCGCAGAACGACATGGAGACGATCAACGCCGAGCTGCAGCTCGCCGATCTCCAGACCCTCGAGAAGGCGATCACGCGCTACGAGAAGGAGGTTCGCGGCAAGAAGCTCGACCCCTCCGTGCTCGACGCCGCCAAGGCGGCTCAGGATGCCCTGCAGCGCGGCGAGCTGCTGTCGGGCTCGGGCATCGACCTCGCGCCCATCAAGGAGCTCGGTCTGCTGACGGCCAAGCCCTTCATCTTCGTCTTCAATGTCGACGAGGCCGTTCTCACGGATGACGCGCGCAAGGCGGAGCTCGCCGCGCTTGTCGCGCCCGCTCAGGCGGTGTTCCTCGACGCGAAGATCGAGTCGGAGCTCATCGACCTCGACCCGGAAGAAGCCGCCGAGCTGCTCGCCTCGACCGGTCAGGACGAGTCGGGCCTCGACCAGCTCGCGCGCATCGGGTTCGACACGCTCGGCCTGCAGACCTACCTCACCGCGGGCCCGAAGGAAGCGCGTGCCTGGACGATCGGCAAGGGCTGGAAGGCTCCGCAGGCCGCCGGCGTGATCCACACCGACTTCGAGAAGGGCTTCATCAAGGCCGAGGTCATCTCGTTCGAGGACCTCGTCGCGACCGGCTCCGTCGCCGAGGCCCGCGCGAAGGGCAAGGCGCGCCTCGAGGGCAAGGACTACGTCATGCAGGACGGCGACGTCGTGGAGTTCCGCTTCAACGTCTGACGCCCTGCCGCTATCGGTGAAGCCCACCGCCCACGGCTGGCACAATCGAGGCATGCCACGCGAGCGCGCCGGAGACCCGCAGTACGACGGGTCGCCCGGTGTCGACACGCCCACAGATGACACTCTGCGGGCGTACGACCGACGAATCGGAGCGCTCGTGATCGAAGACCAGGTCGTCGGTCATGTGGCGAGCGTCGTCCGCGAGATGCGATTTCCGTCGAGGCAGCGCTGGTTGTGGTTCACCGTCGTGTGGCCCGATGGATCGCGTGAGCTCCCCTTCGAGGACTACGGTCCTGGATGGCACACGGTTCGTGAGCTCGAGGCCGGGTACCTTGCTTACCACCTGCAAAGCACGGTGCACGAGCGGCGTCTGTTGGGCCGCCACTGGCTCTCGGCGAGGTGGGGTGCGTCGCAGACGTTCGGCGTGCGATGGCTCGAGGGAGACGTCGCCGCTCGTCGTTGGCTCGAACTCGGTCTTCGTGACGAAGACTTCTGAACACCCGTTACCAGCCCCCGCACGTTCCATCAACCGGTGGGCGCCGCGCCCTCGCCCTGCCTAGCGTGGATGTCATCTCGACTCGAGGAGGCAACACTATGGCCACGAACACCACCACCACGCGCAACAAGCGCCGCGCTTCCGGCGCCGGTCTGACCAACGAGCAGAACGCCGAGAGCGGCTTCCGCGCCTCGCAGAAGCTCAGCGAGAACACCCAGAAGGTGCTCGTCGACCTCATCGAGCTGTCGCTCCAGGGCAAGCAGGCGCACTGGAACGTCGTCGGACGCAACTTCCGCGACACCCACCTCCAGCTCGACGAGATCATCGACGCCGCCCGCGAGTTCGCCGACACCGTCGCCGAGCGCATGCGTGCGCTTCACGCCCTCCCGGATGGCCGCAGCGACACCGTCGCCGAGACCACGACGCTGCCCGAGTTCCCGCAGGGCGAGATCGACACCGCCGAGGTCATCGACCTGATCACCGAGCGCCTCGAGGCGACGATCGGCACGTGCCGTGATGTGCACGACGAGGTCGACGAGGAAGACCCGACGACCGCCGACATCCTGCACTCGATCCTCGAGCGCCTCGAGCAGCTCGCCTGGATGGTCAGCGCCGAGAACCGCAAGCCCCAGGGCTGATATGCCCCAGGGCTGACCAAGTCCCGGCCGGGTAGTCCCGGCGACGAAGACCCCGCTCGTGACCACTGCGTCCGGGCGGGGTCTTCGCGTATCGCGTGTGTCAGACCAGCCGCGGATCGATCATCGTCATGCCCGCCGCTGCCGCGGTGTCCATGGCCGGCAACAGTCGCGCACCTTCCTCCAGTCCGACGACCCGCTGCACGAGGTCCTGCGGGCGCAGGCTGCCGTCGCCGATCAGCGCCATCATTCCGGGGTAGTCCTCTGCTGCCATGCCGTGGCTGCCGAGCAGGTCGAGCTCCCACGCGATGACGCGGGCCAGGGCAGCGGCGCTACGACCGGATGCCGAGGGCAGCAGCCCGATCTGCACATGACGTCCTCGACGACGAAGGCTCAGAATCGCATCGGATGCGGTCTGCTCGCTGCCCACCGCATCGACCGAGACGTGGCTGCCCCCGCCCGTCAGCTCGTGAACGACGGCGGGGACGTCCTGCCCGTCAGCGGCGACGACGTGTTCGGCGCCGAGCTCCGAGGCGGTCTGCAAAGCGCCAGGCGACCGGTCGACCGCGATGACCCGCGCTCCCAGAGCCCGTGCGATCATCACGGCGCTGAGGCCGACACCGCCTGCGCCGACGATCGTGATCCACTCGCCGCCGCTCAGGGTCGCCCGGGCGATCAGCGCGCGGTACGCCGTGGCGAAGCGGCATCCGAGCGCCGCCGCGGCTTCGAACGAGACGCCGTCGGGGATGCCGACGAGGTTGACGTCGGCCGCCGGCACGACGACCCGCTCGGCGAACGAGCCGGCGTAGGTGAAGCCGGGCTGCTGCTGGTGCGGGCAGACCTGAGCATCGCCGCGTGCGCACCACTCGCATCGACCGCAGCCGATCACGAACGGCGTCGTGACGCGATCACCCACCTGCCAGCCCGCGACTTCCGCACCGACCTCGGAGATGACACCTGAGAACTCATGCCCGGGGGTGTGGGGGAGTGCGATGTCGTCGTGGCCGGCCCAGGCGTGCCAGTCGCTTCGACAGAGCCCGGTGGCGCGCACCGACACCACCACCCCGTCGGCGGGGACGCTCGGATCGGCCACCTCGCGAACCGTCACCGGCCCGCGGATGCTGTCCATGACCATCGCTCGCACGTTCGGCCACGCTACGCCATCGAGCGAGTCAGCGCCGCACGGTCGACGGCAGTGTGACGCGAAAGGTCAGGCGTCGCGGAAGCCCTCGAGGTCGGGGTCCCACTGTGCGGGTGCCTCGTCGTCGAGGGCATAGAGGTGAGCGCCCTCGGAACGGCGCTGAGGGTAGCTCTCGTGTGCTCGAAGGTCTTCCGCCCCCTCGGAGAAGTCCGGTTCATCGGCGTCCCAGTCGATGGGGGCGGACAGCACGTCGTTGCCGACCCCGATGACAAGTTCGGCCTCATCGACACGCCCGCTCGGTTCGAGCACGATCGGAATCCGCACGGCTTCGGCGCGGCCGTAATTGGCGACCGCCGCCGTGAGCTCCACCAGTGCCTCCGCAACGTCATCCGTCGTGATCACCGTGTCGCCCGCGTACGTGATTCGTCTCATGACAACACTGTGTCGGCTAGCGCCGCCGGGCACCTCGCACTTGCGCTGACGATCGTCATCGGATACGGCTCGCATCGGCCGAGGATCATTGCACGAGGCTCCCGGCTGGTCAACGCGCCTGACGCGATCGGCGGCGCTGCCTAGCGTGGTCGCGAGCGTCGGAATCGGCGCGCCGACAGCGAGGGAGACGTGATGAGCCAGCAGGACCCGGCGACCGACCAGGAACCGCTCTCCGAGCCGGAGGCGGTCCGCAAGGACATGCGCTACAGCCCGGCCAGCGACACCGAGACCCGTGAGAAGCAGGACGAGGCCCCGACCAGCCCCGACGAGGACGTCGATGACGAGCTCGTGCGTGCGCGTCCGGGAACCGGCGGTCCCGACGATGTCGGCGACGTCGATGTGCCCGCCGAAGACCTCAATCTGCCGTGGCGTGACGACGAAGCGGGCGCCTGACAGTCCACCGTCTGTTGGCGCGGGCGGTCAGTTCCACCCGACGGTGTTGAACCACTGAGCCCGGGCCTCGGCCTCGGCGGCATCCGTCGTGCCGCGGAAGGCGTCGTGGCGGTCGATGCGACCCTCGCTCAATTCGACGAAGGCCGTGCACACGGGGCACAGTCCCCGTCCGAAGGGAAAACCGCCGGGCAGTGTCGGCGACGGCTGCGCAGGCTCACCGCTGCCCGAGCATCGTGGCGGATCGGCCTGCGCCTCTGACCACATCTGCGACGTTCCGAGCCGGTTATGCAGCCCCGCGTGTCCCCTCGGGCGGGTGCACAATGCCGATCCGCGGCGGGACCGGCACCACAGCGCGGTCGGATAGTTCGCGGCGGCCGGTTCGCTCACGCCGTCAGATCCGGATGCCGCAGACGCCGCACTCGCCCGCGGCGGACACCTCGACGAAGCAGTCCGGGCACATCGCGCGGACGACATCCGAGGGTGCGGGCGCCTTCGGAGTGCGCGGCGCTGCAGCTCGGGGCGCGGCACGTCGCGCGGGTGCCGAACGTGTCGCGACCGCGACGGGTTGCTTGCGCTCCGGAACGTGCGACTCGCAGTAGAACCGGACGAAGCCGCCGTGGTTGGTCGGGTGGCGGTGCTTGACCGCCCACAGGTGGTCGCGATCATGGGCACCGGCGTCGGCGGGGCAGGCGGCGCATCGCGCGGGATCACCCGGCATGACGTCGGCGACGCGGTAGGGCGTCTCGTAGGTGAGGCGATCGCGCCAGTCGGCCGAGTCGACGATTCTCATGATGGTCCTCTCCGGCACTCGCGCGCCGGATTCCAGCGTACCCGCGGCGCCGGGGAGGCGGTCCGCCCACCATCCGGTGAACATTCGCGAAACGGCGTGCGCCGCCGCGCCGCGGGCCCGGCGGCCTTTGCGACAGTGAGGGGGTCACCACGGGCGAGAGGGCGCGAATGGAACTGGCGACCCCGGCACCGATGGACGTGCTGCTGCGTCCTGCTGCACTGGCACGCGCATGGATGGGGCCGGGCCGCGACCAGGAGACGATCGCCGTGCCCGGCGTCGTGCTCGGGCCGGGCGAAGTGCTCGTCCGTGTCGAGCTCGTCACGATCACCGAGGACGACATCGCGATCACGGACGGTGAGGAGCAATGCCCGGTGCCGACGGTCCTCGGCCGTGAGTTCGTCGGCAGGGTCGCGGCGCTCGGCGGCGCGGTCGCGGCGGCGGACGGCATTCCGCTCGAGCTCGGGGAGCGCGTCGTGAGCGCCGTGGGACCGCATGAGCGCATCGGAGCCCATCGCGAACTCGTGGGCGGCTTCGCGACGCACGTGCATCTGGTCACCGGCACGCCGATCGTCCGTGTGGGCGAGGCGCTCCCCGCCTGCATCCTGGCCCCCGTGTCGGGCGCGGTCGCGCGAGCGGCCGGGCTCGTGCGACGGCTGGAAGAGATCTCCGATCCCGAGGACCTGCTCGTGACCATCGCCGGCACCGGCGCCGATCCGCTCGTGCTGTCCGCCATGATCGCCGAGCGGGGTGGACGAGCGCGGCTCGCCTCAGCCGATCCGCGGGTGCGCGCGCGGGCCGAGCGCTTCGGCGCTGCGCTGGCGCCCGAGCACGTGCCCGAGACGGATCTGAGCGCGCGCTTCCGTACCGCGAGCGAAGCCTCACCGGAAACGACCCTGCGGGTCGGCGTGCCGACATCCGCCGACCTCGAGGCTGCCGTCGCCTTCATGCGCGCCCCGGGCACCCGCCGCTACCCGTTCGCCGACCTCGTCTCGACGCCCTTGCCGCTCGACCGGCTCGACGACGCGATCGAGCTTGCCCGGTCGGGTCGCCACCTGCGCGTGGCGATCGCCCCCGGAGCCTGAGCTCGCGGGGGCGATCGGAAGCCGTGTCGGCGGCGTTCAGGACCGACGGGTCACGCGGTCTGGCCGGCGTGCTCGCCTTCTTCGATCTCCTCGATGACCTTCGCGTTGAAGGCCGGGAGGTCATCGGGCGTTCGGCTCGAGACGAGGCCCTGGTCCACGACGACCTCCTCGTCGACCCAGGTGGCACCGGCGTTCATCAGATCGGTGCGCAGGCTCGGGAAGCTCGTCAGGGTGCGGCCCGAGAGGACGTCGGCCTCGGTCAGGATCCACGCCGCGTGGCAGATCGCGCCAACGGGCTTGTGCTGTTCGAAGAACGCGCGCGCGAAGTCGACCGCGTTCGCGTCGAGTCGCAGGTTGTCGGCGTTGACGACGCCGCCCGGAAGCACGAGCGCGTCGTACTCGTCGGCCTCGGCATCCGCCGTGACGACGTCGACCTTCTGGGTGTGGCCGTTCTTGCCGGTGATCTCGCCCGATTCGGGGGCGATCATGACGACGGTCGCGCCCGCGTCGGAGACGGCCTGCCAGGGCGAGGTCAGCTCGCTGTCCTCGAAGCCGTCGGTTGCCAGGAATGCGATTTTCTTGCCATCGAGAGTGCTCATGTCGCCGACGCTACGCGCGGCCGACGGCGGCTGCGACGCGCTTGACACGCTCCGCGACGCATGGTCCGCTGCGGGGTTACGATGGCGATATGTCCACAGCATCCACGCCCCAGCCTCAGACACTGCAGCCGGTTCCCGATGAGAAGAACCTGCTGGTCACCGCGAACGACGACGCAGGTTCCTGCTGCGGCGGAGGATGCTGCTCGACCTCTTGAACCTCGCCTCGAGGCGTACGACGAAGCCGCCGGTGCATGACGCACCCGGCGGCTTCGTCGTTCTCGCGCGATGGCGGTGAGGCCGGCTCAGTGCGCCGCGGGCACGCCTTCGGGGCTGTCGGCCGGCTTGCGGATGAGCAGCGCCCCGATGATCAGCGGCGACGCGATGATCGCGGCCACGAAGAAGGCCGCCCGCGCGCCCGCGGCGCCGGCCGCCGTCGTCCCCGGATCGGCGGCGCCGGCCTCGGCAGCGGCCATCACCGTGATGAGCAGAGCGATGCCCGCGGCGCCCGCGACCTGCTGGATGGTCGAGACGATCGCGCTGCCGTACGAGTAGAACCGCGGCTGCAGAGAGCCGAGGGATGCCGTGAACAGCGGCGTGAACGACATCGCCAGGCCGAGCGAGAGACACGTCTGCAGCGTGAGCAGCAGCCATACCGACGTGTTCTCGGTGAGGGTGGTGAAGCTCCACAGGATGCCGGTGACGATGACGGCTCCGGGGACGAGGAGCACGCGCGTGCCCCAGCGGTCGTAGATGCGCCCGATGAACGGGCCGGCGATGCCCATCGCGAGAGAGCCCGGCAGGACGATCAGCCCGGACTCGAGCGCGGAGAGCCCGAGGACGTTCTGCATGTACAGCGGCAGCAGGGTGATCGCGCCGAAGAACGCCATGGACATGACGCCCAGCTGGGCCACCGAGAGCGAGAAGTTGGCCGAGCGGAACACGCGCAGGTCGAGCAGCGCCTCGTCGTTGCGCTGCAGCACGAGCTGACGCCACACGAACGCGCCGAGCGCCACGACCCCGACCGACAGGGAGATGATGAGCGGCAGGTTCGACGCGGGCGCCGCGGCCGCGGCATCCCCGCCGCCGTGGCCTCCGGCGCCGATCTGGCTGAGCCCGAACACGAGGCCTCCGAAACCGAAGGCCGAGAGCACGACGGAGAAGACGTCGAGTGGCGCGCGCCGGGTCTCGCCGAGGTTGTGGATCCAGCGGACGCCGATCGCGAGCGAGACCAGGGCGATCGGGAGGACGACGCCGAAGATCCAGCGCCAGCTGAGGGTGTCGAGGAGGAACCCGGACAGCGTCGGCCCGATCGCGGGAGCGAGCGACATCACGATGCTGACCCGGCCCATCATGCGGCCCCGAGCGTGCGGCGGGACGACCGTCATCAGCGTCGTCATCAGCAGCGGCATCATGATCGCGGTTCCCGAAGCCTGCACGACACGCGCGACGAGGAGGAAACCGAAGCTCTGCGCCAGGACGGCGATGAGCGTTCCCGTCGAGAACAGGCTCATCGCAGCGGTGAAGACAGCCCGCGTCGTCAGACGTTGCAGCAGGAAGCCGGTGATCGGGATCACCACCGCCATCGTGAGCATGAACGCGGTCGTGAGCCACTGCGCCGCCACCGCCGTGATGCGGAAGTCGGTGATCAGGTGCGGGATCGCGACGCCCATGGTCGTCTCGTTCAGGATCGCGACGAAGGCGGCGACGAGCAGGAGCCAGATCACCCGGTTCGCCTCGGCGGTCACGACGGTGGGCACGGCGGGCGATGCGGCGGATGCGGGGGCGTTCGTGGACGACGGCGCGACGGCCATGGGCAACTCCTCGGTCGGAAGATCGGTCGTCACCCGAGGGCGGACTCCGCAGGGCCAACGCCCCGACGGATCGATTATTCCCGGGGCCGACGACACGGCGCCAGCATCAGCTTCCGGTCGGTCGACGCGGATGCGCGCGGCGGATCACCAGAGGCGGGCGATGTCCCACAACTCGGCGGCTGCCGGGTCGGCGGCCCGGTGACCCGGTGCTCGTTCCCGGAAGTCGCGGACCAGCCCGCCGATCCGCCGACGGTACTCGGGATCGGGATGGGTCGCGGCGATGCGCACGAGCGGGGGAACGTCCATGTCGAGCACGAGCCGGACCCGGGCCGTGGCCGCGGCACGGGCATCGGCGGCGTCGAGCACCGCCAGGCCCGACCGCAGCGCATCGAGATAGTCGATGAGCACGGGCAGCTGTGCACGGTGCTGCGTGATCGACGACCCGTCCGCCCGCTCGCGCCAGTGCACGACGACGTCCGGAATCACGTCGAACGCTCGGGCGCGGGTGTACATCTGCTGTGCGACCAGCTGGTCCTCGTACAGCCGGTTCTCGGGGAAGCGCAGTCGGTGACGTCGCCAGAACTCGATGCGGCTCGCTTTCGACCACGCGACGATGTTCCCCGATGCCTCGGGATGGTCGGCGAGGGTGGTCCCGATGCGGGCAGGCCGAGTGGATGCCGCGACCCAGGGTTGCACGGGGCCCGGGACGTAGCCCTCATCGGTCGGACGCAGTCGCACGTAGGCCCCGGCGACGAAGTCGGAGCCCGAAGCGTCGAGCGTTCCGATCCAGCGCTCCAGGGCCGACGGGGTGAGGACGTCGTCCGCGTCGAGGAAGGCGACGAACGGGGTGTCGACCCGATCGAGCCCCGCGTTCCGTGCGGCACCCAGCCCGACGGCGCGATCGTGTGCGATCACGCGGAACCGCTCGTCCGACGCGGCCGCTTCCGCGAAGATGCGTCCGGTCGTGTCGCGCGATCCGTCGTCGATGAGGATCGCGGTCCACTCGCCGAGGGTCTGGGCCTTCAGGGAAGCCAGCGCTTCCTCGGCGTAGGGGGCGACGTCGCGGCCGGGGACGATGACGGTGACGACGGGCGAGCTCACGACCCCGATCGTACTGCCGAGACGGCGTCGGCCACCGCGCCCGCGAGCGCTCCCGCATCCGGCACCGTCGCGCGATCGAAGCTGAACCGCACCGCGGTGCGGGCGTCATCGGCGTCGAGACCCATCGCCGTCAAGACGTGCGACGGCTCGTCGCTGCCCGCGGCGCATGCCGACCCGCTGCTCGTGACTATTCCACGCCGTTCCAGTTCGAGGAGCACGGCCTCGCCCGAGGTCGCGGCGAACGTGAACGAGGCGAGGCCCGGAAGCCTCCGATCAGGGTCGCCGGTCGCGCGCGATCCGGGGACGGTGCCGAGCACGCGGCTCGTGAATGCGTCGCGCGCCGCCGCGGCCCGCGCAGCGGCCTCGGGGCGCTCGCGCTCGGCCAGCTCGAGCGCGAGCGCGAGGCCCACCGCCCCCGCGACGTTCTGCGTGCCCGAGCGCCGGCCGCGCTCCTGGCCGCCGCCGTGGATCACGGGCTCGAGGGGGAGCCGGCCGCGGACCGCCAGCACACCGATGCCCTGCGGCGCGCCGATCTTGTGGCCCGCGACCGACAGAGCCGAGGCGCCCGTGCCGGTGAGGGGAAGCCACCCGGCCGCCTGCACGGCATCGGTGTGCACCGGGACCGAACCCGCTGCTCGCGCGATCGCCGCGACATCCTGAACGGTTCCGACCTCGTTGTTGGCGTAGCCGATGCTCACGACGGCGGTGTCATCGCGCACGGCTCGGGCGACGGCGTCGGGGTCGACGTGTCCGAGCGAGTCCACGGGCAGGACGTCGACGTCGTATCGATGCATGCGCTGGAGGTAACGACAGACCGCCAATACCGAATCGTGCTCCACCGCCGTCGTGACGATGTGGCCGGGAGCGCGTCCGCGGGCCCCGAGGGCGATGCCCGCGATCGCGAGGTTGTTCGCCTCGGTTCCTCCGGACGTGAAGACGATGTCGCCGGCGCGCATGCCGAGCACCGCCGCCACCCGCCGCCGCGCGTCGTCGAGGGCGCCGGCGACGTCTTCACCGACCGTGTGGATGCTCGACGGGTTGCCGAATCGCCCGGTGAGGAATGGTGCCATCGCCTCGAGCACCTCACGACGCACCGGACCGCCCGCGGCGTGGTCGAGGTACAGCATCAGCGCGCGTCGACGACGAGGTCGAGCCCGAGGTCGAGCGAGGGCGCGGAGTGCGTGAGCGCTCCGACGGAGATCACGTCGACACCGGTCTCGGCGATCGCACGCACGCTCTCGAGCGACACTCCGCCCGACGCCTCGACGACCGCGCGACCGGAGACGATGGCGACCCCGCGGCGCAGATCGTCCAGCGAGAAGTTGTCGAGCATGATCGTGTCCACGCCGGCGGCGAGCACGGGCTCGATCTGATCGATGCGGTCGACTTCCACCTCGACGTGGGTCGTGTGAGGAAGGTCATCCATCGCGCGTCGCAGCGCTTCGGTCAGCCCCGTCCCATCGGCGGTGATGACACCGAGGTGGTTGTCCTTGAGCATGACCGCATCCGACAGGGAGAACCGGTGGTTGTGGCCGCCGCCGTCCCGGACGGCCTGCCGCTCGATCAGACGCAGCCCCGGTGTCGTCTTGCGGGTGTCGACGATGCGGGCACCGGTCCCCGCGACTTCGTCGACGTAGCGACGGGTCAGCGTGGCGATCCCCGACATCCGCTGGGTGAGGTTCAATCCGACGCGTTCGGCGGTCAGCACGGCGCGCGCCGGACCGTGGACGGTGGCCAGCGTGTCACCGGGGCGGATGCGCGAGCCGTCGGGCACGTCGATCACGACGTCGCAGCTCGGATCGGTGAGCGCGAAAGCCGCGGCGAAAACTGCCCCGCCGCTGAGGATGCCGTCGACGCGCGAGACGAGCGCGGCCGTGGCGCGCGCCGCCCCGGGGATGAAGGCGGTGCTGGTGAGATCGCCCCATGGGGCGTCCTCATCGAGTGCGGGGCCGACGATGGCAGCGATCTGTCGGGGTGTGAGCATCATGCGACCTTCTCGGGAGCGGCGGCGGGTCGGACGGATTCGTCGGCGGTCAGCGGACGAGCGGTGGTGTCGTCGCTGCGGTGGTGTGCGCCGATCGATCGGGTGCGTGCGAGCGCGGCGGTGGTCATCGAGCTCGCGACGAGGAGCAGGTTGGCGTCCTCGTGTTCGCGCCGGGAGCGGGGTGCGACTGCGGCGCGCGACCACTCATCGAAGATGTCGAGCGCGAGAGCGAGCCCGGAGGCGTCCCGCTCGAGTCCGACGTGCCGCCACATGAGCGACTGCAGGGCCGCTCGGCTGAACGGTCCGTTCGCCGGTATCCGTCGCGGCGCACGGGACCGGCTCGCCACGGCGCGAGGTGACGACGAGACGCTCGGAGACGCCGTTGCGACCCGCGGGTCGCCGTCGACGACGGCATCCGCGGTGCGCAGGCCGAACACGACGGCTTCGAGCAGCGAGTTGGAGGCCAGCCGATTGGCACCGTGCACGCCCGTGCGCGCGACCTCGCCGACCGCGAACAGCCCGTCGACGTCGGTCCGACCGTCGAGATCGGTCACGACGCCGCCCATGAGGTAGTGCGCGGCGGGAGTGACGGGAACCGGATGCCGCGACCAATCCCATCCGCGCGCCCGCACGGACTCGTCGATCGTCGGGAACCGGTGGGCGAGGAAGGCAGCCGTCGCCGACGGAGTCTCGCGCAGACCGGTCGCGTCGAGCAGCACCGGCCGGCCGCCCTGACGCGCCATCGCCGCCGCGATCGAGCGGGCCACGACGTCTCGTGGAGCGAGTTCCGCATCGGGATGCGCATCGACGCAGAAGCGGCGCCCGCGCTCGTCGATCAACACAGCACCCTCGCCGCGCACGGCCTCCGACACGAGCGTCCCATCGGTCAGGGCGGTGGGGTGGAACTGCCCGAACTCCAGGTCGGCGACGGTCGCGCCGGCGCGCAGGGCGAGCGCGATCCCGTCGGCGGTCGCCACCGCGGGATTCGTCGTGTGGGCGTACAGCTGTCCCGCCCCACCGGTCGCGAGGACCACGGCATCCGCGGCCAGCGTCTCGGTGCGGCCCTCCGAGAGCACCCGCACACCCCGCGCCGCCCCGTCGGAGACCACGACGTCGGTGACGAGAGCGTC
Source organism: Microbacterium sp. M4A5_1d (assembly GCF_053345465.1). Taxonomy (NCBI): domain Bacteria; kingdom Bacillati; phylum Actinomycetota; class Actinomycetes; order Micrococcales; family Microbacteriaceae; genus Microbacterium; species Microbacterium sp. M4A5_1d. The sequence continues at coordinate 157,134 of NZ_JBKFAD010000001.1, forward strand.
GGAGCGGATCTGGACGGGCGCGAGAGCCAGCGCGCGGTTCAGAGCGCGCTGGATCGCGGCTCCGGTCGCATCGCCGCCGGCGTGCAGGATTCGCGGAACCCGGTGCGCACCTTCCAGGCCGAGTCGCAGCGCGCCGCTGTCGTCGCGGTCGAACGCGACCCCGATCGCCTCGAGCGTCGCGACGGCGTCCGGCCCCGCCGATGCGAGCGTGTGCACGGCGTCGCGCTCGCCGAGGCCCGCGCCGGCGCGCAGAGTGTCGTCGACGTGGGCGAGAACCGAGTCGCCCGTGGCCGTCACGGCGGCGATGCCGCCCTGCGCGTAGGCGGTGTTGCCGTCGCCGAGCGCTCTCTTCGTGACCAGGACGACCTCGCAGCCGGCGTCGGCGGCGCGCAGGGCGCACATGCCGCCGGCAAGACCGGAGCCCACGACCACGACACGCCGGGTCATGGCCGCGCCGCCAGCATCCGTTCGAGGGCGGCCCGTGCCGGCACGGCGACGTCGTCGGAGACCCGGATGCGGTTGGGGGTCCGTCCCGCGCAGAGCTCGTCGAGGACCCACGCCAGGTAGCCCGGGTGGATGCGGTACATCGTCGAGCACGGGCAGACGACGGGATCGAGGCAGAAGATGCGGTGCTGCGGGTATTGCGCGGCGAGCCGCTGGACGAGGTTGATCTCTGTGCCGACCGCGAAGATTGTGGGCTCGGTCGCGCCGTCGATCGCGCGGCGGATGTACTCCGTCGACCCCGCCTCGTCCGCGGCGTCCACGACCGGCATCGGGCACTCGGGGTGGACGATGACGCGGACGCCCGGGTGTTCCGCACGCGCCTGCGCGATCTGCTCGACGGTGAAGCGGCGGTGCACCGAGCAGAAGCCATGCCAGAGGATGACCCGCGCATCGCGCAGGGACGCCTCGTCGTTACCGCCGAGTGGGCGGCGGGGGTTCCACATCGGCATGCGGTCGAGCGTGACCCCCATCGCCTTGGCGGTGTTGCGTCCGAGGTGCTGGTCGGGGAAGAACAGCACCCGGCGGCCGCGTGCGAAGGCCCACTCGAGCACGGTGCGGGCGTTCGAGGAGGTGCACACGATTCCGCCGTGCCGGCCGACGAAGCCCTTGATGGCGGCGGAGGAGTTCATGTACGTGACGGGGATGACGGGGAGAAGTCCTTCGGCGTCGGGGCTGCCGAGGTCGCCGTAGATCTCGCCGAGCTGCTCCCAGCACTCCTCGACCTCGTCGATCGACGCCATGTCGGCCATCGAGCATCCGGCGGCGAGGTTGGGCAGGATGACGGACTGCTCGGGCCGCGACAGCAGGTCGGCGGTCTCGGCCATGAAGTGGACGCCGCAGAAGACGATGGCCTCGGCCTCGGGGTGGGCCTTCGTCGCTTCCGCGAGCTGGAACGAGTCGCCCACGTAGTCCGCGTGCCGCACGACCTCTTCGCGCTGATAGAAGTGCCCCAGGACGACGACCCGGTCGCCGAGGGCGGCCTTGGCGGCGGAGATGCGGTCGTGCAGCTCGTCCTCGTCCGCGGTCCGGTAGTACTCCGGGAGCTCGCCCTGGCGCGGCGCCCCGGTCGGGATGACGTCGCCCATCGACGAGCCCGGGCCGTACCCCGGCCGTGCGTCGAAGCTCCACGGTCCCGCGGCGAGATCGGTGTTGCATGTCTCGGCGTTCGACGCGCCGGCGACGATCGCCTGGATCCCGTGATCGACGCTCGGGTCGATCGGTCGCGGCGACAGCGTAAGCGGAGAAGTGGTCATGCGCGTTCCTTCATCGGGGGAGCGGCCCGCGGTCGGCGAGCTCGACGTCGTGGTTGTAGCGGTAGAGACGGGCGGGGCGGTGGCTGCCGGTGCGGAACTCGCGTGTCGGGATGAGGGTGCCCGACCCCTCGACCTGGCGGCGGAAGTTCGCCGGATCGAGGCGCTTGCCGCCGATGGCCTCGTACACCTCGCGAAGCTCGGCGAGGGTGAACAGGTCAGGCAGAAGCCCATGCGCGATACGGCTGTAGCCGACCTTGTTGCGCAGCCGCCAGAGTGCGTACTCGATGATGCTCCGGTGGTCGAACGCCAGCTCCGGCAGATCGGCGGCGTCGAACCACGCGACGTTCTCGTCCTCGGGCAGCGGTGTCGATGCGACGTCCTCGCGCACCAGCGCCCAGTAGACGATCGACACCACTCGCGAGGGAGAGCGGCCGACGTCGCCGAAGACGTAGAGCTGCTCGAGATAGCTCGGAGCCAGCGCGGTCGTCTCGGCCAGGGTCCGGGATGCGGCAGCCTCGAGGTTCTCGGACACGTCGAGCCATCCGCCAGGGAGCGCCCACTGTCCGGCGTGGGGATCGCGCGTGCGACGCACCAGGGGGAGCACGACGGAGGGAAGCTCGCCGCCGTCGTGGCGCAGGCTGAAGATGACCGTCGAGACGGCGACCCGGATGTCGTCCTGCGGCCCATCCGCGGTGGTTCGTGTCATTGTGACCCTAACTGTCGCACCGATCTTATAGTCATCGCGACACGAAGCGCAAAACGGGGGACTCACAGCGGGACGCCGTACGCTGGCCTCCGTTCCCGAGGAGGTCCTGTGCTGCTGGTCGACGTCATCGTCGTGATCCTCCTCGTCGGCTTCTTCGCCATCGGCGTGACACGAGGCCTCGTCGCGATCGCGGGCTCGCTCGCCGGGCTCGTCATCGGCTCGCTCCTCGCCGTATGGGCTGTGCCCCTCATCGCGCCCGGCGTCGCCGACTGGGAGTACCGGTCGCTCGTGCTCGCCATCTGCGCCATCGCGATCATCATCCTGTGCACCGCGCTCGGCACCGCTGTCGGTGCGGCGCTGCGCCGCGGCGTCGACCGAGCCAAGCTGCGCATCCTCGACCGCATCCTGGGTGCCGGCGGGGCGACGATCGCCGGCGGACTCGTCCTCCTCCTCGGCGCCGGCGCGGTCACCGCGAGCGGCATGCCGCTCGTATCCACCGCCGTGGCCTCATCGCGCGTGCTCTCGTTCATCGACGGTCTCACCCCCGACCCCGTCGACAGCGCACTCGCCGAGGTGCGCGGATTCGTCGTCGACGAGGGGATCCCCCGCATCGGCGAGCTTCTCCGGCCCGAGGTCGCGCCGACCGCGCCCGCCGTCGCGCTCGATGATCCCGAGCTGCAGCGCGCGGCGGCATCCGTCGCCCGCATCAGCGGCACGGCCTACGCCTGCGGTGTGTCGATGACCGGGTCCGGATTCGTCGCCGCCGACGACCTCATCGTGACCAACGCCCACGTCGTGGCGGGCGTCGACACCCCCGTCGTCGAGCTGCCGGGCCGCGACGCGCGTGAAGGGCGCGTGGTGTACTTCGACCCGATCGACGACCTCGCCGTCATCGCGGTCTCGGACCTGGGCGTGGCGCCCCTGCCGGTCGTTCCGCCGGTCGCCGCGGGAGCAGCGGTCGCGGTCCAGGGATACCCGCTCGGCGGGCCCTTCACGAGCGGAGCCGCCTTCGTCCTCTCGGTGGGCTCGGCCCCCGTCCCCGACATCTACGACGAGTCCAGCGCTCCGCGTGAGATCTACGCGCTCGATGCCGACGTCCGCCCGGGCAACTCCGGCGGGCCGCTGTTGACCGACGCCGGTGAGGTCGCCGGCGTCGTGTTCGCGCGCGGCGCCGAGGACGAGCGGCGGGGCTACGCGATGACGACGACGGAGCTGCTGCCGGTGCTCGCGGGCGCCTCTGCGGACGCTCCGGCCGTGACGGCGGGGAGCTGCACGCGCTGAGCGGCCCAGTACAGCGGCGCCTGCGCGGTCTCGCGCGGTGACGCTATGCTGATCGCGCAACTGAAGACAGGCCGCATGACGCACGCGGGAGAGCCCCGGAGAATTCCGGGCACCGAAGGAGCAAGCCTCCCCGCCAATCTCTCAGGTCCGCGTACCGCGCGCGTCCGGCCGCTCTGGAAAGCGATCCCCTCGGGGATCCGCCGACGGTGAAAGCCGGGTTCGCCCGGTGAAACTCTCAGGCCCAAGACAGAGGGGGAGTTCCGGATGCCGCAGCCGTGGCAGCCGCCCGCCCGCAACGGGAGAACTCATGTCAGATCCCCGCTCCACCGTCCTGCACCATCGTCACGCTGCGCTCGGCGCATCGTTCACCGACTTCGGCGGCTGGCTCATGCCGGTCCGCTACACTTCCGACCTCGCCGAGCACCACGCGGTGCGCTCCGCCGCCGGATTGTTCGACATCTCGCACATGGCGGAGTTCGAGGTGACCGGCTCGGTCGCCGGGGACTGCCTCGACGCCGCCCTCGCCGGCAGGATCTCGACGATGGCCGTCGGGAAGGCGAAGTACTCGCTCGTCCTCGCCGACGACGGCGGGATCATCGACGATGTCATCGTCTACCGCCTCGGCGACGACCGCTTCCTCATCATCGCGAACGCGGGCAACCGCGAGCCCGTGTGGGCGGCGTTGCAGGAGCGTGCCGAAGGCTGGGACGTCGAGGTGCGAGACCTCACCGATGACTACGCGCTCCTGGCCGTCCAGGGCCCGGCGGCGCTGGCGGTCCTCGAGTCCACCCCGGGCCTGTCGACGCCCGACGTCGCGCTCGCGGACACGCGGTACTACGCGTGGACCGCCGGCGAGTTCGCGGGCGAGCCGCTGCTCCTCGCACGCACCGGGTACACCGGCGAAGACGGATTCGAGCTGATGATCCCGGCCCGCGCGGCCGAAGCCCTCTGGGATGCCGTGCTCGCGGCCGGGTCACCGCTCGGGCTCGCTCCGGCGGGCCTCGCGTCGCGCGATACGTTGCGGCTCGAAGCCGGGATGCCGCTGTACGGACACGAGCTCTCGCGCGACGTCGCTCCTGCGCAGGCGGGTCTCGGCCGCGTCGTCGCCACGGACAAGGGCGCCTTCGTGGGCCGCGAGGGCCTCGAGTCCCGCGACTCCTCGGGCGGGCCGGTGCTCGTCGGTCTCGTCTCGGCGGGCCGCCGCGCCGGCCGCGCCGGCTACGCCGTGCTCGGCCCCGACGGCGAGCGCGTCGGTGTGATCACGAGCGGCGCCCTGAGCCCGACCCTCGGGCATCCCATCGCCATGGCCTACGTCGCACCCGGATACGCCGCACTCGGCACCGAGCTGGCGCTCGATGTCCGCGGTACCCGCATTCCCGCCACCGTCACCACGCTGCCGTTCTACCGGAGGAAGAAATGACCGATCTCGACGCCCTGAAGTACACCGCCGAGCACGAGTGGGTCGCCCTCTCGGGCACCACCGCGACGGTGGGCATCACCGACTACGCCGCCGAGAAGCTGGGTGACGTGGTGTTCGTCGATCTCCCTGCCGTCGGAACCGCGGTGACCGCCGATGCCGTCTGCGGCGAGATCGAATCGACCAAGTCGGTCGGCGAGCTCTACGCGCCGCTGAGCGGAACCGTCGTCGAGGTCAACGAGGCCGTCGTCGACGACCCGTCGCTCGTGAACGCCGGGCCGTTCGGCGACGGGTGGCTCGTTCGCATCGAGATCGATCCCGCCGACGCGGACGGTTTGCTCGACCGCGCCGCCTACGTCGAGCTCACCGGCGGAGACCGATGACCTCCGCTTTCGTCGCCCGTCACATCGGCACCGACGGCGCCGCGCAGCAGCGCATGCTCGAGGTCCTCGGTTATCCGGACGTCGACGCTCTGCTCGCCCGAGCCGTGCCCGCGGCCATCCAGGTCGATGCGGTGCCCGACAGCGTGATCCCGGCCGCGGCCGCCGAGCACGAGGCGCTCGCGGAGCTGCGCGAGCTGGCATCGCGCAACCGTCCGGCACGGGCGATGATCGGCCTGGGGTACTACGACACGCTCACGCCTGCCGTCATCCAGCGCAACGTCCTCGAGAACCCGTCCTGGTACACCGCGTACACGCCGTACCAGCCGGAGATCTCGCAGGGCCGCCTCGAAGCGCTCATCAACTTCCAGACGATGGTCACCGACCTGACCGGGCTCGCGACGGCGAATGCGTCCATGCTCGACGAGGCCACCGCCGTCGTCGAGGGCATGCTCGTCGCACGGCGGGCCTCGAAGTCGCGCAGCAACGTGTTCCTCGTCGACGCGGATGCGCTGCCGCAGACGAAGGCGCTGCTCGGCCATCGAGCGGCGGCGCTCGGCATCGAACTGCGCGAGATCGACTTCGCCGGCGGCGCGGGCACGGCCCCGTCCGACGAGCCGGTCTTCGGTGCATTCGTGCAGTATCCCGGTGCGTCCGGCCGTGTGTGGGATCCGAGCACGGTCATCGCGGAGGTGCAGGCTGCGGGCGGTCTCGTCGTCGTGGCGGCGGATCTCCTCGCGCTGACCCTGCTGCGATCGCCCGGCTCGCTCGGGGCGGACGTGGCCGTCGGCACCACCCAGCGGTTCGGCGTGCCGATGGGCTTCGGCGGACCCCACGCCGGGTACATGGCGGTGCGTGCCGGCCTCGAGCGCCAGCTGCCCGGACGGCTCGTCGGCGTCTCGGTCGACGCGGCGGGCGATCCCGCCTACCGGCTCTCGCTCCAGACGCGCGAGCAGCACATCCGTCGCGAGAAGGCGACGTCGAACATCTGCACCGCACAGGTCCTGCTGGCGGTCATGGCGTCGATGTACGCCGTGTACCACGGCCCGGACGGGCTCCGGCGCATCGCCGAGTCCGTCGCCGGTCACGCGGCCCTTCTCGCGGAGTGGCTGGCCGATGCGGGGGTCGAGGTCGAGCATGATGCGTTCTTCGACACGCTCGTGGTGCGCGCGCCGGGCCGGGCAGCAGGCGTCGTCGCGGCGGCCCGCGAATCCGGTTACCAGCTGTGGCACCGCGACGACGACACGGTCGGTGTCGCCGTCGACGAGACGACGACCGTCAGCGATCTGCACGCGATCGTCCGAGCATTCGGCGGTCCCGAGCAGCGCGCATTCGCATTCATCGGCGGATCGACGTGGGCTGACCGGCACGCGCCGGCGTCGCTTCGGCGCGAGGACGAGTACCTCACCCATCCGGTGTTCAACAGCCACCACTCCGAGACGGCGATGATGCGCTACCTCAAGCGCCTCGCCGACCGCGACTACGCGCTCGACCGTGGCATGATCCCGCTCGGGTCGTGCACGATGAAGCTGAACGCCGCGACCGAGATGGCCGCCGTGACCTGGCCGGAGTTCGCCCGCGTGCACCCGTTCGCACCCGCCGACGACGTGCGCGGCTATCTCGAGCTCATCGAGCAGCTCGAGGGGTGGCTCGCCGAGGTGACCGGTTACGACGCCGTGTCGCTGCAGCCCAATGCCGGCTCGCAGGGCGAGCTCGCGGGGCTGCTCGCGATCCGCGGCTATCACCGGTCGCGAGGCGACGACGACCGGACCGTCTGCCTCATCCCGTCGTCGGCGCACGGCACCAACGCCGCGTCTGCCGTGCTCGCCGGTATGCGCGTCGTGGTCGTGGCCTGCGACGAAGCGGGAAACGTCGACCTCGACGATCTCCGCGCCAAGATCGACGAGCATGCTGCGGCGCTCTCCGCTCTCATGATCACCTACCCCTCGACTCACGGGGTGTACGAGCACGAGGTGCTCGCGATCACCGATGCGGTGCACGCGGCGGGCGGTCAGGTCTACGTCGACGGCGCCAACCTCAACGCCCTCCTCGGTTTCGCGCGCTTCGGCGACCTCGGTGGCGACGTCTCGCATCTCAACCTCCACAAGACGTTCGCCATCCCGCACGGGGGCGGCGGACCGGGCGTGGGCCCCGTGGCTGCCAAGGCGCACCTGGCGCCGTTCCTGCCGTCGCACCCGCACGCCCAGCGGGCCGAGCACGCGGGCGGGTTCGTCTTCGAGGGCGGTCCGGTCTCGGCCGCGCCCTACGGCTCGGCATCCATCCTTCCGATCTCGTGGGCGTACGTGCGCATGCTGGGGGCAGCCGGGCTGCGGGCGGCCACGGGAGCTGCGGTGCTCGCGGCGAACTACATCGCGGCGCGGCTACGCGAGCACTATCCGGTGCTCTACGCCGGCGAAGGCGGACTCGTCGCGCACGAGTGCATCCTGGATCTGCGTCCTCTGCGGGAGCGCACCGGCATCACCGTGGACGACGTCGCGAAGCGGCTGATCGACTACGGCTTCCACGCGCCGACGATGTCGTTCCCGGTGGCGGGGACGCTCATGGTCGAGCCGACGGAGTCGGAGGACCTCGCCGAGATCGACCGTTTCGTCGAGGCGATGATCGCGATCCGCGCCGAAGCCGACCGGGTCGCCGCGGGGGAGTGGCCGGCCGATGACAACCCGCTCGTCGGCGCGCCGCACACGGCTGAAGCGGCGGTCGCGTCGGCCTGGTCGTACGCTTACTCGCGCGAAGAGGCCGTCTATCCCGTGCGGTCCCTCGTCCGCGGCAAGTACTGGCCACCGGTGCGTCGTATCGACCAGGCCTACGGCGACCGCAACCTCGTGTGCGCCTGCCCGCCGCCGGAGGCCTTCGCCTGACGCCCCCGGCGTCGCGAGAACGCACCGTCCCGTCGAGCTCGCACCGTTCAGCGTGCGTGCTCGACGCGGGGGTGCGTGCTCGGTGAGCGCGACGTGTCAGAAGAGCCCGGGCCACCACGATGCGGCCAGCGGGTAGCCGATGAACGCGATGAGGTCGATCACGACGTGCGCGACGACGAGCGGCATGACCCGGCCCCAACGGTGGTAGACCCACCCGAAGACCACGCCCATCGCGATGTTCCCGAAGATCGGGCCGACGCCCTGGTACGCGTGGTACATCCCGCGGAGCGCGGCGGTCGACAGGATGATCGTCCACGTGCTCCAGCCGAGACGGCGAAGCCGGTCGAACAGGTAACCGATGAAGATGACCTCCTCGGTGAGTCCCGCCCCCAGGGCGGCCAGCGCGAGGAGCATGACGGCGGTCCAGCCGCCGTCGAGCGGTGCGGCCCCCACCTGGACGGTGATCCCGAGCGCCCGTCCGAGTGCGTACAGCCCGAGGCCCGGCCCGCCGATGAGAACGACGAGCAGGATGCCGGCGCCGGCATCCTTTCCGAACACCCGGAAGTCCAGACCGATCCGGCGCAGCGCCGAGCGGCCGGGCTCCCAGAGAAAGTAGATCGCCAACGCGACGGGCGCGAGGTTGAAGAGGTTCGAGAAGACCTGCGACACCACCTGCCACGGGTCGACGGTCGCTGCACCGGGATTGAGCGAGGTCGACTGGTCGCCGAGGCTCACCGGGCTCGTCACCGCCTCGAGGAACGACAGCACCGAGAAGAACGCCGACCGGCCGACCGAGAGCGCCAGAACGAGGGCGATCTCCCACCACAGTCGGGTCCGTGACACGTGCGTCATTCTTCCTCCCGGGTCGATGTTAAGCCGGGGGATGGCGGGTCACGGGCGGCGGCGTTTGCGCGCGGGGGTCTCGGTCGCCAGGACGTGCTGCAACGGCTCGGGATCGGCGAGGCGGCCGATGGCGAGCATGGTCTCGACGCGGTCGATGCCCGGGATCGGCCAGACCTGCTCGACGAGCAGTCGCTGCAGATCGGCGTGGTCGCGGACGCGGAACCGCGCCATCAGGTCGTACCCGGCCGCCAGGACGATGACCTCGGTCATGGCGTCGATCGCCTTGAGCGCGGTCAGCACTGCGGCAGCGTCGGCGTTCCCGGTCAGCCGTAACGGCATCACGACGAGCATCGGATAGCCCAGCGCCGCCCAGTCGAGCTCGATCGTGTGCCGGCGGATGACGTGCCCGCGTTCCATCCGCGCGATGCGTTCCGCGACAGCCGGAGCCGACATCCCGACGTCCGCCGCGATGCTGCGCATCGACGCACGGGCGTCCTCGTGCAGGCGATGCAGGATCCGCCGATCGACGTCGTCGATCTCGAGGACCTCGCGCTCGGGTTCGAGCAGCGAGCGCAGGTGCGCTGGATCGGTCGTCATGCCCCTCCCCGGGGTGTGTCGGCGAAGCCGCTGCGTTCGAGCTCCCGGAGGACGTCGAGGGTGAACTGGACGTGGTCGAGGAAGTCTTCGACGTAGCCGTGCTCATCGTAGCCGTGCATGTTCCCGGCCGGTCGCAGGGTGCCCGTGGGGGAGATGATGGGGGCTCCGAGGTGCTCGAGGAACAGGGCGCCGGGACCCGCTCCCGTCATCACGTCGTAGACGACCGCGTCGGCGCCGAAGGCATGCCCGGCGGCGCGCACGACGGCCTCGCCGAAGGCGGACTCGACCGGTGAGTACGCGGGCGCGAGGGCGCGGATGACGGATACCGAGATGTCCGGATGCCGTGCGGAGAGGTGGGCGCGGACAGCATCCACCACGCGCTCCGGCTGCATCCCGGGGACGAGCCCGAAGCGCACGCGTGCGGACGCCGACGCCGGAATGCTCTGCCGCACGCCGTCGTCGAGGTCGAACCCGGAGAGGCTCATCGACGGCTCGAAGACGAACCGCGTCGAGAGCTCCGCGTCCGTCCCCGGCAGATAGGGCGACACGCCGTCACGCGCGATCGAGGGTCCGGGCAGGGTGATGTCCGCCGTGCGGCGACGCGCGCTCTCGTCGGGGACGAGAGCCTCATCCCGCACACCGGCGACGGCGATCCGGCCGTCGTCGGTGCGCATCGACGAGATCGCCTTCATCAGCTCGAGCGGTGCGGAGCGCAGGATCGAGGAGTACGACGGATGCTGCGCCGCGGCGAGGATGTCGAGCGACAGCTCGATCTCGAGCGAGCCCCGGCATCCGAACCCGACGGCGGGGCGCCCGTCCTCCTCGCGGAGGTAGCTCTCCCACAGGCACGCGTCGGCGCGCAGCTCGGCCGCGTGCGCGGCGAGGACCACGTCCAGGCCCGGGCTGCCGATCTCCTCGCACGGGTCCGCGAGGTAGATGACGCCGAACGGAGTCTGCCCGTCGTGGTCCTCGATCCAGAGGCGAAGCGAGGCGAGACGGCCCGCCACGTCGGCCTTGTCGTCGCACGCGCCGCGCGCGTACATCGCACCGTCCCGGATCTCCGCGGCGTACGGCGGCGAGGTCCAGCGCGACGGATCGCCCTCGGGCTGGACGTCGTAGTGGTTGTACAGCAGCAGCGACGCATCGCTCGCCCCGGCTCGGAAACCGACGACGACGGGTCCATAACCGGGGATGTCGTAGCGCACGACGCGATCCATCAGCGGCGCGAGGCGCTCCTCGATCCAGTCGGCGGCCGCTGCGATCGCGTCGAGTCGACCGGCGACTGTCGGGAACCGGCACAGTTCCCGCCAGCTCTCGACGATCTCGTCGGCGCGGTCGTCGATCCGGGCGTCGCGCGCCATCCTCACTTGCCCCGGGGCAGCGAGACGGGCACGAGGTCGTAGGGGTAGTCCGAGATGAGCTCGTAGCCGTCCTCGGTCACCAGCACGATGTCCTCGAGGCGAACGCCTCCGAAGCCCTGGCGGTAGCAGCCCGGCTCGATGGCGATGACGTCACCGGCCACGAGGACGGCATCGTTCTGGTTGAGGCTCGGCGGTTCGTGCACCTCGAGGCCCACGCCGTGTCCGAGCGAGTGGAAGTACCCCTCGTCGAGCACCTCGCCCGGCTTCTTCGTCAGCTGGGTCGGCTGGCCGGCGGCCTCGATGGGCTCGCACGAGATGCGGTGCAGCTCCGCCACCGGCAGTCCCGGACGGATCGCCGCGAGCGTCGCGTCGAACGACTTCTTGACGATGTCGTAGTAGAAGGCGAGCTCGTCGTCGATGTCGCCCTTGACGAACGTCCGGGTCATGTCCGAATTGCCGCCCGAGGCGATGTCGCGCGGGCAGATGTCGACCGTGACCGGCTCGCCTTCGAAGATCTGACCCGATCCGGCGTGGTGTCCGATGCACGTCTGGGCTCCGTGGGCGACGATCATGCCCGCGTCTTCGCAGCCGTTGCGGAGGAAGACCGACCGGATGCGGTCCTTGAGGTCCTCGCAGGTCAGCGGCGTGCCGTCGAGCAGAAGGCCGCCGTCGGCGTCGACGGTGGCGCGGTGCATGGCATCGGCGACGAGCGAGACGCCCGCCTCAGCGGCGACCTGCGCGCGGCGGATGCCGGCGAGCTCGTGCGGAGTCTTCACGCGACGGCGCTGCACGAACAGGTCGCGGTCCACGCGGACCTCCACCCCGTTGGCGCGCAGGTGGTCGGCCACCTCGAGGGGGAAGGTGGGCGGCACGGCGGCGTGTGTCACGCCGAGCTTGCGGCAGGCGGCGACGAGAGTGGAGAGCTCCGCGAGGTCGGGGTCCTGGCCTGCGGCGCGGAAGTCGTCGAAGCCGAGCTCGTCGAGGGGGAACACGGTCATACCCGGCACGTCGCGCATGCGCGCCGCCTCGAGCGACTTGATGGCCACGTGCGGCGCGCCGTCGACCTCGATGTAGAGGAACGGGTCGTGCACGTCGTGGGGGATGACGTGTCGCATGTCGGCGGCCAGCGTGCTCGCGTAGATGAGGATGGCGTCGTCCACCACAGCGGCTCTCCTTCGGTCGTGAGTTCCGGTGGGATCCGGAACGACTCGACCTTACATCAGAGAGGTGGTCGCGCCCGTTCGCCTTCCTATCCAAAGCTTACGCGGGCGCTCGCGAGTGAAGTGGAAGGTTCCCGCGGATGGTCGCGATCGGGTGGCCGGCAGCCCGGTTGACGCACCGCCCAGAGGGCGAGGCTCACCCGGTGCACGATGACAACCCCACGGGCGCGATTGTTGCCGACATGTAACGGTTTGGGCCTGGATGCGGTCACAGGGCGGGAGCGCGCTTATCGTCGGGGGTATATCCCGTGCTCCGGACACCGGTGTGTCTTCGCCGCCGTCGACCGTGAGCGCGTACCCGTCACCCAGGAGGAAACATGTCGAGACGACGTTGGGGAGTCGGCGCGATCGCGCTGGTGTCCGCCGTCACGCTCACGCTGGCCGGTTGCTCGGCCGGCGGCGACAGCAACACGGGCGGGGGCTCCAACGCCTCCGCGATCATCACCACGAACGGCACCGAGCCGCAGAACCCGCTGCTGACCTTCGGCACCACCGAGACCGGCGGCGGCCGCATCCTCACCTCGATGTACGCGGGCCTGGTCAGCTACAAGGCCGACGGCACGATCGAGAACGAGGTCGCTTCCTCGATCGAGAGCGACGACAACGTCGTCTGGACGATCACCGTCGCCGACGGCTGGAAGTTCACCAACGGTGAGGAGATCACCGCTCAGACGTTCGTCGACACCTGGACCGCGGGCGCGCAGGATGAGAACGGCGCGTACTGGTTCTACACGATCGAAGGCGCGTCCGACGACGGCAGCACCGCCCCGAGCGGCCTCGCTGTCGTCGACGACATGACCTTCACGGTCACGCTCAAGGCTCCCGACGCGGACTTCCCGCTGCGCCTCGGCTACACGGCTTACATGCCGCTGCCGTCCGTCGCGTTCGAGGACCTCGAGGCGTTCGGTGAGAACCCCGTGGGCAACGGCCCGTACATGCTCGACGGCGAGGGCGCATGGCGCCACAACGAGGGCATCAACCTCGTTCCGAACCCCGACTACAAGGGTGTGCGCGAGGTCAAGAACGACGGTCTGAACATCGTCTTCTACACCTCCCTCGAGTCGGCCTACGCCGACGCGCAGGGCGGCAACCTCGACGTGCTCGACACCGTTCCCGACACGGCTTTCGCGACCTACGAGACGGACTTCCCGGAGCGTTCGGTCAACCAGCCCGCGGCGATCTTCCAGGGCTTCAACATCCCCTTCTACCTGCCGAACTTCGGCAACGACGAAGAGGGTCAGCTGCGTCGCGCGGCGATCTCGATGGCGATCAACCGCGAGGAGATCACGGACACGATCTTCCAGGGCACCCGCACGCCGGCCACCGACTTCACGTCGCCGGTCGTCGAGGGCTGGAGCGACGACCTGCCCGGCTCCGAGGTCCTCGAGTACAACCCCGAAGAGGCGAAGGCGAAGTGGGCCGAGGCCGAGGCGATCAGCCCGTACGCCGGACCGTTCACCATCACGTACAACTCCGACGGTGGCCACCAGGCCTGGGTGGATGCTGTCGCGAACAGCATCGCCAACACGCTCGGCATCGAGGCGGTCGGCTCACCGCAGCCGACGTTCGCCGCTGCGCTCGACCTGCGCACGACCGGCACCCTGACCGGCGCCACCCGCGCCGGATGGCAGGCGGACTACCCGTCGCAGGGTAACTTCCTGTCGGCGCAGTACAGCACCGGCGCAAGCTCGAACTACGAGGGCTACACCAACCCGGAGTTCGACCAGCTGCTGACGCAGGCCGCATCGGCTCCGTCCATCGAGGACGCTGCCGGCCTGTACGAGCAGGCTCAGGAGATCCTGATGCGCGATCTGCCCAGCGTTCCGCTGTGGTACCAGAACGCCGTCGGTGTCTGGGGCGAGGGCGTCGACAACGTCGTCTTCGGCTGGGACTCGGTGCCGCTCTACAACCAGGTCACCAAGGGCTGAGTTCGGCTCCAGGCGATCATCGAGTACGGTGTCCGGGGCGCATTCGCGTCCCGGACACCGTGCTGACCGGGGCCCTCTCGCCCTCACTACCCGAACCCATTTAGGAACTATTCGTCGATGCTCTGGTTCATCGGTCGACGGCTGCTGCAGCTGATCCCCGTCTTCTTCGGGGCGACCCTTCTCATCTACGCCCTCGTCTTCCTCTTGCCGGGAGACCCGATCGCCGCCCTGTACGGCGAGCGTCAGCCGTCTCCCGCCGTCATCGAGGCGGTGAGGGCGCAGTACAACCTCGACAAGCCGTTCATCGTGCAGTACTTCCTGTACATCGGGGCGCTGCTGCAGGGTGACTGGGGCACGACGTTCTCGGGCCGCCCCGTCATCGACGTCATGGCTCAGGCGTTCCCCATCACGCTGCGACTGGCGGTCCTCGCCCTCGCGATCGAAGCGTTCTTCGGCATCGTCGTCGGTCTCATCGCGGGCCTGCGCAAGGGCAAGCTCTTCGACGCCACCGCTCTGGTCGTCAGCCTGCTCCTCATCTCCGTGCCGACCTTCGTCATCGGTTTCGTTCTGCAGTACATCCTCGGCATCCAGCTCGGCTGGTTCCGCACCACCGTCAGTGCGGGTGCGCCCTGGAACGAGCTCCTCCTGCCGGCGATCGTGCTCGCGACGGTCTCGTTCGCGTACATCGTCCGGCTCACCCGCTCTTCCGTCGCGGAGAACCTCTCCGCTGACTTCGTCCGCACGGCGACGGCCAAGGGCCTCAGCCGCCGTCGCGTCGTCACGGTGCACGTCCTGCGCAACTCGCTCGTCCCCGTGGTGACCTACCTGGGCGTGGATCTCGGATCGCTGATGGTCGGCGCGATCGTGACCGAGAGCATCTTCAACATCAACGGCGTCGGCGGCACGATCTATCGCGCCATCACGATCGGTGAGGGACCCACGGTCGTGTCCTTCGTCGCCATCATGGTGATCATCATCATGCTGGCGAACCTGCTCGTCGATCTCCTGTACGCCTGGCTCGACCCGAGGATCCGCTATGCCAAGTAATCTCCGCCGGAATCAGGAACACTTCGTCGCTCCCGAGGAGGAGACGCCGCTCCAGGCGATCGACGCCGTCTCGACCGACGACAAGCCGCGCACCGTCTGGAGCGACGCGTGGCAGTCGATGCGCCGCCGGCCCATGTTCTGGGTCTCCGCCGTGCTCATCGTGCTGATCCTCGTCGTCGCGATGTTCCCCGGGCTCTTCTCGCCCGTGTCGCCGACCGCGAACTGTCAGCTGGCCGACAGCAACGCCGGTCCGCGTGCCGGACATATCTTCGGATTCACCCGCCAGGGCTGCGACGTCTACGCCCGCGTGATCTACGGCACGCAGTCGTCGGTCATGGTCGGCTTCATCGCGACGCTCATGGTGACGATCTTCGGCTCGATCGTCGGCGCCCTCGCCGGATACTACGGCGGCATCCTCGACGCGATCCTGTCGCGCGTGGCGGACATCTTCTTCGCCATCCCGACCGTGCTCGGCGCCATCGTCTTCATGTCGGTCGTGCCCGACCGGACGCCGCTCGTCGTCGCCCTCGTGATCGCGGTCTTCGCGTGGCCGCAGATCGCTCGCATCATGCGCGGCGCGGTCCTGACGGCGAAGCAGGCCGACTACGTCGTGGCGTCCATCGCGCTCGGCGTCTCGCGCTGGCGCGTGCTGCTGCGTCACGTGCTGCCCAACGCGATCGCACCCGTCATCGCCGTGGCCACGGTGTCGCTCGGAACCTTCATCGTCGCCGAGGCGACCCTGTCGTTCCTCGGCATCGGCCTGCCCGGGACGGTGATGAGCTGGGGCAACGACATCAACTCCGCGCGCCAGTCGCTCACCACGAGCCCCATGGTGCTGATCTACCCCGCCGCCGCCCTGTCGGTGACGGTCCTGTCCTTCCTCATGCTGGGTGACGTCGTGCGCGATGCCCTCGACCCGAAGGAGCGTGCGCGCCGATGAGCGACACCACGTCCTCGGATGCCACGCCGCTGCTGGACATCCGCAACCTCCACGTCGGGTTCCAGACGAAGGCCGGACTCGTCCCGGCCGTCCGCGGCGTCGACCTGACGATCTACCCGCGCCAGTCGGTCGCGATCGTCGGCGAGTCCGGTTCCGGTAAGTCCACGACGGCTCAGGCGATCATCCGGCTGCTCCCGGGCACCGGGCGGATCACGGACGGCCAGATCATGTTCGAGGGCCGCGACCTCGCGGCGCTGTCGAACCGCGAGCTGCAGGCCGTGCGCGGGGCGCAGATCGGCTACGTCCCGCAGGATCCCATGTCGAACCTCAACCCGGTGCTGACCGTCGGGTTCCAGGTGCGCGAGGCTGTCCGCTCGAACCGCAGCGCGACCGGTCGCGCCGCGGTCCGCGATCGTGCCGTCGAGGTCCTCACCGAGGCAGGGCTGCCCGACGCTGCCGACCGGATGCGGCAGTACCCGCACCAGTTCTCCGGTGGTATGCGTCAGCGTGCGCTCATCGGGATCGGTCTGTCGGCGCGTCCGAAGCTCCTCATCGCCGATGAGCCGACGTCGGCTCTGGACGTCACCGTGCAGCGCCAGATCCTCGACCACCTCGGCACGCTCACGACGGACTTCGGCACGTCGGTGCTGTTCATCACCCACGACCTCGGCCTGGCGGCCGAGCGCGCCGAGCACCTCGTCGTGATGTACCGCGGTCGCGTGGTCGAGTCGGGCCCGTCGCAGGAGATCCTCGCCGATCCGAAGCATCCCTACACGAAGCGACTCGTGTCCGCGGCCCCGAGCCTCGCCTCACGTCGCATCCAGGCGGTGCGCCACCACGAGGACGTCGACGTCTTCGGCGCGGGGGAGCAGTTCCTCGCACGCGCCGAGGAACGCGAGGCCGAGGCAGAGGCGGTCGCTGCGCGCAGTGACTTCATCGACATCCGCAACGCGCGGCGTGTCTACAAGGTGCGCACCGGCGGCCTCTCGTCGAAGCAGATCGTCGCCGTGGACGACGTCAGCATCCAGGTGGCGAAGGGAACGACGACCGCGATCGTCGGCGAGTCGGGGTCGGGCAAGTCCACGCTCGCCAAGCTCTTCCTGCAGCTGGAGCAGCTGACGTCGGGTGAGATCCGCTTCGACGGCAAGAAGCTCGGCGGGCTCAGCCGCGCCGAGGAGCTCGCTTTCCGCCGCCGGGTCCAGCCGGTCTTCCAGGACCCGTACGGCACCCTCGACCCGCAGTACAGCGTCGGCGACACGATCGCCGAGCCCATGCGGGTGCACAAGTTCGGCACCCAGAAGGAGCGGTCGGCGCGGGTACGCGAGCTGCTCGACCAGGTGTCGCTGCCGGCAGCGGCGAAGGATCGCTATCCGAGCGAGCTCTCGGGCGGGCAGCGTCAGCGCGTCGCGATCGCCCGTGCCCTCGCGCTCAAGCCCGACGTGCTCGTCCTCGACGAGGCCGTCTCGGCGCTCGATGTGCTCGTGCAGGGTCAGATCCTGAACCTGCTGACGGAGTTGCAGACGGAGCTCGACCTGACCTATCTGTTCATCACCCACGACCTCGCGGTCGTGCGTCTCGTGGCCGACAACGTCTCGGTCATGCGACGGGGTCGCCTGGTGGAGTCGGCGACGACCGACGAGGTCTTCGACCACTCGACCGAGGAATACACGCGCGAACTGCTCGCGGCCATTCCCGGCGCCGGATTCCAGTTCGGCGTCTGAGCCTCCGCAGTATGCGCAAGACCTACCGGCCGGCGTCGGCGACCATCGCGGTCGCCGGCGCCGGTCTGCTCGGTGCGTTCCTCCTCGGTGACGCCTTCGTCCGGGGCGGCGTCGTGCAGGGTCTGCTGCTGGCCCCCTGGGTCCTCCTGGCGGTCTGGATCATCTACACGCTGCTCTACGCGCCGTTCATCGCGACCGACGAGAACGCGATCGTCATAGCGAACCCGCTCCGGGTGACGCGTGTGCCCTGGCCGTCCGTCACCGACATCCGATTGCGCTGGCAGGTCATTGTCGACACCGCCCAGGGGCGGTCGATCTCCGCCTTCGGCGGCCCCTCTCCGAGCCGGCCGTCGCGCGTCGGCCGTGGTGCCTGGTCGAGCGTCCGGGAGGAGGCGGAGCGGATGCCGGCGGCGGTGCGGGAGATCGAGGAGATCCGCTCGGCGTGGGAGGAGCACGCGCCCGAAGCCCCGGACGAGGCCGTGACCACCGCCTGGAACCGCGCGGTCCTGTTCCCGCTCGCGGTCATCGCGGTCTGGGCCGTCATCGCCCTAGCCTTCGGCGGCTGACGACGCCCGGGCTCCCGGCTGCCTATGTGCTCAGCCGTCGCCTTCCGCGATGAGCAAGGCGTGCGCCGACGGCGGCATGGGTAGGACACATTTTGCTAACGAACTCGTTTCGCGCAACACGTTGGAAACGAACGCACGCAAGGGTAGTGGTCATCTGAACTCGGCGACCGTGTCGCCGAGCGGGGAGCGGAAAGGTCTTCCGTCGCCCGGATCATCAAGAGAACAGGAGTGGGAATGCGTTTCACGCGTATCTCCATGGCGGGCGCGAGCGCCGCTGCCCTGGCGCTCGTCGTCGCCGGCTGCGCGCCGGCGGACGGCGGCGAACAGGAGACGACGACGGCGAGCCAGTCCATCGCCGTTTCGGTCGGTCCGAACGACTTCATCAGCTACAACGGCTTCACGCCCGAGACGTACTCGACGTACAACTCGGCGATCGTGGACCGGCTCCTCGCGGGCTTCAGCTACTTCGACGAGGTCGGCGCCATCCAGCCGAACACCGATCTGGGCTCGTACGAGCTGATCTCGGAAGACCCGATGGTCGTCGAGTACACGATCGCCGACAACGCCGAGTGGTCCGATGGCACGCCCATCACGGTGGCCGACGCCGTTCTCGCCTGGGGTGTCCAGAACCCCAACCTCGCCGGCGCCGAGGGCCCGCTCTTCAACTCCGTCTCGCAGGACTTGGGCGACACCGTCCCCGAGGGCCCGCAGGGCGACGCTGACGCCAAGTCGTTCACGGTCCAGTTCGCCGCGCCCGACCCCGACTGGCAGATCCAGACCTGGATGCTCAGCCCCGCGCACGTCGTCGCCGAGCAGGGCGGTCTGTCGACCGAGGAGCTCGTCGAGGCGATCCGCGGCGGCGACGCCGCTGCTCTCGCAGACGCAGCCGAGTTCTGGAACACCGGATGGAACACCGCCCCCGGCACGCTGCCGGACGAGGCGCTCATCCCCAGCTCCGGCCCGTACGTTCTCTCGTCGTGGGAGGCCGGCCAGTCGGTGACCCTCAAGCGCAACGAGAACTACTACGGCACGCAGGCAGCCAATGACGAGCTCGTCATCCGCTTCGTCGCGCAGGACGCGATGGTCCAGGCGCTGCAGAACGGCGACCTCGACGTCATCGCCCCCCAGCCCACGGTCGACACCGTCTCGCAGATCGAGGAGCTCGGCGACGCCGCTCAGCTGCTTACCGGCCAGACGCTGACCTGGGAGCACCTCGACTTCAACTTCAAGGGCAACGCGTCGCTCGCGAACAGCCTCGAGCTGCGTCAGGCGTTCGCGATGTGCGTGCCGCGCCAGCAGATCGTCGACAACCTCATCAAGCCGGTCAGCTCGGACGCCGAGGTCATGAACGCGCGCGAGGTGTTCCCCTTCCAGGAGAACTACGACGAGGTCGTCTCGGCCGCGTACGACGGCCGCTACGACGAGCCGAACCTCGAAGAGGCCAAGGCTCTCGTCGACGCCGCCGGCGCTGCCGGCACCGTCGTGCGCATCGGTTACTCGGCGCCCAACCCGCGCCGTGCTGACGAGGTCGCTCTCATCAAGTCGTCTTGCGACCAGGCCGGCTTCGACATCCAGGATGTCGGCAACGCCGACTTCTTCCAGCCCGGTGGCACCCAGGAGCGCGGCGATTACGACGTGGCTCTGTTCGCCTGGGCCGGCTCCGGCCAGATCACCTCGGGCCAGAACATCTACGCCACCGACAAGCCGCAGAACTACGGCGGTTACTCGAGCCCGGTCGTCGACCAGGCGTGGGAGACGCTCGCGACGAGCCTCGACGAGTCGGTGCACCTCGAGCAGACGAAGATCATCGAGAAGCAGCTGTGGGACGACCTCTTCGGCATCCCGCTGTTCGCTCACCCCGGTGTCGACGCTGCTGCCGCCGACATCGAGAACGCACAGCACTCGGTGGGCCAGAGCGGCATCATGTGGAACGCCGAGAAGTGGTCGCGCGCAGAATAAACGTATTCTGTCTCTGACACGACCAGAGTGTGGGCCGTCGCTGCGGTGACGGCCCACACTCCCGTGAGGGGCACATGCGTGCCCCGCGTACGACCAAGGGACCTCGACTTCCGTGCTGAAATTCATCATCCGCCGTCTGGCGGCAGCGGTGGGCATCATGCTCGCCGCATCCCTCTTGATGTACGTCCTGACGATCAACTCCGGCGACCCTCTCGCCGATCTGCGAGAGAGCAACGCGGACAACCGCGAACAGTTGATCGCTCGGCGTATCGAATACATGAACCTCGACCAGCCCTGGTTCCAGCGCTATCTCGGCTGGCTCGTGGGCGCGAGCAAGTGCCTCATCGGCCAGTGCGATCTCGGACTCACCCGGCAGGGCGTCGAGGTCACCACGCTCGTGGGACAGGCGGCTGCCTCGACGCTGAGGCTCGTCCTGCTCGCCACGATCCTGGCGCTGATCATCGGCATCGCCATCGGCATCATCACCGCGATCCGGCAGTACTCCGGCCTGGACTACGCGGTGACGTTCCTGACGTTCCTCTTCTTCTCGCTGCCGGTCTTCTGGGCGGCGGTGCTCTTCAAGGAGTACCTCGCGATCGGATACAACGACTGGATCCGTGATCCGGAGCTCTCGCCGATACAGATCATCGTGATCGCCGTCGTCATCGGCTTCGTCGTGCAGGTGCTCGGCGGCGGCTCGCTGAAGCGCCGGGCGATCACCTTCGCCGCCACCGCCGCGGTTCTGGGGGCAGCGCTGCCCCTCATGCTGGCGACGAACGCGTTCCGCGAGCCGCGCCTCACCGTCATCGGTGTGGCCGTGCTCACCGTTCTGCTCGCGCTCAGCGCGACAGTGGCATCGGTGGGACTGCACAACCGGCGGGTGCTCGTCATCGGCCTGGCCAGCGCAGGACTCGTGGTCGTCATGCACCTGGCGCTGACCAACGTGTTCATCTATTACATGAACTGGGGCGTGCTCGCCGGCGGTGCACTGCTGGCGATGATCGTGCCGTTCCTCATCGGACGGTTCTTCGGCGGGCGTTTCCGAGGGCCGGCGACAGTCGTCGCGTTCGTCACGATCTTCGGCGGTGCCCTCCTGACGGTCGTGGACGCGCTCTTCCGCGTGTGGCCCTCGTTCCTGCAGCGCAAGCCGCGTCCGATCTCGACGATCGGCGCGCAGACGCCGAACTTCGACGGGACGTTCTGGCAGACCTTCCTCGACATCGGCACGCAGATGCTGCTGCCGACGCTGCTGCTGACGGTCATCTCGCTGGCGTCGTACAGCCGCTATACGCGGACGTCGATGCTCGAGGTGGGCAACCAGGACTTCATCCGCACGGCGCGGGCGAAGGGCGTGCCGGAGCGGCTGGTCATCTTCCGCCATGCATTCCGCAACGCCCTCATACCCATCGCGACGATTGCGGCGTTCGACTTCGCCGGACTCATCGGCGGGGCCGTGGTCACCGAGCAGGTGTTCGGGTGGAAGGGCATGGGCGACCTGTTCGCGACCGGACTGCGCGAGGTCGACCCGAATCCCGTGATGGCCTTCTTCCTCGTGACCGGCCTTGCCGCGATCGTCTTCAACATGCTGGCGGACATCTTCTACGCCGTCATCGACCCGAGGATCCGAGTATGACGAACCCGAACGACAACGTGCCGACCACGACGTCGGTCCTCTCGGTCGCGGAGGCCGAGGACGCTGCGCTCGCGAAGAGCACGGCCGCGCCCCGCTCACAGGCCCGCATCGTCTGGGGACGCTTCCTGCGGCACCGCGCGGCGACGATCTCCGCGGTGATCCTGATCTTCCTGACGCTCCTGAGCTTCACCTCGGTCGGTTTCTTCGGCATCCCGGGATGGTGGCCGCACGACTACCGCGCCGCCGGTGACGTGGTCAACGGGGGCGCCCCGACGCTGAGCCTGATCCCCGAGTGGCTCGGTGGCGACGGCATCCGCATCGGCGAGCACCCGTTCGGGCAGGAGAACACGGGCAAGGACTTCTTCGCACTGACCATGATGGGCACGCAGCGTTCGATTCTGCTGGGCCTCGTCCTGGGCATCTCGTCGACCGTCATCGGAAGCATCGTCGGCGCTGTCGCCGGCTACTACCGAGGCTGGGTCGACTCCATCCTGATGCGCATCACGGATCTGTTCATCGTCATCCCGCTGCTCGCCCTCGCAGCTGTCGTGGGTCAGATCGCGGGGAACATCGGCAAGAACCCGATCGTGCTGGCTTTCATGCTGTCGCTCCTGACCTGGACCGGTCTCGCGCGTCTCGTTCGTGGTGAAGTGCTCTCGCTCCGCGAGCGCGACTTCGTGCTCGCCGCTCGCGCCTCGGGCGCCGGGGGAGCGCGCATCATCTTCCGACACCTCATGCCGAACGTCGTGGGCGTCATCGCCGTCAACGCCACGTTCGCGATCGCCGGCGCGATCTTGCTCGAGAGCTCGCTGTCTTACCTCGGATTCGGCGTCGTCCCCCCGGAGACGTCGCTGGGCCTGCTGATCAGTCAGTATCAGGGCAGCTTCACCAGCAGGCCGTGGCTGTTCTGGTGGCCGGGCATGATGATCCTCGCGATCGCCCTGTCCATCAACTTCCTGGGCGACGGCATCCGCGACGCGTACGACCCGCGCCAGTCGCGCAGCGTGCGTCGGGAGATCAAGAGGAGGAACCGCGCATGAGCGTCACCGCCACGCGTACCGCACTGAAGTTCACCGACCTTTCGGTCACGTTCCTCACCGGATCGGGCGATGTCAACGCCGTCAAGGGCATCTCGCTCGAGGTGCGCCCGGGCGAGGTCGTGGCCGTGGTCGGCGAGTCCGGCTCCGGAAAGTCGGTGACCTCTCTCGCCGCCATGGGGCTCCTCGCGGAGAACGCCATCACGCGAGGATCCATCACGGTCGGCGAGACCGAGGTGATCGGGCTCCCGAACGAGCGCATGCGCAAGCTCCGTGCCAGCGAGATCGCGATGATCTTCCAGGAGCCGATGACGGCGCTCAACCCGGTGCTCACGATCGAGCGTCAGCTCACCGAGATCTTCGAGCTCCACGACGTCGCCTACGGCGAAGACGCGCGGGACCGGTCGATCGGCCTGCTGCGCGACGTCGGCATCCCCGAGCCGGAGCGGCGCATCAAGCAGTACCCGCACCAGTTCTCGGGTGGTCAGCGTCAGCGCATCGTCATCGCGATGGCGATCGCGCTCGACCCCAAGGTCATCATCGCGGACGAGCCGACCACCGCCCTCGACGTCACCGTCCAGGCGGAGATCCTCGACCTGCTCCGGCGGCTGAAGGACCACCGCGATGCGGGCATTCTGCTGATCACGCACAACATGGGCGTCGTCGCCGACATCGCCGATCGCGTCGCTGTGATGTACCGCGGTGACTTGGTCGAGGTCGGCGACGTCGAGGACGTCCTCACCCGGCCGCAGCATCCCTACACGAAGAAGCTGCTCGCCGCCGTTCCCCGTCTCGACCCCGAGCTGACGGCGCGAGTCGCCGCCAGCGCCACGCGCGACGTGGTGCTGGAGGCGAAGGGACTCGTCCTCGAGTACGCCGGGCGCGGCAAGACGTTCCGCGCCGTCGAGGACGTCTCGTTCGACCTCGCCGCCGGCGAGGTGCTCGGCATCGTCGGCGAGTCCGGCTCGGGCAAGTCGACGATCGCGCGCGCCGTGCTCGGGCTAATGCCGGTCGCGGACGGGACGCTGAGTCTCGGCGGACGAGACCTCGCGAAGCTGCGCGGGCGCAAGGCGAAGAACGTACGGCGCGAGATCGGCGTCGTCTTCCAGGACCCCGCGGCATCCCTCGACCCGCGGTTCCCGATCGGCGACTGCATCATCGAGCCGATGGCCATCCACCGTGTCGGCACCAAGGCGGAGCGGCTCGACCGGGCCCGCGAGCTGCTCGACGCCGTGCGGCTGCCGCGCGACGTGCTCGAGCGCTACCCGCACGAGCTGTCGGGCGGTCAGCGTCAGCGCGTCTCGATCGCGCGGGCTCTCACGCTGCGGCCGAAGCTCTTCGTCGCCGACGAGCCGACGTCGGCGCTCGACGTGTCGGTCCAGGCCGCGGTGCTCGACATGCTGAAGGAACTGCAGGAGACGTACTCGTTCGCCTGCATCCTCGTCAGCCACGACCTCGCCGTGGTCGACCAGCTGTCGGACCAGATCCTCGTGCTCAAGTCGGGGCGAACGGTCGAGCAGGGGCCGACGTCGCGGGTGCTGCTGCAGCCTCGCGAGTCGTATACCCGCGAACTGCTGGCCGCCTCGCCGGTGCCGGATCCGATCGAGCAGCGCCGGCGCCGCGAGGAACGCCGGGCCGCTCTCGACGCGTCCTGAGGGTCGGACTCCGACCTTCTCGCAGGCGCCCCGCGAACTCGCAGGGCGCCTGCGTTAAACTGTCCCGTCGGCATCCCGGCGTTTTCCCTTCATCCTGAGGACCCCCTTCATGGCGCATGCCCTTCGTCCTGACCTCCGCAACGTCGCGATCGTCGCGCACGTCGACCACGGCAAGACGACGCTCGTCGATGCCATGCTCCGCCAGACCGGCTCGTTCGGCGACCACGCGCACGTCGAGGAACGTGCCATGGACTCGAACGATCTCGAGCGTGAGAAGGGCATCACGATCCTCGCCAAGAACACGGCGATCACCTACAACGGCGTCCACACCGACGTGCCCGTGACGATCAACGTCATCGACACCCCGGGTCACGCCGACTTCGGCGGAGAGGTCGAGCGCGGCCTGTCGATGGTCGATGGTGTCGTGCTGCTCGTCGACGCGTCGGAGGGTCCGCTGCCGCAGACCCGTTTCGTGCTGCGCAAGGCGCTCGAGGCCAAGCTCCCCGTCATCCTGCTCGTCAACAAGACCGACCGCCCCGACGCCCGCATCGCGGAGGTCGAGGAGGAGGCCCACGACCTGCTGCTAGGCCTCGCCGGCGACCTCGTCGACGACGTGCCCGATCTCGACGTCGACGCGCTGCTCGACGTGCCCGTCGTGTACGCCTCGGGCCGCGCGGGCGCGGCGTCGCGCAACCGTCCCGACAACGGCGAGCTCCCCGACAACGAAGACCTCGAGCCGCTCTTCGAGGCGATCCTCGAGCACGTGCCGGCGCCGTCCTACGACGACGAGGCGCCGCTGCAGGCCTGGGTGACCAACCTCGACTCGAGTCCGTTCCTCGGACGCCTCGCCCTGCTCCGCGTCTTCAACGGCACCCTCAAGAAGGGCCAGACGGTCGCGTGGGTCCGCCACGACGGTTCGCACTCGAACGCGCGTATCACCGAGCTCCTCAAGACGAAGGCCCTGGATCGTTTCCCGGCCGAGTCCGCCGGCCCGGGCGACATCGTCGCGATCGCGGGTATCGAGGACATCACGATCGGTGAGACCATCGCCGATCCCGAGGACGTCCGGCCGCTCCCGGCGATCACCGTCGACGACCCGGCCATCTCGATGACGATCGGCACGAACACCTCGCCGCTGATGGGCAAGGTCAAGGGTCACAAGCTCACCGCGCGCATGGTCAAGGACCGGCTCGACCGCGAGCTCATCGGCAACGTCTCGCTCAAGGTCGTCGACATCGGACGCCCCGACGCATGGGAGGTGCAGGGTCGAGGCGAGCTCGCGCTGGCGATCCTCGTCGAGAACATGCGCCGCGAAGGCTTCGAGCTGACCGTCGGCAAGCCGCAGGTCGTGACGCGCCGCGATGAGAACGGCAAGCTCACCGAGCCGTTCGAGCACCTGACCATCGACGCCCCCGAGGAGCACCTCGGCGCGATCACGCAGCTGATGGCAGCTCGCAAGGGTCGGATGGACACGATGACGAACCACGGCACCGGCTGGGTCCGCATGGAGTTCGTCGTTCCGTCGCGTGGCCTGATCGGGTTCCGCAGCGAGTTCCTCACGATCACGCGCGGCACCGGTATCGCGAATGCCATCTCGCACGGCTATGACGAGTGGGCGGGCGCGATCTCGACCCGTCAGAACGGCTCGATCGTCGCCGACCGCTCCGGCGTCGTCACTCCCTTCGCGATGATCGCCCTCCAGGAGCGCATGAGCTTCTTCGTCCAGCCCACCGAAGAGGTCTACGAGGGCATGGTCATCGGCGAGAACTCGCGCGCCGACGACATGGACGTCAACATCACGAAGGAGAAGAAGCTCACGAACATGCGTTCGTCGACCTCGGACTCCTTCGAGTCGATGACGCCCCCGCGCGTGCTGACTCTGGAGGAGTCGCTCGAGTTCGCGCGCGACGACGAATGCGTCGAGGTCACCCCCGAGAAGGTGCGCATCCGCAAGGTCGTGCTGGATGCGACCGAGCGCGGCCGCGCCGCGTCGCGCGCGAAGCGCCAGGACGCCAACGCCTGATCCGGCTCCCCGAAGCCCGCCACGACCCCGGATTGCCGATCCTCGGCCTCCGGGGTCGTGGCATTCGCGGCGGCCTCCGGTTCGGCGGGTCGATAGCATCGGAGCGATGGAGCAGGATGCCGCGACGCGGCGCGCGTGGCGCGATGGGATCGGCGTATCCGTCGCGACGAGCGCCTACGGCGTATCGTTCGGCGCGCTCGGGGTCGCCGCGGGGCTCGATGTCTGGCAGACCTGCGTGCTCAGTCTCCTGATGTTCACGGGCGGCTCGCAGTTCGCCTTCGTCGGTGTCGTCGCGACGGGTGGCTGGGCGGCGCTGCCCGCGGCCATCGCCTCCGCAGCACTCCTGGGCGTTCGCAATGTGGCATACGGTCTTCGCATGGCGCCGGTGGTCGGCGGGAGCATCGCGCGGCGGCTGAGCGCCTTCCCGTTCACGATCGACGAGTCGACGGCAGTCGCCCTCGCGCAGTCGGGCCCCCGCGCACGCCGCATCGGCTTCTGGGCGACCGGAGTGGGCATCTATATCGGATGGAACCTCTTCACACTCCTCGGCGCGCTGCTCGGCGACGTCCTCGGCGACCCCCGGGCTTATGGACTCGACGCGGCCGCCGCGGCAGCCTTCCTCGCGCTGCTGTGGCCGCGGCTCCGCCGGCTGGACGCGGTCGTCGTCGGAGTGGCCGCCGGAGTCGTCGCCGGTGTCGCGACGCCCCTCACGATGCCCGGGATCCCCGTCCTCATCGCCGGCGTCGTGGCCATCGTGGTCGCCGCGGCCATGCCGGGCCGGCGTTCGTCGCGGGGCGATGACGCGAAGACGACGGGGGAGGCCCGATGAGCCCGTGGACCGGCATCCTCGTCGCCTCGATCATCTGCGTGGCGCTGA
Source organism: Microbacterium sp. M4A5_1d (assembly GCF_053345465.1). NCBI lineage: Bacteria > Bacillati > Actinomycetota > Actinomycetes > Micrococcales > Microbacteriaceae > Microbacterium > Microbacterium sp. M4A5_1d. The sequence goes on from NZ_JBKFAD010000001.1 coordinate 184,961, forward strand.
AGGCGCTGGGATACCTCCTTCCGCCGCGATGGTTCGACGGGGAACGCGCGCAGCGCATCATCGACCAGCTGACGATCGCTTTGCTCTCCGCGCTGGTCGTCGTGCAGACGCTCGGCGCGGGCGCCGCGATCGTGGTGGACGCGCGCCTGCCTGCCGTGGCGGTGGCCGCCGTCCTGCTCGCCGCGCGCGCCCCCTTCCTCGTGGTCGTGGCGGGGGCGGCGCTGGTGGCGGCGGTGCTTCGGGCGTGCGGATGGGCCGCTTAGACTGGCTCGGTGAATCAGACCTGGACCCGCTTCGCCGGGTGGCTCGTCGCCGCGATCGCGGGAGCCGTCTACGGTGTCGCGGGGACGATCACCCAGGCGTACTCCTGGGGTGTGCTGCCGGTGGGGCTCATCGTCGCTGTCGCCGGCGTGACCGCCCTCGTCGCGGGGCTGCGGCTGCTCACCGACGACCGGTGGACGGCGCTGGCCTGCGGGCTGGGCGCTCTCGTCGCGACCGTCGTCTTCTCCGGACGCGGGCCCGGCGGCTCGGTCGTCGTGCCTGCCCCGCCGGACGGGCAGCTGAGCACCGGGCTGATCTGGACGTTCGCTGTGCCGGTCATGGTGGCCGTCGTGGTCGGTTGGCCCTCGTTCGCGGGAGCACGCCGGGCGGCCGCGTCCGATCGCACGAACTAGACTCGTCATGTGACTTATGTGATCGCCCTCCCGTGCGTGGACGTGAAGGACCGCGCCTGCATCGACGAATGCCCCGTGGACTGCATCTACGAGGGTGAGCGCTCGCTCTACATCCACCCGGATGAATGCGTCGACTGCGGCGCATGCGAGCCGGTGTGCCCGGTCGAGGCGATCTACTACGAAGACGACCTGCCGGACGAGTGGCAGGACTACTACACCGCGAACGTCGAGTTCTTCGACGACCTGGGATCTCCCGGAGGTGCCGCGAAGGTCGGCGTCATCGCGAAGGACCACCCCCTCGTGGCCGCGCTGCCGCCGCAGGGGGAGGGGCATTGAGCGTCCGCGACCTCGCCGACTACCCCTGGGACGCCGTAGCGCCCTACGCCGAGAAGGCCCGCCGCCACCCGGGCGGCATCGTCGACCTGTCCATCGGGTCGCCGGTCGACCCGACGCCTGAGGTCGTCGCCCGCGCCCTGCGCGAAGCGACCGACGCGCATGCGTACCCGCAGACCGTCGGCACCCCCGCGCTTCGGGAGGCCATCGTGCGGTGGTACGAGCGTCGCCGCGGTGTCACCGGTCTGGCCCCCGACAGCGTGCTGCCAACGATCGGGTCGAAGGAGCTCGTCGCGCTCCTCCCGCTGCTGCTCGGCCTCGGTGCCGGCGATGTCGTCGTGCATCCCCGCGCCGCCTACCCGACGTACGAGGTCGGCGCCCGCCTGGTCGGTGCGACGCCGGCAGCCGCAGACGACCCGGCCGACTACCCGGAGGGCACCCGACTCGTCTGGGTCAACTCGCCCGGAAACCCCGACGGACGCGTGCTGGACGTCGCGGAGCTGCGGCGGATCGTCGCCCGCGCACGCGAGCTCGGCGCCGTCGTCGTCTCGGACGAATGCTACGCCGAGCTCGGCTGGGACGGGCCCTGGGCGAGCGAGACGGTGCCGAGCGTGCTCGACCCGCGGGTGAGCGAAAGCGACGTCAGCGGTCTGCTGTCGGTGTACTCGCTCAGCAAGCAGTCGAACCTCGCAGGTTATCGGGCGGCGTTCCTGGCCGGCGACCCGACGATCGTGGCCCGGCTTCTCACCGCGCGGAAGCACCTGGGACTGATGCAGCCCCTGCCCGTGCAGCAGGCGATGGTCGCAGCCCTGGGCGACGACGGTCACGTCGCCCGACAGAAGGACCTGTACCGCCGCCGTCGCGATGTGCTCCGACCGGCGCTCGAGCGCGCGGGCTTCCGTATCGATCACAGCGAAGCGGGACTCTATCTGTGGGCGACGGCGCAAGAGGACGCGTGGAAGACGCTCGGCCGGCTCGCCGAACTCGGCATCCTCGCGGGCCCCGGCCACTTCTACGGAACGCAGTTCCCGCAGCACGTTCGCTTCTCGCTGACCGCGTCGCAGGAGCGGATCGACGCCGCTGCCGCACGCCTGACGGGGTCGTAGGTTCTCTCCTACCGATCCGCTGATCCTTTGGCGCCGTACGGAGTAGGCCCGTGCGCCCGATAGGCTGTAATGACCGCACCGGACGATCGCAAGGAGGCTTCGTGAACGACACGGGCACCCCGCAGAAGGCCACCGTCACCATCGGTGACCGCACCGCCGAATTGCCGGTGCTGCACGGAACCGACGGAGTTCCGAGCGTCGATTTCTCGACGTTCACCAAGCAGACGGGCCACACGAGCCTCGACTACGGCTTCGTCAACACCGCGGCCACGCGGTCCGCCATCACCTACATCGATGGTGACCAGGGCATCCTGCGTTACCGCGGCTACCCGATCGAGCAGATCGCCAAGCACTCGACGTACCTCGAAGTGGCCTGGCTCCTGCTCTACGGCGACCTGCCCACGGCTGACGAGCTGGCTGACTTCGACGACCGCATCCGTCGTCACACGCTGCTGCACGAAGACCTCAAGCGCTTCTTCTCGTCTCTGCCGCACACCGCGCACCCGATGTCGGTGCTGTCCGCCGCCACCGCCGCCCTGTCGACGTATTACGAGGACCAGTCCGACCCGAACAACCCCGAGCACGTCGAGCTCAACACGATCCGGCTCCTCGCGAAGCTGCCCGTGATCGCCGCGTACGCGCACAAGAAGAGCGTCGGGCAGGCCTTCCTCTACCCCGACAACTCGCTGAGCTTCGTCGACAACTTCCTGCGCCTGAACTTCGGCGTCCTCGCCGAGAACTACGAGGTCAACCCGGTCGTCTCGCGCGCGCTCGAGCGTCTGCTCATCCTGCACGAGGACCACGAGCAGAATGCCTCGACCTCGACCGTGCGCCTGGTCGGGTCGACCGGTGCGAATCAGTTCTCCTCGATCTCGGCCGGTATCAACGCGCTCTACGGACCGTTGCACGGCGGCGCGAACGAGGCCGTCCTCGACATGCTGGCCCGCATCCGCGACTCCGGCGAGAGCGTCGAGCGCTTCGTCGCCCGCGTGAAGAACAAGGAAGACGGCGTGAAGCTCATGGGCTTCGGGCACCGGGTCTACAAGAACTACGACCCGCGCGCGAAGCTCGTCAAGGAATCCGCGGACGAGGTCCTCAACGAGCTCGGCGTCGTCGACCCGTTGCTCGATCTTGCGAAGGAGCTCGAGGAGATCGCCCTGAGCGACGACTACTTCCGCGAGCGTCGCCTGTACCCGAACGTCGACTTCTACACGGGCGTCATCTACAAGGCGATGGGCTTCCCCACGCGCATGTTCACGCCGCTGTTCGCGATCGGTCGGCTGCCCGGCTGGCTCGCGCACTGGCGCGAGATGCAGAACGACCCGCAGACGAAGATCGGGCGTCCGCAGCAGCTGTACGTCGGCTCGGCGGAGCGGGACTACCCCACCTCCTGAACAGGGCTCGACGATCACGAGAGGCCGGCACATCACAGCGATGTGCCGGCCTCTCCCATGCGGTCGCGGATCGCGCCACGTTACCTCGACGTCCGCGGGGTGCCGCTGGACCGGGGCACCCCGTGTGTCACTTGTCGATCAGTGTCGCCGCGTAGTCGGGGACGTATCCGTCGAGCTGCTGCGGCGGGCGGTCGTAACCCCCGGATGGCGGGCGCGGTGGGATCTCGATCTCAGGCCGCTCGACCACTTCGTAGGGGATCTGTCCGAGCAGATGGTGGATCATGTTGATCCGGCCTCGGCGCTTGTCCTCGTTGTCGACCTCGTGCCAGCGCGCCTCCGGGATGTCGGTGTGCACGAACATCGTGTCCTTCGCGCGCGAGTAGTCCTCCCACTTGGTGATCGAGAGCACGTCGTTGGGGGAGAGCTTCCACCGCCGCATCGGATCCTCGTTGCGCGACCGGAATCTCTTCTCCTGCTCGACATCCGACACACTGAACCAGTACTTCAGCAGCAGGATGCCGTCCTCGACGAGCATCCGCTCGAAGATCGGCGCCTGATGCAGGAACCGGTGGTACTCCTCGTTGGTGCAGTAGCCCATGACCCGCTCGACCCCGGCGCGGTTGTACCAGGACCGGTCCATGAGGACGATCTCGCCGGCGGCCGGCAGATGCGCGACGTATCGCTGGAAGTACCACTGCGAGCGTTCGCGCTCGGTCGGCGCGGGAAGCGCGACGATGCGCGCGACCCGAGGATTGAGATACTCGGCGACGCGCTTGATCGTGGATCCCTTGCCCGCGGCGTCGCGCCCCTCGAAGATCACCACGATGCGGGCGCCGGTGGCCTGCACCCAGGCCTGCATGTCGACGAGCTGCGCCTGCAGCCGCCGCAACTCGGCTTCGTACACCTTCTTCGGCAAGCGATCGGCCATCGAGCCACCTCCTGACGCGAGCATACGCCCCCCTCGCGCGGGTGTGCGGCCCGGTCTAGGGTGGGCCGCACGCACGAGCAGGGGAGCGAAGCATGTGGATGCAGACGACCGATCCGCTCGGCTCGCTGGCGCTGTCGGCACTCGTCGCCGCCATTCCGATCATCGTCTTCCTCGTCGCGCTCGTCGGACTTCGCCTCAGCGGCATCCTCGCCGGTCTCATCGCGCTCGTCGCGCAGCTGCTGGTGGCCGCACTCGGATTCGGGATGCCGCTCACGGCAGTCGGGGGTGCGGGCCTGCTGGGCCTGCTCACGGCGGTCTGGCCGATCGCCTACATCATCGTGATGGCGGTGTGGCTCTACAAGCTCGCTGTCGCGAGCGGTCGCTTCGACGTCATTCGTTCATCGATCGGGGGCATCTCGAAAGATCAGCGGATCCAGGTGCTGCTCATCAGCTTCTCCTTCGGTGCCTTCCTGGAGGGCGCCGCCGGGTTCGGCGTGCCCATCGCCATCTGCGCCGCGCTCTTGGTGCAGCTCGGGTTCCGCCCGCTGCGGGCGGCCATGATCTCGCTCGTCGCCAACGCGGCGGCGGGGGCATACGGCGCCATCGGCATCCCCGTGATCGTGGGTGCGCAGGTCAGCGGCCTCGAGGTGCAGGAGCTGTCGCGTGCAATGGTGCTGGTGCTGCAGCCCCTGACGCTGCTCATCCCGTTCTTGCTCGTGGTCATCCTGGACGGTTTCCGCGGGCTGCGTGAGACGTGGCCGGCCACGCTGCTGGTCACCATCGTCTTCAGCGGCGTGCAGGCGGGCGTGCTGTGGTTCCTCGGCCCCGAGCTCGCCGACCTCGGAGCAGGCCTGGCTGCGATGGTCGCGCTCTTCCTCCTCGGCCGGGTCTGGCAGCCTCGGCGGGTCCATCGTGAAGTCGGCGCGCCCGAGCCGGAGCCGCACAGCGCCAATGTACGTAAGGTGATCGCGGCATGGAGCCCGTTCTACATCCTCACGGCGGTCATCCTGGTCTGGAGCCTGCCGGTGTTCAAGAATCTGTTCGCCGCGGGCGGGCCCTTGGCCGCGCTGGTGCTCGCGGTTCCGATGCCCGGGCTCACCGGCAGCGTGCAGACCCCCGGCGGTGATGTCGTCACGGCGACGTGGGGCTTCACTCCCATCAACGCGACGGGCACGGCGATCCTGCTGGCGGTGATCGTGTCGTTCTGGACGACGCCGCGCCTGCGCGCGGCCGACCTGGTGTGGACACTGGTGGAGACGGTGCGCGGCCTCTGGCGCGCGTTGCTGCTCATCGCGATCATTCTCGTCCTGGCCAACGTCGCGAACTACTCGGGCGGCTCGGCCTCGATGGGCACGGCTCTGGCGGCGGTCGGGCCGCTCTTCCCGTTGCTCGCACCGACCATCGGCTGGATCGGCGTCTTCCTGACGGGGTCGGTCGTCAACAACAACACGCTGTTCGCGCCCCTCCAGGTCGCCACCGCCGAGCAGATCTCCGTCGACCCCGGGTTGCTCGTCGCTGCGAACACGGCAGGCGGCACAGCCGCCAAGGTCATCTCGCCTCAGTCGATCGCGATCGCGGCCGGCGCGGTCGGACTCGCCGGACGCGAGTCGGAGATCCTCCGGGCGTCGCTCTGGTACAGCCTCGGCATGCTCGCCGTGGTGTGCCTGTGGGGCGGTCTGCTCTCGGCGCTCCTGCTCTGAGCGCCGCCCGGATCACGCGACGCGATCAGGCGTGCAGAGCCTCGTTGAGCGTGACTCCGACCCCCGCGCGGCGAACAGCCTCGATCGCGCCGGTCAGCGAATTCCGGCGGAACAGGATGCCGTCGCGCCCGGACAGCTCTGCGCCCTTGACGCTTGGACGCGCACCCGAGGCCGTGGCGGGCTCGTCGGCGAGGACGATCTTCGACCCTGCCGTGACGTAGAGCCCGGCCTCGACCACGCAGTCGTCGCCGAGCGAGATGCCGATGCCGGCGTTGGCGCCGAGCAGCGTGCGACGGCCGATCGACACCCGGTGGCTGCCGCCGCCGGACAGCGTGCCCATGATCGAGGCGCCGCCCCCGATGTCGCTCCCGTCACCGACCACGACGCCCTGCGAGATGCGACCCTCCACCATGGAGGCGCCGAGCGTGCCGGCGTTGAAGTTCACGAAGCCCTCGTGCATCACGGTGCTGCCCGGTGCGAGGTGCGCGCCCAGGCGGACGCGGGAGGCGTCGGCGATGCGCACACCGGGGGGAGTGACGTAGTCGAGCAGACGGGGGAACTTGTCGAGGCTGTGCACCTGGATGCCGTCGCGCTGGAGCAACGGCCGACGGCGCGTCGCGTCATCCGGGTGCATCGGGCCCGCGGTCGTCCAGGCGACGATCGGGAGGTGCCCGAAGATCCCGTCGAGATTGACGGTGTTCGGTGCCGCGAGGCGGTGTGAGAGCACGTGCAGGCGGAGGTACGCATCCGGGGTCGACGCCGGCGCCGCATCGAGGTCGATCGAGATGGTGACGGCCTCGACCGTCACGCCCCGGCGCTCGTCGTCCGCTGCGAGCGGCGCCCAGGTCACCATCGCGGCGGCGGACTCGGCGGCCGCCGGTGTCCCGAGCGCGGGCTCCGGGAACCAGGTGTCGAGTGTCGTGCCATCGCTGCTCGAGGTCGCGAGTCCCACGCCCCATGCCCACCGTTCGCTCATGGCTCCAGGTTATCGGTGCAGTCGCCGCCGATAGAATCGCCGCATGCCCGAGCTCGATCTGACCGTGTCCAGCGCCGATCTGACTCGGGCGGTGTGCGACATCCCCAGCGTGTCGGACGACGAGACGGCCCTCGCCGACGCCATCTTCGCCGCCGTATCGCCGTTGGCGCACCTCGAGGTCATCCGCGACGGCGACACGATCGTCGCGCGCACGCAGCTCGGTCGCGCGCAGCGCGTCGTCATCGCCGGTCACATCGACACCGTTCCCATCAACGCGAACCTGCCCGTTCGCGAGATGGTCGAGGACGGGCAGGAGTTCCTGTGGGGGCGAGGGACCGTCGACATGAAGGCGGGCGTCGCGGTGCAGCTGAAGCTCGCGGCAGAGCTCGTCGACCCGCGCGTCGACATCACGTGGATGTGGTACGACCACGAGGAGGTCGCCGCCGAGCTCAACGGCCTGACGCGGCTCGCGGCGAACCGTCCCGACCTGTTCGCGGGCGACTTCGCGATCCTCGGCGAGCCCTCCAACGGTCAGGTCGAGGGCGGCTGCAACGGCAATCTGCGCGCGATCGTGCGGACGCACGGGGTGCGTTCCCACAGCGCCCGCGCGTGGATCGGCGACAACGCCATCCACCACGCGGCCCCGATCCTCCAGCGACTGTCGGAGCACACGCCCGCCGACGTCGAGGTGGAAGGACTCGTCTATCGCGAGGGGCTCAACGCCGTCCGGATCTCGGGCGGCATCGCCGGGAACGTCATCCCCGACCTCTGCGAGGTCGAGGTCAACTACCGCTTCGCGCCGAGCCGTTCGCCCGAAGAGGCCGTCGCGATCGTCCGCGAGTTCTTCCACGGCTTCGAGGTGGAGGTGGTCGACCTCGCCGGAGGTGCACGACCGGGCCTGGATGCGCCGCTCGCCCAGGAGTTCGTCGCCGCGGTGGGAGCCGAGCCTCGCCCCAAGTACGGCTGGACGGATGTCGCCCGGTTCTCGGCGTTGGGAGTGCCCGCCGTCAACTACGGCCCGGGCGACCCCTCGCTCGCGCACCACGACCAGGAGCGGGTGCCGGTCGAGCAGATCGACGCCGTCGAGCGCGGCTTGCGCACCTGGCTCTCGAACCGGTGACCCGGCGCGCATGAGGTCGCTGCGTCGCGCCGCGATCGCGCTGCCGCCCGCGGTTGCGATCGCGCTGATGTACCTGCTCTCGCGCGCTGTCACGACGGGCTTCCTGCTCGGAGCGGCCGAGCTGAGCGGACCCCGGTCCCGCTTCGGCGCCGACGCGACTCTGGGCACTCTGACGATGGGGTGGGACGCGCAGTGGTACTGGCTCATCGCGTTCAGCGGATATCCCGCCGAGCTGCCGCTCGACGCGGCGGGCCACGTCGCCCAGAACGCGTGGGCGTTCATGCCGGTCTACCCCGTCATCACAGGCGCCGTGGGGTGGGTCGTCGGCGGATTCCCGGTCGCTGCGCCCCTGGTGTCGGCAACGGCCGGCTATCTCGCGTGTCTCGTCCTCTTCGCTCTGCTGCGCCGCCGCATCGGCCGCGCGGCAGCGATGTGGGCGGTCGCCTTCTTCAGCTTCGCGGGCCCGATGGCCGCGCTGTTCCAGCTCGGCTACGCGGAATCGCTTTTCCAGCTCTGGCTGCTCCTCGCGCTCCTCGCCGTGGAGCGCCGCCGGTGGTGGTGGCTGTACCTGTGGATCCCGCTCATGGCTTTCACGCGGCCCGGTGTCCTCGCCTTCTCGCTGATGCTCGCGCTGTACGGGATCTGGCGGTGGTCGCGGCGTCAGCACGACGACCTGCACCCGCCGGAGATCGCCCACGTCGTCGCGAGCGGGCTGCTGGCGGCCGCCTGCGGATTCGCCTGGCCCGTCATCACCGGCATCGTGACGGGTGATCCCGGGGCCTACCTGCAGACGGAACTCGCGTGGCGACGATCCTGGATCGGGGATCACGGGGGGTTCGTGCCCTTCGACGGCACAATGCAGGCCGCCGTGCTGTGGTCTGGAATCTGGGGGATTCCGGCGTGGGTGTGTCTCGCGGGGCTTGCGGCGATCGTGGTTCTCGCCACGCTCCTGCTCGTCGCTGATCGCCGCGTGCGTCGCCTCGGTGTTCCGATACGTCTGTGGTCGGCCGCGTACGTCCTCTACCTGCTGGCGGTCTTCTTCCCCCAGTCGAGCACGTTCCGACTGCTCGTCCCGCTGTCACCGCTCTGGGGCGCCGTCGCGCTGCCCCGCGCGCTCTGGTGGCGCATCAGCGTGCTGGTGCTCGGTATAGCCGCGCAGTGGTGGTGGATCCACACGATGTATGCGCTCGGAAGCACCTTCGCTCAGATTCCCTGAGGGACGTGTCCGCGCTGTGCCTGCGCTGCACGATAAACTCTTCAGGTAGTCCTCATGACGAAAGGGAGCCGCGATGGCAGCCATGAAGCCGCGAACCGGAGACGGACCGATGGAGGCCGTGAAGGAGGGGCGCCTGATCATCGTGCGTGTCCCCCTCGAAGGCGGAGGGCGTCTGGTCGTCTCGGTCAATGATGAAGAGGCCAAGGAACTCCACAGCGTGCTGAGCGGAGTCGTCGGCGCAGCCTGACGATGCTGCACGGAAACGGCCGGTCCCTCTGGGGCCGGCCGTTTCCGTCTCTGCCGCTGAGCCGCCGTCAGGCGGTGGCTGCCGTCGTGAGTTGCAACAGTCCCTCTCCGACGATCGACAGCGCGCCGAGCACCGCCGGCGACGACTGTGTCTCGTGGATGAGCGAGCGGTAGGCGCGGGTGACGTCGTCGCGGCGGACGGGGTCGGCGACGGCCCCACCTGCCAGCACACGGGGCACGAGGACCATCCCGCCCGGGCGTACGAGCCGAAGCCCATGCTCGACGTACTCGATGACACCGTCGGGGTCGGCGTCCACCAGCACGATGTCGTACGAGGCCTCATTCATGCGGGGGAGCACATCAGCCGCGCGGCCCGTGATGAAGCGGGCACGAGCCGGAGGGATCCTCGCTTCGGTGAAGGACTGCCGGGCGACGGCCAGATGCTCGGGCTCGATGTCGATCGTGGTCAGCGTGGCGCGTGGCGCCCCATGGAGCAGCCAGAGCGCGGAGACGCCGCCGCCGGTACCGATCTCGACGATGTTGAGTGCGCCCGTCGCGGCGGCGAGCACAGCGCATTGCGCGCCCACCGGCGCACTGATCGGCGCGGCTCCGATCTCGAGGGCGTGTGCACGCGCGCGAGAGATGTGCTCCGGTTCCACCGTCGCCTCCATCGCGAACCTGCGGATCGCTTCCTGATCACCCATGCATTCCTCCTTGTTCCAGCGTAGGCGCGCGGATGGCTCCGGCCGCTGAGGCGCACGGGTAATCTGGGGTCATGTTCTTCGGCCTAGACGGGGACAAGCTCATCCTCATCGGGGTCGCCGCTGTCCTGCTCCTCGGACCCGAGCGCCTTCCGCAGCTCGCCGAGATGCTCGCGCGTTTCACGGTCCGGGCACGTGATTGGGTCAACGGCGCGAAGGACCGCGTCAAGGACGAGATGGGAGAGGACTTCTCCGACGTCGAATGGCGCAAGCTCGACCCTCGGCAGTACGACCCGCGTCGCATCATCCGCGACGCTCTCCTCGAGGACGCCCCCGTACCGACGGTGCGCGCGGCCGCCGCGGGTGCGGCGATCAGCACGGCGACCGCCGTCGGGATGGATGCTGCGGGCGAGGCGGCGAAGCGATTCGAGCGCGGTGCCGACGTTCCGTTCGACGACGAAGCGACCTGATCAGCCCACACGCAGAGGCAGCGGGCGGCCGCGGAGATCGCGTCCGGTGCCTGCGATGGTGTCGGCGATGCGCGCGATCGCCTCGGCGGCGGCGTCGTCGGGATGCGCGACGACGACCGGGACTCCGCTGTCGGCGTCGCTGCGCAGAGCCGGGCTGAGCGGCACGGAGCCGAGCATCGGCACCGGCTGGTCGGTCGACAGGGCCTCGGCGACCCGCATCCCGCCGCCGCTGCCGAAGAGGTCGAGCGATGTCCCGTCGGGAAGCGTCATCGCCGACATGTTCTCGATGACCCCGATCACGCGCTGCCCGGTCTGCCGGGCGACGAGGCCGCTGCGCACCGCGACGTCGGCGGCGGCCGTCTGCGGAGTCGTGACGACCACGACGTCGGCGTGCGGGAGCAGCTGACCCACGCTGATGGCCACGTCGCCGGTGCCGGGGGGCATGTCGATCAGGAGGACGTCGATGTCGCCGAAGAACACGTCGGTCAGGAACTGCGAGACCGTGCGATGCAGCATCGGCCCGCGCCAGGCGACCGCGCCGGAGCTCTTCTGATCGCGCGGCAGGAACATGCCGATCGAGATCGTCCGGACCTCGTGCGCGATGGGCGGGATCATGAGCCCGTCGATACGCGTCGGCTGCGGTGGCAGGCCGTCGGCATCGACGAGACCGAGCAGCGCGGGAATCGAGAAACCGTGCACATCGGCGTCGATCAGCCCGACGGCGAGGCCGCGCTGCGCGAGGGCGACAGCGAGGTTCGCGGTGAGGGTCGACTTGCCGACGCCCCCCTTGCCGCTCGTGATGGCGATGACGCGTGTGAGCGAGTCCGGACCGAACGGGTTCTCGCGGGCGGCCTTCCCACCCCGCAGCCGCTCGGTGAGTGCGGCGCGCTCCGCCGGGGTCATCACCCCGACCTCGACCGAGACCGTCTCGATGCCCGGGGCGGACAGCGCGGCATCCCGGACGTCGCGCTCGATCCGATCGGCTGCAGGGCAGCCGACGATGGTCAGCGCGATGCCGACACGAGCGTGGGCGCCATCCACGGCGATGTCGCGCACCATGTCGAGCTCGCCCAGGGGCTTGCGCAACTCGGGATCGCGCACCGCCGCGACGGCCGCGCGGACGGCGTCCGTGCTCATCGCGTGTCCGGGCGCTCGTCGGAGTCGAGGCGGTCGAGCGCGGTACGCAGCTCGGCGCGCAGCGTCTCTTTGGTGACGAGTCCGTCGGTCAGGTCGGAGATCGCCATGCGCAGGGCGACGACCTCGCGTGCCAGGTACTCCGTGTCGGCCAGGTTCCGCTCGGCACGCTGACGGTCCTGCTCGATCTGCACGCGGTCGCGGTCGTCCTGCCGGTTCTGCGCGAGCAGGATCAGGGGCGCGGCGTACGACGCCTGCAGCGAGAGCATGAGCGTCAACGCCGTGAAGCCGTTGGCCGCGGAGTCGAACCGGAGCTCGACGGGCATGAGCGTGTTCCAGGCGAGCCACGCCGCACAGAACAGCGAGAGCGCGACGAGGAAGCCGGGCGTGCCCATCGCCCGGGCGATCCACTCGGTGAACCGACCGAACCGGTCGCGGGACGGCTGCGACGTCCGCTGACCGAGCACACCGCTGACACCGCTGCGCCGTCCACGGGGCGCCTCGAGCGAGGGGGTCTTCGACGAGCGGGCCATCAGCGGCGCCCCCGCATCGCAGCGGCATCCTGGGGCTCGACGTCTTGCGACCGCCAGTCGTCCGGAAGCAGATGATCGAGCACATCGTCGACGCTCACGACGCCGACGAGCCGGCGGGCCTGGTCGACGACGGGAACCGAGACCAGGTTGTAGCTGGCCAGCATGCGTGCGACCTCGGCCGCGGACGACGACGCCGCGACCGGGTCGACGGTGTCGTCGATGATCGCGCCGAGTCGCTCGTGAGGCGGGTAGCGCAGCATCCGCTGGAAGTGCACGGTGCCCAGAAGTCGCCCCGTCGGCGTCTCGTACGGGGGGAGCGTCACGAAGACGGATGCGGCGAGGGCCGGATGCAGCTCGTGTCGGCGGATGAGCGCGAGCGCCTCAGCCACCGTCGCCTCCGCCGACAGCACGATCGGGTCGCTCGTCATGAGGCCGCCCGCGGTGTCGGGACCGTACTCGAGGAGGGCGCGGACGTCCTCGGCCTCCTCCGGCTCCATGAGGTCGAGCAGCTGCTCGATGCGGCCTTCGGGGAGCTGACCGAGCAGGTCCGCCGCGTCGTCGGGCTCCATGGCGTCGAGGATGTCGGCGGCGCGCTCGTCGCCGAGCCGCTCGAGGATGTGGACCTGCTCATCCTCGGGCATCTCCTCGAGCGCGTCGGCGAGGCGCTCGTCGGGGAGTTCCTCGGCGACTTCGAGCAGGCGCTCCTCCGGAAGGTCGAGCAGCGTGTTGGCGAGGTCTGCGGGCTTGAGCTCCGAATAGGTCGCGACCAGCTGCTCGGCGGACTGGGCGGCGCCCGAGGACTGGTCCTCGCGCACGTCTTTCCAGGCCGCGAAGGTCGTCGGCCCCTTGGCGAACGGCGACGCACTCGTCTTGGGACGGCGGAGGAAGAGCTGGCCGATGTCCCATTCGCCGAGCCGGTTGCGCTCGATCGCGACATCCTCGATCACTGCGCCGCCCGACCCGTCGCGCAGGTAGACCTTCCGACCTAGGAGCTCGGCCATGACCCGCACCTCACCGCCGCGTTGCTGGAAGCGCCGCACGTTGATGAGACCGGTGGTGATCACCTGGCCGGTCGCGATCGAGGTGACACGGCCGATGGAGAGGAAGACGTTGCGTCTGCCCGGGATCTCGACGACGAGGCCGATGACTCGCGGAGGGTCCGATTTACGGAAGATCACGACCACGTCGCGGACCTTGCCGAGACGGTCGCCTGCGGGATCGAACACGACGCACCCGACCAGGCGCGCGACGAAAACCCTCTGCGTACTCACCGCTCCAGCGTAGTCGGCGACCGCGAAGGTGGCCGTGACACAATGACGGAATGAGCATGATGGGCGGGACGCCCGCGGTCACGGGTGAGAAGGTCGCCGAGTACGCAACGTACGAGGCCGCGCAGAAGGCGGTGTCGACTCTCATCTCGGCCGACATCCCGGCCCGTGAGATCGCCATCGTCGGCTACGGACTGCGGTCGGTCGAGACGGTCACCGGCCGGCTCGGATATGCGACGGCGGCGCGGACGGGTGCGATCAACGGCATCCTCCTGGGGCTGATCTTCTCGCTGATCTTCGTCTTCGGCACTCCTGACGCCGCCATTCAGCTTTTCCTCGGCGTGATGCTGGTCGGCGTCGCGATCGGCATGATGATGAGCCTCGTCATGTTCGCTCTCGTGCGCCGTCGTCGCGACTTCGCATCGGTGACGCAGGTCGTCGCCGACCACTACGAGGTGACCGTGCAGGCGAGCAGCATCCATCGCGCCCGTGGCGCGCTGAACGTCGCGCCGGCCCGGCCCGCGGCGCCGGCCACGCCGGTGCCGGACGGGCCGCCCCGGTACGGCGAGCGCATCGACCCCGTGCCCGCTCCGTCGGGCGATCGGCCCGCCCCCGGTCCGGCGGCACCCGCGGGCAACCCGATCGCGCCGCCGTCGGGATCGCCCGCCCCCGGCCCCGCCGACGCCCCGCTGCCGCCGGCCGTGGGCCCGGTGCCCGGCGGCGAGGCCCCCGGCCCGCAGACTCCGGGTACGCTCGAGCCCCCGGCGACCGATCCGCAGCGATGATTGACGCGGTGCCGGTCGACATCGCGGCCGGGACCGTCGACCTGCCGCTGACGTACGACCGCGCTGAGCGTGCGGACGCTGTGATGATCCTCGCTCATGGCGCGGGCGCCGGACCCGAGCATCCGTTCCTCGGCGGTTTCGCGCATGCCGGCGCGGCGGCCGGGATCGATGTCGTGCGCTTTCCGTTCCCCTATGTGGTGGCGGGCCGCCGACTGCCCGGCGCCGCCGGTGACGCCATCGCGTCGTGGGCGGCAGTCTTCCGCGCCATCGCCGACGCGCACGCCGGGGTGCCCATCGTCGCGGCGGGGAAGTCGTACGGCGGCCGGATGGCATCGATGGCGGCCGCTTCCGGAGCGATCGACCCGGCTCTGCTCGTCTACCTCGGGTACCCGCTGCATGCGCCCGGTCGGCCCGACCGTCCGCGTGCGGCTCATCTGCCGGAGGTCACGTCGCCTCAGCTGTTCGTGTCCGGGACCCGCGATCCGTTCGTCGACCCGGTGACCGACCTCGAGAGCGTCGTCGCCGGATGCGCCGACGCGGAGTTGCTCCGGGTCGAGGGCGGCCGCCACTCCTTCGAGGTCGCGGGACGCAAACGGGATGCCGAGGAGGTCGGCGGCGCCGTGGCCGAGCTGGTCGCGCCGTGGTGCCACCGCCGGTTGTCGCAATGAGGGCGGGCGCTCCGCTTCAGCGACCGGCCGCGTAGCCCTGCATCCCGCGCGGGTTCGACGCCGCCCAGAGCAGTCCCCGCGAGCGGTCGATGCCGACGGCCGAGAGACGTCCGAGGCTCCACGGCCCGACCACGGTGACGTCGTGCCCCCGCGCGCGCAGGCCCGAGGCGACCTCGTCGCCGAGCCGGTCTTCCATCACCACTCCTGCGGGCGTCCAGGTGCGCGGCCAGAACGAGTCGATCATCGCGGTCGTGTGAAGCGTCGGCGCATCGATCGCCGATTGCGCGTCCCAGCCCCCGACCAGCATGCGCAGCAGCATCGGCAGCTGCCACTGGTCCTGCTGGTCGCCTCCGGGCGTCCCCATCGCGATGTCGGCCCGGTCGCCGGTCATGACGAGGGTCGGGGAGAGGGTCGTGCGCGGGCGGGCGCCCGGGCGGAGTGCGGCGGGCGACGTCTCGTCGAGCCAGGTCATCTGCAGGCGCGTGCCTAGCGCGAAACCGAGTTCCGGGATCGCGGGGGACGACTGCAGCCAGCCGCCGGACGGCGTCACCGAGATGATGTTGCCCCACCCGTCGACGACGTCGATGTGACAGGTGTCGCCGCGCGTCTCGCCCGCTCGCCCGACCGTCGGTTCGCCTGTGCCGGCGACGCTCGTCCCGTCGGGACGCACGAGCGGCGGACGATGCGGTGCGCGCCCCGCCACGGTACCCGGGCGCCATTCGTGCGAGGCATCCGGGAGCAGCTGCGCACGACGCGCGGCGAGGAAGGCGGGGTCGAGGAGCTCGCTGACCACGCTGTCGTGGCCGAAGTGCGCGTCGCGGTCCGCGAGGGCCAGCTTGAAGGCCTCGACGATCGTGTGCGCGCCCTCCGGAGTCGCGGGGTCGAGGCGCTCATCGGGCAGCGGATCGAGCAGGGCGAGCGCCTCGAGCAGTGCGGGACCCTGCGTCCACGCGCCGGCCTTGACCACGGTCCGTCCGCGGAAGGTCGTCGTGAGAGGCTCCTCGTACCCTGCGGAGAAGTCGGCGAAATCGGCCTCCGTGATCACCCCGGCGTGGTGGCCTCCGGTCGAGTGTCGATGGGGTCGGGCCGCGAACGCGGCCGTCGCGTGCGCGACCGTGCCCGTCCGCCACTCGGTGCGAGCAGCCTCGATGCGCGCGGCCCGGTCTGCGGCGTCTCGTCCCGCCGCCACGAGACCCTCGAACACCGCGGCGAGCGCGGGGTTCCGGAACACATCGCCGGCCCGCGGCACGGTGCCCCCGGGCAGCCACAGATCGGCCGAGGACGGCCATTCGTCGCGGAAGAGCTGCGCGACGCGTGCAATGGTCGCTGACGCGGACGCGAGCAGAGGGTGCCCGTCGCGGGCGTAGCCGATCGCGAAAGCGAGGACGTCGGCGAGCTCCCACGTGCCGTAGTCGCGCAGCAGGACGAGCCAGGCGTCGACTGCTCCCGGCACCGCGGCCGCGAGGGCGCCGGCGCCCGGCACGGTCTCGAGCCCCTCCGCGCGGTAGTGCTCGATCGTCGCGCCGCGAGGCGCCGGCCCCTGGCCCATGAGCACGCGGGGCCGCGGATCCTCGGCCGCCTGGAAGAGGCCGACGAGATCGCCCCCGGGCCCGTTGAGGTGGGGTTCGACGACCTGCAGGACGAAGCCGCCCGCTGCGGCGGCGTCGAAGGCGTTGCCCCCGCGTTCGAGCACAGCCTGGGCCGTGGCGGTGGCGAGCCAATGGGTCGCCGCAGCCATCCCGAACGTGCCGGTCAGCAGCGGGCGCGTCGTCTGAGCGGGCGGCGGCGAGAACCGATCGGTCACGAGGTCGCGCGTGCGATCCAGGCTTCGACCTCGTCAGCTGTGCGCGGGATGTCCGCAGAAAGGTTGACGGGTCCGCTCTCGGTCATGAGGATGTCGTCCTCGATCCGGACCCCGATACCGCGGTACTCCTCGGGCACGGTGAGATCGTCGATCTGGAAGTACAGACCGGGCTCGATCGTGAACACCATGCCGGGCTCGAGGATGCCGTCGTAGTACATCTCGCGGCGCGCCTGCGCGCAGTCGTGCACGTCGATCCCGAGGTGGTGGCTCGTGCCGTGGACCATGTAGCGCCGGTGCTGGCCGCCCCGGTCGGCGTCGAGCGCCTCGTCCGCCGTGACGGGGAGCAGACCCCACTCCGCGACGCGGGCGGCGATGACCGTCATGGCGGCCTCGTGGATCGAGCGGAACGTCACACCGGGCCGGGCAGCGGCGAACGCGGTGTCGGCCGCCTCGCGAACGGTCTCGTAGATGCGGCGCTGGATCTCGGTGAAGCGTCCCGACACGGGCAGCGTGCGCGTGATGTCGGCGGTGTAGAGGCTGTCGACCTCGACGCCGGCATCGACGAGGATGAGGTCGCCGGGCACCACGGGCCCGTCGTTGCGCGTCCAGTGCAGGTAGCAGGCGTGAGGTCCGGAGGCGGCGATCGTGTCGTAGCCCTCGCCGTTGCCGTCCGTGCGCGCGCGCAGGTGGAACACGCCCTCGACGACGCGCTCGCCCCGGGGGGTGGCGATGATGCGGGGGAGGTCGGCCACGATGTCGTCGAAACCACGTGCGGTCGCCGCGACAGCGAGACGCATCTGCTCGATCTCGTACTCGTCCTTCGTCAGCCGCAGCTCGGACACGGCCCGCGTCAGGTCGGGATCTGCTTCGACGACCAGGTCATCGGCGCGTAGCTCGATATCCGCGAGATGCGCGGTCGCAACACCGAGATCGGCGGCGACGTCGGCGAGCGCCGGGCGCGGTCCGATCCAGAACTCGCCGACCGAGGCGTCGGCGTAGAACTCGGCCGTGGTGCGATCGGCTCGGTCGCGGAGGTACAGGGTGACATCGTGTCCCTCGGCGGTGGGCTCGAAGACGAGCACCGAGTCGGGTACGGCGTCGCTGCCCCAGCCCGTCAGATGCGAGAACGCGGAGTGCGCGCGGAAGGGGTAGTCGGTGTCGTTCGAGCGCTGCTTGAGAGAGCCCGCGGGGATGACGAGGCGCCGACCGAGGAACTCGCGTGAGAGTTGTTCGCGGCGAGCGGCGGCGAAGCGCGCCGCGTCGCGGGGCGGCGTCGTCGTCTCGGGCCGGGATGCCCAGCCCTCGGAGATCGTGTCGAGGAAGCCCTGCGGGAACGGCTGACGCCGGTTGGTGTTCTCGGCGGGCGCTTCGGTCTCGGCGGTCGCGGTTCCGATCGTGTCGGTTGCGGTCGTCTCGGTCTCGCTCGTGGTCATGCCTCCAGTCTCGCACCCGGAGGCGGCCGCCGCGACGGTTCAGCGCCGCGTGTACTGCACGACGAGCGGCCGATGGTCGCTGCCGGAGTGATCGAGCGAGGAGATGACGACCGAGCCTTCGGGCTTCCAGGACGCGGTTGCCATGACGTGGTCGATCGGCGCTCCGAGCGGAGCCGGTAGGTCGGTCGGCCAGGTTCCGATACCGCCATTGCCGGTGGATCGGGCGGCGTCGTGGCAGCGACCCAGATCGGCGTCGTCGACGCCGAGACGCGCCATGTGATCGAGCGTCGCGTTGAAGTCGCCGGCCATGATGACATCGTCCGTGGCGCACTGGTCGGCCAGCCACTGGAGGTCGCTGCGCCAGCTCGCCATCTCCTCCGGCCGCGGGGCGACCGCGTGTACCGCCACCACCACGGGGCCGTCGCCGTCGACGGGCATGGCGACGGCGCTCGGGACGATGGTGGTGTTGGACGTACCGGCTGCCTCGGACTCGATGACCGCGTAGTCGCCGAGCTCGGGTGAGATCAGCAGGGCCGTCGAGTTCGCGTCCCAGCTGTCCGGCCCCTCGTAGCTGTCGACGTGCGCCCACATCGGGCGCCCGCGCTCGCGCATCGCCACCGCGACCGCGCGTCCGGTGTCCATCGTCGTCTCGGGCAGCGCCACGATGTCGGCCTGCATCGCCACGGCGGTCTCGGCGATTGTCTGCGCATCGGTGGCGGGACCGGCGGTGTTCCAGGTCATGACGCGGATGCTGTCCTCCGTCTTCGGCGGCAGCGTCTCCGCGCCGAGCCCCCTCACCGCCACGGTTCCCGCGCCGCCGATGGCGACGACCACGGAGACGAGCACGACCCACAGGCAGAAGGCACGGATGCGGCGGCCGAGCGAGAGGACGAGGAAGATCAGGGCGATCGCGACGAAGGCGCCGATCAGGAACGGACGCAGCGCGACCGCCTGCGCGAACGGGAACTCGCGTTCGAGGCGGAGAAGCTCCGGCCAGGTGGCCACGATGGCCGCCGCTGCGAACAGGGCCACCACGAGGGCTCCGAACACGCGCTTCACGCCTCGACTCTAAGAGAGCGAGCCTGGACGATCGCCGGGCACGGCTACGCTGTGGAGGATGGGTACGGCAGAGCGCGCGCACGGCTTCCACGGCCCCAGCGATCTGCACCTGCACTCGGTCCGCTCCGACGGGACGGAGCCTCCTGCCGGAGTCGTGCAAGCCGCCCACCGTGCGGGTGTGCGAACGATGGCGCTCACCGACCACGACACGACGGCCGGCTGGGCCGAAGCGGCTGAGGCCACGGCGTCGCTCGACATGACCTTCCTCCCGGGTATGGAACTCAGCGCCCGCCACGAGTGGCGAACCGTGCACCTGCTCGCGTACCTCTTCGATCCCGACCATCCGCGGTTGCGCGCAGAGATGGAGCGCATCCGCGAGGACCGCATCGGCCGGGCCGAACGGATCGTGCGCAGCATCGCCCGTTCGCACGACCTGACGTGGGACGACGTGCTCGCGCAGACCGGTGCCGGCGCCACGGTGGGACGGCCCCACATCGCCGACGCTCTCGTCGCGCGCGGCCTCGCCGTCGATCGCGCGGCGGCGTTCGCCGGCATCCTGCACCCCAGCCAGGGACATTTCACGCCGCACTACGCTCCCGACCCCGTCACCGCGGTGGAGCTCGTCGTCGCCGCCGGGGGAGTGCCGATCCTCGCGCATCCCTCGCCGAGCGGACGCGAGCGGATGATGCCGCCCGCGGTGCTCCGCGAGCTCGTCGCCCACGGCCTCGCGGGCTTCGAGGTCGGGCACCGCGAGAACACAGCGGACGGCAAGCGCGTCCTGCGTGCTCTCGCCGCAGAGCTCGACCTCATCGTGACGGGGTCGAGCGACTACCACGGTCTCGGCAAGCCGAATCAGCCCGGTGAGAACACGACCGACGATGACATGGTCGCGCGCATCATCGCCCGGGCAAGCGGAACGGCGCCCGTCTACGCGTAGTCGGGCGCCGTCGCGCGAGATGGCCGTATCAGCCTGCGGCGGGAGCCGTCGAGCCTGCCGCGCCGGATCCCGATCCGCCACGACGACGGCGACGCCGGCGGGGGGAGGTCTTGCCATCGCGGTGCTCGGATCCGCCACCATCGTGCGTGCCCGTCCCGGCATCCGTCGACGCGGCCGCCGAGCCCTCAGCGGCCGCCGCACCGTCGCCCGAGCCGCGCGAGCGGCGGCGACGGGGACGCTTCGCATCGCCCTCGGACGATTCCGTCGAGACCGTCTTGACGCTCTGCGTCGTGGGCAGCTTGCGGAGGCGTCCCTTGGTTCCCGCGGGGATGTTCAGGTCCTCGAAGAGGTGCGGGCTCGACGAGTAGGTCTCGACGGGCTCGGGCTGACCGAATTCGAGCGCTCGGTTGATGAGGGCCCACTTGTGCAGGTCTTCCCAATCGACGAAGGTGACCGCGATGCCGGTGCGGCCGGCGCGACCGGTGCGGCCCGCGCGGTGCAGGTATGTCTTCTCGTCGTCGGGGATGGTGTGGTTGATGACGTGGGTGACGTCGTCGACGTCGATGCCGCGCGCGGCGACGTCGGTCGCGATCAGGACGTCCTTCTTGCCGGCCTTGAACCCGGCCATCGAGCGCTCCCGCGCTTCCTGGCTCATGTCGCCGTGGACCGCGCCGGCGTTGAAGCCGCGGTCGTTCAGCTCGTCGACGAGCTTCTGGGCCGCGCGCTTGGTGCGCGTGAAGATGACGGTCTTGCCGCGGCCTTCGGCCTGGAGGATGCGGGCGATGACCTCGTCCTTGTCGAGCGAGTGCGCGCGGTAGACGAGGTGCTTGATGTTCGCCTGGGTCAGGCCCTCGTCGGGGTCGGTCGCGCGGATGTGGATCGGGTTCGACATGAACCGGCGCGCCAGCGCGACGATCGGTCCCGGCATCGTCGCCGAGTAGAGCATCGTGTGACGGACGGGAGCGACCTTCTGGAAGATCTTCTCTATGTCGGGGAGGAAGCCGAGGTCGAGCATCTTGTCGGCCTCGTCCAGCACGACCTCCGTCGCGTTGGACAGGTCGAGCAGACGCTGGCCCGCGAGGTCGATCAGGCGGCCCGGGGTGCCGACGACGATCTGCGCTCCGGCCTTCAGCTGGTCGATCTGGCCCTCGTAGGCCTTTCCGCCGTAAATGGCCACGACACTCGTGGACCGGTTGCGGGTGAGCATGTCCATGTCCTCGAACACCTGGACGGCGAGCTCGCGGGTGGGGACGACGATGAGGGCCTTCACGCCGGGCGCGGGGTCGAGACCCAGGCGCTGCACGACGGGGATGCCGAAACCGAAGGTCTTGCCGGTGCCGGTCTTGGCCTGGCCGATGATGTCCTGGCCGGGCAGGCCCAGCGGGATCGTCTGCTCCTGGATGGGGAAGGCGTCGACGATGCCCTTGTCGGCGAGGGCGTCGACGATGTCCTGGTCGACGCCGAGGTCAGCGAATGTGGTCATGGGTGACGTGCCTGTCTGGCGGTGAGAAGCCGCCGGTGATGTGGGTCCACGCCCTTCACTCAGCCACAGGCGCGGGGCCCCGGTCCGATGCCGGGGCGCATCCAGCCTACCGCGACCCTAGGCTGGACCCGTGGTGAGCTGGTTCTTCAAGCGCAAGCGTCCTGTCGGTCGCACCCTGCGGCTGCGATCCCGAGGCGACTACGGGGATGTCCGTCGCGTCGATTTCGAGGAGCTCGCTCCCGAGGTCGACACCTTCCTCGGTCAGGCCGCGTATCTGCAGCTCGGCTACTTCGAGACGCTGAGCGACCTGATCGCCTCGACCCCCGAGCTGTCGCAGAAGGAGTCGCTGTCGTTGGCGGCGGGCACAGCCCTGCTCAAGCACCGCGAGCTCGTCGGCGTGATCCGCGATCGCGGCGCCGATCCGCTCGAGCTGATGCTGCCCTTCCGTGAGCCGCTCGATGCCTTCCGCCGCGCGACGCACGGCGCACGGCCACTCGAGACGATGCTCTCGGTGCACCTGACGGCCGGCATGCTCGACGACTTCTACCTCGCGCTGTCGGCGAGCTACGGCGACACCGGACGGCAGGTCGCCGTCATCCTGCGGGCGCACGACGACCGCAGTGCTCTGGTGCGCATCATCACCGATGCCATCGCCGCGGACGAGCAGTGGCGGGGACTGCTGTCGCTCTGGGGCCGCCGCCTCGTCGGGGACACCCTGCTGATCGCCCGGGCGGCGCTGCGGTCGACATCGCTGCAGCCTGCGGACGAGAAGAGGGTCGAGCCCACCTACGCCGACGTGATGGCCGCGCATTCGCGCCGCATGGCCGCGATGGGCCTCGAGGCCTGACGCCTCGGGCGGTCAGCCGATCCGGAGGCGACGACGCTCAGCGGCATCCGTCCGGGCCCGCGAGCGCGTCAGCAGCAGGAGGACAGCGGGCACCAGCACAGCCGGAGTCACGATGGCGACGACCCAGATGACGGGGTTGTCGACCGCGAGACCGGCCCAGGTCATCACTGCCCACGCGACGCCGCCGATGACGGCGCCGAGAACAGGCGCGAGCGCGGCACCACGGGCCTCGCGCCCGCGAATCGCGAACTCGGCGGCGAGGCCGATCGCGGCGCCCATGATCAGCGCCAGGACGATCTGCACGGTCAGGCCACGAAGCCCACGCGGCGGGTCTGGTCGGTGCCGACCTCGACGAATGCGATGCCCGCGGTCGGCACGATGTAGGAGCTGCCCTTCGCGTCGCTGAGCTCGACGAAGGGAGCGCCGGAGGTGAGAGCCTCGGAAACGGTCGCCCGAACGGCGTCCGCCGACTCGTTGGATTCGAGGCTGAGCTCGCGGCCGGTGTTCGCGATGCCGATACGGATCTCCACGGATACATCCTCCTCCGCGCCCGTGCGTCGGGCGCTCTTCGACTCTACGACACCGGTCGGACCGGGATGCCGGCCGGGTCACGCCCTGGGCGAACGCCGACGGCGAACCGGTGTCGGCGGTGCCGGTTAGCGTGGAAGACATGGGTCAGGTCTCCGTCGGCGTCGTGCCCGACGCCGCGCAGTCGCGCGCGCTCGAGCTCCCGGCCGAGGCGAGCGCCGTCGTCGTCGGCGCGCCGGGCACAGGTAAGACGCGGACCATCGTCGAACGGGTGCGACGGCTGGTCGTCGACGGACTCGACCCCGACGCGCTCGTCGTCCTGACGGCCACGCGCCAGGCGGCCACGGACCTGCGCGACGACCTCGGCGTCGCCGTCGGCGTGGCGACGGCCGGCCCCCTGGCCCGGTCGGTTCCGGCCTTCGCCTTCCAGATCGTGCGTGCCGAAGCGGTCAGACGCGGCGTCGAACCGCCGCGTCTGCTGACGGGCGGCGACGAGGACGCGATCATCCGCGACCTTCTCGACGGCGACGCGGAGGACGAGCGCGACGGGCGGTCGCGGTGGCCGGGCGAGCTTCCCGCGCACGTGCGCGACTCGCGCGGCTTCCGCGCCGAACTGCGCGCTTTCATCGCGGAGTGCACGGCCTCGGGCATCGACCCGAGCGCTCTCGCCGCCCGCGCCGTTCGCGAGGGGCGACCGGCCTGGCGGGCCGCGGCGTCCTTCATGTCCGAGTACTTCGCGGTCCGCGACGCCATGCGCGGCGCCCACCGTGACGCAGCCGGGCTCATCCGTGAGGCGGTCGAGATCGTCTCCCATCGAGGGATCCCGCAGCTGCGGGTCGTGCTCGTCGACGACGCGCAGGAGCTGACCGCCGGCGGCGTCGACCTCCTCCAGGCTTGTCGCGCTCGCGACATCGCCGTCGTCGCGTTCGGTGACCCCGATGTGGGCTCCGGTGCGTTCCGAGGCGCGACGCCCGAGAACTTCGCCCGTCTCGCCGCGGGCCGCGACGTCGTCGTGCTCGAGACGGTCCACCGGGCCGAGGCCCGCCACGCCCCGCTCGTCTCCGCCATAACCGCCCGCATCGGCGCGGTCGGGCTGGTGGCGCATCGACGGGCTCCAGAACCGGATGCTCCCATGGTCGGTGTCCGGGCGCTGGCGCTGCGATCGCGCTCGGAGGAATTCGACGCCGTGGCGCGGCTGCTTCGCGAGCGGCACGTGCACCACGGAGTGCCGTGGGAGGAGTGCGCGGTCATCGCCCACGACAGTCGTCAGGTCACCGCGCTCGAGGCCGAACTGGCTGCGCGCGACGTCCCGACGGCGACCTCCGGCACCGGTACCTCGCTCGGGGAATCGCCCGTCGTCCGCGACCTGCTGCGGCTCGTCGATCTGGCGGCACGTCCGGGTGAGACCTGGGAGCGCGACGAGGTCATCGCCGCACTCTCCGGCGCCGGGCTCGACGCCGTCGACCAGCGCCGGCTCCGGTCTGCGCTCCGTCAGGCGTTCCCGCCGCGCGAGGGCGAGCCGGTGTCGGCGTGGGAGCTGCTGCGCTCAGCGATGCTCCACCCCGCCGAGCTCGCACTGCTCGATCTGCGTGAGGCGCGTCGGGCGGCGCGTGTTGCGGACACTCTGAGGACCGTCGCCGACCTCATCGCCGACGGTGCGACGGCACACGAGCTGCTCTGGGCGTCGTGGGAGGGGTCAGGCCGGGAACGAGCCCTGCGCGAAGCCGCTCGCGGCCACGGGCCGCTGGCCGCGCAGGCGGATCGAGATCTCGACGCGGTCGTCGCCCTGTTCCAAGCCGCCAAACGCCACGGCGAGCGCGAGGACGGCACGACCCCCGTCGTCTTCCTGCGGGGCATCCTCGACGCAGACGTCGGCGACGACCGGTTCGTTCCGCCGCCGGTGAGCGGAGCGGTGCGGGTGCTGACACCGGCCGCGGCTCTGGGCACCGAGTTCGACACCGTCGTGGTGGCCGGGGTTCAGGAGGGTATCTGGCCGAACCTTCGCGTGCGCGGCGGCCTGCTCGACACCTGGCGACTGCCCTTCGACGACCCCGCGGTCGCGGACGCGCTCGATCGCCGTCGCGGTGTCCTGCACGACGAGCTGCGGCTTTTCGCGCGTGCGGTCTCGCGAGCACGCGAGCTCGTCGTGGTCACGGCCGTCGATGACGACGACACGGGACCGAGTCCGTTCTTCGAGCTGCTGCCCGAGGCGGAAGGGGCCCCGCCGGAGGCGGCGCACCCGCTGACCCTGCGCGGTCTCGTCGCACGGCACCGACGTGCCCTCACGGATCCGCGCACCGCGGAGAACGACCGCCGACGCGCGGCCGGGCAGCTCGCGCTCCTGGCCGATGCGGGTGTCGCGGGCGCCGATCCCGACGAGTGGTTCGGCATCCGTCCGCCGACCACGACGGCGCCGCTGCGCGACCGCGAGGTCGAGACGATCCGCGTCTCGCCCTCACGCCTCGAGACCCTCGAGGAGTGTCAGCTGAACTGGGTGATCGCCGACCTCGGCGGTGACGCGTCGAGCGCCACAGCCGGTATCGGCACGATCGTGCACAGCGCCCTCGAGATCGCGTCTCCCGACGAAGAGTCGCTCTGGCGGGCCGTGTCGGCGCGGTGGAGCGAGCTCGAGTTCGAGTCCGCCTGGCGCGAGCGCGCGGAACGGATGCGCGCCCGTGATCTCGTGCGACGGCTCGCCCGCTATCTCCGGGATTTCGAACGCGACGGCGGCCGTCTGCTGGGGGCCGAGCCGCGTTTCGAGGTGGAGCTCGCCCATGACGACGCCGACGGGCGCATCGTCCTCAGCGGCGCGGTCGATCGCGTGGAGCTGCGTGCCGACGGCAGCGTCGTCATCGTCGATCTCAAGACCGGGAAGCGCGAGCCGCAGACCGACCGTGCCGTGACCCATCACGCGCAGCTCGCGGCGTACCAGCTCGCACACGAGCACGGTGCGATCCCCGCAGCCGCGGGCCTGCCCCCCGGGGGTGCGATGCTGCTCGTGCTGCGACCGACGGCCGCGACGAAGGACTACGCCGCGCCTCGCCAGCCGCCCTTCGGCGACGACGAGCGCGTCGGCTTTCTCGGCCGCGTCCGCGGCGCCGCACGCGTCATGGCCGGGAGCAGCTTCGAGGCTCCGTTCGAGGAGCATTGCCGGGACGATCATTCGTTCGGGCTCTGCCGCATCCACACGATCGCGGCGGTGAGTGCGACATGATCGTCTCGCCTGCAGCCCTGGCGTCCGCCCTCGGTCAGTTCCCACCGACCCCGGAGCAGAGCGCGGTGATCGCCGCGCCGCTCGCGCCGGCGCTCGTCGTCGCCGGCGCCGGCAGCGGCAAGACCGAGACGATGGCGGGCCGCGTCGTGTGGCTCGTCGCGAACGGACACGTCCCGCGCTCCGGCATCCTCGGCCTCACCTTCACCCGTAAGGCGGCAGGCGAGCTGAGCGAACGCATCCGGCGGCGACTCGATCGCCTCGCGGAGTTCGAGGACGCGGGCCTGCTGCCGCATCTCGACGCGCTGCACCGACGAGGAGCACTGGACGTCTTCGGCGAACTCGAGCGAGCGGGCGACCCGGGCGGCGCGCGACGTCACGCCGCGCAGCGCCGCCTCGTCGACGACACCGGTGCGCGCACGCTCGGACCCGCGACGGACTCGCTGCTCGAGCGCCCGACGGTGTCGACCTACAACAGCTTCGCCGACGGCATCGTGCGCGAGAACGCGGTGCGCATCGGGCGCGACCCCGAGGCGGCTGTGCTCAGCGAATCCGCCGCGTGGCTGCTGATGCGGCGCGTCGTGCTCGAGTCGGATGACGAGCGTCTCGAGACGCGGGAGAACGCGCTTCGCAGCATCATCGACGGGGCTCTCCGCATCGCGCGCGACGGCGTCGACAACCTCGTCGACTTCGACGAGCTCGCGCGTTTCGGGGCGGCGTTCCAGGATGTCCTGGAACGCCCGTCGACCCGCAGCGGCACGACCGTCTACGCCGATGTCGCGCGGGCGGCGGAGCAGGTGTCGGGCCTGCCGCTGCTCGCCGACCTCGCGGTGGAGTACCAGCGTCGCAAGCTCCGCTCGGGTGTCATCGACTTCTCCGACCAGGTGGCTGGGGCGCTGACGATCGTCCGCGCCCACGCAACGGTCTCCGCCGACCTCCGCGCGCGGTATCCCGTCGTCCTCCTCGACGAGTATCAGGACACTTCCGTCGTCCAGACCGAGCTGTTGAGCGCCGTGTTCGCCGGTACGTCGGTGATGGCGGTCGGCGACCCGCACCAGTCGATCTACGGCTGGCGCGGCGCGAGCGCCGGCAACCTGGGCGACTTCGCGGCCGCCTTCGCGCCCGGCGGCGGCTCGGGCAGGTACTCGCTCGCGACGAGCTGGCGGAACAGCGAGCGCATCCTGGATGCCGCCAACGCCGTGCTCGCCCCCCTCGCCCAGCGATCGCCGGTGCCGGTCGACCGGCTGCGGCCGCGGCCGAATGCCCCCGCAGGCGGGGTCGACATCGTCTTCGAGACCGATCTCGACGCCGAGACCGAGCGCGTCGCGGCATGGTTCGAGGAAGTGAGAGCGGACCGGCAGCGGCGCGGTCTTCCCACGAGCGCGGCGATCCTGCTGCGCAGCAAGAAGCACATGGTGCGCTTCGCCGACGCCCTCGCGCGGCGCGGCATCCCGCACCGCATCCTCGGACTGGGCGGGCTGCTGAGCACCCCCGAGGTCGTCGACGTCGTCTCGGCCCTGCGTGTCATCAGCGATCCGACGGCAGGGTCGGCATTGCTCCGACTGCTCGGCGGGCCGCGCTGGTCGATCGGTCTTCGCGACCTGCGTTCGCTCGCTGAGCTCGGGCGCCGACTCGCGCGTTCCGACGTCGGGTTGCAGCCGCTGGCTGCTGAGCACGCGACGGAAGAGAACGCGTCGCTGATCGACGCGCTCGACTTCTTCGTGCGCGTCGGCCCCGATCACGGTTGGCTGGCTGACTTCAGCGCACCCGGCCGTGAGCGTCTCCGCGAGGCGGCGGCCACGTTCGCCGGGCTGCGGCGCGCGTCGTCGATGCCCATCCCGGAACTCGTGCGACTGATCGAGGCGGAACTGCGCCTCGACGTCGAACTCGCCGCGAACGAGAGCCGGGGCCCCGCTCGGGTCGCCTCCGATCAGCTGCGTGCCTTCGTCGACGAGCTGCAGGGTTTCCTCGCGACCGATGAGTCAGGATCGCTGCCGAGCCTGCTCGCCTGGCTCGACCACGCCGAGCGGCAGGACGAGTTCGCCCCGCGCACCGAGCCCCCCGAGGATGACGTCGTGCAGATCCTCACGATCCACGGATCGAAGGGACTGGAGTGGGATGCTGTCGCCGTCGGCCGGGTCGTCGCCGACGAACTCCCCGCTCGGCCGCGCGACAAGCAAGGGTGGCTCGGATTCGGAGTCTTGCCGTACGCCTTCCGGGGTGATGCGCGCTGGCTGCCCGACCTCGGGTGGGAGGCGCACGTGGCGCCGAGCCAGCAGGACCTCAAGGCGGCGCTCGCGAGATTCGCCGAAGACAACGCCGATCGACAGCGCGAAGAGGAGCGTCGTCTGGCATATGTCGCCGTGACCCGCGCTCGCGACGCGCTTCTGCTCAGCGGGTCACCGTGGTCGGGCACTCGCAACCCCCGCGGTCCGAGCCCGTTCCTGCGCGAGATCGCGACCGCGCTCGAACACGACCTCGCCGATGCCGAACCGGGGGAGAACCCCTACCTCGATCGTCGTCAGACGATGCAGTGGCCGCTGGATCCCCTGGGCGCGCGGCGCGCGCGGGTCGAGGCGGCTGCGCAGCGTGTGCGCGACGCCTGCGACGCGGGCGCGCGGGATCAGCCCGAGCGCGACCTCGCCCTCTTGCTGGCGGAACGTGAGGAGAGGGCCGGAGGCGTCCGACGGGTCGCCCCCACCCGCATCCCCGCGTCGCGCTTCAAAGACTTCGCCGCCGATTACGACTCCGCCGTGGAGGCGACTCTGCGGCCGATGCCTGAGCGTCCATACCGTGAGACGCGGCTGGGTACGCGCTTCCACGCCTGGGTCGAGCAGCGGTCCGGTCTCACCGCACGGGGGCCGCAACCCGATGCGCCGCTGTGGGAGGTCGATGACCCCGCCGATGACTCGGGCGGTGGCGCGGACGACGATCTGAGCCGTCTGCAGGAGAACTTCCTGCGCTCTGAATGGGCCGAGCTGCAGCCGATCGAGGT
Source organism: Microbacterium sp. M4A5_1d (assembly GCF_053345465.1). Lineage (NCBI taxonomy): Bacteria > Bacillati > Actinomycetota > Actinomycetes > Micrococcales > Microbacteriaceae > Microbacterium > Microbacterium sp. M4A5_1d. Next base: position 214,510 of record NZ_JBKFAD010000001.1, read on the forward strand.
CGAGACCGAGATCGACTTCGCCGACGACCGGATGCTGGGCGACGGCCGCCCGCACGTCATCATCTGCAAGCTCGACGCGGTCTACCGCCGTGCCGACCGAGATGGGCGCATCGAGATCGTCGACTGGAAGACGGGGCGACCGCCGCGAACACCGGCGGAGCGGTCCGAGCGGATGCTTCAGCTCGAGCTCTATCGCCGGGCGTACTCGATCCGCCACGGCATCCCCGAATCCGAGATCGATGTCGCGCTGTTCTACGTGGCCGACGACCTCGTCCTGCGGGGCTGAGCGCGACTCGTCAGTCGGCGGTGGACCAGCGCCGCAACGCGTTGCGCGCGGCTTCCGCGTGCTCGGGGTCGTCGCCGTCCTCCTGCTGTCCCGTCGCAGAGGTCGGCGTGACGGTCGGTGCGGCGCCGGTGTCCCCGCGCCGGTCGCTCGAGGCGCCGTCGGGCGTCCAGTCGGACAGGTCGATCGGAACCGTTTCGATGTCGGCCTGCTCAGCGGTGTCCTGGTCGGCAAGGTACGCCGCCAGAAGTGCCGGGTCGTAGGTGTCGGTCTGCATGGAGGTGTCGCCCGCAGCCACCGCAGCCGGCGTGCGGCCGAGCAGCTCGAGCGCGTCGTCGACGGTGCTGTAGTCCTCCGGCAGGAGAGGCTCGTCGCGCACGCCCTCGTCGAGCGCGTTCAGCAGCGCGACGGCATCCTCCACGACCCGGGCAGCACCGGTCTCGTGGCCGTGTGCGAGCCACCGCGCGAACTCGAGCTCCGCATACAGACGCGAGCGCGCAGCGAGAGCGGCGTCGGGCGTGTGGTGCGCGGCCTCGGCGTAGGCGGCGAGCACGTCGCCGCGGGCATCCGGAGCCGAGGCGAGCCAGCGGAGGTCCTCGGCAGGGTCGCCGACGCCGAGACCGTGCCAGGCGAGAAGACCCGTGACAGTGGGGCCGGCGGCGGTGTCGCTCAGGACGAAGCGGCCCGGGTCGACCCCGCCCAGCGTGACCGTCGCCTCGAAGCGCCAGAGACGGTCCTCGCCGAGTGCCGTGCTCCAGCGTCGGAGGAGACCGAAAGGCAGCGAGCCGGTGGCCTCGGCGCGGTCGAGCAGACGTTCGGCGTCTTGGCGCACGTCGGCGCTCGTGCGGATACGCAGGCCGGCGTCGCGCGCGACCGCGTGGGGGAGGGCGTGGACGCGCGCTATGGCCGAGCCGAGCGACCAGGCCGCGCCGCGGCCCGGCGGAATGTGGCCCGCTTCAACACGGTAGCCGGGGACGTAATCCTGCACGACCGCGGTGAAACCGCCCATCCGGGCTGTGCCGAGAACCGCGGGGGCCTCGAAGGGAAGCAGGCCGCGCACACCCGGCGTCAGGGCGCGCAGCGCGCGGGTGTCGGCGACGAGTTCGAGGTCGGCGTCGACGTCGACCGGCACGCGCACGACGACTCTCCGGCCGTCCTCGAGGGTCACCAGGGCACTGTCGTATCTGCCCTCGGCGCGCTCGGTGAGCTCCGCGGCATTCACGACGGCAGCCCCGGGGAGAGCCGAACTGACGGACGCGGCTAGAGTGAAGGGAGAGCGAGCCATGCCATCAGGGTAGGTCGGGCGGCCGCGCAGGCCGACGCGCCACGCCCGCGAGAGAGGTCCCCGAGATGCGAATGCAGCCGCCGGCGCTGGCCCGGTCCGTCTTCGAACCGTCACCGGAAGAGCGCTCCGATGAGACGCTCATCGATCGTCTTCGTGCCGACCCGGCGACCCGCGTCGTGCAGATACACGGTGACCGTGCCCGTGTTCGCGGGAACCGACTCGTCTGGGACGAGCCCGCGGCTGTCGAAGAGGCCGGGGACGCCACCGAATGGGGCTTCCTCGGACGTGCCGTCGACGGTTCGGCGCGGCTCGTCGCGGCTGTCGCGTCGCCGGTCGACGGCGATGACGCGGGCGCGTGGGCGTCGCTGCGGATGTCGGGGGGCGACCTCGTCGACGAGGACGCGGGTGCCTTCGTGACTGCTGTGGCCCTCGGACGCTGGTTCTCGGATTTCCGGTTCTGCCCGCGCTGCGGTTCCCCCGCACGGCTGCGGTCGGCGGGGTGGTCCCGCGCGTGCAGCGGGTGCGGTCGTGAACAGTTCCCACGGACGGATCCCGCGGTGATCGTCGCGGTTCGCGACGTTCGCGACGAGCGACTGCTGCTCGGGCAGAACGCGGCCTGGGCCGTGGACAACCGGTTCTCCACCTTCGCGGGGTTCGTCGAAGCGGGTGAGTCACTCGAGACGGCCATCCGCCGCGAGGTGGCCGAAGAAGCGGGCGTGGTCGTCGACGACCTCGTCTATCGAGGCTCGCAGGCGTGGCCTTACCCGCGCTCGCTGATGCTCGGGTTCCACGCCGTAGCCGCAGATGCGCCGGCGGCCCGGCCGGACGGCGAGGAGATCGTCGCCGTGCGATGGTTCGACCGCGAGGAGATCCGCAGTTCGCTCGCCGGCGCCGGGCCGGTGAATCTTCCCGGCACCGCCTCGATCGCGCGTCGGCTCATCGCGGACTGGTGCGGGGACGCGGCGTGAGCGACTCGCTCGCCGGCCTCGATGAACAGCAGCGCGAGGCCGCCTCGGCGTTGCGTGGCCCCGTCTGCGTCCTCGCGGGCGCCGGGTCGGGCAAGACCCGGGTCATCACGCACCGGATAGCCCATGGCGTCGAGACCGGGGCGTACTCGCCGAGCCGGGTGATGGCGGTGACCTTCACCGCCAAGGCCGCGGGCGAGATGCGGGGCCGCCTCCGGGCGCTGGGCGTCGGGGGCGTGGCCGCTCGAACCTTCCACGCCGCCGCCCTCGCGCAGCTGAACTACTTCTGGCCGCAGCTCGCCGGTGACGCGGCCCCCACGATCCTCGGCAGCAAGGTGCGGCTGCTCGCTCAGGCTGCCGACACCATCGGCGTCGATCCCGACCCGGCGGTGCTTCGCGATGTCGCGACACGCATCGAGTGGCGGAAGATCACGATGCGCTCTATCGAACGCTATGCGCTCGATCGTCCCGAGCCGGTGGGGTCTCTCTCGCTGGACGCCGTCGTCGCGCTGCAGCGCGCTTACGAGCAGCTCAAGGACGAGCGCCGGCAGCTCGACTTCGAAGACGTCCTCCTCGCCTGCGCGGGAATGCTCGAAGCCGAGCCGCGTGTCGCCGCCGAGGTTCGTGAACAGTACCGGCATTTCACGGTCGACGAGTTCCAGGACGTCTCACCCGTCCAGCACCGGCTGCTCGAGCTCTGGCTCGGTGAGCGCCGCGATCTCTGCGTCGTGGGCGACGCGAGCCAGACGATCTACTCCTTCGCCGGTGCCGACCCGTCGTATCTGCTGGACTTCGGGGTGCGCCATCCCGATGCGCGCGTGCTGCGACTCGAGCGGAACTATCGATCAGAGGCCGGCGTTGTCGCCGTGGCGAACTCGCTCATGCGGGGTCGTCCCGGCGCGCTCGAGCTCACCGCGAATCGGGCGACACCCGACCATCCCCGCCCGACGATCCGTGCGTTCGCCGACGACAGCGCGGAAGCCGACGGCGTGGCGGAAGCAGTCGCCGACCAGATCGCTCGGGGCATCGATCCGCGCGACGTCGCCGTCCTGTACCGCGTCAACGCGCAATCCGCACCACTCCTGGCGGCCCTGGCTCGGCGCGGCATCGCCGCGGCGGTGCTCGGAGGGAAGCGCTTCTTCGACATCCCCGAGGTGCGTCAGGCCGTCATGGCGCTGCGGGGTGCGTCGGTCGCCCCGTCGTCGGGCGACCTCGTCGCAGACGTCCGCTCGATCCTGCGTTCGCTCGGGCTGACAGACGAGCCGCCGCCGGCGGGCGGGCCGCTCCGTGATGCCTGGGAGGCGCGCGCGGCGCTGCTCCGTCTCGCCGAAGAAGCGCCGGCGGGCACCACGATGCGGGCCTTCACCGACGAGCTCCAGGTGCGCGCGAAGGACCAGCACGAGATCCCGACCCGCACGGTGACGCTGTCGACGCTGCACGCCGCGAAGGGGCTGGAGTGGGACCACGTTCACCTCGTCGGCCTCGCGGAGGGACTGCTGCCCATCGCTTACGCCACGACCTTCGAGCAGATCGACGAGGAACGGCGCCTGACCTACGTGGGGGTCACGCGGGCAGCGCGCACGCTGACGATGTCGTGGGCCCGGGCGTCGGGACGGTATGAACGCCAGGTGTCGCGCTTCGTCCGGGAGATCGGCACCAGCACGCTGGATGAGGTTCGTGGTCGCGCCACGCCGCCTCGGCGGTCGACGCCAGCACGGTCAGCGAGCGGGTCCGCTCCGTCACCGGCGCGCTGATCAGACGCATCGCCGTGGCGCATGCCGCGGCGATGGCGGCGGGCTCGGTGGGAGAACAGGGCCGGGCGAGCAGTTGCGCGGCAAGCACCGGCCACGCGGCATCCTGAGCGCGACGGTGTTCGTGAAGGCACGCCAGACATCCGGTGCGACCGGGAACGACGAGCGGCCCCACGGTGACCTGGTCGCCGGCGAGCTCGAGGGCGAGATGCGGGATGTCGCGGGCCACGAGGGATGCGGCCCGGCGTGGCTCGACCAGCCGGGAGGCGACGAGGATGACGACGCCGGTGGAGTCCGGGTTGGTCGACGCCCGCAGCCGTGCACCGGCCGCCGCGAACGCATGGTCCACCGCGGCCCGATCTGCGGCCGCGACCTCGTCGCCGAAGGACACGGTGACGGACACGGGGGACCGGGGCCGAACCAGCACGGGACGCAGCGACTCGCGCAGGAGCTCGATCTGAGCCGGGTTCGCGCCGCCTTCTCGAGCGATCGTGTCGAAGAGCTCGTCGGGGATGCCGGTCACCAGCGCGTGCAGCAGCCGTTCATGCCACGATTCGACCGGCTCCAGCACGATGCTTCCCGGCTCGTGGCCGAGCTGCACGGCGGTGGGGGAGCGCCACAGCGGCGCAGCGGAGGGCGCGAGACGGATCATGCCTCGATTCTCGGCTCGGGCCGTGGTCCCGGGGGCGGTCTCCACAGGAAGCATCGCGTCGGACTGACGAAGAAGCAGTGGGGAGGAGACGCGGCCGCTCAGACGGGCGAAGGCCCGCCGGGTCCGTCGTCGTCCCGCCGCGTCCGATCCTCTTCCGGGGCTTCGTGCGTCGAATCGTCGCCCTCGGCCGCGGAGGCCAGCAGCGCGTCCAGCGCGTCGTCCATCTCGTCGCGTTCGGGTGCCTCGCCGCGTGCCCGCGCCTGCAGACGCGCGATGAGAGCCGACGGATCGTCGACATCGGCGGGTGCCGGCATGAGGTCCGGGTAGTCCCACAGGCTGTCGCGGGCGTCGCGCCCGACGGCATCCGTGATCGCGCGCCACATCGCCGCCGCCTCGCGCAGACGACGCGGCCGCAGCTCCAGGCCGACCAGCGACGCCATCGCCTGTTCGGCGGGACCGCCGACGGCACGGCGACGACGCACAGCCTCAGCGATGCGGTCCGCGGCGGGAAGACGCGTCGTCGCGTCCGCGGACACGACGTCGACCCAGCCCTCGATCGTGGCGAGCAGGTGCTCGAGGCGCGTGAGCGCGGCGGACTGGGCCTCGGATCGCTGGGGGAGCAGCACGCCGCTCTCGAGCGCCTGGCGGAGCTCCTCGGGCTGAGAAGGATCGAAGCGCGAGGCCAACTCCTCGAGGGCGTCGGTGTCGACGTGGATGCCGCGTGCGAAGTCCGTCACCTGCGAGATCACGTGCAGGCGCAGCCAGCGGGCGTGTCGGAAGAGCCGAGCATGGGCGAGCTCGCGGGTGGCGAGGGAGAGAGCGAGCTGCTCGTCGTCGATGCCCAGGTCGCGACCGAAGTCGGCGAAGTTCTGGGGCAGGATCGCGGCTTCGCCGTCCGGCATGACGGGGATGCCGACGTCGCCGCCGGAGACGACTTCGAGTGACAGCTTTCCGACCACCGCGCCCAGCTGCGCGGCGAACAGGGAGCCGCCGACCGTCCGCATCAGGCGACCAGCGCCGGCGATCATGCCCTGCATGTCTTCCGGAGCCTGCGATTCCAGGGCCGCGGTCAGCGCGTCGGCGACCGAGGTTGCGACCGGCTCGGCGAGTTCCTGCCAGACCGGGAGGGTCGCTTCGACCCAGGCCCCGCGGGTGAGGGCTCGCGGCGGCGTGGCCAGATCCGAGATCGTGGTCGCCTCGCTCAGCCACAGCGTGGCCAGCGCGAACGCCTCGGAGAAGTCCTGCTTGTCGCCTGCGCTGATGCCGTGACCGTCCTTATTGGCCAGGTGCAGCGCCTGCGTCCGCGTCGCGCTCCAGTCGACGCCGCCGTCGCCGCCCGCGGCGAAAGCGCCCTGGAGATGCTGCACCATCTGCTGCAGCATCGCGGGGTCGACGCCCATTGCCGACAGGCGTTCGAGCTGCTCGGGCCCGAGCGTGCCGCCCTGGCCCAGCAGGCTGCGGAGCAGCTCCTGGAACTCGTCCTCGGGAGAGCGGTCGTCATCAGCCATGTCAGGCGCCTTTCAGCAGGGCGGTCAGCTCGCGTTCTACGCTAGCCGCACGACCTCGTCGCACGGCGCGAACGGACCTCGTTCGCTTTCGCCGGTCGCGAACGACCGGGACCAGAAAGCAGCACGTGTCACTTTTCGACGAGAACGCACCCGCCCCCGCGCCCCGGCGCCGCCGCATGAGCCGCGCCTCACTCGCGGGTCTGTGGGCGGTGTCCTTCTCCCTCATCGCGCTGCTCATCCTCACCGTCGTGCCGACGTCCTTCGTGATCCAGCGCCCCGGGCCGGTCTACGACACGCTCGGTTCCGTGGCCGCCGGCGACGGCGAGCAGCGCCCTCTCATCAGCGTGTCGGGTGCGGAGACGTTCCCGACGTCGGGCTCGCTCGACCTGCTCACGGTCGAGGTTCTGGGAAACCGCGAGCGTACGCCCTCGTGGCTGGAGCTGGCGGCCGCCTGGTTCGATCCGGCCCGCGCGGTCGTGCCCATCGACGAGATCTTCCCCGCGGGCGTGACGACCGAGCAGCGCAACGACGAGAACGCCGCGCTGATGGTGGACTCCCAGAAGGAGGCCACCGCCGCTGCCCTCTCCGAACTCGGGTACGACGTCACGTCGCTCGTCCGTGTCTTCCAGCTCGCCGACGACTCGCCGGCGGCCGGTCTCCTCGAGCCCGACGACGTCATCCGCTCGGTCGACGGGGAGTCCGTCGCGACCACGGCGGCTCTGCGAGACGCCGTGAACGCCGCGGGCGGACGTCCCCTCACGCTCGAGGTCGATCGCGCGGGAGAGCGGCTGTCGGTCGAGGTCACCCCGAAGCAGATGACGGTCGACGGCGAGACCCGGTGGGTCATCGGCGTCACGATCGCGCAGGACTTCGACTTCCCGATCGACGTGACGCTTCAGCTCGACAACGTCGGCGGCCCGAGTGCGGGCATGATGTTCGCCCTCGGCATCATCGACACGCTCACCCCCGGAGAGCTGACCGGCGGGGAGCGTTTCGCCGGGACCGGCACGATCGATGCGACGGGCACCGTGGGCCCGATCGGCGGTATCCGGCAGAAGCTGTACGGCGCCAAGGATGCCGGAGCCGAGTGGTTCCTCGCCCCGGAGCGCAACTGCAACGAGGTCGTGGGTCACATCCCTGATGGCCTCCGCGTGTTCTCCGTCGCGGACCTCGACGACGCCCTTTCGGTGGTCGAGACCGTCAGCACGGGCGGCGATCTCGACGCTCTTCCGACCTGCACCGCGGGCTGAGGCTCGGCGTCCCCCCCAGCGGGCGGCGCCTAGGATGGAGGGGTGACCACGACCTCAGCGCCGACCCCGGCCACACCCAGCAGATCCCGCCGCGCCGTCGGCATCACCCTCGCCGTCATCGCGGCCGTGGTGGTGGCCTTCTTCATTTTCGCGAGCCTCTACGCCGATTGGCTGTGGTTCCGTCAGCTCGGCTTCGACGGCGTCCTGGTGACTCAGTGGACCGCGCGCGCGATCATGTTCGTCGTCGGCTTCGTCGCGATGGCGGTGCCCGTCTGGCTCTCGATCCAGCTCGCCTACCGGTTGCGGCCCGTCTATGCCCGCCTGAGCTCGCAGCTCGACCGCTATCAGGAGGTCGTCGAGCCGCTGCGTCGTCTGGGCATGTGGGGCATCCCCACCTTCTTCGGCTTCTTCGCCGGCTTCGCCGCTTCGGCGCAGTGGGAGACGGTGGCCCTCTGGCTCAACGGCGGCACCACCGGCACCGCCGATCCGCAGTTCGGGCTCGACACCGGCTTCTACCTCTTCACGCTGCCGTTCCTCTCGGCGGCCGTGGGCTTCGTCTCGGCGATCGTCATCGTGTGCCTCCTGGTCACCGCCCTCGTGTCGTACCTCTACGGCTCGGTCCGGGTCGGCCAGCGCGAGCTGCGGATCTCGAAGTCGGCGCGCATCCAGCTCGCCGTCATCGCCGGCATCTACCTTCTGGTGCAGGGCGTGAGCATCTGGATCGACCGTTATCGCACGCTGGTCACCCCGAATGACCGCATCACCGGGGCCGGGTACGTGGACGTCAACGCCGTCATCCCGGGGCAGACGATCCTCGCGATCGCCGCCGCGATCGTGGCGGTGCTGTTCTTCGTCACTGCGATCATCGGCCGCTGGCGCTTCCCGCTCATCGGCACCGGCCTCCTGGTCGTCACCTCGCTCGTCGTCGGCGTCGCCTACCCGTGGTTCGTCAACAACGTGCAGGTGCGGCCGAACCAGCTGACCCTCGAGTCGCAGTACTACGAGCGCAACATCGAGGGCACGAAGGCGGCCTACGGCATCTCCGGCCTCGAGAAGACCGACTTCCAGGCAGTGACCGACGTCGAGCCGGGTCAGCTGCGGGCCGATGCCGACACGACCGCTTCGATCCGCATCATGGACCCCGCGATCATCGGACCGACGGTGCGGCAGATCGAGCAGTACCGCTCGTACTACCAGTTCGCCGAGCCGCTCGACGTCGACCGCTACGAGATCGACGGGCAGTCGCAGGACACCGTGGTCTCGGTCCGCGAGCTCAACGTGAACCAGCTCGGCGACGCGGCGTCCTGGTACAACACGACGCTCGTCTACACCCACGGTTACGGCATGGTCGCGGCGAAGGGCAACGAGCGCACGGCCGACGGCAACCCGGTCTTCGTCGAGCGAGGCATCCCGGCATCCGGTGAGCTGACGAACGGCCAGGAGTACGAGCCGCGCGTGTACTTCGGCGAGTTCTCGCCCACGTACTCGATCGTCGGGGCGCCCGAGGGGTCGTCTCCCATCGAGCTCGACTATCCGCGCGGGCAGGAGGGCGAGAGCCAGACGAAGACGACGTTCGAGGGAGACGGTGGTCCGTCCATCGGCGACGTCTTCCACCGCCTGATCTACTCGCTGAAGTTCCAGTCCACCGACATCCTGTTCTCGGACGCCATCAACGAGGACTCGCAGATCCTCTACGACCGCGACCCGGCGACGCGCGTGCAGAAGGTGGCGCCCTACCTCGAGCTCGACAACGACCCGTACCCGTCCGTCGTCGACGGACGCATCGTCTGGATCGTCGACGGCTACACGCTGAGTGCGAACTACCCGTACTCGTCGATCGTCAGCCTCAGCGACGCGATCTCCGACTCGTCGAACCCGCAGCCCCGTGTCGCGCTCGACAACATCAACTACATCCGCAACTCGGTCAAGGCGACAGTTGACGCGTATTCGGGCGAGGTGACGCTGTACGCGTGGGACGAGACCGACCCGCTGCTGCAGGCCTGGCAGAAGGTCTACCCCAACACGCTCAAGCCGATCAGCGACATGAGCGGCGACCTGATGAGCCACGTGCGGTACCCGACCGACCTGTTCAAGGTGCAGCGCGCCATGCTCGGCACCTACCACGTCGACACGGCGCAGTCGTTCTACTCGCGCGACAACGCCTGGAAGACGCCGAACGACCCGCAGCAGGACACGCAGCTGCAGCCGCCGTACTACCTGACGATGAAGATGCCCGGCCAGGACGCCCCGTCGTACTCGATGTTCTCATCGTTCATCCCCGGCGGTCAGGACACTCGTAACGTCCTGATGGGCTACCTGTCCGTCGACTCCGACGCCGGTTCCGAAGCTGGTGTCGTCAGCGGTGAGTACGGCAAGCTCCGGATGCTCGAGGTCAATGCCGAGACGCCGGTTCCGGGTCCCGGCCAGGTGCAGAACACGTTCAACGCCGATCCCGTCGTGTCGTCGTTCTCGAACATCCTGCGTCAGGGTCAGTCGGAGGTCATCAACGGCAACCTGCTGACACTGCCCGTGGGTGGCGGTCTGCTCTACGTCCAGCCCGTCTTCGTGCAGTCGTCCGGAGCTACCAAGCTGCCGACGCTCCAGAAGGTGCTCGTCGGCTTCGGCGACCAGGTCGCCTTCGAGGACACCCTGCAGGAGGCGCTCGACAAGCTGTTCGGCGGCGACTCGGGTGCGAGCACCGGAGACACGGATGTCGTTCCCGAGCCCAGCCCCGGCGACGAGGCGACTCCGGGCACCGGCGACGGCGGAACGGCGCCGACGACTCCCGCCGCGGACTACCAGGCGGCGCTCGACCAGGCGCGCGATGCTCTCGCCGAGCGCAACACGGCGATGCAGAACGCCGACTGGGCGGCGTACGGTGCCGCAGATGCCAAGCTCACGGAGGCGATCTCGCGTCTGCTCGAGCTCGGTGAGCAGGGCGAGAACTGACCCCACCTGAAACGGAGAGAGGGCCCCGACCTCGGTCGGGGCCCTCTCTCCGTCGTGTCCTGCTTCTTTTCACCGCCGAGGATGCACGAACGCACGGTGCCCAGGGGCTGGGACCGTGCGTTCGTGCTCTCTCGCGAAGCGCGGGGCGTCAGTCGCGGGTGTAGCGGCGGGCGCGCCCTGCGAGGCCGGCGAAGTGGAACGGGCCGGGGGACTCGGCCGCGATCTCGACGTCGACGGTGCTGTCGCGGTGCGTCGCGTCGTGGAGCTCACGGTAGGTGGGGACATCGACTGCGGTCCGCGCGGCGAGGATGGCCTCGGTCTCCGCGCCGCGGGTCGCCTCGCGGTAGCCGGGCTGGACGACGAGGGTGAAGAACTCGCTGACCGACCCCGAGCCGTAGCTGAAGAGCCCGATGCGCGAACCAGTGAGGTCGTTCTCGCCGTCCAGGAGCGCTGCGAGAGCGATGTAGAGCGACGCCGTGTAGGAGTTGCCGATCCGGCGGTTGTAGCCGGTGGTCGCGGTCACGAGCTCGGGGTCGAGTTCGACGCCGACGTGCTGACCGAGCGCGCGATGCGCCTTCACGGCCATCTTGGTGAACGGCTGGTGGTGGCAGAACCAGTCGATCTGATCGATGTCGACGCCGCCGCGCGACCGGTAGTCGTCCCACGCGCCTGCGACACCGTCGAGGTAAGCGCTGACGGAGAGCTTGCCGTCGACGACCGCGGTGACGCTGTCGTTGGGACGCCAGAAGTCGTCGACCTCCGCAGTGTAGACGCCGGCGGCGGTCTCGAGGACGGCGAGCGCCGGCTCAGCCGACACGAGGAAGGCGACCGCCCCTGCACCCTGCGTCGGCTCAGCCGCGGTGTCGAGCTCGTACCGGGCGACATCACTGGCGATGACCAGGACGCGCTCGTCGGGGTTGCGCGCGATGAGACCGGCCGCAGCCTGAAGGGCGGCCGTCGCGGAGTAGCAGGCCTGCTTCAGCTCGACGACGCGGACCGAGCGGGGGAGGCCGAGCAGCTCGTGGACGTGCACCCCGGCAGCGCGCGACTGGTCGATGCCGGTCTCGGTGGCGAAGAACAGGGTCCGGATGCCGTCGACACCGTGCCGGTCGATGATGCGCTGCGCGGCCGCGGCGCCCATCGTGACGATGTCCTCGTCGAGGCCGGGGATGCTCATCTGCTCCTGGCCGAGCCCGATGCGGAACTTCGCGGGGTCGATGTCCGCGCGTGCGGCGAGGTCGTCGAGCTCGACGACGTGCGAGGCCGTGGCGACAGCGAGGTCGTGGATGCCGATGGTGGTCACTTCGTGGAATCCTTCCGGCGCTCGAGGAGCAGGTGCGACTGCATGAGCTCCCCGGGATTGGTCTGGGCGGCGAGCAGCGAGAGCTCGCCGCAGAGGACGGTGGCGGCGATCAGCCCCGCGAGGCGTCGGGCGTTCTCGCCGGAGGGACGCTCCTCACGGCAACCGAGGCGCGCGAGAGCGTCGTCGACGGCAGGCAGGTCCTTGCCGTTGCCGACGGTGCCGACGATGAGGTGGGGCAGCGTGCACGAGAAGTACAGGTCGCCGTCGCCGCGGACCTCGGCCCAGGTGAACCCCTGCGAGCCCTCGACGATGTTCGCGGCGTCCTGACCCGTAGCCAGGTAGAAAGCCAACAGCATGTTGGCGTAGTGCGCGTTGGCGGAGCGCAGCGCTCCGGCGATCGTCGAGCCGACCAGGTTCTTCTGAACGTTCAGATCGACGATGCGCTGCGCGGTCGACCGCAGCTGCTTCTGTACGAGGTCTGCGGGGATCACGATCTCGGCGATGACGTTGCGCCCGCGGCCGAGGATGCCGTTGACGGCCGTGGCCTTCTTGTCGGTGCAGTAGTTGCCGGAGATCGAGCCGTACGAGAGCTCGGGGTGCCACGAGAGCACGCGCTCCATGAGCGTCTCCGCGGCGAAGGTCACCATGTTGTGGCCCGAGGCGTCGCCGGTCGTCAGCGCGAAGCGGAGGTAGAGCAGGTTGCCGACGACCTCGGTGTCGAGGTCGATGAGCTTGGCGTGGCGGCTGCGCTCCGAGACGGCGGCAGCGAGCTCGTCGAAACGGGCGACGATGGCGCGCGACGCAGCGACGGCGGCCGCCGCCGACTGGGCGACGAACAGTGACGAGCGCGTCATCCGTTCGTCGACGACCGTCACGCGGATGCCGTCCTCGACGAGCCGCGAGATGCGCGCGCCGCGGCCGACCGAGGGCCACAGCGGCGACTCGTAGGTCGCGAGCGGGACTTCCTGCTCGGTCTCGACGTCTCCGGTGAGCCGAAGCGGTCCCACCCACCGCAGGGGGATCGGGGTGAACTCGGCGCTCATCGCGCGTCCTTCCCGCCGGCGCGACGCGCCAGGCTGTCGATATCGATACCGCGGGCTCGCGCGAACTCCGCCGCGCGTCCGTGGATGATCAGGTCGGTACGGCGGAGATCGTCCGGACGGGTCGCCCCCACCAGGGAGTGCAACGCCGTGAGGTGGTCAGACCATTCCCGGATACGGGAGATCAGCGCCTCCGCGCCGCCGTCGAGCACGACCGAGAGGAACGAACCGGAGGCGCCGACCGCACGCGCGCCGAGCGCGAGGCCGCGCGCGACGTCGAGGGGCGTGCGGACGCCGCCGGACGCCAACAGCACGGGCGCGTCGGCCGGGGCCTCGAGCAAGCACTCCACCGCGGACTGTCCCCACCCGGCCAGGTACGCGTAGTCGCGGCCCGATCGCCGGTCGTTCTCGATGCGCATGAAGTCGGTGCCGCCGACGCCGGACACATCGGCGAAGCGCACACCCAGGTTCCCCAGACGGGACAGCGTGGCGGCGCTCAGACCGAACCCCACCTCCTTCACCACGACGGGCACCTCGACGGCGGCGACGATGGCCTCGAGCGAGGCCGGCCAGCTCGAGAACGAGCGGCTGCCCTCGGGCATCACGGTCTCCTGCATGGCGTTCACGTGCACCTGGAGAGCGTTCGCCTCGAGGGCGTCGACGGCGCGCCGCGCGTCTTCGGGAGACCGTTCGATCCCGACATTGGCCATGACGAAGCCATCGGGGTTCTCGTCGCGGATCACGCGGAACGTCCCCATGAGGTCGGGGTTGTCCAGCGCGATGCTCAACGAGCCCGATGCGATCGCGACGCCGGTCTCACGCGCGGCGATGGCGAGGTCGCGGTTGATCGCACCGGTCGAAGCGCTGCCGCCGGTCATGGCGTTGACGTAGAACGGCAGTGCCCAGCGGGCACCGGCGACCTCGACGCCGAGATCGACGCGCTCGGCGTCGACACCGGCGAGGGCATGGTGGACGAAGCGGACGTCGTCCCAGCCGTTCGGCCGCGGCGGCTCCTTCTGCTGTGCGGCGGCGAGACGGACGTGGTCGTCCTTGCGCTCGGAAGCCAGTTCAGCCGGCATGATGCTCTCCTTCCGGCGGGTGCACGCCGATCGTGAGGTGTCGGATGTCGTTGGTCTCCCAGACCCGGAGCATGCCGGCGACGTCAGCGCCCGCGGGCGCGAGCACGATGCCGCAGTCGCCACCGCCCGCCCCGGACGGCTTGGCTGCCGCGCCGATCGCCTCGGCCGCGTCGCAGAGGATCCTCAGGCGGTCGGTCTCGATCGTCACACCCGTCCGTGCTCCGAGCGCCTGCAGCAGGCGACGGTTGCGCCGGATCGCGTCGAGCGCGAGCGCGTCGTCGGAGGCAGCGCGGGGCGGTGTCGTTCCGGGCGGCGAAGCCGCGAGCGCGCGCCACAGATCCTCCACGCAGGCGCGAGAGGCATCCAGGAAGCCCGTATGCGCGCCGTCCGCGACGTCGGTGCCGCGCGAGACACCGCTGACCAGGCGCTCCGTCGACGCGGGGTGCCCCGTCCAGCCGACGAGCAGGTCGAGTCCCGCGGGAGGCGCGAGACGTGTGATCTCCGTTCCTCGCCACGCGTCCGAACCCAGGACACGGGCGACGTCGTTCTCCGCGCGCGCCGCGCGCAGGCGGTCGCGGTCGGGGGAGCGATAACCGATCCAACCGCCGTAGGTGCTCGCGGCGACGTCACCACCGGAAGCATGGGGGGCGACGGCGATCGTGGCGAGCATGGCGAGCTCGTAGCGGCCGCGTGTGCCCAGGTCGAATCCGTAGAACCGGTCGATCGCGGCGATCGTCGCGACGGTGACGGCAGCCGACGAACCGAGGCCGAACTTGCGTCCGCTGGGGTCGTCGAGCCCGCTCTCGATGAAGAGGTCGAAGAAGCGGGGACGCAAGCCCCGCTCGGCGCGCAGACGCTCGGAGACCTCGATCGCGGCGATAACGTAGTCGTAGGGGTGGTGCTCGCGATCGAGCGTCAGCCCGTCCTGCCCCCGGGTCCAGCGCACCGGCATCCGGCTGTACTCCGGCGAGTGGATGCTGCCGGCGTCGACGCTCTCGGACAGCGACACCGTCAGGTAGCGGTCGACGGCGATGAGCACGGATGGCTCACCCGGTGAGACCACCGCATACTCACCGGCCACGAACAGCTTGCCGGGCGCACGCGCGACGATCGCGCGGGTCGAGTCGACGGTGGTCATTCGCCCGCTCGCGAGACGAGAGCTGCGGCGGGTCCGGGGTGGGCGACAGCGAGCTCGGCGAGACCGTCGAGCGCGGCAGTGACCGCATCGACGGACGCGGGCCGCGTCAGGATCACGACGTTCGGTCCGGCATCGGCGGTCGCCCAGGCTTCGACGCCGGACTCGCGCAGGGCCGAGATGCGGTCGAAGATCTCGACGCTCACGGGGCTCAGATAGCGGATGGGCGGGTCGCACGACTGGATCAGGGCGTGCATCCGCAGGGCGTTGACCTCCGTGATGCGGCCGAGGCGCTCGACATCGCCGTCTCGGCATGCTTCCGCGGCTGCTTCGAGGCTCTCGGCCGTCGACGAGACCCAGGCGGGGTAGAAGGGCGAGGTGAGCACCGTGCGGCGCATCGCCTCACGGCTGGACACCGGCTTCTCGCGCTTCTCCACCATCGCCACGACCATCGCGAGATCCGGCGCTGCCACGGGCTCGGCGAAAGAGGTCTCATCGCTGTCGCCGGCGTGCCAGATGGCGAATCCGGGGATGACCGAGCGCGACGCCGATCCCGAGCCGCGGCGGGCGAGTCGGCTCAGGGAGCGGGTATCGAGGTCCAGCCCGTAAGCCGCGGAAGCGGCGACGGCCAGCGCGGCGAAGCCCGAAGCGGACGACGCGAGACCGGCGGCCGACGGCACGGTGTTGACTGTCTCGACGCGAGCGGAGAGCGTGCTGCCCGCCATCTCGCGAACGATGTCGAGGAATCGCGTGACCCGCTCGGAGGGTCCGTCGACGCGCTGCTCGCCGTTGAAGACGAGGACGTCGCCGGACGCTCCCTCGTCGAGGCTGACGGTCGTCGTGGTGGGGAAGATGTCCAGCGTCATCGACAGGCTGCCCGTTGCGGGGAGGTTCAGTGCGCTGTCGCGCTTGCCCCAGTACTTCACGAGCGCGATGTTCGGGTGCGCGATGGCTGTCGCGGTGCTCATGCCGCTCCTTCGACGGTGGTGGTCCAGACCGCGGCGGCGCCGGCGCGGGTGAGTCGGTCGCCGAGCTCGGCGGCGGATGCCGCGTCTCGAGCGAGCGCGAGGACGCAGCCGCCCCGGCCGCCGCCGGTCAGCTTGGCGCCCAGGGCGCCGCCGGCGGTCGCGGCCTGCACGAGGTGGTCCAGCGCCGGATCGCCGACGCCCAGGCCCGTCAAGAGGACGTGGGCGCGGCTCATCGCGCTTCCGATCGCCTCGCGGTCACCCGTCGAGACGTCGCTGCGGAGGTCGGTCGCCAGCGCGCCCAGCTCGTCCAAGGCGGCTTCGACCGCGCGCGGATCGCTCTCCCGCCGCTGGGCGACGGCGGCGACGGCTTCACGGGTGCGCCCCCGGACTCCGGTGTCCGCGATGACGAACACGAGATCGCGCCCGACGGAGACGGGCTCGATGCGGCCCTGATCGAACCACACGGCCGCCCGAGCGCGCACGGTGCGCGCGTCCAGTCCGCTCGGTGCGCCGTGGGCGGCGCGCTCGGCCGTCTGGATGAGCTCGTGCATCGTCTCGTCGTCGGCCGCGAAGCCGCACGCTCCCAGCACTGCCTCGATGACCGCCGCGGACACGGCGGCGCTCGACCCGAGCCCGCGTTCGGCCGGGATGCTGCTGTCGATCGAGATGTCGAGCTCGGCGCCCGGCCTGCCTGCCGCCGCCAGTGCGGCGCGCATGGCTGTCAGCGTGACGTGCAGCCGCTCGGGCGCTCGGGCGATGGGGCCGTGGAAGAGCGTGCTGGCGAGGTGACCGGGGCCTTCGGCCGGCTGCGCGTGCGCCTCGACTCCGAGAGCGTTGACCGGGATCGCGATCGCCGGGCGGCCGTACACGACGGCGTGCTCGCCGAGGAGGATAGCCTTCGCACCGGCGCGGCCCGTCGCTCCGGGCTCCGCGGCCGAGCCGTGCGTTGCCACGTGCAGATGGGCGTCCGGTGCGATGGGGACGTCGGTCGGTGCAGTCATGGAATTTCGTCGAGCGTAACAGTCCGCCCCCGGGCGAGGCCTGAGTGGCCATGGATGTGCTCCGGAGGCCTCCGAGCGCTATCATGGGCGCCGCACCCAGCAACCTTTAACCCCGTCCTGTGAGGCGGAGAAGGGAGCGGCGGATGAGCACGCGCACCGTGCTGCATGAAGCCGACATCGCGCGGGCCCTGACGAGGATCTCCCACGAGATCCTCGAGTCGAACAGGGGACCCGCCGACCTCGTCATCCTCGGCATCCCGCGGCGGGGCGTTCCCCTCGCTGCACGCATCGGCTCTCTCCTCGCGGAGATCTCCGGGACGGTCGTCCCGGTCGGAGCACTCGATGTGACGATGTACCGCGACGATCTGCACCGCAACCCGACGAGGGCACCGCAGCCGACCGAGATTCCGGAGGGCGGCATCGACGGCAAGGTCGTCGTCCTCGTCGACGACGTGTTGTTCTCCGGACGATCGATCCGCGCGGCCCTCGACGCGCTGCAGGACATCGGTCGCCCCGCGGCCGTCAGACTCGCGACTCTCGTCGACCGCGGCCACCGCGAACTGCCCATCCGACCCGACTTCGTCGGCAAGAACCTGCCCAGCGCCCGCGACGAGCGGGTCAATGTGCGCCTGCGCGAAGTCGACGGCATCGAGGAGGTGACGATCGGAGCATGAGGCACCTGCTCGACACCAAGGACCTGGATCGGCGCGACGCCCTGCGCATCCTCGACGTCGCGGAGGACATGGCGGCTACGCAGCAGCGCGAGGTCCGCAAGCTCCCCACGCTCCGAGGCAAGACCGTCGTGAACCTCTTCTTCGAGGACTCCACGCGCACCCGGATCTCGTTCGAGGCCGCCGCCAAGCGCCTCTCGGCCGACGTCATCAACTTCTCGGCTAAGGGCTCGTCGGTCTCCAAGGGCGAGTCCCTCCAGGACACGGCACAAACGCTGCAGGCGATGGGGGCCGACGCCGTCGTGATCCGCCATGGCGCCTCCGGCGCACCGCAGACCCTGGCCGGCAGCGGATGGATCAGCGCCGGTGTGGTCAACGCCGGTGACGGCACGCACGCGCATCCGACGCAGGCCCTGCTCGACGCATTCACCATCCGCAAACGATTCTTCGGCGAGGCCAGCCGGGGCCGCGACCTCGCCGGTCTCCGGGTGACGATCGTCGGCGACATCCTGCACTCGCGCGTCGCGCGATCGAACGTCTGGCTGCTGACGACCCTGGGTGCCGAGGTGACCCTCGTCGCACCGCCGACCCTCGTGCCGCAGGATGTGTCGGCCTGGCCGGTCCGCGTGATCTACGACCTCGATGAGGCCATCGCCGCGGGTCCGGATGCGCTCATGATGCTCCGCATCCAGCTCGAGCGCATGAACGCCGCCTATTTCCCGACTGAACGGGAGTATTCGCGGATGTGGGGCCTGGATGCCGCGCGGCTCGGCGCGCTCCCGGCCGATAGCATTGTCCTGCACCCCGGCCCGATGAACCGGGGGATGGAGATCTCCGCCGCCGCCGCCGATTCGCCGCGCTCGACCGTGCTCGAGCAGGTGGCGAACGGTGTCTCGGTGCGGATGGCCGTGCTCTACCTGCTGCTCGCGGGCGAGCGCACCGAAGCTGAGGAGGACGGACGATGAGCGAGAGCTTCCTCATCCGCGGAGCGCGCCTGGCCGGCAGCGACGCGACGGACATGCTGGTCATCGACGGGACGATCGCCGAGGTCGGCACCGGCCTGAGCGCCAGAGGTGCCACCGTCGTCGACGCCGACGGGCTCATCGCCCTGCCGGGGCTCGTCGACCTGCACACCCACTTGCGCGAGCCGGGGTTCGAGGCGTCCGAGACGATCCTCACCGGGTCGCGTGCCGCAGCGGCGGGCGGGTTCACCACCGTTTTCGCGATGCCCAACACCTCGCCCGTCGCCGACACCGCGGGTGTCGTCGAGCAGGAGCTCGCCCTGGGCGAGGCCGCCGGGTACGTGCACGTCCAGCCGATCGGCGCCGTCACGATCGGGCAGAAGGGCGAGCGCCTGGCCGAGCTGGGCGCGATGGCCGCCTCGCGGGCGCGCGTCCGCGTGTTCAGCGACGACGGCTTCTGCGTCTTCGATCCGCTCATCATGCGCCGCGCCCTCGAATACGTGAAGTCGTTCGACGGCGTCGTCGCCCAGCATGCTCAGGATCCGCGGCTGACCGAGGGCGCCCAGATGAACGAGGGCACCGTGTCGGCAGAGCTGGGACTGACCGGCTGGCCGGCGGTCGCCGAGGAGTCGATCATCGCGCGCGACGTCCTGCTCGCCGAGCACGTCGGCTCTCGACTGCACGTCTGCCACCTCTCGACGGCGGGCTCGGTCGACATCATCCGGTGGGCGAAGAAGCGGGGCGTGAACGTGACCGCCGAGGTGACCCCGCACCACCTGCTGCTGTCGGAAGAACTCGTCCGCGGCTACGACGCGCGTTTCAAGGTCAACCCGCCGCTTCGCCGTGACGAGGACGTGCGGGCAGTCCGCGAGGGCCTCGCCGACGGCACGATCGATATCGTCGCGACCGACCACGCGCCGCACCCCGCCGAGGCGAAGACGTGCGAATGGGCCGCCGCGGCGAACGGCATGGTCGGTCTCGAGTCCGCGCTGCGGGTCGTGCACCAAGCGGTCGTCGACACCGGACTGCTCGATTGGGGCGACGTCGCCCGCGTGCTCTCGACGGCTCCCGCTCGGATCGGCCGCCTGGCCGATGCCGGCACGCCGCTCGAGGCCGGCCGCCCCGCCTCGTTCACGCTGTACGACCCACGCCCGGTCCGCACCTTCACGGATGCCGACCTGCGGGGTCGCAGCGTGAACTCGCCCTACGTCGATCGCGAACTGCCGGGCGAGGTGCGCTGGACGTTCTTCCGCGGCACGCCGACGGTCGCCGACGGTGACCTGCTCGAACGCCCGGGAGCCCGCGCGTGACCCGCGAAGGAGCTCTGCTCGTCATGGTCGCGGTCGCCCTGGTGCTACTCGCACTCGGGGTCTGGGCCTGGCGACGACGAACGAGGCGCGACAGCGGCCTCACGGCACCGGTGGGCGAGTTGCCCGCGGGCGCCGTGCAGACGGCGGCGATCTCGGGACTCTACGTCGCGACGACCCGCCACGACGAGCCGCTCGAGCGCCTCGCCATCCGCGGGCTCGGATTCCGCTCCCGCGTCGACGTCATCGTCGCCGCGGGAGGCGCGGGTGACGGCGTGGCCATCGACCTGACCGGTCAGCCGCGCCTGTACATCCCCGCCGGGCGCATCGTCTCCGTCGATCAGGCCACCGTCGCCATCGACCGTGTCGTCGAGAAGCAGGGCCTGACACGCCTGAGCTGGCTGATCGATGACGAGACGATCGTGGACAGCTACTTCCGGCCCCAGACCGCATCGGCCCGTGCGCTGGCCGATGCCATCCAGACCATCGTGACCCCCACCCAGACCCCAGGAGGCGACGCGTGACACTGTTCACCCGTGACCCCGCCGTGCTCGTGCTCGAGGACGGATCCCGCCACATCGGCCGCGCCTACGGCGCGCGCGGCACCACCCTCGGAGAAGTCGTCTTCGCGACCGGCATGACCGGCTACCAGGAGACCCTCACCGACCCGTCCTACGCGGGCCAGATCGTGCTGCAGACCGCACCCCACATCGGAAACACCGGCATGAACGGCGAGGACGTCGAGTCGCGCCGCATCTGGGTCGCCGGCTACATCGTGCGCGACCCCTCGCGCGTCGTGTCGAACTGGCGCTCGGAGAACTCGCTCGACGAGTCGCTCGAGCGCGACGGCATCGTCGGCATCAGCGGCATCGACACGCGCGCCGTCACGCGCGTCCTGCGCTCGGCGGGCTCGATGCGCGGCGGCGTCTTCAGCGGCGACGCCGCCGACATCGATCCCGAGGAGCAGCTGCGCATCGTCCGCGAGGCGCCGGAGATGACCGGTCGCAACCTGTCCGCCGAGGTGTCGGTGCCCGCCGCCGAGGTGACCCCGGCGACGGGGGAGCGGCTCGGAAACCTCGCGGTGCTCGACCTCGGCGTGAAGCAGGCCACGGTGAACAACCTCGCCGCCCGCGGATTCGACGTCCACGTCCTCCCGCAGGACGTCACGTTCGAGCAGCTCCGTGCGATCGACCCGATCGCGGTGTTCTACTCCAACGGCCCGGGCGACCCGGCCGCGAGCGACCACCACGTCGAGCTCCTGCGGGGCGTCCTCGCCGAGAAGCTGCCGTTCTTCGGGATCTGCTTCGGCAACCAGCTCCTCGGCCGCGCCCTCGGCTTCGGCACCTACAAGCTGCCCTTCGGCCACCGCGGCATCAACCAGCCCGTGCTCGACAAGCAGACCGGGCGCGTGGAGATCACCGCGCACAACCACGGCTTCGCCGTCGACGCGCCGATCGAGGGCGTCGTCGACAGCCCGGCCGGCTTCGGCCGCGTCGAGGTGAGCCA
The DNA here is from genome assembly GCF_053345465.1 of Microbacterium sp. M4A5_1d. Lineage (NCBI taxonomy): Bacteria > Bacillati > Actinomycetota > Actinomycetes > Micrococcales > Microbacteriaceae > Microbacterium > Microbacterium sp. M4A5_1d. The sequence goes on from NZ_JBKFAD010000001.1 coordinate 236,125, forward strand.
CGTCGGCCTCAACGACAACGTCGTGGAGGGCCTGCGGGCCCTCGACCTGCCGGCATTCTCGGTGCAGTACCACCCCGAGGCCGCCGCCGGCCCGCACGACGCCAACTACCTCTTCGACCGCTTCCGCGACCTCGTGGTCGCGACCCAGGAGAACAAGAACTGATGCCCAAGCGCGACGATATCCAGAGCGTCCTCGTCATCGGGTCGGGGCCGATCGTCATCGGCCAGGCCTGTGAATTCGACTACTCCGGCACCCAGGCGTGCCGCGTGCTCCGCGAGGAGGGTGTCCGCGTCATCCTCGTCAACTCCAACCCGGCGACGATCATGACCGATCCCGACTTCGCCGACGCCACGTACATCGAGCCCATCACGTGGCAGGTCATCGAGACGATCATCGCCAAGGAGCGCCCCGACGCGATCCTGCCGACCCTGGGCGGTCAGACCGCTCTCAACGCGGCGATCGACCTGCACAAGCACGGCATCCTCGAGAAGTACGACATCGAGCTGATCGGCGCGAACTTCGAGGCGATCAACAAGGGCGAGGATCGGCAGATCTTCAAGCAGCTCGTCATCGACTCGGGAGCGGATGTCGCCGACAGCCGCATCTGCCACACGATGGACGAGGTGCTCGCGGGCGCCGCCGAGCTCGGCTACCCGCTCGTCGTGCGCCCCTCCTTCACGATGGGCGGGCTCGGCTCGGGCTTCGCGTACGACGAGGAGGACCTGCGCCGTATCGCCGGAGCGGGCCTGCGCGACTCGCCCACGACCGAGGTCCTGCTGGAGGAGTCGATCCTCGGGTGGAAGGAGTACGAGCTCGAGCTCATGCGCGACTCGGCCGACAACACCGTGGTCGTCTGCTCGATCGAGAACGTCGACCCGGTCGGCGTCCACACCGGCGACTCCATCACGGTCGCGCCGGCACTGACGCTCACCGACCGCGAGTACCAGAAGATGCGCGACATCGGCATCGACATCATCCGCGCCGTCGGCGTCGACACCGGTGGCTGCAACATCCAGTTCGCGGTCGATCCGCAGACGGGGCGCATCATCGTCATCGAGATGAACCCGCGCGTGTCGCGTTCGTCCGCGCTGGCGTCGAAGGCGACCGGGTTCCCGATCGCGAAGATCGCCGCGAAGCTCGCGATCGGCTACCGCCTCGACGAGATCCCGAACGACATCACGAAGGTCACCCCGGCGAGCTTCGAGCCGACGCTCGACTACGTCGTGGTCAAGGTGCCGCGCTTCAACTTCGAGAAGTTCCCGGCCGCCGACACCACCCTCACGACGACCATGAAGTCGGTGGGCGAGGCGATGGCGATCGGGCGCAACTACGCCACGGCTCTCCAGAAGGCGCTGCGCTCGCTCGAGAAGCGCGGATCGAGCTTCCACTGGGGCGACGAGGAGCGCTCGGTGGACGAGCTGCTCGAGATCGCGAAGACCCCGACCGACGGCCGGATCGTGGTCCTGCAGCAGGCGATGCGCAAGGGCGCGACGGTCGAGCAGGCCTTCGAAGCCACCGCGATCGACCCGTGGTTCCTCGACCAGATCGAGCTGATCAACGAGGTCGCGGCGTTCGTGGCCGACGCGGGCGAGCTCGACGAGCACGTCATTCGGACGGCGAAGGACCACGGGTTCAGCGACGCGCAGATCGCGCAGCTGCGCGGCATCACCGAAGAAGAGGTGCGCGGCGTCCGCCACGGCCTCGGCCTGCGGCCGGTCTTCAAGACGGTCGACACCTGCGCCGGTGAGTTCCCCGCGCTCACGCCGTACCACTACTCGTCGTACGACACCGAGACCGAGGTCACGCCCTCCGAGCGCACGAAGGTCGTCATCATCGGCTCGGGCCCCAACCGCATCGGGCAGGGCGTCGAGTTCGACTACTCGTGCGTCCACGCCAGCTTCGCGCTGGCGGACGCCGGCTACGAGACGATCATGGTCAACTGCAACCCCGAAACGGTATCGACCGACTACGACACGAGCGACCGGCTCTACTTCGAGCCGCTGACGCTCGAGGACGTCCTCGAGGTGCTGCACGCCGAGTCGCAGTCCGGCACGATCCTCGGCGTCATCTGCCAGCTCGGCGGTCAGACGCCGCTCGGGCTCGCAAAGGGCATCGAGGCGGCCGGATACAGCATCCTGGGCACCCAGCCCGCGGCGATCGACCTGGCCGAGGAGCGTGAGCTCTTCTCGCGTCTGCTCGACGACGCCGGTCTCGTCGCCCCGCGCAACGGCACCGCCATCGACGTCGAGGGGGCCGTCGAGGTCGCCGAGTCGATCGGCTACCCCGTCCTGGTCCGCCCGAGCTTCGTCCTCGGCGGCCGCGGCATGGAGATCGTCTACGACACCGAGAGCCTGCGCGACTACTTCGTGCGCGTCGCCGACCAGGCGATCATCGGCCCGGGCCTCCCGCTGCTCGTCGATCGCTTCCTCGATGACGCCGTGGAGCTCGACGTCGACGCGCTGTTCGACGGCGAAGAGCTGTACATCGGCGGCGTGATGGAGCACCTCGAGGAAGCCGGCATCCACTCCGGTGACTCGAGCTGCACGCTGCCGCCGATGTCGCTCGGCCGCACCGAGATCGACCGGGTGCGCGAGGCGACTCTCGCCATCGCCCGCGGTGTCGGCGTGCGGGGTCTGCTGAACGTGCAGTTCGCCGTGTCGGCGGGTGTGCTCTACGTCATCGAGGCGAACCCGCGCGCGAGCCGCACCGTGCCCTTCGTGTCGAAGGCGCTCGGCATCCCGCTGGCCAAGGCCGCGTCGCGGATCATGGCCGGGTCGTCGATCGCCGAGCTGAAGGCCGAGGGGCTGCTGCCCGCCGAGGACGGCTCGCGGGTCCCGCTCGATGCGCCGGTCGCCGTCAAGGAGGCCGTACTCCCCTTCAAGCGCTTCCGCACCGCTGACGGCCGGACGGTCGACTCGGTCCTCGGCCCGGAGATGCGCTCGACCGGTGAGGTCATGGGCATCGACCGCGACTTCCCGACCGCCTTCGCGAAGAGCCAGGCGGCCGCCTACGGCGGCATGCCCACCTCGGGCACCGTGTTCCTGTCGGTCGCCGACGACGACAAGCGCGCCGTCATCCTGCCTGCCCACCGGCTGCAGGAGCTCGGCTTCCGCCTGATCGCGACCGAGGGGACCGCCGAGATCCTCGCTCGCAACGGCATCCGCGTGGAGGTCGTCGGCAAGTACTCCGAGACCCAGGGCTCGGGGGAGCGAAACGTCGTCGATCTCATCAACGCCGGCGAGATCGACATGGTCGTGAACACGCCCTCGGGCGGCGTCGCTCGCGCAGACGGCTACGAGATCCGGGCCGCGGCCGTGGCGGGCGACCGTGCCCTGTTCACCACGATGGCGGTCCTCGGTGCCGCCGTGAGCGCGCTGCCCGTGCTCCGGGAAGGGTTCGAGGTCAAGAGCCTGCAGGACTACGCCCTCGAGCGGGCGGGGCGCAGGTGACCGCATTCGGGGAGCGCCTGTCCGGCGCGCTCGACACGTATGGGTCGCTCTGCGTCGGCATCGACCCGCACGCCGCACTGCTCGCGGACTGGGGCCTTCCGGCCTCGGCCGCGGGCGTGCGCGAGTTCGGTCTGCGCGTGGTCGAGGCCGCGCGCGAGCGGGTGGGCATCGTCAAGCCGCAGGTCGCCTTCTTCGAACGGTACGGGTCAGCGGGCTTCGCCGCGCTCGAAGAGGTGCAGCGCGCCGCACGCGACGCGGGCCTCATCGTCATCGCGGACGCCAAGCGCGGCGACATCGGCAGCACGATGGACGGCTATGCCGCGGCGTGGCTCGAGCCGGGCGCCCCGCTGGAGGCCGACGCCGTCACCGTGAGCCCGTACCTCGGCCCGGGGTCGCTCCGCGGCACGATCACCGCCGCGGCGCGCGCCGGCAAGGGCGTCTTCGTCCTCGCCGCCACCAGCAACCGCGAGGCGTTCGGACTGCAGTCGGCGGAGGTCACCGTCGTCGAGGCGCAGCGCGGCCAGACGGTCGCGGACTGGGTCGCCGCCGGCGTCGGATGGGCGAACCGTGCGGCGGCGGACGCGGGAGGTCTCGGTCACGTCGGGCTCGTCGTGGGTGCGACCGTCGACCGCGACGAGCTCGGCCTCACGCACGAATCGCTTCGCGGCGCACCGATCCTCGCTCCCGGCTTCGGCGCGCAGGGCGTGGCGCTCGGCGCGGTGCGTTCGGTGTTCGGACCGCTCGCGGGCCAGGTGGTCGCGAGCGCCAGCCGCAGCGTGCTCGCCGCCGGTCCCGACGGAATCATCGACGCCATCGACGCGCATCGGCGGGAGCTCGCCGAGGCAGAGGAGGAAGCCCGTGGCTGATCGTCCCCACCCACCCGAGGTCGACCGCGCCGCGGCGTCACGCCGTGCCGTCGAAGCGCGACGCGAGCGGGCGGCGCTGAAGAAGGATGTCGCGATGCGCGTCATCTCACCTCAGGAGCTCCTGCGGCGCGCTCTCGCCGATCCCGAGTCGGCGGCCGGCGCCATGCGGGTGACCGACTTCCTCACGGCGATCCCGGCGATCGGTGAGAACAAGCGCGACCGGATCCTCGCGGATCTCGACATCTCGCCCGTCAAGCGCCTCGGCGGGCTGGGGTCGCGTCAGCGGCTCGCGCTTCAGCAGTTCTTGGATGCCCGCCTGCCCGAGCCCCAGCCGCGTGCCGGCCGATCGCGGCTGCTTGTGCTGGCCGGGCCCACTGCCGTCGGCAAGGGAACGGTCGCCGCGCACATCCGCGACAACCATCCCGAGATCATGCTGTCGGTGTCGGCGACCACCCGGGCCCCGCGGCCGGGAGAGGTCGACGGCGAGCACTATTACTTCGTCGACGACGCCGAGTTCGACCGTCTCATCGCCGAGGGCGAGCTGCTCGAGTGGGCCACCGTGCACAACCGTCACCGGTACGGCACGCCGAAGGCGCCCATCGAGGCGGCACTCGCGGCGGGGCGCACGGTGCTGTTGGAGATCGACCTGCAGGGAGCCCGTCAGGTGCGCGCGGCCGCGCCGGATGCGACCCTCGTCTTCCTCCTGCCGCCGAGCTGGGACGAACTGGTCGACCGGCTGGTCGGGCGGGGAACCGAGGACGCCGAGGAACGCGCCCGTCGCCTCCGTACGGCGCGTGTCGAGCTCGCCTCGCAGGGCGAGTTCGACTACCGCGTCGTCAATGACACCGTCGCGCGCGCGGCCGACGAGGTCGCCGCGCTGGCCGACTGATCGCGTAGACTGGGGGGATGCCTGCGCCTGCGGCGCGGCAGCAGACTCTCCACCGACATCGATCCCGGAAGGATCCGCCATGGCCGGAAGCAACGAAGGCATCATCGACCCGCCCATCGACGCCCTGCTCGACAAGGTCGACTCGAAGTACCAGCTGGTCATCTACGCGTCCAAGCGTGCGCGTCAGATCAACGACTACTACTCCGACCTCCACGAGGGCAACCTGTTCGACAACGTCGGCCCGCTCGTCGACTCGTCGGTCGAGGACAAGCCGCTGACGATCGCGATGCACGAGATCCACGAGGACAAGCTCCGCCTGCGTTCGCTCGACTGATCCGGCGGTAGACCCGTCACATTTCTGCCCGCGGCAGCCGGATGTCGGCCGCCGCGGGCAGAATCGTCTCCGTCCCGATCCCGCCCCGTTCCGTCCCACAGGGAGCCCCGATGAGCCAGCTGCGCCTGTTCACGTCCGAGTCCGTCACCGAGGGGCACCCCGACAAGATCTGCGACCAGATCTCCGACAGCATCCTCGACGCGCTGCTCACGGTCGACCCCGGCTCCCGTGTCGCTGTCGAGACCCTCGTGACGACGGGTCTGGTGCACGTCGCGGGCGAAGTGCGCACCGACGGTTACGCCGACATCCCCGGCATCGTCCGCGGCGTCGTCAACGGAATCGGGTACACCTCGAGCGAGACGGGCTTCGACGGCGACTCGTGCGGTGTGACGGTGTCGATCGGCGAGCAGTCGTCCGATATCGCCGCCGGCGTCGACAACGCCCTGGAGCACCGCGAGCAGGGTTCGATCGATCCGACCGATGCGCTCGGCGCCGGCGACCAGGGCATCATGTTCGGCTACGCGACCAACGAGACGCCGCAGCTCATGCCGATGGCCATCTGGACTGCCCACCGCATCGCCGAGCGTCTGACATCGGCCCGCCGCACCGGGGCCCTGCCGTTCCTGCGGCCCGACGGCAAGACGCAGGTGACCCTCGGCTACGAGGGCGCGGTGCCCCGCACGGTCGAGACCGTGGTGCTCTCGACACAGCACCAGCCCGACATCTCGCTGCCGGCGCTGCGGGCGGCCGTGCAGGCCGAGGTCATCGAGCCGGTGCTTGCCGAAACCGGTCTCGACATCTCCGACGTCGAGTACGTCATCAACCCCGCGGGGCCGTTCGTCGTCGGCGGCCCGAAGGGGGATGCCGGACTGACCGGCCGCAAGATCATCATCGACACCTATGGGGGCGCCGCACGGCATGGCGGCGGAGCCTTCAGCGGCAAGGACCCGTCGAAGGTCGACCGCTCCGCGGCCTATGCGATGCGGTGGGTCGCGAAGAACGCCGTCGCCGCAGGCCTGGCCGACCGTCTCGAGGTGCAGGTCGCCTATGCGATCGGGCGCGCCGCACCCGTGGGGCTCTACGTCGAGTCGTTCGGTACGGGACACGTCGCCGACGAGGTCATCTCGGCGGCCATCCGCGACGTGTTCGATCTCCGGCCGCAGGCGATCATCGACCGCCTCGACCTCCTGCGGCCCATCTATGCGAAGACCGCCGCGTACGGTCACTTCGGCCGCGAGCTGCCCGAGTTCACCTGGGAGCGCACCGACCGTGTCGAGGAGTTGCGCGTCGCCGCGGGCCTGTGAGCGACGCGCCTCGGCGGGTCGCCCGAGTATTGATCGATTCGCCCCTGCCGCAGCTCGATCGCCTCTTCGACTACGTCGTTCCCGACGTCCTCCGCGAGGCCGCGTTGCCCGGTGTGCGGGTCAAGGTGCCGCTCCGCACGGTCGGGCGCACCGTCGAGGGCTACCTCGTTGAGCTCGGCGACGAGACCGACGGCGACCGTCCGCTGTCCGAGCTCGAGGATGTCGTTTCGCCCGTCGAGGTGCTGCCGGAGCGGCTCTACGCCCACGCGCGCCGGGTGGCCGATCGGGCCGCGGGGTCGGCGAGCGATGTCCTGCGGCTGGTGATCCCGAAACGGATGGTGCGGGCCGAGAAGGCCTGGGCGGCCTCCGGTCCGCCTGACGTACCGGTCGTGAGCGCGGAGTCCCTCGCCTGGGCCCGCGAGACGACGGCGGCGTACCCCGATCTGGAGGGTGCGGTCGAGAACGGCGAGCGCCTCGCGGTCGACGCCCCGCCCCGCCCCGCCGAGGACGTCCCTGCCTGGTCCGAACTGCTCGCCGCGCTGGCCGTGCTTACGCTCGCGCGGGGCAAGAGCGCGGTCGTCGTCGTGCCCGACCACCGAGACGAGGCGCATGTCCTCTCCGTCCTGGCGCGTCGGGTCGACGAGGGAGCGGTCGTCAGGGACGATGCGCGCCGCTCGGGCCCCGAGCGCTACGCGGGGTACCTTCGGCTGCTGGCCCCGGTGCCGTGCATCGTGGTGGGCAATCGGTCGAGCGTGTACGCCCCTGCCCATGACGTCGGCGCCGTCCTCCTCTGGGACGACGGCGATCCGCTGCTCGCGGAGCCGCTGAGCCCGGGTGTGCACGCGCGAGACGCCGCCCTCGTCCGGCAGGAGCTCCAGGCCTGCGCGCTGGTCTTCGTCGGTCTGACACGGACGACCGACGTCGAGCGTCTCGTAGCACTCGGCTGGGTGCGCGAGATCGCGGCCCGCCGTCGTGAGAGCCCCCGGGTCGTGCTGTCGGCGACGCGCGAGGGCGAGTCGCGGGGCACGCGGGTCCCGTCGGCGGCGTTCGCCGCGGCGCGCGAGGCGCTGACGCACGGACCCGTTCTGGTGCAGGTGGCACGACCCGGGTACGCCCCGGTGCTGGTGTGCGCCGACTGCCGCACGCCGGCGCGCTGCGCGCATTGCGCCGGTCCGCTGCGCGCCCGTCGGCCGGGTGCCGTTCCCGAGTGCGCGTGGTGCGGGCGGGGTGCGCCGGCGTGGGGATGCGCGTCGTGCTCCTCCCAGCGCCTGCGCATGGCGTCGTCGGGGAGCGAGCGCACGGCCGACGAGCTCGGACGCGCCTTCCCGAACACCCGTGTCATCGTCTCCGACGGCGAGCACCAGGTCACCCACGTCGATGCGAGACCCGCCCTCGTGATCGCGACGCGCGGCGCGGAGCCCTTCGCCGCCGGCGGGTACCACGCCGTCATCCTGCTCGACGGCGATCGGATGCTGATGACCGAGCAGCTGCGCATCGCCGAGGCATGTCTGCGGTGGTGGTCGGATGCTGCGGCTCTCGCGGCGCCCGGCGCGCCGGTGCACCTCGTCGGTGTCGCGGGTCCCGCCGCCCGCGCGCTCGCGACATGGACGCAACCGGCGTACGCCCGGGCGGAGCTCGCCGAGAGGGCCCCGCTCCACATGCCGCCGACGGTGCGCGTCGCGGCCGTGGAAGGGACCGCATCAGCCGTATCGGAGGCGATCGAGCAGCTGCGGGCCGATGTGCCCGCTCTGACCGAGACGTCGATTCTCGGCCCCGTGCCGCGCGAAGACGCCGTCCGTGCGCTCGTGCGGTTCGAGTATGCGCTGGGGCGCACGGTGGCCGAGTCGCTTCGGGCGTCGGTCGTCGCTGCGGCGCTGCGCGGGCGTCGTCGGCGCGGGGCGCCGCCAGGACCGCGCAATACACTCAGAGTACGTCTCGACGTGCCCGATCTCGATCTGTGAGGAGCGCCATGCGCATCGTCTTCGCCGGGACACCGGAACCCGCCCTGCCCTCGCTCCGGCGACTCGCCGCCTCTCGCCACGAGATCGTCGGAGTCGTGACGCGCCGCGACGCGCCGCTCGGTCGCAAGCGCGTGCTGACGCCCTCGCCGGTCGGCGCGCTCGCGGCTGAGCTCGGACTGCCGGTGCTGAAGACCGACCGCCTCGATGCGGCGGCGACGGAGACGATCACGTCGTGGGGCGCCGACCTCGGCGTCATCGTCGCGTACGGAGGGCTGGTGCGCGAGCCGCTCCTGTCGGCACCGCGGCACGGGTGGATCAACCTGCACTTCTCGCTGCTGCCGGCCTGGCGCGGGGCGGCGCCGGTGCAGCATTCGCTCATCGCGGGGGACCGGGTCAGCGGCGTAAGCGTGTTCCAGCTCGTTCCTGAGCTCGACGCGGGCGATGTCTTCGCGCAGACGCGCCACCCGGTGGACCGGGGCGCCACCGCGGGGCGACTTCTCGCCGAACTCGCGGATCTGGGTGCGGACACCGTCTCGGATGTTGTCGACGCGATCGCCGACGGCACCGCGACCGCCGTCCCGCAGACGGGCGCGCCGACCCTCGCTCCCAAGCTCACGCTCGCCGACGGGCTCCTCGATTTCGCACTGCCCGCCGACACGGTGCTCGACCGCTTCCGCGGCACGACGCCCGAGCCCGGCGCGCACACCACGGTGGCCGGGCAGCGGCTCAAGGTGCTGTCTGCGAGGCGCGGGCCGGATGCCGCTGCCCTCGCACCGCGCGAGATCTGCCTCGTCGGTAAGGAGGTCCTCGTCGGAACCGCCGACGGCACGATCTCGCTCCTGTCGGTGCAGCCCGCGGGGCGCGGCGCGATGCCGGCTCCCGACTGGTGGCGCGGACTGCGCGTCGACAGCCTCGAGGCGGGATCGTGAACCCCGCACGCCGTGTCGCCTTCGACGTGCTGCGCGCGGTGGCCGACTCCGACGCGTATGCGAACCTCCTTCTGCCGCAGGAGCTCCGGCGGGCGGGACTGAGCCCTGCCGACGCCGGGCTCGCGACCGAGCTGACATACGGCACGCTGCGCCGCCAGGGCACCTACGATGCGATCATCGAGCAGGCGTCGGGGCGTTCCATCGACACGATCGATCCGCCGGTGCGCGACGCGCTGCGCCTCGGTGTCCATCAGCTGCTGTCGACGCGGGTCGCGTCTCATGCCGCGGTGAACGAGAGCGTCGAGCTGGTGCGGCGCGCGGGCGCGCCCAACGCGGCCGGTTTCGCCAACGCGGTCCTGCGACGCATCGCGCGGGACAACCCGGGCGATTGGCTGCAGCGGGTGGATGCCGCAGCACGCTCGGACGACGAGCGGCTCGGGCTGCGCTACTCCCACCCGGTATGGGTCATCCGTGCGTTCCGTCGGGCACTCGCGGCCGAGGGGCGCGCGGACGAACTCGACGAGCTGCTGGCCGCCGACAACGTCTCGCCGAGCGTCACGATGACCGCGCTGCCGGGCCTCGCCGACATCCCCGCCGACCGGGCACGGACCCCGTACTCACCGCTCGGTTTCCGCCTCGACGGCGGTGATCCCGAGCCGATGGTGCGTCGCGCGGAAGGCCGCATCCGCGTCCAAGACGAGGGTTCCCAGCTCGCGGCGCTCGCGCTGTCGCGCGCGCTCCCGGTCCGCGCCGGTGAGCGCTGGCTCGATCTGTGCGCCGCGCCGGGCGGCAAGACCGCTGTCCTGGCCGCCGAGGCCCTGGCGGGAGGGGCCGTGGTCGAGGCCAACGAGATCTCGTCTGCGCGCGCACGTCTCGTTCGATCCTCGGTCGCCGGCGTTCCGCTCGAGGTGCCGGTGTCGGAGGAGGACGGGCGCGAGCGTGCCGGCCGAGGTCGTTACGACCGCATCCTCGTCGATGCGCCCTGCACGGGGCTCGGCGCGCTCCGTCGCCGGCCGGAGGCGCGCTGGCGCAAGAGCCCCGCGGATGTCCCCGACCTCAGCGCCCTCCAGCGCGAACTGCTCTCCGCCGCCGTCGATGCGCTCGCCCCGGGCGGGGTCGTCGCCTACGTGACCTGTTCTCCCCACCTCGCCGAGACCGCCGTGGTCGTCGCCGACGTGCGAGCAGCCCACCCCGATCTCCGGGAGCTCGATGCCCGCGAGGTCGTCCGGGCGGTCAGTCGGGGAGAGATCGATCTGCCCGAGCCGCAGGACGGGTCGGGCCGCGCGCAGCTGTGGCCCCACCGCCACGGCACCGACGCCATGTCCATCACCCTGCTGCAGAAGCCGTGAACGGCGATAATGGGGGAGTGAGCGACGCCGACGCCCTGCGCATCAACCCCAGCATCCTGGCCGCGGATTTCGTGAACATGCAGGCCGAGCTCGGCCGCATCCGATCGGCCGACTTCGTCCACGTCGATGTGATGGACAACCACTTCGTCCCGAACCTGACGTTCGGGCCGCAAATGGTCGAGCGGATCCAGGCCACGAGTCCGATTCCGCTCGACGTCCATCTGATGATCTCGGACGTCGATCGCTGGGGTCCCGGCTACGCCGAGCTCGGTGCCGCGAGCGTCACCTTCCATCTCGAGGCCGCCACCGACCCCGTCGCGCTCGCTCGCCGGCTGCGCTCGATCGGCTCACGCGCCGGTGTCGCCGTCAAGCCCGCAACGCCCGTCGAGGGCCTCTTCGACGTGCTGGACGAGTTCGATCAGATCCTCGTCATGACGGTCGAACCGGGCTTCGGCGGCCAGAGCTTCATGGCCGACCAGATGCCCAAGCTCCGCCGGCTCGCCGACGAGGCGCGCCGTCGCGGTTCTGCCGTCTGGCTGCAGGTCGACGGCGGCATCTCCGAGTCGACGATCGCGCAGGCCGCCGAGGCCGGAGCCGACACGTTCGTGGCCGGCTCGGCGGTGTTCGGCGCCGACGATCCGGATGCCGCGATCGCGAGCCTCCGCGATCGGGCGCTGCGGGCGCACCGGCACTGATCCGTCGCCCGCCGCGGTCGGATCGCCCGTCGCGGGCCGGTACCCTGGCTAGGTGAAGACGTTCGACGCGCTGTTCGCAGAGCTCACCTCTATCGCCGAGACCCGGCCCGAGGGCTCGGGCACGGTCGCGCAGCTCGACCGCGGTGTGCACGCCATCGGCAAGAAGATCGTCGAAGAGGCGGCCGAGGTCTGGATGGCGGCCGAGTACCAGTCCGATGCCGAGACGGCCGAGGAGATCTCGCAGCTGCTCTACCACCTGCAGGTGCTCATGATCAGCAAGGGTCTGAGCCCCGAAGACGTCTACCGACATCTCTGAGCGACGCCCCGCCCTCCCGCTCCGAGACAGAAAGACCCCCATGCTGCGCATCGCCGTCCCGAACAAGGGATCGCTCGCCGAGACCGCCGCCGAGATGCTGGCCGAGGCCGGATACACCGGACGCCGCGACTCGAAGGACCTCCACGTCATCGACCCCGTCAACGAGGTCGAGTTCTTCTACCTGCGTCCGAAGGACATCGCCACCTACGTCGGCTCGGGCGCCCTCGACGTCGGCATCACCGGCCGCGACCTGCTGCTCGACGCCCGCATGCCGGGCGCGCGCGAGATCGAACGGCTCGGCTTCGCGGGTTCGACCTTCCGCTTCGCGGCCCCGACCGGCACGTTCACCGACGTGGCCGAGCTCGCCGGCAAGCGCATCGCGACGTCGTACCCCGGGCTCGTCGACGCGTTCCTCGACGAGCGCGGGATCGCCGTCGACCTCGTGCCGCTCGACGGTGCCGTCGAGTCCGCGGTCCGCCTGGGCGTCGCCGATGCCGTCGCCGACGTCGTCGAGACGGGCACGACCCTCCGTCAGGCCGGACTCGAGGTCTTCGGTCCCGAGATCCTGCGTTCGGAGGCCGTGCTGATCGCGGGTCCCCACGATGCGGACGGCACCGAGCGGCTGCTGCGCCGGCTTCGCGGCGTGCTCGTCGCGCGCCGCTACGTGCTGGTGGACTACGACCTGCCGGCCGCGCTGGTGGATGAGGCCGTCGCGATCGCGGGTGGCATCGAGTCGCCGACGATCTCGCCGCTGCGCGACCCCGAGTGGGTGGCGGTCCGCGTGATGGTGCCGCGCGCGAGCGTGAACACGACGATGGACGAGCTGTACGCCATCGGCGCGCGCGCGATCCTCGTCACCGCGATCCACAACGCGAGGCTCTGACATGGCCTTGGCACGCCGCGTCATCCCGTGCCTGGACGTCGCCGCCGGTCGCGTCGTCAAGGGCGTCAACTTCGAGAATCTGCGCGACATGGGCGACCCGGTCGAGCTCGCGCGACTGTACTTCGAGCAGGGCGCCGACGAGCTGACCTTCCTCGACGTCACCGCGACCGTCGACGGACGCGCCACGACCTACGATGTCGTCCGTCGCACCGCGGAGCAGGTCTTCATCCCGCTCACCGTCGGAGGCGGCGTCCGCTCGGTCGACGATGTGGCGCGGCTCCTCTCGGTCGGTGCCGACAAGGTCGGCGTCAACTCGGCCGCGATCGCTCGCCCCGAGCTGCTCGGTGAGATCGCCGACCGCTTCGGCGCGCAGGTCCTCGTTCTCTCGCTCGATGTCAAGCGCGCCGAGGGCACCGAATCGGGTTTCGTCGTGACGACGCACGGCGGGCGAACGGCGACCTCGATCGACGCGCTCGCCTGGGCGCGCGAGGCCATCGAACGGGGTGCGGGGGAGTTGCTCGTCAACTCGATCGATGCCGACGGCACCAAGGACGGCTTCGATCTGGAGCTCATCTCGCTGATGCGCGAGATCTCGTCCGTCCCGGTGATCGCCTCGGGCGGCGCGGGTGCGACGGAGCATTTCGTCCCCGCCATCGAGGCAGGAGCGGATGCCGTCCTGGCGGCATCCGTGTTCCACTCGGGCCAGCTCACGATCGGCGACGTGAAGGATGCGCTGACCGCTCAGGGCATCGAGGTGCGGCGATGACCGAGAGCAGCATCGACGAGCGCATCGCCCGGGTCTCGTTCGACGCGAACGGGCTCGTCGCCGCTATCGTCCAGCAGCACGACACGCGCGAGGTGCTCATGCTGGCGTGGATGGATGCCGAGGCGCTGCGCCGAACGCTCACGAGCGGACGCGTGACCTTCTGGTCGCGCTCCCGCCAGGAGTACTGGCGCAAGGGCGACACGTCCGGCCACATCCAGCTCGTCCGCGGGGCGCGGCTCGACTGCGACGGCGACGCCGTGCTCCTGCTCATCGAGCAGGTTGGTGTTGCGTGCCACACCGGCACCCGCACATGCTTCGACGCGGACGACCTCGACCCCGTCGTCGCGGTGCCATGACCCGCCGGTCCCGCATGCTCGCCGTCCTCGCGGCCGTCGTCGGCGGCGGCCTCGCGGTCATCGGCGCGACCCAGCCCTGGCTCGAGGCGACGCTGCGCGACGGCGCCCAGGCGGTCCTTCCGGTGCCGGGCACCGAAGCGCTCCCGCTCGTCACCCCGCTCGGCCTGGCGGCGCTGGCGCTCGGTCTGGCGCTGTCGATCGTCGGCACGGTGCTCCGCTACGTCTTCGGTGTCATCGGCGTGCTCATCGGCGCGGCTCTCCTCGCCGAGTCGCTGCGGATCGCCCTCACGGCACCGCCGGAGGCCGTGGTCGGCGTCGTCGCCGACACGACGGGCCTCGCGGGGGTCGAGGCGGTCGGGACCCTCGTGTCGGCCATCACCGTCACCGCTTGGCCCTGGATCACGGCGATCGGCGCGCTGGTGGTGTGCGCGGGCGGCGTGCTCACTCTCGTCACGGCGCGCTCGTGGCGCAGCACCGCGCGCCGCTATCGCACCGACCCCGCTGTCGAGGCCCGCCGTCCCGGCGGATCGCGTCCGCATGATTCGCACGATCCGATCGATTCCTGGGACGACCTCAGCCGCGGGTCCGATCCGACCGCCTGAGCCCCGGTAGACTGACCTCAGCCCGAGAAATCCCGCGAAGGAGAACAATGAGCAACATCGGCGACCCCGGCCACGGACACTCCCCGGCGGCGTGGACCGCTGTGGTGATCATGCTTCTGGCGTTCGCGCTCGGCACCCTGTTCTTCTGGCTCGACATGCCGGTGCTGGTCTGGGCGTCCGCGGGTCTCCTGGTCGTCGGCCTGATCGTCGGCTGGGCCATGGCGAAGGCCGGCTACGGCGCATACGGCGACAAGTACACCCCGAAAGCGCACTGACGTGCTGGCCGGTCTCACGGCCGGCGCCGTCGAGGATGCCGAGGCCCGTGCGGCCGAGCGGCCCCTCGCCGTCGTCGAGCGCGACGCGCTCGCTCAGGCCCCGGCCCGGGACGCCCTCGCGGCGCTCGCGCCGGCCGAGCGGGTCAAGATCATCGCCGAGGTCAAGCGCGCGAGCCCCTCGCGGGGCGATCTCGCCGCCATTCCCGACCCGGCGCTGCAGGCCGCGCGGTATCAGGAGGGCGGCGCATCCGTCATCTCCGTGCTGACCGAGGGTCGACGTTTCAAGGGGAGCCTGGCCGACCTCGAGGCCGTTCGCGCCGAGGTATCGATCCCCGTTCTCCGCAAGGACTTCATCGCAGGCGCCTACCAGGTCTTCGAGGCACGGGCAGCGGGCGCCGACCTGGTGCTGCTGATCGTCGCCGCGCTTGAGCAGCCGGTGCTGGCCGAGCTTCACGAGCTCGTGCTCGAACTCGGCATGACGCCGCTCGTCGAGACCCACTCGCTCGACGAGGTGCATCGTGCCGCCGACATCGGAGCGCGTCTGGTCGGCGTCAACGCGCGCAACCTTTCGACGTTCGAGCTCGATCGCGATCTCTTCGGCCGGCTCGTGGAGCACCTTCCGGCTGACGCTGTGAAGATCGCGGAGTCCGCCGTCCTCACCCCCGACGACGTGTCCCACTACCGTCGCGCGGGTGCCGACGCCGTCCTGATCGGCGAGGCGCTCGTGACCAACGACCCCGTGACCACCCTGCACGCATTCCTGGAGGCCGGCGCGTGAGCCTGCGAGAACAGCACGGTCCCTTCTTCGGTGAGTTCGGCGGGCGATTCATGCCCGAATCCCTCATCGCGGCGATCGACGAGCTGACAGCGGTATACGAGTCGGCCATGGCCGACCCCGAGTTCGCGGCCGAACTGACGCGGACCCTCGCGACCTACGCCGGACGTCCGTCCGCGTTGACGGAGGTGCCGCGTTTCGCCGAGCACGCCGGTGGCGCGCGCGTGTTCCTCAAGCGCGAGGATCTCAACCACACCGGCTCGCACAAGATCAACAACGTGATCGGTCAGGCGATGCTGACCAAGCGTCTCGGCAAGACGCGCGTCATCGCCGAGACCGGAGCCGGTCAGCACGGCGTCGCGACGGCGACGGCCGCAGCCCTGTTCGGCTTCGACTGCACGATCTACATGGGCGAGGTCGACACGGAGCGGCAGGCGCTCAACGTCGCGCGGATGCGCTTGCTCGGCGCCGAGGTCGTGCCGGTCACGACGGGGTCGCGCACCCTCAAGGATGCGATCAACGAGGCGTACCGCGACTGGGTCGCCTCGGTCGAGACCACCAACTACATCTTCGGCACCGCGGCGGGGCCGCATCCGTTCCCCGCCATGGTGCGCGATTTCCAGAAGATCATCTCGGAAGAGGCACGCGAGCAGCTCCTCGCCGAGACCGGGCGGCTTCCGGATGCCGTCGTCGCCTGCGTCGGCGGCGGATCGAATGCGATCGGCATGTTCGACGCCTTCCTCGATGACGAGGGCGTCGCACTGTACGGCGTCGAGGCCGCGGGTGAGGGAGTCGACACCGAGCGTCACGCCGCGTCGATCGGGCGGGGCCGCCCAGGCGTCCTGCACGGGGCGAAGACTTTCGTGCTGCAGGACGAGGACGGTCAGACGGTCGAGTCGCACTCGATCTCCGCGGGACTCGACTATCCGGGCGTCGGCCCCGAGCACGCCTGGTTGGCGTCCATCGGTCGTGCGTCCTACATCCCGGCCACCGACACCGAGGCGATGGAGGCGCTGCGGCTGCTGAGTCGCACCGAGGGCATCATTCCCGCTATCGAGTCGGCCCATGCGCTGGCCGGTGCGCTGCGCATCGGACGTGAACTCGGCCCCGACGCCATCATCGCCGTCAACCTGTCGGGGCGCGGCGACAAGGACATGGACACCGCGGCGCGCTGGTTCGAGCTGTACGACGACGGTGCGGAGCCGGTGGTCGAGCCCGAACACGACGAGGCGGCGTCGGGCGAAGGAGTGGAACTGTGACCTCCCGCGTGGCCGCGGCGATCGAGGCCGCACACGCCGAGGGGCGCGGCGCGTTCGTCGGTTACCTTCCGCTCGGCTTCCCCGATCTCGAGACGAGCATCGAGGCCGCCGTCGCGCTGGCAGAGGCCGGCGCCGACGTCCTCGAGCTCGGCCCCCCGTACTCCGACCCCGTGATGGACGGCGTCGTCATCCAGGAGGCGACCCAGGTGGCCCTGGCCGCGGGTTTCCGACTGCGCGACACCTTCACGGCAGTCCGGGCGATCGCAGAGCGCGTCGACATCCCGATCCTCGTCATGACCTACTGGAACCCCGTGCTGCAGTACGGCGTCGACCGTTTCGCCGACGACCTGGTCTCGGCCGGCGGTGCAGGTCTGATCACGCCGGACATCACTCCGGATGCGGCGCCCGAGTGGCTCGCCGCGTCGGAGCGCACGGGGCTCGACCGCGTATTCCTCGCCGCACCGACGTCGACCGAGGAGCGACTGCGGATGATCGTCGAGGCCTCCACGGGCTTCGTGTACACCGTTTCGACCATGGGAATCACGGGGGAGCGGACGGAGCTCGACGCGGCCGCCCGCACTCTCGTCGGCCGTATCCGTGCGCTCGGCGCAGCCCACGCCTGCGTCGGCATCGGCATCTCGACGCCCGAGCAGGTCGCGGGCGTCGTCGACTATGCTGACGGCGCCATCGTCGGGACCGCACTCGTGCGTGCCCTGCGCGACGGGGGAGTGGCCGGTCTCACCGACACCGCGCGTGAACTCGCGGCGGGCACCGCCCGCGAGCGCGTCTAGACTTTTCCGGTCGCACGACCACCGATTTCCGAGGGACGATCCGATGATCCACGCTGCACACACGCTCGTCGCGAGCATCCCGAGCCCGTCGGTGAGCTACATCGACCTGGGCCCGCTGCGCATCCACTTCTACGCGCTGTGCATCATCGCCGGGATCATCGTCGCGACGCTGATGACCAACCACCGCCTCACGAGGCGCGGTGCGGAGCCGTGGGTCGTCATCGACATCGCACTGCTGGCTGTGCCGTTGGCCCTGGTGGGTGCGCGCGCATTCCACGTCCTGACGCACCCGGGGTTCTACTTCGGACCCGACAAGAACCCGTGGGCGGTGCTCTTCATCTGGGAAGGCGGCATCGCGATCTTCGGTGCGCTCATCGGCGGTGCCGTGGGCGCCTACCTCGGCTGCAAGTGGACCGGCATCCGGTTCTGGAGCTTCGCCGACGCGCTGGCTCCGGGAATCCTGCTCGCTCAGGCGATGGGGCGCTTCGGGAACTGGTTCAACCAGGAGCTTTTCGGACTCCCCACCGACCTGCCCTGGGGGCTGGAGATCAATCCCAGCAACCCCGCGTTCCCCGCGGGACTGGCTCCTGACACGCTCTTCCACCCGACGTTCCTCTACGAGGTGATCTGGAACGGTCTCGGCGTGCTCGTGCTGCTGTGGGTCGGTCGCAAGGCCTGGGCGCAGTGGGGCAAGCTCTTCGGTCTCTACCTCGTCTGGTACGGCGCCGGCCGCATCGTGTGGGAGTCGATCCGGATCGATCCGAGTGAGATCATCCTCGGCATCCGCACCAACGTCTGGGCGGCGATCTTCGCCGTCGTGGTCGGAATCGCGATCATCGTGGTGCAGACGCGACGTCACCCGGGCGACGAGCCGTCGCCTTATCAGCCGGGTCGCGAATGGGTCGCTCCGAGCGCGCTACAATCGCAGAGCACCGAAGACTTCGTGGATCTGAGCGCACCCCCGACGCCCGAAGCTCACGCAGACAGCGCCACAAGCGCAGTCACCTCGAAGCAGTAGTTCCCCAGGGCCGACGTCGTCCCGGTTTCAGCACCAATGTGAGGACGGTCAGTATGGCCTCGAGCCCTCGACCCCAAAAGTCCGGATTCGGTTCATTCCCTCCTAAGCAGGGCATGTACAACCCTGCGTTCGAGAAGGACGCGTGTGGTCTGGCGATGGTCGCCACGCTGCGCGGCGAAGCTGGTCACGACATCGTCGAGCTCGCCTTGACGGCTCTGCGCAACCTCGAGCACCGCGGCGCCATCGGCTCCGACGCAGGAACCGGAGACGGAGCCGGGATCCTGACGCAGATGCCCGATGCGTTCCTCCGCGAGGTCGTCGACTTCGACCTGCCGCCCGCCGGCGAGTACGCCGCGGGTATGGCGTTCCTGCCGCGCGACGCCGACGAACGCCACGCTCTGAAGGCCGACATCGAGGCGCTCGCGGCATCCGAGGGTCTGACGGTCCTGGGCTGGCGCGACGTGCCGACCGAGGATGAGAACCTCGGCAAGCTCGCCTTCGCCGCACGCCCCGCTTTCGAGCAGCTCTTCGTGTCGCGTCCTGCCGTTGGCGACGCGCCCGCCCTCGCCGGAATCGAGCTCGACCGCCGGGTCTATCGCCTGCGCAAGCGCGCCCGCCATGAGCACGACGCCTACTTCGTGTCGCTGTCGAGCCGCACGCTCGGCTACAAGGGCATGGTCACGACGCTCCAGCTCGAGCCGTTCTACCCCGACCTGCAGGACGAGCGCTTCGCGTCGGAGCTCGCGGTGGTGCACTCGCGCTACTCGACCAACACCTTCCCGTCGTGGCCGCTCGCGCAGCCACTGCGCATGCTCGCGCATAACGGTGAGATCAACACCGTCAAGGGCAACCGCAACTGGATGCGCGCGCGCCAGTCGCAGCTCGAGTCCGAGCTGCTCGGCGATGTGCAGCCGCTGCTGCCGATCTGCACGGACGGAGCGAGCGACTCGGCCTCGTTCGACGAGGTCCTCGAACTGCTCACGCTCACCGGGCGCAGCCTGCCGCACGCCGTCATGATGATGGTGCCCGAGGCGTACGAGAAGCAGACCGACATCGATCCCGATCTCCGGGCGTTCTACGACTACCACTCCATCCAGATGGAGCCCTGGGACGGCCCGGCTGCACTCATCTTCACCGACGGCACCCTCGTGGGCGCCACTCTCGACCGGAACGGCCTGCGCCCGGGACGATGGACCGAGACCACCGACGGACTGGTCGTCATCGGCAGCGAGACCGGCGTGCTCGACTTCGCCCCCGAGCGGATCAAGCGCCGCGGTCGCCTGCAGCCCGGGCGGATGTTCGTCGTCGACACGGCCGCGGGCCGCATCGTCGAGGATGAGGAGATCAAGCGCGAGCTTGCGACGCTCCACCCGTGGCAGGAATGGCTCGACGCCGGTCGCGTGCGGCTCAAGGACCTGCCCGAGCGCGAGCACATCGTGCACCCCATCGCGTCGATCACGCGCCGCCAGCGCACCTTCGGCTACACCGAGGAGGAGGTGCGCATCCTCCTCACCCCCATGGGGCAGGTGGGAGCCGAGCCTCTCGGTGCCATGGGCAGCGACACCCCCGTCGCGGTGCTCAGCGAGCGCCCGCGCCTGCTGTTCGACTACTTCACGCAGCAGTTCGCGCAGGTGACGAACCCGCCGCTGGACTCGATCCGCGAAGAGGTCGTCACCTCCCTGTCCCTCGGGCTCGGTCCCGAGGCGAACCTGCTGGCCTGGGGGCCGCAGCACACCCGCACGGTGACGCTCGACTTCCCCGTGATCGACAACGACGAGCTCGCCAAGATCCAGCACATCGACACCGCCCTCAAGGGCCGCTCGTCGGTGACGATCCGCGGTCTCTACCGCGTCGAGGCCGGTCACAAGGGCATGCAGAAGCGCCTCGCGCAGATGTGCGCCGAGGCCGACCAGGCCATCGAGGACGGCGCGGAGTTCCTCGTGCTCAGCGACCGCGACTCGAATAAGGACCTCGCCCCCATCCCGTCCCTGCTCATGCTCGCCGCGGTGCACCACCACCTCATCCGGCAGCAGACCCGTATGCGGGTCGGTCTCGTGGTCGAGGCCGGCGATGTCCGCGAGGTGCACCACGTCGCGACGCTCCTCGGCTACGGCGCGTCGGCGGTGAACCCGTACCTCGCGATGGAGACCGTCGAGTACCTCGTGCGTGCCGGATACATCACCGGCGTCACTCCCGAGAAGGCCGTCAAGAACCTGATCTACGCGCTCGGCAAGGGCGTGCTGAAGATCATGTCCAAGATGGGCATCTCGACCGTCTCGTCCTACGCCGGCGCCCAGGTGTTCGAAGCCGTCGGGCTCTCCGACGAGTTCGTGTCGAACTACTTCACCGGCACCGAGACCAAGCTCGGCGGTATCGGCATCGAGGTCATCGCGGCAGAGAACGCCGCGCGGCACGCCTACGCGTATCCGGAAGACGCCGCGGTCCGCGCCCACGAGCGACTGTGGACCGGTGGTGAGTACCAGTGGCGCCGCGACGGTGCCCCGCACCTGTTCAACCCGGACACGGTCTTCCGACTCCAGCACGCGACCCGCACCCGTCGTTACGACATCTTCCGCGAGTACACGAAGCTCGTCGACGATCAGGCGGCCGAGCTGAAGACGCTGCGCGGCATGTTCAAGCTGCGCACCGGCGTCCGGCCCCCGGTGCCGATCGACGAGGTCGAGTCGGTCGCCTCTATCGTGAAGCGATTCTCGACGGGCGCGATGAGCTACGGCTCGATCTCGAAGGAGTCGCACGAGACGCTCGCGATCGCGATGAACCGGCTCGGCGCGAAGTCGAACACGGGCGAGGGCGGCGAAGACGTCGAGCGTCTGCTCGACCCCGAGCGCCGCAGCGCGATCAAGCAGGTCGCCTCGGGCCGTTTCGGGGTCACGAGCATGTACCTCACGCATGCGGACGACATCCAGATCAAGCTCGCCCAGGGCGCCAAGCCCGGCGAGGGCGGTCAGCTGCCGCCCGGCAAGGTGTATCCGTGGATCGCCCGCACCCGCGGTGGCACCCCGGGCGTCGGTCTCATCTCGCCGCCGCCGCACCACGACATCTACTCGATCGAGGACCTCAAGCAGCTGATCTTCGACGTCAAGCGCGCGAACCCGGCCGCCCGGGTGCACGTCAAGCTCGTGAGCCAGTCGGGCATCGGCGCCGTCGCGGCGGGAACGGCGAAGGCCCTCGCCGACGTCATCCTCGTCTCCGGGCACGACGGCGGAACGGGCGCGAGCCCGCTCAACTCGCTCAAGCACGCCGGCACGCCCTGGGAGCTCGGTCTCGCCGAGACGCAGCAGACGCTCATGCTCAACGACATGCGCGACCGCGTGGTCGTGCAGGCCGACGGCCAGCTGAAGACCGGTCGAGATGTCGTGATCGCCGCGCTGCTCGGCGCCGAGGAGTTCGGTTTCGCCACCACCGCCCTGGTCGTCGAGGGCTGCATCATGATGCGCGTCTGCCACCTCGACACGTGTCCTGTGGGCGTCGCGACGCAGAACCCCGTGCTCCGCGAGCGTTTCACGGGCAAGCCCGAGTTCGTGGTGAACTTCATGGAGTTCGTCGCACAGGAGGTCCGCGAGTACCTGGCCGAGCTCGGTTTCCGCTCGCTCGACGAGGCGATCGGGCGCAACGACGTCCTCGACGTCGACGGCGCGATCGAGCACTGGAAGGCCAACGGCCTCGACCTCGGACCCATCCTCACCGGACCCGCGTTCGCCGAAGACGCGCCGCGTCGTCACCGGCGCGACCAGGACCACGAGCTCGACGCGCACTTCGATGTGCAGCTCATCGAACGAGCGCAGGATGTCGTCGCGCACGGCGGTCACATCGAGATCGATCTGCCCATCCGCAACACCGAGCGCGCCGTGGGCACGATGCTGGGCAACCGGGTCACGCTCGCGCACGGCGAGAACGGCCTTCCTGCCGACTCGATCGTGGTGAACCTCACGGGTTCGGCCGGACAGTCCTTCGGAGCCTTCCTCCCCGCCGGCATCACGCTGCGTCTCGAGGGGGACTCGAACGACTACGTCGGCAAGGGGCTCTCGGGTGGACAGATCGTCGTGCGCCCGCCGCGCGGAGCGGCCTTCGACGCGTCGGAGAACGTGATCGCGGGCAACGTCATCGGCTACGGTGCGACGCAGGGCACGATGTTCCTGCGCGGCGTCGTGGGGGAGCGGTTCCTCGTGCGCAACTCCGGGGCCACGGCCGTGGTCGAGGGCGTGGGCGACCACGCGCTGGAGTACATGACCGGCGGCCTCGCCGTGATCCTCGGCGCCACCGGGCGCAACCTCGGCGCCGGGATGTCGGGTGGCAACGCCTACGTCTACCGCCTCGAGACCGCGAACGTGAACCGCGAGGCCATGGCCAGCGGCGAGCTCGTGCTCGGGGAGATGGGGTCCGGCGACGCCGAGATCCTCCGCGACCTGCTCGAGCGCCACGTCGCCGAGACGGGGTCCGAGCTGGCAGCCCGGCTGCTGGAGGACTTCGAGAACGAGGTCGCCAACTTCGTCCGTGTGGTGCCGCGCGACTACGCCGCGGTGCTCGAAACCCGACAGACGGCGGCCGCCGAGGGGCTCGACCCCGACGGCGACGAGGTCTGGAGCCGCATCCTGGAGGTGACCCGTGGCTGACCCCAAGGGCTTCCTGAAGATCACGGAGCGCGAGCTCCCCAAGCGCCGTCCCGTTCCCGTCCGCATCATGGACTGGCGCGAGGTCTACGAGCCCGGTGACAGCGCCGTGCTCCGCCGTCAGGCGGGGCGCTGCATGGACTGCGGCGTGCCGTTCTGTCATCAGGGGTGCCCGCTGGGCAACCTCATCCCCGAGTGGAACGACCTCATGTGGCGCGGCGAGGGGCGCTCGGCCATCGAGCGTCTGCACGCCACGAACAACTTCCCGGAGTTCACCGGGCGCCTGTGCCCTGCACCGTGCGAGAGCTCGTGCGTTCTCGGCATCAACCAGCCGCCGGTCACGATCAAGCAGATCGAGGTCTCGACGATCGACGAGGCGTTCGCCAACGGATGGGTCGAGGCCGAGCCCCCGGGGCGTCTGACGGGCAAGACGGTTGCCGTCGTCGGCTCCGGCCCCGCCGGACTCGCCGCCGCGCAGCAGCTGACCCGCGCCGGTCACACCGTCGCCGTCTACGAGCGCGACGACCGCATCGGCGGCCTGCTGCGGTACGGCATCCCCGACTTCAAGATGGAGAAGCGCCACATCGAGGCGCGCCTGCGTCAGATGCAGGACGAGGGCACGCGTTTCCGTGCCGGCGTCGAGATCGGCAAGGACATCTCGTGGGACGCGCTGCGCGCCCGCTACGACGCGGTCGTGGTGGCGACCGGCTCGACCCTGCCCCGCGACCTCGCAATCCCGGGCCGCGACCTCGCCGGCGTGCACTTCGCGATGGAGTACCTCGTCGAGTCGAACAAGGCCGTCGCGGGAGACCAGGTCGCGAACCAGATCCACGCGGAGGGCAAGCACGTCGTCGTGATCGGCGGTGGTGACACCGGCGCGGACTGCATCGGCACGGCGCACCGTCAGGGCGCGCTCAGCGTGACGAACCTCGCGATCGGCAAGCAGCCGCCGTCGGACCGCCCCGACACCCAGCCGTGGCCGATGATGCCGACCATCTTCGAGGTCGCCTCCGCGCACGAAGAAGGCGGTGAGCGCAGCTACCTGGCGTCCACGGTCGAGTTCCTCGGCAACGAGGCGGGAGAGGTGCGCGCGCTGCGCGTCGCCGAGACCGAGTTCGTCGACGGTCGCCGCGTGCCCAAGAGCGGGACCGAGCGCGAGATCCCCGCCGACCTCGTCCTGATCGCGATGGGTTTCACCGGTCCCGAGCGCTCCGAGCTCGAGGCGCAGCTGGGTACGTTGTTCACCGATCGCGGCAACGTGGAACGTGCCGACGACTACCAGACCACCACGCCGGGTGTGTTCGTGGCCGGCGACGCCGGGCGCGGACAGTCGCTCATCGTGTGGGCGATCGCGGAGGGCCGCGCCGCGGCATCCGCTGTCGACCGCTATCTGATGGGCGACACCGACCTTCCGGCGCCGGTGCGTCCGACCGACGTCGCGATCGGGCTCCAGCGGGCATAGGCTGGACCCAACCCCCCTCCCGACCCGAAACCACCGGAGTATCAGTGAGACGCGCCAAGATCGTCGCCACCCTGGGACCGGCCACAGCCAGCTACGAGATGGTGCGAGCCATCATCGACGCCGGTGTGGACGTGACCCGATTCAACCTCAGCCACGGAGACTATTCGGAGCACGAGGCCCGCTGGGCCAACGTGCGGAAGGCCGCCGACGACGCGGGTCGCCCCGTCGCGATCCTGGTCGACCTGCAGGGGCCGAAGATCCGTCTCGGCAAGTTCGAGAACGGGCCGCACCAGCTCGCGGTCGGCGACGTCTTCAAGATCACGACCGACGACATCCTCGGCACCAAGGAGATCGTCTCGACGACGTTCAAGGGCCTGCCCGGCGACGTCAAGCCCGGCGACTTCCTGCTCATCGACGACGGCAAGGTCCGCGTCGAGGTCGTGTCGGTCGAGGGCTCGGTCGTCACGACGAAGGTCATCGTCGCCGGTCCCGTCTCGAACAACAAGGGCATCAACCTGCCCGGTGTCGCCGTGAGCGTTCCGGCGCTGTCGGACAAGGACGAGGCCGACCTGCGCTGGGGGCTGCAGCAGGGAGCCGACATCATCGCACTGTCGTTCGTGCGGGATGCCGCCGACGTCACGCGTGTGCACGAGATCATGGCGGAGGAGGGCCGCAAGGTCCCCGTCATCGCGAAGATCGAGAAGCCGCAGGCGGTCGAGAACCTCGAGGAGATCATCGACGCCTTCGACGGCATCATGGTCGCGCGCGGTGACCTCGGCGTGGAGCTTCCGCTCGAGGCCGTGCCGATCGTGCAGAAGAAGGCCGTGGCGCTGTGCCGCCGTATGGCCAAGCCCGTGATCGTCGCGACCCAGATGCTGGAGTCGATGATCGAGAACCCGGTGCCGACGCGCGCCGAGACCAGCGACGTCGCCAACGCCGTCCTCGACGGCGCCGACGCCGTGATGCTCTCGGGCGAGACCAGCGTGGGCAAGTACCCCGTCGTCGTCGTCGAGACCATGGCGCGCATCGTCGACTCGACCGAGACCCACGGTCTCGAGCGCATCGCACCGCTGACGGCGAAGCCGCGCACGCAGGGCGGCGCGATCACGCTCGCCGCCATGGAGGTCGCGCAGTTCATCGAGGCGAAGTTCCTCTGCATGTTCACCGAGTCCGGCGACACCGCGCGCCGCATGTCGCGTCTGCGTCCCGAGATCCCCATGATCGCGTTCACCCCGGACCCGGCGATCCGTCGTCGCATGGCCCTGACGTGGGGCATCCGTTCGAGCCTCGTGGAGGAGGTCGCGCACACCGACCTGATGTTCCACCAGGTCGACGACTACTTCCTTTCGAACGGCCTCGCCGAGGTCGGCGACAAGGTGGTCGTCATCTCCGGGTCCCCTCCCGGAATCCAGGGATCGACCAACGACATCCGCATCCACAAGATCGGCGACGCCGTCAACGGCCGCGCGCCGATCTACCAGGCGATCCAGTAAGCGCCACGTGAATGCCGAAGGGCGGGCACCTCTCCACGAGGTGCCCGCCCTTTCGTCGTGCCGGTGGTGGGAGTCGAACCCACACGTCCGAAGACAACCGAGTTTGAGTCGGTCGCGTCTGCCATTCCGCCACACCGGCGCACGCACATCGACAATACCGCCTCACGCGGTGTCACCCGACGGAACCGTGTCCGGAACGCCCATACCGTAGGATCGAAAGGTGACAGAGCAAGAAGAGGTCCCCACGTCGGCCGCTCCCGCACCGCGCCGAGTCGTCGTGGCCGAAGACGAGTCGCTCATTCGACTCGACATCGTCGAGATCCTGCGCGACAACGGATACGACGTCGTCGGCGAGGCAGGCGACGGCGAGACCGCGGTGCAGCTTGCGACCGAGCTGCGTCCCGATCTCGTGATCATGGACGTCAAGATGCCCGTCCTCGACGGGATCTCGGCCGCCGAACGGCTCGGCAAGGCGCACATCGCGCCCGTCGTCCTGCTGACGGCGTTCAGCCAGAAGGAACTCGTCGAGCGGGCGACCGAGGCCGGTGCTCTCGCCTACGTCGTCAAGCCCTTCACCCCGAACGATCTGCTCCCCGCCATCGAGATCGCGCTCGCCCGCTACGAGCAGATCATCACCCTCGAGGCCGAGGTCGCCGACATGGTCGAGCGCTTCGAGACCCGCAAGCTCGTCGACCGGGCGAAGGGTCTGCTCAACGAGAAGATGGGTCTCAGCGAGCCCGAGGCGTTCCGCTGGATCCAGAAGGCGTCGATGGACCGCCGCCTCACGATGCAGGACGTGGCCAAGGCGATCATCGAGCAGCTCGCCCCCAAGAAGTAGTCCGCGGCGCCGCGGCGACGAGAAAGCCCCCTCCCGGTTCGGGAGGGGGCTTCGTCGTCGCGTCAGGATGCCGCGGGGGCGTCCTTGATGAGGTTCGTGATGCGGATGGTGGAGCACCGGCGCCCCTGCTCGTCGGATACGACGATCTCGTGCACTGTCATCGAGCGTCCGAGATGCAGGGGAGTGCACACGCCCGTCACGACACCGCTCGTCGCGGATCGCGTGTGCGTGGCGTTGATGTCGACGCCGACGGCGAGGCGTCCCGGGCCGGCGTGCATGTTCGCCGCCATGGAGCCGAGAGACTCGCCGAGCACGACGTACGCGCCGCCGTGGAGCAGGCCCACGGGCTGGGTGTTGCCCGCGACGGGCATTGTCGCGACGCAGCGCTCGGTGGTGAACTCCGTGAACTCGATGCCCATGCGCTCGGCGAGAGCTCCCTTGCCGCGGCCCTGTGCCCAGGCCAGGCCGGTGTCGGTGTCGGTCTTCTCGGGCATGCTTCACCCCTCGGTCGCAGCGGGTCGTGGTGTCCGCGGTCGTCGTTAGGCTGGACGGGTGACGGACTCCGCAAAGCCTACCCTTCTCGTCGTCGACGGCCACTCGCTGGCCTACCGGGCGTTCTTCGCGTTGCCGGTCGATAACTTCACGACGAAGGACGGCCAGCACACCAACGGCATCTACGGGTTCCTGTCGATGTTCGTGAACCTGATCAAGGCCGAGAAGCCGACCCATCTCGCGGTCGCCTTCGATACGTCGCGACAGTCGTTCCGTACGCGCGAGTACACGGAGTACAAGGCCAATCGCTCCGAGTCGCCGGCCGAGTTCAAGGGCCAGATCCCGCTTCTGCAGGAGTGCCTCGCCGCGATGAACGTGACGGTGCTGACGAAAGAGGACTACGAGGCCGACGACATCCTGGCGACGCTCGCGACGCAGGGCGAAGCGGACGGATTCGAGGTCCTCGTCTGCTCGGGCGACCGCGACACGATCCAGCTCGTGACCGACGACGTGACGTTGCTCTACCCCAGCGTCCAGGGTGTTTCTCAGCTCAAGCGATACACGCCCGAGACCGTCGTCGAGAAGTATGGTCTGCCGCCGCAGAACTATCCCGACATCGCCGCCCTCGTCGGCGAGACGAGCGACAACCTGCCTGGAGTGCCCAAAGTCGGCGAGAAGACCGCGGTCAAGTGGCTCACGCAGTGGGGGTCGCTCGACGCCCTGCTCGAGAACGCCGACAAGATCGGGGGAGTGGTCGGCGGGAACCTCCGGGAGCACCTTGACGATGTGCGGCGCAATCGTTCGCTGAACCGGCTGCTCCGCGACGTCGAGCTCGGGGTCACGCCCGCAGACCTCGCGGTGGGCCCGATCGACGCCGAAGCGGTGCGCGACATCTTCGCCCGGCTCGAGTTCCGGACGCTGCTGCCGCGCGTCTTCGAGGCAGCGGGGGCAGATCCCGCGATGGCCGTCGAGACCGCCGCGCCCGCCGTTCCGGCCCCGACGGCCGCGGAGCTCTCCGCCGCCGACCTCGCCGCGTGGGCGGCTGCCCGCGACGGCGAGGTCGGCGTGACCGTCATGGTCGCGGGAGGTTTTCCGCAGCGCATCGGTCTGGCCGACGCCGCCGAAGCGGTCGAGGGCACCTGGGGCGACGACGTCGCCGAGGCCCTGCGCCCGTGGCTCGAGTCCGACGCGCCCAAGGTGATCTCCGACGCCAAGCTCCAGGTCAAGGCGCTGCGGCGCGGCGGTGTCCGCTTGGGCGGGCTCGTCTTCGACCCGATCCTGGCCGGGTGGCTCCTGCGCCCCAGCTTCCCCGACAAGACGCTCGCCGACCTCGTCCACCGCTACCTCGACGAGAAGCTGCCGGAGGCCGATCCGACTCAGCTCGTTCCCGAGACGGAGGGTGCCACGCCGGGACAGCTCTCCTGGTTCGCGCTGCGCACGGCAGCGGCGGTTCGCGCCGAGATGCCCGCGCCCGTCCTCTCCGTGCTCTCCGATATCGAGCTTCCGACGCTCGACACCCTCGCTGACATGGAACTCGCGGGTGTTGCCGTGTCGCACGAGAAGCTCTCGACGTTCTCGGCAGAACTCGCGGCACGAGCGGACGACATCGCACAGCGCGCGTACGCCACGATCGACCGCGAGGTGAATCTCGGTTCGCCCAAGCAGCTGCAGGAGGTGCTGTTCGAGCAGCTCCAGCTGCCGAAGACCCGCAAGACGAAGACGGGGTACTCCACGGACGCGGCGGTGCTCGCCGATCTGCAGGAGTCGAACCCGCACCCGTTCCTCGAGCTGCTGCTCCAGCACCGTGAAGCCACCAAGCTGCGTCAGATCATCGAGTCGCTCGATACCGCGATCGCTGCCGACGACCGCATCCACACCACCTACGTGCAGACGGGAAGCCAGACCGGCCGGCTCTCGAGCACCGACCCGAACCTCCAGAACATCCCCATCCGCAATGAGGAGAGCCGCCGCATCCGGGCCGCCTTCGAGGTGGGCGAGGGGTACGAGACCCTGTTGACCGCCGACTACTCGCAGATCGAGATGCGCATCATGGCGCACCTCTCCGAAGACCCCGGGCTCATCGAGGCGTTCGTCTCGGGCGAAGACCTGCACCGCTTCGTCGGCGCGCGCGTGTTCGGCGTCGATCCGGCCGATGTCACGCCGGCGATGCGCACGAAGGTCAAGGCCATGTCGTACGGACTCGTCTACGGCCTGTCGGCGTTCGGCCTGTCGAAGCAGCTGCGCATCGAGCAGTCGGAGGCCAAGCAGCTCATGCTCGAGTACTTCGCCCGTTTCGGGGCGGTGCGCGACTACCTGCGCTCGAGCGTCGAGCAGGCCCGCATCGACGGCTACACGGAGACCATCTTCGGCCGGCGCCGTCCGTTCCCCGACCTCGCGAGTCCGAACCGAGTGCTCCGCGAGAATGCCGAGCGCGCCGCCCTGAACGCACCCATCCAGGGCAGCGCAGCCGACATCATGAAGATCGCGCTCTTCCGCATCGACCGCGAGTTCCGCGCCGAGGGCCTCCGCTCTCGTGTGCTGCTGCAGATCCACGACGAGCTCGTGGTCGAGGTCGCTGCGGGTGAGTGGGATGCCGCCGAGCGCATCGTGCGCGATCGCATGGGCGACGCTGCTGAGCTCACGGTGCCCCTCGACGTTCAGATCGGGCGCGGCGGCGAATGGGACGTCGCCGGTCACTGACCTCGTCGCGCGGGGGCGCCGCAGTAGGCTCGGAGGATGACCGAAGCACAGCGCACCCCCACGCCGATCGACCGGATCGCCGATGCGTGGGTCGACACCCTGGCCGAGCTCTCACCCGGGCTCGCGACGTACATCGGCCGTTTCGAGCACAACGCACGACTCGACGACTACTCGCCTGCGGGCACGGCTCGCGCACTCGAGGCCGCACGCAGCACCCTCGCCGCCCTCGAGGCGGCCGAGCCCACGGACGACGTCGATGTCGTCACGAAGGCGGACCTCGCCGGTGACCTGCGGCTGAACATCGAGTTGGCCGAGGCGGGCGCTCACCTGCGCGACGTGAACGTGATCGCGTCGCCCGCGCAGGAGATCCGCAACACCTTCGACCTCATGCCCACGGCTACAGTCGACGACTGGAGCGTCATCGCCGACCGTCTCGGTGCGGTTCCGGCCGCGATCGACGGGTACATCGAGACGCTCCGCGAGGGCATCGCCCGCGGCGTCCTCCCGGCGCGCCGTCAGGTCTCCGAGGTCGCCACGCAGATCGGTCGCTACACGGCGGACACGGGTTTCTTCGCGACGTTCGCGGCAGATGCCGCGCCGACCGAGGGCAGCCTCCCCGCATCGTTGGCTCGTGAGCTGGCGGACAACGCGAACGCTGCCCGCGTCGCGTACGACGCTCTCGCCTCCTTCTTCACGGGTGAGCTCCTCCCCGAGGCGGGCGAGACCGACGCGGTCGGGCGCGAGCTGTACGCGCTGCACTCCCGCCGTTTCCTCGGCGCCACGATCGACCTCGACGAGACCTACGAGTGGGGCCTCCAGGAACTGGCCCGGATGGTCGCGGAGCAGGAATCGATCGCGAACGAGATCCTCCCCGGCGCCACGGTGGAAGAGGCGGTGGCGCACCTCGAGAAGGACGAGTCCCGGAAGCTCCACGGCACCGAGGCCCTGCAGAAGTGGATGCAGGAGACGAGCGACCGCGCCGTCGACGAGCTGGGTCGCACCCACTTCGACATCCCCGAGCCCATTCGCACGCTCGAGTGCATGATCGCCCCCACCAACGAGGGCGGGATCTATTACACCGGTCCGACCGACGACTTCTCGCGCCCCGGTCGCATGTGGTGGTCGGTGCCGGAGGGGGTCGACTCGTTCGACACCTGGCGTGAGCTGACGACGGTTTATCACGAGGGCGTTCCGGGCCATCACCTGCAGATCGCCCAGGCGGTGTACAACCGGTTCGAGCTGAACTCCTGGCGGCGGCTGCTCGCCGGGTCGAGCGGACACGCCGAGGGCTGGGCACTGTACGCGGAGCGCCTCATGGAGCAGCTGGGCTACCTCGATGACCCGGCGGACCGGCTGGGCATGCTCGACGGACAGCGCATGCGTGCCGCTCGCGTCGTGCTCGACATCGGCGTGCATCTGGGGAAGGAGCGCCCCGACGGAGAGGGCGTGTGGGACGCGGAGTACGCGCTCGAGTTCATGAAGCGCAACGTCAACATGCCCGAGGAGTTCATCCGCTTCGAGGTCAACCGCTACCTCGGCTGGCCGGGCCAGGCGCCGTCGTACAAGGTGGGTCAGCGGATCTGGGAGGAGATCCGCGATGACTACGCCGCGCGCGCGGGCGAGCAATTCGACGTGAAGGCCTTTCACATGAAGGCGCTGCGCCTGGGCGGTGTCGGACTCGACACGCTCCGCATGGCGCTCGCGCAGGGCTGAACACGACGACGGCGGGACGGGAATACTCTTCCCGTCCCGCCGTTGTATGCGGATGAATGAAAGGTGGCCCCATGACCGCGACATCCGTCCAGTTCGCCCTCGACACGTTCGGCGACGTCACCCGCGGCGCCGACGGCGAGCTGCTGTCCGACGCGCAGACGATCCGCAACGTCGTCGACCAGGCGGTGCTCGCCGATGAGGTCGGACTGAGCTTCTTCGGCGTCGGGGAGCACCACCGTCGCGAGTTCGCCGTGTCGAGCCCCGAGATCGTGCTGGCCGCTGCCGCGGCCCGCACGAAGGACATCCGCCTGGGCACCGCGGTCACCGTCCTCTCCAGCGATGACCCCGTGCGCGTCTACGAGCGCTTCGCAACCCTCGACGCCGTCTCGAACGGCCGGGCCGAGATCATCCTCGGACGCGGCTCGTTCACCGAGTCGTTCCCGCTGTTCGGGTTCGATCTCGCCGATTACGAGATCCTCTTCGAGGAGCGCCTCGACCTGTTCGGCCGGCTGCGGTCCGAGCAGCCGGTCACCTGGCAGGGCCGGACCCGACCGGCGCTGACGGACGCGGATGTCTTCCCGAAGACCGAGAACGGCCTCCGCGCGTGGGTGGGCGTCGGCGGCTCTCCCGAGTCGGTGCTGCGAACGGCCCACAATGGCTATGGCCTGATGCTGGCGATCATCGGCGGCGGCGCGGCACGGTTCCGCCCGTATGTCGATCTCTTCCACCGCACCCGCGATGCGATGGGTGCCGACCGGTTGCCGGTCGGGGTCCACTCGCCCGGCCATGTTGCCGACACCGACGAACAAGCGTGGGAGGAGCTCTTCCCGGCGATGAAGGTCAACCGCGACGCGATCGGCGCGGAGCGCGGGTGGCCGCCCTACTCGCGCCTGCAGTTCCAGCACGATCTCGGACCGGACGGTGCCGTGTACGCGGGGTCGCCCGAGACCGTCGCGCGCAAGCTCGCGCAGACGATCCGCACCCTGGAGCTCGACCGGTTCGATCTGAAGTTCTCGCACGGGACGCTCGCCCACGAGAGCATGATGCGCTCGATCGAGCTCTACGGCACGAAGGTCGCGCCTCTCGTGCGGGACATGCTCGCCGACGACTGAGTGAGTGGCGTCCGAGGGCGTCGCGGGTCAATAGCATGGTCGAATGACCGATACCGCGACGCCCTCGGTGGCGCGCCGCCTCGACGATCTGCCCTTCGGGCGTCGGCACCTGAGAATCCTCACCGGGTCCGGGCTGGGATGGGCCCTCGACGCGATGGATGTCGGGCTGATCTCTTTCATCATCACGGCGCTCATCGCGCAGTGGTCGCTCGACACCTCGCAGGCGTCGTGGATCGCGTCGGCCGGCTTCGCCGGCATGGCGATCGGTGCGAGCCTCGGCGGGCTGCTGGCAGACCGGTTCGGACGTCGCTCGGTGTTCGCGGTCACACTCCTCGTCTACGGAGTCGCAACCGGCGCGAGCGCTCTGGTCGGCGGACTCGCGATGCTGCTCGTCCTGCGCTTCGTCGTGGGACTCGGCCTCGGCGCCGAGCTGCCGGTCGCGAGCACGTATGTGAGCGAGTTCGCGCCCGCCCGCATTCGCGGCAGGGTCATCGTCATCCTCGAGGCCTTCTGGGCCGTCGGGTGGACCGCAGCCGCTCTGATCGGCTACTTCGTGATCCCACAGGTCGACGAGGGCTGGCGCTGGGCATTCGTCGTCGGCGCGATCCCCGCGGTGTACGCGCTGATCGTGCGCTGGGGGCTGCCCGAGTCGGCCCGATGGCTCGAACGCCGCGGCCGGCACGCCGAGGCCGAGGCGGTCGTCCGGAGCTTCGAGACGAACAGTGCGACCACGTCGCGCGACGTCGGCGCTGCCGTCGGAGCGGAAGCGATCGCGGCGCCGGCCGCCGTGTCGTCGACCGGCCGGCTCCGCGCGCTCTGGTCGCCCGAGTTCCGCGGCCGCACCGCGAGCCTGTGGCTGGTCTGGTTCTGCGTCAACTTCTCGTACTACGGCGCCTTCATCTGGATCCCGACGATCCTGTACACGCAGGGCTACGACCTCGTCCGATCGTTCGGGTTCACCCTGATCATCACTCTCGCTCAGCTGCCGGGCTATGCCGTGTCGGCCTGGCTGATCGAGGTCTGGGGCCGACGCCTGACCCTGTCGGTCTTCCTCATCGGCTCGGCGGCATCCGCCGTGGTGTTCGGGACGGCCGGCACCGAGACGGTCATCATCGCCGCGGGCATGGCGCTGTCGTTCTTCAACCTGGGCGCCTGGGGTGCGTTGTACGCGGTGACGCCGGAGATGTACCCGACGTCGCTGCGCGGCACCGGGGCCGGCTGGGCGGCCGGTGTCGGCCGCATCGCATCGATCCTCGCGCCCCTGTCGGTGCCGCCGCTCCTGTTGTGGGGCGGCGCTCCGGTGCTGTTCGTCGTGTTCGCCGTGTTCTTCGTCCTCGCCGCCGCCGGTGCGTGGGGACTCGTCGACCGCAGAGGAGAGTCGCTCGATGACCGCTGAGACAGAGGTTCGTTACGTCGCGATCGGCGATTCGTTCACCGAGGGCGTGGGGGACGAGCTGCCCGACGGCGCCGTGCGCGGCTGGGCCGACCTCGTCGCCGCCGGCTGGGCCGATGCGACGGGACGACCCGTGCAGTACGCCAACCTCGCAATCCGCGGCAAACTCGTCCGCCCGATCGTCGACGAACAGCTCGAAGCCGCCCTCGCCCTGCGCCCGACCCACCTGTCGTTCAATGGCGGTGGCAACGACATGCTGCGCCCGCGCACGTCGATCGCGCACATCGTCGACGCTTTCGTGCAGGTGCTGCGGCGGTGCGATGAGGAAGGCGTCCGCCTCATCCTGCTGTCGGGTGCGAACCCGTCCGCGCAGCTGCCGCTGGGCGGCCTGATCAACCGGCGGGGCGACGCGCTCTCGGACGCCGTCGTCGAGCGCATCTCAGGTCGCGACGACGTCGTCCGCGCCTTGAACTGGTACGACAGCGCATTGACCCATCCGTCCTACTGGTCGGCCGACCGACTCCACATGAACGCCCGCGGTCACCATCGGGTCGCCGCTCGGGTGCTCGGTTCCCTCGGCCTCGAGGCGCCGGGGGACTGGTGGTCGCTTCCCGTCGACGACCAGCCGCCGGTGCTCGCCCGAGGCGAGTACTTCCGAGAGCACCTCGCTCCCTGGGTGCGTCGCCGACTCACGGGGCGTTCATCGGGTGATAACCGGCAGCCCAAGTTCGGCTCGTGGATCGAGGTCGCGCCGCGCGCCTGACACGCCGCGAGAACGCGTGTCAAGCCGGTGCGTGGAACCACGCGCGCGCGTCAGTATCAGCGGGTCCGCACACCCGAAGGGAACTGACATGAGCATTGGTGCCGGAATCGCATTGTTCGTCATCGGCGCGATCCTCGCGTTCGCCGTGAACGTCGAGGTCGAGTGGGTGAACCTCGACCTCATCGGCTACATCCTGATGGGTGCGGGAGCCCTCATCTTCCTCATCGGCCTGGTCGTGATGGTGCGCCGCCGTCAGACCGAGACGGTCAGCCGTACCGCCGTCGACCCCGCCAGCGGCCAGCGAGTCACCCGCAACAGCACGAGCACCTCGGGCGACCCCATCCTCTGACGCAGCTGCTGTGAACGGCCGCGGTGGGCTCACGCCCGTCGCGGCCGTTTCGGCATGTCCATCCCGATGTGGATGCGGGTGCGCTTGCGTTCGATCGCGATGAACGCACCGCCGATGAGCCATAGCGGCACCTGGGTGAGGAAGGCGATGCGGAAGGCTTCGAGCGAGTACGTCGCCGGCGTTCCCGCACCCTGCAGGTCGAGCGCCAAGCCGATGCTGAACACGGCGATCAGGGCGGCGAGGAAGCCGCCGGCGTTCGTCAGTCCCGTCGCCGTGCTGAGGCGATGCGAGGGGTTGTGCGTCCGGGCGTGATCGAACGCGATCATCGACGCAGGACCCCCGGTCGCGAGGGCGACGGCGAGAGCCACGAGGAGCCACCCCGGCGCGGTGCCCGGCCAGAGGATCACCGCTGTCCATGCGATGAGCTGCACGGCGACCGCCGGCAGGACGAGGGCGCGTGAGCGGAGGTTGGGGATGCGGCGGGAAAGCTCACCCATGATGGGTCCGAGCGCCATCCCCGCGAAGACGTAGAGCGTCGTGATGAGGGTCGCTTCGGCCTGAGTCCGGCCCTCTCCTGCCGTGAGGAACGGGATGCCCCACAGCAGGATGAACGCCGTGCCGGCGAACGGCGTCGTGAAGTGAGACCAGAACGCCAGCCGGGTGCCGGGGTGCGCCCACGCGGCACGGATGCCGACGCCGGTGTCGACGCTCGAGGTGACCACCCGGATGGCGCCCGTGTCGGTGTTGACGCTGACGTCACGATCGACCTCCGGCGGGTGGTTGCGCACCAGCAGGAAGACGAGGACCGCGAAGAGGACGCCGAGGCCGGCCACGCTGCCGAAGGCGACCGACCAGCTGGTGGCGTGCAGGAGTGCTGAGAGGGGGATGACGGCGACGAGCTGGCCGGCCTGACCGAGTATGCCGGTCATCTGAACCATGAGCGGCCCGCGCTGCGCCGGGAACCAGGTCGCGACGAGTCGGAGGACCGCCGGGAAGATGGCGGCGTCGCCGGCTCCGAGGAGCATGCGCGCGACGATGGCGACGCCGACGCTGGGGGAGAGGGCCA
This sequence comes from Microbacterium sp. M4A5_1d, assembly GCF_053345465.1. NCBI lineage: Bacteria > Bacillati > Actinomycetota > Actinomycetes > Micrococcales > Microbacteriaceae > Microbacterium > Microbacterium sp. M4A5_1d. Next base: position 272,955 of record NZ_JBKFAD010000001.1, read on the forward strand.
TCGTCAGCTGGCCCACCGCCATGAGGATCATGCCGATCGTCATGATGGGCCGGGAGCCGTAACGGTCGAGCAGGACGCCGATGGGTATCTGCATCCCGCCGTACACCGCGAGCTGGACGACAGCGAACATCGACAGCGTCGCGGCGTCCGCCTGGAAGCGTTCGGCTGCGTCCACGCCCACGGCCGCGAGCGACGTCCGATTCGTGATGGACAGGACGTACGCGGCGACGCCGGTTCCCCAGACGAGCCATGCCCGGAGCCCCGGGCCGCTCGTCCGAGCCGCGACGCTCATCGGGTGACCCGTCCGAGCGGGCAGAGCGTCGGAGAGGTCACCCCTCTACGCTACTCCGCTGTCGGACGCCAGCTGCGCGCGCCTTGGTGTCCGCCGTCTCCGTCCTCTGAGATGATGCGGAGCATGAGTGCTCCGGTGGCCCCGCGATGACCGCGCTGACCGCGCTCGAGACCGATGCGACGATCGTCGTCGAGCACGTCGCGCGTCGCGAACGGCCGGTCGACGGCGAGACGATCGCGCGCCTTCGCGGCGAGTTCCCGCGGTTGCACCGTCTGTTCCGAGCTCTCTACGGCGAGCGTCCCGACGGGCTCGAGTCGCTCCTGCACCTCGTCGACGTGGCGCTGGATGCCCGGGGAGAGCGCACCGCCGAGCTCAAGCAGCTCGACCGCCTGCGCGCCGCGGACCCCGCGTGGTTCGAGTCCGAGAGGATGCTGGGCGGCGTCTGCTACGTCGATCGCTTCGCGGGTGACCTCGACGGCGTCCGCCGGATGATTCCGTACTTCCGCGAGCTCGGACTGACCTACCTGCACCTGATGCCCCTCTTCGACAGGCCCGACGGCGACAACGACGGTGGCTACGCGGTGTCGGACTACCGCACGGTCGATCCGGCCCTCGGGACGATGGCCGATCTGCGTGCGCTCGCGAGCGAGTTGCGTGAGGCGGGCATCTCGCTGGTCCTCGACTTCATCTTCAACCACACCTCGAACGAGCATGAGTGGGCGAAGCGCGCCCTCGCCGGCGACCCGGTGTACGAGGACTTCTACCTGATCTTCCCCGACCGCGAGCTCCCGGATGCGTACGAGCGGACGACGCGCGAGATCTTCCCGGACGACCACCCGGGCTCGTTCGTGCCGCTTCCCGATGGCCGGTGGATCTGGGCCACCTTCTACCGGTTCCAGTGGGATCTCAACTACGCCAACCCCGACGTGTTCACAGCCATGGCGGGGGAGATGCTGTTCCTCGCGAACCAGGGTGTCGAGATCCTGCGGATGGATGCCGTCGCCTTCATCTGGAAACGCCTCGGAACGGCCTGCGAGTCGCTGCCCGAGGCGCACCTGCTGCTCCAGGCGTTCAACGCCGTGCTGCGCATCGCGGCGCCGGCGGTGCTGTTCAAGTCCGAGGCGATCGTGCATCCCGACGAAGTGCAGGACTACATCTCGCCCGATGAGTGCCAGCTCTCCTACAACCCGCTGCAGATGGCCCTGACCTGGGAGGCGCTGGCGACCCGTGACGCGCGCATGCTTCAGCTCGCGCTGGACGAGCGTCACGCGTTGCCGCCCGGGACGGCGTGGGTCAACTACGTCCGCAGTCACGACGACATCGGCTGGACGTTCGCCGACGAGGATGCCGCGCGCTTCGGCATCGACGGCGGTCCGCACCGCCGGTTCCTCAACGACTTCTACATCGGTCGCTTCGACGGCTCGTTCTCGCGCGGCTACCCGTTCCAGGAGAATCCGCGCACCGGTGACGCCCGGATCGCGGGCACCACGGCCTCGCTGGCCGGGATTGCCGCGGGCGATGCCGGGGGCGAAGACCGGGTCGTGCTCGCGCATGCGCTGGCGATGTCGACGGGCGGCATCCCGCTGCTCTATCTCGGTGACGAGGTCGCCCAGCTCAACGACGACACGTTCCAGGACGACCCCGAACGTCGGGGAGACAGCCGGTGGGCGCACCGGCCCCTGCGATCGACCGCGCGATACGCGCAGCGCCTCGATAAGTCGACCGTCGCCGGCCGGGTGTTCACGAGGCTCCGGGGTCTGATCGAGGTGCGCGCAGCGACGCCGGAGTTCGCCGGCAACGAGCTCGTCCCGTTCCACACGCCTCACGACGCGGTCGTGGGGTTCATGCGTCCGGCGGCGGATGGCGGCGGGGGAGCGGTCCTCGTCCTCGCCAATGTCGGCGATGCGACGGCGGCCATCCGCCCTGAGACCACGAGCGGGCTCGAGGATTCTGCGATGGATCTCGTGAGGGGGGTGCCGATCGAGCTCGGGCGTGGCGTGGTGCTGCCCGCGCACGGATTCGTCTGGTTGCGCGTGCGCCGACGCTGAACGGGTCAAACCATCACAGGACGTCCTCGAGGATGAGGTCGCGCAGCGTGCTGCGGCGCAGATCGTGCGCGGTGACGACGGTGCCGTCTCCGAGGTTGCTGCGGCCGCTGAGATGCTCCGCGACACGGCGCGCCGCGATGGGGCGGTCCTGCTCGTCGTCCAGCACGACGCCGATGGCCGTGAGATCGCGACCCAACGAGTTGCTCGAGTGGACGCTCGCACGATCGATGAGCTCGCTCGCGAAGACGCGGCCCTCGCTCAACCGCCCGGCAGCGTGCACCACCGCGACGAGGACGCGGGGCGACACGCGGCTCAACTCGTGCTCGAGCAGCGCGTCGAGCTCTGCGATGCACGCCGGGAGCGCGTCGGACGACGCGGGGAGTGACACGCCGATCGTGAGTGCATCGGGCCGGTGATCGGGCGTCGCGACCTGCGTCAGTGCGTCGATGATGTCGGCATCCAAGCCAGCGATGTGCATGGCCGTCTCCCTTCGTCGCGCTCCATTCGAGCGAGGATGACCGATTACTGTACCAGCTGGACGGTACGAATGCAGGTCGGCGCGACGAGGTTCATCCGGAGGTGGTGAGAATGCGACCCGGGCCGAGGGGAATCAGGGGAGAGCGGTAGGAGAGGCCGGTGTCCGCGGGATGCAGCACGACTCGAGCCTCGCCGAACCGCCACAAGCGATTGAAGAGGAAGACGGTGATCTCCACGGCCTCGTCGGCGGGCACGAGCCAGGTGCCGACGCCCCATTGCGCGGGCTGTCCGCGGCCGTCGATCACGATGGTCGGGCGCACGCCGGGAATCAGGTGGAGCACGGGTCGGCGGAGATCCAGCGTGACGCGTCGTCCCGGTATCGCGGCATCGTGGGTCATGCCTGCATCGCTTCGTCGAGACGCGTCGGTGTCTTCATTTCACAACCGTATCGGGACGATGGTGCGGCACTCGAGACGGAAGCGGCGGTTCGCGGGTGCTCGATCTCGAGCCGATGGGGAAGATGCGCACCGACGAGCTCACACCTGAACTGACATAATGTGCATTATCGGATCAAAGGGCAGAAGCCACTGAGGCCCTGCGGGAACGGGCCGACGGCATCCCGCCACTGACGGCAAGTGCACCGAGAACCGTCGCAATGATCGTGACCACCGTCAAGACAGCCGTGACGAGCGTGCGTCCGGAACCAGACGCGTAGAACGCACTCAGCGCGACGGCCGTGATCGCGCCGCCCATGACCAGGACGGGTGCGAGACCGCGCAGCCGGCGCTGCGGACGGGTCAGGACGGCCGCGGCCTGCCCATGACGGTGACGCGCCGCCGTGACGATCAGCGCGGCAATCGTGTACCAGAACCCCACGACGAGGCTCGCCGTGACGACATCGCTCGGTCGATGCCATCCGGCGGCGATCACACCCATGCCGGCGACGGCGGCCCAGGTGACCAGAACCGGTGCGAGGACGAACTTCATCCGGTTCGGTGCCGCGAACAATGCGGCGCACGCCGCGGCGATCGCGATGGTGGCATGGCCGGACGGCAGTGAGTTGCCATATGCGCCCCAGCCGCTCGCCAGATCCGGGCGTGCGATGACCTCGTGCTTCAGCACCTGTGTCACGACACTCGACCCGACGAAGATCACGGATGCCGCCGCAGCCTCGGCGAAGCGCCGCCGCACGAGGGCGGCGGTGATGCCGACGAGCATCGTCACGGCGGCGACCACGATGATGTAGTTCGCGCTGACGTGCTGAGCCGCGCGAAGGACGGGATTTCCGGACGCTGTCGTGGCGACCATGGCGGCCTGATCCGCGTACTGGCCGGACGCCGTGAACACGCACACCAGGATCGTCACCGCTATCGCCGCCAGCTGAACGCCCGCCAGCTGCAGGTAACGCACGTTGCGCCTCATCCGATCACCTCGCTCTCGCCGTCGTTCCACCGTACGAAGTGGCGGCTGTGAGCCGGGTCAACGCGCCCACTCCCCTAGGCTCGGAGGGTGCAGGTCGTGACCGGATTCGTCGTCGTCGGGGTCGCGATCATCGTCGGATACGTCATCGGCCGGATCGATCTGCTCGGGCCGCACGGCCGCCCGGTGCTCGCGCGACTGATCTTCTTCGTCCTGTCGCCCTTCCTGATGTTCGTCGTGCTCTCGCAGGCCGACGTCTCGACGCTGTTCTCAGCTCTGTTGCCGGTCTCCGCCATTGCCGCGGTGTCGATGTTCGTCGTCTACGCGCTGATCGCTCGACTCGTGTGGCGTCGTTCGGTCGGTGAGACCCTCATCGGGATGCTGTCGGCCGGGCAGGTGAACTCCAACAACATCGGGATCCCGCTCTCGCTCTACCTCCTGGGTTCAGCCGCACTGCCGGCGCCGGTCATCCTGATGCAGCTCATCGTGTTCACCCCGATCACGATGGCGATCCTCGAGGCTGTCACGACCGGACAGCGGCGGCCGCTCCCGATCCTCAAACGGACCATCGGCAACCCGATCGTCATCGCCTCGGTCGCGGGCGTGATCGTCTCGGTCTCGGGCTTGGAACTGCCCGCTCTCGTGCTCGACCCGCTCCAGCTCATCGCCGACGCGTGCGTGCCGGTTCTCCTCATCGCCTATGGGATGTCGCTGCACGGCCAGCGCGTGCTCTCGGCATCCGGCCGTCGGCGAGACATCCTGCTGGCGGCAGGTCTGAAACTGATCGCCATGCCGCTCGTGGCGTGGGCGGTGGCCGCTCTCGTCTTCGACCTCTCCCCCGCGGACATCCTGGCCGTCACCGTGCTCGCGGCGCTTCCGACCGCGCAGAACGTCTTCAACTTTGCGCAGCGCTACGACATCGGCGAGACCATCTCGCGAGACACGGTCTTCTTGACCACCCTCGGGTGCGTCCCCGTCCTGCTGGGTGCCACTCTCATCCTCGGCTGATCGGCCCGGCACCGTCCGGGGCGCATCCGGGGCTCTGACGCCCGCCCGCCCGGTGCACTAGCGTGTGCCGTGTCGGGGGTGCTCGGCTCCCGCGAAGGAGGTTCCGTCATGGCAACTGCAGAGGACATCGCCGGAAGATTCGTCAGATCGCTGCGGACGTCGTTCATCGTCAGCGGCATCCTGATGCTGATCCTCGGCCTGCTCATCCTCATCTGGCCCGGCCGCACGGCGCAGGTCCTCACCGGCATCATCGCCGCCTACGCGATCATCGCGGGCATCGTCTACGCCGCCCTCGGGATCCTCTCGCGGACCAAGCGCGGCTGGGCGCGGGTCGGGCACGTCGCGCTCGGCCTCTTCTTCGTGATCGTCGGCATCGTGGCATTCGCCAACCTCGCCGCCTTCACCGTGTCGTTCGCTGTGTTCCTCGGCGTGCTGGTGGGCATCATGTGGATCGTCGAGGGCGCCGTCTCGCTGTCGGTCGTGAGCGAGTCGTCGTCGCGAGGGTGGACGATCGCGTTCGCGATCCTCTCGATCATCGCCGGCGTCATGCTGCTGTTCACACCGCTGTGGGGCGTGTTGGTGCTCTGGTGGCTGCTCGGCATCTCGGCCGTGGCCCTCGGCATCGTCAACATCATCCGGGGGCTCTCGTTCCGGCCCTGACCGGGACGGTCGTCACGCCGGGAGGCGGCGTCCCCACCACTCCAGGAGGGCCTCGAACCGTTCCACGCGGTGACGGGGCCGCCCCGAACGGGTGAGCTCGTGGTCCTCGCCGGGGAACACGAGGAGCTCCGCCTCCGTGCCCTGGCGGCGCAATGCCGTGTAGTAGCGGGTGGCCTGTTCCAGGGGGCACCGGAAATCGAGCTCCGAATGGATCACCAGGGTCGGCGTGGTGACGTCCTTCACGACGGCCATCGGGCTCTGCGCTCGGATCGCGGCCGCCTCGGTGCCGACGTACTCGTCACCGAAGAACGAGCCGATGTCACTCGTTCCCTGGAACGTCTCGGGATCGAAGAAGCCGCGCTCGACGACAGCGGCCGCGAACCGGTGGTCGTGCGCGATCGTCCACGCCGTCAGGTAGCCGCCGTACGACCCGCCCAGGATTCCGACGCGGCCGCCGTCGAGTCGCGCATCCGACGCCACGGCTCCGTCGAGGAAGGCGAGGACGTCACTCAGATCGTCGGTTCCCATACGGCCCCGGATGCTGCGGCCGTGGGCGCGCCCGTATCCAGCGCTGCCCCGGGGATTGCAATAGACGACGGCGTAGCCCGCCCCGACCAGGACCTGCGTCTCGTCGAAGAGGTGCACGCCGTAGGACGCGTACGGACCGCCATGAATCTGCAGCAGGACGGGGAAGGGTCCCTCGCCCTCGGGTGTCGCGACCCAACCGTGTACGGGGTAGCCGTCGGGTGCGTTCACCTCGAGCTCGCGCGGGAGGACGAATCCGGCGCGGCTGGCGGCATCTCCGAATGACGTCAGCAACCGCGCCTCGATGCCTTCGCCGTCGAGGAGGAGAAGCTCGCCGGCCGACCGATTGGTGGCTACGGCGCAGACGATGCGCTCGCCTGCGGCATCGGCGGCGTGGCCGACGACCTCCATGCCGCGACGGAGGCGCGTGGCCGCGCCGTCGCGCGAGACCCGCAGCAGGTGCACTTCGCCGCGCGTACGGTTCTGCACCAGGAAGTCATCGCCGATCGGCGTGATGTGCGAGCCCAGTTCGCCGAGGTCGATCGTCTCGGGATCGGTGAGCCGACGGGGCTCGCCACCCTCGAGCACCCAGAGCGCGACGCCGGGCGCGACGAAGTCGGTGCCGTCCGGGCCCGGGTCGGAGGCCAGGAACGCGATGGTGCCGTCGGAGGCGACGGTGACGTCGACGATCGACAGGGTCGCGGGAACGACGACCCGCTCCCCTGTTCCGTCGATATCGATCGCGATCACCGGGGAGCGAAGGTCCCGACGCTCGTGCTCGATCCCGTCCGTCGTCGTAAGGATCTCCGAGCCGTCGGCGGTGAACACGACCCCGTCGTGCGAGAGCGCACCGGAGGTGAGCTGACGTGCGTGCTCCGGAACCTTCCGCGGGGCGTCCGAGGAGCCGGAATCCGGTGCCGGGGCGGGAGTGTACGTCGGCTCGGAATGGAGGTCTGGTGCGGCGACGACGAAGACCTGAGCGGGGCGGTCCGCGATGTACCCGAGACCGTTCGCATGCCAGCGGATGCCGGTGATCCGCCGAGCGGATTCCGCGTCGGGAGACAGCCCGTCGACGGTGCCGTAACGCCCGCGTTCAGGTATGCGTGCGGTGAAGGCGAGGAGCTCGCCCGTGGGCGACCAGGCGAAGGACCCGACACCGAGGGGTGCGTCCGTCACCTGAATCGCTTCCGAGCCGGATGCCGCGATCACGTGGATCTGCGGCTTGCCGTCAGCGTCTCCGCGGAGGAAGGCGACGTGTCGGCTGTCGGGCGAGAGCCTCGGAGAGGCGTCCGCGACACCGCGCGTGAGTCGGTGCGGCTGGCCCGACGGCAGGTCGACGCGCCAGAGCTGCCCCACGTTCCGATCGGCGGCGATGTCGGGGCGAGATGTCGCGAACACGGCGAAGGAACCGTCGGCAGCGACCGTCGGACGCCCGACAGCGATCAGCGCCTCGATGTCGGTGGGGCGCATGGTCACTCGCCGCCGAAGGACGAGATGTCTCCGACGAGGCGCGTGTTGTCAGCGGGAATCGGTTCGACGGCGGCGAGGGCGATCTCGGCGGCGAACTCCGAGACGTTGTAGAGCTTTCCGGCCGACTCGCGGCGCGTCTCGATGGCGCCCGGGTTCGCCCGCTCCAGCAGCGTCGCGGTGATGGTGCCCTCGATCATGTCTCCCGACACGACGACGAATCCGATGCCCCGTTCGGTCAGCTCGCCCACGCGCTCGCGGAGAGCGTCCTCGCCCGCCCGCTTCGACAGGGCGACCGCCTCGTACTCGGGCATCGTCGGCGTCGTGCGGATGAAGTGCGCCTGGTGGCTCGTCACGAACACGACACGCGACCCGTCTTCGAGCAGCGGCAGCGCCGCATCGAGGGTGCCGAGCTGCGCGTCACGGTTCAAGGTGAGGGCGTAGTCCTCGGCCATGCCGCCCTCCATGCCGCCTGATGCATTGAGCACGAGGATGTCGAGGCGGCCGAAGGTCTCGCGGACGGCGGCGAACATCTCGTCGACGGAGGCGCGGTCGGTCAGATCAGCGCCGACCACGAGGACCTCGACGCCGAGCTCTCGCAGCTCCGCGGCCAGCTTCTCGGCGCGGGGAGCCTTGTTGCGGAAGTTGATGACGACGTTCGCGCCCGCCTGTGCCAGGTAGCGCGCGGTGTCCGCGCCGATTCCGCGCGACGATCCGGTCACCAGTGCCGTGCGACCCGTGAGGGTTCCGGCGGGAAGGGGCTGAGTCATGTGGCGCTCCTGCGGGGAAGAAAGGCTCTCGGCACGGCGGACCGCCGGCACCGCACGAGCCTATCAACCGGCCCGGATCGAACCCCCGACTGATAGGTTCGGATGAGGGACGAAGGAGCGCCGATGTTGCCCGATCTCACGCAATACCTGTGGATAGCGTGGCTCGTGCTGGCCCTGATCTTCGTGATCGTCGAACTGCTCACCCTCGAGTTCACCTTCCTCATGCTCGCGGGCGGCACGCTCGTCGGCGGACTGGGAACGAATCTTCTCGGCGCCCCGTGGTGGCTGCAGGTCGCGGCGGCCGCTGCCGTCTCGGCCCTGCTCCTTTTCACGATCCGACCGCTCCTCCTGCGCGCTCTCCACCGCAGCAGTCAGCACATCCCGACCAATGTCGACGCTCTCGCAGGCCTCGGCGCGCGCGTCCTCGTCCCGTTCGTCGACGGCGCCGGTTCGGTCAAGCTCGACAACGGTGAGACGTGGACCGCTCGTCTCGTGGGCGAGCCGGGCGAGGCCCCCGTCGGTTCCCGTCTCGTCGTCCGCGCCGTGCGGGGCGCCACCGTGGAGGTCGGTTCCCCCTCCCAATCCCCCGACCCGAAGGAGAACACCCATGGTTGATGTCGGCGCTTTCGTCGGTCAGATCTTCGTGATCGTGCTTCTCGTGGTTCTGGCGATCTTCGTGATCGTCGTGCTCTTCCGAGCCATCCGCATCATCCCGCAGGCCTATGCGGGAGTCGTGGAACGGCTGGGCCGATACCAGCGCACCCTCTCCCCCGGGCTCAACCTGCTCGTGCCGTTCATCGACCGGGTGCTGCCGCTCGTCGACATGCGCGAGCAGGTGGTGTCGTTTCCGCCGCAACCCGTGATCACCGAAGACAACCTCGTCGTCTCGATCGACACCGTGGTCTACTTCCAGGTGACCGACGCGCGGGCCGCCACCTACGAGATCAACAACTATCTGGGTGCCGTGGAGCAGCTCACGACCACGACGCTTCGAAACGTCGTCGGCGGCCTCAATCTGGAAGAAGCGCTGACGAGCCGCGACAACATCAACGGTCAGCTGCGCATCGTGCTCGACGAGGCGACCGGCAAGTGGGGCATCCGCGTCTCGCGCGTCGAGCTCAAGGCGATCGACCCGCCCACCTCGATCCAGGACTCGATGGAGAAGCAGATGCGCGCCGAGCGCGATCGTCGTGCCGCCATCCTCACCGCCGAGGGGTCGAAGCAATCGCAGATCCTGGAGGCGGAGGGCCGCCGTCAAGCGGAGATCCTGAAGGCCGAGGGCGACAAGCAGGCACAGATTCTGCGGGCCGAGGGCGAGTCGGCTGCGATCCAGTCGGTGTTCCAGGCCATCCACGACGGGAACCCCGACGACAAGCTGCTGGCCTATCAGTACCTGCAGACCCTTCCGAAGATCAGCGACAGCGCGTCGAGCAAGCTCTGGATCATCCCGAGCGAGTTCACGGAGGCTCTCAAGAGCATGAGCGCCGGATTCGCGGGTCGTCGGGACGACCGCCCGGCGGCACCGGCGGACCGTCCTGCGCCTCCCGCGCCGTGACGCACCCGTACTTCGGCTCGGAGCGTCCTCGGGTTCTCGCGCACCGCGGTTTCGTGCCGGCGGATTCTGAGGGCATCGTCGAGAACACCTTCGCGGCCTTTGCTGCGGCACATGCGCTCGGCGTGCGGTACGTCGAGTCGGACTGCCATCTGAGCGCGGACGGGACGGTGATCCTGTTCCACGACTCCGACCTCTCGCGGGTCGCCGGAGATCCGCGCCCAATCGCGGATGTCGCAGACCGCGAGCTCGAGAATCTCATGGCCGACCGCGGCGGGCTGGTGACGCTCGCACAAGCCCTCGACGCGTTTCCCACGCTGTTCTTCAACCTCGACGTCAAAGCCGAATCGGCTGCAGAGACGGTCGGGCGCCTGGTGGCGCCGCATGCGGATCGGGTGCTGCTCACCAGCTTCTCCGACCGCACACGCGAACGCGCACTCCGCGCCGCCCACGCAGCCGGGGGACGCCCCGCGACGTCGGCAGGCACGATCCGGATCGCGGCTCTCGTCGCAGCCGTCGCGTCATGTGTGCCATGGTTGATAGGTCGTGCGTTGCGCGGCATCGACGCGGTGCAGGTTCCCGAGCGTCGGGGGCCCATCCGCATCGTCTCCCCCCGAATGATCCGCGCGGTCCACCGTGCGGGTGTCGAGATGCACGTCTGGACGGTCAACGACGCGGACGGCATGAGACGCCTGCTCGCGGCCGGCGTCGACGGTATCGTCACGGACCGAGCCGACCGCGCGATGACCATCGTGGCGGAAGAGCGCTGAATACCCCGACACGCTGAACATCGGCTGTGAAACCCCGAAGACCATCCCTTCTTCGGATGATGCACACAGCCGCGCACGTTACAACTGATAGCCGACGAGAGGACCACACAATGGCAGACCGCAGCTTGCGCGGCATCCGACTCGGCGCCTCGAGCCTACAGAGCGAAGAGGGCGTCGTCTTCCACGACCGGGTCAACCACACGTACGTGTGTTCGCGCTGTGCGCACGAGACCGTCATGACGTTCGCCGCCGACGCGGAGGCGCCCGAGACCTGGGAGTGCCGCGCGTGCGGCGCCGAGGCTCTCCTGCGCGTAGGCGAGGGCGTCGTCGAGGTCGATCACTCGGGCGACAAGGCCGCCCGAACCCACTGGGACATGCTGCTCGAACGCCGCACGATCCCCGAGCTCGAGGAACTGCTCGAGGAGCGTCTGGCCATGCTCCGCGAGCGCCGCGGCTCCCGCTTGAGCGCCTGAGCCTCCAGCTCCGCGCGAATGCCGTCGGTCCTTCGGGACCGGCGGCATTCTCATGTCGCGGACGTGCTGCGTGAGCGTCGTCGCGCGACCGCGACGGCGACGCCGCAAGCGAGGAGAGCCAAGAGGCTTCCCCAGCCGAGGATGACCTGCACAGCGCCGCCGACGATGACGGCGGGCGTGAGTCCGGTGCGCAGCGGCACCTCGGTGATCATCGCACCGGCCTCCGCCGCCGGCAGGCCGTCGATCTCCGTGCCGTCGGGCGCGATGACCTGGCTCGTGCCGACGGTCGAGATGTTCACGACCGCTCGGCCGGTCTCGATGGCGCGCATGCGCGCGAACGCGAGCTGCTGGAGATTCTCGTCCGTGTCGCGGAAATCGGCGTTGTTGGTCTGGAAGACATAGAGCTGCGCACCGTCACGTGCACCCGTCCAGATCACGTCGTCGTAGAGCACGTCGAAGCAGATCGCGAGCCCGACGCCGATGCCGGAGACGTCCATGAAGGGCGGGTTCGTTCCCGGTGTGTACTCGCGCTGGATGAGACCGATGAGGTCTGGGACGATCAGCTCGAAGAACCACCGGTCGGGGACGTACTCGCCCATGGGAACCGGGCGTGACTTGTCGTGGATCGCGACGGGATTGTCGGCGCCAGCCCGCCAGAGCATCGACGTGTTGTAGATGTCGTCGCCGCGCTGCGTGGCTGCGTTGACGAGCAACGGCGCGTCGATGCGCTCCGACAGCCGATCGAGCGTGTCGGCGACGGACGCATTCGACAGCGGGTTCGCATCGATGCCGCCCTCCGGCCAGACGAGAAGGTCCATGGGCTCGTCGATGATCGGCTGTGTGGCCGCGAGCTGCGAGCGCAGGACGTCGTAGGGCTCGCGAGAATCGAAGTATCCCGTGGGGCCGTCGCCCTGGACGGAACCGACGCGGTACGTCCCGGCATCCGTCGTCGGGAAAGCGGGCAGCGCCACGAGCGCGACGGCGACGACGGCCGCCGGGAGCGCCGTGCGGAGGTCGCGCATCCTGCCCAGGCGCAGCCACTCGATGACCGCCGCTGTGACGAACACCATGAGGAATGTCAGGCCCGCCACCCCGGTCCAGGACGCGACGTGCGCGAGCGGGCTCTCGGACTGACTCATGCCGACGCGGCCCCAGGGGAAGCCGGTGTAGGGCCATGACCCCATGAAGAGCTCGCGCGCTGTCCACAGTCCCGCGACCAGGGCGGGGAGGGCGATCAGTCGTGCTCCCTGGCCCGGCAGCAGACGCGGGACCCAGCGGTACGCAAGAGCGATGGGGATCGAGCCGACCGCGAAGAAGAGCGTCTCGATGCCGGCGAGTCCGAACCACGGGATGGGCCCGAGATAACGGGTGATCCACGAGATGTGGATGAAGTAGAAGGACGCTCCGAAGACGGCCCCGACCGCGAGCGCACCCCACGCCGAGCGCCCGATCAGACCGGCGAGAGCGAACGCGACACCGGCGAACGCCAGCGGCCACCACCCGATGTCGGGGAATGCGGCGTCCAGAACCGCACCGCCGACGACGGCGCCGACCAGTGCCAGCCACAGCGGTATCAGAGGCCGCACCGCGGCCGGAGACGAGTCGGGCACGTGTTCGAGCCTAGACGCCGGAGTATGCGACGATGCCGCGCCGGACGGCATCCAGCGCGGCACGCGCTGTCCGCGCCAGATCGGCGTCGGCGACGAGCGAGAGCTGATCGAGGAGATCGATCGTCTGCTTCGCCCAGCGCACGAAGTCGCCGGCGGCCATGTCGGCCTCGAGCAGGACGCGATCGAGCATCATGCCGCGTGCCCACGAATGCATGGCCTTCGCGAGGCCCGTGGCCACCGGCTCGGTGCCGGGCAGGCGGTGGTCCTGTTCGAGGTCGTCGAGGACCGCCCACAGCTCTTGCGTCTCGGCCAGTGCCGTTCGGAAGGCGCCTCGCGGAAGCCCGTACTCGCCCGGACCGTCGCTCTCGCGGCGCGGCTCGTAGACAAGACTGCACGCGAGGGCCGCCAGACCGGCGGGATCGAGCTCGCGCCACAGGCCCCGGCGAAGCGCCTCGGCCACGAGGAGGTCGCGTTCACCGTAGATCCGACGCATCGTGGCGCCCGCCTCGGTCAGCGCGGTGGTGCCGTCGCTGTCGACCGAGACGTAGTCGAGGGCGGTCAGGACGTCGACGACTCGATCGAACACCCGCGCCACGGTGCCGGTGCGCGTGTCGATCTGCTGCCGCAGCTTCTGCACGTCGCGGCGCAGCCGCCAGTAGCGCTCGGCCCACCGGGCATGGTGCTCCCGGTCCGGGCAGTCGTGGCAGGGGTGCCGCTGCATCCGCTTGCGAAGGCCGGCCAGCTCGTCCTGACGGCGCTGACGGATGCGTGCCGGTGCGGTGCGGTCGTTGCGATTGAGTTTCTCGAGGTCGCTCAGCTCGCGACGGATGCCGGAGTACTCCGCGAAATCCCCCCGCTCGCACGTCATGGAGCGGGCGTAGCCGTCGAGCGTCTGCTCCTTCTCCTTGACCTGGCGCGCGAGGCCGACGACGGACCGGTCGGCCTGGAACTGGGCGAACGACGACTCGAGGATCTCACGTGCGCGGTCGCGACCGAAGCGGTCGATGAGGTTCACGGCCATGTTGTACGTGGGGCGGAAGCTGGAGTTCAGCGGGTACGTGCGCCGCGACGCCAGCGCGGCGACCGACTGCGGGTCGAGACCGTCGCTCCATTGGATGACCGCGTGCCCTTCGACATCGATGCCCCGGCGACCGGCGCGCCCGGTCAGCTGGGTGTACTCCCCCGAAGTGATCGCCACGCGTGCTTCGCCGTTGAACTTCTCGAGCTTCTCGAGGACGACGGTGCGTGCGGGCATGTTGATGCCCAGCGCCAGCGTCTCCGTCGCGAAGACCGCCTTGACGAGCTTGCGCTGGAAGAGCTCCTCGACGACCTCCTTGAACGCCGGCAGCAGTCCGGCGTGGTGGGCCGCGACGCCGCGCTCGAGGTTGTCGCGCCACTCCCAGAACCCCAGCACTGCCAGGTCTTCCTGCGCGAGCGCGCGGGTGCGGCGATCCACGATGACGCGGATCTCATCCCGTTCCTCGGGTGTCGTGAGCCGGATACCCGACCTGCGCACCTGTTGGACCGCTCCGTCGCACCCTGCGCGGCTGAAGATGAAGAAGATCGCGGGCAGCAGATTGGCCCGGCCCAGGAGTTCGACGACAGCCGGTCGGTCGAGGCGTTCGAGGCGCTGCGCGGCCGCGGGGCGTCCCGACCCCTGTCCGCCACGGTGCTTGCGATGAGCCTCGCGGCCCCCCGCACCGCGGTAACCGTGCGAGCGCCGGTTGCTGTCGTATCGCTGGCCCTGGGGCGAGCGCAGGCGGGTCAGCTCCTGGTTGACCTGCGCAGTCGCCACACCCGCCCGGTCGTCGAACAGCGGCAGCAGATCGCCGCGGACCAGAACGTGCTGTTCGAGAGGAACGGGACGGATCTCGGAGACCACGACGGCGGTATCGCCTCGCACGGTGTCGAGCCAGTCGCCGAACTCCTCCGCGTTCGAGACCGTCGCCGAGAGCGCCACCATCCGCACCGAGCGGTGGAGATGGATGATGACCTCCTCCCACACGGCGCCTCGGAACCGATCGGCCAGGTAGTGGACCTCGTCCATCACGACGTAGCGGAGGCCACGCAAGGCCGGCGAGTCGGCGTAGAGCATGTTCCGCAGCACCTCGGTGGTCATGACCACGATGCGTGCGTTGCCGTTGATGTTCGTGTCGCCGGTGAGCAGGCCGACCTCATCCTCGCCGTACACGTCGACCAGCTCGCGGAACTTCTGGTTCGACAGGGCCTTCATGGGCGTCGTGTAGAACGCCTTCGTGTCGGGCTCGAGCATGGCCAGGTGCATCGCGAACTCGCCCACGATCGTCTTGCCGGCTCCCGTGGGCGCGGCGACGAGGACGCTCCGCCCGTCCTCGAGGGCGTGACATCCGGCGATCTGGAACGGGTCGAGATCGAATCGCTGCATGTCGGCGAACGCCGCGGTCAGCGGGTGGGCCCGGGCCGACTGCGCGGCGAGGAACCGCTCCGCGGGGCTGGACGCGCTCACGGAAGGGGATCAGTCATCGGGGGCGGGCCGGGGACAGTGAGCTCGGGCGCGCGACGCGACCGGCGCAGGTCGAGGAGAAGTGAGAGCGCCGCGGCCGCGAAATAGAGCACCGTCAGGATCGCCGCCAGCATCAGCATGCTCACGATGTCGGCGGCGGGGGTTGCCAGGCCCGAGAAGACGACGGCGATGAGGATGGCGACGCGCCATCCCTTGAGGATCGCCTTCCCGCTCATGATGCCGGCGAAGTTCAGCGCGACGAGGAACACGGGAATGATGAACGCGACCCCGACGACGAGCAGGAGCTTGAAGACGAAGTCGTAGTAGTACTTGCCCTCGTAGAAGTTCGCCGACGCCTCCGGCGAGAACGTCGCCATGATCTCGACGATGTGCGGCATGACGAGCCAGCCGGTGTAGACACCGGCGAAGAAGAGGGGAACCGCGGCCGAGACGAATCCGACCGTGTACCGGATCTCTTTCCGGGTCAGTCCGGGCATGAGGAATGCCCAGATCTGCCAGAGCCAGATGGGAGCAGAGAGGATGATGCCGACCGAGAACGAGATGCGCAGGCGCATGTCGAACGGTCCGGTGATCGTCGAGTACATGAGCTTCACCGCTTCGGTGTCGCCTCGCTGCTCCGCGACGACGCGGATCGGCTCGGTCATCGCCCAGATGATCCAGTCGGTGAGGAAGAACGACACCACCATCGAGACCACCAGGGCGAGCGCCGAGATGATGAGGCGTCGCCGCAGCTCGATGAGGTGCTGCCCGAGGGACATGCGCTTGTCGCGCCGGGGCGCACCGTCCGCCCCTGAGCGCGTGCGCTCAGCCGTCACCACGCGGCGCTACGGTGTGGGAGCTGCGGGACCGCTCTTCGGGTCCGCAGGCTTCTCGACGGGCGCGACGTCAGCGGTCGTCGAGGCGGCGGTGCCGGCCGTGGCATCGTCTTCCTTCATGGCCTTCATCTCGCCCTTGAAGATGCGGGCGGACTGTCCCATGCTCTTCGCCAGCGCCGGCAGCTTCGCAGCGCCGAAAAGCAGCAGAATGACGATGAGTAGGATCCACAGGTGCGGGCCTGCGAACAGATTGCTCATTGAGTCTCCCCATCGATCGTTTCGCACAGTCTAACCCGCGCACCCGGCGGGAAGCCCGTCTCAGGCGTACTGATCGAGACCGGCTCGGGCCCAATCGCGGGCGGCACGCCGGGCCTCGGCCGGTGCGAGGACCTCGATGCTCCCCCCGCTGCGGGCGACCAGTCGTTTGAGCGAACGGGGGTCGGCGACCCGGATCATCGCCGTCTGCGATCCGCCCTCGTCGCGCACCTCTGCGTTCGTCAGGAATTCGCCCACGATCGTCGCCGCATGATGCGGGTAGCGGATCTCGGCGAGGATCTCGTCGTCGCCCGGCTCGAACAGCTCGGGCACCGGCTCCGTCGAGTGAAGGGCCGGGATCTCGGTGAGCGCCGGGTCGGTCACGCGATCGAGGTGGAAAGTGCGCATCGCGCGACGTGTGTGGCACCATCCCTGCAGGTACCAGCGGCCGGCGGAGATCGTCACCTTCACCGGGTCGACGGTGCGCGTCGTCGGCGCGCCGTCCGGTGCTGTGTAGGTGAACGCCAGGGCGACGCGCTCGCGCAGCGCTCGCGCCACCGTCTCGCGAACGTCATCGACCGGCGCCGGGGCGACGATGACGTCGGCGGGAGTCTGGCCCGCCCCGCGCGCGAGCTTGGCGAGGAGCCCCTGGACGATACCGCTGTCGCCGACACCCGGGACGGATGCCGCCAGCTGCAGACCCGCGAGCAGCGCTGCGGCCTCGCGCGCGGTGAGCCGCGGCGATCGCTGCAACCCCACGGTGTTGGTGATGACGATGCGGTCCTCGCGGTCGAGGAGGTCCCAGTCGATGTCGAAGAGGTCGTTGGCCATCTGCCAGAAGCCGCCCTCGCCGGGAAGCCCGATCACGGTGAGCTTCTCGACCATCGAGCGCATCTGCTGCGGCTCGACGTCGAAATCGCGCGCTGCGTCGGCCACGGTCACCTCTCCTTGGGCGATGAGGTACGGAACGAGCTGCATGATCAGGGCCGCGCGGTCGGTTGCGACGATGGGCTGGGCACTCACGACGTCACCGCCGATCGGTCAAGGGCACCGCGGAGGCGCTGCACGACCGCGTCGCGCAGATCGGCCGGCGCGTGCACCATCACCTCCGGTCCGTAGGAGGCGAGCTCGTCGGCGAGCACCTCGAGATCCACAAAGGGGATGCGCAGCCGTCGTCCGCTCGAGGCCTCGGCGAGAGAGCGTCGGCGCAGCCGCAGCTCAGCCTCCGTGCCGGGGACGACGGTGACGTCGGCGCTCTGACGGCGGGCGACGTCGCGCAGTCCCGACAAGGCGCGTTCTCCGGCGCCGGCACGAAGCGCGGCGTCGAAATTCTGCCGAGTCACGACGACGTCCGCGACGATGCGCGACAGCAGGAACGTCCGCTCGGCATCGACACCGGCATCCCACCCGAACAGGTGCCAGCGTGCCTCGAACTCGACGAGCGCGAGAGGCCGCACACGTCGTCGTCGCGGCCGATCGGACCCCGGGCGCAGATAGTCGAACTCCACCTCGCGAGCCTGCTCGATGGCGCGCTGCAACGGCAGGAAAGACGAGTCGTGAAGATCGAGTCGCGGGGCGAAGCCGATGATCGGCTCATCGACCTCGATCCCGAGGGAGCGGATCTTCCGCAGTCCCGACCGAGCGCCCGCCGAGAGCGTCTGCTCGCCCCACACTCCCCCGGCCAGCGTCAGCACAGCGAGCTCGGCTGGGGTGAAGCTGATGTCTGCGGGCAGCTCGTACTCCGTCGGCGGGATCCGGTAGCGCGCTTCGCGTAGGTCGTCGGGGTCGGCATAGTCGCCGATCGTCTCGATCGGGACGCCCAAACCGCGCAGGTTCTCCTTGTCGCGTTCGAACATCTTCTCGAGCGCTTCGCGTCGGGCGCCCGCTTCTGCCTGCTCTCGATAACCGGAGACCGAACCCAGGATGGTGTCTTTCGTCACGCCCTGCTCGGTCGCCATGAGGGCGACGACGAGATTGACCAGGCGTTCCTCGGGCGGAACGCGAGTGGGCGAGACGGACACGCCTTCGATTCTAGGCGTGGCCGTCGTCCCCCCGACTCAGGACGCGGCGTCGAGGCCGAGGATGTCGACGACGAACACGAGCGTCGAATCGGCGGGGATGCCGCCCTGGGCCGTGTCGCCGTAACCCTGGTCGGGCGGGATCACCACGAGGATCTGCGAGCCGACGGTCTGGCCTCGGAGCGCTTCGGCGAACCCGGGGATCGTCTTGTCGAGCTCCATCGGCTGCGCGCCCTGACCCCACGTGCTGTCGAAGACCTTCTTGTCGGCCCACGTCACGCCGGTGTAGTGCACGCGCACCGGCACATCGCCGGTGACCTCTTCACCGTCGCCCTTCTTCAGCACCTCGATCGCGAGGTCGCTGGGCGGGTCGTTGTCGGGGATGACGATGCCGGGGCGTCCGTCAGGAGCGACCACGACCGAGGGCATGCCGGCCCGATCGTTGAACTGCTCGGCACCGTCAGCGGCGGCGAGATACACCTTCTGCAGATCGAGGACGACGACCGTCGTGGCGTCTTCCGCCATGCCGAACCGTGCACGAGTGTCGGCCGTCACCTCGTCCGGGCCGAGCGCCATCACGACGCGCGAGCCTTCGGTCGCGCAGTGCAGGGCGTCGACGAGGCCCGGGAATGTGGCATCCCAGCTGTCGAGCGGGTAAACCTCCGACAGCTCGCCGGTGTATCCGGATGCCGCGATCGGCGCACCCGATGACCCGTCGAGGACCGTGAGGTCGAAGACGACGTCTTGTGCGTCGCTCGTCACCGCACGACCGTCTCCCGTCACGGTGTCGCGTGCTGCGAGACCGTCGACGTGGACCGGCGCCGAGAGGGCGACGGTGGGCTTCGTGCCGACGGGGCTGTCGCTGACGTCGACGAGATCGAGGGCCGAGGACTCGGACACGTCCCGCGTGCACGACGCTGAGCCCGAGGACGGCGTGGCACAGGCCGTCAGGGCGAGCACGGTCAGAGAGAGAGCGCCGGCGGCGGCGATGATCCTACGCACCGCAGCAGTCTACGCGGAGTCGTCGTCGTGCCCGTCCGGAACGGAGAGCGAGCTCCGCGCGGCCCGCTGCGCTTCGCGGACGCGCTTGCGGAGGTTCTTGTCCGTGATCTCGCGGTCGCCGACGGCTCCCGGCGTCCAGATCTCGACGTCCGCATCGTCGTACGACGGCTTCTTCAGCGCGCGCTTCCGGACATCGGGCGGGATGGCCCCCGGAGCGAGGCGGCGGGCGGTGATGAGGAATCCGGTGTGAGCCACCATCCGGTGGTCCGGGCGCACGGCCAGACCCTCGACGTGCCAGCCGCGGATCATCGTCTCGGACGCGTCGGGATCGGTGAACAGGCCCGTGCCGCGGAGATACTCGGCGACACGGCTGAGCTGGGTAGCAGTGGCGACGTAGCAGAGCACGACGCCCCCGGGGGCGAGCGCGTCGGCGACGGCGTCGATGCACTCCCACGGCGCGAGCATGTCGAGGACCACCCGGTCGACCGTCCCCGGCTCGACGGCGTCGGGCAGGCTCGCGACGAGATCGCCGACGATGACCGACCAGTTCGCGGGGGTACCGCCCGTGAACGTGGCGACGTTCGCCTCGGCGACCTCTGCGAACTCGGCGCGTCGCTCGAATGACACGAGCCGTCCGTGGTCGCCGATCGCCCGAAGCAGCCAGAGCGACAGCGCGCCCGAGCCGACACCGGCCTCGACGACGGTGGCGCCGGGAAAGATGTCGGCCGCGGCCAGAATCTGAGCCGCATCCTTCGGGTACACGATCGCGGCACCACGGGGCATCGACATCACGAAGTCGCGCAGCAGGGGGCGGAGTGCCAGGTACTCGTGCCCACCGCTGTTGGTCGCCACCGACCCGTCGGGCTGGCCGACGAGGACCTCGTGGCGCAGCACGCCGTGGTGGGTGTGCAACTCGCCGCCCTCTCGGAGGGTGATCGTGTGCATCCGTCCCTTGGGGCCGGTCAGCTGGACGCGGTCGCCGTAACGGAAGGGGCCGCGGGGCTGGAGGTCGTCGGTCATGCGGAAGCTCCGAGTCGGTGGAGGGTGAAGAGATCGGCCAGGTCTGCCACCGAGCGCCCCGCGAGGGAGTCCCAGAGAGCGTGAGCACCGAGGCCGTGCAGTGGGACCATCAGCGGTACTCCGAGTGCGACGGCGCCGGAGGCGACCGCCGAACGCAGGCCGTTGGGTGAGTCCTCGATGGCGACGGTGTCGGCGACATCGACCCCGAGCGCTGCGCACGCCTGGAGGTAGGGGTCGGGGAACGGCTTGGGGCGGGCCGCCTCGTCGCCGGCGATGACGACGTCGAACGCCTCGAACGGGATAGACGACACGACGGTGTCGGCCATGCTGCGCATCGACATGGTCACGAGCGCCGTCTTGATCCCGGCTTCGCGGAGCCCGGAGAGCATCTCGCGCGCACCCGGGCGGAACGGAGTGCCGCCGCGGCGCAACTGACCCGAGACCGTCTCGGTGAGGTGGTCGATGATCTCGCGCGTCTGCATCCGGACACCGGCATTCTGCAGGATGCGCGCGGAGTCCTCGAGCCCGAGTCCGACGAGGCTGAGCGCCTGCTCGGGCGTCCACACTCCCCCGAAGCTCTCGACGAGCGGACCCTCGGCCGCCATCCAGTACGGTTCGGTGTCGACGAGCGTGCCGTCCATGTCCCAGAGGACCGCGGCAGGGGAACGAGAAGTCATCCGCACCATGTTACCGATGCAGGGGTGAGACGCCGCGTGGCCCGACCCGCATGCGCTGGCCTCGGCGTATCGTGGAGCAGACCCGCTCGCGCAGAGCGAGCCGGCTCGGAACGGAGGACGGGTTGAACAGTCTGGGACGCCGCGTCCTCGTGGTCGCGTTCGACGGGTGGAACGATGCCGGCGAAGCCGCGACCGCCGCCGCGACACAGCTTCGCGAATCCCGTCCCTATGACGCCGTCTACTCGGTCGATCCCGAACTGTACTTCGACTACATGTACACGCGGCCGCACGTCCAGGCCGACGCTGACGGCCGCCGCTCGCTGAAATGGCCGGATGCGACGATCTGGCGACCGCGCGCGACGGCACGCGGCACGCGTCTATGGGTCCTCAGCGGCGCCGAACCAGCGCGTGCCTGGAAGTCGTTCGCGGCCGAGCTGGTGGATGCGGCGCTGAGCGAGGACATCACCGGTGTGGTCGCGCTCGGCTCGATGATGAGCGACGTTCCCCACACTCGTCCCATCACCGTCTTCAGCGGAAGCGACAACGAAGAGCTGCGCACGGCGCTCGGTCTCGAGCGCTCGACCTACGAAGGCCCCGTCGGCATCCTGTCGGTCATCGCCGCTGCGGCGGAGGAGGCCGGGATCCCTACGGCGGCACTGTGGGCGAGCGTGCCGCACTACGTCGCGGGCCACTCGCCGTCGCCGAAAGCGACCCTGGCGCTTCTCGACAAGCTCGAGGGCATCACGGGCGCCAAGGTCGCCCGCGGCTCGCTGCCGGGTGATGCGCTCGCCTGGGAGGCGACCATCGACGCCGCGGCGGCTGACGACGAGGAGATGACGGAGTACATCCGTCAGCTGGAGCAGACCCGCGACACGTGGGACTCCCCCGAAGCTTCGGGGGACGCCATCGCGCAGGAGTTCGAGAGGTACCTCCGGCACCGGGGCGACGGCGGCGACGGCCGTGGCCTCGGTCGCGGCCCGCATCGCTGAGACGCGCGCCGCGACCGTCCGGCCGGCTCAGTACGCCTGCAGGACTCCGAGCGAGAGCAGAACGATCAGCACCGCTCCGAGCCCGACACGATAGAGCACGAACGGCAGGAAGCTGCCGCGCTTGAGGTACTGCATCAGGAAGGCGATCACGGCGAGTCCCACGCCGAAGGCGACGACGGTGGCCACGGCGGTGTCGACGAGCGAGAACACCGACGCTCCCGGCTCACGGATCGCCTGCAGCAGCTCGTAGAGACCGCTGCCGAACACGGCCGGCACGGCGAGGAGGAACGCGACCTCTGCGGCCGCGGGCCGGGTGTACCCCAGCGCGAGCCCCATCGTCGTGGTGGCGCCCGAGCGCGATACGCCCGGGATGAGCGCGAGCGCCTGCGCGAACCCGAGGGCCAGACCGTGACCGTACGTCAGGTCCTTCTCGGTCCGGACGCGTCGCCCGAGCGCGTCGGCCGCCCCGAGGATGAGGCCGAAGACGATGAGCACGATCGCGACGAGCCAGAGATTGCGGAAGGTGTCGCGGATGACGTCCTGGAACAGGAACCCGAGAACGCCGATCGGCAGGGTACCGATGATGACGATCCAGCCGAGACGAACGTCGGCATCGTCACGCGGGACCGAACCGTTGAACGAGCGGAACCAGCGACCGATGATGCGGGTGATCTTCTTCCAGAAGTACACCAGCACGGCCAGTTCGGTCCCGATCTGAGTGATCGCGGTGAAGGTGGCGCCGGGGTCCTGCGCGGACGGCAGGAACTCCCCCACGATGCGCAGGTGGGCGCTCGAGGAGATCGGCAGGAACTCGGTCAGACCCTGGACGATGCCCAGGATGATGGCCTCGAGGAGCTGCATGGGCGGCCTTTCAGTACGTGCGGATGAGATCGATGAGCACGCGCTGCCCGAAGACGAGCGCGTCGATCGGGACGCGTTCGTCGACACCGTGGAACATACCCGTGAAGTCCATGTCGGCCGGGAGGCGCAACGGCGCGAAGCCGAATCCTGCGATGCCGAGCTCGGACAGCGCCTTGTTGTCGGTGCCGCCGCCCATGAGGTACGGCAGCACGGGCACGCCGGGATCGTGTCGGCCGAGCGCGCCGACCATGGTGTCGACGAGCGACCCCGCGAAGGGGACCTCGAGGCCGATGTCGCGATGCACGATCTCGATACGGATGTCGTCGCCGACGATTCGCTGGATCTCCGCCAGCACCGCATCCTCCTGTCCCGGGAGCGTGCGCACGTCGATCGCAGCGGACGCGGCATCGGGGATGACGTTGTGCTTGTACCCCGCGGTCAGACCCGTCGGATTCGTCGTGGTCCGGAAGGTCGACGCGAGGAACGCGGACGTCGGCCCGGTCGCGTCGGCGACGGCATCCGGATCCGACGCGTCCCGGCCACTGAGCGCCGCGAGGTCGTCGACGAGTCGTCGGGTCGTGCGCGTGAGCTCGATCGGCCAGTGCGCGCGACCGAGCTTCGCGACGGCCTCGGACAGACGCGTGATGGCGTTCTCCGGATGCAGCCGGCTGCCGTGGCCCGCTCGTCCGGTGGCGTGGAGCCGCAGCCAGACGAGGGCCTTCTCGCCGACCTGCAGCAGGTATGCCCGGTGCCCGTCGACGCCGATCGAGTATCCGCCGACCTCGCTGATGGCCTCGGTCGCACCGGCGAACCACTCGGGCCGATCGCGCACGACGAGCTGCGATCCCTCGACCCCGCCGTTCTCCTCGTCGGCGAAGAACGTGACGACGAGATCGCGCTCGGGCTGCTCCCCCGCGCGCAGGAGCTCGGCCACGGACGTGAGGATCATCGCGTCCATGTCCTTCATGTCCACGGCGCCGCGACCCCACAGCATCCCGTCGCGGACGACGCCCGCGAACGGGTCGACGCTCCAGTCTTCCGCCACGGCCGGCACGACGTCGAGGTGGCCGTGCAGGACGAGAGCCGGCTTCGCGCTGTCGCGACCCGGTATGCGCACAGAGACGTTCGTGCGCCGCGGGATCGGCTCGTAGTACTCGGGTCGAAGTCCGAGCGCCTCGAGATAGGCCCCCACGTACTCGGCCGCTTCGCGTTCGCCGCGCGAGCGCCCCTCGCCGAAGTTGGTCGTGTCGAAGCGGATCAGATCCCGCGCGACGCGGGCGACCTCGGGCAGATCGTCGTACTCGGACATGCTCTCCACGGTAGTCGTGAACCGTTCCGGGAAATGACGAAGGGCTCCGTTTCCGGAGCCCTTCTTTCACTGTGCGCGAGGGGGGACTTGAACCCCCACGCCCTATACGGGCACTAGCACCTCAAGCTAGCGCGTCTACCTATTCCGCCACCCGCGCAGTGTTTTTCAGTTGTTCCCAACCGAGGAACAACACTAACACGTCACCGGCGGGGCGGAGAATCGTCGGCACGCCGGGCGTGGCGCGCCGACGACGTCACGATCT
This sequence comes from Microbacterium sp. M4A5_1d, assembly GCF_053345465.1. NCBI lineage: Bacteria > Bacillati > Actinomycetota > Actinomycetes > Micrococcales > Microbacteriaceae > Microbacterium > Microbacterium sp. M4A5_1d. Next base: position 297,737 of record NZ_JBKFAD010000001.1, read on the forward strand.
CACGCGTGATCGCAGGACCGCGATGCGCGCCTGGAGCTGGGCCACGGTCGCATGCGACACAGCCGGTCCGCCGCACACGCGACGAAGCTCGGCGTGGATCTGGCCGTGCGGCTCACCGCTCTGGCGGGCGTACAGGCCGACGAGGCTGTTCAGGAGCTGTCGCTGCTCCTTCAGCGACCGGTGCAACGGCTCGGGCAGTGTCGACTCGGCGCTGGGAGCATCCCCGCCGGATGCGGCACCCGCTGCGCTCTCGCGTGCCTCGCGGCTGTGCCGGTGCTTGGTCTGCCGCGACTGGCGCTGCATGAGCAGCTCGTGCACGTGCTCGGGCTCGAGAAGTCCGGGGATGCCCAGGAACTCCTCCTCCTCGGGCGTGCCGGGCACCGCGAGCTGGCCGAACTCGGCGCCGTCGAAGAGGACGCGGTCGAAGTGGGCGACGGAGCCGAGCGCCTGGTAGCTGAACTCCTGGGTGAGCTCATCGGAGGCCTTGTCCTCGCTCTCCGCCTCGGCGAGGAGGGTGTCTTCGAGGCCGTCGTCGTCGCCTGCCTCTCGGTCGAGCGCGTGGTCGCGCTGACGCTCCATCTCAGCGGCGAGGTTGAGCAGGACGGGCACGTTCGGGAGGAAGACGCTCGCCGTCTCGCCGCGACGACGAGCCCGGACGAAACGCCCGATCGCCTGCGCGAAGAACAGCGGGGTCGAGGAGGACGTGGCGTAGACGCCCACCGCGAGCCGCGGAACGTCGACGCCCTCGGACACCATGCGCACCGCGACCATCCACCGGGTGGTCGACTGCGCGAAGATCTCGATGTTGCCCGACGCGGACTTGTCGTCCGACAGCACGACGGTCGGCGCCTCGCCGGTGATCTGATGCAGGATCTCCGCATACGCCCGCGCCGCCGTCTGGTCCGTCGCGATGACGAGGCCGCCGGCGTCGGGCACGTCCTGGCGCACCTCGCTCAGGCGACGGTCTGCAGACCTCAGCACGGCGGGGATCCAGTCGCCCTCGGGGTTCAGCGCGGTGCGCCACGCCTGCGAGGTGATGTCCTTCGTGTTGTCCTGGCCGAGGTGGGCCTCGAATTCGTCGCCGGTCTTCGTCCGCCACTTCATGTGGCCGGCGTAGACGAGGAACAGCACAGGGCGCACGACACCGTCGGCGAGGGCGCGTCCGTAGCCGTAGTTGAAGTCCGTCTTGGAGAGGCGGATGCCCTTCTCGTTCGGGTGATACTCCACGAACGGAATCGGAGCGGTGTCGCTTCGGAACGGTGTTCCCGAGAGAAGCAGACGTCGCGTCGCCCTGCCGTAGGCCTCGCGCAGCGCATCGCCCCAGCTCAGCGCGTCGCCGCCGTGATGGACCTCGTCGAGGATGACCAGCGTGCGGGCATCCATCGTCAGCCGCTGGTGGACGGATGCCTTCACCGCGACCTGCGCGTAGGTCACCGCGACGCCGTGGTACTGCCGCGACGGCATCCCGTGGCGGTTGCTGAAACGCGGATCGAGACGGATGCCGACTCGGCCGGCGGCATCCGCCCACTGCGTCTTGAGGTGCTCGGTGGGGGCGACCACGATGATGCGATCGACAACGTCACGGCGCAGCAGCTCCGACGCCAGGCGGAGAGCGAACGTCGTCTTACCGGCGCCGGGGGTCGCAGCGGCGAGGAAGTCGCGCGGTCCGCGTCCGACACCCTCCGGGCCGTCGGCGCCGAAGTACTGGTCCAGCGCCTCTGCCTGCCACGCACGCAGGCGCTGAGCGGTACCCCACGGCGCACGCTGCGGGAACGAGGGTGACAGGTGTTCTGCGGCGAAGCTTCCGAAATGCTCCTGGGGGTCCTCTGTCACGATGGACCACCTTAAACGACCCCACCCACACGATCGCCCGGCACGAGATAGCGTGGCAGGTACGGAGCTTCGAGGAGGGTCATGAGAAACAACGAGCCATCCGAGGACGCGCGGCGCACACCCTATGTGCCGAACGAGACCGCTCACCCGTGGCGTCGCATGGTCGCGATCGGCGACTCGTTCACCGAGGGAATCGGCGACCCCGAGCCCGGCAGCCCCGGCGGGCACCGCGGCTGGGCCGACCGCGTGGCCGAGGTGCTCAGCTCACAGGTGCCCGACTTCGCGTACGCGAATCTCGCCGTCCGGGGCAAGCTCATCGGCCAGATCGTGACGGATCAGATCGAGCCCGCACTCGCGCTCAAGCCCGACCTGGTCACCTTCTCGGCGGGCGGCAACGACGTCATCCGACCGGGGTCCGACCCCGACGCCGTTGCGCAGCAGTTCGAAGATGCCGTCGTACGCCTGTCGTCGACGGGCGCGACGCTCGTGCTCTTCACCGGCATCGACACCAACTTCACCCCGGTCTTCCGCGGCATCCGCGGCCGGGTGGCGATCTACAACGAGAACATCCGGGCGATCGCCGACCGTTACGACGCGATCGTCGCCGATCAGTGGGCGCTAAAAGAGGTGCAGGACATGCGCTTCTTCGACGACGACCGGCTGCACTACAACTCGCTCGGCCACCACGAGGTTGCGCGCATGGTGCTGCGGGCGCTCAACGTGCCCAACGACCTGCAACCGATGCAGCCCGACACGACACCGGTGCTGACCTGGCGGGCGGCCCGCGCGAACGACCTCGTCTGGGCTCGCGAGTACCTCATGCCGTGGGTGCTGCGCCGGCTCCGGCATCAGTCCTCGGGCGACCACATCACCGCCAAGCGGCCCGAGCCGCTGCCCGTCCTGCGGCGCGCCGACGACCCCGACTGATCAGCGCAGGGCCCAGAGCGACACCGCGGCGGCCGCGGCGACGTTGAGGGAGTCCACTCCGCCGGCCATCGGGATGGTGACGACGGTGTCGGCGACCGCGAGGGCGCGCCGGCTGAGCCCGTCGCCCTCGGTCCCCATGAGCAGTGCCACCCGATCGCGCCGCGCTGCGGCGAACTCATCGAGCGGGACGGCTCCGTCCGCGAGGGCGAGGGCGGCGAGGTGGAGACCGGCCTCGTGGAGCAGCGGCGCCGCCTCCGGCCAGGCCGGCAGACGCGTCCACGGCACCTGGAAGACCGTGCCCATGCTGACGCGGACGCTGCGGCGGTAGAGGGGGTCGGCGCAGCGCTCGCTCACGAGCACCGCATCGGCCCCCAGACCGGCGGCAGCTCGGAAGGCGGCGCCGACGTTCGTGTGGTCGACAATGTCCTCGAGCACCAGCACGAGCCGGGCGTCCGCGACGATCTCACTGACCGGTGCCGTGACGGGCCGGTGCATGGCGGCGAGGGCTCCGCGGTGCACGGCGTAACCGGTCACCTGCTCGGCGACCTCGTCCGAGACGACGAAGACCGTCGCGTCGCCTGCGAGGTCGGCCACATCCGGAAGCCATTTCTCCTGCACGAGGAACGAGCGCGCGCGGTGCCCTGCTGCGTGAGCGCGAGAGATGACCTTCGCCGACTCGGCGATGTAGAGGCCGCCTGCGGGCTCGAGCACCCGGCGCAGCGCGACATCGGTCAGGTCGCGGTAGTCCGAGAGGCGGGGGTCGGTGGCGTCGTCGATGCGGATCACGGGCACTGTCTCAGCCTGTCACGTCGCCCGGGCGATGCGCTGACGCTCGTAGAGTGGGACTGTGACGAACCCCGACCTCGAGACGCCCGCGGGCGACGAGATCGACAACGCCCTGCAGGTACTCGCGGGCCGTCGCATCGCGGTGCTCACTGGAGCCGGCGTGTCGACCGACTCGGGCATCCCGGACTACCGCGGCGCCGGAGCGCCGGTGCGCACGCCCATGACGGCGCAGCAGTTCCTCGCGAGCGCTGACGCGCGTCGGCGGTACTGGGTCGGCAGCCATCTCGGCTGGCAGGCTTTCGCGGCGGCGCGACCGAACGACGGGCATGCGGCGCTGGCGGATCTCGAGCGCTCCGGCGTCGTCACGGGCGTCATCACGCAGAACGTCGACGGTCTGCATCTGCGGGCCGGAAGCAGCCGGGTGGTCGAGCTGCACGGAACGATGCGACGCGTGTTCTGCCTGCACTGCGGTCAGGTCTTCGACCGGCGCGATCTCGCCGAGCGCGTGGAACGGGACAATCCGTGGATCACGGTCCCCGAGAACGTCGAGCTGGGCCCCGACGGCGACGTCCCGCCCGCGACGAGCGACGGCTTCATCGTGCCCACGTGCACGGTCTGCGGTGGCATGCTGAAACCGGATGTCGTCTTCTTCGGCGAGTTCGTGCCGCGTGAGAAGTTCGCGGAGGCCGAGCAGCTGGTGCGCACGAGCGGCGCGCTCATCGTCGCCGGGTCGTCGCTGGTGGTCAACTCGGGCGTCCGGCTCGTCGAGCGCGCACGCCGCCGCAAGCTCCCGGTGGTCATCATCAACCGAGGCGCGACGCGCTCCGACCCGAAGGCAACCGTCAAGATCGATGACGGCACGAGTCATGTCCTGCGTGTGTTGGCCGACGCGCTGCCGTCCCGGCGGTGAGGTCGAGGTCGGACGACCGTCAGCGTAGGGTCGAGAGGTGACCATCCTGACCCTCGTGCGCCATGGTGAGACCGACTGGAATCGTGAACGGCGGATCCAGGGCTCCACCGACATCCCCCTCAACGACACCGGACGTGAGCAGGCTCGCGCTGTCGCCGCCGCCCTGCGGGAGTCGCTCGACGGGGATGCGGTCGTTGCCTCCAGCGACCTCTCGCGCGCAGCCGAGACGGCTCGGATCATCGCAGACGGGCTGGGGGCCGCTGCGCCGCGCACCTATCCGGAGCTGCGGGAGCGCGGCTACGGGGATGCCGAGGGCGTCGGGGTCGAGGAGTTCCACGCTCGCTGGGGCGAATGGGCCGTGGCCGACGTGCCGAACGCGGAGCCGTGGCCGGTGGTCCGCGAGCGGGCGCTGCGCGGGCTCGAGCGGGCCGTCCGCGATGCGCGTGCCACCACGGCACCGATCGCGGTGCCGCTGATCGTCGTCGCGCACGGCGCCCTCATCCGTGAGGTCATCCGGCATGCGACCGCAGAGGAGTTCCCGTTGCAGGGAGTCCGCCTCGCCAACGGATCGGCCCACACCTTCGTCATGGAGCGCGAGCGTCTGCGCCTCATCGACTCCCCCGCGCTCGCGACGATCTGACCCTGCCGCCGCCCCGTCGCTCGCCGCGAGAGGCGATGCTCCGAGGTGGGGCTCCGAGCGGTGTATCGTCCAGCATCATGACCATGCACGACCGCGTCGACCTCGCGTTGCTCGAAGCTCTCGCCGATGACCCCCGCGCGACGGTGGTCGCGCTCGCCGAGCGCCTGCGCATGTCACGCAACACGGTCCAGGGGAGGATGGCACGGCTGGAGCAGTCGGGTGTCTTCCTCTCGTACGAGCGGTCGATCTCGATGCGTGCTCTCGGCTTCCCGATCGAGGCGCTCATCAGCGTCGTGCTCCGTCAGCCCGACCTGCCCCGTATCGCGCAGGAGCTCGCAACCATCCCCGAGGTGCTGCAGGCTCAGGGGCTGAGCGGTCAGGTCGACCTGATGGTCCGCGTGGTCGCGCGCGACACGCAGCACCTTTTCGCCGTTGACGCGCGCATCCTCGCCATCGATGGGGTCGAACGCACGGAGACCTCGCTCATCATGGACGACGTGATCCCGCACCGGGTCAAGCCGCTGCTCGCTGAGGGGCGCGCGGGCTGACGGCTGCCGGTGCGCGTTCGGCGTCGAGCCGCACGAGGACCACACCGACGAGGATGAGCGCCCCGCCGACGAACTGGACCGGCGCGGGCGCCTCGGCCAGGAGCAGCCACGCGAAGCCGAGTGCGAACAGAACCTCCGAGAGACCGATGAACGATGCCAGACGCGACCCCGTGCGCGGAACCGCGGAGACTCCCAGGGCGTAGGCGGTCCCGGTCGCGGCGCCCACCCAGAGCAGGACGACGATGGGCGGCAGCTGCATCCCGACGACGTCTGCGAGCACGGTGCTCGTCGCGAAGGGCAGGAAGCCCGTGAGAAGGAGGGTGCCGATGATCGCGCTCGCGATGACCATGCCTCCGGCGGCCAGGACGAGGGGCGGCAGCGTGTCGCCGGTGCGCTCGGCCATGACGAAGTACACGCACGTGCAGAGGGCGGCACCGAGGGCGAGGAGAGTGCCCCAGAAGTCGAAACGGGCTCCGGCGATGTCGACGACCAGCACCAGACCCGCCATGGCGACGACGGAACCGGCGATCACCGTCGGTGACGGTCGGCGGCGGGTGGTGAGCCATACCCAGATCACCAGGAGGACGGGCGCCAGATACTGGATGAGGAGGGCGACGGCGACCGGCATCCGCTGCATCGCTGAGAAGTAGAACAACTGGCAACCGACGACGGGCATCGCACCGAAAGCGATCAACGCGAGTCCGTGCCGGCGCAGGAAGTGCCGTTCCCGAGCGATCGCGCGAATCAGGAACGGCGACAGCACGAGGGCTGCGACGCCGATCCGGATGAACAGCGCGGCGCCGAGCGACCAGCCGTTCTCGAGGAGCGGCTTCACGAGCGGACCACTCGACGAGAACGCCAGCGCGGAGGCGATGGCCATGGCCATGCCCGCGGTTCGCCTGCCCGGGACGCCAGTGGGCGGTGTCTCCGGTGCGCCTGCGATGATGGGCAGGGGCGCGGTCGGGTTCGTCATCGGCAGCCTCGGTGGTCAGGGGTGAAAGTTATCTACACTCGTGACAGTAACGCTCGCGATCGTCAGGAGTCAACGTGGTCTTCATCCATGACACGGAATTGTCGCTGCGCGCGACTGCTGCACTGGTCAACACGCTCCCGCTCACGAGCGCGGACGCCGCCGACACGCTCGTCGACGGGGACGACCTGGATGCCTTTCTCACCGAGTTCGCCTTCACCGGCGCGATCGTGCGCGACGAGGCGGAGCTGCAGGCGATGCGCGGCATCCGGCCGCGCCTTCACGAGCTCTGGGAGCTCGACCGGGACTCCGCCGTGCCCCACGTGAACGCGATGCTGCGCGACGGCCGCGCGCAGCCTCAGCTGGTGATCCACGACGGATACGACTGGCATATCCACGCGACTCCCGACGACGCGCCTCTGGCAACGCGCGTGCTCGTGGAGGCCGGCATGGCGTTCGTCGACGTCATCCGCGCCGACGCGTACGACCGCGTGCGGATCTGCGCCGCCGACGACTGCGCGGCGGTCTACGTCGATTTCTCCAAGAACGGTTCGAAGCGCTACTGCGACACCGGCAACTGCGGCAACCGCATGAACGTCAACGCGTACCGTCGTCGGAAAGCGCGAGAAACCGCCTGATCGCGGCGGCGGCCTCGCGGGGCTTCTCGTAATGGATGAGGTGCCCCACGCCGTCGATCTCAACCAGCTCGGCCACGGGGAACAGCTCGCGCAGCCGGCGTTCGGCCTCGATCGGGGTGATGTCGTCCTGAACGGCGGCGACGAGCAGGGTCGGCTGAGAGATGCGCGGAGCGAATGCGCGGACGTCGTTCGAGACGGACGTCACGAAGGCGTCGCGGAGCACGTCGCGATCGGCGAAGCTCGAGAAGTACGTGTCGTGCTGCTCATGGACGAACCGGCGCAGGGTCCGGTCTCGCGTCTTGACCATCGCGAGGCTCATCACCCGGACGATGAGGCGATTGCGCAGCAACGCTTCGCCCGCTCGCCGCGGCAGGCGCGCCCCGACGTCGTAATACCAGACAGCGAGGCGCGTGAAGACCCCACGGGGTCCCTCGAGCGCGGGCGCCCCGATGGGGTTGATGAGGATCAGCCGAGGGGTAGGAAGCCCGCCCGCCACCGCGGCGGCGGAGACGATCGAGCCGAATGAGTGGCCGACGACCACCGCGCCGGGAGCGACCACGGCCGCGAATGCGGTGAGCCAGTCGGCGTATGTCTCGAGGTCGTGTTCGCGTCCCGGTATCGCGGGGGTCTCGCCGAAACCCGGCAGGTCGGGCATGATGACGCGCACGTCGCCGAGGTGAGCGACGACGGGCTCGAGACCGTGGTGCTCTCCCCGGAACCCGTGTACCGCCAGGAGCGTCTGAGGTGCATCGTCGCGCCCGTAGACCCAGTACGCGGTCGTTCCGCCGAGGATGTCGGTCTCGAGGCGGCGCACCGGGATGCGCGCGAGCAGGGAGTCGTACGGAGAGACGGTCGGCACCCGTCGAGTCTACGGAGGCGGCGCGTCGGATCCGGCGTGTCCGACCCGAGCCGTAGCCTCGATTCCGTGGAGCCGGATCGCCCTCTCGTCGTCGCAACGCCCGAACTCGACCTATGGCCCGGCTCGGCACCCGAATGGTGCCAGGTGGTCGGGGTCTTCGATCTGGAGACAACGGGCGTCGAGGTCACCGTGGATCGCATCGTGACGGCGCACGTCGGCGTCCTCGACGCCGACGGAACACCGGTGCGGGCCGACAGCTGGCTGGCCGACCCGGGAATCGACATCCCCGATGGTGCGGCGGCGATCCACGGCATCACGACCGAGCACGCCCGTCGGCACGGACGGCCCGCGGCCGACGTGGTCGCGGAAGTCGTCGCCGCCCTGCGGGGCCTGTTCGACGCCGGCATCCCGGTGGTGGCGTACAACGCGCCGTTCGATTTCTCGATGCTCAAGTACGAAGCGCTCCGGCACAGGATCGATCCGATTCACTCGCCCTCCCCCGTCATCGATCCGCTCGTCATCGACAAACGGTACGACCGCTACCGCCGCGGGAAGCGCACGCTGTCGGTCGTCGCCGAGCACTACGCCGTCACGCTCACCGGGGCGCACGAGGCATCCGCAGATGCGATCGCAGCGGGGCGCGTCGCGCAGATTCTCGCTGAGCGGTTCGCCGATGGGCTGCCGTCGACCGCCGCCGAGCTTCACACCCGCCAGGTCGGCTGGGCGCGGGCCCAGGCGGAGAGTCTCACCGAGTACTTCGTGAGCATCGGACGGATCGACGCCGACGTCGACGGGTCGTGGCCCATCCGCTGATCGGTCGGCGTCCGGAGGCCCGCCGGGCGGAAAGCGAGGCCCGGCAGGTGGGCGGATGAGGCCGCCGCGAGGGCGGCCCCGACCTGCGAGGCCGCCCTCGCGGCGGTGCGACGATCCTCAGACCGCGGTCAGCTCCGACGAGCGCTCGCGGGTGCGGATCGCGCGGTTGACGCACGATACGACGGCCTTCAGGCTCGCGGTCGAGATGTCGCCGTCGATGCCGACGCCCCAGAGTCGCTGGTCATCGACCTGCAGCTCGACGTAGGCCGCCGCCTGAGCGTCGCCACCCGAGCTCAGCGTGTGCTCGACGTAGTCGTAGAGCGAGATGTCGAAGCCGCGGTCGCGCAGCACCGCGAGGAACGCCGCGATCGGGCCGTTGCCGACACCGGACACATCGTCGTGCTCGTCACCGTCGCGCAGTGTGACGTCGAGCCGGACGTCACCCGACATGTCGCTCTGCGTGCGGGTGCCGAGCAGCTCGAACCGGCCCCACTTGTCGTCGTCGGCCGGTGCGGGCAGGTACTCGTCGGTGAAGATCGACCAGATCTGCTCGCTCGTGACCTCGCCGCCCTCGGCATCCGTCTTCTCCTGCACGACTCCCGAGAACTCGATCTGCAGCTTGCGCGGCAGATCCAGGGCGTGGTCGGTCTTCAGCAGGTAGGCGACGCCGCCCTTGCCCGACTGCGAGTTGACCCGGATCACGGCTTCGTACGAACGACCGAGGTCCTTGGGGTCGACGGGCAGGTAGGGCACCGCCCACTCGATCTCGTCGATCGAGACGCCGTCGGCAGCCGCACGTGCGGACATCGCCTCGAAGCCCTTCTTGATGGCGTCCTGGTGCGAGCCGCTGAACGCGGTGAACACGAGGTCTCCGGCCCAGGGGCTCCGCTCGGGCACGGGCAGCTGGTTGCAGTATTCGACCGTGCGCTTGATGCCGTCGACGTCGCTGAAGTCGATCTGCGGGTCGATGCCCTGCGTGAACAGGTTGATGCCGAGCGCGACGAGGTCGACGTTGCCGGTGCGCTCCCCGTTTCCGAACAGGCAGCCCTCGATGCGGTCGGCGCCGGCCATGTAGCCGAGCTCCGCGGCAGCGATCGCGGTGCCACGGTCGTTGTGGGGATGCAGCGACAGCACGACGTTCTCGCGATGCGCGAGGTGACGGCTCATCCACTCGATCGAGTCGGCGTACACGTTCGGCGTGGCCATCTCGACGGTTGCCGGCAGGTTGATGATGACCTTGCGGTCGGGCGTCGGCTCGAAGATCTCGATGACCTGGTTGCAGACGTCGACGGCGAACTCGAGCTCGGTGCCGGTGTAGCTTTCGGGCGAGTACTCGTAGTAGACGGCGGTCTCGGGGATGGTCTGCTCGTACTGGCGGCACAGGCGCGCGCCCTCGAGTGCGATGTCGATGATGCCCTGGCGGTCGGTGCGGAAGACCACCTCACGCTGCAGGATGCTCGTCGAGTTGTACAGGTGGACGATCGCTTGCTTCGCGCCGGCGATCGCTTCGTACGTGCGCTTGATGAGGTGCTCGCGAGCCTGCGTCAGCACCTGGATCGTCACGTCGTCGGGGATCAAACCGTCCTCGATCAGCTGGCGCACGAAGTCGAAGTCGGTCTGGCTCGCGCTCGGGAACCCGACCTCGATCTCCTTGTACCCCATCTTCACGAGCAGCTCGAACATCACGCGCTTGCGCTCGGGACTCATCGGATCGATGAGCGCCTGATTGCCGTCCCGCAGATCGACGGCGCACCAGCGGGGCGCCGTCTCGATGCGCTTCGCGGGCCAGGTGCGGTCGGGCAGATCGACGCGGATCTGCTCGTGGAACGGCCGATACTTGTGGATCGGCATGCCCGAAGGCTTCTGGTTGTTCTCCATGGTCGTCTCGCTCTTCCTCATCGGGTGTGACGGGCCAACGCGAAGCTCCGCGACGAGAGAGGCCCTAGAACGAGGACTCGTCGCGGCGACTAAGGAGAAGCAGTCGGCCGAAGCGCATGCGCCCAGGCTACACCCCGCTCGCCGCCGGGACGCACACGGGCGTGCCTCACCTGAGACGAAGGCGTCGTGCGCGACACTGTGGGGATATGAGAACTGCGCGCGCGGGCTCGTCCGCCCTCATGATGTGTGCGATCGCCCTGACGGCGGGCTGCGCCTCGACGCCCGCGGCCGGCCCGACTTCGCTGGACCCGGCGACCCCGAGCGGCGATGTCGTGGCGCAGGGAACGGTCCTTGATGACGGCTCCGGTGCCGAGCTCTGTCTCGGCGCTGTTGCGGAGTCGGCGCCGCCCCAGTGCGACGGCATCCCGGTGAAGAATTGGGACTGGTCCTCGCTTTCCGATGCGACCACGATGTCGGGCTCGACGTGGGGTACTTATGCCGTCCAGGGACGATATGACGGCTCTGCCCTGACGGTCACCGCGCCGGCGGTTCCGCTGGCACTGTACGACCCCATGCCGCTTCCCGACCCGACGGGCGGCGTGCCCGGCACGGCGGACGACGCGACGCTGCGAGACGTCGAACAACGGGTGCACGACACCCTCGGCGACACCGTGCTCGCCTCCGGTGCGTACGACGGCCGGCTCTGGGTCACGGTCGTCTGGGACGACGGAACGCTTCAGGATGCCGCCGACGCCGAGTTCGGCGCGGATGTCGTCGTCGTCCAGTCGGCGATGCGCGAGGCCGGCTAGAACCCGAGGCGTCCCAGCTGCTTGGGGTCGCGCTGCCATTCCTTCGCGACTCGGACCCGCAGCGAGAGGAACACCCGGGTCCCGAGAAGAGGCTCGATCTGTGCGCGGGCACGAGCACCGACATCGGCGAGCCGTGAGCCTTTGCGGCCGATGATGATGGCCTTCTGGCTGTCGCGCTCGACGACGATGTTGGCGTACACGTCCGTGAGGTCGGAGCCCTCACGGGGCGCGACGTCCTCCACCGTGACGGCGATCGAGTGGGGCAGTTCGTCGCGCACGCCCTCGAGGGCCGCTTCTCGGATGATCTCGGCGATCCGGTCCTCGGTCGACTCGTCCGTCACCACGTCATCCGGGTACAGCGCCGGCCCTTCGGGCATCAGCGCGAGCAGCTCGTCGGCCAGCACGTCGAGCTGGTCCTCGGTGACGGCGGACAACGGGATCACAGCAGCCCAGTCCTCGCGAAGGCTGTCGACCTCCATCAGGCGCTCCATGATCTCGTCGCGGGTCGCCAGGTCGGTCTTGGTCACGATGGCGACCTTCTTCGCGCGGGTGTAGCCGTCGAGCGACGCGGCGATGCGGCGGTCACCGGGCCCGACCTTGTCCACGGCGGGCACGAGGAAGCCGATGACGTCGACGTCACCCAGCACCTGCTCGACGAGGTCGTTCAGGCGCTGGCCGAGCAGGGTGCGCGGCTTGTGGATGCCGGGCGTGTCGACGATGACCAGCTGTCCGCCGGGCCGATTCAGGATGCCGCGGATCGCGCGCCGCGTCGTCTGCGGCTTGTCGCTCGTGATCGCGACCTTCTCCCCCACCAGGGCGTTCGTCAGCGTCGATTTCCCGACGTTGGGACGTCCGACGAAGGTCACGAAACCCGATCGGCTCTCTGCTGCGGTCATCTGCTGTCTTCTCCTCTTCGTGCCACGCGGACCTCTCCGGTCCGCGGGTGCGTCGTGTCGTCCGTCTCGTCGGTGGGGGCGCGTTCGACGAAGACGGTCGCGAGTCCCCGCCCGCGGCCACGCGAGACGCCCCCGGTGATCGTGATCCCGTCGACGGTCACGGTCGCCCCCGGCATCGGGACCCGGCCGAGCGTCTTGCCGAGCAGCCCGCCGATGGAGTCGACGTCGTCATCGTCCAGCTCGATGCCGAACAGCTCGCCGACCTCGTCGAGGCCGAGCCGGGCACTCACGCGGTAACGGCCGGGTTCGAGCTCGACGACCTCCGCTGCGCCGCGGTCGTACTCGTCGGCGATCTCACCGACGAGCTCCTCGATGAGGTCCTCGAGGGTAATCAGGCCGGCGACCCCGCCGTACTCGTCGACGACGAGGCACACGTGGACGGCATCCCGTTTCATCTGCTGCAACAGCGATTCGGCTCGCATCGACTCCGGGACGAACACGGCCGGGCGCGCCACGCGGCCCACGGGTACGTCGCGCCACCCCTTCGCCTCGCCGTAGGAGAACTGCACGAGGTCCTTGAGGTATACGACGCCGACGATGTCGTCGCGCTCGTCGTCCGTGACCGGCACCCGCGACACACCGCGCTCGAGGAACAGCGCGAGCGCTTCGTGCGTCGTGGCCGTCTGCGGCACCGTGACCATGTCGGTCCGGGGCACCATCACCGCACGGACGAGCGTGTCGGTGAAATCGAAGACCGAATGGATGAGGTCGCGATCGTCGGCTTCGATGAGGTCCTGCGAAACCGCCTCGTCGACCATGCTCAGGAGTTGCTCTTCGGAGGCGAAGGAGGTGCCGCGCGAGACGCCCGGCGTGACGCGATTGCCCACGATCACCAGGAGGTGGGCGAGAGGTCCCAGCACGATGCGGGCACCGCGCACGATCGGAGCACACGCGATGAGCAGGCCACGGGCGTGCTGGCGCCCGACCGATCGCGGGCTCGCGCCGACCAGAACGAAGGACACCGCCGTCATGAGCAGGGCGGCGACGAGGATCGCCCACCACAGATTCTCCAGCGCGAGGGTCAGCGCCGCCGTGACGAACACCGCAGCCGTCGACTCCGCGAGGATGCGGATGAAGACGACGGCGTTCGCGTGGGCCGTCGTGTCATCGGCGATGCGGCGGAGCGCCTGCTGGCGCCGACTGGACTCCGCCCAGTCGGCGAGGTCAGCGCGCGATGTGACACCGAGAGCGGCATCGAGAGCGGCCATCAGACCCCCGAGCGCGACGAGGAACACCGCGCCGAGGACGAGGAGGAAGACGGTCACGCGCGGCGGCGCTCGCTTGCGTGGAAAGCCGAGATCAACTCGCGCTGGAGGCCGAACATCTCGCGCTCCTCCTCCGGCTCGGCGTGATCGAACCCGAGCAGGTGCAGCAGCCCGTGCGTCGTGAGGAGGATGAGCTCGTCGAGCGTCGTGTGGCGCGCGGCCTGCGCCTGTGCCTCGGCCACCTGCGGGCACAGCACGATATCGCCGAGAAGTCCCGGCGGGGTCGGGGCGTCCTCGGTGCCCGGGCGGAGCTCGTCCATCGGGAAGCTGAGCACGTCGGTGGGGCCGGGCTCGTCCATCCACTGCACGTGGAGAGACTCCATGGCGCCCTCGTCGACGAGGAGGATGGCGAGGTCGGCGTCCGGGCTCACGTTCAGCTGCGCGAGGTTGTGCTCGGTCAGGCGCAACAGCACGGTCTCGTCGACGGACACGCCGGATTCGTTGGTGATCTCGATGGTCATGAACGTCCTCGTTTCGGGAGTCGGTCGCGCGGACCGACGGGCCGTGTCGCGGTGCGCCGCTCGGCCCGGTTGGCGAACTCGCTGGCCTCGTCGCGCTCACGACGCGCGGCCAGCCGCTGCTCGTCGTACTCGCTGTACGCGTCGACGATCCGGCCGACGAGAGTGTGCCGCACGACGTCCTCGCTGGTGAGGGTGGCGAAATGAATGTCGTCGATACTCTTCAGAACGCGTGTCACGGTGCGCAGGCCGGACGTCCCCTGGGGAAGGTCGACCTGTGTGATGTCGCCGGTGACGACCATGCGCGTACCGAATCCGAGACGCGTGAGGAACATCTTCATCTGCTCGGGCGTGGTGTTCTGCGCCTCGTCGAGCACGACGAACGAATCGTTCAGGGTGCGTCCGCGCATGTACGCCAGCGGCGCGACCTCGATCGTGCCGGTGGCCATGAGCTTGGGGACGAGCTCGGGGTCGAGCATCTCGTTGAGAGCGTCGTACAGCGGCCGGAGGTACGGGTCGATCTTGTCGGTGAGGGTGCCGGGCAGGAAGCCGAGGCGCTCTCCCGCTTCCACGGCGGGGCGCGTCAGGATGATGCGATTGACTTCCTTGCGCTGCAAGGCCTGCACCGCCTTCGCCATCGCGAGGTAGGTCTTGCCGGTTCCCGCGGGGCCGATGCCGAAGACGATCGTGTTCTCGTCGATCGCGTCGACGTAGGCCTTCTGCCCAAGCGTCTTCGGCCGGATCACCTTGCCGCGCGAGGAGAGGATCGCCTCCCCCAGCACCTCGGACGGGCGCGGGCCTTCATCGCCCTTTCGCCGCTGCAGGATGCGACTGGACGTCGACACGTCGCTCGGATCGAGGCCTTGCCCGGCCCGTGCCATGGCGATCAGCTCGTCGACGAGCGACTTCGCGGCGGCGACGTCATCGTTCGAGCCCGTCAGGGTGATTTCGTTGCCGCGGACGAGGACGTCGACGTCGGGGTGCTCCCGCTCGACGACGCGCAGGAGGCGGTCTTGGGGCCCGAGCAGCTGGACCATGGCGACACCGTCGGCGAGGATCGTCGCGACGGCGGGTTCGGAAGCATCAGCCACCGAGGCTCCCTTCGGAGAGGCCACCGGCGAGGACGTGCGCGTGAACGTGGAACACGGTCTGTCCTGCGCCGGGGCCGGTGTTGAAGATCAAACGGAAGTCGCCGTCCGAATGCTCGGCAGCGACGGAGTTCGCGAGCCCGACGAGCTCGCTGAGGAGAGCGGGGTCGCCCGCGGCGAGCTCAACCACGGTGCGGTAGCGCTCGGTCTTGGGGATCACGAGGACATGCACCGGAGCCTGCGGAGCGATGTCGCGGATCGCGAACGCATTCTCGGTCTCCGCGATGATCTCGGAGGGGATCTCGCCGCGGAAGATGCGCGTGAAGACAGACGGTTCGCTCATACGTTCAGTCTATCGACGGGGTGCGGTGGCGGGACGGGCGGCGTTACCAGCGACCGAGGGCGACGTTGACGACGCCGAGCGCAGCGGGGCCGGCCGTCGACGTCCGCAGGACCGTGTCCCCCAGACGCACGGCGACCGCGCCGGCCGCGACGAGCGCGTCCAGCTCCTCGGCTGCGATCCCGCCCTCGGGACCGACCACGAGCGACACGTCGCCCTCGCCCAGTTCGACCTCGCTCAGTCGCCGCGTCGCCGTCGGCTCGAGCACCAGCACTCGCTCGGAGCCGCATCGCGCCGCGAGCTCCGTCGTCGACACGGGCGCGTCGACGGCGGGCAGCCACGCGCGATGCGCCTGCTTCGCCGCTTCGCGCGCGATGGTCGCCCACCGCTGCACACCGCGCTCGACCTTCGGTCCGCTCCACCGCGAGACGCTTCGCGCAGCCTGCCAGGGCACGATCGCATCGACGCCGAGCTCGGTGCAGGCCTGCACCGCGAGCTCGTCGCGATCGCCCTTCGCGAGCGCTTGGATCAGCGTCACGCGCCGTGCGGGCGCGGAATGCTCGACTCGCGAGAGCGCCTCGATGCGGACGAGCTTCGGATCGGCTGCGGTGACGGTGCCCTCGAGCCACGCCCCCGCGCCGTCGCCCACCGTCACCGTCTCACCGACACGCACGCGACGGACGCCGGCCGCGTGATGAGCCTCGGCGCCGGTGAGGTCGACGAACTCGCCCGGCCGAGTGATGAGCGGCGGGTCGACGAGGAAGTGCAGGGCCATGCGCTCAGCTGTTCCGGAACCGATCGCGGAGCTTGGCGAAAAGGCCCTGGTGGAACTCCGCGAGCTGTGGTGCGGGCGACTTCGTGCGCTTCTTCAGCTCCTCGATGAGGGCCCGCTCCTTGGCATCCAGACGCGTCGGGGTGACGACGTGAACGCCGACACGCAGGTCGCCGCGCGTCGAGCCGCGAAGCGGCGTGATGCCGCGACCCTTGACGGTGAGGACGTCGCCGGACTGGACGCCGGGGCGCAGCTCGAGCTCGACCGGACCGTCGAGCGACTCGATCGTGGTGCTGGTGCCGAGGACGGCGTCGGGCATCGACACCTCGAGCGTGGCGAGCAGATCGTCGCCCTCGCGGCTGAACACGTCGTGCGGAGCGACCGTGACCTCGAGGTACAGATCGCCGTTGGGGCCGCCGGCGGGACCGACCTCGCCGGATCCGGGGAGCTGCAGGCGCAACCCGGTCTCGACACCTGCGGGGATGTCGAGCGAGACGGTGCGGCGAGCCCGAACGCGTCCCTGCCCCTGGCAGGTCGTGCACGGGTACGGGATCGTCGTGCCGTAACCCTGGCAGACGTTGCAGGGCTGCGACGTCACGACGTTGCCCAGCAGGCTGCGGACGGTGCGCTGCACGTTGCCCGCGCCGTGGCAGACGTCGCAGGTGACCGGCTGCGTTCCCGGCTGGCAGCACGAGCCCTGGCAGGTGTCGCAGAGCACCGCGGTGTCGACCTCGATGTCGCGATGCACGCCGAAGACGACGTCGCCGAGCTCGAGGGTGACCCGGACGAGCGCATCCTGTCCGCGTTCGCGCCGGGAGCGCGGACGCCCGGCGCGACCGCCGCCTCCGGCGCCGCCGCCGAAGAAGGTCTCGAAGATGTCGCTGAATCCGCCGAAGCCCGCGGCGCCGCCGAAGCCGCCGGCGGAGTCACCGCCCATGTCGTAGCGCTGACGCTGCTCCGGATCGCTGAGGACGTCGTAAGCATGCGTGACGAGCTTGAATCGCTCGGACGCATCCTCTCCCGGGTTGACGTCGGGGTGCAGTTCTCGTGCCAGGCGTCGGTACGCCTTCTTGATCTCGTCGGGCGACGCGTCGCGCGCAACGCCCAGGACCTCGTAGTGGTCAGCCACGGATCGCCTTTCCGCCCGTTCGGGCGTGGGTGGGGTGGGTCAGCGGGACTTCTCGTCTTCGTCGAGAAGCCGGCTGAGGTAGTGCGCGACGGCGCGGACCGTCGCGAGGTTCGTCGGGTAGTCCATGCGCGTCGGTCCCATGAGGCCGACGCGTGCATGCGAGCCCGGGACGTCGTAGTCGCTCGTGACGACCGAAGCTTCGGAGAGCCCGTACGCCTCGTTCTCGCGGCCGATTCGCGCTGCGACGCCGCGGTCGTCGGCGACCATCTCGCCCATGAGCCGAAGCAGCGTCACCTGCTCCTCGATGGCTTCGAGCAGCGGATAGATACTGCCGCGGAAATCCGCCTCTCGCCGCGCGAGCGTGGCGGTGCCGGCCATGACTAGGCGGTCCTGCCGGAACGTCTCGAGCTCTTCGACCAGGATGCGGGCGATCTCGCGCACCGCATCGCCGATCGGGTCGCCGACCGACTCGCTCTCCGCGAGCGCCGACACCGCGGTGACGGCGTCTCGCACGGCGACGCCGGTGACAGCGGCGCGCAGCGTCGCCTTGGCTACGGCGAATTGCGCTTCGTCGAGGAGGGTGCGTACCACGCCCACCCGCTGGGAGACACGGCCGGTGTCGGTGACGACGATGACGACGAGTCGTCCGCCGCCGAGGTCGACCAATTCGAGGTGCGAGACCTGCGCGCGCGCGAAGGAGGGGTACTGCACCATTGCGACCTGGCCCGTCAGCTGGGTGAGCGCACGAACCGTCCGCACGAGCAGGTCGTCGAGGTCGGTAGGGCCGTCGAGGAAGGTCGTGATGGCCGAGCGCTGGGCGGCGCTCAGGGGGCGAAGGCCTGCCAGATGGTCGACGAAGACGCGGTAGCCCTTATCGGTCGGCACGCGTCCGGATGACGTGTGGGGCGCGGCGATGAGCTCCTCGTCCTCGAGGAGCGCCATGTCGTTGCGGATCGTGGCAGCCGAGACGCCGAAGGCGTGGCGCTCGACGATCGACTTGCTTCCCACGGGCTCGCGGGTGTCGACATAGTCCTGCACGATCGCCCGCAGCACCTGCAGTCCGCGCTCTGAGACCATGTCCGTCACCTCCTGTTTGGCACTCGATGTCTGCGAGTGCCAATTCTACCGCGTGGGCGAGGCGGGTCGCCGCCCGGGATCACTCGGTGAGCGCCCGTACGACCGCATCGGCCATGAGGCGTCCGCGGCGAGTCAGGACGACCCGACCGCGGACGGCGTCCGCGCCTTCGATGAGCCCGTCGGCGATGAGCGATGCGACGGCACGGCGCGAGTCGTTCGCGAGCTCATCGACGGCGAGCCCATCCACGATGCGTGATCGCAGCAGGACGGACTCGAGCCGTCGGGCCTCGGCATCCGGGCGCTCGCGGCCTGCGGCGGGAGACTCGCCCGCGGAGAGCCGCTGAGCATATGCCGCCGGGTGTTTCACGTTCCACCAGCGGAGGCCCGCGATGTGACTGTGCGCGCCCGGCCCGTAACCCCACCAGTCGGTTCCGCGCCAGTAGGCGAGATTGTGGCGCGAGCGCTGGTCGGTCGACCGGGCCCAGTTCGAGACCTCGTACCAGGAGAAGCCGGCGGCGGCGAGACGGTCATCGGCCAGTTCGTACATGTCGGCCTGGAGATCGTCGTCGGGCGCGGCCACCTCACCGCGGCGGATCTGACGCTCGAGACGGGTGCCCTCCTCGATGATCAGCGCATAGGCGGACACATGGTCGGGTTCGAGCGCCACCGCGGTGTCGACCGAGCGCCGCCAGTCGTCGAGGCTCTCCCCCGGCGCTCCGTAGATCAGGTCGACCGAGACGTCGAGTCCAGCCCCGCGCGCGGCAGCCACGGCGGTGGCGACGTTGGCGGGATCGTGCGTTCGGTCGAGCGCTGCGAGCACGTGCGGAACCGCGGACTGCATGCCGATCGACAGGCGCGTCACGCCCGCCGCCGCCAGCTCGTCGGCGACCCGAGGGTTCATCGTGTCGGGGTTCGCCTCGACGGTGACCTCCGCGCCGGCGGCGATGCCGAACGTGTCCCGCACTCCGCTCAGCATCCGAGCGAGGTCCCCGGCCGGAAGCAACGTGGGAGTGCCGCCGCCGAAGAACACCGTCTGCGCCGGACGCCGGGGGCCGCGCTCGTCCATCACATCGGCCGAGAGGGCGATCTCGCGCAGCACCTCGTCGGCGTAGGCATCTTGCCGCGCGCCACGCAGCTCTGTGGCGGTGTAGGTGTTGAAGTCGCAGTAGCCGCACCGCACCCGGCAGAACGGAACGTGCAGGTACACCCCGAACGGGACGTCGGGGTCGATGACGAGGTCGTCCGGCAGCGTCCCGCCGACCGGCACCGGATCACCGATCGGCAGTGCCGCGCCCATCAGGCCTCAGGCGTCGCGTACAGCGGCGAGATCGCGCGGAGGTAGCCCTGGAACAGCATCCGGCGGCGGCGGCGGACGAGACTCTTGAGCATGCGGTAAGCCAATGCCGTCGGCCGATCGAACGCCCGCACGACGAACCAGACCTCATCGTTATCGCGCCATTCGAGGAGGAAGGACTCCTCGCCGCTCACGACGGAACCGCCGACGGTCCCGAGAGCGAACGCGACCCGGCGGGGCTCCTCGTCGACGAAGATCACGCGGAGCTCCGCATCCGCATTCAGCCCCGACACACGCCCGTGCACCTGAAGCGTGGTGCCGGCTCCGACGTAGGGGGTGCCGTCCGCCGCGAAGCGCTGCTCGTGTTCCATGCTGCTGGGCGCGACGGCGTTTCCCTGGTCGTCGAACGCGACGCCGGTGTACATCGGTCCCGATGCGGGCCGAACATCCGCGACGCGCAAACCCGCCCCACGGAGCGCTGCCCACGACATGAGGAGGTCGGCGGCGGTGTCGAAGCGAGCCTGCCCGCTGCCGATCCGCCATGCGTCCTCCGCGGGGATGCTGTGTTCGGGCGGATACGCCATGAGGTCGTGCGCGCGTGTCGCGCCGACCGCCGCGTAGTCGACGGTCTCGTCCCGGAAGGTCCCGCGTCGCTGATGCATGGGTCTCCTCGTTGCTCCCCGTGGGGCTACTTCTTGTCCTTGCCTTCGACGTCGCCCGACAGCGCGGCGATGAACGCCTCCTGCGGCACCTCGACGCGACCCACCATCTTCATGCGCTTCTTGCCCTCTTTCTGCTTCTCGAGGAGCTTGCGCTTACGCGTGATGTCACCGCCGTAGCACTTGGCGAGGACGTCCTTGCGAATCGCGCGGATGTTCTCGCGGGCGATGATACGTGCGCCGATGGCGGCCTGGATCGGCACTTCGAACTGCTGGCGCGGGATGAGCTTGCGCAGGCGCTCGGTCATCATCGTGCCGTAGGCGTAGGCCTTCTCGCGGTGGACGATCGAGCTGAACGCGTCGACCTTCTCACCCTGCAGGAGGATGTCGACCTTCACCAGGTCGGCGGTCTGCGACCCGGCGGGCTCGTAGTCAAGGCTCGCGTATCCCTGCGTGCGCGACTTGAGGTGGTCGAAGAAGTCGAAGACGATCTCGCCGAGCGGCATGTTGTAGCGCAGCTCGACGCGGTCCTCGCTCAGGTAGTCCATGCCGAGGAGAGTGCCGCGGCGCGACTGGCAGAGCTCCATGACCGTGCCCACGTAGTCCTTCGGGGCGAGGATGCCGACCTTCACGACCGGCTCGGACACCTCGGCGACGCGGCCGTCGGGGTACTCGCTGGGGTTGGTCACCACGACGGTCTCGCCCGTGTCGGTCGCGACCTCGTAGGTCACCGACGGTGCCGTGGTGATGAGGTCGAGGCCGAACTCGCGCGACAGGCGCTCGGTGATGATCTCGAGGTGCAGCAGTCCAAGGAAGCCGCAGCGGAACCCGAAACCGAGCGCGACTGAGGTCTCCGGCTCGTACTGCAGCGACGCGTCGGACAACTTCAGCTTGTCGAGAGCCTCACGCAGGTCGCCGTAGTCGCTCCCGTCGATCGGGTAGATGCCCGAGAACACCATCGGCTTGGGGTCGGTGTATCCGGGCAGTGCCTCGGACGCGGGCTTCCGATGATTGGTGATCGTATCGCCGACCTTGGACTGGCGGACGTCCTTCACGCCGGTGATCAGGTAGCCGACCTCGCCGACACCGAGTCCCTTCGTGGGGATGGGCTCCGGGCTCGACACGCCGATCTCGAGCAGCTCGTGCGTCGCGCGCGTCGACATCATCTGGATGCGCTCGCGCGGTTCGAGCTTGCCGTCGACCATACGGACGTAGGTGACGACGCCGCGGTAGGCGTCGTAGACGGAGTCGAAGATCATCGCGCGCGCCGGTGCGTCGGGGTCGCCGACGGGGGCAGGGATGCGGTCGACGATGCGATCCAGCAGATCCTCGACGCCCATGCCGGTCTTGCCGCTGACGCGGAGGACGTCTTCCGGGTCGCCGCCGATGAGGTTCGCGAGCTCCGCGGCGTACTTCTCGGGGTCGGCCGCCGGAAGGTCGATCTTGTTGAGGACGGGGATGATCTGCAGGTCGTTCTCGAGCGCGAGGTAGAGGTTCGCGAGCGTCTGCGCCTCGATGCCCTGCGCGGCGTCGACGAGCAGGATGGCTCCTTCGCACGCGGCGAGAGAGCGGCTGACCTCGTACGTGAAGTCGACGTGACCGGGCGTGTCGATCATGTTCAGCGCGAACGTGCCGGAGTCTTTCGACCACGGCATCCGGACCGCCTGGCTCTTGATCGTGATGCCGCGCTCGCGCTCGATGTCCATGCGGTCGAGGTACTGGGCGCGCATGTCGCGGTCGGCGACGACGCCGGTGATCTGCAGCATCCGGTCGGCCAGCGTCGACTTGCCGTGGTCGATGTGGGCGATGATGCAGAAGTTGCGGATGAGCTCGGGCGGCGTTGCGGCAGGCGCGAGCGGCTGGAGTGCGCGCGGAGACATGTCCCGGAGAGTCTACCCGGGGCCGCGCAACGGCACTGCCGCGAACCCTCGCGCGCGGGATGGTACGAGGCCGAAGGCCGGACACGCCAGCACTCAGCTGGGTGATAAACAATTAACCATTCCGCTACTTGCCGAACACGTCGATGACGTCGAATGCTCAGTGCGGCGGCCGGTGGTTGCGCGATATCCCCCGCGCCCGGTCCGCCCCCCGGGAGAGCACCGTGATCACAGCAGACCCTGTCGCGCCCGCGCGACGCCCCTGGTACAGATGGGTGGCCTCCAGCGCCGCCGTCGCGATCGTGGCGGGAGGTGTGGGGTGGGCCGCGATGCCCGCGCGTGCCGCGGTCGGCGCTGACGCGCCCGTCGTGATCAACGAGATCTACGGCGGCGGTGGAAACAACGGCGCGCCCCTGAACCGCGACTTCATCGAGCTTCGCAACACCTCGGATGCCGCTGTCTCGCTCGACGGCTGGAGCGTCCAGTACGCGTCGAGCACGGGAGCCAACTGGCAGGTGACTGCTCTCGCGGGTGCCACCATCGAACCCGGCGGGCACCTGCTGATCGGCCAGGCCATCGGCGGTAACGCCGCGCTGCCCGGCTTCACGGCCGACATCGAGGGCTCCATCCCGATGAGCGGCACGCAGGGCAAGGTCGCGCTCGTGAACTCGACGGCCGCGCTCAGCGGTGGATCGGGCCTCGCGCAGAACGACGCTGTCGTCGACTACGTCGGGTGGGGCAACGCGACCGACTTCGCAGGCTCCGGCGCGGCACCGGCGACGACCAACGCGACGAGCATCGCTCGGGACGACCAGGGCGCGAACACCGCCGACAACGGGGCCGACTT
Source organism: Microbacterium sp. M4A5_1d (assembly GCF_053345465.1). Taxonomy (NCBI): domain Bacteria; kingdom Bacillati; phylum Actinomycetota; class Actinomycetes; order Micrococcales; family Microbacteriaceae; genus Microbacterium; species Microbacterium sp. M4A5_1d. The sequence continues at coordinate 321,110 of NZ_JBKFAD010000001.1, forward strand.
CACGGCCGGTGCACCGACGCCCCAGGGCGCAGCCGGGACGATCCCCGAGCAGCCGGGTGAGCCGGAGCAGCCGGGTGAGCCGGAGCAGCCGGGTGAGCCGGAGCAGCCCGGTGAGCCGGAGCAGCCCGCTGGGCCCGAGGTGGTCTCGATCAGCGAGATTCAGGGCCCGGGCGCTCGTTCGCCCCTGGCAGGTCAGACCGTCACGACGGAAGGCGTCGTGACGGCGCACTATCCCACGGGCGGGTACAACGGCTACGTCATCCAGACAGGCGGCACCGGCGGTGCGATCGATTTCGCGACGCATCGGGCCTCCGACGCGATCTTCGTCTACTCCCCCGCTGCGGTCGGAGAGGTCACGCCCGGTAGCACGGTGCGCGTCACCGGTGTCGTGGGCGACTACTTCGGGCTGACGCAGCTCACCGTCGGCCCGGGAGGTGCGACGGCGATCGCCGACGCGGCCCCGGTGGTGCCGGCGGCGGTGGCGTGGCCGACCGACGACGCGCACCGCCAAGCGCTCGAGTCGATGCTGGTTCAGCCGCAGGGCGACTTCGTCGTCGCCGACAACTACAACCTCAACCGATTCGGCGAGCTCGTGCTCGCCGCGGGCGCCGAGCCGCTGCGCCAGCCCACGGATGTCGCGCGTCCCGGTTCTGCCGAAGCCGCAGCCGTCGCGGCGGACAACGCCGCACGTCGCGTGGTGCTCGACGACGGTTCGTCGACCAACCTCGGGGCAGCGGGTGCGACACCGCCCTACATCTCGACCAGCGAGCCCGTTCGCGTCGGCGCTCGGGTGACGTTCGACGCGCCTGTCGTCTTCGACTACCGCAACGACTCGTGGAAGCTGAGCCCGGTGCGGCACATCGTCGCCGGCGAGAACCGTGACGACGACATCACCGTCGAGAACACGCGCACCGCCGTTCCGGCGGAGGTCGGCGGGGACGTCTCGGTGGCGTCGTTCAATGTCCTGAACTACTTCACGACCCTCGGTGTCGAAGACAGCGCCTGCCAGGCCTACACCGATCGTGAGGGCAAGGGGACCAACGTCCGCGGGGGCTGCGATCAGCGCGGGGCGTGGGACTCGGCATCCTTCGAACGCCAGCAGGAGAAGATCGTCGCCGCGATCAACGCGCTCGACGCCTCCGTCGTCGGTCTCATGGAGATCGAGGACTCGGCACGGCTCGGTGAGCAGCCCGACGAGGCGACCGCTTCACTCGTCGCCGCCCTCAACGCGGCGGCTGGCTCGGAGCGCTGGGCATTCGTGCCGTCATCGGACGAGCTGCCGGATGCCGCAGGGCGCGACGTCATCACGAACGCGATCATCTACCAGCCGAGCGCCGTCGAACGGGTCGGCGACGCTCGTGCTCTCGGAACCGAGTCCGACGCGGGCGAGGCCTTCCAGAACGCACGGACGCCGATCGCGCAGGCCTTTGCCCCGGTCGACGGCGGCGAAGCGTTCCTCTTCGTCGTCAACCACTTCAAGTCGAAGGGCTCGGCGGGCCCCTGGGCGGGTGACGCCGACACCGGAGACGGCCAGGGAGCCTCGAACGAGTCGCGCGTGCGACAGGCGCGCTCGCTCGACGCATGGGTCGATCGGATCCAGGGCGACGTGGACTCGGTGCTGCTGGCGGGAGACTTCAACTCCTACTCGCAGGAGGACCCGATGCAGGTGTTCTACGAGTCGGGATATGTCGACGCGGGGATCGCCTTCGACGCGACTGACACCAGCTACGTGTTCCAGGAGCTTTCGGGCTCGCTCGACCACATCCTCATGAACGAGGCCGCGTACGAGCGCGCCACCGGCGCCGACGTGTGGAACATCAACGCGGGCGAGTCGATCTTCCTGGAGTACAGCCGGCACAACTACTTCCCGGTGAACTTCCACGACGATGGCCCCTACCGCTCGTCGGACCACGATCCGGTGAAGGTCGGGCTCTCGGCGGAGGCGTCGGCCCCGGTCGAGCCGATCGATCTGACGCTGCTCGGGATCAACGACTTCCACGGCCGCATCACCGGCGTCACGCCTGCCAAGCCCGCCGAGGGGAAGGTGGAGGCCCAGCCCGAGGTCCCGGGGACCGTCGGGTTCGCCGGAACCATCGAGGAGCTGCGCGCGGCCGCTCCCGACGCTGTCCTGCTGTCGGCCGGTGACAACATCGGGGCTTCGCTCCCGGCGTCGTCACTCGCTCAGGACGAGCCGACGATCGACGTGCTGAACGCCCTCGATCTGCGGGCGAGCGCGGTGGGTAACCACGAGTTCGACCGCGGCTTCGCCGACCTGCGCGACCGCGTCATCCCGCGTGCCGACTTCTCGCACCTCGGGGCGAACGTCTACGCCGCCGGCACGACCGATCCCCAGTTCGACGAGTACGAGCTCATCGAGTCTCAGGGCCTCACGATCGGCGTCATCGGCGTCGTGACGGAGGAGACCGCGTCGCTGGTGAGCGGCGCGGGCATCGCCGGTCTCGAGTTCGGAGACCCCGTCGAAGCGGTCAACCGCGTCGCAGCCGACCTCACCGACGGCTCCGGCGACCAGGCCGATGTCATCGTCGCGCTCTACCACGAGGGTGCGGCCGACAGCGCCTCGGACGCGAGCCTCGACGAGGCCGTCGCCGACAGTGCGGTCTTCGCCCGCATCGTCAAGGAGACCTCCCCCGAGGTCGACGCCATCTACACCGGTCACACGCACAAGCTGTACGCGTGGTCGGCGCCGATCCCGGGAACGGACCGGACGCGACCGATCGTCCAGACCGGCTCGTACGGCGAGTTCGTCGGCAAGGTCGTCCTTTCGGTCGATCCCACGAGCGGTGAGGTCGTCTCGCACTCACAGGAGAACGTCGGCCAGACCGAGACGCCCGCCGCCGACCTGATCGCGACCTACCCGCGCGTCGCCGAGGTCGACGAGATCGTCCGGCAGGCGCTCGCGGACTTCGCTGAGATCGGCAACACGCCGGTCGCGACGATCTCCGCCGATATCACCAGCGCGTACTCGGGCGGCTCGTATGTCGACGGCGCCTATGCCGGCGGCAAGCGCGACGACCGGGCGTCGGAGTCCTCGCTCGGAAACCTCGTCGCGGAGTCGATCCGCTCCAACCTGGCGAACTTGCCGAACGGCGCGCAGATCGGCGTGACGAACTCCGGCGGCCTTCGGGCCGACCTGTTCGACACGCAGGCCGAGTTCGGGGCCAACGCGGTCGCGGGCGTGCCGGACGGCACGATCACCTGGGGTCAGGCGTACGCCGTGCTGCCGTTCAACAACACGATGGCCCTCGTGACCCTCACGGGCGCCGACTTCGTGCGCGTCCTCGAGCAGCAGTGGCAGCGCGATAAGGACGGCAACGTGCCGTCGCGTCCGTACCTGCAGCTGGGCCTGTCCGACAATGTGACCTACACGTTCGACGACACCCGCCCGGAGGGCAGCCGGATCACCTCGGTCACGGTCGACGGGCAGCCGCTCGACCTCGACGCCGAGTACCGCATCGGCACGCTCTCGTTCCTCGCATCCGGGTCGGGAGACAACTTCCGCGCCTTCGCCGCGGGCACCGACTACGTCGATACCGGCTTCCTCGACCACGAGGCCTGGATCGAGTACCTCGGCGCGCAGCAGCCCGTCGCGCCGTCGTTCACGAAGCACGCCGTCCGGGTCCAGGGGGTGCCCGAGACCGCAGCTGCGGGCTCGACGCTCCAGCTCACCGTGTCGAACCTCGACATGACGAGCCTCGGAGCGCCCCAGAACGGTTCGGTGGATGTGTCCCTCGGCGGCGAGGTCATCGCGTCCACACCGGTCGCGGGCGGAAGCGCGGTCGTGTCCGTGCCGCTTCCGACTGGCCTCGCTGACGGCGCCGCGGAGCTCGTCCTGACGACGGATGCCACGGAGACGACGGTCACCATCCCCGTTCGGATCGGCGAGCCGAGCACCGAGCCGGGTACCGACCCGGGCACGGCGGCGTGGGCGCAGGTCGAGCTCTCCACCACCCGCGTCGAGCAGGGTGGGTTCATCGATGTGCGGGTCTCGGGCCTCGAGCCCGGCCAGCAGATCGGTGCGACCCTCTTCAGCGAGCCGGTCGAGGTACGCGGCATCACGGCCGCTGACGGCTCCGGCGTCACGTCATTCCGGGTGGCGATTCCCGCAGACTTCGCGGTGGGAGCCCACACGCTGCGGATCTCGACGGCCGGCGAGGAGCCGCTGGAGTTCGCGATCACCGTCGTGCGCTCGGGGCAGCTCGCGGTGACCGGCGCGGAGACGCCGCTCGGCGTTCTGCTCGCGGGAGCGATGCTCCTCGTCGCGGGCGGCGTCATCGCGTTGACGCGGCGACGAGGTGCCGTCTCGGAGCGATGATTTCGCGGGCACGCTGATGCGACGTGAGGGCGGCCGGGATCACCGGTCGCCCTCACTCGTTCATGTGCTCGCCGAGCTGCTCCCCCGCGCAGGGTTCGGGTCCGTAGGGTGGAAGCATGACCGCGCAGGTGGTGCTCGTGCACGGGATCCGGACCTCGGCCACGATGTGGCGCGCTCAGGTGGCCCACCTCCAGGATCGCGGCATCCCCGTCACGGCGCTCGACCTGCCCGGCCACGGCACTCGCATGGCCGAGACCTTCACCCTCGATGGTGCGTTCGCGACGATCGACGATGCGGTTCGGGATGCCGCTGAGCGCGGCCCCGTGTTGCTGGTGGGCCACTCGATGGGCGGGCTGCTGAGCACCGCTTACGTCGGCCGCGAGGAACGCCCGCCGGTGTCGGCGTTCATCGCCGCGTCCTGCACCGCGATCCCCCGTGGCTTCGGCCTCGCGGTGTACCGAGCGCTCGCCCTCGGGTTCGACCGCTTGCCCGGCCGTGGCCAGCGGATCACCGACTGGGTCCTCGACCGCACGCTTCCCGTCGAGACCCGGCCGGACTTCGGCGCCGGCGGATACGCCTACGACGCGCAGGACGTTGCGCTGGCGAGCCTGTCGGTGCTCGACCTGCTCGCGGCGATCCGACGGATCGATGTGCCGACCTGGTTCGTGAACGGTCAGTACGACCAGCTACGCGTCAATGAACGGCTGTTCGCGAAGCTCGCCCCCGAGGCGGAACTGATCGTCGTCCCCCGCACCAGCCACCTCGTCACGGCCATGCGTCCGCGCGTGTTCAACGCGGTCATCGACCTCGCCCTCGCGACCCTCGCGAATACCGGCTCTCGCGACGCGACCTGATAGACTCTGAAGTCGGCTTGCCGTGTGGGTTCCTCCCTCACACGACCGCCGTGCGGCATCCCTCTACTGTCGCCCGGCACATCCACCGAAAACTCCGAACGAAAGATACGTCGAACGTGGCGAACATCAAGTCGCAGATCAAGCGCAACAAGACCAACGAGAAGGCGCGCGAGCGCAACAAGGCCGTCAAGAGCGCGCTGAAGACCGAGGTGCGTCGCACCCGCGAGGCCATCGCCGCCGGCGACAAGGCCGCTGCCGAGAAGGCGCTGGCCAAGGCCACGAAGAAGCTCGACAAGGCCGTGAGCAAGGGCGTCATCCACGAGAACCAGGCTGCGAACCGCAAGTCGGCTATCGCGAAGCAGGTCGCCGCTCTCTGAGCCGCCGCTGTCGAAGGCCCGTCCCCATGTGGGGCGGGCCTTTCGCTTTGCCGCTGAGCGATCAGGACCCGTAGGGTGACCGCGTCGCGATGACGGTGACAAGCCGCTCGACCGCGAAGACGGGGTCGCGCGAGGCGCCCTTCACCTCGGCATCCGCGCGGGCGGCCGCCTGGATCGCGGTCGCGAGGGCGGATTCCGTCCAGCCGACGAGATCGCGCTTGGCTCGGTCGACCTGCCAGTCCTTCATGCCGAGCCGGGCAGCGAGCGCGGCGGACGGCTCGCGCGTACCGACGACGCGGGCCATGGTGCGCAGCTTCGAGGCGATCGCAGCGACGAGCGGCACGGGGTCGGCCCCACTGGCCAGAGCGTGCCGCAGCGTGATGAGGGCCTCGCCGTAGCGGCCGGCGATCGCGGTGTCGGCGACGGCGAAGGCGGTCGTCTCGACCCGACCCCCGTAATACCGCTCGACGACCTGGTCGCCGATGTCACCGGGCACGTCCGAGATGAGCTGCTGACAGGCGGCCGCGAGCTCGGTCAGGTCGTCGGCGAAAGCGGAGACGAGGCTGCGCAGCGCCGACGGAGCGATCCGCTTGCCCGCAGCCTTGAACTCCCCCGCCGCGAAGTCGAAACGGTCGGAGTCGCGCTTGATCGCGGGAACTGAGATCTCGACCCCGCCCCCGATGCCCGAACGGATGGCCTCGAGCAGCTTCTTGCCCCGGACACTCGCACCCGTGTGCCGCAGGACGATCGTGGCGCCCTCCTGCGGATTCTCGAGATACGCGAGGGCCTCTGCGAGGAAGGCGTCGGAGCACTTCTCGACGCCCGCTACTCGCACGAGCCGAGGTTCGCCGAAGAGTGAGGGCGACGCCATCCCGAGAAGGGTGCCCGCGGCGTAGTCGTCGGCGCGGATGTCGGAGACCTCGAGGCTCGGGTCCTCGGCCTTCAGATAGTCGCGGAGTCCGGCGATGGCGCGCTCGGCGCACACCTCTTCGGGGCCTGCGACGAGCACGATGGGCGCCGGTTCCGGCGTACGCCACGACAGCTGCCGGATAGCCGACTTCGCGGCACTGCGGGCGGCAGGACGTCGGGGACTCGGCGGCATGCTCCCAGCCTAATCGCGACCACCGACCCCGATCGGTGGCGCTACAGGCGGACGACGAGCTTTCGGGCGGAGACGCCTGTGTGAAGCAGGTTCAGCGCGTGTTGAATGCTCTCCAGACCTTCCCCGACGATTTCGGGCTCGGGGGCACAGACATGCCGGCCCTCGGCGAGAGCCCCGGGCAAGTACTGCTCCCACAGCATGGGTCCGACGCTGTTGGTCATGAGAGAGCTCCCCCAGACGAACCGGGCCGCGATGCCGTGGCGGTGAGCCCGAGCCTGCGTCGCGAGCTGAGCCAGCCCGATCGTCGTCATCGTGCGCAGGAACGCGATGCTCGGGCCACTGCGGCGCGGAAGCGTCGTGAAGGCGACCGGCGGGCTCAGCAGAGCGACGCGATACGCGCCGGCCGCGGCGGCGATCCTCACCGCGGCATCGCCCGAGCCCGCCCCGATCGCGACCACACCGGCGAGGGGGCTGCCTTCGACGCCCGAGACGATGGCGGCGACGGCTGCGGGGTCGCGGTAGTCGACGACGAGCTCCGCGCCGAGCTCGCGCATTCGCGCCTCGTTGTGCGATGACGCGGTGGTGATGACGCGATAGCCCGCCGCCACCGCCAGCTGGATCGCGTTGCTCCCCACACTCGTCGAGCCGCCCCACACGACCACGGTCTCCCCCGTCGGTGGTTCGTCGGCGCTCGGGCTGCGGAGTGCGAGCTGATCATCCTGGAAGAGAGCCGTGGCCGCCGTCGAGACGGCGAGCGGCAGCACCGCGGCCTGCTCGTACGGAAGACCGTCGGGCAACGGGGTCGCGAGGTCTTCTCGCGCGACGACGTAGAGCTGGAACGCGCCTTCCGCCTCATGGCGTCGGCCGCGCTCCATCCCGACGGCGTACGCGGCAACGCGGTCGCCCACCGCGAAGCGCGTCACTCCCGGTCCGACGGCGGCGACCTCGCCGGCGACATCCTCCCCGAGCACCGCGGGATAGCCCAGCCAGCGGTACATCAGGTCGCCTGTCCATTGCTTGACGTCATCGAGCGGGTTCACCGCGACCGCCCGGCTGCGGACGAGGAGCTCCCCCGGGCCAGGCTCATGCATCGCAGCGGGCCCGACGACGAGATCGGCGCGCGCGGACGGAAGCCAAGCGGCGGCATTCGATGACATGGGTGGGCTCCGTTTCGAAGGGCGATGACACGATCTGTCATCACTGCGTCGTGCCCATGATGTCACATGATGTCATCAGGTAGGCTCGCCCCATGCCACGTTGGGCTCCCGATGCCGCACTGCGCCTGGAACAAGCAGCCGTCGAGCTGTTCCGGTCGCAGGGGTATGCGGCCACCACGGTGCCGCAGATTGCCGAGCGGGCGGGTCTGACGACGCGGACGTTCTTCCGTCACTTCCCCGACAAGCGCGACGTGCTCTTCCTGCGAGAGCGCGAGTTTCCGGATGTCGTCGCCGACCTGCTCGCCGCCGCGCCCGACGGGCTCGGCCCGATGGCACTGGCCATGCACGGCTTGCTCGCCGTCACGCCCGAGCTGGAGGCATGGCGCGACGCGATCCGCGAGCGCCGATCGATCATCGCCACCGACCCACATCTCATCGAGCGCGAGCGATCGAAGTCAGCGGTGCTGGCGCAAGCGATCCGCGACGGGCTCCGGCGACGCGGCGCCGATCACATCGACGCTCTGCTCGTCTCCCAGACAGTCGTGGGGCTCTTCGACACCGCGCTCGAGCTGTGGACCGCTGAGGATTCCGACGCGACACTGGCCTCGATCATCACCGACTCCTATGCGCGGCTGGCCGAACACGTCTCCCACCCGGAGCAACCGGCTCACGGCCCGGAGAACGCGGACTGAACCTCGGGTTCATCCCGACGCCGTGAGGCGCTCGCGCCACACCCGGATGCCGTCATCCGTCATGGTGAGCGCTGCCGCCCCGGTCTCGTCGGTGCGGACGATCTCGTGACCGAGCGACCGCACGAGGGCGAGGGTTTCTTCGCGTGGATGGCCATAGGAGTTCTCCCCCACCCCGATCAGCGCAACGCGCGCGCCGAGTCGGCGGTACAGCGACGCGGCTTGGTCGGCGCTGCCGTGGTGCGACACCTTCACGACGTCGTATGTCGACCGCAGCGCGGCCCCGAGGGCCAGCTGGGGCGTCTCCGAGAGATCGCCGAGGAGCAGCACGGCGGGAATCCCGCCTCCGCGGACATCGATCACCACGCTCGAATCGTTGCCGGGCGCGAACCCGCTCGCGCGACTGCGCGGCCAAAGGACCTCCCACTCGGCGGCGCCCAGCACCCCCGCCAGCCCGGCGGAAGCTGTGCGAACCTCTGCCCCGGCAGCGGCGAGCCGCGCGAGCAGCTGCTCCTCCTGCGGCTCCGCGACCGGACCGTGAAGAACCGCACCGACGCGCCCCATGACCGCATCGCTGCCGCCGACATGGTCGAGGTCGAAGTGGGTGAGTACGAGGAGATCGATACGGCTGACCTCGAACCGGTCCAGGCACGCCGCGAGGGCCTCGGGATCGGGACCGGTGTCGACGAGAGCGACGGCGTCATTCGAGCGCACGAGGACCGCGTCGCCCTGGCCCACGTCACACAGCGCGATCGCCCAGTCCTCGGGTGTTCGCGCCCGGTCGAGCGGCCCCGTTACGAGGCCCGCGCCGACCGCCCCGCCCACTGCGAGGGCGACGAGCCCCGTCGAAATGCGACGAACCCGGCGAGGGGTGCCGGGCAGCATAGCCAGCAGCAGCGCGGTGCAGAGGACCGTCGCCAGCATGACGCCCGGCGCACCCGGGATCCATGCGATCGAGTTACCCGGGACGGCGTCGACCGCTTCCGCCGTGGCGGCGATCCAGGCACAGGGCACCCAGGCGATCGCGGCGAGACCGCTCGCCAACAGCGGCACCCCGGCGCTCAGGCATGCCGCGAGGCCGGCGATGGTCGCCAGCGGTGCCGCGGGCGCGGTCAGCGCGTTGGCGAGCACGGCGTACACGGGCAGTCGCGGATCGATCATCACCAGGATCGGGGTGCACGCGAGCTGGGCAGCGGCCGGTACTGCGATAGCGAGCGCGAGCGGGCGCGGCATGAAGCGCCGAAGCGAGTCGCTCACAGGTCCGGCGAACAGGATCAGGGCTCCGGTCGCCGCCGACGACAGAGCGAACCCGATACTGCCGGCGAGCCAGGGGTCGGCGATCAGACACGCGACGATTGCCAGGCACAAAACGGATGTTCCCGCACCCGCGCGCCCGAGCAGCGCTGCGAGCATCGCGATCCCGGCCATGGCAGCCGCGCGCACGACGCTCGGCTCGGGTGAGACGAGGATCACGAAGCCCGAGAGCGCCGCGAGCCCGATCGTGACGCGCCACGGGCGGCGCAGCCCCAGCATCCCGGCGCCGACGAACGCGATGCCGACGACGAGCGCGCAGTTCGCCCCGGAGACCGCGGTGAGATGCGAGAGCGAAGCGGTCTTCATCTGCGCATCGAGCTCGACAGTGACCGCGGATGTGTCGCCGACTGCGAGCCCTGCGACCAGGCCTGCGCCCGGCTGCGGCAGCGAAGCGGCCTGCGCGAGCAGCGCTGTGCGGAGGCTTGAAGCCAGGGCGAGGGGACCCCGCGGCCGGGATACCACCTCCGGCGGGCCGGCCGCCGTGATGACGAGGACCGCCCGCTCCCCCGGCCGGGCGGGCGCGGCGGAGCCGGTGAGCGAGACGGTGGCACCGAGGTCGAGCCCGACGGGACGCTCGGTCGTACGGACGACGACAGGCACCCGGGTCGCGGTGACGTCGCCGCCGATCCGCACACGGGTGGCGACAGCGTCGAAACGCCAGCCCGTCGCAGAGCTCAGGATCTTTCCCGTGACATCGGCTTCGATCGCCACCACTCGCCCGCCGGAGAGGGGCAATGCGAGGACCCGATCGCGGTCCGGCGCGCTCATCGCGATGTGTGAGACGGCCGCGGCGGCGAAAGCGAGAGTGACGGCGAAGATCGTGATCGGCGAACGTCGCGGGCGTGCGGCGCCGCGGGACCTGCGAAGGGAGATCGCCACGGCCACCAGCAATGCCGTCGCGACCGTCCACAGGACCGCCGCCACGATGACCGCGACCTCGGGATGGTGCGTCGCCACGAGTGCGACGACCCAGACACCGATCGCGACGGGGAGCAAGCGGAGGTCGCGACGGCGGATGCGGGCGCTCACACGCGGACCCGTTCCCGCAGTGCCTCCAGCATCTTCTCGCCGATCCCGGACACCGCCAGCAGGTCTTCGACGCTCGTGAAACGCCCGTTCTCCTCGCGCCAGGCGATGATCCGCTCGGCCAGCGCAGGACCGACGCGCGGAAGCGTGTCGAGCGCAGCGGCATCCGCGGTGTTCAGATCGACGAGGCCGTCCGTACCCGCCCCGCCGGACGCTCCACCGCCTGCCGATTCGGGCGGCGCTTGACCGGGCTCGGGGACGAAAAGCTGCTCGCCGTCGGTGACGGTGCGCGCGAGGTTCACTCCCGCCGGATCGGCCGTGTCGCTGAACCCGCCGGCCGCGGCCACGGCGTCGACCACGCGCGCGTCGGCGTCCAGGCGATACAGGCCGGGACTCACGACGGCGCCATGGACGTGGACGTACACGGCGGCGGCGCCGGTGTCGCTGTGGGCCGGGGCCGCCGGCGTCACGACGGGGGTCACCACCGCCACGGGCGCCGCGAGAGAGCGGATCATGCCGATCGCGACAGTCACCGCCACTGCGGCGAGAACGAGGACGACCAGTGCCCCGACACCCAGGCGGCGCCGGGCCGGAGCGGGGTCGGGAGCAGTCACGCCGTCAGGCTAGGCGGGACGCTCCCGACCGTTCGGCCGCGGGTCGTCGCTTCGGGAGATCATGGGCATCACCCTGTCTGGGGAGGGCCCGACGCGGTATCCGGCCGTCGTCGAGTAGCCGGCGCTGATCCCGGATCCGCACCTGCGGGTGGATCCGCCTCATGGGTGACCGGGACGCTCTTGTCCTCTGCGGTGCGCATGTCCCACGACGGCTTGCGCACGGCGTAGAAGATCAGCGGCGGTGCACCGAGGACGATGATCACCAGCCCGACGATCCAGGGATACAAGGCGGGTGAGAACGCGGTGAATCCCGTCGGCGGGATGAACGAGAACACGAACGCGGCAAGGCTCGCGAGGAACCCGACACCCGCGACCAGCCCCATGGCCGGGACGCGGTAGGTCCGGAAGAGCACACCCCAGGGCGCGCTCCGCGGTCAGACCTCCCGCAGCAGACGGCTGATCTCGGTCGCGAGCGCGGACCGATCCGGAAGACCACCGGTGCGCTGACGAACCCTCCCGGTACCGTCGAGCACGAGAACCGTGGGTGTCTGCATCACTTCGAACCGACGAGTCAGGTCCGGGCGATGCGTGAGGTCCACCTCAACGTGGCGGACGCCGTCATGCTCCGCGGCGAGCGACGAGAGAACGCGTCGCGCCGCGGGGCACCGAGAGCACAGCTCGGTGCTGAACTGCAGCAGCGTGGCGGAGCCACCGAAGGCGCTCGCGCCAATCATCGCGGGCGTCACGAGCTCGCCGTCTGCGACATCGCGGGAGCGACCCCGCGAACGCCGGGAGACCAGACCGACCGCCGCGACGAACGCGACGAGCACGACGGTGAGGATGACGGCGGGAAGCGGCTGCACGATCGCCACCGTAGACCGCCGGCGACAGCGGCGGGGAAGTGTGTCATCGCGTGACGACTCCCCCGCCGTCATCAGCGAGCGGTGGTGAAGCTGACCACCTTCGGCGCCCGCACCACGGCGCGGGCGATCTCACGACCGTTGAGCGCGCGGACGATCTTGTCGTCGCTGCGGGCGAGCGATTCGAGCTCGTCGGAGGAGATCTTCGCCGACACGCTGAGCGTGCCGCGGACCTTCCCGTCGATCTGGACGACCGCGGTGACGGACTCCTCGACGAGAAGGGTCGGGTCGGGCTGACGCCAGACGGTAAGGCCCACGAACGGCCGGTGGCCCAGCGTCTCCCACATCTCCTCGGCGGTGTGCGGGGCGAACAGGTCGAGGATGACGGCGATCGCTTCCGCTGCCTCGCGAACCGCCGGGTCGCCGGCGCCGGCGCCGCTGTCGATGACCTTGCGGGTGGCGTTCACGAGCTCCATGAGTCGAGCGACGACGACGTTGAACTTCGTCTGCTCGACGAGCCCCGGAGCGTCGGCCCAGAGGCGGTGGGTGACGCGACGGAGCGCGGCATCCCCCTCGGCCCAGACGACGTCGATCTCGCTGTCGACGTCCGCAGCCACGCGCAGCGCACGGGCGAGGAACTTCGCCGCTCCCGTCGTCGAGACGTCTGCCCAGTCCTTGTCGTCTTCGACGGGTCCGGCGAAGGCCAGTGCCACACGCAGGACGTCGGCGCCGTGCTGCTCGAGCTCCTCCTGGAAGAGCACGAGGTTGCCCTTGCTCTTCGACATCTTCGCGCCGTCGAGGATGACCATGCCCTGGTTGATGAGGCTCGAGAACGGCTCGGTGAACTCCACCTGCCCCATGTCGAAGAGAGCCTTGGTGATGAACCGTGCGTAGAGCAGGTGCAGGATCGCGTGCTCGACCCCGCCGATGTAGAAGTCGACCGGGCCCCACTTGTCGGCCTCGCGAGGCGCGAAGGGCTGGCCTGCGTCGTTCGGCGACAGGAAGCGCAGGAAGTACCACGAGCTGTCGACGAAGGTGTCCATCGTGTCGGGGTCGCGAAGGGCCGGCTCCCCCGTCTCGGGATCGGTCGTGGTGACCCAATCGGTCGCCGCCCCGAGCGGCGAGGAGCCCTTCGGCGTGAGGTCGAGCCCCTCCACGGACGGGAGGCGGACCGGAAGCTCCTCGGAGGGCACCGGGACGATACGGCCGTCGTCGGTGTGGATCATCGGGATCGGCGTTCCCCAGAAGCGCTGACGCGAGATCAGCCAGTCCCGCAAGCGGTAGGTCTTGGCTGCGCGCCCGTTTCCGCTCGCGGTCAGCTGCTCGATGGCACGGGCGATGGCGTTGCGCTTGCTGAGCCCGTCCAGCGCACCCGAGTTGATCATCCGGCCGTCGCCCGTGAGTGCAACACCCGTGCGGGCGGGGTCGATGTCGTCGATCGCGGGCGTCGGGTCGATCGGCACGCCCTCGTCGTCGAGCTCGATGACCGGCATCGCCCCGGTCACCGGCGCGGTGGTGTCGACGACGACGCGCACCGGCAGGTCGAATGCGCGTGCGAAGTCGAGGTCGCGCTGGTCATGCGCCGGAACAGCCATCACCGCACCGTGGCCGTAGTCGGCCAGGACGTAGTCCGCCGCCCAGATCGGCAGTCGCTCGCCATTGATGGGGTTGATCGCGAAACGGTCGAGGAAGACGCCGGTCTTCGGTCGATCGGCGGTCTGACGGTCGATCTCGCTCGTCTTCTGGACCGTCTGCAGGTACTCACGGAAACGCTGCTGCACCTCCTCGGACGACCCCGCCGCCAGCTCGGCGGCAAGGTCGGAGTCGGGCGCGACGACCATGAAAGTCGCACCGTGCAGCGTGTCCGGTCGGGTCGAGAAGACCGTGATCTTCTCGTCACGGCCCTCGATCTCGAAGTCGATGTCGGCGCCGACCGACCGGCCGATCCAGTTGCGCTGCATCTGGATGACCTTCTGCGGCCAGAAGCCCTCGAGCTGATTCAGATCGTCGAGCAGGCGGTCGGCGTACTCGGTGATCTTGAAGTACCACTGCGTGAGCTTCTTCTTGACCACCTCGGCGCCGCAGCGCTCGCAATGCCCGTCGACGACCTGCTCGTTGGCGAGCACCGTCTGGTCGTTCGGGCACCAGTTGACCGGACTCTCCTTGCGGTAAGCCAGCCCCTTCTCGTACAGCTTCTGGAACAGCCACTGGTTCCAGGTGTAGTACTCGGGGTCGCTCGTATGGAGCACGCGGCTCCAGTCGAACGAGACGCCGTACTCGTGCAGGCTCTGCTTCTGCTGAGCGATGTTGTCGTACGTCCATGCGCGGGGGTCGGCACCGCGCTTGATGGCGGCGTTCTCAGCGGGCAGGCCGAAGCTGTCCCAGCCGATCGGGTGCAGCACGTTGTAACCGCGGTGCCGCCAGAAGCGGGCCACGATGTCGGAGTAGAGGTAGTTCTCGGCGTGCCCCATGTGAAGGTCGCCCGAGGGGTACGGGAACATCGCGAGGACGTACTTGCGGGGACGCTTGTCGTCATCGCCGCCGGCCCGGAAGGGATCGGCGTCTGCCCAGGCGCGCTGCCACTTCGCCTGCACGGCGTGGGCGTCGTAAGCGGCGGAATCGGGCGTGTTGGCGCGATCAGTGGAGCTGTCGGTCACGGGTGAACCAATCTGGGAATGCGAAAAGGGCGCGAGAGCACCGCTCCCAGGCTACCGGACCCGTTCCCGCCACCGGGGCGGCAGGTCCGCTCCGAGCGCGGCCAGCGGCGCCCGCGCCTTCAACGCGACCTCGTCGACCTCGGCTTCCGGCTCGGATCCCCACGTGATGCCCCCGCCCGCGCCGACGTAGGCCTGCTCGCCGTTCACGACGATTGATCGGATGATCATCGCGAGATCGGCGTCGCCGTCGCGGCCGACCCAGCCGAAACAGCCCGCGTACGTCCCCCGCGGAGCGCCCTCGAGGTCGTGCAGGATCGTCATCGCCGAGAGCTTCGGTGCACCCGTCATGCTGCCGGCCGGAAACGCGGCGGCGAGCACTTCCGACAGCCGCGTACCGGGCCGGATCGATCCCGACACGCTGCTGACGAGCTGGTGCACCGCGGGGTAGGTCTCGACCTCCAGCAGACGCTCGACCACGACGGAACCCGGCGCACTGACGCGCTGGAGGTCGTTGCGCATGAGATCGACGATCATGACGTTCTCCGCGCGTTCCTTCGGGCTCGTCACGAGGTCCCGCACCAACTGATCATCGGATGCCGCGTCATCGCCGCGCCGCCGCGTGCCCTTGATCGGACTGGTCAGCACGGTTCCGCCGGTGAGCCCGAGGAAGCGCTCGGGGCTCGCGCTGATCAGCGCCCGCTCCCCCGATCGGATCAGCCCGCCGTGATGCGACGACGACGCGGCACGAAGCCTCCGAAACACCGCGAGCGCGTCGAACGGGTGATCATCGCGAACGGTGAAACGCGTCGTGAGGCACAGCTGGTACGCGTCACCCCGGCGGATCGCGCTCCGGCAGTCCCCGACGAGCGCGGCGTACTGGTCAGGGTCGACGCGGGCCTGAGCGACGAGATCACCCGTCGCCGCGTCCCCCCGCGCGCGCGCGGAAGCCCCTGTGCGCCAGGTGTCGACCTGCGCCGCGAAGTCGTCGACGGCGTCGGCCGGCGCCGCCACCCATACGCGCCGCGCGGCATGGTCGAACGCGACGAACCTCTCCACTCGGAGCCAAAGAGCCTCGGGGTCCGCAGCATCCCGCTTCGACGGCGCGCCTGCTCGGGATGCCGCCGCGTCGTACCCCGCCCAGCCGACCCAGCCGCCGACGAAGGGGCCCGTGCGTGCCTCGCGGCCCATCCTCTGCCGGGAGGATCCGTCGACGACCGGGTCCGGCGGATCGCCGGGCTCGCCCGAGCCGATCCAGCTCCAGCCCGAGGCGGCGTCGACGCCGGCGTCGAGCCAGAAGACATGCTCGCCGGGCACCTCGCCGATGAGGTTCGCGGGATCGGTCCAGCCGTCGAGGCAGCGGAAGCTCGTCGTCTCGGGCACGATCACAGGTTATGTCTTAGGTCACGCCCCTAGGCTCGGAGCGTGAACGAGATCCTCGACTGGATTCTGAACACCGTGCAGAGCATCGACCCGGTGTTGCGCACGGTCGTGGCGGGTATCGCGATCATGCTCGAGACCAGTGTGCTCATCGGGCTCGTGGTGCCGGGGGACACCGTGGTGATCGTGGCCGCGACCGCGGTCGGGAGCGTCGGCGAAGGCTTCATCCTGGGTGCTGCGGTCGTCGCCGGCTCGCTCGCGGGAGAGTCGATCGGGTTCGCGCTCGGGCGCTGGCTCGGCCCTCGCATCCGCTTCTCTCGTCTCGGGCGCCGCATCGGCGAGGACAACTGGGTGCGTTCGGAGCTCTATCTGAGACGCCGCGGCGGCCCCGCGATCTTCCTCTCGCGATTCCTGCCCGTCCTGCATTCGCTCGTGCCTTTGACGGTCGGCATGAGCGGCTTCTCGTATCGGCGCTTCATCGCGTGGACGGCGCCGGCCTGCGTCATCTGGACCTCTCTCTACGTCGGAGTGGTCGCGGCCGCGGCGAAGACCTATCGCGAGGTCTCCGACAACATCCAGTACGCGGGATACCTCTTCGTCGGCGTCATCGTGGTCTTCCTGCTCCTCGCCTACCTCGTGAAGCGACTGATCAGCCGCCGCGAGGCACGTCATCTCCGGCTCGAAGAGGAGAAGATCCGACGCGCGGACGGGGACGTGAAAGACTGAGGTGATGGCTTCCTCACCCGCACCACGGAAGAAGATCCTGTGGTTGGCGCGCCTCGAGCGCCGCTTCCACTCGTGGCGCGAACGACGCGCCCGCGCGCGCGGTCAACGACCGACCGTCGCCGCATACCCCGGCTATGGCGGCGACGGCTGGGTCCGTGTCCTCGGACGCGTGCTGATCGCACCGAAGAAGCGGCCCGCGAAGGGTGGCGAGTACGCCTCGGTCCGTGGGTGGCGCAGCTTCGCGTCGGTCCCGGTGGCGTTCGCGCAGGTGAGGGTCACCGTCGCGGGCACGACGCATGAGATCGTGGCCGATCGCGGCGGCGTCATCGACGTCGAGCTGCCCGGAGCCCTCGAGCCGGGCTGGCAGACGATTTCGATGACCGTCGAAGGCAGCGAGGTCATCGAGACCCGCGTCTTCGTGATCTCCGGCGACACCGACTTCGGAATCATCTCCGACATCGACGACACGGTCATGGTGACCGCTCTGCCGCGTCCCTTCGTGGCGGCATGGAACTCGTTTGTCCTCGACGAGCACGCGCGCCAACCGGTGCCCGGGATGGCCGTCATGCTCGAGCGGCTGACGCGCGACCGTCCGGGCAGCCCGGTGATCTATCTGTCGACCGGCGCGTGGAACGTCGCGCCGACCCTCATCCGATTCCTGCGACGCCATGTCTTCCCCTCGGGACCGATGCTTCTCACCGACTGGGGGCCGACCCACGACCGCTGGTTCCGCAGCGGACGCGATCACAAGGCCGAGAACCTGCGCCGCCTCGCGAAGGAGTTCCCGCATGTCCGCTGGCTCCTGGTCGGCGACGACGGCCAGCACGACGACGCCCTCTACACGGCGTTCGCCAGTGAGTACCCAGATCGGGTGCGTGCTGTTGCGATCCGTCGACTGTCACCGGCGGAGGCGGTTCTCGCCGGTGGCCGCACCGCGGTGAACGATCACTCCGCGGCGCAGGTGCCGTGGGTCTCCGGCTCGGATGGAGCGGCGCTGCTCGACCGGCTCGCCGATGTCGGCGTGATCGCGCGCGACTGAGGTCGGCATCGCCCGGATGTCGCACGGGCGCCCTACGCTGAAGACATGTGCGGTCGTTTCGTCGTAGCCCGCGTCGGTTCCGAGCTCGCGAGCGTTCTGCACGCCGAAGTCGTCCCCGACGATCTGCCCCGTCCGTCGTTCAACATCGCGCCGACAGCGCAGGCGACGATCGTGCTCGACTCGGTCAAGACCGAGCCTCCGACGCGTCGCCTCGCCTCCGCCCGCTGGGGCCTCGTGCCCGGCTGGGCCAAAGATCCGTCGGTCGGATCGCGGGCGTTCAACGCCCGGTCCGAAGAAGCGGCGGAGAAGCCGACGTTCCGCGATGCGCTGGTCTCGCGCCGGGCCGTCATCCCGGCATCGGGCTATTACGAGTGGCGAGATCACGGCGGTGCGAAGACGCCTCACTTCGTCCGGCCCGAGAACGGTGAGCCGCTCTTCTTCGCTGGGCTCTACGAATGGTGGAAAGACCCGTCGCGCCCCGTCGACGACCCGGGCCGGTGGCTGCTGAGCTTCACCATGCTGACGCGCTCAGCGGTCGGCGGTCTGGCCGAGATTCACGACCGCATGCCGCTGATGATCGACGCCGAGTATGCCGATGTTTGGCTCGATCCCACCACCGAATACCCGGCCGACCTGCTCGACGCGGTGTCCGAGGCGGCTCCGGTCGTCGTGGACACGCTCACCTGGTTCGCCGTCGGCTCCGCTGTGGGAAACGTGCGCAATGACGATCCATCGCTCATCGAGCCGGCGTGACGCGGTTTCCCAGCGCACCGGTGTCTATCCTCGAGAGGTGACGCTCCGCCTCTCCGCCCCCGTGCAGTTGGCGCCTGAGACATGGCATCAGCTCGCCGACGAGCACGCGGAGCGCGCTGATGCGCTCACGGAGGCGCACCGGCGGCGCGCTTCGCGCGCTGAGAAGCACCCGGTCGAGGACTTCCTGTTCACGTATTACTCCTACAAGCCGGCCATTCTCCGGCGCTGGCATCCAGGCCCCGGTGTCGTCCTGAACGGCGGCGCGGACCAGCGCGGCGGCTGGCGCTGGTATGAGATCGTCGGCGGCCGCAACGCGCGTGTCGCAGACGAGCAGTTCCGCCAGGAGCGCGCGTCACTGTACCGCGGTGTGACGGGACTCCTCCGCGCAACGCGCGACCGCGCGGGGGTCTTCGGCTGCTTCGGCCTCCATGAGTGGGCGATGGTCTACCGGACCGATGCCACGCGCCACGAGATCCCGCTCCGGCTGGGCGCGGCGGGAACGGATGCCGTCGTCGAGGCCCACGACCTGCGCTGCACGCACTTCGACGCGTTCCGGTTCTTCACGCCCGAGGCCGTGCCGCTCAATCGCGAACCGCTCGACCGAGAAGGGGCCGTCGCACGCGAGCAGCCGGGTTGCCTGCACGCCGGCATGGACGTCTACAAATGGATGCTGAAGCTCGGGCCCCTCGTTCCCGGACATCTGCTCCTGGACGCCTTCGTTCTGGCTCGCGACATCCGCGAACTCGATATGCGCGCCTCGCCCTACGATCTGCGTGACTGGGGCTACTCCCCCGTTGCGATCGAGACTGCCGACGGCAAGGCCGAGTACGTGCGCCAGCAGCGGCTGCTGAGCGCCCGCGGTCAAGCGTTGCGCGCCGCGGTGCTCGACGTGGTCGACGCCGCAGCGGCCGTCTGAGCATTCGAGTCACGCCGGGTGTGTCGCCCGAGCCGCAGCACTCCGCCACTCGGGCGACACCACCGCCGTAAAAACACGAAATCCCCGCCGAAGCGGGGACTTGGTGGACCTGAGGGGACTCGAACCCCTGACCCCCTGCATGCCATGCAGGTGCGCTACCAGCTGCGCCACAGGCCCATGGTTTCCGCTCTCGCGGCAACTCATTTAGCTTACAACATCTCCAGGGGTGCTCGTGACCACGGCGGCCTCGATCGGGATGACCGGGCAGTCCTTCCACAGGCGCTCGAGCCCGTAGTAGACGCGCTCCTGCTCGTGGAACACGTGAACGACGAGGTCTCCGAAGTCGAGCAGCACCCAGCGCGACTCGGTGCGGCCCTCCCGGCGCAGACGCTTGTGGCCGGCCTCGAGCATGCTCTCCTCGACCGCATCGGCGATCGCGGCGACATTGCGCTCGCTGTTCCCACTGACGAGCAGGAACGCATCGACGAGCGGGAGGGGCTGCGACACGTCGAGGGCAACGAGGTCTTCGCCGCCCTTCGATTCTGCGGCCGTCGCGGCGACGGCGACCATGTCGATGACTGCTTGTGAACTCATCCGAAGACTCCTGTGAAAAGCGAGACGAGCAGAACGCCCGCCAGGGCGAGGGCGAGGGCCCCCGCGGTGATGGCGAGGGCGACCGTCCAGCGGCTGCCCTTCTCCGGCGCCGGCGGACGAATGACGTCCTCGGCGCTCTTGATGGTCGAGATGGCCGCGCTCGCGGCGATGGGAGTGGGCGAGGACGACGCCGGCAGCTCGCCGTCCACGAGAACCGCATCGACCTCCTTGCCGTCCGCAACGCCCGGGACGACACCGGTCGAACCGAAGTTCTCGGGCAGCGTGAACGTCCCGGTGATCAGAACCTCGCCTGTCGCGGTCACGGGTGCGACCAGCGGGCCGCCGTCGGGGTTCTCGGCGAGGATCAGTGCGTTCGGCGTCGTGAACGCGCCCGTCGCCGCGGCACTGCGCGACAGCAGCTGATCGAACGATGCGGGCACGTCGCTGGCGGCGGACTCCCCCGCGAGCAGATCGGCGCCGAGGTCGTTCGAGACGACGTGGCGCTCTGGTTCCTCTTCATCCGCGGTCTCGTCGATCGCGCGCTCGTCGTCACCGACAACATCGTCTTCGGCGATTTCGTGCGCGGCGATGTCGTGCTCGGCGATGGACTCTTCAGGGACGGTCTGCTCCGCCTCGACAGCCTCGGAGCCCGCTGCCTCGGACTCGGTCTCGACCACAGCGTCAGTGACGTCCGGGGAGGCGGCTTCCGTTTCGGCATCCGCACCATCGGCCGCCTCGGCCTCACCGTCAGCCCCGGGGGCGTCGAGCTCGGCGCGGTCCTGGGCATCCTCGTCGGCGGCATCCGACTCGACCGCTCGAGCCGCTTCATCGGCGTCGTGTGGACCGGACGCGTCGGAGTCGTCGGATTCGGCCGCCACGGTCGGGTGCTCGCCGGTCGCTGTCACGACAGGGATGGATGCCGTGCGGATCTTCTCCTGCAGGCGAGCCTGGCGACGGGTCAGCGCGGGCGAGCCGAGATCGACAGACGTCTGCGGGACGGGCGCCGGGGGAACCTCGACCGGCTCCGCAGCACGCGGCAGCGGCGCTGGGGCGGGCGTCGGCTCCGCTCCGGTCGCCGACGCGTCGTCGGTGGCGTCAGGGTCGACGATGATCGGATTGGAAGCCGTGTTGCGCAGCTCACGCAGTTGTCGGCGCGTCAGCTGCGGAGTCGGTGGCTGTTGCTCGTTGTCGCTCATGCCTTGCTCCGATAGAGATGATGCTTCGCAATGTATTGGACGACCCCGTCTGGAACGAGGTACCACACCGGATGTCCGCGTCCGACTCGTGCCCGGCAGTCGGTCGACGAGATGGCCAGCGCGGGGATCTCGAGCAGGCTCACGTCATCGCTGGGCAGTCCGGCACTCGAAAGCGTGTGGCCGGGACGCGAGACGGCGACGAAATGCGCGAGCTCCCACAGTTCATCATGGTTCCTCCAGCTGAGAATCTGCGCGATGGCGTCAGCTCCGGTGATGAAGAAGAAGTCGGCGTCGGGACGTTGTGCCTTCAGATCGCGCAGTGTGTCGATCGTGTACGTCGGACCGTCGCGGTCGATGTCGACGCGACTCACCGTGAACATCGGGTTCGAGGCCGTCGCGATGACCGTCATGAGGTACCGATGCTCCCCCGGCGACACGAACGACTTCTGCCACGGCGTTCCCGTCGGCACGAAGATGACTTCGTCCAGATCGAACGACTGCGCGACCTCGCTCGCGGCCACCAGGTGCCCATGATGAATCGGGTCGAACGTGCCGCCCATCACGCCGATACGCGGCGCACGCGTTCCCGTCATCGGTGCGGCCTCAGTGGTGGCCGTTCTCCGACTGCGTCAGTTGCTTGCCGTGAGCGGCGGCGTAGGCCTCGGCCTTGCCGTCGTGGCGGTTGGCGACGTTGCGGTACGACAGCGTCACGAGACCGAGAGCGAGGAAGATGACCAGGGCGATGACGCCGAAGATCATCGTCTCCGCCTGCACATTGCCGTGGTGCTCGGTCTGCTCGGCGGCGAATGCGGTGATCGTGGCGAGGGTCATCGTGGCTCCGTTCGTTTCGCGCGGCGGCGCGTATCAAGTTTAGGTGGTCAGGCGCGCGTCTGGCCGGCGCCGCGCGCGAGCCACTTCGTGCTGGTCAGCTCAGGAAGTCCCATCGGGCCGCGGGCATGCAGCTTCTGAGTCGAGATGCCGACCTCGGCACCGAAGCCGAACTCGCCCCCGTCGGTGAACCGCGTCGACGCGTTCGCCATGACGACAGCGGCGTCCACTTCAGCGAGGAAGCGCTCGGCATTCGCATCGTCGGCGGTCACGATGGCCTCGGTGTGCATCGTCGAGTAGCGACGGATGTGCTCGAGAGCCTCGTCGAGATCGTCGACCACGCGCATGGCGAGGTCGAGGCTCATGTGCTCGGTCGCCCAGTCGTCGTCCGTTGCGGGAACGGCGGCGGGCACGAGGCGGCGCACGTCATCGTCGCCGTGGATCGTGACTCCTGCGCCGATGAGCGCCGCGGACACGGGCGGAACCAGGCGGTCGGCCGCCGACCGCACGACGAGCACGGTCTCGACCGCATTGCAGACGCTCGGCCGCTGCGCTTTCGCGTTCACGACGATCTCGCGCGCCCACTCGAGCGGAGCGGACTCGTCGAGGACGATGTGGACGACCCCGGCTCCGGTCTCGATGACCGGCACCGTCGACTCGGTAACGACGGTCTCGATGAGCTGGGCACTGCCGCGAGGAACCAGGACGTCGACGAGGCCCCGGGCCCGCATGAGCGCCCGCGCGCCGTCGCGGCCGAAGTCATCGACGGTCTGGATGCCGTCGGGGTCGACCCCGGCTCGCTGCAGCGCACCCCGCATCGCCTCGATAAGCGCGGCGTTGGTCGACTGCGCTGCGGAGCCGCCGCGCAGGACGACGGCGTTTCCTGAGCGGAGCGCGAGCGCCGTGATGTCCACCGTGACGTTCGGCCGGGCTTCGTAGATGGAGGCGACGACGCCGAAGGGCACGGACACCTTCTGGAGTCGCACGCCGCCCGGCAGCTCGCGCTCATCGAGCACACGCCCGACAGGATCCGGGAGGCGTGCCACATCGCGCACAGCACGCGCGAGGGACGCGACGCGTGCCTCGTCGAGCATGAGGCGGTCGCGCAGACCGGCAGAGATCCCGTCCGCCTCGCCGCGCTCCAGGTCATCGCGGTTCGCCGTGACGATGCGGGCGGTGTCGGCGATCAACGCGTCGGCGATGCCGTCGAGGAGCAGGGTCTTGGCGGCATCGTCCAGAAGGCCGATCGAGCGGCTCGCCCGTTTCGCGGCGCCCAGGCGCTCGGCGACGTCGGATGCGACGGCTGTGGTCATCACGCCAGTCTAGCGACGGCGGCCTCAGCCCTGACCGACGCCGATCGCCCCGGTACCGGTGATCAGCGCGGGCGCGGGATTCGCCTCGAACCACGTGCCGACATCCGCACCCGCGAGGGCTTCGCTGGCGAGGTCGATGCTCGTCACGAGCGCCGCGACCCCGCCCTCGGCGGCCAGCCGCGCGGCCGAAGCCTTCGTTGCGGCACCGCCGGTGCCGACGCTGTTGACCACCGTCGCGCCGAATTCGTACCCGCTGAGGTCGTCATCGAAGGAGACGGTCTCGATGGAGCGCGCGCCCGGCTCGCTCGGCGGCCGGGTGTAGAGGCAGGCGATATCGCTGAGCAGCACGAGGGCGTCCGCCCCGACGAGGCGCGAGACGAGAGCCGCGAGCCGGTCGTTGTCACCGAAACGGATCTCGTGTGTCGCGACGGTGTCGTTCTCGTTGACGATGGGAAGGATGCGGAGCCCCAGCAACCGCTCCATCGCGCGGCGTGCGTTCGATCGGTGCGTCGGGTCGTCGAAGTCCCCCGCGGTCAGCAGCACCTGGCCCGCGACGATGCCGTACTGTCGCAGGGCGTCCAGGTAGCGATAGACCAGGACGTTCTGCCCGACGGCCGCTGCTGCCTGCTGGGTGGCGAGGTCGGTGGGGCGCTCGTCGAGACGAAGGTACGGCATGCCGGTCGCGATCGCGCCCGACGAGACGAGCACGACCTCGGTGCCGCGGGCGTGCGCCTCTGCCAGCGCGTCGACGAGGGAGTCGATCTTGCCCGCGTTGTCCCCGCTGATCGAGGAGGAGCCGACCTTCACGACCACGCGTCGGGCACCGTTGAGCTCCCGGCGCGCGAGCAGGCTCACGCGTCGTCCTCTGCGACACCTCGCGACTTCTCAGCGCGGCGCTCTGCCTCGAGTTCCGCCCGAGCCTCAGCCTTGGCATCCATCCGCTCGCGGTACCGCTCGCGACGCTCATTCGACGTCCGGCGCGGATTGAGGTCGAGACGCGGATCGGTGCCGCGCGGAGCGGTCATGAGCTCAGCGGCCGACGACAGCGACGGATGCCAGTCGAAGACGATGCCGTCGCCCTCGCCGATCACGACCGTCGAGCCCGGGGTCGCACCGAGCCGGAACAGCTCGTCCTCGATGCCGAGCTTGTCGAGACGATCGGCGAGGAAGCCCACCGCTTCCTCGTTCTGGAAGTCGGTCTGCTGCACCCAGCGCACCGGCTTGGCGCCGAGGATGCGGTAGACGTTGCCGTAGGTGCCGCCTTCGACGCGGATAGTGAAGTCGCGTTCGGCGCCCTTGGGGCGGATGACGATCCGTTCTGCGGGAACCTCGGCAGCGGCGGCGACACGGTGCTCGGCGACGAGCTCGGCCATGGCGAACGAGAGCTCGCGCAGACCCTGACGGCTCACGGTCGAGATCTCGAACACGCGGTAGCCGCGGGCTTCGAGGTCGGGACGCACGAGGTCAGCGAGATCGCGAGCCTCGGGGACGTCGGTCTTGTTGAGAGCGATGAGCTGCGGGCGCTCCAGCAGCGGCACCTGACCCTCGGGAACCGGATACGCGCCGAGCTCGGCGAGGATGACGTCGAGGTCGGTGAGGGGATCGCGTCCCGGCTCCAGCGTCGCGCAATCGAGCACGTGCACCAGGGCCGAGCAGCGCTCCACATGGCGCAGGAACTCGAGACCGAGTCCGCGTCCCTCGCTCGCGCCCTCGATGAGGCCCGGCACGTCTGCGATCGTGTAGCGGATGTCGCCGGCCTGGACGACGCCGAGGTTGGGATGCAGCGTCGTGAACGGGTAATCTGCGATTTTCGGGCGGGCGGCGGACATCGCCGCAATGAGGCTCGACTTGCCCGCGGAGGGGAACCCGACCAGTGCGATGTCGGCGACCGTCTTCAGCTCGAGCTGGACATCGCCTTCCCAGCCCGGGGTTCCCAGCAGCGCGAAGCCGGGAGCCTTTCGCTTGGGAGACGCCAGTGCCGCGTTGCCGAGGCCGCCCTGTCCACCCGGAGCCACGACGAAACGCATGCCCGGGGTCACCATGTCGACGAGTGTCTCGCCCTCGGGAGACTTGACGACCGTGCCGACAGGGACGGGGAGCTCGAGGTGCTCCCCCGCCGCGCCCGAGCGGTTGTCGCCCATGCCGAAGCCGCCGTTGCCGCCCGACCGGTGGGGCGAGTGGTGATACGACAGAAGCGTCGTCACCTGGGGATCAGCGACGAGGACGACGTCGCCGCCGTCACCGCCGTTGCCTCCGTCGGGGCCGGCGAGCGGCTTGAACTTCTCGCGGCGCACCGACACGCAGCCGTTGCCGCCCTTGCCGGCACGCAGATGCAGCGTGACCCGGTCGACGAACGTCACCATGCGGTGCCTCCTGGAAAACAGGGCGAGGGGCGAGCCGAAGCCCGCCCCTCGCCGCGAAGTGGTCTGGTCCGAATTACTCGGCAGCCGCCACGATGTTGACGACCTTGCGGCCACCCTTCGTGCCGAACTCGACGGCACCGGCCGCGAGTGCGAACAGGGTGTCGTCGCCGCCACGGCCGACGTTGGCGCCGGGGTGGAAGTGGGTACCGCGCTGGCGGACGAGGATCTCGCCGGCGTTGACGGCCTGGCCGCCGAAGCGCTTCACGCCGAGGCGCTGTGCGTTGGAGTCACGACCGTTACGGGTGGAGCTTGCGCCCTTTTTGTGTGCCATCTCTGCGTCTCCCTGGCTTACTTGATGCCGGTGATCTTGACGCGCGTGAGGTCCTGACGGTGGCCCTGGCGCTTCTTGTAGCCGGTCTTGTTCTTGAACTTCTGGATCACGATCTTCGGGCCGCGCTCCTCACCGAGAACCTCGGCGGTGACCGTGACCTTCGCGAGCTTGTCAGCGTCGGTGGTCACGGCGTCGCCGTCGACGAGGAGAACGGCGGGAAGCTCGAGCTTGTCACCGATCTGAGCCGCCTGACGATCGAGGACGACGATCGTGCCGACCTCGACCTTCTCCTGACGGCCGCCGGCGCGCACAACTGCGTAAACCACTTCACACCTGTTTCTTCTGTGGAGCGCACGGCTCCGATTGTCTTTGCGAGACTGGAAAGTCTTGGTGCGCGTGCCCCAGAGGATCCTGTGGCTGAGCCGCAATCGTGACGGGACGTCGACGGACTCGCTGCACCAAGGGTCCACTTTACCGGATGCCGGGAGATCCGGCAAAAGGACGGCCGGGTGTGTCGCTTCGGAGCCGCCGAGCGAGGCGCTCCCTAGGATCGGAGGATGGCGATCCTCATCGACGATCCGCGCTGGCCGGCCCACGGCCGCCTGTGGTCGCACCTGGTCAGCGACACGGACCTCGATGAGCTCCATGCCTTCGCGCGACGCCATGATCTGCCCGCGCGGGCATTCGACCTCGACCACTACGACGTCCCCGATTCGGCATTCGAGCGCCTCATCGCCGGCGGCGCCCAGCACGTCTCTGGCCACGAGCTCGTACGCCGGCTCATCGCCTCCGGGCTGAGGGTCACAGCGCGCGAACGCCGCGGGATCTGAAGCGATCCCGCGGCGTCCTTCTCGGCGATGGGCGTCAGTCGTCCGAAGCCGGCGCAGCTGACACCGGGGTGCCGCTGAGAGCGGCCGTGGTCACGCGACGACGTCCTCGTCCCTGACCGGGCGCCTTGGGCTCGGGAAGCGCGTTGAGGACCGAGTCGAGGAGAAGATCCTTCTCGGTCCGCGGCGCCTTGGGCTCGGCCTTCTTGCGACGGGGCTTCTTCGGGCGCTCGACGGGCGCAGGCTCGGCCTCGAGGGGAGCCGCGATGATCTCGGCATCCTCATCGGCCGCGGTCGCCTGGATCGTCGAGGCAGCGATCTGCGCCAGGGCCGACTTCGCGCCCTCGGTGATGACGTGGGTGCCACCGTTCGCGGGAGCCGGTGCCGCGTTGCCGCCGCCGCGACCGCGCCGCGCCGAGCCGTTGCCGTTGCCGCCCTGAACTCCGCCACCGCGGTGCTTGACGACCGGGTCGTGGTGAACGATGACCCCGCGGCCAGCACATACGTCGCACGCCTCGCTGAATGTCTCCAGCAACCCGAGGCCCAGCTTCTTGCGCGTCATCTGGACGAGACCGAGAGAGGTGACCTCCGCGACCTGATGCTTGGTGCGGTCGCGGCTCAGGCATTCGATGAGGCGCCGCAGCACGAGATCGCGGTTCGATTCGAGCACCATGTCGATGAAGTCGACGACGATGATGCCGCCGATGTCGCGCAGACGAAGCTGGCGGACGATCTCTTCCGCAGCCTCCAGGTTGTTCTTCGTGACGGTCTCTTCGAGGTTGCCCCCGGAACCGACGAACTTGCCGGTGTTGACATCGACCACGGTCATCGCTTCGGTGCGGTCGATCACGAGCGAACCTCCGGAAGGCAGCCACACCTTGCGGTCGAGGGCCTTCTCGATCTGTTCGGTCACGCGGAACGCGTCGAACGGGTCCTGCTCGTCCTCGTACTTCTCGACGCGCTCCAGGAGATCGGGAGCGACGCCGGTGAGGTAGGAGGTGATCGTCGAGTACGCCTCGTCACCCTGGATGAGCATTCGCGAGAAGTCCTCGTTGAAGACGTCGCGCACGATCTTCACCAGCAGATCGGGCTCGGAGTGCAGGAGGGCCGGCGCCTGGATCTTCTCGAGCTGCGAGCTGATGTGCTCCCACTGCGAGGTGAGGCGCTGAACGTCGCGCGTCAGCTGATCCTCGGTCGCGCCCTCGGCGGCGGTGCGCACGATCACACCCGAGGACTCCGGGAGCACCTCTTTGAGGATGCGCTTGAGACGCGCCCGCTCGGTGTCGGGCAGCTTGCGAGAGATGCCGTTCATCGCACCGCCGGGGACGTACACGAGGTAGCGGCCGGGCAACGAGATCTGGCTGGTGAGGCGCGCGCCCTTGTGTCCGACGGGGTCCTTCGTGACCTGCACGAGGACGCGGTCGCCCGACTTCAAGGCGAGCTCGATGCGACGGGGCTGGTTGCCCGTCTCGACGGCATCCCAGTCGACCTCGCCCGAGTACAGCACGGCGTTGCGGCCACGCCCGATGTCGACGAACGCGGCTTCCATGCTCGGCAGGACGTTCTGCACGCGGCCGAGGTAGACGTTGCCGATGAGGGAAGCGTCCTGGTTGCGCGCGACGTAGTGCTCGACGAGCACGTTGTCCTCGAGCACGGCGATCTGGATGCGGCCGCTCTTCGAGCGCACGACCATGACGCGGTCGACCGCTTCGCGTCGCGCGAGGAACTCCGCCTCGGTGACGACGGTGCGTCGACGACCGGCTTCCCGCCCGTCGCGGCGACGCTGCTTCTTCGCCTCCAGGCGAGTGGAGCCCTTGATGCGCTGGGGCTCGGTGATCAGCTCGACGGCGCGCTGGCGCGGAGCGGGCTCATTGCCCTCGTCGCCGTTCGACCCGCCGCGGCGACGGCCACGGCGGCGCGAGCTGCTCGAGCTCGACGAGGATCCGTTGTCGTCGTCATCGGTGTCGTCCGGCAGCGCGGGAAGAGGCGCGATCTCGGGCGCGTAGAAGTGCAGCGCGGTGGACACCGCCGATACGAACTCCGCCGGCAACAGGCCGAGCGAGACCGCGGTGGGCGGGCCGGAAGCGGCCGGCTCGTCCGTGGGCGCCGGCTCGTCCGTCGGCGCCGGCTCCTCAGCGGGGGCCAGCTCCTCAGCGGGGGCCGGCTCCTCAGCTTCTTCGGCGGACGCCGGCTCGCCAGTGGGGACGACGGGTTCCTCCGAGGGGGCGGCCTCCTCGACGGGCGCGGACTCGGGCGCGGGTGCGGCAGGCGTCCCCTCGGTGCCGGTCTCCGCGGTCATTCCGGAACCGGGTTCCGGCGCGGCATCCTCGGCGGCGCGCCCGCTGTCGATGTGCTCCTCGGTGGCGTCGATCGACGTCACCGCGTCAGCGAGCTCGGCTGCGGCGGGATCTACCGCGTTCGCGGGCTCATCGGGGGTCGGGCTGTCGTTACGATCATCGGCCATCACTGGCGTACTCCTCTTCGGGCGGCACCGCGCGCCACCCGGTACATCTCTGGCGGCGTCGCTCCCGGAAGGACGAGCCGCGAACTCACTCGGTGTGCAGCCGGCTCTCGGCGCGGCCTGCGTGGGCAGCCATTGCCCGAAGTCTCTCGTGATGTCCTGTCGCAGCGCGGCTGCAGACGAGCATCGGCATCCATTATCGCACTACGCGCGTCGCTTCGTGGGACACGGGGCCGATGCTCACGGCGGGGTCATCGATGCCGATGGGATAATCGCGGTCATGTCCGCACCCCGTAGCCACGCCCGCCCTGTCGCACTCGCCGTCTGGCTGATGATCGCGGGCGTCATCGGATGGATCGCAGCGTTCGCGCTGACGACAGAGCGGCTCCACCTGCTCGAGGACGCCACGGCCACGGCATCATGCGACTTCAACCTCGTCGTGCAGTGCGGGGCGAACCTGACCTCTGCCCAGGGTTCGGTCTTCGGCTTCCCCAACCCGCTGCTGGGGCTCACCGGCTGGGTCGCGCCGATCGTCGTGGGCGCCGCGATCCTCGCGGGCGCACGCTTCGCCCGGTGGTTCTGGCTGCTGTTCTGGGCGGGCATGGCGTTCGCGTTCGGCTTCGTGGTGTGGCTGATCTCGCAAAGCATCTTCGTTCTCGGAACGCTCTGCCCCTGGTGCATGGTCACCTGGTTCGTGACCATCCCGAGCTTCTACGCCGTCACCCTGCACCTGCTCAGGTCGGGTGTCGTGCCGCTGCCGCGTCGAGGCCGAGCGATCGCCGCCACCCTGACCGGCTGGGTGCCGCTCCTCGCCGTGCTCAGCTACGTCGCCATCGCCGTGATCGCACAGATCCGGCTCGACTGGATCGGCTTCCTCTGAGACGACGACGCCCGCCGATCGACGTCGTGACGTCGGCCGGCGGGCGTCTTTCGCAGAGTCGGTCAGCCGAACCAGATCTCGAGCTCGCGCGCGGCGGACTCGGGGCTGTCGGAGCCGTGGACGAGGTTCTGCTGCACGGCCAGGCCCCAGTCGCGTCCGAAATCGCCCCGGATCGTGCCGGGCGCGGCTGTGGTGGGGTCGGTCGTTCCGGCGAGCGAGCGGAAGCCCTCGATGACGCGATTGCCGGCCAAGCGGATGGCGACCGACGGGCCGCTCTGCATGAACTCGAGCAACGGCTCGTAGAACGGCTTGCCGGCGTGCTCCTCGTAGTGCTTCGCGAGCACCTCCCGGTCGGGTTCGACGAGCCGGATGTCGACGAGCGCGTAGCCCTTCGCCTCGATGCGGGCGAGGATCGCGCCGGTGAGGCCGCGGGCCACGCCGTCGGGCTTGACGAGGACGAGGGTCTCTTCGGTGGGCATGTCAGTCTCCGTTCGATTCGTCGGCTGCGAGGGCGGCGTTCCGCCGGTCGAGAGCAGCCCCCTTGATGGTCGCATACGCGTACATGCCGCCGAAAACCAGCGCGACGATCCCGAGCGCCGGCACGAGGAACACCCCGAGAGCCAGGACCACCTGCAGCAGCCAGCCCAAGAGGATGCCCCACCGGTGCCGCAGCAGCCCTGAGGTAACGATCATCGCCACGGCGAGGACCGCCCCGGCGACCACTCCCCACCAGTCGGCGACGCCCTCCGGCAGCGCACCGAGTCCGTAGACGGTCAGTCCGCCGAGGAAGACCACGATGGATTCGAAACCGAGGACGACCGATCCGAGCGACTCCGCGGCACCGCGACGTCGGCGCTCGCGAGGCCGTCTCACGCCTGCCATCCCGACTTCCAGTCCTCTGCGGCGGCGAGGGCGATCGCTTCGCCCGCGAGTACGACCGAACCGGCGATGATCACCGCGCGCCGTTCCGCAGCCGCGGCCCACTCGCGCGCAGCCTCGGCCGCTTCGACGAGGTCGCGGTGCTCGGTGACCCCGAGTCCGCGCTCCTCGGCAAGATCGGCGACGAGGGTCGGCTCCGACGCGCGCTCCGAGTCCGGTGAGGTCGCGAACACGTGCGCGGCGACCGGTGCCAGGGCCTCGACGATCCCCGCGGCGTCCTTGTCTCCCAGAACACCGAGCACGACGCCCCACTCGTCGAAGTCGAACGACTCGCGCAGCGCCGCCGCGAGTGCCGCTGCCCCGTGGGGATTATGTGCACTGTCGACGAGCACGGTCGGGCTGATCCCGAGCAGCTGCAGACGACCCGGGGAGGTGACAGCGCCCAGTCCGTCCGCGACGACCTCCGCGTGGAGTGCCTGGTCCTCGGCGCCGATGAGAGCTTCGACCGCGGCGACCGCGAGGGCGGCGTTCTCGGCTTGGTGAGAGCCGTAAAGCGGCAGGTAGAGCTCGGGATACTCCCCGGCGCGCCCCCGAACACTGATCTGCTGTCCGCCGACGGCGAGGCTGTGCGCGGTCAGACCGAACTCCTCACCGGCGAACCCGACGGTGGCGGCCGCCTCCGCGGCGCGCGCTCGGATCTGCTCGGCCGCCTCGGGTGTCTGCACGGCCGAGACGACCGCCGCGCCGGGCTTGATGATGCCCGCCTTGACCGCGGCGATCTCGGCGATGGTCTCGCCGAGGCGGTCGGCGTGGTCGAGCGCGACGGGGCCGATGACGGCGACGTCCCCGTCGGCGGTGTTGGTCGAGTCCCACGATCCGCCCATGCCCACCTCGATGACCGCGACATCGACGGGCGCGTCGGAGAACGCGACGAAGGCGAGGACGGTGAGCAGCTCGAAGAACGTCAGAGGAGCGTCACCCGCCGCATCCAGCTCAGCGTCCACGAGGTCGACGAAGGGAGCGATCTCGTCCCACGCGTCGGCGACCGCGGCGTCGGCGATCGGCTCGCCGTCGATCAGGATGCGCTCGGTGAAGCGCTCGAGGTGCGGGCTGGTGAAGAGCCCGGTGCGCAGCCCGTGCGCGCGCACGAGGCTCTCGATCATCCGGCTCGTCGACGTCTTGCCGTTCGTTCCCGTCACGTGCACGACGCGGTAGGTGCGCTGCGGGTCGTCCAGCAGTTCGAGAACGCGTCGTGTCCGCTCGACGCGGGGCTGCACCCACTGCTCCCCCTGACGCTGCAGCAGCGCCGTGTACACGGCGTCGGCGCGGGCCTGATCGGTCATGCGGTCTCTCCTGTCAGCCGGGTGACGCTCACGGCGAGGTCTCCCCTGTTGGCGTAGGTCTTGGCCGCGACCACGGCCTCGAAGTCGGGCTCGGTCGCGGCGACGGACTCCGCAGACTCGGCGACGGTCGAGGTGCGTGAGCGCACCACCCATTCGCGCGCCAGCGTCTCGCCCGCCACATCGGCGGCATCGAACGCCGATGCGACAGCAGCGGCGTCCTCGTCGGAATCGAAGGTCAGCATCAGCCGGATGCGGTCACTGACTTCGAAGCCGGCGGCCTTCCGGGTGTCCTGCACCGCGCGGATCACGTCGCGCGCCATGCCCTCGGCCTCGAGCTCCGGGGTCGTGGTGGTGTCGAGCAGGACGAACCCGCCGCCCGACAGCAGTGCGATCGCGGTGCCTTCCGCCACCCCTCCCGCTTCGAGGGTCAGGTCGTACTCGCCGGGCTCGAGCGCGACGCCGTCGACGGTCACGACACCGTCCTGCTCGCTCCACAGGCCCGCCCGGGCACCCGCGATGACGTGCTGCACCTGCTTGCCCAGTCGTGGACCGGCCACGCGCGCATTGACCGAGAGACGCTGGCTGATGCCATACGAGGCCGCGAGGTCGTCCGAAAGCTCGGCCACAGCGACATCCTTCACGTTGAGCTCGTCGCGGAGGATGTCGGCGAACTGCTCCAGCGACGCCGCGTCACTCATCGCAACCGTGAGCTGAGGCAGCGGCAGGCGCACGCGCTTGCCCTCCTTCTTGCGCAAAGCGTTGGCCACCGATGAGACCTCGCGGACGGCGTCCATAGCCGAACGGATGTCGGCTGCGGGCGCGAACTCGTCCGCGTCCGGCCAGTCCTTCAGGTGAACGCTCCGTCCGCCGGTGAGGCCCTGCCAGACGCGCTCGCTCACGAGGGGCAGAAGCGGCGCCGCGACCCGGGTCAGCGTCTCGAGCACCGTGTAGAGGGTGTCGAACGCCTCCGTCGAGGAATCGTCGCCGGGCACGACGCCCACCCAGAAGCGATCGCGGGAGCGGCGGATGTACCAGTTCGTGAGCGCTTCGGCGAAGTCGCGCAGCTTGGCGGCGGCCATCGTGGAGTCGAGGGCCTCCAGGTCGGCTGCGACATCGCGCACCAGGTCGCCGGTCAGCGCCAGGATGTAGCGGTCGAGCACGTTCGTGGAGTCGGTCCGCCGCCGCGCCTCGTACCCGGCCCCGCCCTCACCGCCGGCCGCGTTGGCATAGGTGGCGAAGAAGTACCAGGTGTTCCACAGCGGAAGCAGGAACTCCCGCACGCCCGCCCGGATGCCCTCTTCGGTGACGACGAGGTTGCCGCCGCGGAGCACCGACGAGCCCATCAGGAACCACCGCATCGCGTCGGAACCGTCGCGATCGAAGACCTCGGACACGTCCGGGTAGTTCCGCAGCGACTTCGACATCTTCTGACCGTCGCTGCCCAGCACGATGCCGTGGCAGGCGACGCCCGAGAACGCCGGCCGGTCGAACAGCGCACCCGAGAGCACGTGCATGACGTAGAACCAGCCGCGGGTCTGTCCGATGTACTCCACGATGAAGTCGGCCGGCGCGTGCTCGTCGAACCACTCCCGGTTCTCGAAGGGGTAGTGCACCTGCGCGTACGGCATCGACCCGGAGTCGAACCATACGTCGAAGACGTCCTCGATGCGGCGCATCGTCGAGCGGCCCGTGGGGTCGTCGGGGTTCGGACGCGTGAGGTCATCGATGAACGGCCGGTGCAGGTCGACCTCGCCCGCCTCGTTGCGCGGTAGGCGACCGAAGTCGCGTTCGATGTCGGCGAGCGAGCCGTACACGTCGGTTCGCGGGTACTCGGGGTCGTCGCTCTTCCAGACCGGGATCGGCGAGCCCCAGAAGCGGTTGCGGCTGATGGACCAGTCGCGCGCGCCCTCGAGCCACTTGCCGAACTGCCCGTGCTTGACGTTCTCGGGTGCCCACGTGATCTGCTCGTTGAGTTCGAGCAGGCGGTCCTTGATCGCCGTGACCCGCACGAACCAGCTCGACACCGCCTTGTAGATGAGCGGATTGCGGCAGCGCCAGCAGTGCGGGTAGGAGTGCTCGTAGCTCGCCTCGCGAAGGAGACGGCCCTCGGCCTTCAGGAGGCGGATGAGCGGGCGGTTGGCGTCCATCCACAACTCCCCCGCGACGTCGGTGACCTGCGGGAGGAAGCGCCCGCCGTCGTCGAGGCTCATGATGAGCGGGATGCCGGCTGCGCCGGTCACGCGCTGGTCGTCCTCACCGTAGGCCGGGGCCTGGTGGACGATGCCGGTGCCGTCGGTGGTGGTGACGTAGTCGTCGACGAGCACCCGCCACGCGGAACCCGTTCCCCAGGTGTCGGTGTCCGCGTAGTAGTCGAAGAGCCGGTCGTACTGCACGTCCGAGAGCTCGCTGCCGAGAACGGTCCGCTCGATCGCGGCGCGCGCCTCGTCGACGTCGCCGTACCCGAGGTCCTTCGCGTAGCCCGCGAGGAGGTCTTCGGCGAGGAGGTAGCGGTGGGCGTCGGCCTCGACACGGTCCTCATGAACGTCGGCGGCGCCGGCCGGCCCGCCGGGCAGCACGACATAGCGGATGTCGGGGCCGACGGCGAGAGCGAGGTTCGTGGGCAGCGTCCACGGGGTCGTCGTCCACGCGAGAGCGCGCACACCGGTGAGCCCGAGGGACTCGGCCTTCGCCCCGACGAGCGGGAAGGTGACGGTCACCGACGGATCCTGGCGCATCTTGTAGACGTCGTCGTCCATGCGCAGCTCGTGGTTCGACAGGGGCGTCTCGTCGCGCCAGCAGTAGGGCAGCACGCGATGCCCCTCATAGGCGAGGTCCTTGTCCCACAGCTCCTTGAACGCCCAGAGCACCGACTCCATGAAGCCCGTGTCGAGCGTCTTGTACCCGCGTTCGAAGTCGACCCACCGCGCCTGCCGGGTGACGTAGTCCTCCCACTCGCGCGTGTACTCGAGGACGGATGAGCGCGCCTTGTCGTTGAAGGCGGCGATGCCCATCGCCTCGATCTCGCTCTTCTCGGTGATCCCGAGCTGCTTCATCGCTTCGAGCTCAGCCGGGAGGCCGTGGGTGTCCCAGCCGAAGACGCGGTCGACCTTCTTACCGCGCATGGTCTGGAAGCGAGGGAAGACATCCTTCGCGTACCCGGTGAGCAGATGGCCGTAATGCGGGAGCCCGTTCGCGAACGGAGGGCCGTCGTAGAAGACCCACTCGGGCGCCCCCTCGCGCCGCGCGATGGAGCTGCGGAAGGTGTCGTCGCGCTCCCAGAACGCCAGCACGTCGCGCTCGACGTCGGGGAAGCGGGGGCTCGGAACGACGCTGTCGGCGGCGGGGCCGAAAGCAGAGGACTTCGGATAGGTCATGGCTTCTCTCGCAGGGTCGGACTTCCTGCGAGGACGATCGTGCGACCGCGGTACCACCCCGCTTGCCCCGGAGGGCCACTCTCCCAGCGGCTGTGACGGGCCTGCCCCGCTCGGTTCTACTGGGCGGATGACCGCCGTTCTTCCGAGAGCTCCCCGGTGATGGCCGGATCGGTGCTGATGAGCCCATCATACCGTCGGCATACGCTGAACGTATGGCCCGCCCTCGTACCCGTCCCACGCCCCCTCGGGTGAGCGAACCCGACCTGCCGCGTCACCTCGAGCCCGGAGTCCTCACTAGACACGGCGATCTCGTCGAGACGTCGATAGCACTCGGCGGCGAGGCGGTCGACGGCGCCCACGCACGGCTGAGCGAGAGCGCCGTCGAGGCCGGGTCCCCCGACCGGCTCGATCTCACGGGCGCGGTGCTCGCCGACGTGGCCATCCGCGACCTCGCGACGGCCGAATTCCGCTCGGGCGACGGCAGCTGGCGCACCGTGACCCTCAGCGGTGGGCGGATCGGCACCCTCGACGCCCAGCGTGCCCGCTGGGACGGCGTCATCCTCCGCGGCATCCGGATCGACTACCTCTCGGTGCCCGCCGCGACGTTGCGCGACGTGCTCATCGTCGACTGCCGCATCGGAACGCTCGACGCCCCGGGCGCGATGCTCGAGCGGGTCCGTTTCGTCGACACGACGGTCGACGAGTTCGACTCCCGTGCGCTCTCGAGCACAGATCTCGACCTCCGCGGCCTGGAAGCACTCGCCTTCACGGACATCCGGGCGCTGACCGGCGCCACTGCATCGCGTCGGCAGATCGAAGTGCATGCCCCCGCGTTCGCCGCTGCGCTCGGACGGGACGTGCGCGATGAGGCGTCCGCCGAGGAGCCGAGCCGATGATCGCCCGCACCGAACGTCTGGTCCTCCGGCTGATGACCGAGGACGATCTGGACCCGCTCCGCGAGATACTGACCGACCCCATCGCGATGACCGCCTACGAGGGGGCGTTCGACGACGACGAGAGCGCGCGGTGGCTCGCGCGCAATCTTCGTCGCTACGAGGAGGACGGGTTCGGCCTCTGGGCCGTCGACCTCCCTGGGGCCGGCATGATCGGGCAGTGCGGCATCACGCGGCAGTTCGTCGGCGACGAAGAGGTGCTCGAGGTCGGCTACCTCTTCCAGCGGGCGCACTGGCACCGCGGTTACGCGACCGAGGCCGCCGCCGCCGCGCGCGACTGGGGATTCCGCGAGCTCGGTGCTCCGGCCATCTGGGCCAAGGTCCGCGACACCAACATCGCATCCATGAACGTCGCCATCCGCCTCGGCATGACCGTTCGCCGCCGGTTCATGGTGCACTACCGAGGCGTGGACATGCCCCACCTCGGATTCGCCGTCGATCGCTGACGGCGCCTCGTCAGGACGCCGACCAGGCCTCGCCGCGTACCTCGGCGAGCGGCGATTCCCGCAACAGGCGCGAGATCGGGCAGCGATCGTGCGCTGCGGCGGCGAGTTCCGCCGCCTCGGAGGCATCCAGCCCCTCGCCGGAGATGAAGGCCGTCACGAGGAACTCGTACCCCGTGCGCCCCTCGGCGTCGCGCAGCTCGACCTCGACCCGCGCCTTCGTGCGGTGGCGGCCCGCCACGATCGCCTGCGCCGTCGCGTTCAGGCACGTCGACCAGGCCAGCGCGAGGAGCTGCTCGGGATTGCTCGCGGCGGTGTCATGGCCCGGCTGCAATGGATTCGACACGGCGACCTTCAGGCCGTCCGGAACGCGGCTGACCCCCGTGCCGCCGTCGTCGTTGAAAGCAGAGGTGCGGTACCGGGTGACCATGGTTCGACTATAGTTGAACGTCGTCCAACTATTAGGGGATGCCCCGTGCCACCGACCGACGCGCCGATCGCCCTCAGCGGCGTGAGCGTCACCTACCCCGGCGGGACCCGCGCTCTCACCGGCGTCGATCTCGCTGTTTCTCCGCGCGAGATCTTCGGAGTCATCGGCGAGAGCGGTGCCGGCAAGAGCACTCTCCTGGCTCTGCTCACCGGCGAGATCAGCGCGACCGCAGGAACCGTGAGGGTGCTCGATCAGGACCCGACCGGTCTCAGCCGGACAGCGCTGCGGGATCTGCGCCGGCGGATCGGCGTGGTCTTCCAGGGTGTGCACCTGCTGGCGAATCGCACCGTCCGTCAAAACGTCCTGCTCGCCCTCGAACTGCGCGACCGCCGGGACCGCCTGAGTGTGAATGAGCGACGCGCCGCGGCCGACGAGACGCTGCGTTTCGTCGGTCTCGGTGGTCGCGAGGATGCGTACCCGTCTGAGCTCAGCGGCGGTCAGCGTCAGCGCGTGGGGATCGCCCGCGCGCTCGTGGGCCGGCCCGAGGTCCTGCTCTGCGACGAGCCGACCTCCTCGCTCGACGCCACCACGACCGACGGCGTCCTCGCGCTCCTCCGCGAGGCCCGGGACCGGTTCGGAACGACAGTGGTCGTCGTGACGCACGATCTCGCCGTCGTGCGGCGCGTCTGCGACCGCGTCGCGCTGTTCGAGGACGGGCGTCTGCGCGACATCCTGCACGTCGAACCCGGATCGGATCTGGGCCGGGAGAGCTACCTCGACCGCGCCCGGCGGGAGCTGGGCGCATGACCGGCC
The DNA here is from genome assembly GCF_053345465.1 of Microbacterium sp. M4A5_1d. NCBI lineage: Bacteria > Bacillati > Actinomycetota > Actinomycetes > Micrococcales > Microbacteriaceae > Microbacterium > Microbacterium sp. M4A5_1d. The sequence continues at coordinate 359,932 of NZ_JBKFAD010000001.1, forward strand.
TGGTCGAATCACTCGAGCGCCGCGGCGGAGACCTGCTCGAGGCGCTCGGCGAGACCGGATACATGCTCCTCGTCTCGCTGGCCGCAGCGGTGGCCCTCGGGCTCCCCCTCGGGATGCTCGTGTACCTGACGCGGCGGGGCGGCGCTGCGCCGAACCGGTTCGTGTGGTGGATCGGAAACCTCTTCATCAACGTCGTGCGCTCCTTCCCGTTTCTCCTCCTGGTCGTGTTCCTCGTGCCGGTGACACGTCTCGCCTACGGGACGACATTCGGCACTCCTGCGGCGACGTTCTCGCTCTGCTTCGTCGCGGTCGCGATCTACGCACGACTCGTCGAGCAGATTCTGCGCGAGATCAGCCCGGGCATCCCCCGGGTCGCGCGCACGATGGGAGCGACCCTGCCTCAGACGATCCGGCGCTTCCTGCTTCCCGAGGCCGTTCCCGGCCTCGTCTACGCGCTGACCTCGGCGACGATCAGTCTGCTGTCGTATTCCACCGTGCTCGGTGTGGTCGGCGGTGGCGGCATCGGCGACTTCGCGCTGCGCTACGGCTACCAGGAGTACGACTATCCGCTGATGTACTTCACGATCGCCGTCATCCTCGTCGTCGTGCTGGTCATCCAGTCGGCCGGTCACCGCCTGTCGATCCGACTCGATCACCGTTGACCCTCGTCCACCCGCTCTCACAAGGAGAACCCATGCCCGTTCGCACCCTTCGCACCCGCATCGCCTCGGCGGCCATCGCCACCTTCGCGGTCGCCGGACTCCTCGCCGGCTGCGCCGGCTCGCCCGGAGACACGGATTCCGGGGTCACGACGCTCCGCGTGGGCGCGGTGACCGCCCCCGCGACGGACATCGTCGAGGCCGCCGGAGCCGCGATCGCCGACGGGTACGAGATCGAGCTCGTTCCGGTGTCGGACTACGTCACGATCAACAACATGCTCGCTGCCGGCGACATCGACGCGAACTTCTCGCAGCACGAGCCGTATATGACGGAGTTCAACGAGAAGAACGGGGCATCGCTCGAGGCGGTCCAACCCGTCTACAACTTCGTCATCGCCTTCTACTCGAAGACGCTGACCGACATCGGCCAGCTCCCCGACGGTGCCACGGTCGCCATCCCGAACGACTCGTCGAACACCGCGCGTGCGCTCAAGCTGCTGGCCGACGCCGACATCATCGACCTCGCCCCCGGCATCGACCCGTACACAGCGACCCTCGACGACGTCGCGGAGAACCCGAAGAACCTTCAGTTCCTGTCGCTGGAGATCAACCAGTTGAACACGGCGTACGACGAGGCCGACCTGGTCTTCCAGTGGCCGTCGCACATCGCCGCGCTCGGCCTCACGCCGCAGGACGACGGCCTGCTCACCGAACTCGACGACCGCTTCGCGCTTCAGCTCGTGGTCCCCTCGGCTGAGGCGGATTCCCCTGCCACGAAGGCACTCATCGACGCGTTCACGAGCGACGAGGTGCGAAAGGTCATCGACGGCAACGAGACCATCGAAGCCGCCTTCTGACCCCCGGTAGACTCGGACGACGCACACTCAGGCACGCTCACACAGTGCCGCACATATCGTCGAGGAGTTCCCATGACAGCGCACATTCCCGAGAAGCCCGCTCTGGAAGGCCTCGAGCAGAAGTGGGGCGCCGCGTGGGCCGAGCAGGGCACCTACCTGTTCGACCGCGCGCGTGCCGCGAAGACCGGCCGCGGCGGCGTCTTCTCCGTCGACACGCCTCCCCCGACGGCATCCGGGTCGCTGCACATCGGCCACGTCTTCTCGTTCACCCACACCGACCTCAAGGTGCGATTCGAGCGCATGCGCGGGAAGAGCGTCTTCTACCCGATGGGCTGGGACGACAACGGCCTGCCCACCGAGCGCCGCGTCCAGAACTACTACGGCGTGCGCTGCGACCCGACTCTCCCCTACGACGAGTCGTTCGTCCCGCCGTTCGAGGGCGGCGACAACAAGTCGAGCCGTGCCGCCGACCAGGTGCCCATCAGCCGTCGCAACTTCATCGAGCTGTGCGAGAAGCTGACGATCGAGGACGAGAAGCAGTTCGAGTCGCTCTTCCGTCAGCTCGGGCTCTCCGTCGACTGGACCCAGACGTACCGGACGATCTCGGACGAGACCATCCGCACCAGCCAGCTCGCGTTCCTGCGCAACCTCGAGCGCGGCGAGGCCTACCAGGCACTGGCCCCCACGCTGTGGGACATCGACTTCCGCTCCGCCATCGCGCAGGCCGAGCTCGAGGATCGCGAGCAGCAGGCGTCGTATCACCGCATCGCGTTCCACAAGACCGACGGCAGCGGCGACATCCACATCGAGACGACGCGGCCCGAACTGCTTCCGGCGTGTGTCGCCCTCGTGGCGAACCCCGATGACGAGCGCTACCAGCCCTACTTCGGCAAGACCGTCCGCACGCCGCTCTTCGACGTCGAGGTGCCGGTCCTCGCCCATCACCTCGCTCAGCCCGACAAGGGCTCGGGAATCGCGATGATCTGCACGTTCGGCGACGTCACCGACATCATCTGGTGGCGCGAGCTCGACCTGCCCAACCGCACGATCCTCGGCCACGACGGTCGCATCGTGGCCGAGGCGCCTGACGTCATCGTCACGGATGGCGCACGCGCGGCCTACGCCGAGCTGGCGGGCAAGACCGTCTTCAGCGCCAAGAAGCGCGTGGTCGAGCTGCTGCAGGAATCGGGCGAGCTGCTCGAGGTGTCGAAGCCCTTCAGCCACCCGGTGAAGTTCTTCGAGAAGGGCGATCGCCCGCTCGAGATCGTCTCGACCCGTCAGTGGTACCTGCGCAACGGTGCCCGCGACGAAGAGTTCCGGGCGCGCCTCATCTCGCTCGGTCAGGAGATGTCGTGGCACCCCGACTTCATGCGGGTGCGCTACGAGAACTGGACCAACGGTCTCACCGGCGACTGGCTCGTCTCCCGTCAGCGCTTCTTCGGCGTACCGATCCCGATCTGGTACGGCCTCGATGAGAACGGCGAACGCGATTACGAGCGCGTCATCACCCCCGATGCCGCCCAGCTCCCGATCGACCCGACCACCGATGTCCCTCCGGGATACACCGCCGAGCAGCGCGGCGTGCCCGGCGGATTCGACGCCGAGCGCGACATCTTCGACACTTGGGCGACGTCGTCGCTGACCCCGCAGCTCGCGGGCGGGTGGCAGCGCGACGAGGAGCTGTGGCAGCTCGTCGCGCCGTTCGATCTGCGGCCGCAGGGGCAGGACATCATCCGCACCTGGCTGTTCTCCACGATGCTCCGCAGCGCTCTCGAAGACGGCCGCGCACCGTGGTCGGATGCCGCGATCTCCGGCTTCATCGTCGACCCCGACCGCAAGAAGATGTCGAAGTCGAAGGGAAACGTCGTCACCCCCGCCGACATCCTCGCCCAGCACGGCACGGATGCGGTCCGCTACTGGGCCGCGTCGAGTCGCCTCGGTTCCGACGCCGCGTTCGATCCGCAGAACCCCACGCAGGTGAAGATCGGCCGCCGTCTCGCCATCAAGGTGCTGAACGCCGCGAAGTTCGTGCTGTCGTTCCCCGTGCCCGAGGGCGCGGCGGTGACCCACGACCTCGACGCCGCCATGCTCGCAACGCTCGACCGTGTGATCGTCGATGCCACGCGGGCGTTCGAGGCCTACGACCACGCTCGCGCGCTCGAGATCACGGAAGCGTTCTTCTGGACCTTCTGCGACGACTACCTCGAGCTCGTCAAGGAGCGCGCGTACGACCGCTCCGACGCGGGTCAGGCGTCGGCGGCGCTGGCACTGCGACTCGCGCTGTCGTCGCTGCTGCGTCTGCTCGCCCCGGTGCTCGCCTTCGCCGCAGAGGAGGCATGGTCGTGGTTCGAGGAGGGCTCCGTGCACACCGCGCCGTGGCCGGAAGCGAGCGGCATCGACGGCGACCCGGCCGTTCTCACCGCGGCCAGCGCCGCGCTCATCGGCATCCGCCGGGCGAAGACGGAAGCCAAGGCCTCGCAGAAGACCCCCGTCTCGGTACTGACGCTGCGCGCGGATGCCGCGACGATCGAGCGACTGCGCCGCGCGGAGGGCGACCTGAAGGCGGTCGGACGCATCGCCGAGCTCGAGCTCCTCGACGGTGACGGCGACCTGGTCGTGGAGCGCGTCGAGCTCGCGCCTCAGGAGGCGTGAGATGCGTTTGGGAACGCGGTGGACCAGTGGCGATGAGCCGCCCGTCTCGCTGCCGGCCGCTTTCCGCGACCGGGTTCGCGCGGTCGACGGCGGGCTCGACGCAGATCCGCGTCCGAAGTGGACTCTGACCTGGCTCGAGGGACGCCCCGTGGCCGAGCTCGAGACCGGTGTCGTGGTCTCGCTCGACGCCGCCGGTGAACCGGTCGTCGGTCAGATCGACGACGACGAGTTCTGACGCCCCGCTCTCCCGCCGCTCACTCCGACGCGGCGGGAGAGCTTTGCGCGGACGCGGAGCGGATGAGGCGCGTGCACGCGGCCGTCGCGGTGAGGCAGACAGCGCCCGCAGCGATGAACGGCAGCCGCAGGTCGATCGACGCGACCAGGCCGCCCAGGATCGTCGCCACGGGGAAGAGTCCCCAGGTGAGCGTCCGGATGATGCCCAGAGTGCGCCCGAACAGCGCCGGCGGGATGATCTGCTGCCGCAGCGCACCCCACGGGACATTCCACACCGACACCGCGAACGCCATGCCCGCGTAGGCGACGACCGCGACGACGATTCCGGGGGCGAACCCGACGGCGACCATGCACGCTGCGGCGGCGAGGTTCGCGCCCCACATGACGTTGCCTCGGCCCCAGCGGGCGACCATGCGCGCAGCGAGGAGTGAGCCCGCGAGCGCACCGACCCCGACACCCGCCGTGACGAACCCGATGGCGAACTCGGGTACCCCGTGGACATCGAGGAAGTAGAGCAGCGTCGGAGCCTGCGCGAAAGCGAAGGCGCAGCCGACGACCGACGTGAACACGACCAGGGCACGCAGGAACCGATGGCGCCAGAGGTAGCGCAACGCTTCCCCGGCGGGAACGGCGACGTCCGGTGCTGCCGGCAGGGGCTCGGGGACGGCGCCGGCGACGACGTCGCCCTGATCCGCGCCGATGACGTCCGAAGCCCGTGAACGCGCCGCGGCCAGCGGGAGAAGGAGCGCCAGCGCGATCGGCACCAGGTAACCCGCGGCGCCGAGCCACAGCGGTAGTGCGAGCGAGACGGCGAAGAGAACGCCGGCGACGGGCTGCGCTACGAAGCTGTCGATGGTGATCTGCGCGGCCTGGATGCGCCCGTTGGCCCGATCGAGCTGATCCCGCTCGACGACGCTCGGAATGATCGCGTTGGTCGCGTTGTCGAACAGGGTCTCGCCGAAGCCGAAGACGAGCGTGCCCACGAGCAGCCACACGATGTCGAGACTGCCCGTGACCGTGAGCACGGCCAGACCGACCGCGGCCGCGCCGCGCACGCTGTTCGCCAACGCCATGACACGGCGCCGGTCGAACCGATCGACGATGACGCCGGCAGGCACCCCGAAAACGAGCCACGGGAGGAAGGCGGCCGCGCCGAGCAACGAGATCAGCAGCGGGTCGCGCGTGAGTGTCGTGGCGATCAGGGGCACCGCCGTGCGGCCCAGGCCGTCCGCGAGGTTGCTGAACGCGGCGGCGGTCCACAGTCGCGAGAAATCGCGCCCGAGCGGACGGGGGCGCCCGGACTCGGGTGGGCGGATCCGGGAGACGGTCACGCTGGTCATCGTCAGTCGCTCTCTGTCGTGATCGGAAACGCCTCGGCGCGCAGCGAGACGATGCGGCGTTCGGAGGACGAACCCGGGCCGGGGTCCGGGTCGACGCGGTACTCGTCGACGACGTCGTCGATGACTCTTTGGATACGCGCGTTGACCTCGCGGAGCTGCTCGACCGTCAGCGAGACGGTGGCCGAGGTGATGAGCGCGTTCTCGGCCCATGGGTCGAGTTCGTCGCGCAACGTGCTCTCCACGAAGCGCATGAGCTGCTCGTGTCGACGATCGAGGAACTCGCCCATGACGACCTGGGTCGCGGCGCGGCCCGCCGGCGTCCGCATCGTGTCCGCACCCGGGAACGACACGCCGCCGGTGGGCCGTTCCCACCATCGCTCGCGCGCCGTGCCCCGATCGGGGATCTCGCGAATGAGATCGTGCTTCGCGAGAGCGCGCAGGTGGTAGCTCGTCGAACCGGACGACTCCCCCGTCATCGCCGCGAGCGAGCTGGCCGTCTGAGGGCCTTGCTGACTCAGGATGTCGTAGAGACGCACGCGCACGGGGTGAGCGAGGGCACGGAGCGCGCCCGAGTCGAGCGTGCGGATGTCGCGAGGCGTCCGCTTCTCGGCGTTGTCTTCGGTCATGGGTCCAAAGATAGCTTTGCAAGCACCGCTTTGCAACATAGTCTTTGGAACACATCGTAGGCTTGTGCCATGTCGGCATCTTCGAATTCCCTTCTCACCGCCTCGTCACTCGCGTGGGGCCTCCCCGACTACCGCGAGATCGACGTCAATGACTACCTGCCCGCCTTCCGCGAGGCCTTCGCTCAGCAGCGGCGCGAGATCGACGCGATCGCCGGCAGCACCGAGCCTCCGACGTTCGAGAACACGGTCGTGGCATGGGAAGAGAGCGGCCGGCTCCTGGGCGACGTAGCGCGCGTCTTCTACACGGTCAGCTCTGCGGACGCCACTCCCGCGGTGCAGGCCGTCGACGAAGAGCTCGCCCCGCTGATGTCTGCGCACTCCGACGCGATCCTCCTCGATCCCCGCCTGTACGACCGGATCGAGCGCCTGCACGCGAGCCGCGATGATCTCGGACTCACGGCCGAGCAGCGCTACCTGCTGGAGCGGCGGTTCGTCCAGATGACCCACGCCGGCGCCGGGCTCGACAGCAGCGCTAAGGAGCGACTGACCGAGCTCAACAGCCGACTGTCCGTTCTCACGACGACCTTCGAGAAGAACCTCCTCGCCGACACGAACGATCTGGCCGTAGTGTTCGAGTCGCGGGAGGAGCTCGACGGGCTGAGCGAGGGTGAGATCTCCGCCGCCGCGCGCGCGGCTGCCGATCGCGGGCGACCGGGGGCTTACGTCATCACCTTGACGCTGTTCACGGGCCACCCGGCGCTCGCCTCGCTCACGGACCCGCGGTCCCGTCGCCGCATCCTCGAGGCCTCGCGCGCTCGCGGCTCCCGCCCCGGCCGCCACGACAACCGGCCCGTGCTGCTCGAAATCGTCCGCCTCCGTGCCGAGCGCGCGGAACTGCTCGGCTTTCCCTCGCACGCGGCCTACGTCACTTCCGACCAGACGGCTGGCAACCCGGAAGCGGTATCCACGCTGCTGCGCCGGCTCGCCGCTCCTGCTGCGCGCAACGCACAGCGCGAGAAGCTGGCCCTGCAGGAGGTCGTGGACGGCGCCGAGGTCGGTCCGGAGGATTGGGCATTCGCAACCGAGCGCGTGCGCGCGAGCACGCTCGACATCGACACGCCCGCGCTGCGCCCCTGGTTCGAGGCCGAACGAGTGCTGCGCGACGGCGTCTTCTTCGCGGCGACACGTCTCTACGGCATCACGTTCCGTGAGCGCGATGACCTGCCTGCGTACCACGAGGACGCGCGCGTGTTCGAAGTCTCGAACGAGGACGGCTCCCACCTCGGACTGTTCGTGCTCGACCTCTACACGCGCGACACCAAGCGCGGCGGCGCATGGATGAACTCCATCGCCTCCCAGTCAGCGCTACGCGGGGCGACTCCGATCGTCGTGAACAACCTGAACGTCCCGAAGCCCTCCCCGGGCACGCCGACGTTGCTGACGCTCGACGAGGTGACGACACTCTTCCACGAGTTCGGGCACGCGCTGCACGGCTTGTTCGCCACGGTCACCTACCCGACCTTCGCCGGAACCAACGTTTTCCGCGACTTCGTCGAGTTTCCCAGCCAGGTCAACGAGATGTGGATCTACCGACCCGAGGTGCTGGCGAACTACGCCCGCCACGTCGACACCGGTGAGCCGCTCGCCTCGGACGTCGTCGAGCGCCTCGAAGCCTCGGGGGCCTTCAACCAGGGGTTCGCCACGAGCGAGTATCTCGCCGCCGCATGGCTGGACCTCGCCTGGCATTCGCTCAGCGCGGACGAGGCAGCAGCTGTCACCGACGTCGCAGCCTTCGAAGCCGCAGCCCTCGCCGACATCGGACTCGACGACCCCGCTGTACCGACACGCTATTCGTCCGCATACTTCGCACACATCTTCTCGGGTGGTTACAGCGCCGGGTACTACTCCTACATCTGGAGCGAGGTTCTCGACGCCGACACCGTCGAATGGTTCGAGGAGAACGGTGGGCTGACCCGCTCGAACGGGGATCGCTTCCGTCAGCGCCTCCTCGGCGTCGGCGGTTCGAAGGATCCGCTCGAGGCATACCGTGACTTCCGGGGCCGTGACGCGCGCATCGAGCCGTTGCTCGCACGCCGCGGGCTGAGCGCCTAGGTCGCGTCTGCGGCGAGGAGTCCGTCGGTGGGAGCGCTTCGCGCGTCGCGCCCACCGACGGGGATCACGTCGTAGACCAGGCGCGCGAACGCCCCCACCCGTTCTGCTGAGCGCAACGCGAGCCGGTCCGACTCGATGCGACGCGGAAGCAGGGGCGCTCCCCCACCCAACGTCACGGGCGCAATGGAGACCGCGATCTGGTCGAGCGCACCGGCGTCGAGGAACTGACCGGCCAGGTCGCCACCGCCGACGACCCACACATCGTGCCCCGCAGCGGCCTCTCGGATATGCGCAAGCGCATCGGACACGGGCCCGGACACGAATCTGACGTCTGCGCCCGCCGGACGCGGAAGCTCGCGTGTCGTGAACACGAAGGTCGGCCGATCGCCGTGGAACTCCTGCCATCGCTCAGGATGGGCGAGGAGGTCGGACTCGGCGAGTACCCACTCGTAGGTCGTGGACCCCTCGACGAGCACGCCCGCGTTCTCCGGGAGCAGACTCGCGTCGGGCTCGTCGCCACCGTCGACCGCGAACAGCCAGGAGAGCGAGTTCGCGCCGTCGGCGATGAAGCCATCGAGCGAGCTCGCCGTGTCGAAGATGATGCGTCCCATATCGGCAGGTTAACCGGGACCTCGGACACCTCCGCAGGCGTCGCGGCTCGGTCGTCAGGCGCTCTTGCGCTTCTGCCGCAGGACGAGCGTGGGCGGAGCGCCGTCATCGACGGCGGCCCGGGTCACGATCACCTTGTCGACATCGTCGGCCGACGGGATCTCGAACATGATGGGGCCGAGAACGTCTTCGAGGATGGCGCGCAGGCCGCGGGCACCGGTCTTGCGCGCCACGGCGAGATCGGCGATCGCGCGCAGCGCCTCGTCTTCGAACTCGAGCTCTACGCCGTCGAGTTCGAACATGCGCTGGTACTGCTTGACGAAGGCGTTCTTCGGACCGGTGAGGATCTCGATGAGCGCCTTCTGGTCGAGCGGCGCGACAGACGTGACGACGGGGAGACGGCCGATGAACTCGGGGATGAGACCGAACTTGTGCAGGTCTTCCGGCTCGACCTCGCGGAAGAGGTCGAGTTCCTTGTCCTTCTCCTGCAACGGGGCGCCGAAGCCCACGCCGTGCTTGCCGACACGGGACGAGATGATCTCCTCGAGGCCGGCGAACGCGCCCGCGACGATGAACAGCACGTTGGTCGTGTCGATCTGGATGAACTCCTGGTGCGGGTGCTTGCGTCCACCCTGCGGCGGAACCGACGCCACCGTCCCCTCCAGGATCTTCAGCAGAGCCTGCTGCACGCCCTCGCCCGACACGTCGCGCGTGATCGAGGGGTTCTCCGCCTTGCGTGCGATCTTGTCGACCTCGTCGATGTAGATGATGCCGGTCTCCGCACGCTTGACGTCGAAGTCCGCCGCCTGCAGAAGCTTGAGCAGGATGTTCTCGACATCCTCACCGACATAGCCCGCCTCGGTGAGCGCGGTCGCATCGGCGACGGCGAAAGGCACGTTGAGGCGTTTCGCGAGCGTCTGCGCCAGGTACGTCTTGCCACAGCCGGTGGGACCGAGCAGCAGGATGTTGCTCTTGGCGATCTCGACGTCGTCGGCGCGCTGTTCGGCGGGTTGGAGGGTCGAGTGTGCCCGCACGCGCTTGTAGTGGTTGTAGACCGCGACCGAGAGCGCACGCTTCGCCGGGTCCTGCCCGACGACGTACTCCTCGAGGAAGGAGAAGATCTCGCGCGGCTTGGGGAGGTCGAACTCGGCGACCGACTCGTCGCCCGACTCGGCCATGCGCTCTTCGATGATCTCGTTGCACAGCTCGACGCACTCGTCGCAGATGTAGACGCCGGGTCCTGCGATCAGCTGCTGGACCTGCTTCTGACTCTTTCCGCAGAACGAGCACTTGAACAGGTCGGCACTCTCACCGATGCGAGCCATGTACCCCTCCTGGATGCCGGAAACCATCGCTCACCTGAGAACGTGGTGCTCCGAGCCTAACCTCTCCCGCAGACATCCCCGCGGATTTGCGAGCCCTTCGAGTCGAACCGCCCCCATGACGCGTATGGCCCCGGCTCGTCGCCGGGGCCATACGCTGCGAACTCGCCTCGCTCAGGAGGTGATCGCGGCGGGGGTCCGTTTGCGCGACGTCAGCACCTGGTCGACGATGCCGTACTCCATCGCCTCGTGTGCCGAGAGGATCTTGTCGCGGTCGATGTCCTTATTGACCTGCTCCTGCGTGCGGTTGGTGTGGCGCGCCATGGTCTCCTCGAGCCACGTGCGCATGCGCAGGATCTCGGCCGCCTGGATCTCGATGTCCGAGGCCTGACCGTGACCGGCCTCGCCGACGGCGGGCTGGTGGATGAGGATGCGGGCGTTCGGAAGCGCAAGACGCTTGCCCGGGGCGCCGGCGGCGAGCAGCACGGACGCGGCCGAAGCCGCCTGACCCAGCACCACCGTCTGAATCTGGGGCGACACGTACTGCATGGTGTCGTAGATCGCGGTCATGGCGGTGAACGATCCACCGGGCGAGTTGATGTACATGATGATGTCGCGGTCCGGGTCCTGCGACTCGAGCACGAGCAGCTGAGCCATCACGTCATCAGCCGATGCGTCGTCGACCTGGACGCCGAGGAAGATGACGCGGTCCTCGAACAGCTTGTTGTACGGGTCCTGGCGCTTGTAGCCGTAGGCGGTACGCTCCTCGAACTGCGGCAGGATGTACCGGCTCGAGGGCATCGCCGCACCGTGGGGAAGGCCGAAGGCGGGTGTGTTCATCGTTGTCTTTCTCCTTCGGTCGATCAGTTCTCGGTGCCGCCGCCGCCGACGACGTCGGTGGCCGACTCGCGGATGTGGTCCACGAAGCCGTACTCGAGCGCCTCCTGAGCGGTGAACCACCGGTCGCGGTCGCCATCGGCGTTGATCTGCTCGACGGACTTGCCGGTCTGGGCCGCGGTGATCTCGGCGAGACGACGCTTCATGTCGAGGATCAGCTGCGCCTGCGTCTGGATGTCGCTGGCCGTGCCGCCGAACCCGCCGTGCGGCTGGTGCAGCAGAACCCGGGCGTTGGGCGTGATGTAGCGCTTGCCCTTCGTGCCGGCGGTCAGGAGCAGCTGCCCCATGGACGCGGCCATGCCGATGCCGACGGTGACGATGTCGTTCGGAACGAACTGCATCGTGTCGTAGATCGCCATTCCGGCCGTGATCGAGCCGCCCGGCGAGTTGATGTAGAGGTAGATGTCCTTCTCGGAGTCCTCGGCGGCGAGCAGGAGGATCTTCGCGCAGATCTCGTTCGCGTTCTCGTCGCGCACCTCCGACCCGAGCCAGATGATGCGGTCCTTGAGCAGTCTGTCGAAGACGCTTGTTGCGATGAGGGGGTCAGCCATGTGTGCTCCTGATCCGAAGTTTCGTGACGTGTCGAATCTACCGACGCCGCCGCATGCGCCTGACCGTGTTCGCCGTGGGCATAGCCCGTGTCACCGCCGTCCCTGATGCGGAGCATCTGTCGGGCAGAGCAGAAGGGGCGGATGCCGCAGCATCCGCCCCTTCTGCCGGTCGGGCGACCGTCGCGATCAGGAGATCACTCGGCGGCAGCCTCGTCGGCGGCCTTCTTCTTGGCGGGGGCCTTCTTGGCCGGCGCCTTCTTGGCAGGAGCCTTCTCGTCGGCGGCGGGAGCGTCGTCGGCGGCATCCGCCTTCTTCTTAGCGGGCGCCTTCTTGGCAGGCGTCTTCTTAGCGGGCTTCTCCTCCGCCTCGGCGGCGTCGGCATCGGCGTCGGCGGCCTCGTCGGCGATCTCCTGCGCCTCCTCGACGACCTCGTCGGCGGCGGACTCCTCGCCCTCGACGGTGATGAAGCCGGTCAGGTCGACCGACTTCCCGTCGGTGTCGACGACCGTGACCTTGCCCAGGGCGATCGCGAGGGCCTTGTTACGGGCGACCTCGCCGACCATCACCGGAAGCTGGCCGTTCTGCTGGAGCGCGTTGACGAAGTCCTGCGGGGCCATGCCGTACTGCGCAGAGGCCTGGATCAGGTACTGGGTCAGCTCGTCCTGCGAGACCTGGACCTCGTGCGTCTCGGCGATCTTGTCGAGCACCATCTGCGTGCGGAACTGCTTCTCGCTCGCCTCGGTGACCTCGGCACGGTGCGCGTCGTCCTCCAGACGACCCTCGCCCTCGAGGTGCGCGTGAACCTCGTCCTCGACCAGTCCGGCCGGAACCGGGATCTCGACCTTCTCGAGGAGCGCGTCGACGAGCTTCTCGCGCGCGGCAGCGCCCTGCGTGAACAGGCTCTGCTGCGAGACGCGCTCGACAAGGCTCTCGCGCAGCTCGGCGATGGTGTCGAACTCGCTCGCCATCTGCGCGAAGTCGTCGTCGGCCTCGGGGAGCTCGCGCTCCTTGACAGCCTTGACCGTGACGGCGACCTCGGCCTCTTCGCCGGCGTGGTCGCCGCCGACGAGCTTGGAACGGAACGTGGTGTCCTCACCAGCGGTGAGCGACTCGATGGCCTCGTCGATGCCCTCGAGGAGCTCGCCCGAGCCCACCTCGTACGACACACCCTCGGCGCGGTCGATCTCGTTGCCGTCGATCGTCGCGACGAGGTCCAGCTCGACGAAGTCGCCCTTCGCGGCAGGACGGTCGACGGTGACGAGCGTGCCGAAACGGCCGCGCAGGCGGTCGAGCTCCTCGTCGATGGCGGCGTCGTCGGTGGCGACGGGCTCGACCTCGATGGTGATGTCCGCGTAGGCGGGAAGCTCGAACTCGGGACGCACGTCGACCTCGACCTCGACCTTCAGGTCGCCCGAGAAGTCCTTGTCGCTGGGCCAATCGACGACCTCGGCCGACGGACGCCCGAGGACGCGCAGCTCGTTCGCGGTGACGGCTTCGCGGTAGAAGCCGTCGAGGCCCTCGCTGACCGCGTGCTCGATGACCGCACCGCGGCCGACACGCTGGTCGATGATGGGAGCGGGCACCTTGCCCTTGCGGAAGCCGGGAATCTGCACGTCCTGAGCGATGTGCTCGTACGCGTGGGTGATGCTCGGCTTCAGCTCGTCCGGGCTGACCGTGATGTGGAGCTTCACCCGCGTGGGGCTGAGCGTCTCGACGGTGCTGGTGACCATGCCTGTCGTTCTCCTTTATCCGGCCGCGCACATGCGCGTCCGTTCGGTGGTCTGGGTTCGTGGGGCCGTTGTCGGGGCGACAGGATTTGAACCTGCGGCCTCCCGCTCCCAAAGCGGGCGCTCTACCAAGCTGAGCTACGCCCCGGGCGCGCAGCACACGTGCGTCGGAAAACGGCCGTGGTCAGTCTAGCCGACGGAGTCCGCTAGACTGTTCGAGTTGCCAGCGCTGGACATGGTTCTCAGCGTGAGGGCGATCCACATCCGATCCAGGTCGGATGCGGGGCTGTAGCTTAGTGGTAAAGCCTCTGTCTTCCAAACAGATGATGCGAGTTCGATTCTCGTCAGCCCCTCCGATGCTCCTCCTCGTCTTCATACGCGGAGGAGCTCTTCATTCAGCGCAACGGGCGCCGTGATCGGTGGCCAGCTGCAGGTATGTCGCGGCGTTCCCGTTAAGCCCGCCCCGTTCGTCCTCCGTGAGCGCCCGACGGACCTTCGCCGGCACCCCGGCGACGAGGGAACCGGCGGGGATCACGGTTCCCTCGAGCACGACCGCTCCCCCGGCGACGAGAGATCCGGCTCCGATCACCGCACCGCTGAGGATCGTGCTGTTCATCCCGATGAGGCAGCCGTCCTCCACCGTGCACCCGTGGACGACGGCGTTGTGGCCGATCGAGACGTCGTCGCCGATCTTCGCGGGCGACCCCGCGTCGACGTGGATCACGACGCCGTCCTGGACGTTGCTGCGATCTCCGATCACGATGCGCGACCGATCACCGCGGATCACCGCGTTGTACCAGACGCTCGACATCTCGCCGATGACCACGTCACCGACCAGTCGCGCCCCGTCCGCGACGAACACCGTCGGATGCAGGCGGGGCCGAGACTCTCCGAGAGACACGAGGGATGCGGACGAGGCGACGGGCATGGCCTCACGTTACCCCTGGTGAGCCCAGCCTTCTCTTGCTTGCGGAATGTTCCGGCGTGAGTAGCGTTTGGACAGATGCAGGCCACGACCTGCCAGAAGGAGCGCAGACATGACCGACACCAACATCACCACTCCCGCCCTCACCGCCGACCCCGAGGTCGCCGCCGCTGCCGCGCAGTTCCTCACCCCGGTCGTGCACAAGATGCAGGCGCTCGTCGTCAACGGCAAGCAGGCGCACTGGAACGTCCGCGGCTCGAATTTCATCGCGATCCACGAGTTGCTCGACACGGTGGTCGCCCACGCCCAGGACTACGCCGACACCGCCGCTGAGCGCATCGTCGCCCTCGGCCTGCCCGTCGACTCGCGCGTCTCGACCATGGCCGAGAAGACCAGCACCGCCGTGCCCGCCGGGTTCGCGCAGTGGCAGGACGAGATCAAGGCCATCGTCTCCGACATCGACGGGGTGCTCGTCGACCTTCAGAACGCCATCGACGGTCTCGATGAGGTCGACCTCACGAGCCAGGACGTCGCGATCGAGATCAAGCGCGGCGTCGACAAGGATCGCTGGTTCCTCCTCGCACACCTCGCCGAGTAATCCTCAGCGCCGAACGGGGCGATGATCGGGACTAGGGCAGCTGGACGCTTCCCCACCGATCACCGTCCCGTTTCGCCTTCCCGGGACGCGTGCCCCGAAAGAACGCGATTCAACCGATGTGCGTGATCCGGCCGCCGAGGAGGGTCGCCGTCGCGCCGGTTCCGCGCAGAGCGCCGGGCGTCTCGGCGGCGAGAGGGTCACGGTCGACGATGGCCAGATCCGCGATGTCCCCGGGCGCGATCGCCGAGCCGGTCTGCGACCCACCCGCCGTTGAGGCTGCGAGGGCGACTGCAGCCGCGATTCGCTGATGCGGACGCCAGGGATCGCGCTCGTCACGCGTACGGAACACCGCGTCCGACATCGTGGTCCAGGGATCGAGACGGGCCACCGGCGCGTCCGAACCGAGCAGCAGGTTGGCTCCGGCGTCGACGAGCTCCCGCATCGGGTAGCCGACGGCCGTCTGCCCCGCCCAGAACTCCTCCGCCATGTCGCGATCATCGACGGCATGCGAGGGCTGCACACTCGCGCCGATGCCGAGGCGGGCGAACCGCGGGATGTCGGCGTGAGCGACGAGCTGAGCGTGCTCGATGGTCCCGGTGGCTCCCGTCATCGCGAAGGCGTCGAGGGCATGCGAGTTCGCGATGTCGCCGATCGCGTGCACCGCGCAGGAGATGCCGCCCCCCGTTGCGCGCCGCATCAGCTCGACGAGCTCGGCAGGCGGCACGGTCATGACTCCGAAGTCGTGCTCGGCGTTCGGATAGTGGTGCGAGCACGCCGCCGTCCGGGTGCCGAGTGAGCCGTCGGTGATGACCTTGAATGGCCCCATCCGCACGAGCCCCGCCGGATCTATCGCGTCGCCGGTCTGCAGTCCCGCTGAAATCGCTCGATCCAGCATGCTGGCGTAGACACCGAACGACACGCGCACCGCGTCGTATCCGCGAGCCAGCCTGCGATCCCAGGCCTCCGCGTTCCATGCCATGTCCAGGTCGACGATGCCGACCACGCCGCGGGCGGATGCCGCGGACATCGCCTCGATCACCGCGGCATCCGCGACCGCCGTGTCGAGGGCGTTCAGGCGGCGGGAGATCTCGAACGCGGGCTCCTCGCGCAGCACCCCGTCGGCCGCCGACATCCCCTCACGCCGGAGCGCGGCGCTGTTGAGCCAGACGCTGTGGACATCGGAGTTGATCAGATAGGTGGGCGCGTCGCCCGTAGTCGCGTCGAGCAGTGCGAGCGAGGGCCGATCAGGCCAGAGCGCGTCGCGGAAACCCGAGCCGACGCGGCGACCGTCGAGATCCAGTCCCGCTCGACCCATGACCGCCGCCGCCTCGGCAGCGCTCACGATGCCCTCGAGGTCGACGCGGCGCGCCGCCAGGGCCCACTGCACGGTGTGAACGTGGTGGTCCCAGAGTCCGGGGATCAGCCAGCCCCCACCACCGTCGAGAACGACCCCGCGTCGCGGGAGGGCGCCCGCAGGCGCGATGTCGACCACGACATCACCCGCGACGTGCACGTCGACCAGATCGGCACCGAACGGATCCGTGCGCCCCGGGCCGGTCAGTCGGACGTCCGCGATGATGTCCACTGTCTCGCCCGGCGCTGCAGGATTCACGACCGATCCTCGCGGGCGGCGCGCATCGCCTCGTGAGCCCGGCGCATCTCCGTCGCCAGCCGGGGGTCGGCATACGGTGTGGCGGTCTGCTCGAGCTCGGCGATGATGGTGTCGACCACGGCATCCGGCCGATTCTGGCTGAGCTTGCGTTTAGCCTCGACTCGGGCCGGTGAGAGACGGAATCCGACGGTCCCCCGCTCGAGACGCCGGACGAAGTCCTCATCGTTCGGCGCGGCCCACATGCCCCGTGGCGCACCCAGGCCCGACTCGAACCGGTCGACGAGGCGCTCGAGCACACGCAGGTTCTCTTCCGGCGCGAGGATCTCGGGCACGCCGGAGAGATGAACCGAGACGTAGTTCCAGGTGGGGACGGCAGGCACGTCGCCGTACCACTGAGGCGACACGTACCCGTGCGGCCCCTGGACCACGACGAGCATCTCGCCGCCACCGAGGCCGTGGATCACGTCATCCGGGCGCCCGACGTGCCCCACGATCGTGAGGTCGTCGCGTTCGTCGTCGAGGAGCACGGCGTAGTGCGACGCGACGAGTCCGTCGGTGCCCGCACTGATGATCGTGACCCACGGGTTCTCGTCGATCACACGGCGCAGCTCGACGACATCCGTCATCGCGAAGCTGGGATTCTGTCTCATGCGCTCACCTCTGGCAGTTCGGGCACCAGTACAACTTGCGTGACGCCATCTCCTCGAGGACGATCGACGTTCCGCACACGCGGCAGGGCAGGCCCGCCCGGTGATACACCCAGTGCCGGTCGTCACGATGGGCCATCGCCCGGCGCCATGCCTCGGGATCGAGATCGTCCATCGTCATCATCTGCCCCGTCTCGACGCCGATCGCGAGGAGCCGTACCCAGTCGCGCCAGAGCTCTCGGACGGTCTCCTCCGGCACGTCGCGGCCCGGCGTGTGCGGGTTCAGGCGTGCGCGGAACAGCATCTCCGCGCGATAGACGTTGCCGATTCCGCTGACCACGCTCTGGTCCATGAGAAGCAGACCGATCGCCGTCGGCTTGCGGCGGACGGTCGCGGCGAATCGCTCCTCGCCCTCCGTCACGTCATCCACGAGCGGATCGGGCCCGAGCTTCGCGATCGTCGCCTGAACCTCTTCCGGTGTCTGCAGCTGACAGGCCGTCGGTCCGCGAAGGTCGGCACAGGTCACGTCGGTGAGCAGGCGCAGGCGCACCTGACCGACGACGGGCGGCGGCCATCCCCCGTCCTCGGCAGCACCGTCGTCACCGAGCCCCGTGGTCTGTTCGCTCATGCGGACTCGTCCGCGGGCTCGTCGCGGCGCACCGATCGAGCTGAGGGAGTTCTCTCCGGCCGCGTCGTAGATCGGCGCGATCTCTGTGCCGCGCTGATTCGTATGTCCCATCCGTCCGTTCGCGGACGCGATCGTGGGGTCGACGACGATCTCGCCGGCGAAATCCCACGCGCCATACATCCCCAGGTGGACGCGCAACCAGACGTCGTCCTCGAACGCGAGGAACATCTGCTTGCCGACCGCCCGCGCCTCGATCGCCTCGCGACCGTCGAGCACCGCCGCGCCCTCGACGAACCGCCCTTGCGGGCTCGACGCGGCGACGACGCGGCCGACGACGTTGCGCTCGAACTGGCGGGCGATCCGGTGGACGGAATGGCCCTCGGGCATCAGCCCGCTTCCGGATCG
This sequence comes from Microbacterium sp. M4A5_1d, assembly GCF_053345465.1. Taxonomy (NCBI): domain Bacteria; kingdom Bacillati; phylum Actinomycetota; class Actinomycetes; order Micrococcales; family Microbacteriaceae; genus Microbacterium; species Microbacterium sp. M4A5_1d. Next base: position 378,333 of record NZ_JBKFAD010000001.1, read on the forward strand.
AACGAGTCGGTGGCGGGCAGCGGCGACGTGGTGCCGCCGTCGACCGCGCGCGGGTCGGGCAGCAGGCTGCCGTCGGCTTCGTAGGCGGCGAGCTGGGCGATACGTCGCGCGTGGCGCTCCTCCCCGCTGAAGGGCGTCGCGATGAAGCGGTCGATGAAGGTGACCGCCTCGTCGAACGTGTGCTGGCGCGCGCCGATGGCGATGACATTGGCGTCGTTGTGCTCCCGCGCGAGCTCGGCCGTCGGGATGTTCCAGACGAGTGCTGCGCGTGCACCATGCACCTTGTTCGCCGCCATCTGCTCGCCGTTGCCGGACCCGCCGAAGACGACGCCGAGCGCCTCGACGCCCGCCTGCTGATCCCGGACGACGGCCTCCGCCGCACGGATGCAGAAGGCGGGGTAGTCGTCTACCGGGTCGTACTCGATCGGGCCGTGGTCGACGACATCGTGACCCGCTTCGGCGAGGTGGTGCTGGAGCTGAGTGGAGAACTCGAGACCGGCGTGGTCGGTCGCGATATGGATGCGCATGGCACCATCCTATGAACGTGCGAGCCCCGAAAGCGTAGGCTGGCACGGTTGCCGTCGGCGCCAGCAGCGCGCGGCCCCGAATCCTCACCCCGACCCTGGGAGCAGAACGCACGTGCCTGGAGAGAACCTCACCCGCATCGAGGCGCAGGAGCGCCGCGCGATCGTCGACACGCAGAGCTACGACATCGCCCTCGATCTGACCGTCGGCGCGGAGATCTTCCGCTCGCGCACGGTCATCCGTTTCGCCGCCGCCGAGGGCGCCTCGACCTTCGTCGATCTGATCGCCCGCGATGTCCGGGAGATCACCCTCAACGGCCGGGCGATCGACCCCTCGGCATTCAGCGATTCCCGCATCGCACTCGACGGTCTCGCGGCGCAGAACGAGCTCATCGTCGATGCGGACTGCCTCTACACGAACACCGGCGAAGGCCTGCACCGCTTCGTCGACCCCGTCGACGGCGAGGTCTACCTGTACTCGCAGTTCGAGGTTCCCGATTCGCGTCGTGTCTTCGCGGTGTTCGAGCAGCCCGACCTCAAGGCAGAGTTCCGCTTCACGATCACGGCCCCCGTCGAGTGGAAGGTCGTCTCCAACTCCCCCACACCCGAGCCCGTGCCCGGCGACGGCGGGACGGCCACGTGGGCCTTCGAGCCGACTCCCCGGATCTCCTCGTACATCACCGCTCTCGTCGCGGGCCCGTATGAGCAGGTCTTCTCCGAGCTCACGAGCGCCGACGGGCGCGTGATCCCCCTCGGCGTCTACGCGCGCAAGAGCCTGTGGCAGTACCTCGACGCCGACTACGTCTTCGAGAAGACACGTCAGGGCTTCGCCTACTTCGAGGAGAAGTTCGGCGTCCCCTACCCCTTCGCGAAGTACGACCAGCTCTTCGTGCCGGAGTTCAACGCCGGCGCCATGGAGAACGCGGGCGCCGTGACCTTCACCGAGACCTACGTCTTCCGTTCCAAGGTCACCGATGCGGTGAAGGAACGCCGTGTCGTGACCATTCTTCACGAGCTCGCCCACATGTGGTTCGGCGACCTCGTCACGATGAAGTGGTGGAACGACCTCTGGCTCAACGAGTCGTTCGCCGAATGGGCGTCGACGATCGCGACGGCCGAGGCGACCGAGTGGACCGAGGCCTGGACGACCTTCAACGCAATGGAGAAGACCTGGGCCTACCGCCAGGATCAGCTTCCGTCGACGCACCCGGTCGTCGCCCGCATCAACGACCTCGAGGATGTCCAGGTCAACTTCGACGGCATCACGTACGCCAAGGGCGGCTCGGTTCTCAAGCAGCTCGCCGCGTGGGTCGGCGTCGAAGCCTTCTTCGCCGGTGTCTCGGCGTACTTCCAGAAGCACGCGTGGGGCAACACGGAGCTCTCCGATCTTCTCGTCGAACTCGAGGCCACGAGCGGTCGCGAGCTCGAGACCTGGTCGAAGAAGTGGCTCGAGACGGCCGGCGTGAACACGCTCGAACCGGAGATCGTCACGGATGCCGACGGGATCATCACCCGTTTCGCCATCGTGCAGACGGCACCCGCCGACTACCCGACGATCCGTCCGCACCGCCTCGGCGTCGGCTTCTACTCCCTCCAGGGCGGCACGCTCGTGCGCACGCACCACGTCGAGCTCGACGTGGACGGCGATCTGACCGAGGTGCCGGAGCTGAAGGGTCGCGCGCAGCCCGACCTGGTCCTCCTGAACGACGAGGACCTCGCGTACGCCAAGATTCGCCTCGACGAGCGCTCGCTCCGTACGGCGGTCGAGCACCTCGCGAAGATCAGCGACCCGCTCGCGCGCTCCCTCGTCTGGGGCGCTGCGTGGGACCAGACCCGAGACGCGGAGGCATCCGCGACCGAGTACATCGACCTGGTTCTCCGCAACATCGGCACCGAGACGGAGTCGACCACGGTCCGTACCACGCTCGGTCAGCTGCAGCTCGCCGCGAACTCCTACGTCGATCCCCAGAGCCGGGATGCCGCGCGCGCCCGCGTCGCCGATGGACTGTGGGCGCTCGCGCAGCAGGCCGAGGCCGGGAGCGACAGCCAGCTTCAATTCGTGACCGCGTTCGCGTCTGCGGCGTCGACGGCTGCGCACGCGGACGTCGTCCGTGCGCTGCGCTCGGGTGAGACGGTGCTGCCGGGGCTGGAGATCGACGCCGACCTCTCGTGGGCGCTCCTGGTATCGCTCGCCGCGTCCGGTGCCGTCGCGGCGTCCGACATCGACGCTGCACTCGCAGCCGACAACACCGCGAAGGGCGGGGAGTTCGCGGCGCAGGCGCGGGCGGCACTGCCGACGGCCGAGGCGAAGCGCGCCGCATGGGCGTCCCTCATCGAGAGCGACGACCTGCCTAACACCGTCGTGCGATCGGCGGCCGCCGGCTTCACCCACCCGGCGGGCGTGACGCACCTCACGCCGTACGTGGCGGAGTACTTCCGGATGCTGCTGCCCATTTGGGAATCCCGCAGCTACCAGATCGCGCAGTACCTCATCGTCGGCCTGTACCCGGCGGCCCTCGCCAACGCCGAGCTGCGCGATGCGACCCGCGCGTGGCTCTCGGAGAACACAGAGGCTCCGGCTGCGCTCCGCCGACTTGTCGCCGAGAACCTCGCGGGCGTCGAGCGGGCGCTCGCTGTGCAGGAGCGCGACGCGCAGGACTGACGTCATCCGCAATGCTGATGGGCGTCGTACTCCGGTACGACGCCCATCAGCATTCTCGGCACTCCCGGCGGACGACAGCGGGATGCGCCCGTCGATAGCGTGGGGCGCATGATCGTTGCAGAAGGCCTCACGAAGAGGTACGGAGACAAGACGGCCGTCGACGGGGTGAGCTTCACCGTGCAGTCGGGCAAGGTGACCGGCTTCCTGGGGCCCAACGGCGCCGGCAAATCCACCACGATGCGGATGATCGTCGGCCTCGACCGGCCGTCGTCCGGGCGCGTCACCATCGACGGCCGCGACTACCGCTCGCTGCGGTCACCGCTCACCGAGGTCGGCATCCTCCTCGACGCGAAGGCCGTCCACACCGGCCGCAGCGCGCGCAACCACCTGCGCGCGATGGCGGCGACCCACGGCATCCCCCGCTCCCGCGTCGATGAGGTGATCGAGATCACCGGCCTCGGCTCGGTAGCGGGCAAGCGCGCCGGCAAGTTCTCGCTCGGCATGGGGCAGCGCCTGGGCATCGCAGCCGCGCTCCTCGGCGATCCGCAGACCCTGATCCTCGATGAGCCGGTGAACGGTCTCGACCCCGAGGGCGTTCGCTGGGTCCGGCAGTTCGTCCGCGGTCAGGCGGCGCAAGGGCGGACGGTACTGCTCTCGAGCCACCTCATGAGCGAGATGGCCCTCACCGCCGACCACGTGATCGTGCTCGGCCGAGGCCGCGTGCTGGCTGATGCCGGCATCGACGATCTGGTTCGCTCGTGGACGAGCAACACTGTCGTCGTCCGCACCCCGCGGGCCGACGAACTCACCCGCCTCATCGCCGGCCCCGACGTCGCGGTGACCACGGGCGAGCCGGGACTCCTGCAGGTCGCCGGCCTGAGCGCGGCCGCGATCGGCGACACCGCAGCCGCGCACGGCATCCCGCTTCACGAGCTCACACCGCGCGTGGGATCGCTCGAAGACGCCTACCTCGCCCTCACCGAGGGGTCGGTCGAATACCAGACGAAGGGAGCGGCGCGATGACCGCCACCACCACCGTGCAGACCCCCGCGCCGGCGCGCGCCACGCCGCCGAACGCGCGACTGTCGTTCGGTCGCCTTGTCCGCAGCGAGACCATCAAGCTGCTCTCGTTGCGCTCCACCTGGTGGTCGCTGGGAGTCACGGCCGTCCTCGCGATCGGCATCTCGCTGCTCATGGCGTGGGCTTCGCAGGATTTCGGTGGCGACTTCAACCCGGTCAGCGCGATCGTCGCTCCGATGCAGTTCACGATGCTGGTGGCGGGCATCCTCGGTGCCATGGCGATCACCGGCGAATACTCGACCGGCATGATCCGATCGACCCTGACCGCCGAGCCACGACGCGGTGCCGTGCTCGTCGCGAAGGCGGTCGTGGTCGCACTGCTGCTCGCCGCCACGACGGTCGTCACCACGATCGTGTCGGTCGTCGCCTCCGCGCCGATCTTCGGCGACCGTGCCATCGACTGGGCGGACGCGGAATCGTCGGTGCTCCCCCTCGTACTCGGTGTTCTGGCGATGGCCACGTTCGCCCTGCTCGGACTCGGATGGGGCTTCATCATTCGCAACGGCGCCGGCGCGATCGCCGCCACGGTCGGCATCCTGTTCGTCATGCCGATCGTCCTGAGCCTGTTCGCCTTCGGCGGGGAATCGTGGGCGTGGATCGTCGACCTGGGCAAGTACCTGCCCGCGAGCGCAGCGCAGACGGTGACCTCGCCCGGTTCCGACGACTTCGTCACGGGCCTCATCACACTGCTCGCGTGGCCGACCGCGACGCTGCTCGGCGGCTGGGCTATCCTCCGCTCGACCGACGCGTAGGGTACGAGGAGTGTCTCCCGGAAGCCGTGGCTCATCGTCGCCCGACGATGAGCTGCGGCTTCCGCGTCCGCCCGGATTACTCCGGCGGTTCTGGGGGCGGCACCCGGTCTTCGCCGACATCCTCACCGCGCTCATCTGCCTGGCCTTCTCGCTCGTCCCGGCGACGAGCTTCACGGATCGCATCGACGACGCGATCGGTGTCGGCCGGCTCTGGGCCACCACGGCTCCTATCGTCATGGTCGTGGTCGTGCTCGGGTGCGCCTCGCTCCTCGTGCGCAGGCGCTACCCGACGCTCGTGTTCGTCGGAGCCGTGGCGGTCGCGCTGGCTTACCTTCTTGCCCCTGCGCCGACCGGTGGGCCGATGCTCGGCATCGCGGCGTACACCCTCGCCGTCCATCGGAGTGCTCGGGCCTGCCTGATCGGTGTGGCCGTCGCGTTCGGCACCATCGCCGCGTTGGTGGCCGGCCTCGCGTTCACGGGAATGATCGGCCCGATGATCGCCTGGAACGCGCTGGTCGGCGAGGGCCTGAGCGCGCTCATCGGGGCCCTCATCGGCACGAATGTCGGCAACCGGCACCGTTACGTCGCCGCTCTCATCGACCGGTCGCGCCAGCTCGTCGTCGAACGCGATCAGCAGGCGCGCCTCGCCGCGGCATCGGAACGCGACCGGATCGCCCGGGAGCTGCACGACATCGTCGCTCACTCGCTGACGGTGATGGTGGCCCTGGCCGAGGGCGTCGCCGCATCGAGCGACATCGACCGCGCCCGTCCCGGCGCCACCGCCATCGCATCGACGGGGCGCGAAGCCCTCAGCGACATGCGCGCGACCCTCGGCATCCTCCGCGAGGACGACGCCGCTCCGCTCGCCCCGCTGGCACGCGACACGACCGCGGACACGGTCGATTCCGCGCGCGCCGCCGGGTTCGACGCGACTCTGACCATCTCGGGCGACAGACCGGACCTCAGCAGCGCGGTGCAACTCGCGATCTCGCGCATCGTGCAGGAAGGCGTCACGAACGCGATGCGCCACGCACGCGGTGCCGAACGGATCGACGTGCGGGTGGGTTACCGTCCTCACGCAGTCCAGGTCGATATCGTCGACGACGGCGAGCCGGTCGCTTCCTCGACGACGTCGTCATCGGGGTACGGCCTGCGTGGCCTCCGAGAGCGCGTGGTCCTGGCGGGCGGAGCGGTGACCGCGGGACCGGGATCGGGCCGTGGGTGGCGCGTGCACGCCGTCATCCCCCTCGAACAGGAGAATAATGACCGCTGATCCAGCTTCGCCGATCCGCGTGCTGATCGTCGACGACCAGCAGCTCATCCGCCTCGGCTTCCGGATGGTGCTCGACGCCGCTGACGGCATCGAAGTCGTCGGCGAGGCAGCCGATGGCGCGGCCGCCCTCCGCGCCGTCTCCGAGTCGTCGCCCGACGTCGTATTGATGGATGTGCGCATGCCGGTGGTCGACGGCATCGAAGCCACCGCTCGCATTCGGGGCGAGCATCCGACCGTCGCCGTGCTGGTGCTCACGACGTTCGACCTCGACGAGTATGCGTTCGGGGCGCTCCGCGCCGGCGCCGGCGGCTTTCTCCTGAAGGATGCGCGACGCGATGAGCTCGTCGCTGCCGTCCGCGCTGTCGCCGCAGGCGAGGCGACGCTCGCTCCGCGGATCACCCGTCGCATGATCGAGCTCGTGACCGCGACCGGGCTGCCCGCTCCGCAGCCCGTCACCCCGGCCGTTCTGACGGCGCGGGAGGCGGATGTGCTGGCTGCCATGGCGCGAGGACTGACGAATCTGGAGATCGCCGGTGAGCTCTTCCTCAGCGAGTCCACGGTCAAGACGCACGTCGGCCGCATCCTGACGAAGCTGCCCGCGCGAGATCGCGTGCACGCCGTGCTGATCGCGCACGGGCTCGCCGAGCCCGGCCTCGATGCCTGATGGCTCTCTCGGAAATGTCGTGGTGCCGCTCGGTAAAATCGGATCGATGACCACCGTGACCACTGCCGTCCCGCTCGCCTGGGAGTTCCCCGCCGAGGAGTTCTGGAAGTTCCTCACCGACGCGGGATGGAACATCGTCGCGGTCGCGGGCATCATCCTCGGCGCCTTCGCGCTCTCCTGGTTGATGCGCCGCCTGATCGCCCGCATCGTCGACCGCATCGTGCGCGGTGCGAAGACGCGGGCCGAGGCCGAGGACACGCGAGCGATCGACATGTCGCCGCTCGCACAGGTGCGTATCGTCCAGCGGACCCGCACACTCGGGTCGATCCTGACCAACATCGTCAACGTGACGATCGTCATCGTTGCCCTGCTGATGATCGTGGGCGTTCTCAGCCCCGACATCCTCGGGTCGTTCACCCTGCTGTCGGCCGCGATCGGCGCCGGTCTCGGTTTCGGTGCTCAGAACATCGTCAAAGACGTCCTGAACGGGATGTTCATCGTGGCCGAGGACCAGATCGGCATCGGCGACGTCGTCGACCTCGGACTCGCCACGGGCATCGTCGAGTACGTCAGCGTCCGTGTCACGCATGTCCGAGACGTCAACGGGACGCTGTGGTTCGTTCGCAACGGTGAGATCACTCGCATCGGGAACATGTCGCAGGGCTGGTCGCGCGTGATCATCGATCTCGGCGTGCCGACCGACGCCGACGTCGATGTCGTCGAGAAGACCGTGATCGACGCCGCGAAGGATCTCGCGCGCGAACCGAAGTGGCGCAGCCGCATCATCGAGAAGCCCGAACTGTGGGGGCTCGAATCGATCAGCGGCGACGCGTTGGTGATCCGTCTCGTCGTCAAGACGCGGCCCAACGCCAAGGACGATGTCGCGCGAGCCCTCCGCGCGCGACTCAAGGATGCCGTGGACGAGCTCGGCGTCGCGCTCCCCCAGCTCAACTCCACCGTCCTCACCGGTTTCGAGGGTGCCCAGAGCATCCGAGGCGCGAACCCGCCGCGGACCAAGCCCCAGCCGGTGGCACCGCCGCAGGTGAAGGCGCGCCCCCAGTGGCGGCCGAAGCGCAGCAAGGGGGCCTCGGCGTCGACGCAATCGCCCGACGCCCAGGAGGCGCCCGCCGGTGACGGCGACGCAACGGATCAGCAGAAAGACACCCCGTGAGCGACCAGGTCAGCTTCTACGACGAGGTCGGCGGTCACGAGACCTTCGTCCGCCTCGTCGATGTCTTCTACCGAGAGGTCGCCGCCGACGAGGTGCTGCGGCCGATGTATCCCGAGGCCGACCTGGGGCCGGCGGCGCACCGGCTCACGATGTTCCTCGAGCAGTACTGGGGTGGCCCGACCACCTACGGTGAGGAGCGCGGTCATCCTCGGCTGCGAATGCGCCACCGCCCGTTCCACGTGGATCCCGACGCTCGCGACCGGTGGCTGCGCCACATGCGCACGGCACTCGACGAGCTCGCGCTGCCCCCGCTCCATGACGCGACCTTGTGGGACTACCTCGAGCGCGCTGCGTACGCCATGGTCAACACGTTCGAGCCGGCCGGCATCGGTCCACAGGGCTCGGCACGGCGGCCGATGCTGGGCGTGCACCCCGCATCCGCCGCCGACGCCCCGGCGTCGGACTGAATCAGCGCGGCGTTCCCGTGGCGCGAACGGGAGTGAGACCCATCGCGACCGGCCCCCGTGTCAGGACGTGGCCCCGTGCGAACGACACCCGCGTCCAGACGTCGGTACGGCGGATGGTCGGGTGCTCGGCGCCCGCGATGAACCCCAGGCCGACCGCGGCGAACGCGACTCCCAGAGGAAGGCCGCCCAGATCCTCGTCGGGTGCTCCCCAGATCGACGAGCGGACGAGATGGACGACGTCATCGCCGGCGCCGGCGGGGAGTTGACGAGCGACCGCCGCGATCCCCCACTGCGCCCGGAGCGACACCTGAGCGGAGTCGAGGCTGCCGGCCTCGCGCCATCCCGAGCGCGGAGGCGACACGCCGGCCCAGGAAGCAGCGACCCCGCTGTCGGGAAGTCGCACGGCACGGTCGTCATCGCCATCGGGTGCGAGCGCAGCCGCGTCGATCGTCAGGTCGCATTCGAGCTCGGGATCGACGCGAGCCGTCCGGAGCGCAAGCACGAACGGAGTCGCGTCGGTCAGTGAACGCGGTGCCAGGGGCGCGCACGAGAGCGCTAGGACGCCGGCACGAGCGCGGAGCCGAAGGATGCCGTCGCCGTGGCGGGCTGTACGGCCCGCGAATGTCAGGACGTCACGGGCCACCTCGGGCTGCGGGAACAGGAGGCGCTCGGACATCCGTCCTAGACTACCGACCGATGCCCGCACACAGCTCAGAGCCCATGCCCGACAGCCTCACGGAAGAGACGGATCCCGTCGCCGCGATGCTCAGCGTGCTCGATCTCTCCTCCAGCGAGGCGCGGACCACGGAGGACATCTTCACCGGCAGGTCGCAGGTGATGCCCCAGGGTCGGGTCTTCGGCGGCCAGGTGCTCGCACAGGCGACGATGGCGGCGATGCGGACGGTGCCGCGCGAACGCGTGCCGCACTCGATGCACGGCTACTTCCTGCGCCCCGGCGACTCGTCGAGGAACATCACGTTCTCCGTCGATCGCATCCACGATGGTCGGTCGTTCTCGACACGGCGAACCCAGGCTTTCCAGAACGGGATGCCGATCTTCTCGATGATCGCTTCGTTCGAGGATGAGGATCCCGGCGTCGAGCACGCGGAGCCCATGCCCGACGGTCTGCCGCAGCCCGAAGACCTCCCCGCTCTGGAGGAACAGCTGAGCGGTATGCACCCGCTCAGCCGGCGGATCTTCTCCGCCAGCCCCATCGAGCTGCGCCACGTCACGGCGCCGATCTACCTGCAGCCCGACGACGACGCGACGCCTCGGCAGGCGGTGTGGGCTCGCACCCGCTCAGCCCTGCCCGACGACCCCGCGGTGCACCGGGCAGCCCTCGCGTTCCTCAGCGACCTCACGATCCAGGAGCCTGTGCTGCGAGCGCATGGGCTGGCGTGGGCGACGCCCGGCCTCAAGGTGGCGAGCCTCGACCACGCCATGTGGTGGCACCGCTTCGCGCGGGTCGATGACTGGCTGCTTTACGTGCAGGAATCACCCAGCGCACGCGGCGGGCGCGGGCTGTCGACCGGGCGGATCTACGATCGGGCGGGCACACTCGTCGCCAGCGTCGCCCAGGAGATCATGGTCCGCGTTCCCGCGACCACGGATGCTGGTGACCCTAACGCCGATGAGCGTAGGTGATCGGCTCCCCGAGGATGGGCGCCCATGCGCGGCGCATCTCATCCGTCAGGCGGACGGGCCGGCCGGTCTCGGTCGAGACCATCACCACGACGGCAGTCGAGCGGGCGTAACAGGTCTGCGGGTCGTCCTCATGGGGGCTGTAGACCTCGTAGCAGACGTCGATGCTCGAACCGCCGATACGGCCGATCCAGAGCTGGACGTCGAGCGGGCGCTGGCCGTACGGCACCGGAGCGAGGTACTCGATCTCCTGCCGCGCGATCAGCGTCATCGTCTCCGCCGACAGGCTCAGCGCGTCGAGGATGGCCGTGGTCGGGCCCGACATCCCTGCCTCGGGCTTCCAGAAGGCGCGCAGGCGCGCTTCTTCCAGCAGCTTGAGCATCGAGGTGTTGTTGACGTGCCCCAGAGCGTCGAGGTCGCCCCAGCGGAGATGGATGGGGATACGGACACGGGTGGCCCCGGCAGTTGTCACCACCGAGGCCACCGTGTGCGGCGTGTGCTCAGTCACGCGTGAGCTTGCGGTAGGTCGACTTGGCGGGGTTCGCGGCGTCCGCGCCCAACCGCTCGATCTTGTTCGCCTCGTACGCCTCGAAGTTGCCCTCGAACCAGTACCACTGCGCCGGGTTCTCCTCGGTGCCCTCGTACGCGAGGATGTGCGTCGCGATGCGGTCGAGGAACCACCGGTCGTGGGTGATGACGACCGCGCAGCCGGGGAACTCCAGCAGCGCGTTCTCGAGCGAACTGAGGGTCTCGACGTCGAGGTCGTTGGTCGGCTCGTCGAGGAGGAGGAGGTTGCCGCCTTCCTTCAGGGTGAGGGCGAGGTTCAGACGGTTCCGCTCACCACCGGAGAGCACTCCCGCCTTCTTCTGCTGGTCGGGTCCCTTGAATCCGAACTTCGACACGTAGGCCCGCGAGGGGATCTCGGTCTTGCCCACCGTGATGATGTCCAGTCCATCGGAGACGACCTCCCAGAGGGTCTTCTCCGGATCGATGTTGCCGCGTGACTGGTCGACGTAGCTGATCTTGACGGTCTCGCCGATCTTCAGCTCTCCGCCGTCGAGCGGCTCGAGACCCACGATGGTCTTGAACAGCGTGGTCTTTCCGACGCCGTTGGGGCCGATGACACCGACGATGCCGTTGGGCGGGAGGTTGAAGCTCAGGCCGTCGATCAGCACGCGATCGCCGAACGCCTTGTGAAGCTTCTTCGCGTCGATGACGACGCTGCCCAGACGCGGGCCAGCGGGGATCTGGATCTCTTCGAAGTCGAGCTTGCGCGTGCGCTCGGCCTCTGCCGCCATCTCCTCGTAGCGGGCCAGACGGGCCTTCGACTTGGTCTGACGCCCCTTGGCAGAGCTCCGCACCCACTCGAGCTCGTCCTTCAGACGCTTCGCGAGCTTCGCGTCCTTCTTGCCCTGGATGTCGAGGCGCTCGGCCTTCTTCTGGAGGTACGTCGAATAGTTGCCCTCATAGCCGATGAGGCGACCGCGGTCGACCTCAGCGATCCACTCGGCGACGTTGTCGAGGAAGTATCGATCGTGGGTGATGGCGATGACAGCACCCTTGTAAGCCTGAAGGTGCTGCTCGAGCCAGAGTACGCTCTCGGCGTCGAGGTGGTTCGTGGGCTCGTCGAGGAGGAGCAGGTCGGGCTTCTGCAGGAGCAGACGCGCGAGGGCCACGCGGCGGCGCTCCCCACCCGACAGCGGCGCCACCGAGGCGTCGGCCGGCGGCGTGCGAAGTGCTTCCATCGCCTGGTGCAGCTGAGAGTCGAGGTCCCACCCGTCGGCCGCGTCGATCTCTTCCTGCAGCGTGCCCATCTCGGCCAGGAGCGAGTCGAAGTCGGCGTCGGGGTCGGCCATGAGCGCGGAGATCTCATTGAAGCGGTCGAGCTTCGGCTTGATCGCGACCCCGGCCTCGATGTTCTCGAGCACGGTCTTCGTGTCGTCGAGCTCCGGCTCCTGCATCAGGATGCCCACCGAGAAGCCCGGCGCGAGCCTCGCCTCACCGTTGGACGGCTGATCGAGCCCCGCCATGATCTTCAGGATCGTCGACTTACCGGCACCGTTGGGGCCGACCATTCCGATCTTGGCACCGGGAAGGAATGCCATCGTGACGTCGTCGAGGATGAGCTTCTCGCCGACGGCCTTGCGGGCGCGGACCATGGAGTAGATGTATTCGGCCATAACGTCTCGAGTCTAGTCCGGGAGGGCGCCGCGTTCGCCCGCCCGGACCCCGCGATTCACCAGTCGATGGGGCGCGTCTGGCCGATCAGGCAGCCACCGCTCGGCAGTTCGGGCAACACCGTCGCCGTGGGGGCGGGAGTCGATGGACCCACCTGTCCGACCAGGCACTCCCCCGCCCACAGGACCGAGAACTGCAAGCTGTCGACCGGGTCGTCGACGGAGGTGCGGTCGGCCGTCACCTGCATCGTCGACTTGTCGAAACCGGCTGCCACGAGCGCATCGATGTACGCCCGCCCCGCGACGCTGTCGGGCGACGCCGCCACCTGGTTCATCACCTCGGAGAACAGCGGCAGGTTGTCAGCCGCGGTGCTCTCAGGCGACAGGGGCGCCGGACCTTCCGTGGTGGTCGGTGCCGGCGTGGGCGCTGTGGATGTCGCCGGGGGCTCCTCGGGGAAGAGCATCGAGCACCCGGCGAGGGATGCGGCGAGGACGAGAGCGCCGGCCGTTCCCACGAGCGAGCGAGTGAACCGGGGACGAGGCGAGCGCATGTCTGAATCCTAGGCGGCCCCGGTCTCCGACTCGCGGCGTCAGAACGGCGTCGGCTCGACGGGGTCCCTCTCGGGCACCGCAGCGACGGCCCACTCGCCGTCGGTGGTCACGGGGTGGGCCGCGTTCTCGCCGGCGGCCTCGGTGCCATCGGCCGCCCCGCCGGGACGTGCGGGACCGGCCGCATCCGTGCGGGGGTTCCGTTGGAACGACGCGGTCCCCCACTTGAGGTCGGGACCGATCGCGTCGGCGTCGATCTCGATCTCGATGCCGCGCTTCTCGCCGGCTTCCCACTCCTTCAGCCGCAGCCGCCCGTCGACGATGACCCGCTGCCCCTTCCGCAGGGACGCGAACGCATTCTCTCCGAGCCCACGGAACACGCTGATCCGGTACCAGTTGGTGGTGCCGTCGATCCACTCGCCGGACTGGGCGTCCCGGTAGCGCTGGCTGCTCGCGAGACGGAAGCTCGTGACCGGGATGCCGGTACCCGTCCGGCGCTGCTCGGGCTCGGTGGCGATGTTGCCGATGACGGTGATGCGATCTGACATGTCTGCTCCTCAGCAGGGCACGGAAGGTGGGACGCTCCGACACCCGAGTGCCCGTCGGGTGCCGGAGCGCTTCCAGCCTCGGCCCCGGCGCCGGAACACCGAGGGCGGTTCCGCACATCGGTGCAGAACCGCCCTCGAATCGCGCTGGGGAGGAGTCAGCTGCGGGCGTACTCCGCGAAGCGCGCGCGCACCTTGTTCACCTTGGGAACGGCCACCGCGAGGCAGTATCCCTGCCCCGGGTTCTTCGCGAAGAAGTCCTGGTGGTAGTCCTCGGCCGGGTAGAACGTGTCGGCGGGTTCCATCGTCGTCACGACCCCGCCACCCCACATCTCGTCGGCGCGGTCGCGGGCCGCCGCGAAGAGCTCGCGCTGGTCTTCGTCGAGCGGGAACATGGCCGAGCGGTACTGAGTGCCGACATCGGCACCCTGGCGATTGAGCTGACGCGGGTCGTGCATCGTGAAGAACGCATCGAGGATGACGTCGGCCGGGATGACATCGGGGTCGAACGTCACCGACACCGCCTCGGCATGACCGGTCGTGCCGGTGCACACCGCCTCGTAGCTCGGGTGGGGAACGTGCCCGCCGATGTAGCCCGACACGACCTCGGACACACCGTCGAGCGCACGATAAGCGGCATCGAGGCACCAGAAGCAGCCGCCGGCGAGGATGAAGGTGGTGGTCATGGAAAGCTCCGTTCTCCCGCTTGCGCGAGGTCTCACCCTAGCCAACCACGGGCGCCGTCCGCGTGTTCCCGCGGATGTCCGAGGCCCGTTCTAGCCTCGTTCGCGAGGAGGAGATCATGACGTTGGTGCAGGCCCACACCCCACAGGCCCGGGAACAGCGGCCGGGCGGCGAGCTCATCGCTATCGGGACCGACCGCTGGCGAGTCGTCGAGGGTGATGGACACGTCAGGGGCCTCGTCGAGCGCGTCCAGACGCCCACCGGAGACCGCTTCCGCGCGCTCCGGTTCCACCCGCCGTCACGTTCCTTCCGGGCGATCGGCGAATTCTGGCGCATCAATGAGGCGTCCGACACCCTCCGGCTCTCTCGCTGACCTTCGCCCGCTCTGCCCGGCTCGCACAGCTCAGACCAGGGCGTCGAGAGGCGTGGGGCCGGCCGTCCGAGCTCCGCTCGCCACGCGCGGCCACACCGAGGCCAGCACTTCGACGGCGCGCTCCAGTTCTGCAGGCGACGCGGTGAACGGAATCCGCAGACGGTTCTCGTGCCCGCCGTCGACCGCGAAGCGCTGTCCGCCGCTGAGATACACGTGCTCGGCACGGGCACCCAGGACGAGCGGCCCGCTGAGCGGCGCCGGAAGACCGACCCAGAGCGCCACGCCACCGCAGACCTCGGGGACGTCCCAGTCCGGCAGCCTGTCGCGCAGCGCGTCTCGGACCGCGCGGTATCCCGTGGCGAGCAACTCGGCGCGTTGCGGCAGGATCTCCGGCATCCGCGGAATCACCCTCGCCGCCACCTCCTGCTCGAACTCGGGCGTGCCGAGGTCGCGCGCCGGCCGCGCCGCATGCAGCCGCCGGATGACCTCCGGCTGGGCGCGAACCCATCCGACGCGCAGGCCGCCCCACACCGTCTTGCCGAGCGAACCGATCCGCACGACGTCGTCGTCCGGAAGGGCTGCGGGTGCCGGTGCGCCGAACGACAGTTCGGCCGTCGTCTCGTCGACGACGAGGGTGCACCCCCGCTGAGCCACCTCGCGCAGTGCATTCTGCTCCGTCGCCGTCATGGAGCGGCCGGTCGGGTTCTGCAGCGTGGGCATCAGGTAGGCGAGCGTCGGTCGCGTCCGTCGCGCGGCTTCGTCCAGGCGGTCGAGGTCCCAGCCGTGCGCGGTCGTCACGGGTACGGCTACGAGCCGCGCTCCCGCGGCCCTGAGCGCCTCCGCCGCATGCGGATAGGTCGGCGTCTCGACGAGCACGCGATCGCCCCGCGCCACGAGCACCTCGGCGATGAGGTGGATGGCGCTCTGCGCGCCCGCGGTCACGAGAATCTGATCGCGCGCCGTGGGAATGCCACGCGCGGTGTAGCGTTCGGCGATGGCGTCGCGCAGGCCGGTCGACCCGAGGGTGTCGTATCCGGTCCGCGAGACGAGTCGGGCCGCATCCGACGCCATCTCCGCCATCACGCCGGCCAAGCCCGGCCAGGCGCTCGGGCTCGCCTGCTGCAGGTCGATCGACCCCGGTTCGGCGAACACCGTCCCACCCCCGCGCAACGGCTGAGCAGTGGTGACGCTGCCCGAGCCCCGCACGCTCTCGATGTGCCCGCTCGCGCGCAGGCTCGCATAGGCGCTCGCCACCGTCGTGCGGCTCAGCCCCAGCGTCTGCGCCAGGGCGCGCTCGGCGGGGAGCAGGGTGCGCGCCGCGATGCGGTTGTCCAGACACAGCAGTCGGACGCCGTCCGCGAGCGCTTCATAGGCCGGCTCGCGGGTACGCCATCCTCCGAGCGACGCTTCGAGCGACCTGGCGGAGATCCGGGAGTGCATACGGCCACGATACGGGAATTGGCATCTTTCGCTACGGCCAATCCTGCAGTGCAATAGACGAGTGATACTCCGCTTCTCGCAGCTCATCGTCGGCCTCATCCTGTTCGGAGCGGGGTGCGCGGTGATGGTCGACGCGGGAATCGGTCTCGACCCCTGGACCGTCCTGGCCGAAGGAATCAGCAAGAACACCGGCATCGGGATCGGCTGGGTCGTCAGCATCACCGGGTTCCTGGTCCTGCTCCTGTGGATCCCACTCCGTCAGAAGCCCGGTGTCGGCACCGTCGCGAACATCCTCGTGGTCGGCGCCGCGATGCAGTTCACCCTCCCGCTCGTGAGCACGCCCGATCACTGGATCGCGCGGGTGGCGATGTTCATCGCGGGCACGGCGCTCGTCGGTGTCGCCTCGGGCATCTACATCGGGGCGCGATTGGGTCCCGGCCCCCGCGACGGCTTGATGACCGGAATCCATCAGCGGTGGGGCTGGCCCATCTGGGCGGGGCGGCTCGGGGTCGAGGCGACCGTGCTCGTCACGGGCTGGCTCCTGGGCGGCACGGTTGGCCTGGGCACAGTGCTCTTCGCCGTGCTCATCGGGCCCATGGTGCACGTGAGCCTGCCGGTCTTCGACGGCCGGGCACGCCGCCGACGTCACACAACACCAGCCGCGGCGGTGGGCGGCCTCAGTGCTCCCGGAACCTAGGCCAGTCCGCTCCCGGCGCCATGTGCGCATGCAGCGCGTTCTTGGCGATCTCCATCGTGGGGTACGCGCCGAGTTCGGCGTCCGCACCCGCCATCGTCACGATGTACTCGTCGCCGCGGTGGCGGATCATTCCCGCGACTCCCCCGGCGCCGTACGCCACCCACAGTGCGGTCGATCGTGTCTGCGCGTTCATCATCGAACCCCTTCCGACACCCGCAGGGTACGCCCCCGACCGCCCCGGAACCAGTGTTCCGCGGCATCCGGCCCGAAACCGGCGTCTCCGCGCGATAGCGTAGAAGCATCCGCCTCCGTAGCTCAGTGGATAGAGCAGCGGCCTTCTAATCCGTTGGTCACAGGTTCGAATCCTGTCGGGGGCACTCCAGGCGCCGCTCAGGCCTGCGGCGTGAATCTCCGCGCGGTGTCCGCCAGCAGCGGTCGAGCCATGAGCGCGAGCAGACCCGCGAACGCCCACAGGAGGAGCAGCACGACGGTCCCGCTCACCACGATCACGATAAACACCGTCACGATCAGCAGGGACAGCACCCCCAGCGAGAACCGCCACTGGGAAGCGAGCTGCGCCGCCGCGACACGCGCTGCATCGCGCGCGCGACAGTGGAACCCGGCCGTCAGGACGACCATGTGCCCGGCCCAGACGAGGATCAGCAGCCCGAGGACGCTGTAGAGCGGGCGCAGCGTCGCCCCGCCGTCGACGCCGTCCAGGTGGATGAGGTTGAAGGCGAGCAGAGCGAGAGCCACCGCCGCCGGGGCCGCCCAGCGGAGGGTCGGCGCGAGCTCGCGGCGATACGCACGGAAGAAGTGCCGCCCCGGCGACAGGTCGGTGCGCGGAACCATCGCTGCGGCCACCCCCGCCACGAGGGCGGGGGCGACCGGCAGCAGCGCGAGGACGAAGAGGGGGACGTTCGACGGGTCGCGGTCCAGCAGCAGCACCGCCACGACGGAGGGCAGCGACGCGAGCAGCAGCTGCGCCTCCAGGACCATCTGCCGGTAGATGAACGCAGCACCGCGTGAGAGGGGGCCGCGGCCGACCTCATCTGCCGGGTCGCCGCGACGAATCGTGGTGGTTTCCGCATCCATTTCCTCGGCCCCTTCGCTCGACGAGACGCGGCGGCCGGCCCGGTCGAGGACCGGCCGCCCTCGGTCATTCCTGATTCTGCGTGCGCTCGAGCGCCGTGTTGAACGTGTCGATGAGCTGGCGTGACCCCAGACCCTCGAGTTCGGCCACGTAAGCGTCCCAGTCGTCTTCGATGGAGCGCTGGCCCGTGATGAACGACGCGGTCGCCGCATGGACGGCATCCGTCAGCTGCGTCTGCAGCAGAGAGGTCTGCTCGAGCTCGATCTCGTTGAGCAACGGGGCCGGGGCGGTGGGCAGCTGTTCCTTCTTGTCGAGCTGCTCAGCGGTCCACTCGGCGATCTCGTCGGTCATCATCGAGAGCACCAGCTCCTGGGACGAGCCGTTCGCGAGAAGGAAGACCCCGTTGCTGTAGCCGTAGTCGGCGTTGAGAAGCTGTGGAGCGCCGGCGTTGATCGAACTCCACGCGATATCGTCCATCAGCTTGCGAGTACCGTCGGCCTCGCGGGTGAACGTCTCGCCCTCGACACCCCACTGAGCGAACTCGAGGCCCTCGTCTGAGTAGTACAGCCAGTCGACGAATTGCAGCAGTGCCTTGAAGTACGGCTTCTCGGCCGCATCGCTCGAGATGAGGATGCCCGAGGTGAAGCGGCCACTCGGAAGCTTGTCGCCCGCCGGCCCGCCCGGGAGCGAGATCAGGCGGATCGGGACGTCGCCCTGCCCCGAGTCGGCGAACTTCTGCCGGTATTCCGCGATCGTCTGGGTGTTCCCGGAGATCGCGGCCGACTTGCCCGAGATGAACTTCTGCACAGCCTGGTCATCGCTCTGGGTGATCTCCGGGTCCAGGACGCCCGCCTCGACGAGAGCAGCAGCATCGGACACGACCTGCTTGTATCCGTCCGATGCTCCCGTGAACACGTACTCGCCGGCATCCTGGTCGTACCACGTGTTCGCGTAGCCCCAGCCCGCGGCCGTGGGGTAGTTCGGCGCCATGATGCTGAGCAGGGAGCCGAGCGGTGTCGCATCCGTCCAGCGATCCGACATCGCGTAGTCCAGCTCGGGATTTGCCTGCTTCACCCTCTCGAGCTGCTCGAGGTACTCGTCCCAGGTCGCCGGATCCTCGGTGATGCCGGCCTTCTTCCACAGATCCTCGCGGATGGCCACCGAGTACTGGACATCGGGCACCTCGCGCAAGCCGGGAAGGTGGTAGATCTTCCCGTCCTCCTGGCGACGATTCCGGAGATCGTCCTCGAGGTCCCAATCAGCGATCTTCTGCTGGAAGTTCGGCATGTAGTCGAAGTAGTCCGAGACCGGCAGAATCGCACCGCCCGAGACGAACTGCGTCTCGGATCCCGCGTACGTCGACGAGATGATGTCGGTGGCCTCGCCGCTGCCGATGAGAAGAGACTTCTTCTGATCGAAATCGGCCATCGGGATGTCCGTACGGGAGAACGTGACGTTGTGGTCCTTCTCGAGATGCTCGAAGAACGACCAGTCGTCCTTCACCGGATAGTTGGGGTGGTCCCGATACATGATCGAGAACTGGACCGGCTCGGTCGCGGCGAAGGAGACCCCGGCCTCGAAGTCCTCCATTGCGCCGACGGACTGGGCCTCTCCGATCGTGGCACCGCCGTCGCGGGCGGCATCCTCGGTCGCGGGCCCGGAGCAGGCGGACAGCGCGACCGCGACCGCAGCCAGGCCCGCGGCACCGGCGAGGGTGTGGCGAGTGATTCTCATGGTGTTTCTCCTCTGTGTGAACGTCGTCGTTCGACGTAGGGGATTCAGCCCTTCACCGACCCGAGCATCACGCCCGAGACGAAGTAGCGCTGGATGAAGGGGTACAGGCAGATGATGGGGAGCACGGTGAGCAGCATCGTGACGGCCTGGATGTTCGAAGCGACCTGAGCGGACTCGCCGCCGATCGCTTCCTGGACCCCCGTCGCCGCGGCGATGAGGTTCCGTAGGTAGACGGTCACCGGGAACAGTGACTTGTCGTCCAGGAACAGGAAGGCGTTGAACCACGAGTTCCAGATGCTCACGGCGTAGAACAGCGTCATCGTCGCGAGCACGGCCTTCGACAGCGGCAGCACGATCCGGAAGAAGATGCCGTAGGTCGTGAGCCCGTCGATCGCTGCGGCTTCTTCGAGTTCCTCCGGGAAGTTCTCGAAGAAGGACTTCATGACGAGCAGGTTGAAGACGCTCAGCGCTCCGGGTACCACGACGGCCCAGATGCTGTTGCGCCAGCCGAGGTAGTTGGCGATGAGGATGTAGTTGGGGATGAGCCCGCCGCCGAAGAACATCGTGAACACCGCGATGCCGACGAAGAAGGTCCGTCCCTTCAGATACGGCTTGCTGAGCGCGTAGGCGTACGTCGTGGTGATCGCCATCGCGATGACGGTTCCGACGATCGTGTACAGGAACGTGTTCCCGTAGTTCGTCCAGAACGTGCCGTCGTTCATGACAACGCGGAACGTGTCGATGTTGAAGCCGCGCGGGATCAGGTTCACTTCGCCGGCGGCGATGTACCCCTCCGACGAGAACGCCTTGGCGACGAGGTTGATGAACGGATAGAGCGTCACGACGCAGACGAGCACGAGCGCGACGGCGTTCACCACACGGAAGGTGCGGTAACCCGCTGACTCCTTGATGATGCCGGTCTCCCGGCGCACGCGGGCACTGTCTGGCTTCGGGGGAAGGGCTTCGGTCACCACAGCGAGGTACCAACCAATCGACGGGAGAGGGCGTTCGCGCCGAGGACGAGCACGAGGCCGATGACGGCCTCGAACAGACCGATGGCCGTTCCGTACGAGAACTGGGCCGACTGGATGCCGACGCGGTAGAGATACGTAGAGATGACGTCCGCCGTCGAGTAGATGAGTGGATTCTGCAACAGCAGGACCTTCTCGAACCCGACGGCCATGAAGGAGCCGATGTTCAGGATGAGGAGCACCATCATCGTCGGGCGGATCCCCGGCAGTGTGATGTGCCAGGTCTGCTGCCAGCGATTGGCCCCGTCGATGCGGGCGGCCTCGTAGAGCTGATCGTCGATGGTGGTGAGCGCGGCGAGGTACAGAATCGTTCCCCAGCCGACCGTCTGCCACACCTCGGACGACACGTAGATGGAGCGGAACCACTCGGGGCGCTGCATGAACGGCACGGGGTCGCCCCCCATCGCCTCGACGACCTGGTTGACCGTCCCGTTCAGAGCGGTCAGCTGCAGCACCAGGCCGGCGACGATGACGACCGACATGAAGTGCGGAAGATACGAGATCGTCTGCACGATGCGCTTGAAGCGACGCGAGCGCAGCTCGTTGAGCATGAGCGCCAGGATGATCGGCAGCGGGAACGTGATCAGCAGGGTGAGGCCTCCGAGCACCACCGTGTTCCAGAACACCGTCCAGAACTGCTGGTTCGAGATGAACGCCTCGAAGTAGTAGAAGCCCACCCACTCGTCGCCGAAGATCGATCCCCCGGGGCGAAACCGCCGGAAGGCGATGACGTTTCCGAGCATCGGGATGTACCGGAACACGAGCAGGAAGACGACCGGCACGAGAAGGAAGGTGTACAGCCGCCAGTCGCGGACGAGGGCACGACGCCAGGTCTGCTTGGCTCGCGGGGTGCGATCACGGCGGAACAGTCGCCGCTTCGCGGGCGCCGTGGTGATCGCGCGCGTGGCGGTGCCCGGCCTCGGGCCCTCCCCGAGCCGAACCGGCGCGTGAACGGATTGCGTCATTCGGAACTCCACATCCTCGTGGTCTTCGTGACCGGGTCCCCGTCAGGGTGTCAGGACGGGCGCCGGCGACGGAGAGCCGATCACCGTCGCGCCCATCTGCGCGTGCAGGCTGAGCTCCGCCGCCATCAAGGCGTGGTCCTGGCTCATCGCGGTTTCGGTGCCATCGATGCAGTCGCGGATGAGCTGCCCGAAATACGGGAACCCCGTCATGCCGTTCGCGTTGAACCGGTGCTGCGCCTCCTGATTCACGAGGAGCACCTGGCCACCACCGTTGTCGGTCGTGATGTCGATGTACTTGCGCAGCTCGATGTACCCGTCGGTGCCCAGCAGAAGCGTGCGCCCGTCACCGAACACTCCCAAGCCGTCGGGGGTGAACCAGTCGACGCGGACGTATCCCGTCGCACCGTTGTCGAGGACCACGTGCGCGTCGCCGAAGTCCTGCAGGCCGGGAGTCTCCGGATGCGCGTAGTTCGCGATGGTCGAGGTCGACACCCGACCGGTCGTCGCACCCGTGTAATGGAGGATCTGGTCGAAGTTGTGGCTGCCGATGTCACAGAGGATGCCGCCGTACTGCGCCGGGTCGTAGAACCAATCGGGGCGTCCCCCGCCGATGCGATGCGGACCGAAGCACACGACCTGCACGACCCTGCCGATCGCGCCCCGCTGGACGAGCTGATCTGCGAGGATCGCCGCCTCCGAGTGCACGCGCTCGCCGTAGTACACCGCATAGAGCAGACCCGTCCGTGCGGTCGCCTCCCGGACGGCATCCAGTTGCGCGAAGGTCGTCAGGGGCGCCTTGTCGACGAAAGCGTGCTTCCCTGCGTCGATCGCCCGCAGTCCGATGGGCGCACGCTGCGACGGAATCGCGGCGGTCGCGACCAGCCGAACCGCGGGGTCGTTCAGGACCTCCTGCTCGCTCGAGGCGATGCGTGCCGTCGGATACTGCTTCGCGAACGCGGCGGCGCGTGCGTGATCCTCGTCGAACACCCAGGTCACCGTCGCCCCGGCGCCGATCAGTCCATCGGTCATGCCGAAGATGTGGCCGTGGTCGAGACCGACCGCCGCGAAAGCGAACTCGCCCGGAGGGACGACGGGGCGCGGGAGGGGGTCGAAAGTGTATGAATCGGTCATCGGGTGTTCTCCTGGTCTGTCAGGTCGTAGGCACGGATCCGTCCGCACATGCCGAAGGCGCGTTCCCCGGGGGGCGCGGGAGCGACACGGGCTCGGGCATCGCGCAGATGGGCGACGTCGCCGCGCGCGGTGGCCTCGGTGAGCGTCAGCGAGGTCTGCGCCTGAGCGAGCGCACCGGCGCGGACGAGCTCGCTCCAGGCGGCCGCCCGGTCGCGGACGAGCGCGCCGGCGCTTGCGTAGAAGTCGTCGAGCGGAGCCCGATCGCCGGCGGCGACCGCATCGCGCAAGGCCTGGAACCCCGTCACGGCCAGGTCCCGACGGCGAGCGGCGCGCGCGGCCCGCTCCTCCCCCTCGCCCAGTGCTGCCGCCTCGGCGTACGCCGCCGGGTCGCCGACGATATGCGGGGGGAAGGTCATGACGGCATCGCCGGCCTCCGGCAGTCCCGCGTTGCTCATCAGCACCAGCACCTTCAGCCCGCCGCGGTTGACCGCACGGTGGATCGTGCCCGGCGTGAACCAGACGACCGATCCGGCATTCAGCTCGGTCTCCCGGACCCCCTCGCCGTCGATCGTCTGAAGGGCGCCACGACCCTCGACGACGAGGTAAGCCTCCGTCGAGACGAGGTGGATGTGCGGACTGCCGCCGCAGATGCCATCGGGGGCGGCGTCGTGGTAGATGTCGAGGTGCGACAGCGAGGTGCCGCCGGGGAACGAGAGGCCGGTCACGATGCCGCCTCGATGAGTGAGTGCTGCTTCTCGTAGAAGCGGGGTGCGCGCTCGACGAGCTGGCCGGCGCGGTAGTAGGGGTCGTCGGCGGGGATCGGGAGGTCGACGAAGGTGCGCTCGATGCCCGCCTTGTAGATGGCCGAGACGACCTCGATCGCGTTGCGGCCGTCCCGCCCGTCCGCGACCGGAGCGCGCCCCTCCCGGATGGCGGCGAGCAGGTCTCCGATCTGCCCCGCGTGCCCGGTGTGCGCGAGAGGTTCCCGGGCAGTGACGACAGCCTCGATCGCTGCCACCAGCTCGGGATCACCGCCCTGCGCGGGGAATC
The DNA here is from genome assembly GCF_053345465.1 of Microbacterium sp. M4A5_1d. NCBI lineage: Bacteria > Bacillati > Actinomycetota > Actinomycetes > Micrococcales > Microbacteriaceae > Microbacterium > Microbacterium sp. M4A5_1d. The sequence goes on from NZ_JBKFAD010000001.1 coordinate 402,036, forward strand.
CGCCACCATCGGCGCGCTCGGCGATCACCCGCCACGGCTGCGACACCCGGGCGTTCGCCCCCTGGATGACGATCTCCTGCTCTTCCCCGTGATGGACCACGGAGCTGGTGAGCTGGGCGAGCCCGCGTTCGTAGCGGAGGACCGCGACGGAGAGATCCTCGACCTCGCTGTTGTCGTGCTGCGCGTTGGCGAGCATCGCGGTCACCTCCATCGGGCGGCCGAGGAGCCACAGCAGCAGGTCGATGTGGTGAATCGCGTGGTTGAGGGTGCAACCGCCGCCCTCCTTCTCCCAGGTGCCACGCCACCAGAGGTCGTAGTAGGGCAGCCCGCGCCACCACGCCGAATCCACCCGCACGGAGGAGATCGGACCGAGAAGCCCCGAGTCGACGACGGTTTTGAGCGTCGCCAGGTCGTCGCGGAACCGGTTCTGTGCGACGACCGAGAGCACCTTGCCTGAGCGCTCCTGGGCGGCCAGCATCGCGTCGCACTCTTCGAGGGACGGCGCCATCGGCTTCTCGACCAGCACATTCACACCGCCGTCCAACGCCGCGATCGAGAGGGCCGCGTGCGTCGACGGCGGAGTCGCGATGCTGACGAGGTCCAGATCGGCCTCCGCGATCATCCGGAGCGGGTCGTCGTAGCCGGCGGCATCCCTCAGGCCGAACTCCTCGGCCTTCTGCGCCGCCTTTCCCGGCATGACGTCGGCAAGGGCGACGATCTCGCACTCCCCAGGGAACGCGAGGTACCCGCCGATGTGGGCACTCGCTATGCCGCCCGTGCCGATGATGCCGATTCTGAACATGCTTCCTCGCACTTCTACTACGTATTACTACGACGTAGTAGTCATGATGGTCGCATCTGCCGCGCGCGGTCAACAGTTTTCTAAAACGACCGTGTCGCGACCGGTCACTAGGATGGGCGACATGGTGGGAGCAGCCGAGAACGACCGTCTCGTATGGATCGATTGCGAGATGACGGGGCTGGATCTCAGCGTCGACGAGCTCGTCGAGGTGGCGGTCATCGTCACCGACTACGAGCTGCGGCAGCTCGACCCGGGCTTCCAGCTCGTCATCCGTCCGAGCGAGGCGGCGCGAGCGAACATGGGCGACTTCGTGACCGCGATGCACGAGACGTCGGGCCTGCTTTCCGAGCTCGACTCGGGCGTCCCCCTCGTCGATGCTGAAGCGGCGGTGCTCGAGTACATCCAGCGCTTCGTGCCCGAAGGCAAGGCAGCCCTCGCCGGCAACACGATCGGCACCGACCGGATGTTCCTCGCGAAGTACATGCCCCGGGTCGACTCCTGGCTGCATTACCGCAACGTCGACGTCTCGAGCATCAAGGAGCTCTCGCGGCGCTGGTTCCCCCGCGCCTACTTCCAGGCACCGGCCAAGGACGGCGGACACAGGGCGCTGGCCGACATCCGAGAGTCGATCCGCGAGCTCGCCTACTACCGTTCCGCCGTGTTCGTGCCGGCGCCCGGACCCACGAGCGACGAGGCTCGGGCAGCCGCTGAGGCCGCCGTGTCGTCGTATGCCCCATCCGTGTAATACAATCGTCTGGTTGCCCGGTTTCACCGGGAGACATGGTGGCTATAGCTCAGTTGGTAGAGCACCGCGTTGTGGTCGCGGGGGTCGCGGGTTCAAGTCCCGTTAGCCACCCCACGTAAACACCCCGGTCCGGGAGTGCAGATGATCGAGATGGATGTCGAGGAGTTCGAGCTCCTCGTCACCGACGAGCTGGATCGCCTCCCCGACGACATGGTCGACGGACTCGACAACGTCATCTTCGTCGTCGAAGACCGCCCGGAAGACGGCAGCCTCGACCTGCTCGGCCTCTACGACGGCTACGCCCTCACAGAGCGCGAGCGCTACGGGCAGGGTGAGCTCCCCGACCGCATCATCGTCTACCGCGAACCGCATCTTCACGCGTGCGCCGACGTCGCCGGCCTTCGCGACGAGGTCCACACCACGCTGGTCCACGAGATCGCCCACTTCTACGGCATCGACGACGACCGCTTGCACGAGCTCGGATGGGCCTGATGAGCACCGCTCTCCCCGACCTCGACATCGAGACCGACCTCCGTGCTGCGCCCGACGAACCATGGCAGACCGTCGTGTGGAACGACCCGGTGAACCTCATGTCGTATGTGGTCCACGTCTTCCGGACCTACTTCGGGTACTCGCGCGACCGCGCGACGCAGCTCATGCTCTCCGTCCATCACGAGGGGCACGCGATCGTCGCCGAGGGTCCGCGCGAAGCGATGGAGGCGCACACGCGCGCGATGCACGAATTCGGCCTCTGGGCGACGGTCAGACGGGCGAACGAATGACCACGACCATCGTTTTCGCGCTGCCCGCGGCCGAGGCGGACTATCTCCGCGAACTCGTCGATCAGTACCTCGAGCTCGTCGAAACCCCCGACGATCCTCGGGATCCGGCAGCCCGCCGGCTCTCCCCCGACGCATACCCGGACGACCCGGCTGCCGCGACGGAGTTCCGCGCCCTCACACGAGACGATGTCGCTGCGACACGCGCCGCGGATGCGCGCCTGGTGCTGGCCACCCTCGCGAGAGGCTCCCGCGATCGCTCCACCCATACGGCATCCGGCGAGGGACTCACGCTCGATCCGCACGAGCAGACGGCGTGGCTGAGGACGCTCGCTGGGCTCCGTCTGGTGCTTGCGGAGCGCATCGGCATCACCGACGAGAGCATCATGCCGGTGGGGGATCCCCGCTTCGACGTCTACGAGTGGCTCGGGTACCGGCAGGAGATGCTGCTGCAAGCACTCGACGGATGATCAGACCAGTTCGACGACGTGCGTCGCGAGGCGGCGGGGATCGTTCCGAGCGATGTGGTCCTGCTCCTGCGCCGCCCAGCGCTCCCAGTGCGGCCGATAGGTCTCACCGTCGCGGTCCAGGGCACGCCGCTTGCGCACATCACTCGGCGCGTCCAACCAGATCCGTACGGTCGCGAAGGCTGCGGCCGCAGCAGTCAGCGCACCGCTGCCCTCCAGGATGACCGACTCGTCGCCCTTCAGCGCGCGATCCTGGCCATAGCGGTCCGCCGCCCAATCCCACTGCTGCCAGCGCGCGGGCGCGCCTGTGCGACGCGGGGCGAGCACGCGCGCGACGGCGTACTCGGCACCCGCAGCGAGGCCGTCCCATCCGGGATACAGCTCATCGAGCGCGACCAACTGCGGCGGCTGCGCGCCGTCCCACTGTCGCTCGAGCTCGCGCGCCAGCGTGGACTTTCCCGCGCCGCTGCGCCCATCGATGATCACGACGTCGCCCGGCGAGACCTCGTCGAGGACGGTGCGGACGAGCGCCGCCGAGGTCAGGCGCGCGACGGCCCTACTTCTTGAGGGCGCGGATGACACGGCTGAGAGCGCGGCCCACGACCCAGACGAAGGGAATGCCGACGGCGACCAGCGACACGAGGTTCGGCTCGAAACGCAGATCATCGCCCTTGCGCACGTACGCCCCGACGGGGATGGCGTAGCCGCCGCCCCCGCCGCCGCTGTTTCCCTCATTGTCCTCGCCGGCCCCGAAGCCGCTCCACGTCAGCGCGACCGGAATGAGCGTGATGCCGTCGACATCCTGCTGTTCGCCGTAGACGCTGGTGACGCCGAGATTCGCGGTCTGCTTGCCGAGTTCGAGTGCGAGGTTGGGCATGGACCCACCGTACCCTCCCCCGGGTGCCGCGGTACAGGTGTCAATGTTCGTGGTCGGGGCGCGGGTTGGTCGGCATGGCGCCGACGTCGCGACGAGGTCCGAGCACGCTCGCCCGCGTGACCGCACCCCGGCCGAAGCGGGCGCGGGCCCCGTCGAGGGCGTCGTCGACGCGGCGCCATTCCTCATCGTCGTCCCAGAGCGTGAGGCCTCCCGTGCCGTCCGGACGCAGCTTCTCGGCTCGGACGCCGATGAGTCGCACCGGTTGCGAGAGCTCCACCGACGAAAGCAACTCGATCGCCGCTGACCCGATGCGCTGCCCGACGTTCGTCGCCAGGGGCAGAGTCTGCGAGCGGGAGTACGTCGAGAAGTCGCTCAGTCGCACCTTGATCGACACCGTCCCAGCCTCCCAGCCGCCAGCGCGCAGTCGCGCGCCCACCCGGTCGGCCAGACGCCTGAGCTCGGAACGGAGCACCGTGAGGTCGGTGACGTCGTGGGAGAACGTCTCCTCGTGCGAGATGCTCTTCTCGGCCCGTTCGGTCTGCACCTGACGAGCGTCGTGACCGCGCGAGAGATGCCACACGCGCTCGCCCATCGCCGGACCGAGCGCACGGTCGAGGACGGAGCGCGGGGTGTCCCACACGTCGGCCACCGTCCGGATGCCGCGCGCGAGGAGGGCCTCGGCGGCTTTGGGGCCCACGCCCCACAGGGCACCGACCGGGCGACCTGCGAGGAAGCGGAGCGTCTGGTGCTCGGCGACGACGAGGAGCCCGTCAGGCTTGGAGATCGTCGACGCCATCTTGGCGACGTGCTTCGTCGCCGCGACCCCCACGCTGCAGGTGAGGCCGGTCTCGCTCAGCACGCGCCGTCGAATGAGCTGCGCGATCTCGCGTGGGCTCCCCCAGAGCCGACGGGCCCCGCTCACGTCGAGGAACGCCTCGTCGATCGAGAGCGGCTCGACCAGTGGCGTGATCGACCGGAAGATCTCCATCACGCGTCGAGAGAGCTCCGTGTAGCGCTCGAACGTCGTCGGGACCACGATGGCCTGCGGGCACAGCTGCAGGGCGCGCGCGACCGGCATCGCCGACCGGACGCCGAAGCGCCGCGCTTCGTACGAGGCGCTCGAGACGACGCCGCGGCGCTCCACGCCGCCGACGATGATGGGCTTGCCCGCGAGGGACGGGTCGTCCAGCACCGCGACGGCCGCGTAGAAGGCGTCCATGTCGACGTGGAGGATGCGGGTGCCGGTGTCGTCCGCATCCGGCGGCGACACGATGCGTCCCGTGCCGTCGCCGCGTCCCATGCTTCTATTGTCGCGGGTACCGCCGACAACGGCCGCGCCGTCGGACGACGCGGCCGTGCGACGAAGCTGCGCCTACTGGGCCGCGCGCTCGAGGATCAGCTCGCGCACGCGCGCGGCGTCGGCCTGACCCTTCATAGCCTTCATGACCGCGCCGATCACCGCTCCCGCAGCCTGCACCTTGCCGTCCTTGATCTTCGCCAGGACGTCCGGCTGAGCGGCGAGGGCGTCGTCGATCGCGGCGATCAGAGCGCCGTCGTCCGACACCACAGCCAAGCCGCGCGAATCCACGACCTCCTGGGGCGAGCCTTCGCCGTCGATCACGCCCTCGAGCACCTGGCGCGCCAGCTTGTCGGTCAGGGTTCCGGCATCCACCAGCTTCTGCAGCGCCGCCACGTCAGCCGGCGAGACGAGCGCCTGCGGCTCGGCCCCACGCGCGTTCGCGACGCGCGTGATCTCGCCGGTCCACCACTTGCGGGCCGAAGCGGGCGACGCCCCCGCCGCGACCGTCGCGTCGACCTCGGCGAGCAGGCCGCCGTTGACGACGTCCTGGAACTCGAGGTCGGTGAAGCCCCATTCGCCCTGCAGCCGGCGGCGTCGGGCAGCCGGCGGCTCGGGAAGGGCCGCGCGGAGCTCGTCGATCAGCTGCGGCGACGGTGCGACCGGCAGCAGATCGGGCTCCGGGAAGTACCGGTAGTCGTCGGCATCCGACTTCGGGCGCCCCGGCGAGGTCGTGCCGGTGTCCTCATGCCAGTGCCGAGTCTCCTGCGTGATGGTGCCGCCCTCGGCGAGGATGGCGGCCTGACGCTGGATCTCGTAGCGCACCGCACGCTCGACGGAGCGCATCGAGTTGACGTTCTTCGTCTCGGTACGCGTGCCGAGCTTCTCCTGGCCCCGGGGACGCAGCGACACGTTCGCGTCGCACCGCAGGTTCCCCCGCTCGAGGCGCGCCTCCGAGATACCCAGGCCGATGACGATGTCGCGGATCGTGCGGACATAGGCCTTCGCGATCTCCGGCGCGCGGTGCTCGGCACCGAAGATCGGCTTGGTCACGATCTCGACGAGCGGCACTCCGGCTCGGTTGTAGTCGACGAGCGAGAACTCGGCGCCCTGGATACGACCCGCGGCGCCGCCCATGTGCGTGAGCTTGCCCGCATCCTCCTCCATGTGGGCCCGCTCGATGTCGACGGTGACGGTGGTGCCGTCGGACAGCTCCACCTCGACCGCGCCCTCGAACGCGATCGGCTCGTCGTACTGCGAGATCTGGTAGTTCTTGCCGAGGTCCGGGTAGAAGTAGTTCTTCCGCGCGAAGCGGCTCGAGGGTGCGATCGAGCAGCCGAGCGCGAGACCCAGGCTGATCGACGACCGGATCGCCGTCTCGTTCACGACAGGGAGCGCCCCGGGCAGACCCATGTCGACGGGCGCGACGAGGGTGTTCGGAGCTGCGCCGTGGTTGTCGGGGTGAGCCGGGTTCGCAGCCGGCGAGAACATCTTCGTGCGCGTGTTCAGCTCGACGTGCACCTCGAAGCCGAGCACGGGCTCGAACAGCTCCAGCGCCTTGTCGAAGTCCATCAGTGCGACCTTGGCAGCCATCAGCGTGCCCCTCCCAGGATCGGTGCGCGGTCGAGCAGCGGGCCGCCCCAGCTGTCGACGAGCAGAGACTCGAGCGCGGCGCCCACCCGATACAGCTGTGCGTCCTGGCGCGCCGGAGCGATGAACTGGATACCGACCGGCAGACCATCGTCATCCGACAGCCCCGACGGAATGGAGATCCCCGGAACGCCGGCGAGATTGACCGGGATGGTCGTCACGTCGTTCAGGTACATCTGCAGCGGATCGTCGATCTGCTCGCCGAGACGGAACGCGGTCGTGGGTGCGGACGGAGTCGCGATGACATCGACCTGCGCGAAAGCTTCGTCGAAATCGCGCTGGATGAGCGTCCGCACCTTCTGAGCGCTGCCGTAGTAGGCGTCGTAGTAGCCGGCCGACAGGGCGTAGGTGCCCAGGATGATGCGGCGCTTGACCTCGTCGCCGAAGCCGGCTTCGCGGGTCGCCGACATGACGTCCTCGACGGTGCCGCCGGGCACGTCGACGCGAAGTCCGAACCGCACCGAGTCGAACTTCGCGAGGTTGCTCGACGCCTCGGCCGGGAGGATCAGGTAGTACGCGGCGACCCCGTACTCGAAGTGGGGTGCACTGATTTCGACGATCTCCGCGCCCTGCGCCTCCACCGCCGCCAAAGATGCGCGGAACGACGCGCTGACGCCGGGCTGGAAGCCGACATCGGCGAGCTCGCGGATGACGCCGACCTTGAGTCCGCGCAGCACATCGCCCCGGGCACCCTCGCGCGCTGCCGCGGCGAAGGACGGCCACTGGTCCGCCAGCGACGTCGAGTCGTGCGGGTCGTGGCCGCCGATGACGTCGTGCAGCAGAGCCGAGTCGAGAACGGTGCGCGAGACGGGACCGACCTGGTCGAGACTCGAGGCGAGCGCGATGGAGCCGTAGCGGCTGACGCCACCGTACGTCGGCTTCACTCCGACCGTGCCCGTGACGTGCGCGGGCTGACGGATCGAGCCGCCGGTGTCGGATCCGAGGGCGAGCGGCGCCTCGAACGCGGCGACGGCGGCGGCGGAACCGCCCCCGGAGCCGCCGGGGATGCGGTCGAGGTCCCACGGATTGCGGGTCGGCCCGTACGCGGAGTGCTCCGTCGAGGAGCCCATCGCGAACTCGTCCATGTTCGTCTTGCCGAGCGGGACGAGTCCCGCAGCACGAGCGCGCGCCACGACCGTCGCGTCGTAGGGCGACATGAAGCCCTCGAGGATCTTCGACCCACTCGTCGACGGCATGTCCGTGGTGACGAGCACGTCCTTGATCGCGAGGGGCACACCCGCCAGCTCGCCGAGCTCCTCACCCGCGGCGCGGCGCGCGTCGATCTCGCCCGCCACCTCGAGGGCGTGCTCGGAGACGTGCAGGAACGCGTGCACGTCACCATCGACGGCGGCGATGCGGTCGAGGTGAGCCTGAGTCACCTCGACGCTGCTGATGCTGCGGTCGGCCAGACGGGCGGCGAGCTCGGCGGCGCTCGACCGGATGAAGTCGCTCACTGCTCCTCCCCCAGGATCGCGGTCACGCGGAAACGGTCGTCCGCTCGTTCGGGTGCGTTCTGGAGAACCTGGTCGAGCGTGAGCATGTCGCCGGGGACGTCCTCGCGGAAGACGTTCTCGAGGGCGATCGGGTGGCTCGTCGCCGGAACATCCGGCGTCGCCACCTCCGACACCTTCGCGATGTTGTCGACGATCGCGTCGAGCTGTCCCGTGAGACGCTCGACCTCCTCGTCGTTCAGCTGGATCCGGGCGAGCACGCCGAGGTGGCGCACGAGATCGGGGGTGATTTCAGACACCCGACGATTCTAGTTGGGGCCCGATCGCCCGCGAGACCCGTAGGGTGTCAGCGTGACGACCTACGACCCGCCACGTCCCTGGATCGCCAGCTACGCCGACGGGGTGCCGGAGGACCTCCCGCCCATGGAGGGCTCGCTCGTCGACATCGTGGCGACGTCCGCACGGGAGCATCCCGACGCCCCCGCCCTGGAGTTCTTCGGCCGCACCGTCTCGTACCAGCAGCTGCAGGACCGGATCGAACGAGCCGCCGCGTACCTGCGGGATGCCGGTGTGCGCCGCGGCGACCGGGTGGCTATCGTGCTGCCCAACTGCCCGCAGCACATCGTGGCCTTCTACGCCGTTCTGCGCCTGGGGGCCGTCGTCATCGAGCACAACCCGCTCTATACCCCGCGCGAGATGCGCAAGCAGTTCGAAGATCACGGCGCGAAGGTCGCCATCGTCTGGAGCAAGCTCGTCTCGGTGCTGCTCGACTTCCCCGACGATCTGGCCCTCAACGCCGTGATCGCCGTCGACATCACCACGGCCATGCCGTTCCACATGCGGGCGGCGCTCCGCCTGCCCATCGCCAAGGCGCGCGAGTCGCGTGAAGCACTCACCTCTCCCGTGGCCCGCAATCGCGTGCACGGATTCTGGTCGGATGCCGAACGCCACGATCCCCTGCCGGCGAGCCACGTGGGTCCGACCACGGGTGATCTCGCTCTCATCCAGTACACCAGCGGCACGACGGGCAACCCCAAGGGCGCGGCGCTCACCCATCGAAACCTCCTGGCGAACGCGGCCCAGGCGCAGGCGTGGACCCCGACGATCGAGCGCGGCGCGGGTTGCGTCGTCTACGCGGTGCTGCCGATGTTCCACGCGTACGGCCTGACCCTCTGCCTCACTTTCGCGATGTCGATGGGTGCGCGGCTCGTCCTCTTCCCGAAGTTCGATCCGGCCCTCGTGCTCGCGGTGCACAAGCGGCATCCGGCCACTCTCCTGCCCCTGGTTCCGCCGATCGCCGAGCGGTTGCTTGCGGCCGCCGATGCGGCGGGCGTGTCACTCGCGGGCACGCAGGTCGCGATCTCCGGCGCGATGGCGCTCCCCCACGAGCTCGTCGTGCCGTTCGAGGCATCGACGGGCGGATACCTCGTCGAGGGATACGGGCTGTCGGAATGCTCCCCCGTCCTGATGGCCAATCCCGTGGCCGGGAACCGTGTCCCCGGCACCGTCGGTCTACCGCTTCCCGGCACCGAGTGCCGCGTCGTGGACCCGGACGAACCGACACGGGACGTCGAGCCCGGCGGGCGGGGCGAGCTACTGGTCCGCGGCCCCCAGGTGTTCACCGGCTACTACGGCAAGCCCGAGGAGACCGAGAAGGTCTTCGTCGACGGCTGGTTCCGCACGGGCGACATCGTGACGATCGACGAGGCGGGATTCGTGCGGATCGTCGACCGGATCAAGGAACTCATCATCACCGGCGGCTTCAACGTCGCACCGACCGAGGTCGAGATCGCGCTGCGTCAGCACCCGCAGATCGCCGACGCCGCCGTCGTCGGGCTGCCCAGCGAGCATTCCGGCGAGGATGTCGTGGCCGCCGTGGTCGCCGCCCCCGGGGCGACAATCGACGAGGCCGACGTGCGGGACTTCTGCCGCGGCATCCTGACGCCCTACAAGGTGCCGCGTCGGGTGGTCGTCGTCGACGAGCTGCCGAAGTCGATGATCGGCAAGGTCTTGCGTCGCCAAGTCCGCGATCGGCTCCTCGCGGGCTGATCCCCGCCCTTCGCTCACGCGCGGAAGGCGCCCGGCTCCGGCTGCAGCCAGCGCGGCCTGCTGTACCCCTCATCCCAGGGGAAGCGACCCTCGATATCGTCGTAGATCAGCTGGAGGGCCGGGACCGAGGCGAACGGCGGCCGGTCGTAGTACGAGTTGGCCGAGAACAGCACCTCGCCGGGGTTCGGGACCTCCGCCACGCTCACGCGATGCGCCCAGCCGGGGAATGACAGCACCTCGCCGACCGTGAGATCCGACCCGGCCCGCACACGCGCCGCAACGTCGTTGATGAGAGCACCCGCGTTCGCGTCATTCAATCCGAAGACGAGGACCTCGGGATGACCGAGGCCGAACAAGCCGATCGAGTATGCGAAGCTCGGCTGGCGGCGCGGCGGGTCGCCGATGACATACTCGGCCGCCACACCGTAACGCCGTATGGTCTCGGTGACGCGGCGGTGCTCCTGATCGAGCCAGGCGATCTCCTGCGGGGTGAGCGGATCTGACATGCGGCCTCCTTGTGATCGTCGTCACTCTAGGTCGAGCCGCAGACACCGGTCTCGCGTCATCCCCTGTTCAGGAATCGAGGGCCGCTGGCCCCTGCTCGACGAGGAGGCGGAACTGCGCGGCATCGATGATCCGCACACCGAGCTGTTCTGCCTTGGCCAGCTTGGATCCTGCGCCCGGCCCCGCCGCGACGAAGTCGGTCTTCTTCGAGACGGACGAGCCGGCCTTTCCACCGGCGGCGAGGATCGCCTCCTGGGCGCCTTCGCGGGTGTAGCCCTCGAGCGATCCCGTCGCCACGACGGTGATGCCCTCGAGAACTCCGCCCTCGACCACGGCTGCGCCCGGTCCGGGGTGACCCGGTACCTCGAGCCGCGCCCCGGCGGCTTCCCATCGCTCGACGATCTCGCTGTGCCAGTCGACCTCGAACCAGTCGATCAGAGAATCCGCGATGATGCCGCCCACGCCCTCGACGGCCGCCAGTTCGTCCCGCGTCGCCGCACGGATCGCGGCGATCGAGCCGAACCACTGCGCGAGGGCACGCGCCGCGACCGGACCGACGTGGCGGATGCTGAGCGCGACGAGGAACCGCCACAGCTCCTTCGTCTTCGCCTTCTCGAGCTCGTCGAGCAGCTTCAGTGCCTGCGCCGACGGTTGCGGTCCGGTCAGCCCATCCTTCTTCTCCGCAGCCGAGGGGTTGCGCCGGAAGGGAGCACGCCGCACGGGTTCGCCCGTCTTCTCGTCCACACGGGGCTCGCCCGTCTCGGAGTCGCGGACGATGACCTCGATCGGCACGAGCTGATCGAGGGTGAGCTCGAAGAGAGCGGCCTCGGTCACCAGCGGCGGGGTGGCGTCGCCCAGCGGCTGCGTGAGGGCGGCTGCCGTGACCTCTCCGAGCGCCTCGATGTCGAGGGCGCCGCGGGACCCGACGTGCTCGACGCGACCACGCACCTGCGCCGGGCAGGAGCGCGCATTGGGGCAGCGGAGGTCGATGTCGCCCTCCTTGGCGGGGCGCAACGGCGACCCGCACTCGGGGCAGTTCGTGGGCATGACGAACGCGCGTTCCGTGCCGTCGCGCAACTCGACCACGGGTCCCAGTACTTCGGGGATGACGTCCCCCGCCTTCCGCAGCACCACGGTGTCGCCGATGAGGACGCCCTTGGCGCGGACGACGTCCTGGTTGTGCAGCGTCGCCTGCCGCACGACGCTGCCCGCGACGCGGGCGGGCGCCATCACGGCGAAGGGCGTGGCCCGGCCGGTGCGACCGACCGACACGACGATGTCGAGCAGCTTGGTATTGACCTGTTCCGGCGGGTACTTGTAGGCGATCGCCCAGCGAGGTGCGCGACTGGTCGCGCCCAGCTCGTCGTGCAGCGCCAGCTCGTCGATCTTCACGACCACACCGTCGAGCTCGTGCTCGACGCTGTGACGGTTCTCGCCGAAGTGCGCGACGTAGCCGAGCACGCCGTCGATGCTCTCGTGGGTCTGCGAGTGCGGGCTGATGGGCAGACCCCATTCAGCCAAGAGCGCATAGATCTCGCTCTGCGACGACACCGGCGGATTCTGCCAGGCTCCGATCCCGTGCACGTAGAGCCGGAGTGAGCGGACGCGGGCCTCGGAGGCTTCGAGCTCGAGACCCGACTTCTTGTCGAGCTGCTGGCGCAGCCCCCCGCTCGCGGCGTTGCGAGGGTTCGCGAAGGCCGGGAATCGGCGCTCGGCGCTGATGCGCGCGCGTTCCTCGTCGAACGCGCGGGAACGGGACCGCGCATCTTCGACCACACGATCGCGCATCTCGGCCTGGAGCGCGTTGAGCTGAGCGAACTCAGCGACGGGGATGAAGATCTCGCCGCGCACCTCGACGACCGCCGGGTGCCCGTCTCCCGCGAGGCGCTCGGGGATGCCGCTGACGCGCAGGGCGTTCACGGTGACGTCCTCACCGACGCGGCCGTCGCCGCGTGTCGCGGCAGATGTCAGGACGCCGTTCTCGTAGCGCAGGCTGATCGCGAGTCCGTCGATCTTGAGTTCGGAGAGCCAACGGACAGGACGGCCGGCGGACGCCGCTGCCTTGACGCACCAATCGGTCAGCTCTTCGGGCGAGAAGACGTTGTCGAGGCTCAGCATCCGTTCGGCGTGCGTGACCGGCGCGAACAGCGTCGACTCGGCGGCGCCGACCGTCTGCGTGGGCGAGTCCTGCGACTGCAGCTCGGGATGCACTCGCTCGAGCTCGTCGAGGCGACGCATCCACCCGTCGTACGTCGCATCGTCGACGACCTCGGCATCGCGACCGTAGTACGCGTCGCGCGCCGCGGTGATCCGGTCGATCAGGTCACGGGATTCTGCGCGCGCCTCGTCGAGGGTGATCTCGGGGAGTTCTCCGTCTGCCACCTCGTCAGTCTAGGCAGGGGGTACGACGCCGCGGACGGGGTTCCCGTCGGCCGGCTGGATGCGGTACGTGAACGAACCGTGATAGCGGAAGAGCTCCCCGATCAGCCACGCCCGCACGCTCACCTCGACGCGCTGCGCCACGGCATCCGCGTGGTCCGCAGTCTCGGTCACGGCCACTCCCGCCACCGGAGGAAGCGGCAGCCGCGCCGCACCCAATCGGACGGCGAGTCCCACGGACCGCATCCGCATCCCGCGGAGGTCGGCTTCGGCGCGAAGGCGCACTTCCAGCCCGCCCCGACGACCGAGACGGTCGACGATCTCGCCGGTTCGAGCGCAGCTCATCGCGTCGACCATGCGCCGCGGGGCACCGGCGAAGAGGAAGTCGCGCTCCGCGTGGAGAGAATCGTCCCGCCGGGGCGTGTTCACGACCACGAACGGTACGTCGGTACCCCGTTCGGGGAACATCACCCCGCGCCCAGCGAACAAGCGGACGATGGGCCGCAGCCAGCGGGGGCCGCAGTAGCCCGCCTCGTCGTAGATGCCCTCTCCGACCCCGACGCACCCCGCGGGTATCGAGCCGAAGTAGACGCGGAGCACGGGCGGCATGCGCGAGAGGTCCCCCCCGAGCGCGCGTTCGTATATCGACCGATCGTGCGGACCGTTTCCTCCGGTACTGAACATGTTCAGAAACTACTACGATGACCGTATGAGCAACACCCGCCCCCGCGCCGTCGTGGCCGGCGCCTCCGGATTCATCGGCACCGCAATCGTCGACGCGCTCACGACCGACGGTTATACCGTCGACACGATCGGGCGCGCGTCCGGCAGGACGTGGGACGATGCGGCCGCCGTGGCCCGCCTCATCGACGGCGCGGATCTCCTCGTCAACCTGGCAGGCAAATCGGTGGACTGCCGCTACACCGATCGCAACCGCGACGAGATCCTGCGCTCGCGGGTGGCGACGACGCGCGACCTCTCCGCTGCCGTCCGCCGGGCCGCACAACCGCCGCGACTCTGGGTCAACGCGTCGACCGCCACGATCTACCGTCACGCGACCGACCGGCCGAACTCCGAATCAGACGGCGAGCTCGGGAGCGGCTTCTCCGTCGACGTGGCACGCGCATGGGAGGCGGCGTTCTTCAACGGCGAGCTTCCGCGGACGCGCCGCGTCGCCCTGCGGATGGCCATCGTCCTGGGCCCGGGGCCCGCCACCGCCATGCTGCTGACGCTGGCCCGCGTCGGCCTCGGCGGCCCGCAGATCGATGGTCCGATCATGCCGCACCGCCGCTATCGCGGCATCGGCGATCACCCGACCGGGAGCACCGCACCCTGGTATCGCACGCGCGGGCGGCAGCGGTTCAGCTGGGTGCACATCGACGACGTCGTGGGCACGCTGCGCTGGGTCGATGCGCACGAGGACATGGCGGGAATCGTCAACGTCGTGAGTCCGCACGCATCGGATAACCGCACCCTCATGCGAGAGCTGCGCTCCACCGTCGGGATGCCGTTCGGCGTTCCCTCCTGGCGGTGGATGCTCGAACCCGCGATGTGGCTCCTGCGCACCGAACCGGAACTCGTGCTGAAGAGCCGTTGGGTCGTCCCCGAGCGCCTCCTCGAAGCGGGGTACCGGTTCCGCTACACGGAGCTGGCCGACGCGCTGCGCGCCGCCGCCGGCTCGATCAGGCGTCGACCGGGACGGCCGAGACGGTCCGGTCGATCGTGAACTGTCCGAGAACGCGCGAGCCGTCGTAGATCACGGCCGTCTGACCCGGAGCCACGCCGTCGAAGGCAGTGTCAGGGGTCACGACGATCTCGTTCTCGGTGATCTCGGCTCGGGCCGGGACAGGATCGGCGTGCGCCCGGATCTGCGCTTCGCAGGCGAAGACGCGCTCGGACGGCGCCCGCCCGGCCCACGTGAAGCGGCCCCCCGCGATCTCAGCGGTCGCCAGCGCCTCCTTCGGACCCACCACGACACGGTTGTCCACCGGGCGCACCTCGAGCACGAAGCGAGGCTTGCCGTCCGGCGCTGGAACGCCCAGCTGGAGGCCTCGGCGCTGACCCACGGTGAACGCGTGCGCCCCCTCGTGACGTCCGACCACCGCTCCCGTGCGGTCGACGATCTCGCCCGCCTCGGCGCCGACCTTCTCGGCGAGCCACCCTCGGGTGTCGCCGTCGGGGATGAAGCAGATGTCGTGACTGTCGGGCTTCTGCGCGACCGTCAGACCACGCTCGGCCGCCTCCGCGCGCACCTCGCCCTTCGAGGGCGTCGACCCGAGCGGGAAGTAGGTGTGGGCGAGCTGCTCCGCCGTGAGCACGCCGAGGACGTACGACTGGTCCTTCGCGGCATCCGACGCGCGGTGCAGCTCGCGTCCCTCGGGGCCGTCGACCAGGAGGGCGTAGTGACCGGTGCACACAGCATCGAATCCGAGTTCGATGGCGCGCTCGAGGAGCGCCGCGAACTTGATCTTCTCGTTGCACCGCATGCACGGGTTCGGTGTCCGGCCGGCGCGGTACTCCGCGACGAAGTCGTCGATGACGTCATCGCGGAAGCGCTCGGAGAAGTCCCAGACGTAGAAGGGGATGCCGAGGAGGTCGGCGGCGCGGCGCGCGTCCATCGCATCCTCGATCGTGCAGCAGCCGCGGCTGCCGGCCCGCAGCGTGCCGCCCGCGCGGGAGAGCGCGAGGTGTACGCCGACGACGTCGTGCCCGGCGTCGACGGCTCGGGCCGCGGCGACCGCCGAGTCGACGCCGCCGCTCATCGCAGCCAGTACTCGCATCGCCCCAGTCTACGTGCGGGCTGCACGCCCGGCGCGGGCGGCGACCGCACGCCGGTGCACCTCGGGAAGGGCCGCGAGGAACGCGTCGACGTCGGCGTCGGTGCTCGTGCGCCCGAGGGTCAGACGCAGCACCGCACGGGCGTCGTCGGCGTCACGTCCCAGGGCGAGCACGACGTGCGAGGGCTCCGTGACCCCGGCCTGGCAAGCCGAACCGGTCGACACCGCGATCCCGACCGTGTCGAAGAGGAACAGGAGAGTCTCGCCGATCGTGCCCGGGAAGAGCACATGGACGTTGCCGGGCAGCCGGTCGCGAAGATCGCCCAGGATGACCGCCGACGGCACGAGCGATCGGATGCCCTCGATCAGGCGACCGCGAAGGCGCTCGACCCGGACCGCCTCGTGGGCGCGCTCGGCCTCGGCGATGTCGAGCGCCGCCGCGAACGCCGCCGCCCCGGCGACATC
This sequence comes from Microbacterium sp. M4A5_1d, assembly GCF_053345465.1. Lineage (NCBI taxonomy): Bacteria > Bacillati > Actinomycetota > Actinomycetes > Micrococcales > Microbacteriaceae > Microbacterium > Microbacterium sp. M4A5_1d. Next base: position 418,278 of record NZ_JBKFAD010000001.1, read on the forward strand.
CTGGGTACCCGCGCGAAGCCCCCGCTGCTGGCCACCGCCGTGCGCGAGGGGTGTCAGCTGCGCGTGGCGCGATACGACGAGCGCGCCCGTGCCCACTGGGGCGCCGACTTTGTGGCCGGAGACGGACATGGCCACGAGGCCGTCGGGCGTCGCGCCCCCGCCCCGCCACGCCGCGAAGTCGAGGGCGACGGTGCCGAGCGCCGCGACCGCGTCGAGGTGCAGCGGCACCCCCGCGTCGCGCGCCGCCCGGGCGAGCGCCGCCGCATCGTTGCGCGTTCCGACCTCGTTGTTGGCGACGAGCGCGGTCGCGAGAGCAGCGCCGGGCAGCGCGTCGGCGAACAGAGCGGGATCGATCCGGCCGACGGAGTCGAGACCGACGGGGCGCACGGCGGCACCCCAGCGCGACGCGAGCCACGCGACCGCATCGATCGTGGCGTGGTGTTCGCCGTCAGGCAGCACGATCGGCCCGGTCGCGGAGGACTCGGCGCCGGCGTCGGCGGCGAGCCAGAGCCCTTTGACGGCCAGGTTGATCGCCTCGGTCCCCCCGGACGTGAAGACCACCTCGATGGGCTCGCAGCCGAGCGCCGACGCGACCGCATCGCGCGCATCCTCGAGGAGCCGGCGCGCCGCCTGTCCCGCGCCGTGCACCGACGAGGCGTTGCCGAGCGTCTCGTGGGCCGACAGCCACGCATCGCGCGCTTCCGGGCGGAGCGCGGTCGTCGCAGCATGATCGAGATAGACGACCATCCGACCTCCCCGGGCGTTCACCGACGCTCATTACTGTAGATCGCATGCCCGACAGCACCAGCCCAGCCGGACTGCACGATCCCCGATTCACCGACCTCGGCGTCACGCTCCGCGAGAACGGCGGCACCCTTCGGGTCTGGTCCGAGCGGGCGACATCGATCGACGTGGTGCTGTTCGATGACGACGACCTCGACTGGGCCGTCGACGAGCGACCGCTCGAGCCCGTCGGCGACGGGATCTGGGCAGCCGACATCGAGACGCTGCGGCCCGGAGTCCGGTACGCGCTGCGCGTGGATGGACCGCACGGGGCGGGCAACGTCTTCAACCCCCAGACCCTTCTACTCGACCCGTACGCTCGCGGCGTCGTCTCGGGCGCCCCGGGCGATCACCGCTCGGTCGTGATCGACTCGGGCTTCGACTGGGGCGGCATCCGTAAACCGCGGGTCCCCCGGGACCGCACGGTCATCTACGAAGCGCACGTCAAAGGCCTCACCAAGCGGCATCCCGACATCCCCCCGGCGTTGCACGGCACATACGCCGGACTCGGTCACCCGGCGATGATCGACCATCTCCGCTCGCTCGGCGTCACGAGCGTCGAGCTTCTGCCGATCCACGCCTTCGAGAGCGAGCCGCGGCTGCTCGCTCTGGGGCTGGCCAACTACTGGGGCTACAACACGCTCGGGTTCTTCGCGCCCCACGCGGCCTACGCCACGCAGGACGCGCGCCGCAGCGGCCCCACCGCCGTCCTGAAAGAGCTCAAACGCACAGTGCGCGCTCTTCACGCCGCCGGCATCGAGGTCATCCTGGACGTCGTCTACAACCACACCGCCGAACTCGAGCTGGGCGGACCGCGGTCGAGCTTCCGAGGCATCGACAACCGCGGCTACTACCGCCAGCAGGACGACGGCGCCTACATCGACGTGACCGGCTGCGGCAACTCCGTCGACACGTCGACCCACGCCGCCGCACGACTGATCCTCGACTCTCTGCGCTATTGGAGCAAGGAGGTGCAGATCGACGGGTTCCGCTTCGACCTGGCTGTGACCCTCGGTCGTGACGCCGAGCACGTGTTCGATCCGGACCACCCGTTGCTGCGGGCGATCGCCGACGACCCCATCCTGCGCGACGACAAGATCATCGCGGAGCCGTGGGACGTCGGGCTGGGCGGCTGGCACACCGGCGGGTTCGGCGACGGATGGCAGGAGTGGAACGATCGCTACCGCGACGGGGTCCGCAACTTCTGGCTCAGCGACATCGACTACCTGCGCCGAGCCGGAACCTCACCGGCCGGCGTCGGCGGACTCGCCACGCACCTCGCGGGCTCTGCGCCGCTGTTCGGCGCGAAGCGCGGTCCGCTGGCGGGGGTGAACTTCATCACCGCGCACGACGGCTTCACCCTGCGCGACCTGGTCTCTTACGACGTCAAGCACAACGACGCCAACGGCGAGCAGGGCCGCGACGGCGCAGACACGAACCGGTCCTTCAACCACGGCGCCGAGGGCGACACGTCGCTCGAGCACATCCTGTCTGCGCGGCATCGCGCGATCCGAAACCTGGTCGGGACCCTCCTGCTGTCGGCCGGAGTGCCGATGCTGACCGCCGGAGACGAGATGGGCCGCACACAACTCGGTAACAACAACGCCTACTGTCACGACAGCGCCCTGACCTGGGTCGATTGGCAGCTCGCGGACTGGCAGGTCGACCTGCTCGCGCACGTGCGGGAACTCACGCGGCTGCGCGCCGAGAACCCGGCCCTGCGCCCCGTGCGGTACGCCGCCCCGGACGACGAGGTGCCCGAGGCATCCGTCATCCAGTGGTTCGACGCGCAGGGCCAGCCCATGACGCAGGCGACATGGACCGATCCGGAGCAGCGCACCCTCCAATACGTCGCGACGTCGACGCCGGCGCACGAACCCGCCAACTGCGTGCTCCTCATCATCCACGGCCGCGAGGACGACGCAGAGGTCGTGCTGCCACCCGTCGGCGCGGCGTCATCTCTGGTGTCCCTCTGGTCGAGCGCCGACGAGCGTCCCCGAGAGAACGGCGCGCGATTCGCCCCGGGCGACCGCCTCCCCCTCTCGGGGCCGACGTTGCATTTGCTCAGAGCGGAGTGAGGCGCAAGCCCGTTTTTCGAACTCGTCCACCGCGATAGGTTCGAGCCGTGGCATCAACGACGCGCACGACCTCACCCGCCCCGTTCCGCAGCACCGCCGAGATCCCCGGCCGCCCCGCCGCGCCGCTTCCGTCGGCCGGCGACACGGTCACGGGACGCATCCCGCTCCAGCGCCCCGCCCCCTCGGTTCCGGGTGGCCGGTTCCGTCCCTCCGCCTTCGCCGGCGAAGCCGTGCCGTTCCGAGTCACGGCGTTCCGCGAAGGGCACGACGCGATCGGTGTGCATCTGCGGCTGTTCTCGCCCGATGGACGTGAGTCGTTGCACCGGCTGACGCCCCTCAACGACGGATTCGACCGATGGTCCGTCCTCGTCGCCCCGCTCGCCGAGGGCGTGTGGCGCTTCCGCTACGAGGCTTTCGGTGACGACTTCGCCACCTGGCAGCACGCCGCCGCGATCAAGATCGCCGCCGGAGTCGACGTTCCTCTGATGCGCGAGGCTGGCGCCCTCCTGCTCGTGCACGCTGCCGCAGAGAAGTCCCGCCCCGCTGCCGAGCGCAAGATCCTCGAGAAGGCCGCCGCGAGACTTCGGGATGCCGCGGTCGACGCGGTCGATGCGCTCGCGGTCGTCCGCGACGCCGATCTCGCGCGCGTCTTCGCCGATCGCCCGCTCCAGTCGCTCGTGACGGTCGGCGACGAGCACGAGCTGCTCGTCGAACGCGAGCGCGCGGGCGTCGGCGCCTGGTACGAGTTCTTCCCCCGCTCCGAGGGCGCCGAACGTCTCTCCGACGGCTCCGTCCGCAGCGGCACGTTCGTCACCGCGCGAGACCGCCTGCCCGCCGTCGCCGCCATGGGGTTCGACGTCCTCTACCTGCCACCCATCCACCCGATCGGGCGCACTCACCGCAAGGGGCCGAACAACACCCTGACCGCCGGCCCGGATGATCCGGGCTCGCCCTGGGCGATCGGCGGCCCCGAGGGCGGTCACGACGCGGTGCACCCCGACCTCGGGACGCTCGAGGACTTCCGCGGCTTTCTCGCCGCGGCCTCCGGCGCGGGCCTCGAGGTCGCGCTCGACCTCGCGCTGCAGGCATCCCCCGACCACCCCTGGGTCGCGGAGCATCCCGAGTGGTTCACCACGCTGCCCGACGGCTCGATCGCGTACGCCGAGAACCCGCCCAAGAAGTACCAGGACATCTACCCGGTCAATTTCGACAACGACCCCGCGGGCATCCGCGCCGAGGTGCTGCGGGTCGTGCGCCACTGGATCGCGCAGGGCGTGCGGATCTTCCGCGTCGACAACCCGCACACCAAGCCTCTGCAGTTCTGGGAGTGGCTGATCGCGACCGTTGCCGACGAGACGCCCGGCGTCGTCTTCCTGGCGGAGGCGTTCACCCGCCCCGCCCCGATGCAGGGCCTCGCGATGGCCGGGTTCCAGCAGAGCTACTCGTACTTCACGTGGCGGAACACCAAGGAGGAGCTCGAGGAGTTCCTGACCTCGGTCGCCCACGACACGGCCGACTTCATGCGTCCGAACCTCTTCGTGAACACCCCCGACATCCTCACCGAGTACCTGCAATACGGCGGCCGCCCCGCCTACAAGATCCGCGCCGGGATCGCCGCCACCGCGGGGGCGTCCTATGGCGTGTACGCGGGGTACGAGCTCATCGAGAACGTCGCGCGCCCGGGGTCGGAAGAGAACATCGACAACGAGAAGTACGAGTACAAGTTCCGCGATTGGGCGGGCGCCGAGGCACGCGGCGAGTCGCTCGCTCCCTACCTCACGCGCCTCAACGAGATCCGGCGCACCCACCCCGCGCTCCGTCAGCTCCGGAACCTCTCGTTCCACTGGTCCGACGACGAGGCGATCGTGGTCTTCTCCAAGCATCTTCCCGGCGCGCTGACGGCCGACGGCAGGGACGACACGATCCTCGTCGTCGTCAACGTCGACCCGCATTCGGCACGCGAGACGACGGTCCACCTCGACACGTCGGTCTGGGGCGTCGCCCCCGGCGACGAGTACGAGGTCGAGGATCTGCTCACCGGCGCCGTCTGGACCTGGAACGACCACAACTATGTGCGGCTCGACGCCTTCGCCGAGCCCATGCACATCCTGCACGTGAAGGAACGCCGATGAACGCCCCCGCAGACCACGTCCTCGACTCGGTCGCCACCGGCTCGTACCACGCTCCGCACGACGTGCTCGGCTCGCACCAGACCGAGGACGGCTGGGTGATCCGCGTGCGCCGCCCGCTGGCTCGCACGGTCACCGCCGTTTTCGCGAACCAGCCCGAGGCTTCGTTCCGCCACCTCCGCGCCGGCGTGTGGGAAGCGGCTCTCGACGAACGCCCTGAGGCCTACCGGGTCGTGGCCACATACGATGAAGCGCCAGCCTGGGTGTCCGATGACCCGTACCGTCACCTTCCGACGATCGGCGAGCTCGACCTGCACCTCATCCGCGAAGGTCGCCATGAAGAGCTCTGGCGCGTCCTCGGCGCTCATGTCCGCCTGCACAACGGCGTCCCGGGGGTGTCGTTCACCGTCTGGGCGCCCAACGCGCGCGCGGTCCGGGTGATCGGTGATTTCAACGGCTGGGACGGCCAGGGCCACGCGCTGCGTTCGATGGGCGAGTCCGGGGTCTGGGAGCTCTTCGTTCCGGGGCTGAACGCCGGCGCTGTCTACAAGTTCCAGATCCTCACGGCCGACGGTGCATGGATCGATAAGGCCGACCCGATGGCCCGCCAGTCGGAGGTGCCGCCCGCGACCGCGTCGATCGTCGCCGCGAGCTCCTACGAGTGGGAGGATGCCGCGTGGCTCGATCGGCGCAGCACGTCGACGCCCGTCTCCCAGCCGATGTCGGTCTATGAGGTGCACCTCGGGTCGTGGCGTTCCGGACTCGGTTACCGAGACGCCGCCGACCAGCTCATCGACTACGTTCGCGAACAGGGCTTCACCCATGTCGAGTTCCTGCCGCTGGCCGAGCACCCGTTCGGCGGCTCGTGGGGTTACCAGGTGTCGGGCTACTACTCCCCGACCAGCCGCTTCGGCTCACCCGATGATCTGCGCTACCTCATCGACCGGCTTCACCAGGCGGACATCGGCGTCATCATGGACTGGGTCCCCGGGCATTTCCCGAAGGACTCGTTCGCGCTGGCGCGATTCGACGGGCAGCCGCTGTACGAGCACCCGGACCCCCGCCGCGGCGAGCACCGCGACTGGGGAACGCTGATCTTCGACTACGGACGCAACGAGGTGCGCAACTTCCTCGTCGCGAACGCCCTGTACTGGTTCGAGGAGTTCCACGTCGACGGCCTCCGGGTCGATGCTGTCGCCTCCATGCTCTACCTCGACTACTCCCGCGAGGAGGGGCAGTGGGAGCCCAACGTGCACGGCGGGCGTGAGAACCTCGAGGCAGTCTCGTTCCTCCAGGAGGTCAACGCGACCTCGTACAAGCGCTACCCCGGCATCGCCATGATCGCGGAGGAATCCACGAGCTTCCCGGGCGTGACCGCACCGACGGAGTGGGGCGGCCTCGGCTTCGGGTTCAAGTGGAACATGGGGTGGATGAACGACTCGCTGCAGTACATCAAGCGAGACCCGATGTACCGGGGTCACCACGAGGGTGAGCTGTCGTTCTCATTCGTCTACGCGTTCAGCGAGAACTTCGTCCTGCCCATCAGCCACGACGAGGTCGTGCACGGCAAGGGAAGCCTGTTCACCCGGATGCCCGGCGACCACTGGCAGAAGCTCGCCAACATGCGCGCCTACCTCGCGTACATGTGGGGACATCCGGGCAAGCAGCTGCTGTTCATGGGGCAGGAGTTCGGGCAGATGTCGGAATGGTCCGAATCACGCGAGCTCGACTGGTGGATGCTCGACCAGCCGGCGCACCGTGGGCTGCACGCGTTCGTTGCGGACATGAATCGCACGTACCGAGACCAGTCCGCCCTCTGGTCCCGCGATTCGGACGGCGAGGCCTTCAGCCGTCTCGGCGCGCCCAACTGGAACCCGAACGTCATGGCGTTCGCGCGCCGCGACAACCACGGGAACACCGTCGCGGTGATCTGCAACTTCTCGGGAGTACCGCTGCACGAGTACACGCTCGAATTGCCGGCGGATGGCGCGTGGCGCGAGGTCCTCAACAGCGACGCCGAGGCATACGGGGGTTCCGGCGTGGGCAACTTCGGCACCGTGCACGCGACCGACGGACGAGCGACCATGGTGATTCCTCCGCTCGGCGTGTTGTGGCTGCACCACGCTCCCGACGCCGCACCTGGGGTCTCGGAAGACTGAACGAACGCCGCGGGCCCGGGGTATGTCACTAACGGTGACACCCCGGGCCCGCGGCGTTCGCCTCAGAACATCAGAGAGGTGAGCCGCCGGCGCGCGCTGATGACTCGCGGGTCGGCGTTTCCCACGAGGCCGAACAGCTCGAGGAGCCTGTCGCGCACCGTCGATCGAGCATCCCCGTCGACCGCGGCGAACAGATCCAGGAGTCGGCCGAACGCGTCGTCGACGTGACCACCGGCGACATCGAGGTCGGCGACGCGCAGCTGCGCATCGACATCGTGCGGCGCGGCCGCGGCTGCGGCGCGGGCCTCACCGAGGTCGACGCCCTGCACCCGGTCGAGGAGCTTGACCTGTCCGAGACCCGCCTGAGCGTCGGCGTCGCGCGGGTTCTCCGCGAGCGCCCGCTCGTAAGCGCTGATCGCACGCGGGTAGTCGCCCGCTTCGATCGCAGCGAAGGCTTCGGCATGCAGCGGGGGCAGCGGCGGCTCGGCGGCCTCTACCGGTGCGTCCGTCTCCCCTTCCAGGGGAACGGTGCCGGTGACACCGTGCTGAGACGCGAGTTGAAGCAGTTGCGCGAAGACCTCGCGCACCTGCTGCTCGGGCACCGCTCCGGTGAACAGCGGCACGGGCTGCCCTGCCACCAGCGCGACCACCATCGGGATCGACTGCGCTCGGAACCCTTGCGCGAGCTGCGGGTTGGCGTCGACATCGACCTTGGCGAGGACGACGCGACCGGCCAGCTCGGTGACGACCTTCTCGAGCACGGGGCTCAGCTGCTTGCACGGGCCGCACCATTCCGCCCAGAGATCCACGACGACGGGTACCGTTCGCGAGAGCTCGAGGACCTCACCGAAAGTCTGGTCGGTTACGTCGAAGATCAGGCTCGATGCACTCTCGGACGGCTGCCCGGCGGGTGCCGACGCGGGCACCGGGCCCGTGGGGCGGTTACGCAGCGACGACAGATCGAGCGCGCCACGGAGCACGGCGTTGGAGGAAGGATCACTCATTCATACGACCTTTGCTGAGAGGACATTGGAACGGTAGCCGAGGAACTGGATCGGCTCGGATGAGCCGGCGCCGGGCACGAAGAAGAACAGCTGGTCCGCGTACGTGGTGGTGAAGCCGGTGGACGACTGCGACACTCCTGTCAGCGCGCTCGCGACCGGGTTGGTGTCGGGCACGTTGATCACGGCATCCGGATTGCTCGGCTTGAACGTGTGGTCCTCTGTGATGGTCACCGCCACGACGGCGCCGCTCTCGAGCGTCTGGAGGGCGATCGGCGGCTGCGTCCCGGCCTGGGTCGTGAACGAGACCGTGCCCGTCTCCGCACCTGTCTGGTTGAAGTCGTTGACGATCTGCTCGCGGTTGGAGGTGACGCCCGCACGGAAGGCGTCGCCGTCCGCTTCGAACAAGCCCGCATAAGGACTCGCGTCGCCGTTGGTCAGCAGGTCGGCGTATGCGGCCGCGAGGTCCTTCGGCGGCAGGACGAGGAACGGCGAGTCCGGCGCCACCTGCGCGGCACCCAGGTATGCCGGTGCGAGTTCCGGGAACGAATCGGTCGCCAGCTCGGCGATGTAGCCGAGCTTGTAGTTGGACCAGGGATCCTGCTGACTGACCGTCATGATCGTGTCAGCTGCGCCCTCGCCGCCTTCGACGACCGCGAGGAAGGTACGCGGCCACTTCTCGAACGTCTCCGGCAGGAGGATCTCGAGGGGTTCCGCCGGGATGGGCGGCAGCGGGGCACGATCGGTGATCTTGGAGCGGAGGGTGTAATTGGTCTCGCGCTCCGCGAGCGCCGGCCCCGCGAGCCGCGTGCCGGCGAGGGCGGCGTCAGCGCTCGCGTCGGCCGTCGAGACGTCTTCCGCGATACGCGTGAGGATGCGCTCGGCCTGCTGCTGAGTCACCGCCGGCGGCGCCTGATCGGGGTCGGCGACGACCATCGTGGTCGGCGAGGGAGTCGGGCTCGGGGCCAACTGGGGCCAGGCGTCCGCCGAGCACCCCGTCAGCGCCACGAGGGAGACCAGCGGGATCGCGAGGAGAGCCTGACGCCCGCGTGTCAGGCGGCGTCGCGGCGGCGTGGACGAGATGACGCCCTTCGCTTCCGCGTCCGTCGCGAGATCGATGGGCTGAGTGGCGCTCATCGGAAGCCCCTTCCGTCGCGGACCGCGCGAGCGACGCAGATGGCGCCAGCCGAGCGCGTACATGACGATTCCGAACGCGAGGAGGATCCCACCGGCCACGATCAGCGGGCCGGCCCAGGGCGTGTTCGACTCGATCGGCCACGTCACCTGGATGTCGGCGGGCGCGGGCGCGGTGCCGTCCGATGCGATCAGGACGCTCATGTCCTGCGGCAGCTGCAGGGATGTGGTCAGCGCGTCATCGCGCTGGAACTCTTCGAGCCAGAGATCCGACCCGACCGGTGACGGCATCGCCGGGATGTTGCCGTCGGCATCCGGCGTCGGCGCGGACGAGGCCGCGACCTGGGAAGTCGTGATCGCCCCCTCGGCGTCGACGCCGAGGCGCGTGTAATCGGTGCGCGCGAGCCACGCGGTCACGTCGGACGTGCGGCCGTATGCGGCGAAGACGGTCCCGGTGCCCTGAACGCTCAATGCCTGCGCGCCGGGGCGCGAGGTGAGCACGGCGCCGTCGATGAGGGTGAAGGGGGCGTCTCCCGTCACCGTCACCGACTCGGTGACGGTCTCGGGCCCGCGCAGGATCGTGCGCTGCGCGATACCCGCCCCGATCATGACGGTGGCCAGGACGAAGGCGACGACAGCCCACACGAAACGCACGAAGAAACACCTCTCCACATTCGGAACGGGACCACCGAACGCTTGATCGACGTTCCAGAGTATCCAAAACGACCTGAAAGGGTCGTGAAAGGGGCGCCTCCCAACGAAAGTTCGCGCGGCTCGTAAAGTGAAGTGATTCGACCCCGGAGGCGTTCGTGAAGATCCAGAACCCGTTTCGCACTGCACTGATCGCCACGCTCGGCGTCGGCGTGGGCATCGTGATCATCGGGGGCATCCAGACCCTCTCGACCATCCTTCTCTACGTCGGCACCGCGCTCTTCCTCGCTCTCGGGCTCGACCCGGTGGTCTCGTGGCTCGAGCGGCGACGCCTGCCACGATGGGCAGCTCTCCTGATCACCTTCGCAGCGCTGCTCGCGGCCTTCGCCGGCATCATCCTCATGGTCGTGCCGATCATCGTCTCGCAGATCTCGCAGCTCGTGGCCGCCATCCAGGACCTCGTCACCAACGGCGACTGGGACCCGGTCAACGCCGTCAAGGACTGGCTGACCGTCACCTTCCCGCAGCTGAACGTCGACGAGCTGTTCCAGTACCTCTCCGACTGGTACAACTCGCTCGACATCGGGGCGATCGGCGGGTCGATCACGGGCTCGATCATCCTGATCGGCGGTGGCATCATCAGCGGGTTCACCGGCGCGGTCATCGTGCTCATCCTGACGATCTACTTCACGGCGTCGACCCCGAACCTGAAGGCTGCGGTCTATCAGCTCGTGCCGGCTTCGCGACGGCCGCGCTTCATCGACCTGGCCGAGCAGATCACGGCATCCGTCGGCTTCTACGTCATGGGCCAGGTGTCCCTGGGCGTCATCAACGGTGTGCTCAGTGCCATCTTCCTGAGCGTGATCGGAGCCCCCTTCCCCGCGGTGCTCGCGGTCATCGCCTTCTTCTTCTCGCTCATCCCCCTGGTGGGAACCCTCACCGGGTCGGCGATCATCGTGCTCACCTGCCTGATACCCGGACTCGCAGAACCCCAGACGGCACTGTGGGCGGCGATCTGGTACCTCGTGTACATGCAGGTCGAGGCCTACCTCATCTCGCCGCGCATCATGAACCGTGCCGTATCGATCCCCGGCGCGGTGGTGGTCATCGCAGCCCTCGCCGGAGCCGCGCTGGGGCAGCTCCTCGGAGCGCTCGTGGCGATCCCGGTGGCAGCCAGCATCCTGATCATCTACCGCCAGGTCGTGATCCCGCGGCAGAACGAGCGCTGACGCTCAGGAGGCGTCGTCCGCCGCGTGATCGTCGTCCCACTCTTCGGCGAGCGGCAGCGCGTCGGGGTTGACGGCCGCGACGATCTCGGTGAGCACCCGACGGGTCTGGTTCTCCCCCACCCACAGGTGTTTGCCGCCCTCGACGGCGATGAGCGTCGCATGCGGGATCGAGGCGAAGCGCTGACGCGCCTCGTCCGGGCGGAGGTAGTCGTCGAACTCGGGCACCACGATGACGACTCGTCGATCGTCGCCTGCCCAGGCAGCGACCTCGTCGGCTGTGGCCCGGTGCAACGGCGGCGAGAGGAGAACGACGCCCTCGATGTCGTGGTCGCGCCCGTATTTGAGGGCGAGCTCGGTTCCGAAGGACCAACCGACCAGCCAAGGACGCGGCAGGCCCCGATCGCGCACGAACGCCATCGCCGCCGCGACGTCGAACACCTCGCCGACACCGCCCTCGAACGTCCCCTCGCTGGTCCCCCGAGGCGATGTCGTTCCTCGGGTGTTGAAACGCAGCACGGCGAGGTCGGCGAGGGCGGGGAGGCGCCCGGCCGCCTTGCGCAGGATGTGCGAGTCCATGAATCCGCCCGCCGTCGGAAGCGGATGCAGGGTGACGAGCGTCGCGACCGGTTCGCGATCCTGTGGCAGCGCGAGCTCGCCGACCAGGGTCAGCTCGTCGAGCGTGCGGAGCTCGATGTCCTCACGACGTGCGGGGAGCTGAACGGGTCCACGGATTTCGAAGCTCATGCGATCCTCCAACATGCCGAATGCCAATGCCGACGCGCGGCGAGGTCCGCGGCGTCGCCCAGGACACCGTCCGCCCGCCACGCGACCACATGCGCCGTGGCGGGCGCGATGTCACGCCCGCAGCCCGGGCAGGTATAGGTCTTCTGCGATTGCGCGGCCGACACCGGCTGCACGGTCCATTCGACGCCACGTCGCGTCTCGGAGCGCTTCCAGCCGCTCAGCAGCCGCTCGAGCGAGTCGTCGCGCGGTTCCGGCCGTCGCCTGTTGGAACGGGGCATGACGCGCGCAGTCACCACCAGTGGTTGCTGGACCAGAAGGCATACGCCTCGCTCCAGCTGCCGTAACGTCCGACGGCGTAGCCGTTCGCCCACGTGAGGTTGTCGACGGGGTCGTACCCACTGCCCGGCACCTTGCTGCAGGGATAGGCCTGAACGAGACCGCAGGCCCCCGACGAAGCGTTCGTCGCGTTCGGGTTCCAGCTGCTCTCGCGCGACACGATGTAGTCGACGTAGCCCCAGTCGCTCTCCGGGATGCCGGCGGCGCTCAGCCAGTCGGCGGAAGATCCCCCGCCGGAGTACAGGACCGGCGCTGCGCGCGACGTCCCGGTGCTCTCGCCTTCCACCGGGGTGGGGGTCGGGGTGGGGGTCGGCGTCGGCTTGGGAGCGACGTACACGGTGAAGCCGCTGCGATCGAGCTGAGCGGGCGTCGTCGCCGTTCCGTCACCGGACAGCGCCTGCGCGTCGCCGCGCGACTCGGCCCACAGCGAGACGACTTCGACGGGCTTCTCCTGGGCGACCGCGAGTGCGGTGCCGAGCGGTGCCAGAGCGCCGCCCGCCATACCGAGCGCAGCGACCGCGGCGAAGACGGAGGACACACCGCGACGTCGCGACCAGCGCGCGGAGACCGGCGTGCTCCGGCGACGAGCCGGGACGCGCGTCGTGCGCCGGGAGACAGTCGAGCGGGAAGTCACAATGCCCTCGAGTTTAGCGAGGCGTGCAGCTTCTCTCCATCAGACTCACCCGATGGCGAGAATCACCGACACCACGCCGTCGAGAACCGCATCGACCTGCGCTTCGCGGTAGCCTCCGCGCTGCATGCGGAACGCGACCGATCGCACCTGCTCGACGGTGAGCGGTTCACCTGACTCGAGGTAGCGGGCGATGCGGTCCGCCACGAGGTCGACCTCGTCCATGCGGTAGCCGTACGACAGCACACCCACACGATCGAACCTCCGCCGCTCGGGACGCGACAGCCGGTCGAGTATCTCCTGGGCGAGATTGCGTGAGCGGCCGACCCAGGCGCGGGCGCCCGCACGTGACAGGGCACGTTCCCGCTCGCGCGCCGCGAATGCGTCCTCGATCCGTCCGATCGCGGCGTCGACGGGGGCGACGGCATACCCGCCGCGCACGAGCGGGAAGGCGGTCGCGCGAATCGCGGCGGAGTCGAGGTCGTCCTCCTCGGACGCCTCGAACGCTTCGCGAGCGCGCCGCAGGAAGGCATCCACAGCGGCTCGGTCGTATCCCTTGGCTCGTCCCTGCACCTCGGGGAACGGGCTCGTGGACAGGGAGGTATCGGTCGAGGTCATGACATCACCAGAGGGGACAGAGCGTGGAAGAGGACGAGCGCCACGACGGTGGACGGCAGGATCGAGTCGAGTCGGTCGAGCACTCCCCCGTGGCCCGGCAGCCACGAGCTCATGTCCTTGATGCCGAGATCACGCTTGATCATCGACTCAGCCAGATCACCGACCGTGGCGGAACCGAGGATGACGATACCGATGATGACGCCGGTCCACGCCGGAAGTCCGAGAAGCAGCCAGGCGAACCCGACAGCGACGAGCATCGCGACCACGCCCGCGCCTGCGAAACCCTCCCAAGTCTTCTTCGGGCTGATTCGCGGGGCCATCGGATGCTTGCCGAAGGCGAGCCCCGCGGCATACGCGCCGGTGTCCGCGCCCACCACGACGGCGATCATCGCGAGGACCCAGAACTCTCCGCCGTCCTCGCGCAGGAGGATGAGCAGCAGGCTTCCGAGGAACGGGACGTAGAGCTGAACGAACCCGCTGATGAGCACGTCGCTGAGCACCTGGCCGTAGCGACGGCTCTCGCCGCTCACCATCTGCGCCATCAACCGCCAGACGATCACCGTGACCACGGCGGCGAAGACAACGACCCAGTGCGTGCCGGCATCGAGGAGGAAGCCCGCCGCCAGCACCGCGGCGCCGGCGACCAGCTGCGGTGCGACGTCCACGCGTCGTCCCGCGGCCTGCAGGGCTCGGACGAACTCGAAGACGCCGAGCAGCGCGACGGGGATCGCGAAGAGGACGAACACCCACTTCACGAAGATGAGCGACCCGATCACGACGACGCCGATGGCGACCCCGATCAGGATCGCGACGAAGAGATTGCGTCCGGTCCGCGCGTTGATGCGCTCGTTCGCCTGCTCGAAGTCGGCCCGAGCTCGGCCGATGTGCTGTTCGAACTCCGTTCGCGCGGCACGCACCTGATTCTGAAACGCCGAATCACCGTGCTCGCGCGAACGGGACCGCTCCCGCTCGGATCGAGACGGGGCGTCGTCGCCGGGTGCGCTCATCGGTCTCAGACCTCGAGAAGCTCGGCCTCTTTGCGCTTGAGCGCGTCGTCGATGAGGTCGACGTGTGCACGCGTGAGACCGTCGAGTTCCTTCTCCGCACGCACCAGCTCGTCCTCGCCGACCTCGCTCTTGAGACCATCGAGCTCGTCCTTGGACTTCCGCCGGATGCCGCGCAGGTGGACCTTGTGGTCCTCGCCCTTCGAACGGACGAGCTTGACGTACTCCTTGCGGCGCTCCTCCGTGAGCTCGGGCATGGTGACGCGCACGATGTTGCCGTCGTTCGTCGGGTTCACGCCGAGGTTGGGGGTGTCGCGGATCGCCTGCTCGATCGCCTTGAGCGCCGACTTGTCGTACGGCGTGACGATGATCGTGCGGGCCTCGGGGTTGTTGAGCGACGCGAGCTGCGCGAGCGGAGTCGGCGACCCGTAGTAGTCGACGAGGATCTTCTGGAACAGCGCCGTGTTGGCGCGCCCCGTGCGCACGGTGGAGAAGTCCTCCTTGGCCGCCTCGACGGCGCGTTCCATGCGGGCTTTCGTGTCAGCGAGTATCTCGGGGATCACGTCACTCCATTCGTCGGTACGTCCGGTCAAGTCTAGTCTGCAGGCGGGCGGGGCTCAGACGGTGACGAGCGTGCCGATGCGCTCGCCCAGCAGTGCGCGCGTGACGTTCCCCGCCGGCTCCATGCCGAAGACGCGCATGTCGATGCCATTGTCCATGCACAGGCTGAATGCGGTGGAGTCCACGACCTTGAGCCCCTGTTGCAGCGCCTCGCCGTAGGTGATCTGCTCGATCCTCTCCGCCGTGGGGTCCTTCTTCGGGTCGGCCGTGTAGACCGCGTCGACACCGTTCTTGGCCACCAGGACCTCATCGGCCTTGATCTCGAGGGCGCGCTGCGCCGCCACCGTGTCGGTGGAGAAGTAGGGCAGACCGGCGCCGGCGCCGAAGATGACGACGCGACCCTTCTCCATGTGGCGCTCCGCGCGACGGGGAATGTACGGCTCAGCGACCTGCGTCATCGAGATGGCCGACTGCACGCGCGTTGCGGCGCCGGCCTGCTCAAGGAAGTCCTGCAATGCGAGGGCGTTCATCACGGTGCCGAGCATGCCCATGTAGTCGGCGCGACCGCGGTCCATCCCGCGCTGGCTCAGCTCTGCGCCTCGGAAGAAGTTCCCGCCGCCGACGACGATGGCGACCTCCACCCGGTCGGCGGCCTCAGCGATCTCGCGGGCGATCTGCCCGACGACATCCGGGTTCACGCCCAGCTGGCCGCCACCGAATGCCTCGCCCGACAGCTTCAGCAGGACGCGACGGCGCCCGGTCTTCTCATCGTTCATCGTGTCCCTCTCATCGCTGTGTTGCAGAGTATCGCCCGGATGGGCATGGAAAAGGCCCGCATCCGAAGATGCGGGCCTTTCGGGCTGTTACGCGCCGACCTTGAACCGAGCGAAGTCGGTGATGGTGATGCCGGCGTCCTTCGCGACCTGCGCGACGGACAGCTTGTTGTCCTTCGCGTAGTCCTGGTCGAGGAGGGCGACCTGCTTGAAGAACGCACCCACGCGGCCCTCGACGATCTTGGGAAGGGCGGCCTCGGGCTTGCCCTCGTTGCGGGAGATCTCGGTGACGATCTCGCGCTCCTTCTCGACGTCGGCCTCGGGAACGTCCTCGCGCGACAGGTAGCTGGGGTTCGCGAACGAGATGTGCTGCGCGATCGAGCGGGCGGTCTCCGCGTCCGAGCCCGAGTACGCCACGACGACGCCGATCTGCGGGGGCAGGTCCTTGCTCGTCTTGTGCAGGTAGATCTCGAACGCGTCGCCGGTCAGCGTGCGCACGCGACGCAGCTCGACCTTCTCGCCGATGATGGCGGCCTCATCGTTGATGAGCTGCTCGATCGTCTGGCCCGACGCGTCTGCGGCGAGGGCGGCCTCGACCGAGTCGGCGGATGCCGCGGCGGCCGCGTCTGCGACCTTATCGGCCAGAGCGATGAAACGGTCGTTCTTCGCGACGAAGTCGGTCTCGCATGCGAGCTCGACGAGGGTGACCTTCCCGTCCTGCTCACGCGCGACGACGAGGCCCTCGCTCGTGGAGCGGTCGGCACGCTTCGCGTTGCCCTTCGCCCCCTTGAGGCGGAGGATCTCGACGGCCTTCTCGACGTCGCCGTCGGCCTCTTCGAGGGCCTTCTTGGTGTCGACCATTCCGGTGCCGAGCTGCTCGCGCAGAGCCTTGATGTCGGCGATGGTGAAGTTTGCCATGAGTGGCGGCTCCTTCTGTCTGTGTGAAATCTCGTGGATGCCGATCGGCGCGGCCGGGCTCAGCCGCGGCCGCGCCGATCGTAGCGGGTCAGGAAGACGCGCTGATTACTTCTCGGTGGCCTCGGTGGCGACGGCCTCGGCCTGCGCCTCGGCACCGGCCTCGTCGGCGGGCGTCTCCGTCGCGGCGACCTCAGCGTCAGCGCCCTCGACCGGGGCGTTCTCGGCGGCAGCGGTCTCTGCAGGAGCGCTCTCGAGCAGCTCGCGCTCCCAGTCGGCGAGGGGCTCGGCCTCGGCCGACTCGTCGGACGGCTGGTGGCGCTGGATGAGGCCCTCGGCAGCAGCGTCGGCGACGATGCGCGTGAGCAGGCTCACCGAACGGATCGCGTCGTCGTTACCGGGGATCGGGTACTGGAACTCGTCGGGGTCGGCGTTCGTGTCGAGGATGCCGATCACGGGGATGCCGAGCTTCTTGGCCTCATCGATCGCGAGGTGCTCGCGCTTGGCGTCGACGACCCAGATGGCCGACGGGGTCTTCTGCAGGTTGCGGATACCGCCGAGCGACTTGTGCAGCTTGTCGAGCTCGCGTTTCTTGAGCAGCAGCTCCTTCTTCGTGAAGCCGCTGGCCGCGGGGTTCTCGAAGTCGAGCTCCTCGAGCTCCTTCATGCGGGCGAGGCGCTTCGAGACCGTCTGGAAGTTGGTCAGCAGACCACCGAGCCAGCGCTGGTTCACGTAGGGCTGACCCACGCGGGTCGCCTGCTCGGCGATGACCTCCTGCGCCTGCTTCTTGGTGCCGACGAAGAGGATGGTGCCGCCGTGCGCAACCGTCTCCTTGACGTACTCGTAGGCACGGTCGATGTACGACAGCGACTGCTGCAGGTCGATGATGTGGATGCCCGAGCGCTCGGTGAGGATGAAGCGCTTGACTTTCGGGTTCCAGCGGCGGGTCTGGTGCCCGAAGTGGACGCCGCTGTCGAGCAGCTGGCGAATGGTGACGACGGCCATGGCCGTTCTCCTTCTGTTTCGGTTGATTCGCCGGACCGACGGCCCGGTACTCCTGGCGCCCGACACACTTCCGCTCGCCGCCGGAGCGGGAGACCTGGGGAAGATGCGCCACGATCGGGAACCGATCGCTCAGGGCACGCGTAGTCACCTCGACGAGCGAGGTGCGGTGATCAGTGTAGCAGTGAGCCGCTCCTCCCCGACGCTGCGTGCGAACGGGTTGCTCACGTGTCGCGGCCGACGTCGCTGCGGCGAACGAACAGGTCTCGAGACTCGACTCGTGACCCGTTCCCCGGCCGCCCTGCTCGCAGCAGCGCTCCTCATCGTGAGCACGTTTCTTCCCGACGCCGTCGCGCCAGGTGGTGAGCCGCGTCCTTCACCCGGCTGGACCATGCCGCTGCGCGGAGCCGCCGTCGCGCGAGCCTTCGAAGCTCCGGCACATGAGTACGCTCCCGGGCATCGAGGGGTTGACCTCGCCAACGGGGGCGAGGGCGAGGTCGTCGCGCCGGCGAACGGTGTCATCGCGTTCGCGGGGCCCGTCGCCGGCCGCCCCGTCGTGACGATCGACCACGGCGACGGGGTGGTGACCAGTCTCGAGCCGGTCGACACGGGCCTGCAGACGGGGACGGCGGTCGGCCGAGGGGAGCCGGTGGGAACCGTGGCGCCCGGCGGCCATACCGGCGACGGCACGATCCACTTCGGAGTGCGGCGCAACGGTGAGTACATCAACCCGCTCCTGATGATGGGTGGCCTCACCAGGCCGATCCTGTTGCCGTGCTGCTGAGCGTCAGTCGTTCCCGATCGTGTTGCGGTCACCGCTCTGGGTGACCGCTCCCAGGCGATCCGCGTCGACGTGGTTGTCGTTGCCCGATACCGATACGGTGCCGACCTCGTCGGCGTCGACGGAGTTGCGGTCTCCTGCGATGGTGAGGGCGCCGACCCTGACGGCATCCACATCGGCGGATTGCCCCGTGATCTCGAGCGAGTCGACCGAGCCGAGGTCGATCTCGATGCGATCACCACTCGCGAGGACGTTTCCGACGCGCGCTCGCTCGAGGTCGACGTCGAGCGAAGCACCCTCGATGCGGACCACGTCGCACTCGCCGGCGAAAACGAGGTCGAGGTCGGTCCCGCGGATCGCGACGACGCCGTCGATGCACGCGGGGTCGTTCGGCCCCGGCACCGCCGGAACCGTCGCGTCGGATGATGCTTCCGGCGTCGCGGCGGGCGAGGCCGAGGGAGCCGCCGAGGTCTGCGGCGCCGTAGGCCGGACGATCCGGTCGGGCTCGTTCGACGCCACCGGCGCGCATGAAGCGAGCATCCCGACGAGCACGGTCGCGCCGATCGCTGCAGCAACTCTTCTCATGCGTGCCCCCTCTTCGTGCTCCTCCGTGCGCTCTCCCAACGCTACGACGGCGGAGGGCCAGCGCACCATCATGCGCGCGGATGCGCTTGTCGATAGGCGGCGGCGAGCCGTTCCCCCGAGACGTGCGTGTAGATCTGCGTCGTGCCGAGGCTCGCGTGCCCGAGGATCTCCTGAACGGCCCGCAGGTCGGCACCGCCATCCAGCAGATGGGTCGCGGCGGAATGCCGCAGAGTGTGCGGCCCGACGGCATCCACCCCGAGTGCGGGGCCGAGCTTCTCCGAGACCGTCGCGTATACGGCGCGCGCCGTCAGCCGACCACCGCGCGACCCGAGGAACACTGCACGCGCGGCTTCTGCTCGGCCTGCGGCGCGCGCCGCGAGCACCGGACGCCCGCGGACCAGGTAAGCCTGCACGGCGTCGAATGCCGGACCGCCTACGGGAACGACCCGGTCCTTATCGCCCTTGCCCATGACACGTGCCGTGCGGCGTTCGCTGTCGATGTCGTCGAGGTCCAGTCCGCATAGTTCGGACACGCGGATGCCGGTCGCGTACAGCGCTTCGAGGATCGCGTGGTCGCGGAGGAGAACCGGATCTCCGTCGGCCGCCCGCGCCCGCAGATCGTCGAGGACGGATGCCACCGTCTGAGCGGTCGCGACTTTGGGCAGGGTCCGCGCCCGCTTCGGTGACGCCAGGCGGAGGGCGGGGTCGCTGGCGATCGCGCCGCGCTCGGTCGCCCACGCGAAGAAGCCCCGGGCGGTCGCGGTACGGCGAGCGAGGGTGGACCGCGCCTCGCCCCGCTCACTCGCGCGCCAGACCCAATCGCGGAGCACCTCGATGTCCACCTCTTCGAGCTCGATGTCGCCCGACGCCGCAGCCAGATCGGCGAGGTCATTGCGGTAGGCGCGGACGGTGTTCTCAGAGAGCCTGCGGACGCGCAGCAGGTGGTCTGCGTACGCGTCCGCCGCCTCCGAGATGAGCATGCAGCCAGCATGACCGATCCGCAGGCACCGCCGGGCCAGGCTCGCGGGACGCCAGCCGTCAACTGCCCGCTCGACGCCACCCGCGTTCGTCGGACACGACTCGACCATCGAGCTCCAGGAGTCCCAGCCAGGCGCTCACTTCCTCGCCGGCCACGCCGGAGCGCCGAGCGATCTCTGCGACATCCCGGGGCGCTCGTGTGCTCAGCGCGTCGAGCACCCTGGTCGCATCGTCCGTACGGCCGTCGCTGTCGAGAGCCGCGGGAGGCCCGGGCTCCTTCGACCACCCGAGCAACTCCCGGACGTCGTCCGCGCTCGTGATGCACCGACCGTCGTACTCGCGGAGGATCCGGTGGCATCCTGCCGACGCCGCAGAGGTGACCGGCCCCGGTACCGCACCGAGGGCCCGCCCGAGCGCCGCTGCGTGGCCCGCGGTGTTCAACGAACCCGACCGCCACCCCGCCTCGACCACCACGGTGGCATCGGAGAGCGCGGCGATGACCCGATTGCGCTGCAGAAAACGCCACTTTGTCGGCGCCGTGCCGCACGGCACCTCGCTCACGACCACACCACGGCGCGACACCTCCGTCAGCAGGCCGGCATGGCCCGACGGGTACGCCTTATCGACGCCCCCCGCGAGCACGGCGATCGTGCTGCCGCCGACCGCGAGGCAGGCTCGATGCGCCGCAGCGTCGATCCCGACGGCGGCCCCGGACACGATCGTCACCCCCGCGACGCCCAGTTCTCCCGCGATCTCCCCCGCGACCTGCACACCGTACGCGGTCGCCGCGCGCGCTCCGACGAGCGCAACCGCCGCAGCTGGCGCCGCGAGAGCGTCTGCCCGTCCTCTGGCCCACAGCGCGACCGGGGCATGGATGCCGAGTTCCTCGACCCTCTCCGGCCAGGCGGGATCACCCGGCACGATGAGCCGTACCCCGACCCGCTTCGCCCGCTCGATCGCGTAGGAGTGGTCGTCCTGCCGCGGACGCCACCGGGCACAGGCGCGGCGCCAGTCCCGCACCTCGAGGCCGAGCTCCGCCGGGGGTGTGTCGTCTCGCAGCGCGCACTCGAGGGCGCGGAACGCCCCCAGCCGCTGTATTGCGAGCCCGGCGATGCCGTCTCCGGGCTCGGCCAGCACCGACCATCGGGCTCGCCCCCAGCGCTCGCGACCGCTCTCGGGATCCACGAGGCCGTCCGCGGGCACGAGCCCCGCCAACGCACTGCGCACCTCGTCGTCGCTCACTGCTGGAGCCCCTTCTTCAGGAACAGCGCGCGCCCGACGTCACCCGCGGTCAGCCGCTCGCGACCCGCGAGGTCGGCCACCGACCATGCCACCCGCAACACCCGGTCGTAGCCACGCAGGGTGAGCGCTCCGCGCTGGAGAGCCGCGTCGAGCGGAGCACGAACGCGCGGTTCGGGAGCGAGCGGTCCATCCCGCAGCCACGCGCCCGAGACAGCGGCGTTCGATCGCCACGGGGTCTCCGCCAATCGCAGAGCGGCACGCGACCGCGCGGCCGCGACCTGCTCGCGCGCGGTCGCCGTCGTCGTCTGCGCAGGACCGCGCGCCGTCAGGTCGGCGAGCGACACCCGCGAAAGCGAGAGCTCGATGTCGATGCGGTCCAGCAGCGGGCCCGAGAGCCGGCCGAGATAGCGGCGGATCGCGAGGGATGGGCACGAGCAATTGCCGCCACGGACGCCGTATTGTCCGCACGGGCAGGGGTTCGTGGCCAGCACCAGCTGGAACCTCGCCGGCAGAGTTGCCCGGAATCCCGCCCGGTGGATGTCGATCGACCCCGCCTCGAGTGGCTGACGAAGAGAGTCCAGCGCGTGCGCGCTGTACTCACCGGCCTCGTCGAGAAACAGGACGCCCCCGCTCGCCCGAGCGATCGCCCCCGGTCGCAGCGACCTGCTGCCACCGCCCACCAGCGCCGCGACGCTCACGCTGTGATGCGGCGCCTCGAACGGAGGAACTCTGCTCAGGCTGTCGACGACGGTGCCCGACAGCGAGCGAATCGATGCGACTTGCAGCGCGGTCTCGTCGCCGAGCGGGGGCAGGATCCCCGGCAGGCGACGTGCAAGCATGGTCTTCCCGGCACCGGGCGGACCGCTCATGAGCAGATGGTGGCCGCCGGCCGCCGCGACGACGAGCGCATCGATCGCCTCCTCCTGCCCTCGGATGTCCGAGAGATCGTCGACAGGCAGCCCGTCGCCGTCATGCTCCCCATCATCGGCGGGAACCGGCACCTCGGGTACCGCCTCGTCATCACCGTCGATCTCGAGCCCGTGCCAGCGCGCGACGCCCGCGAGGGTGCGGCATCCGACGACGCGGACCCCGTCGACGAGAGCGGCTTCTGCTCGGCAGGCCTCGGGGACGATGACCGTCCGCTTCCCCGCGCGCGCTGCGGCGATGACTGCGGGGAGAACTCCCGGTACCGGCCGCAGCCGCCCGTCGAGGCCCAGCTCGCCGATGTGGACGGTGTCGGCGAGCGACGTCGGGTCCATCGGGAGCTCCGTCGCGAGCGCCGCGACGGCGATGGCGACATCGAAGCCAGCTCCCTGCTTCGGAAGGCTCGCCGGTGAGAGATTGACCGTCACACGACGTCGTGACAGCGGCAGCCCGCTGTTCTGACAGGCGTTGTGCACCCGCTGCTGTGCCTCGGCGAGGGCTCGGTCGGCGAGTCCGACGATGCGGAACGCGGGCGTCTGGTTCGACAGGTCGGCCTCGACTTCCACGAGGTCACCGGCGAGCCCGGTGAGTGAGACCGCCCAGGTACGCCCGAGGCTCACCGCAGGTCCTCGACGTGCTCGAGCACCGCCGTATCGACGTCGTCGCCGGTGATACCGATGACGTCGAGACGGACCCGGCGCCCGCGCCCCCCCCCCGGGTGCGCGGCGATCCAGGCGCAGGCGAGCCGCCACAACCGGTCCTTCTTGCGTTCGTCCACCGCCTCGAACGGATGCCCGTACGCCGCGGTCCGCCGGGTCTTGACCTCGACGATGACGAGTTCGTCGCGCGATACGGCGACGATGTCGATCTCGCCCTGCCGATCGCGCCAGTTTCGATCCAGGATGTCGTACCCGAGGCGGGTCAGGTGCCGCGCGGCCCGCTCTTCACCGGCGCGGCCCCGGTCGTCTTTCGCTGCCATATGAGCACTCTCGCGCGGCGGCCGACGGCCCCGGGGTCACGGCTGCGCGGCCGTGCAGAACCGGCTCGACGACGGTCCTGGGGAGGAGCGTCAGCTGTCGAGCGAGAGCTCGTCGGGGAGCTCGAAGTCGCGGCGCTGGAGCTCCTCGACGTTGACGTCCTTGAACGTCAGTACACGCACGGACTTCACGAAACGGTCGGCGCGATAGATGTCCCAGACCCACACGTCGTTCATCGTCAGCTCGAAGTAGAAGTCGTGCTCGGTGTCGCGCCGAACGACGTTGACGTCGTTCGCGAGGTAGAAGCGACGCTCGGTCTCGATCACGTACTGGAACTGCGACACGACGTCGCGGTACTCCTTGTAGAGCGCCAACTCCAGCTCGCGGTCATAGTCTTCGAAGACTTCGTCATCCATGGTGCTTCCATCCTAGGCGGCGGCAGCACGGCGTTCTCGTCCCCGCGACCCCGCCCACCGAAGTCAGAACAGCGTCGGCGCGTCGGCGATCGCCCAGGACGCCCGGTGATGCCGTGACAGCCCGTGCTCCCGGATCGCGGCCCGGTGGAGCGCGCTGGCGTAACCCTTGTTCCGTGCCCACTCGTACATCGGCGTCTCGTCGTGCAGCTCGGTCATGTGGGCATCGCGCGCCACCTTCGCGATGACCGACGCCGCCGCGGCACTGGCGCAGTCACGGTCCGCCTTGATGATCGTCCGCACCGTCATGCCCGGTCCGGCCATCGGACTGACATAGTCGTGATTGCCGTCCAGGATGACGACGGTCTCAGCAGCGAAGGGATCCGCGACGCCGAGACCCTGGATCGCGCGAACAGCGGCCAGGCCGAGCGCCCGCATGATCCCCATCTCGTCGATCTCACCCGGCGTGGCCGACCCCACCGCCGAGGCCACGACCCAGTCGGCTGCTCGCAGCGCCAGCTCTGGTCGGCGAAGCTCGGTCACGAGCTTCGAGTCACGAAGCCCCTCGGGAACGCGACGACGCGCGCAGCGTGCGTCGAGCACGGCGGCACCGACCGACACCGGGCCCGCCAACGCGCCCCGCCCGACCTCGTCGAGAGCGATGACGAAATCGTACTCGCGCAGCAGCCGCCGTTCGACGGTCAGCCGGGGCGCGACGACGGTCATCGTCCTTCGGGCGCGGGGACCCCCGCGAAGACGTCGTGGTGGAAGTCGATGAGGCCGAAGCGGTCGAGGGGCCAGGTGATGAGGAAAGCTCGTCCCACGACGTTGTCGAGCGGGACGAAGCCCTGCGAGGGCTGGTCGCGGTTGTAGCGCGAGTCCCGCGAGTGATCACGGTTGTCGCCGAGCACCCAGAGCGAGTTCTCGGGCACCGTCACGTCGAACGGAACCTCTTGCGGGGCCGACTGGCCGTCCGCGAGCGAGACGTACGAGGATTCGTCGATGGGAACGTCGTTCACCGTGATCTGGCCGACGGCGTTGCAGCACACGACATGGTCACCCGGCATCCCGATGATCCGCTTGATGAGGTGGTCCTTGCTGTCGGGAGCCGACAGTCCGACGACGGAGAGCACCCAGTCCATGCCCTCGACGAGCGGCGGACGGGCCTGCTCGACGGTGGGAGGCAGCCACCCTCCGGGATCGCGGAAGACGACGACGTCACCCCGCGCGTAGCCGCCGAACCGGGGCGTGAGCTGGTCGACGAGGATCCGGTCGTCCTTCAGCAGCGTCCGTTCCATGGATCCGGATGGGATGTAGAACGAACGGACGAGGAAAGTCTTGACCAGAAACGACACCGCGAGAGCGATGGCGACGATCACGAGGATGTCGCGAAGAAGCAGGCCGAGGCGACGTGATCGTGAACGCGCGGGCTTCGGCGCCTGCGCGGCAAGGTCATCGGTGGTCATTCATCGCCTCTCATCCGACTCGCCCGCCGGGGAGCCCTACCCAGGGTCGCACATTCCGCGACCATCGCCGGTCACCGCGCAGCGGAGACGACGGATGCCCCGAGCCTGAGCCCGGGGCATCCAGAGAATGCGTCGCTGCGATCAGCGGTCGCGCTTCTCCTTGATCTTCGCCTTCTTGCCGCGCAGGTTGCGCAGGTAGTACAGCTTCGCGCGACGGACGTCACCGCGCGTGACGACCTCGATGTGGTCGATCACGGGGCTGTGGACGGGGAACGTACGCTCGACGCCGACCTGGAAGCTGATCTTCCGGACGGTGAAGGTCTCGCGCACGCCGTCGCCCGAGCGGCCGATGACGACGCCCTGGAAGACCTGGATACGCGAGCGGTTGCCCTCGGTGATGTTGACGTGCACCTTGACGGTGTCGCCGGGGGCGAATGCGGGGATGTCGCTGCGCAGCGATGCTGCGTCGACGGAGTCGAGGATCTGCATGATCTGTTCTTCCTGCGACCGCCTCAGGTCGACCACGAGAGAGTTGAATAAGGATGCGGTGCCCCGGGCGCCCGCCGGGCGCCGCTCCCCTGAGGCAGAGATCTATCAGGGCACAAGCGTTCATTGTGCCATGCCGGGCCCTGCTGACCAAAACGTCAGCCGTCGCTGCGCCGGACCTCTTCGATGATCACGACCTTCTCGTCGGCACGTCGTTCGGACGTCGGTCGCATCGCTTCACGCAGGTACGCCGGATCCGTGGCGACGGAGAACAGCGAGACGGGCCGCGCTTCCCGGAAGAGCTGCCAGAGCGACACCCAGAAGACGGCGAGGAACGCCGCGACCGCGGCGAAGAGCAGCGGCCAGAAGGCGCCCTCGGGGTAGAACCCGATGACGATGATGAGCGCGTGCCACACCGTGAACACGAGGACGTCCCACCACGACAGCATCCGCGAGTGCCGAACGGTGCCGCGTGCCCGCACCAGCAGTGTCGTCACGAGCTGACCGATCAGCACCGCCGGGACCGCGATGAACAGGACCCAAAGGAACACCCAGCCGCTCGCACCCGAGATCGCCCAGCCCACGACGAGCCACAGCGGCAGCGCCAGGGCCGCGGGAAGGAGCCAATGGAAGAGCGCGCGTCGCAGCCACATGCTCCCGATGCTACGCCGGTCCGGCAGGATAGAAGCTGAAGAGAGGATCACGATGATCGAGCTGCGCACCCCTGCCGAGATCGAAGCGATGCGTCCCGCGGGACGCTTCGTGGCCGAGACGCTGGCGACCCTTCGAGACGAGACGAAGGTCGGCACGAACCTCCTCGCGATCGATCGGCGCGCGCACGAGCTCATCCGCCGCGCCGGCGCTGAATCCTGCTACATCGACTACCACCCGTCGTTCGGAGCCAGCCCGTTCGGCAAAGTGATCTGCACGTCGATCAACGACGCGGTCCTGCACGGGCTCCCCCACGACTACGCCTTGCGCGACGGCGATCTCGTCACGCTCGACTTCGCGGTCTCGGTCGACGGCTGGGTGGCCGACTCGGCCGTGTCGTTCGTCGTGGGAACGCCGCGAGACGAAGATCTCGCCCTCATCGACACCACCGAGCGCGCTCTCGATGCAGCAATCGGAGCCGCCGTGGTCGGCAACAAGATCGGCGACATCTCGCACGCCGTCGCGACGGTCGCCCGGGCCGACGGGCTGTCGATCAACACCGACTTCGGCGGCCACGGCGTCGGCCGGGAGATGCACGGCGACCCGCACGTCCCCAACGACGGCAAGCCCGGCCGCGGCTACCCGCTGCGCGCCGGCCTCGTGGTCGCGCTCGAGCCCTGGTTCCTGCAGAGCACCGACAAGCTGGTCACGGATGCCGACGGATGGACCCTCCGCAGCGCCGACGGGTCCCGCGGTGCGCACTCCGAGCACACCGTGGCCATCACTGCGGACGGTCCGGTCATCCTCACCGACCGGTCGTTCCTCGGCGTCGACTGACGTGTGCCCTGGGCCGGTCCGTCGTCGCGGCGGCCGGCTCAGGCCTCGAGGTCTCGGGGCAACAGGTCCGGACGGCGCTCGCGCGTCCGCTCGACCCGCTGAGCGTGCCGCCACTCCGCGACGCGGCCGTGGTGCCCGCTGAGCAGGACGGCCGGCACCTCGTGGCCACGCCAGGATGCGGGCTTGGTGTAGGAGGGGTACTCGAGCAGCCCGTCTTCGTGCGACTCCTCGACGAGGCTCTCGGGGTTGCCGACCACACCGGGAATGAGGCGGCCGATCGCTTCGATCATCGCCATCGAGGCGACCTCTCCCCCGTTGAGGACGTAGTCGCCAAGGCTCATGAGCCGGACGTCGCCGAGCGTCGCCGCGTATGCGAAGACGCGCTCGTCGATCCCCTCGTAGCGGCCACAGCCGAAGACGAGGTGCGACGCTTCGCTCAGCTCGCGAGCGGTGCCCTGCGAGAACCGCTCGCCGGCAGGCGAAGGAAAGATGAACGTCGGCCGGTCGCCCGCGTCCGCGACGATCGCATCCAGCGCGAGCCCCCACGGCTCGGGCTTCATCACCATGCCGGCGCCGCCGCCGTACGGGGTGTCGTCGACGGTGCGGTGCCGATCGGTGGTGTAGTCCCGCAGATCGTGGACGCGGACATCGAGGAGGCCGGCGCCTCGCGCCTTGCCGAGAAGCGAGACCTCGAGGACGTCGAAGAACGCGGGGAAGATCGTGACGACGTCGACGCGCACGTCAGTCCTCGGAGGAGGCGCTGTCGCCGTCTTCCACGGAACCAGCTTCCGCGGGGTCGTCGGACTCATCAGCGGGCAGGTCTTCGAACAGTCCCGCCGGCGGAGTCACGATGACACGACCCCCTGCGACATCCACCTCGGGCACGATCGCCTTGACGAACGGTACGAGGATCTCGGTGTCGTCGCCGTCGCGCTGGACGATGAGGAGGTCCTGCGCGGGGAGATGATCGACTCGTGCGATGCGTCCGACCCGCTCGCCGTCACGCACAACGTCGAGGCCGACGAGCTGGTGATCGAACCAGGCGTCGTCCTCGGCCGTGGCGTCGCCGTCCTGGTCGACCCAGAGGATGGCCTTGACGAGGCTCTCGGCGGCATCGCGGTCGTTGACGTCTTCGAGGAAGAGGACGGGGTGCGAGTTCATCCACCGGAACTCTCGGACGGTCACGGACTTGCCGTGCCAGGGAGACGCCTCGGGGACCTGCAACGTGAACGTCGCGCCCGGCACGAAGCGGCCGTCGGGATCATCGGTGTACAGCTCGAGCTTGAGTGCGCCCTTGAGGCCGTGCGCCTTGACGAGGCGCCCGACGCGCAGCTGAGTGCGAGCGGGGTCGGCGGCCATGTCAGTCGTCCGCGACGTCGACGCGAACGCGCGTGCCGTCGGCAAGCGCGGAGATCAGCGCGCGCAGCGCCTTGGCGGTGCGTCCGCCGCGCCCGATCACCCGTCCCCGGTCGTCGGGGTGCACGCGCACCTCGAGGACCTCGCCGCGGGGCGACGAGGAGGAACGGATGACGACGTCGTCGGGGTGATCGACGATCCCCTTGACGACGTGCTCGAGCGCGGCGGACAGCAACGGATTACTCCGCGTCGGTCGCGTCGGCGGCGGGAGCCTCGTCGGCGGGAGCCTCAGCGGCGGGCTCCTCGGCCTTCTTGGCGGCCTGCGGCTTGATGACCGACTTCTTCGACGCGTCAGCGACGAACTCGCCCTTGGCCTCGGCCGTGCGAACGGTCGAGACGGCGTTCCTGTCGCCCTTGAACTTGCCCCAGTCGCCCGTGAGCTTGAGCAGAGCGGTGACCTGCTCGGTCGGCTGAGCGCCGACGGACAGCCAGTACTGGGCGCGGTCGGAGTCGACCTTGATGATCGAGGGCTCCTCGGTCGGGTGGTACTGACCGATCTCCTCGATCACGCGGCCGTCGCGCTTGGTGCGCGAGTCGGCGACGACGATGCGGTAGTAGGGCGCGCGGATCTTGCCGAGGCGCTTGAGACGGATCTTGACAGCCACAATTCTCCTGAGTGGTGTGATGTGAAGTGAACGTCGCCTGGAGCGTGGGGTGCACACCCGGCGGGAGCTCTGAGGGTGGACCTTCCCGCCGGATAGAGGGTCGAGCGAGCGGTCCAACCGTCTATTTTGCCAGATGATGACGGTCGTCGCGAACCGCACCGCACCGCGTGTCAGACTGAGCGCATGACGGTCCCCTTCGCCACGTCTGCCCGTTCCTCCGTGGGGCTCGAGTGGGAGTTGATGCTCGCCGACCGCGACACCGGGGATCTGGCGCCCCGAGCGCCGGAGGTGCTCGCCGAAGTCGAGGAATCCTCCGCGCTCGAGCGCTACACGATCACGGGCGAGCTGCTGACGAACACCATCGAGGTGACCAGCGGTGTCGGCGACACCGTCGCCGCGGCGGTCGACGACATCGACGACGCGATCCAGCGGGTGCGCGAGTTCGCGGCACCGCGCGGTCTTGAGATGCTCTGCGCCGGCAGCCACCCCTTCGCCCGGTGGTACGAGCAGCAGATCACCGACAAGACCCGCTATCACAAGCTCATCGAACGCACCCAGTGGTGGGGCCGGAACATGATGATCTGGGGCATCCACATCCATGTGGGTGTCGAGGACGTGAACAAGGTGTTCCCGCTCATCAACGCGCTGTCGCTCTACCTCCCCCACCTGCAAGCCCTGTCGGCGTCGAGCCCGTTCTGGGCCGGCGACCGCACCGGGTACGCATCCAATCGCGCCCTCGTCTTCCAGCAGCTGCCCACCGCCGGCCTGCCCTGGAGTTTCACGCAGTGGAGCGACTTCGAGAACTACCTCGACGGCATGGTCCGCACGGGCGTCATGGAGGACGCGTCGGAGGTGCGTTGGGACATCCGCCCCGCGCCGAAGTGGGGAACGATCGAGATCCGCGCCTGCGACGGGATGTCGACGCTTCCCGAGCTCGCGGCCGTGGCATCCCTCGTCCAGGTGCTCACCGAGCACCTCTCGCGACAGCTCGACGAGGGGCGCGAGCTCCCGACGATCCCCCCGTGGTTCGTGCGGGAGAACAAGTGGCGCGCCGCCCGGTACGGGCTGGACGCGCGTCTGATCGTCGACGCCGATGGCACGCAGCGACACGTCGCCGATCACCTCCGCGACACGATGGCCGAGCTCGAGCCGATCGCCGAGGAGCTGCACTGCGCACGCGAGTTCCGCGGGCTGAACACGATCCTCGATCAAGGGGCGAGCTACCTCCGGCAGACACGCGTCGCGGATGCGGCCGACGGGGACCTGCGCGAGGTCGTCCAGCACCTGATCCGCGAGTTCCGCGACGGCCCCACGCTGCGCCAGCACCTGGCGCAGCCGGACGTCGGCCGCTGATTCAGGGCGGCTGACTCAGCCCTTGCCGAAGAGCTTCTGGATCTCGGCGAGGTCGGCCTCGCTCGGCTGAGCCTGACCGCCGGCTCCGAGACCGAAGCCCGAACCGGTCGGCGCCGTCGCGGTCGCGAGGCCGGCGTTCTCTGCGGCCCGCTTCGCCGGGTTGCCCGAACGCGAACCGCCCTTGTTCTTGGCCTGCTTGCCGCGCTTGCTCGAGGCGCCGGGCTTGCCGCCCATCGGCCCCATGCCGGGGATGTTGGGAACGCCACCGCGAGCGACCGTCTTCATCATCTTCGCCGCCTGCTCGAAGCGCTGCACGAGCTGGTTGACATCGGTCACCGTCATCCCCGAACCGCGGGCGATGCGCAGGCGGCGCGAGCCGTTGAGGACCTTCGGGTTGCGACGCTCGGCCGGCGTCATCGACCGGATGATCGCCTCGGTGCGGTCGATCTCGCGCTCGTCGAACTGCTCGAGCTGCTGCTTCATCTGCCCCATACCCGGCAGCATGCCGAGCATCTTCTTCATCGACCCCATCTTCTTCATCTGCTGAAGCTGGTCGAGGAAGTCCTCGAGCGTGAACTGCTCCTTCGCGAGCTTCTCGGCGACCGCGAGGGCCTCCTGCTCGTCGAACGCCTGCTGTGCCTGCTCGATCAGGGTGAGGATGTCGCCGAGGTCGAGGATGCGGCTGGCCATGCGGTCCGGGTGGAAGGGCTCGAGGTCGTCGAGGCCCTCACCCGTGGACGCGAAGATGATCGGCCGCTGGGTGACCGAGGCGACCGAGAGCGCAGCACCACCGCGTGCGTCGCCGTCGAGCTTGGAGAGGACGACACCGGTGAAGTCGACGCCTTCCTGGAACGCCTTCGCGGTGTTTACCGCGTCCTGACCGATCATCGCATCGATGACGAAGAGCACCTCGTCGGGATCGGTGGCCTTGCGGATCGAGGCGGCCTGCTTCATGAGCTCCGCATCGACGCCGAGGCGTCCCGCGGTGTCGATGATGACGACATCGTGCTGCTGGCGGCGTGCGTGCTCGACACCGTCACGCGCGACTCGCACGGGGTCGCCGACTCCGTTGCCGGGCTCGGGCGCGTAGATGGCGGCGCCGGCACGCTCGGCCACGACCTGGAGCTGGTTCACGGCGTTCGGCCGCTGGAGGTCGCACGCGACCAGAAGGGGGGTGTGGCCGTCCTTCTCGAGCTGCTTCGCGAGCTTGCCGGCGAACGTGGTCTTACCCGAGCCCTGGAGGCCCGCGAGCATGATGACGGTGGGCGGGTTCTTCGCGAACTGCAGTCGCCGCTGCTCGCCGCCGAGGATGCCCACGAGCTCCTCGTTGACGATCTGAACCACCTGCTGCGCAGGGTTCAGCGCACGGTTCACCTCATCGCCGAGCGCGCGCTCACGCACCTTGGCGGTGAACTCCTTGACCACCGCGAGGGCGACGTCGGCGTCGAGAAGCGCGCGGCGGATCTCACGGACGGTCTGGTCGACGTCAGCCGCCGAGAGCTTTCCCTTGGTGCGGAGATTCCGGAAGGTCTCGGTAAGACGGTCGGAGAGCGTGCCGAAAGTTGCCATGATCCCTCGATTCTATGCGAGCAGCCGACCCGGTCAGTGCCCCCGGACGATCGCGATCGCTCGGACCATCTCGTGCGCCAGATCCGTCCGACCCGCTCCCCCGCGCGCCCAGGAGCGGACGGCTCCGAGCACAGCACCGCCCCAGGCGGCACCGAGGATGTCGGCTTCGAGCCGTTCCGTCCCCGACCCGTGCAGGGCCGCGGCGACGGCTCTAGCGATGCGAGCGGCCCGCAGTGCGGCATCTCGCGCGAGCTCGTCGGACAGCCCCATCGCGACATCGTTCACGATCGCGAGCGCCAACGCATCGGGGGCGAAGCCGCGGGCGAGCTCCGCCACCGCGGACGCGACGTCGTCGACGCCGCCGGCGCGCCGCAGACCGAGCTCGAGCACGCTGATCCGCTCGTCGAGTCCGGCCCACAGGACGGCCGACTTCGACGAGAAGTAGTTGAAGAAGCTCGAACGGCTGACACCGGCGCGTCGGGTGATGTCGGCGACCGTCGTCGCCTCATAACCGCGCTCGAGGAAGAGCTCGCAGGCGGCCTCCGCGAGGGTCTCGCGGGACGATACGCGAGGCCGGCCGGCGCGGCTGGAAGACGTCACCAGGACAGCCTAGGCGTGTCGTATTGTTGGACGCGGTCCAGTATTCGAGGAGGAACCGTGCTCGATGTCCGCGTCGTGGGGCTCGCCCCCGCCGTCGTCCCCTACGCAGAAGGCTGGGAGCTGCAGCGCCGCGTCCACGATGCCGTCGTGGCCGGTGGTCCCGACACGCTGCTCCTGCTCGAGCACGAGCCGGTGTTCACCGCGGGCGCACGTACCGAGCCCGGCGAGCGACCGACAGACGGCACCGCCGTCGTCGACGTCGACCGCGGTGGCAAGATCACCTGGCACGGACCGGGCCAGCTGGTGGGGTATCCGATTCTGCGTCTGCCGGAGCCGGTGGACGTGGTCTCGCACGTGCGGCGGCTCGAGCGGATGCTCATCGACGTCGTCGCCGACCTGGGCGTCGCGGCCCGTCAAGTGACGGGCCGAAGCGGCGTCTGGGTGAGTCAGGACGGCCGAGACGCGAAGATCGCGGCCATCGGTGTGCGGGTTCAGCGCGGCGTGACGATGCACGGCTTCGCCCTCAATTGCGACAACGACCTCGCACCGTTCCAGCAGATCATCCCGTGCGGCATCGCCGATGCCGGCGTCGCTTCCCTCTCGACAGTGCTGGGCAGAAGCGTCTCCCCCGCGGATGTGGTGGACACCGTCGCGTGTCGGTTCCGCGCCGAGTTCGAGACGGCGGCCGCAGCATGAGCGGCGGCTGCGCCGTGCCCGCCGCTCCCGCCGCGGGTGGTCCGGACGGGCGCAAGCTCCTGCGACTGGAAGTGCGCAACGCGCAGACGCCGATCGAACGCAAGCCGGAGTGGATCAAGACGAAGGCGCGGATGGGCGAGGAGTATCGCGCTCTGCATGACCTGGTCAAAGAAGAGGGACTCCACACGGTCTGCCAGGAAGCGGGATGCCCGAACATCTACGAATGCTGGGAGGACCGGGAGGCGACCTTCCTCATCGGCGGCTCGCAGTGCACACGTCGGTGCGACTTCTGCCAGATCGACACGGGCAAGCCGGCCGAATACGACACCGACGAGCCGCGCCGCGTCGCCGAGAGCGTCAGCCGGATGCAGCTGCGCTACGCGACGGTCACCGGGGTGGCGCGCGACGACCTCGCCGATGGCGGAGCCTGGCTCCACGCGGAGACGGTGCGACGGATCCACGCGGAGAACCCGGGCACGGGCGTGGAGATCCTCGCGACGGACTTCAACGGCGACGCGGCGCAGCTCGACGAGGTGTTCGCGTCACGACCCGAGGTCTTCGCACACAACGTCGAGACGGTCCCCCGCATCTTCAAGCGGATCCGGCCAGCCTTCCGTTACGAGCGCTCCCTGGGCGTGATCACGCGCGCCCGTGACGCCGGACTCATCACCAAGTCGAACCTCATCCTCGGGATGGGCGAGACGCCCGAGGAGGTCGTC
Source organism: Microbacterium sp. M4A5_1d (assembly GCF_053345465.1). Classification (NCBI taxonomy): domain Bacteria; kingdom Bacillati; phylum Actinomycetota; class Actinomycetes; order Micrococcales; family Microbacteriaceae; genus Microbacterium; species Microbacterium sp. M4A5_1d. Next base: position 452,324 of record NZ_JBKFAD010000001.1, read on the forward strand.
CAGGCCCTCCAGGACCTCCACGACGCGGGCACCGACATCATCACGATCACGCAGTACCTCCGTCCCACGCCTCGTCACCTGCCGGTCGACCGCTGGGTCAAGCCGGAGGAGTTCGTCGGCTTCCGTGAGGAAGCGGAACGCATCGGCTTCCTCGGCGTGCTCGCCGGACCGCTCGTGCGGTCGTCCTATCGGGCCGGGCGCCTGTGGGCGCAGTCCATGACTGCCAAGGGCCGGGAGATCCCGCCCCATCTCGCGCACCTCGCCGACTCGGCCCAGTCCGGATTCGCGCAGGCCGTCTGACGGCGTGCCGGCCCGGCCGCGAGGTCTCAGGACGCGGTCGGGTCCGGCGGCCAGACATACGGCAGGTCGTCGGGAACGTCACCGAAGCGCGGCCGGTAGAACGCGGCATCCTTGCGCACGAGGTTCGAGCGGTGAGACAGGTGGAACGCCTCATCGCCCAGCCACGGCGGCATCTCGAGTTCGCTCTCGGGCATCCCGTCGACATCGGGCGCGAACTGCAACAGCTGCGGCCGGACCGTGTCCGGGCGACCGGCGGCGATCCACGCGTCCGTCATCGCGAGGCCGTACGCCGTGAGAGCGGGCAGATAGCCGCGCCACATCTTGGCGGCCGGATGGTTCCGCCATCCGTATCCCGGGACCGTGTTGGCCCGGAGCAGCTGCAGCGTCTCCACGCGCTGCTTGCCGAGCCGCGCCGTGTCGAGGGCCGCCGCCGACTGGGCGAACGAGGGATACGGCAGAAAGGTCTGCACGTCAGTCGGCGCTGGTGACCGACTGGATGCTGCCGTCGCTCGTGAGATTCACCAGGAGCACCTCTTCGGTGGAATCGGGGTCGAGCGCGTACTCGAGCACCGCGAATGGGTCCGATCCCCCGTGCTCATCGGCCAGGATCGTCATGCTGATCAGCTGCAGCGACCGGATGACGTCCATGTGGACGTCGCCCGAGATGTCCACGAGGTACGACTCGATGTCCTCTCCGAGCTCCTCCTGCTGCTGGAGGATGAACTCCGTCACCTCGCTGGTGCGGTCGTTCAGCTCGGAGACCATCGCGTTGCGAGCGGAGAGATCGATCGATTCGATCGCCGAGATCATGGCGGCGGCGACATCCAGCGCGGCAGCCGAGACGTCGTCCTGATCCGGAGCCGTCAGATCGACGGTGACCGTCTGATCGCCGATCTCGACGTGATCCGACCAGAAGATCGATCCGTCCGGCCCCGACTCGAGGAGTCCGAAGTAGTCGTGCTCGATCGCCATGTGTTTATGAAACCAGCCGTGAGGGTGCGGGGGAAGTGGTGATGCGGCGCGGCGCGCGACTCAGTCGACGAGCGCCGACGCGAAGACGTGCGGGGTGAAGCCCGTGAGGTCGTTGATTCCCTCGCCCTGGCCGAGAAGTTTCACGGGGATGCCGGTGCGCTCCTGCACGGCGAGGACGAATCCGCCACGTGCGGAGCCGTCGAGCTTCGTCAGGACCAGGCCGGTCACTCCCGCGTGCTCGAGGAACGCCTCGGCCTGCATCACGCCGTTCTGCCCGGTCGTCGCGTCGAGAACGAGCAGCACCTCGCTGATCGGCGCCTGCTTCTCTATGACGCGCCGGATCTTGGTGAGCTCGTCCATCAGCCCGCCCTTGGTGTGCAGGCGGCCGGCTGTGTCGACGAGCACGATCTCCGTGCCTGTCCGCTTGGCGTAGTCGATCGTCTGGAACGCAACCGAGGCCGGGTCCTGGCCTTCCTGTTGCGGACGGACGATCTGCGCGCCTCCGCGCTCGGCCCACGTCGCGAGCTGGTCGACCGCGGCCGCACGGAAGGTGTCGGCGGCTCCGACGACGACCGACCGACCGTAACGCTGGAGGAACTTCGCGAACTTGCCGATCGTCGTGGTCTTCCCCACGCCGTTCACCCCGACGACCAGGACGACGGCGGGACGCTCCGTCAGACGCAGGGTCGAGTCGAACGCGGCGAACCGCTCCTCCAGGGTCTCCTTGAGCATGCGCTGGAGGTCGCGGGGGTCGGTCGTGCGGTACCGCTCCACCTTGTCGCGCAGGTCATCGACGAGACGCTCCGTGATGTCGGGCCCGAAGTCGGCGGTCAGCAGCGCCGTCTCGAGATCGTCCCACGTGTTCTCGTCGATGGTCGGCTTGACGAAGAGCCCGCGCAGCGCGCGCGAGAGCGACCAGGGATTGTCGGCCATACCCTCAGCCTACGGCGCCCGCGCGCTCCCGAACGCGCTGACCGACGACCGCCGACACTCCGTCCTGGCGCATCGAGACGCCGTAGAGCGCGTCCGCGATCTCCATCGTGCGCTTCTGGTGCGTGATGACGATGAGCTGGCTCGATTCGCGGAGCTGTTCGAACACGCCGAGCAGGCGTCCGAGATTCGCGTCGTCGAGCGCTGCCTCCACCTCGTCGAGGATGTAGAACGGGCTCGGCCGCGCCTTGAAGATGGCCGTCAGAAGAGCGACAGCGGCGAGGGAACGCTCGCCGCCCGAGAGGAGCGACAACCTCTCGATCTTCTTGCCCACAGGTCGCACCGCGACCTCGATGCCGGTCGTGAGCGGGTTGTCGGGATCGGTCAGCGAGATGCTGCCGGTGCCCCCGGGGAACAGGATCGGGAATACCTCGCCGAATGCGACCTTCGTGTCCTCGAAGGCGGACAGGAAGATCGTCTGCATCCGCTCGTCCAGCTCGCCGATGATCGTCAGCAGGTCCGAGCGGGTCTGCGTCAAATCCGCGAGCTGTTCCGTGAGGAACGCGTGCCGCTGCTCGAGCGCGGCGTACTCTTCCAGCGCCAGAGGGTTCACGCGCCCGAGCTGCGCGAGCTTCCGCTCCGCCTCCGCGAGGCGACGGCGCTGAGCGGCGCGATCGAAGGGCACCGGCTCGCCGGAATCGTCGAGGGCGGGGTGGTCCGGCCCATATTCCGAAACGAGAATGTCCTCGTCGAAGCCCAGTTCCGACCCGACGCGTTCGAGCAGACTCGTCACGTGCAGCTTCTTCTCGTGCATCTGCATCTCGAGTCCGTGCACCGACTCGGTGAGGGCCGAGAGCCGGCTGCGCGCCGACTGATCCTGGCGGCGCAGCTCGGCGAGCTCGCTCGTGATCTCGCTCCGCGCCTGCTCAGCCCTCCCCAGTTCCACGCGGGCGGCGGCGACGGACCTGTCGATCGATTCGAGCAGCGGCGGCAGTTGTGCGGCGACGGCATCCGCGATCGCACGCTGCTGCCGCCGGATGACGGCGCGTCGGGCGGCCTCGGCGGCGGCGGCGCGCTCTCGCTCGCGCTGGCGTTCGAGCTGAACCACGCGGGCCTCGCCGGCTCGCACACGCTCTCGCAGGGTCTCGACGTCGAGGCGTGCGCGCATCTCGCGTTCACGAGCCTGTTCGAGGGCTTCGAGGAGACCGTCACGCGCCGATGCGTCGAGGATCGGGCGCGGCGCCGCAGCCGCCGCCGCGAGCGCTTCCTCGGCATCGCGGGCCGCTGACTCGGCCTCGGTCGCGGCCGAGACGGCCGGCGCGATGCCTGCCTCGAGCCGGTCGCATTCTGCGATGGCCGCTTCGTACCGCACTGTGGCTCGGTTGAGCTTTTCCGCGTCGGCCGCAAGCGCCGCATCGTGGGCACGCAGCGTCTCGAGCGCTGTCCTCGTCCGGGCGCGAGCCTCGGTCCAGGCTGCCTGTGCATCGGTCAGCGACTCCCGGAGCGCGTCGGCGACGACGGTCATCTCGCTCAGCCGGTCAGCCGCCGCGTCTCGCTCCGCGGCGAGTTCGAGACGTGACCGGCCCTCGCCGGATCCGGCTCGGACCGTGCGCCACGAGACCAGCTCGCCCTGCTTGGTCACGACGACGGCGCGTCCGCGTTCGCTCGCCGACCATGCATCGCGGATACGGACTGCTGTCTCGAGGTCATCAGCGACGAGCACGTGCTCGAGCTGGCCGACGACGCCGTCGGGCCCGCTGACGACGTCGATCGCACGCACAGCGCCCGGCACGGCGTTGACAGCCTCTCCCCGGTCGGCATGCGCGAGGACGATGTCGACGACACCGAGGTCGTCCTCGGCAGCGGTGGCTGCCGCCCGCAGCGCTGCGGGCACATCGGCGGCGAGCACGCCCTCGGCCAGCGCCCCCAGCGCCGCAGCGACAGGCGCTTCGTATCCCGGTTCCACCTTCAGGGCGTCGGCGACGAGTGACCGCAGCCCATCGTCGCCGCGCGACAGCAGATCGGCGGCCGCGTTGCGGACCTCGAGCGCCCGCCCGAGCGCAGCCGTCTGCGCCGTCAGCGACTCGACCTCGCGCTCGGCCGCGTGCAGCCGCTCACGGATGCCCGCGAGCGTCGTCTCCGCCTCCGTCGCCTCGCGCTGAGCGCGCTCGTACGCAGCCGTGTGCTCGGCGGAGCTCGCCTCGGGAGCCGCTTCGGACTGGACCTGCTCGAGGGCCGCCTCAGCCTCCGCGCGCCGCGTCCGTGCGGCGTCCAGCCCCCGCTGCTGCCGTTCGACCGTCGCGCGCAGAGCTTCCAAGCGCGACGCGGCGGCGTCTGCTCGGCCGCGGAGCTTGGTCAGCCGCATGTCGTGCTCGGAGACGAGAGCGCTCTGCGCGGCGATGTCGGAGTCGAGAGCATCCAACTCGGCACGCGCTCGAATCACATCCCGGGATGCCGCGGCGGCGGCATCCTGCGCGTCGCCGACGCCCGAGGCGATCTCGTCGACCTCCTGGCGGGCCTCGTCGATCGCCCCCTGTCCTACCGTGGCGACCTCGATCGAGAGCTGGCCGTCGTCCTCGAGAAGAGCGCGGCGCTGCGCCGCGAGCGTGTGCAGTCCGCGCACCCGCTCCTGGACCTGCTCGAGCGCGAACGCGGTGGCGCGTGCCCTGTCGACGGCCTCGGATCGCTGCTCGGCCTCGAGCTCGTCGATGCGTCGTTTGACGCCGTCGAGCCGGTCCTGCAGCACGAGGCGTTCGGCGTGCCGCTCGTGCTCGTCGCGTGCATGGTCGGCGAGCTGGGAGCGCAGCGCGACGAGGTCGTCGGCGTACAGCCTCGCCTTCGCGTCGCGGACGACGGCGGCGATCGTCGCGGCTTCACGTGCGATCTCGGCCTGCTTGCCGAGGGGCTTCAGCTGCCGCCGCAGTTCGCCCGCCAGGTCGCTCAACCGCGTGAGATTGGCCTCCATCGCCTCGAGCTTGCGAACCGTCTTCTCTTTGCGGCGGCGGTGCTTCAGAATGCCCGCCGCTTCCTCGATGAAACCGCGCCGGTCCTCCGCGCTCGCCTGCAGCACGGTGTCGAGCCGGCCCTGCCCGACGATCACGTGCATTTCGCGACCGAGACCGGAGTCGCTCAGGAGCTCCTGCACGTCGAGCAGTCGGCACGTCTCGCCGTTGATCGCGTACTCGCTCGATCCGTTGCGGAACAGCGTGCGGCTGATCGTCACCTCGGCGTACTCGATCGGAAGCACGCCGTCGTGGTTGTCGATCGTCAGCTGGACCTCGGCGCGACCGAGCGGACCGCGCGTCGCAGTGCCGGCGAAGATGACGTCTTCCATCTTCCCGCCGCGGAGGGTCTTGGCTCCCTGCTCGCCCATGACCCAGGCGAGCGCGTCGACGACGTTCGACTTGCCCGAGCCGTTGGGCCCGACGATGCAGGTGACGCCCGGCTCGAGCACGAAAGTGGTCGGTTGGGCGAACGACTTGAAGCCCTTGAGCGTGACGCTCTTCAGGTGCATGTCGGGCCCTCCCGGCGCTCGGTGGATGCCCACACGCTACCGGAGGATGACGAGCCGGACTTGACGCCGCACCGGGCGGACCGCTAGCGTCACTTCCCGCATCCCTGACGAAAGGAGGTTCCCCGATGTTGATTTCTGTCACCGCGTTTAACGCTGTTGCTGTTCGTTCCGAGCACCGCGACCGTTTCTCCTGCGTGATCGGTGGAGCCGCCGTCATGGGTGCTCCGCTGAACGTCTGAGTCCGCGAGTCCCTCGCCCCGTTCCGCCTCTCCGCCCGCGCGACACCTCGCGCCGGGCCGCAGCCGACGGCTGCACCTGCGACGCACATCGTCGCCATCGCACGTCCGCCCTCTTCGAACGAGGACACCATGAACACCGTCGTACAACGACGTCCCGAGGTCGCGCCTGCGCGGCCCGCCATTTCCGAGCAGACGGCTCTCGGCCGTCCGACCCTCGCCCAGCGCCTTGCGCTGCGCATCGCACTGCGCCTCATCGTGTGGAGCGCGAACCGCGGCGCCAGCTCTGCGCCCGAGGTCGCGTACCGCCGCGAACAGCTCGCCGCCCGCGAGGCGCGCGAGCGGCACTGGGAACGCGCGTACCTGCTCACTCCCTACCGTTGATCCGCGTGGGGTCTCGGTGACGAGACCCCACGCCGCCGAAAGAGAATCATGAACGACATCACTGCGCGGCTCGAGCTGCGCCCCCTCCGCATCCCCGAGAGGATCGATGCACCGGACGCCGCGGATTTCTGCGAGATGGTGCGCGTGCGCAATCTCGTGTATCGCGAGATCACCGGCGGCGATGACGATACCGCCCGCCCCGACGAGCTGCTCCCCCACTATCGCCCGAGCCCGGACGAGACGAGATTCAGCTGGCTCGCGGTATGGGACGGCAGAGTCGTCGGGCGCGTGGGGCTCGACATCCCCCACGAAGCCGGATCCGACAGCGCGTACTGGCTCATCGAACTCCTGCGCGAGGTGCGCGGACTCGGCATCGGTTCGCAGGCCCACGCGCTCGTCGAGCGGACCGCCCGCGACCATGGCCGCCACGTTCTGCAGACGTACGCCGAGCATCCCGATGAGCCGGGCGACAGGCTGGCCGCACCGACGGGGTACGGCGACATTCCGCGCGACCATGCCGCGCGCTTCCTGCTGCGTCACGGCTACACGCTCGAGCAGATCAATCGGAAGAGCGTGCTCGATCTGACCGACTCCGCCACCGTCGTCGATGATCACCTGGCGAAAGCCACGGTGGCGGCCGCCGGCTACCGCGTGGTGCGATGGACCGCGCCGACGCCGCCGGAGTTCGTCGAAGGGTACGCCTGGCTCAAGTCGCGCATGTCGACCGACGCCCCCGCCGCCGGCCTCGAGGTGGACGAGGAAGAGTGGGATGCCGCGCGCCTGGCCCGCCACGATGCGCGCTACGTCGAAGCGGACCAGACACTGCTCGTGACCGCGGCGCAGCACATCGAGACCGGCGAGCTCGCGGCCTTCAACGAACTCATGATCGGCTCCGACCGCACCGGCGCGACCCATCAGCACGACACGCTCGTGTCGGCGAGCCACCGGGGCCACCGGCTGGGAATGCTCGTGAAGTGCGCGGGCCTCGTCGCGTGGCGCGACATCGCCCCCGAATCACCCCGCGTCATCACCTACAACGCCGAAGAGAATCGCCCGATGCTCGACATCAACGAGGCCCTCGGGTTCCGCCCGCTGTCATACGAGGGCGCTTGGAAGAAGCGGCTCAGTGGCGACGACGCTGGCAGCGCGGGCAGTAGTGCGATGAGCGATTCGTGAACGCGACCCGGACGATGGCCGAGCCGCACCGCGAGCACTCCGCTCCGGTGCGGCCATAGGCCTCGAGCGAGTGCGCGAAGTAGCCGGCCTGGCCGTTGACGTTGACGTACTGGGCGTCGAAGCTCGTGCCGCCTTCGGCGAGAGCCTTCGTCATCACCGCGACGACGGCCTCGAGGAGGCGCTCACGCGCGGGCCGCGAGAGGAGGGATGCAACGGTCTCCGGATGGACGCGGGCAGCCCACAGCGCCTCATCGGCGTAGATGTTGCCGATGCCGCTGACCACGCCCTGGTCGAGGAGGACGCGCTTGATGCCGGACGACCGCCGGGCGAGTTCCCGATGGAACCGCGGAGCGTCGAACGCCGGGTCGAGGGGGTCGCGGGCGATGTGCCGCACCTGCCCCGGGATCAGTGCCGCATCCGTTCCGCGCCCGGCTGGTGCGCCGTCCACCGTGGGTTCGAGGTCGTCCACCGCGAGAGAGCCGAAGGTCCGCTGGTCGACGAACAGAACGGAGAGCTCGCCGTGCTCCGGGTGCACGATGTCCCAGCGGATGCGTTCGTGGCGTTCGGTCGGCGCACCGGGCTCGCGCAGCAGCATCTGCCCGCTCATTCCGAGGTGGGCGATGACCGCACGCTGGGTGCCCTCTACGGGAAACCAGAGGAACTTGCCGCGTCGCGCGGCGGCGGTGAGGGAGCGGCCGGTCAACTCCTGCTCGAACGACGCCGGCGTTCCGACGTGGCGCGTGAGCGCGCGAGCGTCGAGCACCGTGCACGCCTCGATCCGTGCGCCGACGACGGCCGGCTCGAGACCGGCGCGCACGACCTCGACTTCGGGCAGCTCAGGCACGGGCAGACAGCACGTGCCACACAGCGAGGGCGGCCGCCATCTCGGCCTGCTTCTTGCTGCTTCCCACGCCCTCGCGTGACACGTCCCCGACGGTGACGGTCGCGGTGAAGACCCGGTGGTGGTCGGGTCCCGAGGCCTCGATGCCGTAGACCGGCGGCGCAACGCCCAGGTGAGCGGCGAGCTCTTGCAGGGAGGTCTTCGGGTCCATCGCCGCGCCGTAACGCGCGGGGTCCGCCAGAAGTGGCGCGACGAGACGGAGGACGAGTTCCTGCGCCCGCTCGGGACCGGCCGAGAGAAAGGCCGCTCCGATCACGGCCTCCATGGCGTCGGCGAGGATCGAGTCTTTATCGCGCCCGCCGGTCTGCGTCTCGCCGCGGCCCAGCTTGATGTGGTCGCCGAGCCCGATCGTCCGAGCGACCTCGGCCAGGGCGATCGTCGACACGACGCTCGCGCGACGCTTGGCCAGCGCACCCTCGTCGAGATCGGGATGCGTGCGGAAAAGATGCACGGTCACGGCTTGGCCCAGGATCGAGTCGCCGAGGAACTCGAGACGCTCGTTGTGAGGCGTCCCGCCGTTCTCGTACGCGTACGAACGGTGGGTGAGGGCAAGCGACAGAAGCTCGGGGTCGATGTCGACCCCGAGCTTGTCGGTGAGCGCGGAGCGCTCGGTGGTGTTCTCAGTCACGCCGCGCGTCGTCAGACGTCAGCGACCTTGCGACCCTTGTACTCGAGGAACAGCTCGGTGCCCTGCGAGTCGGTGACGACCTTCGCCTGGTGGGGGCGGCTGTAGACGACCTTTCCGTTCTCGATGGTCTTGACGAGCGTGGGAGCCTCGGCCTTCCACTGCGCGCGACGCGAACGCGTGTTGGAGCGGGAGACCTTCCGCTTCGGGGGGTTACCTGCCATGGCTAGCTCTTCTCTGTGTCGGGCGCGACGCGGTGGTCTGCGTCGTCGTGGTCTGGGGTGTAGGCCGTCAGCGCGGCCCAGCGCGGGTCGATCTGCACCTGCTCCGCAGGTTCCGCTCCCGGCGTCAGCTTCTCACCCGTGACCGGGTCGAGCCCGGGGCAATCCGGCTGACACACCGGTTGGAACGGAAGCGCCAGGACGATCGAATCCCTGACCGGAGTTTCAAGATCCACGTGGTCGTCTTGAACCTCGAAGTCGGACGCTTCGTCCCCAGAATACCCGAAGAGCTCCTGAAACTCGATTCGGAGGGGGCGTGTCAGTTCCGTCAGGCACCGACCGCAGACGCCGTCATACACGGTGTCGGCCTCAGCGGTGGCCAGGATGCCCTCGTGCACCGACTCGAGGCGCACCTCGAGATCGATCGGCCGGCCCGCGGCGACCGAGACGAGACCCTCGCCCCACTTGTCGGGCGCGGGCACGCTGAACGCGAACTCCCGCATCTCCCCCGGCTGGCGCACGATGTCGCGCACGGGGATGACGAATGGTCCGGTGACGTGCTTTCTACCCACGATCGACCATGCTAGTCGCCGTGGCGTCGAGCGGACTCAGATGCCGCGGGATCCCGTGTCGAGGAACCGCGCGACGGGGCCCGGCACGAAGGGCGACACGTCGCCGCCGAGCGAGGCGACCTGCCGCACGAGCGAGCTCGACACCAGCGCGTGCGCGGGGTCGGGAAGCAGGAACACGGTCTCGATCTGAGCGAGGTGCCGGTTGACGATCGCCATCGGCGTCTCGTAGGCGACGTCGACCTGCGACCGGATCCCCTTGACGAGGATCCCGGCACCGACGTCGGTCGCGTAGTCGACGAGCAGTCCCATGCTCCACGCCGCAACGACGATCTCACCCTCGATCCCGGCCTCGTCGATCGACTGCTCGAGAAGCGCCTGACGCTGCGCGATGGGGAGCATCGCTTCTTTGCCGGGGTTGTGGACGACCAGGACGTGGAGCTGGTCGTACAAGGCAGCGGCCCGACGGATGACGTCGAGATGGCCGAGGGTCGGCGGATCGAAGGAGCCGGGCACGACCGCGATCCGGTTGCTCATGGTCTGAGCCTAGTTCCTGTGGAGCGCGCCGCGCTCGTCCTCGCCCAGGCGCCGCGCAATGGCTGCGGCGAGCCCGGGATGCTCCGACAGATCGGGGTCGTTCTGCAGCACGGATGCGGCTTCGTCGCGCGCCTGCGCGATCAGGTCGGCATCCGCGACGACTCGCAGCAGACGAAGCGATGACCGCGCACCTGACTGAGCATCGCCGAGGACGTCTCCCTCGCCCCGCAGCTCGAGGTCGACCTCTGCGAGGGAGAAGCCGTCGGTCGTGGCCGCGACGGCCTCGACCCGTGACCGCGCCGCCGTATCGGGGTCTGCCTCGGTGACCAGCAGACACAGCCCGGGCACGCTGCCCCGGCCGACGCGGCCGCGCAGCTGATGAAGCTGCGACACTCCGAATCGTTCAGCCTCGAGGATCACCATGGTCGAGGCGTTCGGCACGTCGACGCCGACCTCGACGACTGTCGTGGCCACGAGCACGTCGATCTCACCGCGGGCGAACGCCTGCATGACGGCATCCTTCTCGTCTGCGGGCATCTTGCCGTGCAGCGTCGCGACGGTGAGGTCGGCGAACGACGGATGCTGTGCGAGCATCGCGGTGGCCTGAACGACTCCCCAGCGAGTCCGCGTCCGCGTGCCGTCTTCGAGCATGCCAGCGTCGTCGGTGTCGTCGACCACGGCCTTCTCGGCGTCGATCGCCGCACACACGACGAAGGCCTGTCGTCCCTGAGCGACCTCTTCGGCCACGCGCTCCCACACCCGGCCGAACCAGCCCGGCTTCTCGGCCAGAGGCGCGACGAAGGTGGAGATGCCCGCGCGCCCGGTCGGCATCGTGCGGATCGTCGACACGTCGAGGTCTCCGAAAACGGTCATCGCCACGGTGCGCGGGATCGGCGTCGCCGTCAGCACGAGCACGTGGGGCGAGGTGCCCTTCGCGCGGAGCGCCTCGCGCTGCTCGACGCCGAATCGGTGCTGCTCGTCGACGACGACCAGGCCGAGGTCGGCGAACGTCGTCGACGCACTCAGCAGCGCGTGGGTGCCCACCACGATCCGTGCCTGGCCGGATGCTGCCCGCAGGGCAGCCTTGCGCCGCTCAGCGGCCGGCTGCGCCCCCGTGAGCAGAGTGGGCATCAGCTCGGGGGCGAGCCGCGGCCCCAGCATCTTCGCGATGGATCGCACGTGCTGCGCCGCGAGGACCTCCGTCGGAGCGATGAGTGCTGCCTGCCCGCCGGACTGCGCAACCTGCAGCATGGCGCGAAGAGCCACGAGCGTTTTACCCGAACCCACCTCGCCCTGCACCAGCCGGTTCATCGGCCACTCGTTCACGAGATCGTCGGCGATCACGTCGCCGACGGCGATCTGATCGGGGGTGCGCTCGAAGGGCAGAGCGGCGTCGAACTGCTCGAGAAGGTCTCCCGCCGGTCGGGCAGTGGCGGCGAGTCGCCGCACCTGGATGCGGTGCTGCAGGAGCGCTGCCTGAAGGACGAAGGCCTCGTGCATGCGGAGGGTCTCGAACCCCGGCCGCACGTGCTCGGGGACGGTCGGGGTGTGCACCTGAACGAGCGCCGTCCGGGCATCGAGGAGCTGACGCCGTTCACGCAGCTCGTCGGGCAGCGGATCGGCCACGTCACCGAGCCGCGCGATGACGTCGGCGATGATCTTGCGCAGCTGCCAGCTCGTGATGGTGCTGGTGGCCGAGTAGATGGGGATCGGTTCGAGGCTTCGCGCGACCGCCGTCACGCGCGCCTCGACCTCGTCGTCGAAGAGCTCGTAGTCGGGGTGGGCGAACTGCTGCTTTCCCTTGAACACCCCGACCTTGCCCGAGAAGATGCCCTGTCGCCCGACCCGGAGCTCTTGGAGACGCCACTTCTGTCCGAAGAACGTCAGCGTCGCTTCGCCGACGCCATCGCTGATCACGACCTCGATGAGCGACCCTCGGCGCTGACGCATCGGACGCTCCGAAACCGATTCCACCTCGGCGACGATCGTCGCCATCTCCCCCACGGGCAGCGACGAGATCGGGGTCAGCTCGCCGCGGCGGGCGTAGCGACGCGGGTAGTGCGCGAGGAGGTCACCGACCGTCGACATCGCGAACGCACGCGAGAGCGTCGCGGCGACCTTCTCGCCCACGGCCTGCGGCAGCGGGGTATCCAGGTCGACCTGCGGCATGGAGTCGAGTCTAGGCAGGAGGTCGGACACGCTGCCGCCAGGCTTTACGGTAAGAGCATGCTCCGACGCGCGATCGCCCGCATCTTCTGGACGTTCAGCCGCTGGCGCCTCGTCAGCACGCCCGCACCCACACGACCCACCATCCTCATCGGTGCGCCGCACACCTCCAACTGGGATTTCGTGCTCATGCTCGCGATCGCGTGGCGTCTGCAGATCCCGGTCCGGTGGCTGGGCAAGAAGAGTCTGTTCCGCGGCTGGCGGAGCGGTCCGATGCGTCGCCTCGGCGGCATCCCCGTCGACCGGGACGACCCCTCGCGCGTCGTCGACGATGTCCTCGCGCAGATCGCGGCGGGCGAGGTGTTCGGTCTGGTCATCACCCCGGACGGGACCCGCACCTCCCGTACCGGCTGGAAGTCGGGGTTCTACCGCATCGCCCGCGCCTCGGGCCTGCCGGTGACGCTCGGGTACGTCGACCGCACCACCATGACCACCGGCCTCGGACCGACGATCGAGCTCACGGGCGACGTCGCCGCCGACATGGCCGTCATCCGCGAGTTCTACGCCGACAAGGCGGGGTTCCGCCCCGAGCTGCGTAGCGAGCCGCGCCTCCGCGACGAGAACGGCGGCAGCGCCGGCGACGAGGCCGCGGAACATACGGCGGGCCCGTCATGACACGCATCATCGCCGGCGCCGCCGGATCGCTCGTGCTGCGGGTTCCCGACCGCGGCACCCGACCGACGAGCGACCGGGTCCGCGAGTCGCTCTTCGGGGGGCTCGATGCCTCGGGCGTCCTCGACGGCGCGCGCGTGCTCGACCTCTACGCCGGCTCGGGTGCACTGGGTCTCGAGGCCGTCAGTCGGGGCGCGGCGTCCGTCGACCTCGTCGAGAAGTCGGCGTCGGCGGCCGCGGTGACCGACCGCAACGCGCGAACCGTCGCTCGGGCCGTCGGCTCGTCGGCGGTCCGGGTTCATCGCAGCAGCGCCGACGCGTTCCTGCAGTCGGCATCCGGGCCCTTCGACCTCGTGTTCATCGACCCGCCCTACGACCTCGATGACGACGCCCTCGCGATCACTCTCGCACTGCTGGCCGACGTCACCGCGCCAGGGGCGGTCGTCATCGTGGAACGCGCGAGCCGCTCCCCCGAGCCGCGCGTTCCGGCGCAGCTCGAACCGCTGCGCAGCAAGCGTTACGGCGATACCGCACTGTGGTGGTACGAACGCGCGGACAATGGTGGTCAGCCGCCCGCGCCGTCCCAGTCGCGGTAAGGGTCCCATCCGCCGGCCGAACGTTCCGGCCGCCCGTCCACGGTGAGCGGGTCGAGGCCGGCCTGCTTCACCGAGCCGATGCGACGGAAGCCCGCGGGAAGCACCGTCCCGGCGGCGAAGGTCGCGAGGAGCGCATGATCCTCGCCGCCGCGAAGCGCGCGATCGCTGTCCCGGCCGAGCGCGCTCCGCTCGAGATCGACCGTGACGCCGGAGGCCCGGCCGAGACGACGAGCATCACGCACCAGGCCGTCGGACACGTCCATCATCGCCGTCGCGCCCGCTCGCGCCGCAGCTGTACCGGACCCGATCGGTGGACGCGGGCGGAGCTGCCCCCGCACTGCGACGCGCTCGGACGGGCTCAGCGCAGCGTCGTCGACGGCTACTGCCGCACCCCGCTCATCTCGGAATCGATCGAACAGGATGTCGAGACCCGCGGCGGCGAGACCGACATCGCCGCAGATCGCCACGATGTCACCGGGGCGTGCCCCGGAGCGCAGCACCGGAGCCCGGCCCGGGTCGAGCTCGCCGACCGCGGTGACGGCGATCGTGAGCGTATCGGAGCTCGTGAGATCGCCTCCCTCGACCCGGCATCCCGGGGCGAGCTCGTCGCACGCCTCTCGAAGCCCGGAGGCGAGCTCGCCGACGAACCCGATGCTCGTCTCGGGCGGCATGGCGAGAGCGACGAACAGAGCGACGGGCCGGGCGCCCATCGCGGCGACGTCCGCGAGGTTGACGGCCGCAGCCTTCGCGCCGAGGTCTCGCCCGGACGACCAGGCCAGCCGGAAATCCGGACCGTGGATCAACGTGTCGGTGGTCACCACGACGCGTGCATCGGCGAGCCGCAGCACCGCGGCATCGTCGCCCGGCCCGACGAGTGCCTGGCCCGGGCCCAAGTGCTGGAGGATCTGCGCGAGCACGGTCTCTTCCGACAGGGAGCCGACGGGGGTGGCGGGATCGACGTCGGGCATGGTCCCACGCTACCCCGGCGGTCGCGGCCCCTCGCGGCCCAGTACCCTGGAGGGATGCCGCTCCGCCGTACGATTCCCGCACTCGTCCTGGCCTCGGTGACTCTCGCCCTCGCTGGCTGTGCCGGGACCGTCAACGTCCCCTCGGCCCCGGAAGCGAACGCTCCCGAATGCGCCGACCTGATGGTTCGGCTTCCGCAGCAGGTCGCCGGCGCAGAGCGCCGCTGGACGGACAGCCAGGCAACGGCCGCGTGGGGCGATCCGGCGACCATCATCTTCTCGTGCGGTGTCGCCTCTCCCGGTCCCACGACGCTGCGCTGCGAATCGGTCGCCGGCGTCGACTGGGTCATCGACGAATCGGAAGCGCCGCGCTTCCGTGTCGTCACGTACGGGCGAAAGCCCGCGGTCGAGCTCTACTTCAACACCGAGATCTCGGCCGAGGTGCAGGGCGTGTCGAGTCGAGAGGTCCTCGACGAACTGTCACGGGTCGTGTCGCGGCTGCCCAGCGACGGCGGTGCATGCGTCGACCGTGCGGAGGCGACCCCCGTCCCCTCGCCCGTCAGTCCCTGACGGCGCGCCCGACGGGCCGGGAGAGCGCGACCTCGATCAGCTCGGCGATGAGGTCGCTGTAGCTGAGGCCCGAGGCGATCCAGCACTTCGGGAACATCGAGATCGGCGTGAAGCCCGGCATCGTGTTGAGCTCGTTGACATACAGGCCATCGGCCGTCTGGAAGAAGTCGACGCGCGCGAGCCCGCGGCCGTCGACGGCGGTGAATGCGGCGACCGCCATGTTCTGGAGCGCCTCGATCTCGTCAGCCGTCACATCGGCCGGACAGACGACCTCCGCGCCGTCACCGCCGAGGTACTTGCCCTCGAAGTCGTAGAACTCGCGCGTTGTGAGCACGATCTCCCCCGGCAGTGACGCTCGGGCGGAGTCTTCGCCGCGCCCCTCCAGAACCGCGACCTCGACCTCGCGGCCGACGATCGCCGGCTCGATCAGCACCTTGCCGTCTTCCGCGAACGCCAGCTCGAGGGCCGCGTCGAGCTCGGCCGCCTCGTGGACCTTCGACACCCCGACGCTCGATCCGGCGCGCGCCGGCTTGACGAAGCTCGGAAAGCCGAGGCCTGCGGCATCCACACGAACACCGTCGGGGTCTCGACGCCACCGGGTCTCTTCGACGGTGACCCAGGGAGCGACGGGGATGCCGGCAGCCTGCAGCACGATCTTCATGAAGTGCTTGTCCATGCACAGGGCGGAGTCGAAGACCCCGCCGCCGGCGTAGGGCAGCTGCAGCGTGTCGAAGAACCCTTGGATCGTGCCGTCCTCGCCGTGCGGACCATGCAGGATCGGCAGCACGACGTCGATCTCGCCGAGCGCCTCGACGGAGCTGTCGTCGCGGCGCACCCGGAGCTCTCGCCGGCCGCCGGGCTCGGGCCACAGGATGCGCGTGCCGTTGTCGACGACCTCCGGCATCCGTTCCGGGTTCAGCGCGAACTTATCGGCGTCGTCGTCCTCCAGGACGAACGCACCCTCGCGCGTGATCCCGACGGGGATCACGCGGTAGCGCTCACGATCGATCGCGCGCAGGACCCCGGCCGCCGTTGCGGAACTGATCGAGTGCTCGCTGGAACGCCCGCCGAAGAGCACCGCTACTGTTGTCGTCGCCATGGGGGGTCCTCTCGCCGGTCGGCTTGTCGTCGTCGGTGGTCAGGTGGGGCGCGATGTCGCGCGGGTTCATGGTGCCGTCGAGGACCATCTTGACCTGCTCGACGATCGGCATCTGCACTCCCGCTGCGCGCGCCAGTGTCAGGACGGGCGCGACCGAGGCCAGGCCTTCGGCGGTCTGGTCCATCTGCTTCACGACGTCCTGGAACGAGTAGCCCTGCCCCAGCAGGCGCCCCGCCGTGTTGTTGCGGCTCAGGGGCGACTGGCACGTCGCGATGAGGTCGCCGAGGCCCGCGAGTCCCTGGAGGGTTTCGGGGTGAGCCCCCTGCGCCACGGCGAAGTCCGTCATCTCGACGAGACCGCGCGTGATGATGGACGCCTTCGTGTTCTCGCCGTACCCGACGCCGTCGACGATGCCGATCGCGACGGCGATCAGATTCTTCAGCACACCGCCGAACTCGGTGCCGATCACGTCGGTGTTCACGAACGTGCGGAAGTAGGAATTGCGTGCGCGCAGCGCGACCGCCTCAGCCGTCTCCTGGCTCGCAGACGCGATCACGGCGGCCGTCGGCTGTTCGCGTGCGATCTCGAGGGCGAGATTCGGTCCGGATGCGACCGCGATGCGGTTCGGGTCGCAGTCGAGCCCCTGCTCGATCACCTGGCTCATTCGCAGGCCTGTGCGCTTCTCGACGCCCTTCATGAGGGAGACGACGGGCATCGTTCCGCCGGCGATGAGGGGCCGGATGGCCGTGAGGTTCTCACGCAGCGCCTGACTCGATACGGCGAGGTACACCTGCTCGGCGCCCTGCAGCGCCTCCGAGAGATGGTGGGTGGCCGTCATCGAACGCGGGAGGTTGATGCCCGGCAGATACCGGCTGTTGCGCTTGCCTTCGCGAATCTCATGCGCGAGCTCGGCACGGCGCGCCCACATCGTGACCTGGGCGCCGCCGTCGGCGAGCACCTTGCCGAACGTGGTTCCCCAGCTACCCGAACCGATGACGGTGACCCGGGGTCCGGAGGTCTCGGTCTTACGGCTCAAGGCGACCCGTCTCCTTCTGGCCGTGCTGTCCCGGGTTCCAGCGCTCGGCGGGCGGGGTCTCGCCGCGAAGCTCGCCGAGCAGCCCCGAGATGCGGGCCATCACGGCGTCCGTTCCCGCCACCAGCTGCGTCGGCGACGGCGTCACGCCCGGTTCGAAAGGAAGCTCGACACGCGGACCGAAGCGCACGCGGATGCGCTTGCGCAGCGGCCAGGCGCTGAACTTCCCGTAACGCGGGAGGATCGACTGAACGCCCCACGTGGCGACCGGGATGATCGGGATGTCGCCGGCCGCCGCGACCCGGACGGCACCCGACTTCCCTCGCATCGGCCACAGATCGGGCTCGCGCGTCAGCGAACCCTCGGGATACACGATCACGCCGCGACCGTCGGCCACGAGCTCGGCGGCCTGCGAGATCGCCTGGCCCGCCGCCGAGGCCGACGTCGTCCGCGAGACGGGGATCATGCCGAGGCCCTTCAGCACCGCACCCACGACGGGCACGCGGAAGAGGCTCTCCTTCGCCATGAATCGCGGCGCCCGGCCCAGGCGCCAGGTCGCCACGGCGATGACGATCGGGTCGAACTCGCTGTAATGATTGGGCGCGAGGACGTACGGGCCCTCCTCCGGGAGATGCTCCCCGCCCTCGATCTCGATCCGGGCCAGCAGACCGACCGCGGGCACGACGAGGGCCGCGGCCAACCAGAACGGGGTCGGCTTCGTCTTCTCCGCGGACGCGCGACGGCGGTTGTGCGACACGCGTCAGCCGATGATGTCGAAGTCGGCGCCGAGCGCCTCGAGCTTGTCGAAGAACTTCTCGTAGCCCCGGCGGATGATCCCGACGTTGCGGACGACCGACGTTCCCTCGGCCGCGAGAGCCGCGATGACGTAGCTGTATCCGCCGCGCAGGTCGGGCACGACGACATCCGCACCGTGCAGCGGCGTCGGGCCCGTGATGACCGCGGCCTGCTCGAGGGCGCGACGCGGGACGCGACGGTCCGGGCTCGCGATGCCCTCGGGGTGCACCACGATCTGCGCGCCCATCTTGTTCAGCGCCTGAGTGAAGCCGAGACGGTTCTCGTAGACCGTCTCATGCACGGTCGAGACGCCTTCGGCCTGAGTCAGGGCGACGATGAGCGGCTGCTGCCAGTCGGTCATGAATCCGGGGTGGACATCCGTCTCGACCGAGACGGGACGCAGCGCGCCGTCGCGACGGAAGCGGATGCCGTCCTCCTGGATGTCGAAGTCGCCTCCGGCCTTGCGGAAGACGTTGAGGAAGGTGAGCATCTCCTGCTGCTTCGCACCGCCGACGAAGATGTCGCCGTCGGTCGCCAGGGCGGCGCACGCCCATGAGGCTGCTTCGTTGCGATCGAAGATCGACCGGTGGTCGTACCCGCGGAGCTTGTCGACGCCCTCGATGAAGATCACGCGATTCGGCTCGTAGGAGATGATCGCGCCCATCTTCTGAAGCACGGCGATCAGGTCCATGATCTCGGGTTCGATGGCGGCGTTGCGCAGCTCCGTCGTGCCCTTGGCTCGCACCGCAGTCAGCAGCACCTGCTCGGTGGCGCCGACGCTCGGGTAGGGCAGGTCGATGTCCGCACCGTGAAGTCCCTCGGGCGCCGAAAGACGGATGCCGTTGGGCTGCTTGTCGACGATCGCGCCGAACTTGCGGAGCGCGTCGAGATGGAAGTCGATGGGGCGGTCCCCGATTCGGCATCCGCCGAGGTCGGGGATGAACGCCTGGCCGAGCAGGTGCAGGAGCGGCCCGCAGAAGAGGATCGGGATGCGCGAGGCGCCGGCGTGCGCGTCGATCTCCTCGAAGCCGGCCGATTCGGCCCCGCTCGGGTCGAGCCGGTACGTGCCCTCGCCGTCGTCGGCGACCGTCACGCCGTGCACCTCGAGAAGGGACCGGACCACGGCCACATCGCTGATGTCAGGAACGTCGCGCAGGACGCTCTCGGTCTCGCCGAGCAGCGAGGCAACCATGGCCTTCGTCGCGAAGTTCTTCGCTCCCTTGACGTCGACACGTCCGACGAGGGGCCGCCCGCCCCGGATCTCGAGGATCTCGCCGTCTTCGCGACGGTTGCCGTTCTCCGATGCGGACGGCTCACTCGGCGGAGTGCTCATGCAGGACTTCCTCACTTGGTGATCGAGGGCGGGGCGGATCTTCGCCCCACGGTTCAGGGCGTGATCCGGGGCTACGCGACGGGGAGTGTCCGGGGTCGCCACGCCTCGCGGCGCGCCTCGAACTGCGCGATCGCCTCTTCATTGCGCAGCGTGAGCCCGATGTCGTCGAGTCCTTCGAGGAGCCTCCAACGAGTGTAATCGTCGATCTCGAACGGGACTCGGAGGTCGCCGAGAGCAGCGACGCGTGCCTCGAGATCGACCGTCATCCGCACCCCCGGCTGCGCATCCACGGCAGCCCAGATCGCCTCGCGATCCGACTCCGAGATGACACCGGCGAGGAGGCCCTGCTTGCCCGCGTTGCCGCGGAAGATGTCGGCGAACTTGGGTGCCAGCACGACGCGGAATCCGAAGTCGCGCAGCGCCCACACCGCATGCTCACGGCTCGATCCGGTACCGAAGTCGGGCCCGGCGACGAGGATCGACGCCCCCGCGAAAGCGGGCTGGTTCAGCACGAACTCGGGGTCCTGACGCCAGTTGGCAAAGAGCGCGTCCTCGAAGCCGGTCTTGGTGACGCGCTTCAGGTAGACGGCCGGGATGATCTGGTCGGTGTCGACGGCGGAGCGCTTGAGCGGTGCGACGACACCGGTATGGGTCTCGAACTTCTCCATGGTCAGGCCTCGACCTTCTCGCGTGCGGGCAGATCGCTCGGCGATGCGAGGCGCCCGAGCACAGCGGTGGCGGCGGCCACGAGCGGCGACACCAGGTGCGTACGGCCGCCCTTGCCCTGGCGTCCCTCGAAGTTGCGGTTGCTGGTCGACGCGCAGCGCTCGCCCGGAGCGAGCTGGTCGGGATTCATGCCTAGGCACATCGAGCAGCCGGCGAAGCGCCACTCGGCCCCGAACTCCGTGAAGACCCGGTCGAGGCCCTCTGCCTCAGCCTCGAGCCGAACGCGGGCGGAGCCCGGAACGACCATCACGCGAACTCCGTCAGCCTTCGTGCGCCCCTCGATGATCGACGCGAACGCGCGCAGGTCTTCGATGCGGCTGTTGGTGCACGAACCCATGAAGACGGCGTCGACCGGGATCTCCTTGAGCGGAGTACCCGGCTGCAGGTCCATGTACTCGAGCGCGCGTTCAGCCGCCGCCTTCTCGTTCGGGTCGCTGAAGTCGTCGGGCGAGGGAACCGTCGCACTGAGCGAGACGCCCTGGCCGGGGTTGGTTCCCCACGTGACGAACGGCTCGAGCTCGGCCGCATCGATGAAGATCTCGGCGTCGTAGACGGCGCCCTCGTCGCTGGGGAGCGTGCGCCAGTAAGCGACGGCGTCATCCCAGTCCTGCCCGGTCGGCGCGTGCGGGCGACCCTTCACGTATTCGAAGGTGATCTCGTCGGGGGCCACCATGCCCGCGCGGGCGCCCGCCTCGATCGACATGTTGCACATGGTCATGCGCCCCTCCATGGAGAGGGCGCGGATGGCGCTGCCGCGGTACTCGAGCACGTAGCCCTGGCCGCCGTTGGTGCCGATCTTCGCGATCACGGCGAGGATGATGTCCTTCGCCGTCACGCCTTCCTTCAGCTCGCCCTCGACGGTGATCGCCATCGTCTTGAACGGCTTCAGCGGGAGGGTCTGCGTCGCCATGACGTGCTCGACCTCGCTCGTGCCGATGCCGAACGCCATCGCGCCGAACGCACCGTGCGTCGAGGTGTGGCTGTCGCCGCACACGACCGTGATGCCCGGCATCGTGAGGCCGAGCTGGGGTCCGACGACATGGACGATGCCCTGCTCCGCGTCGCCGAGCGAGTGGAGGCGGACGCCGAACTCCTCGGCGTTGCGCCGAAGGGTCTCGATCTGCGTTCGGCTCGTGAGGTCCGCGATCGGCTTGTCGATGTCGAGCGTCGGGGTGTTGTGGTCCTCGGTCGCGATCGTCAGGTCGAGGCGCCGCAGCGGACGCCCCTCGGCACGCAGACCGTCGAAGGCCTGCGGGCTCGTGACCTCGTGCACGAGGTGCAAGTCGATGTAGATCAGGTCGGGCTGACCGTCTTCACCCTTGACGACGAGGTGGTCGTCCCAGACCTTTTCGGCGAGGGTGCGCGGGCGCTCGGGAGGGGTGGCATTGCTCATGGGTTTCGTTCTCCTTGCGAACCGGGATCAAGCCCACGACGGACTCCGCGGCGAGGAGGGGCTCAGAACGAGACCTCGCCGCGGCCGCTAAGGAGAAGGCGAGCGATCCGCATGCGGTCAGAATACCACCGGGCGCCGCGGCGGCGTCCGGTCACGAGCGCTCGTCGTCGCGCGGGTGCGGCTGCTCGACCGTGGGGGGCGTGCCCTGCTCGTCGGCGACGGCGGCCGCAGCCTGGGTCGGGCCGGCCGCGTCGCGGTCGTGCCGCGCGGCGATCAGACTGGCGACGGTCGCGACGAGCATGGCGCCGATGATGACGCCGAGCGACACCCACGTCGAGATCTCCGGCGCCCAGGCGATCCCGTCGCCGCCGTTGATGAACGCGAGCTCGTTCTCGTGCATCGCGTGGAGAATCAGCTTCACGCCGATGAACGCGAGGATGAACGCGATGCCGTAGTGCAGGTACTTGAGCCGGTCGAGCAGATCGCCCAGCAGGAAGTAGAGCTGGCGCAGCCCCATCAGCGCGAAGATGTTCGCGGTGAACACCAGGAACGGGTCCTGCGTGATGCCGAAGATCGCTGGGATCGAGTCGAGGGCGAACAGCAGATCGGTGACGCCGATCGCCACGAAGACGATGATCATCGGGGTGAACATCCGCTTGCCGTTCACGACGGTCCGGACCTTGGGGCCGTCGTACTCGTCGGAGATGTCCACCGTGCGACGGATGATGCGGACGAGGAAGTTCTCCTTCTTCACGTCGTCGTCGTGGTCGCCCTCGGGCAGCGCCTGCTTGATCGCCGTGTAGATGAGGAAGGCGCCGAAGATGTAGAACACCCAGCTGAACTGCTCGATGATCGCCGCCCCCGCGAGGATGAAGAGACCTCGAAGCACCAGCGCGATGATGATGCCCACCATCAGCACCTTCTGCTGATACCGGCGCGGAACCGAGAACTGGCTCATGATCAGGACGAACACGAAGAGGTTGTCGATGGAGAGGCTGTATTCGGTCAGCCATCCGGCGACGAACTGTCCGGCGTGCTCGACGTCTGCGACGGCCCAGAGGATGCCGGCGAACACCAGCGCCAGGGAGACGTAGAACAGCACCCACAGCGTCGATTCCTTCGGCGACGGGATGTGGGGCCGCTTGACGATGATGAGCAGATCGGCGACGAGCACGAGCACCAGAACGACGAGCGCGACGATCTGGAACGGCACGGGGAGGTCCATGCGAGCCTTTCGGGGAGGAAGCCTCCCGAGACTACACCCCGGCTCCCCCGCGGCCCGGGTGCGAGACGGTTCGCGACGACGCGACACTGATGGGATGAGGGAAGGAACTCAGACGCATGGTCGACACGATCACCCGCGGTGATGCCGAGCTCGTCGAAGCTGCGGCGTCCGGAAGTGAGCACGCCTTCCGTACGCTCTATCGCGCCTACGTGCGACCGGTGTACTGGCTCGCGCATGGCCTGCTGGGCGATCGCCTCGAAGCCGAGGACGTCACGCAGGAGACGTTCCTGGTGGCCTGGCGCAAACTCCCCGACCTCGAGCTGGCGGGCGAGTCGCTGCTGCCGTGGCTCGTCACCATCTGCCGGTTCCAGAGCGCGAACCGCATCCGCCGACGGCAACGGGAACGACGCCACACGACGGATGAGGACGCCGCCGAGGTCGCCGACACGGTAGACGTCGAGCGGCAGGTGGTGCAGAGCGATCTCGTCGAACGCATCCTCGCCGCCGTCGGCTCGCTGAGCCCCCTCGACCAGGACATCTTCCGGCTCTGCGCCGCCGAAGGGTTCGCGTATCAAGCAGCCGCCGACCAGCTCGGCGTCAGCCACGGGACGGTCCGGAACCGGCTCTCCCGCATCCGCACATTCGTCCGCTCGAGCGTTGAACCGGAGCAGTCATGAACGATCTACCCACCCTGGATGACAGCCGTATCGATGTGATCGAAGAGGCTTTGTTCGCGGACATCGCGCGCGACCGCGCCGAGCGCCGCGCCTCGGCTGACCGAGCCGCCGCGCAGCGGACGCGACGGCGGCGGGCCTGGTGGGGCGCGTCCGGCGCCGCGGCAGCCGTGATCGTCGTGGCCGCGGCCGTCGCGCCGCAGCTGACGAGCAGCAGCGGCGGGGCATCCTCCGTCGCGCCCGCCACCGCCCCGGAGGGGTTCTTCGGCACGACGGAGAACGGCGCAGTGTCGCGAGACACCGGCGACTCGGCGGCGCAGCCCGAGCCGTTCGCGTTGGACGGCTCGACCGATGAGGGGTCGGCCTCCGGCGCCGTGTCCGACTCCCCCGCCGGGCGCGACGTCATCGCCACGGCATCCGCGACAGTGATCGCCGACGATCCCCGTGACGCGGCGGAATCGATCGCCGCGGCCGCCGTCGCCGCGGGCGGCTATGTCGAGTCGATGAGTCTCGGGGGCACGGCGGCGGGCGCGTTGCCGTACGCGGATGACCGCGCGGTCTGGCCTGCCTCAGTCGGCTCGGCCTGGGTGTCCGTCCGGGTTCCCGCAGCGAGCCTCGAGGAGGCCATCGCTGCGCTCGCGGACGTCGGCGAAGTCGAGAGCTCGCAGGTCTCACGCGACGACGTGACAACGCAGACGACCGACCTGCGCGCCCGGGTGGCCGCCGGGCAGGCATCGGTCGAACGGCTGACGGAGCTCATGGGCGAAGCCGGGTCGGTCGCCGACCTCATCGCGGCGGAGTCTGCTCTCGCGGACCGGCAGGCCGAGCTCGACTCGCTGCGGCAGCAGCTCACCGCGCTCGAGTCGCAGGTCACCCTGTCGTCGCTCACGGTGCAGCTGCAGACCCCGGCCGAGAAGGTGGACGCCGATCCCGCGGGCTTCGGCGACGGACTCGCGACGGGGTGGAACGGGCTCATCGCCACCTTCAACGGGATCGTCGTGGCGCTCGGGTTCCTGCTGCCCTGGCTCGTCGTGATCGGTCTCACCGCCGCGCTGATCTGGCTCGTCGTCTCGACGACGCGCCGGCGCCGAGCGCGACGGAGCTCCACCGGCGACTGACCTCGCGGGGCCGGAGGCCGGTTCCCGAGAAACGCGAAACGCCCATCCGATCGGATGGGCGTTTCGCAGTGGTGACCCCAGCGGGATTCGAACCCGCGTTACCGCCGTGAGAGGGCGGCGTACTAGGCCGCTATACGATGGGGCCGTACTTTTTTGTCTTCCCCGGGGCTCCGGAGGCAACCGTTAAAGTATGCCACGGGCTCGCGCATCCGGCAAAATCGAGGCCCCCATTGCCCTCTCGGGCGTGTCGGGCGTTGACTGAGGGCATGCATGTCACCAAGCACGAACACGCCTGCCTGCGCCTCGAGCGCGACGGCAAGACCCTGATCATCGACCCCGGCACGTTCACCTCGCCGCTCGAGGATCTGCATGACGTCGCGGCTGTCGTCGTCACGCACGAGCACCCCGACCACTGGACGTCGCAGCACCTGTCGACGATCCTCGAGCAGTTCCCGAACATCCCCGTCTACGGCCCGGAGGGTGTCGTGCGCGCGGCCGCAGGGTTCGACATCCGCGAGGTCTCCCCCGGCGACAAGCTCGAAGCGGGTCCGTTCAGCCTCGAGTTCTTCGGCGGACGCCACGCGGTGATCCACGAGTCGATCCCGGTGATCGACAACGTCGGCGTCCTCGTCGACGACGCGTTCTACTACCCCGGTGACTCGTACGCCGTGCCCAAGGGAGCGAAAGTGGAGCTTCTGGCGGCGCCCGTCGGCGCCCCTTGGCTGAAGATCGGCGACGCGATGGACTTCGTGCTCGAGGTCAAACCGCGGCGTGTCTTCGCGGCCCACGACATGACCCTCTCACCGGCAGGCCTCGCGATGGGGCGCGAGCGGCTGGCGTGGGCGGCCCAGCAGAACGGCGGCGACTTCGTCGCGCTGGACCCGGGCGACTCCACCGACATCTGAGCCGCGCGGAAACGACGGATGCCGTGGACCCGAAGGTCCACGGCATCCGTGTGTTCCGAGCGGATCAGGCCGCGTCGTGGTCGATCTCGAGGAAGGCGACGAGCTCGTCGAGAGCCTTCTCGGCACCCTCACCCTCGGCCTTGAGCGTCACGACCGACCCCTGCGAGGCGCCCAGGCCCATGATGCTCAGGATGCTGCCGGCGTTCAGGTCGGGGCCGCCCTCGACGGCGATCGTGACGGGAACGCCCTTCGACTGCACCTCCTGCACGAAGAGCTTCGCGGGGCGGGCGTGCAGTCCGGAGCTGCTCGCGATGGTGGCGGTGCGTTCTGCCATGGTGGTGTCTCCTCAGACTGTCGCGGTCGCCGCGGCCGGGGCCGGGGCGGTGGAGCTCTTGCGGACGTACTTCTTGAGCACGACGAGCAACAGCGCAGAAACGACGGTACCCGCCAGAAGCGCGACGAAGAAACCCCACACCGGGGAGATGGCGAACAGCACGAACACGCCGCCGTGCGGAGCGAAGCTCTGGACGCCGAACCACATGCTCAGCGCACCGGTGATCGCCCCGCCGACGAGGGAGGCCGGGATGACGCGCAGCGGGTCGGCCGCCGCGAACGGGATCGCACCCTCACTGATGAACGAGGCGCCCAGCAGCCATGCCGCCTTGCCGTTCTCGCGCTCGACCGGCGTGAAGAGCGGACGCGCGAGCACGGTCGACGCGAGCGCAAGAGCCAGCGGCGGCACCATGCCCGCCGTCATGACGGCAGCCATGATGAGGTACGGCGCGGTGTTCTCGGTGGACGCGGCCGCGAGTCCGGTCGTCGCGAAGACGTAGGCGACCTTGTTGATCGGACCGCCGAGGTCGAAGCACATCATCAGGCCCAGGATCACGCCGACGACGATGAGGCCCGCACCGCTCTGGGTGAGCGACGTGAGTCCATCGGTCAGGAGCGCCATGAGCGCGGCGATCGGCCGGCCGAGGAACAGGATCATGAGACCCGAGGCGACGATCGAACCGAGCAGCGGGATGATGACCACGGGCATCAGACCGCGCAGCCAGCGCGGGGCGGGGAGGCGCCCGAGCCACCAGGCCACGAAGCCGGCGAGGAAACCGCCGATGATGCCGCCGATGAAGCCGGCGCTCATCGTGACCGCGATCGCACCGGCGACGAATCCGGGAGCGATGCCCGGACGGTCGGCGATCGCGTAGGCGATGTATCCCGCGAGAGCGGCCACCAGGAAGCCCATGGACGTCGAGCCGATCATGAACGCCACCGACCCGAGGTACTGGCCGAGCGGCCCGAACGGCGACGTGATGTCGGTCGTGGGCAGGTTCCACAGCGCGTTGTCGATGATGACCTTCGACGCGTTGGCCGTGACCTCGTAGCCGCCCAGCGCGAAACCGAGGGCGATCAGCAGACCACCGCCGGCGACGAAGGGGATCATGTAGCTGACGCCCGTGAGCAGGATGCGCTGGATCTTCGCGCCCCACGACAGGTTCTGCGTCGTAGCCGCGCTCGTGCCGGAGCCGGCATCCGCTGCGGCACCGCTGACGCGGGCGGCGTTCGGGTTGGACGCGGCGGCGACGGCTTCGCGGATCATCTGCACGGGCTGCTCGATGCCGCGCTTGACGCCCGAGCGGATGACCGGCTTGCCGGCGAACCGCGACATCTCGCGGACGTCGACGTCGGTGGCGAAGATGACCGCGTCGGCGTTGTCGATGACGGATGCCGGCAGCGCCTGGTAGCCGCTGGAGCCCTGGGGTTCGACCACGAGGTCGATCCCGGCTTCCTTACCTGCGGCAGTCAGCGCGTCGGCAGCCATGAAGGTATGGGCGATGCCCGTCGCGCACGAGGTCACGGCGACGATGCGCGCGGGACGGCCGTCGATCGTCAGGTCGCCGGAGGCTGCCGCAGCCGGCGCAGCCGAGGTGGCCGTCGGCGCGGCGGCAGCGGGTGCTGGGGCGGCCTCGCCCTCGCCGATCGCCGCGCGAACCGTACGCACGACGTCGTCGGCAGTCGCCGCCGCGCGGAGGTCGCTCGTGAACGTGTCCTGCATCAGGCTGCGGGCGAGACGCGACAGCACCGCGAGGTGCTCCTCGGCGGCATTCTCGGGCGCGGCGATGAGGAAGACGAGGTCGGCCGGTCCGTCGGGCGCCCCGAAGGCCACGCCCGGCTTCAGCCGTGCAAAGGCGAGGGAGGCCTGCGTCACCGCAGAGCTCTTCGCGTGCGGGATGGCGATGCCACCGGGAAGCCCGGTCTCATCCTTCTCCTCGCGAGCGATCGCGTCATTCGCGAGGGCGTCGGCGTCCGTGGCGCGGCCCTGCGCTGCGACGAGGCGAGCGAGAGCGCGGATGACGTCCTTCTTGTCGGTCCCGAGGGGCGCGTCGAGGCTGACGAGCTCCGGGGTGATGGTGTCGGACACGGTGTCCTCCTGGTTCGAGTGTTGCGGGTCGTTCGGATCAGTGATGGAGCGCGCGGACGGGGATGTCCGCGGCGGGGAGATCGGTCGGTGTCGGGGCTTGCGTTCCCTCGAGCGCCGCGGCCGCCGAGCCGTACCGGATGGCGGAGACGAGCGCGGCTGCCGGGTCCGCGCCGCGCGAGTCGGCGAGGAGGAAGCCCGCGAGCGAGCTGTCACCGGCACCGACCGTGCTGCGGACGCGGGTGGGGGGCGGAGTCGCTGCCCACGCGCCGCGGTCGGAGACGAAGACCGCACCGTCGCCACCGAGGGTGACCAGCGCCGCGCCGACCGCCGCGGGGACCAGCTCGCGAGACGCGAGGTGGACGGCGTCGGCGAGGGTGTCGGCCGCCGGCAGCGGCGCGCCCAAGAGATCGGCGAGCTCCTCGTCGTTGGGCTTGATGAGGTCGGGACGTCCGTCCGCGACGACGGCGCGCAGCGCGGCTCCCGACGTGTCGACAGCGATCCGTGGGGCTTCCTCCCCCAACCGGTCGCGAACCGCGCGGATGACGCGGACGTAGGCGTCATCCGGCAGGCCGGGCGCGAGCGAGCCGGCGAGCACGAGCCACTGGGCACCGCGCGCGCACTGCGCGACGACGTCGATCACGTCGTCGAGGTCGGCCGCGCTCAGAGCCACACCGGGGAGATTGATCTTCGTCGTCTCGCCGGTCGGGTCCGTGACCGCGATGTTCGCGCGAGTGCGGCCGTGCACCGCGACCGTGCGCACGTCGACATCCCCGTCCGCCAGCACCGCAGCGAACGGGTCGGCGGGGTCCAGGGGAAGCACGGCGAGACTGTCGACGCCCGACGCGTGCAGCACGCGCGCGACGTTGATGCCCTTGCCGCCGGCATCCTCGCGGACGGCGGACGCCGTCTGCACCTCGCCGACGCGCAACGACGCATCGATCGAGATGGTCCGGTCGAGCGACGGGTGCACCGTCAGGGTCACGATCATGCGATCCATACCTCCACGTCGGCCTCGCGCAGGGCGCGGGCGAGCTCCGAATCCGGCTCCCGGTCGGTCACGACGACGTCGAGGTCCGAGAGGTCGGCGAACGACACGAGCAGTTCGGCGTCGAACTTGTCGGCATCGACGAGGAGGATCACGCGCCGGGCTCCGGCGACGATGGCGCGCTTCACGGCGGCCTCGTCGGGGTCGGGCGTCGTGAGTCCGGCATCTCGGGCGATGCCGTTCGTGCCGAGGAAGGCGACGTCGGGCCGCAGCCGCGTGATGGCGCCGACGGTATCCGATCCGACGGCCGCCGCGGTGAGGCCCCGGACGCGTCCGCCGATCGCAGTCAGGCCGATACCGGCCGCTCCGGCGAGCGAGTGGGCGATCGTCATCGAATGGGTGACGACCTCGAGTCCGTTCGGCGCGCTGCGCTCCATCAGTGCCTCCGCGAAGGCGCCGGTGGTCGTGCCGGCATCCACGTAGATCGATCCGGTCCCGGCCGGGAGCGCTGTCAGAGCGCGCCGGGCGATCCGTTCCTTGGCCGCCGAGTGGCGCTGGGAGCGTTCGGCGACGGATGGCTCTGCGGTGCTGACGCGCTCCGCCGACACCGCGCCGCCGTGAACCCGGCGCAGAACGCCGGTCTCCTCCAGGGCCGCGAGGTCGCGCCGGACCGTCTCGGTCGTGACATCGAAACGCGAAGCGAGGTCGACGACGGCCACGCGACCGTGGGTGGCGAGCATTCGTTCGATGAGCTGCTGGCGCTCCATTGCGTACACGACATCCTCCTTCGGATGCCCACACGTTACAACGCATTCACACGCAAAGCAACAGAAAGCAACACGGTATTTGGTCCCACCGCGAAGGACGAAGAAGGGAGGCGCCGGCCGCAGCCGACACCTCCCTTCAGGCGAGTCCGAGGCTCAGGCCTCGCTCATCGCGATGACCTCCTGCTGACCGCGTGCTGCGAGCGCGGCGGCACGAGCGGCGATGCGGCGCTCCTGCTCGATCTGGCCGGCGTCGAGGGTCTCCTGGTCGACCGGGTAGCTCTCCACCTTGTTCACGCCGTTGTACTTGGCGATGTAGGCATCGAGCTCGGGGCCCGACTCCCACGAGGTGATGAGGCAGTAGCGCGGCTCGTCACCGTAGTGAGCTGCCGCGTGCCACAGGCGCTGGGTGTCGACGATGAGCTGCGCACCGGCGGGCAGCGCGATGCGGGTCTCCTCGCTGGGGTCGGTGCGGTTCTCACGGAGCACGAAGTAGCTCGTCTTGTCATCCGTCAGGTTGAAGAAGCCGCGAACGACCCAGCCCGTGCCGTCGGGGTTGAGGCGGTTGTTGTCGTCCTGGTGCAGGTTGTAAAGGCAGTCGGCGTACGTGTTCGGCTGCAGCTCGATGATGCGGCAGCGGCCGACGTTGGCGCCGGGCTCCTGCGCACGCGCGGTCAGCGTCGGAGCGACCGCGGTCTGCGAGTCGATCCACACGCCGTCCTTGTCGGTGCGCGGCGGCTTGTGGTTCCAGAAACCGTTGCACTCGATCTCGCCCTTGGCCGAGGCCAGCGGAGCGAAACGGGTGTCGCCGGAGGACTTCCAGTCGACGTACTCGACGTCGAGCCACTCCTTCGGATCGATCTCCTTGTTGTAGCGGTCGAGGACGACGTAGCCGGTCTCCTCGAGGGCAGCGGACTTGATGTAACCCATGACGGATCATGACCTTTCTGTCGGACAAGCGAAGTTTTTACAGGCCCGACTTAGGTCAGCCTACCTAGGGCTCCTGAACGCGCCGGTAGACTCGTCCGGGGTTTTCGAGGAGCGATTTCGGAGAACATGAGCACTGCCACGAATGTCGAAGCGACCGCCGTCAACACGATCGGCTGGCTCTCGGCATCCGAGACCACCATCGTCGTCCCGGTCTATCAGCGGCAGTACCGCTGGGACATCGGCGGCTGCGAGCAGCTGCTCGGCGACATCCGGTCGGTGTCGGCCTCCGATGACACTCATACCCACTTCATCGGATCGATCCTCTCCACCGCGAGCACCTCGTCCGACGACGACGCGCAGCTCGTGCTCATCGATGGTCAGCAGCGGATCACGACCCTGATGCTGCTCGTCGCGGCACTCCACCACACGCTGCGCGACGACGATCCCGACCTCGCGCGGGAGCTCGAGGCGGTGCTCGTCCGCGCCGACGACCCGACGCGCACCAAGCTCCGTCCCCACCGAGCCTGGGCCGACGTCTTCGAGAGCGTCGTCCTCGACCGGCGCTCCCCCGAAGACGAGCAGCGCGCCTCGCGCTTCGACGACAACTACGCGTTCTTCCGCAGCCAGATCCGGCCCGGCGAGGCCGCCGCGCTGTGGCGCGGCCTGCAGAAGCTCGAGCACGTCGCCATCACTCTGGGGGCGCAGGCCAACGCTCAGCAGATCTTCGAGAGCCTGAACTCCACGGGCGAGCCGCTGCGCGACCACGAGCTCATTCACAACTACGTGCTGATGGGGCTCACGCACGGCGAGCAGAACGAGATCGAGCAGGAGTACTGGCTCCCGATCGAGCAGAACACCGGCGACGCGATCGGGTCATTCTGGAACCACTACCTCGTCATGCTCACGGGGCGCGAGGTGCTCATCACCGGAGGACGCGGCGTCTACGACGTCTTCCGGCAGCAGTTCCCCCGGCTCGACATCGGCAGCCTGCGGGAGCACGCGACGAGCTGGCGGACGTTCTCGGAGATCTACCGCGAGCTCCTCGACCCGGCCACGAGCGACGACCCCGAGGTCGGCCGGCAGCTCGGCTACCTCGCGGTGCTGGGACGTCAGATGTTCCCGCTCGCGATGCGGCTCGTTCACGACCAGCGCGCCGGCATCCTGCCCCGCGACGAGCTGATCGCCCGTCTCGAAGACATCCAGTCGCTCCTGCTGCGCCGTGTCGTCGTCGGCATCGCGACGGAGCGGCTCGTCGCACGGCTGTGCCGTGCGTACGCCGAGGGGCCGGACGCGCTGACCCGCGCCATCGCGCGAATAACGCCCTCGGACGAGCGCGTGCGCGTCGGACTCAAGTACAGCGACCTCCCCCACCCGCGCTACGTTCTCGGCCGCCTCGCCGACGTGGATCCCGCAGACCTCCTCGACGTTTCGCCGGTCTTCCCTGCCGGTGCCGGCGACGACTGGTCGGGAGACGGCACGCGACGCTTCGCCGATTACAGCGAAGACGAGCAGAACAGCCACCGCGCCCTGGCGCACACGATCGGCAACCTCACGCTGCTCGAACAGGATCGCGCGGAGCGCGCGCTAGACGCGACCTTCCCGCAGCTGCGTCCTCTCCTCGCGGGCAGCTCGGTGCAGATGTCGCGCGACGTGGCCGAGCGCCCGAGCTGGGACACCGCAGCCATCGGGGCGCGTACCGAGGAGCTCGCGGCGCGCTTCGTCGAGGTCTGGCGCCGTCCCGCGCTGACAGGGATCGACGACGACAACCTCACGCCGATCCTGGATGCCAAGCTGCGACGGGGCTGGCCGCGCGGCTGGCAGCGCGAGTTCGACTACGTCGAGTTCCGCGGTGAGCACTGGGAGGTGCCTGACGTCCGGTACCTGTTCAACCGCGTCTTCAAGCGCCTCTGGGTGGACTCCCGTCAGAGCGTCGTCGACTTCAGTGCTCGTCGCGGCGGCCCGGTGTACCCGGCGATGGCATGGAACGGCCAGTGGGACGAGCTCGGTGAGGGCAGCTACCTCTACATGGGTTGGGACTCCCGTTACATGCTCACGGCGGTCCAGGGCGTTCTCGAAGAGGCCGGCTGGGCGTCGGAGGTCTTCCTGAAGTACTCGTACATCGGCGAGGCGATGCGCTGATCGCCTAGCAGAGTCGGAAGCGCGGCGTCAACGACCCCGACGCCCCGCCTGCGACCGCGTAGTTTCACTGTTGTACGTGAGCGGCTCGGTAGAGACGGTGTTCGGGTCACTTTCTCCCAGGGCTCACTGACGGCCCCGCCGTGAGATCTCATCTCCGGCGGGGTCGTCCCCTTCTCCGGAGTCGTTCAGACCGGGTGTCGTAGAATTCCGTGTGCTTCCCGACACGATCTCCCCCGCTTCCGTAGCGCCCAGCGGCATCGATCCGGCCGACCTCGCCGCGACGCTCCGCGTTCTGGAGCAGCTCGCCGATATCGACCACGCCCACCCGGACTACGTCACGGTGCGTCGCGCGACAGCGGCGATGTTCAAGGCGGCGAAGAAGGTGCGGCGCCGTGAGATCCGGGATGCCGTTGCCTCCGCCGACCGCGCCGTGGTGCACGCCACCGCGACCGGCGCCCCCGACCGCATCGACGACGAGACCCGCGGCATCCCGATCTCGTCGTCGACGACCGCTCCGATCGCCGGCACCCTCATCAAGGCGCGCGCCTGCTACATCTGCAAGCAGCCGTACACGATCGTGGACGCCTTCTACCACCAGCTGTGCCCGGACTGCGCCGCTCTCAGCCACGCGAAGCGCGACGCCCGCACCGATCTCACGGGACGCCGGGCGCTGCTCACCGGCGGGCGCGCCAAGATCGGGATGTACATCGCACTGCGGCTGCTGCGCGACGGCGCGCACACCACCATCACGACGCGTTTCCCCCGCGACGCGGTTCGCCGGTTCACGAGCCTGCCCGACTCGCCGGAGTGGATCGACCGGCTCAAGGTCGTCGGCATCGACCTGCGCGATCCCGCCCAGGTCGTCGGACTCGCGGATGACGTCGCCGCGGCCGGTCCGCTCGACATCCTCATCAACAACGCGACGCAGACAGTGCGGCGCTCCCCCGGCGCCTACCAGCCCCTCGTCGACGCCGAGCTCTCGCCGCTGCCGGACGGGCCGCTGCCCGAGCTGGTCACCTTCGGCCACACCAACGACATGCACCCCCAAGCTCTCGAGCGCTCGGTGAACGCTCACCCGATCCTCGCCGCCGCAGCCTCGCGCGCAGACGAGCTCACCGAGCAGGCGATGGCCGCGGGCTCGAGCTCGCTCGAACGCCTCGCCGCCGGCACCGCGATCGACGCCGGCGGGCTCATCCCCGACCTCGACAGTGTCAACTCGTGGACGCAACGCGTCGGCGACGTCGACCCGCTCGAAATGCTCGAGGTCCAGCTCGCCAACACCACCGCGCCCTTCCTGCTCGTCTCGAAACTGCGCGCCTCGCTGGCCGCGAGCCCGGCCCGCCGCACCTACGTGGTCAACGTCAGCGCGATGGAGGGCGTGTTCAACCGCGGCTACAAGGGCCCCGGCCACCCGCACACGAACATGGCCAAGGCCGCCGTGAACATGCTCACACGCACGAGCGCGCGGGAGATGTTCGAGACCGACGGCATCCTGATGACGAGCGTCGACACCGGATGGATCACCGACGAGCGTCCCCACCCGACCAAGGTCCGTTTGGCCGAGGAAGGCTTCCACGCCCCGCTCGACCTCGTCGACGGCGCCGCGCGCGTCTACGACCCGATCGTCCGTGGCGAGGCCGGCGAAGATCTGTTCGGAGTCTTCCTCAAGGACTACTCCACCGGCGCATGGTGAGGCTGCCCGCCCCCGGCAGCCGTGTCGTCGTGCGCTACCTGCTGCCGACGGGACAGGCGACGGATGCGCTCGGCGAGCTGCTGAGCGCGGACGACGAGCTGGTCGTGGTGGACGGCAAGCGCGGGGTCGAACGTATCCGTCGCGCGGACATCGTCGCGGCCAAACCCGTCCCGCCGCCGCCGGCGCCGAGGCCGCGCCGCACCTGACCTCCGCTCCTGCGCAGCAAGAACACGAAAGCCCGCGAACCGATGACTCGGACTCGCGGGCTTTCGCTTCGAGGCGTCAGGCGTCAGGCGTCGGAACGCACGAGGATCTTCGCCCCGGCCCCACCACGGAGCTTCTCGATGGCGCCGACGACACCGTCGATCGGGACCTCCTCGACCCATCCCGTCGTGTCGTAGACGCCGCGCGACATCGCGTCGATGACGGCGTCGAAGTCGGCCGGCAGGTACGCCAGCGCCCCGGCGATCTCGGTCTCGGCCATCACGAGCTGCGTCGGCGAGAACTCCATCGCGCGCTCGTGGATCGCCACGACGACGAGGCGGCCGCCGGGCACCAGGCTCGCGAGTCCCGACGTGATGGCGGGGCCGGCGCCTGCGGCGTCGAACGCGACGTCGGCACCGCGTCCGTCGGTCAGCTCGGCCACCGCGGCGGCGAGGTCGCCCGAGACAGGGTCGACGACCGAGGCCCCGAGCGCGGCGATCGTCTCGCGCCGCGACGCGCTCGGCTCCGAGACGAGCACCTTCTCGACACCGTGAGCCTTGAGAGCGAACCAGACGCCGATGCCGATGGGACCGGCACCCGCGACGATCGCGGTCTGCCCCGCCTTCACGAAGGAGCGCTCGACCGCGTGCCACGCGACGGCCATGGGCTCGACGAGGGCGCCCATCCGCAGATCGACGTTCTCGGGGAGCTTGTGGAGCATCGACGCCGGAACCGTCGTGTATTCCGCCATGCCGCCGCCGTGAGAGCTGAGGCCGTGGAAGCCGATCTTCTGGCAGGCGTTGAACATGCCCTTCTGGCACGCGGGGCACTCGCCGCAGTAGTAAACGGGCCAGACCGCGGCGCGGTCGCCGACCGAGACCCCCTCGACGCCCTCGCCGACCTCGACGACGGTCCCCGCGAACTCGTGACCGAGGATCTGCGGAAGCTGCGCGCCCGTCACGGGGTGCGGCTCGTCGAGTGTGAGGCCCGCGGCCTCCGGAGCGTAGTAGACGTGCAGATCCGACCCGCAGATACCCGCGAAAGCGTTCTTCAGCTTCACCTGGCCCGCGTTCACCGTCGGTTCGTCGACGTTCTCCACACGGAGGTCTTCCTTCGCGTGGAACACTGCTGCCTTCATCGTGATCTCCTCTCGTTCGGCCGCGTTACCGCAGCCACCATTCCGGTGATGCGGCGAGGATCGCCCTCGTCGCCCACGCCACGTCGTCCGCGCCGGAGCGCAGCCAGACCTCGATCGCCGCGACCGTCCCGCCCGCCGCGTACGCGACGGCGATCTCTCGCGTCGGCTGGTCGTCGATCGCGGGCGGCTCGATCTCGGGATGCCGCGCAAGCCATTCCTCGAGGCCGCCGGCGACGACCCGCTCGAGCACGCCACGAATAGGTGCGGCGAGCGAAGGATGCAGCGCCCCGCGGTACACGTCGGCTCGTTCCTTGACGTGCGTGAGCAGCAGGGTCTCGGCGCTCGAAAGCGAGTCGAGCTCGCCGACGTCGGAGAGCACCTCCGCCAGCTCGACGCTCAGCGCGTCGGCGACGAGCGCGACGGGCGAATCCGCGTGACGGTAGAACGTATCGCGTGTCACGCCGGCCGTGCGGCAGATCTCGGAGACCGACAGATCCGCAAGCGGACGAACAGCGGCCAGATCGAGCGCGGCCCGGCGCAGTGCCTCTCGGCTGCGCATCGACCGCGGGTCCATGTGATCAGCCTATCCGACACCTGTCAGACAGTGGGCGGCTCGCTGCGTGATCCCGGCTCGCCGTCGGCGTCGGCGTCGGCTTTTTCAGCCTCCGTCGCGGTCGGAACCGCCAGCGGAATCGAGATCGACGCGATACCGCCCCCGCCGAGCAGGTCGCCTGCAGGGTCGGCGGCCGGCGGCTCGTCGGGCAGCAGCTCGGCGTTCGACTTCCGACGAACGGGCTCGGAGGGCAGACCCGCCCATTCGCTCGGTTCCTCGGGTCGCTGCGTGAAGAGTCCCATACGCCCATTGTCACTCGGCGGCACGCCGTTCGCGGCCGCACGGCCGTCGTCTTGCGATGATCGTCTGGGTGCTTT
Organism: Microbacterium sp. M4A5_1d; assembly: GCF_053345465.1. Taxonomy (NCBI): domain Bacteria; kingdom Bacillati; phylum Actinomycetota; class Actinomycetes; order Micrococcales; family Microbacteriaceae; genus Microbacterium; species Microbacterium sp. M4A5_1d. Next base: position 489,164 of record NZ_JBKFAD010000001.1, read on the forward strand.
GCACGACCCGCCCCTCCGCTGCACCCGACGGCGCCCTCGGACGGCATATTCGAAGCTCAAGAGAAACCAACGTGCAGATTCCCTCTCCCCCTGCCGCAGCACCGCGTTCCGCACCCACCCCGGCGCTGCTCACGACGCAGTTCCTGTTCAACACGGGCTTCTACGCCGTCGTGCCCTTCCTCGCGCTCGTCCTCACCGAGGACTTCGGCGTCGCGGCCACCACAGTCGGACTGATACTCGGGGTCCGCACGTTCGCCCAGCAGGGCATGTTCCTCGTCGGCGGGGTGCTCGCCGACAGAATCGGCGCGCGCCGCGTCATTCTCCTCGGCTGCGCCGTTCGCGTGGCCGGGTTCACGACGCTCGCGGCATCCCTACTGCTGGCACCGCCCCAGCTCGCTCTCTTCGTCGCCGGGACCGTCCTCACGGGCCTCGGCGGAGCGTTGTTCTCACCGGGGCTCAACGTGCTCCTCGCGGACGCCGAGGGCCGGCGACCGGCCGCGGGAACCGGACCACGTGCCTCGCTTTTCGCCTGGCTCAGCATCACCGGCGAGCTGGGAGCTGTGACCGGCCCCGTCATCGGTGCCGCTCTCCTCGGCTGGGGCTTCGAAACGGTCGCCCTCTGCGGGGCCGGCTTCTTCGTTCTGATCGGACTGTTCCTCGCATTCTCGCTGCCCGCCGCGAGCCGCGAACACACGTCGAAGGTCGCGGCGGGCCCGACGAGACGCTGGTGGTCGTTGCGTGACCGGCGCTTCGTCGGCTTCTCGGCCGCTCACGCCGCCGATCTGCTGGCGTACAACCAGCTCTACCTCGCGTTGCCGTTGCAGCTCGCCACCACGGACCACCCGGCCACCGCGACCGCCGGGATGTTCGCGTGGGTGTCGGTCCTGACGCTGACGCTGCAAATCCCCGTCGCCCGCTGGTCGGCGCGCGTCGGCGCGCCGGTCGCCCTTCGCACCGGCTACCTGCTGTCCGCCGCCGGCTTCGCCGTCGTCGCGGTCGGCGCGCTGACGCCGGTGGCGGATGCCGCACGCGTCACGATCGTCGTCGTCGCGGCATCCCTCGTCGTGGCGGGCCACATGACGACCAACCCGACAGCCCTGTCGCTGGCGCCCCGCTTCGCGGAGGATCGTCCGACAGGGTCGTTCTTCGGCCTGCTCGCCACCTGCGGGGGCATCGCGGTGCTCATCGGCAACCTCATCGTCGGCGTCCTGCTCGCGATGCCCGGGACATCGGCTGCCGCCTGGCTCTTCTTGGCCGCACCGCTGATCGTGGCGGCGGTCGTGGCACCGCGGCTGGCACCGTCTGCCCGGCCTCGCTGACCGCGGCCACGTCGCACACGAAACGGAAAAGCCCCGCCGAAGCGGGGCCTTTCTCGAAGCTGGGGTACCTGGACTCGAACCAAGAACAACTGAACCAGAATCAGCCGTGTTGCCAATTACACCATACCCCATGGTCGGTTTGACCTCAGTCGCACCGAGGATCAACTATACCCGACGGATGCGGTGGGGCCTAACCGAGCGCCGCCCGGGCGCGTCAGCCGACGCGCTGGACGAGCGCGTCGAGCCGGCGGATGGTCTCGGCCTTGCCGAGCAGCTCCATCGACTCGAACAGCGGCGGCGACACGCGACGTCCGCTGAGCGCGACGCGCAGCGGGCCGTAGGCGACACGCGGCTTGAGCCCGAGCCCCTCGATGAGGGCGGGCGCGAGGGCATCCTGCACCGCGGCTGCGGTGAAGCCCTGCTCGGGAACGAGCTCGAGGGCGCCGACCGACGCGACGAGCACCTCCCCCGCGTTCGCCGGAAGACCCGAGAGAGCATCGTCGTCGTAGGCGACCTCGGAGCGGAACAGGAAGCCGAGCAGACCCGGTGCATCGCCGAGCAGCTGCATCCGCTCCTGGACGAGGGGCGCCGCGGCCTCGAGGATCTCGCGCTGCGCCGCCGTGGGAGGGTTCTCGATCAGCCCGGCGCCGGCGAGGTAGGGCACGAGGCGCTCGGCGAAGTCGTCGGGCGCGAGCATCCGCACGTGGTCGCCGTTGATCGACTCGGCCTTCTTCTGGTCGAAGCGGGCCGGGTTCGGGTTCACGTCGGCGATGTCGAACGCGGCGATCAGCTCGTCGCGCGTGAAGACGTCGCGATCGGGCGCGATCGACCAGCCGAGGAGCGACAGGTAGTTCAGTAGCCCCTCGTGAATGAAGCCCTTCTCGCGCTGCAGGAAGAGATCGGCCTTCGGGTCGCGCTTCGACAGCTTCTTGTTGCCGGTCTCGCCGAGGACGAGCGGCATGTGACCGAACCGCGGGACGAAATCGGTGACCCCGGCCTCGATGAGCGCCGCGTACAGCGCGAGCTGACGCGCCGTCGACGGCATGAGGTCCTCGCCGCGCAGAACGTGGGTGATGCCCATGAGCGCGTCGTCGACGGGATTCACGAACGTGTAGAGCGGAACGCCGCCGGCGCGAACGATGACGAAGTCGGGGAACGACCCGGCGGGGAAGGTCACCTCGCCGCGGATGAGATCGACGAAGGTGAGGTCGTGGTCGGGCACGCGCAGGCGCCATGCGGGCTCGCGACCCTCGGCACGGAAGGCGGCCTTCTGCTCGCCGGTGAGGTCACGGTCGAAGTTGTCGTAACCGAGCTGCTTCGCGCGGCCGTTCGCCTCGTTGCGGGCGTCGATCTCCTCGGCGGTCGAGTACGACTCGTAGACGACCCCGGCGGAGATGAGCTTGTCGAGCACCTCGCGGTAGATCTCGTGGCGCTGCGACTGGCGGTACGGCGCGTGAGGGCCGCCCTTCTCGACGCCCTCATCCCAGTCGATCTCGAGCCACCGCAGCGCTTCGAGCAGCTGCTGATAGCTCTCCTCGCTGTCGCGCGCGGCGTCGGTGTCTTCGATGCGGAAGACCATCTTGCCGCCGTTGTGGCGCGCGTAGGCCCAGTTGAACAGGGCCGTGCGGATGAGGCCGACGTGCGGCAGACCGGTCGGCGACGGGCAGAACCGCACGCGGACATCGGTTCCGGCGGCGGTCGTGGTGGCGGGGTGCGGTGCGGTGGACATCCCCTCCAGCTTAGTTCTCGTGAGCGTCGCCGCCGGTGAGCTCCGCGACGACGGCCCGCAGGTGGCCGAGGACCGATGCCACCGCGGGAACCCGGCCCGCTCCGCCCGCGGAGACCGCGTGGATGGCGCGGCGTTCGCTCGCGGGAAGCGGTCGCGTCACCACACCGGGGAGGAGAGGGAATGACGCGACCGCGAGCCCGGGAAGAGTGGCGACACCGATTCCCTGGGCCACGAGCTGCTCGACCGCGACGAAATTGTCGGTCTCGAAGCGGATCGCGGGCTCGAACCCGGCTCGGCCGCACACCTCGAGCAGATGACCACGGCAGCGGGGGCATCCGGCGATCCAGGCCTCGTGCGCAAGTGGCGCGATCTCGATGGCCCCCGACCCGCGGGCGGCCGGGTGGTCGGCCGGCAGCACCGCCAGCAGGTCGTCGTACCCGATGGCCTCGGTGTCGAGTCCTCGGACGTTCTCACCGTGCGGGTCGCTCCGATCACCCGGGTAACCGAACGTCAGAGCGATGTCGGCCCGGTCTGCGCGCACATCGGCGATCGCCTCGGGCGGCTCCGCCTCGACGTATGTCAGGGTCAGCCCCGGCTCCGCCAGGGCGAGCCGGTCCATCAGCCGCGGCAGCACCGTCGGCGAAGCGGAGGGGAAGCCGACCATGCGCACGGTCCCCGACCGCAATCCGGCGAGCTCGGCCAGTTCACCGGAGGCCGCCTCGATGACCGTCGCGACCGCCGCCGCGTGCCGGGCGATCACGCGGCCTGCTTCGGTGAGCCGCATCCGTCGCCCGACCCGCTCGACGACCGGCACGCCGAGGCGCTGTTCCAGCCGCTTGATCTGCTGGCTCACGGCCGGCTGACTGTAGCCCAGGGCCGTCGCTGCCGCCGTGATGGAGCCACCGTCGGCGACGGCGCGCACGACGCGCAACTCGGTGACGTCGAGACGATAGTCCGGGGTATCCATCCGGATAGATAACTAGGCGTGATGCTTTGTATGCAAATCCTGCCGTAGACCAATAGATCACGATCGCGCAGCCTGGATGCATGCAGACGACGACTCTCACGCCGGAGGAGCTTCACGCCGCGTTCCCGGGGGCTCAGGGCTATCTCGCCGCCTGCAGCACGGGCCTGCCGACGGTCGCGACGCGGGCGGCGGTCGTCGCCGACCTCGATGCCCGGCCCGATCTCGTTCATTACGCGGACGTGGCCGAGCGCTGCCGCGGCCACTTCGCCCGATTGGTGTCGACCGACCCCGAGCACGTGGCCATCGGGTCGCAGACGTCGGTCCTGGTCGGCATGATCGCGGCTTCGCTCCCCGATGGCGCAACCGTGCTGTGCCCCGAGGGCGAGTTCTCCTCGCTCGTTCTCCCGTTCGCGCACGCCGGGCGCGGCATCCGAGTCCGCGCCGTCCCGCTCGCCGACCTCGCCGACGCGATCACTCCGGATGTCGACCTGGTCGCATTCTCGATCGTGCAGTCGGCCACGGGAGAGGTCGCCGACGCGGCCGCGATCGCCGAGGCCGCGCAGCGGACCCGAGCCCGCACCCTCTGCGACGCGACGCAGGCGGCGGGCTGGCTCCCCCTCGACGCCGGGCAGTTCGACGCCCTCGTCTGCCACACGTACAAGTGGCTGTGCGCGCCTCGCGGCGTGGCTTTCCTCGTGCTCGCCGACGACTTCGCAGCGACGCTCACACCCCTCCACGCCGGATGGTACGCCGGCGAGGACCCGTGGGCCGCGTGCTACGGCGTCGACGCGTCACTCGCGCGCTCGGCGCGGCGCTTCGATGTGTCGCCAGCGTGGCAGGCGATGGTGGGCGCCGAACCAGCACTGGCGATGTTCGCGGATGCCGACCCTGCGGCCCTGCACGCGCGGGTGACCGGTCTCGCCTCAGCCTTTCGCGAGCGGCTCGGACTTCCCGAGCCTCTGCGGGCGACCCCGATCGTCACGTGGCCCGACCCCGCCGGTACGGATCTCGCACGGCTGACGTCCGCCGGGGTGGCGGCATCCGGCCGTCGCGGCAATGCGCGCATCGCGTTCCACGTCTTCAACGACGAGGCCGACGTCGAGCTGGCCGCGACCGCCCTCCTCGGCTGATCAGCGGAGCACGGCGGTGGGCGGCGTCACGCTGTCAGTGCCCACCCGGTCGACGCGAGCGCATCGGCGATGTGGGAATCACCCGCGAAGTCGATGCCATCGGTGAAGAAGCTGATGATCACCAGCGCGAACATCAGCGCGATCGAGAGGAAGAGGATCGCGCTCGAGACGAGGGCGATGATCAACTGTGCGCGGTGGCTCATGACTCCACGGTGCCAGCCTTCCGCCCCGGAGCAAAATGCTTGCCGCTGAGCGGCCCAGGGTCTAGGTGCCGACGGGGTGGTTCGAACGGTCGGGCGAACGCATAGACCGGCCAGCCAGAAGTCCGCCGATCACGACGACAGCGACGACAGCGAGAGCGCACACCGCTAGACCCGCGTAGCCGAGGACGCCCAGCACTCCCCCGGCCGCGGCGGCGCCCGCGGCCCCGACGACGTTCATGATGGCGTCGCTGCGTCCCTGACGCGCGGTCCGGCGCTCCGGCGACGACGCCTCGGTGAGCAGCGCCGATCCCGCCACGGTGGCTCCGCTCCAGCCGAGCCCAAGCAGAATCAGTGAGGCAGTGACAGCGAGGGCCGAGTCGGCTCCCATCGCGGCGACGACGAGCGAGGCGGCGAGCAGAGCCTGACCGAGCAGGACCGTCGCCACGCGCCCGAGACGGTCGGCGAGGATGCCGAAGAGAGGTGACAGCGCATACATGCCGGCGATGTGCAGGCTGATGGTGAGCCCGACGACCGAGAGTTCCGCACCGTGGTGGACGAGATGCAGAGGCGTCATCGCCATGACCGACACCATGACCCCGTGCGATCCGGCGATCGCGAGCACGGCGTATCGGGCGGCACCGGGTCGGTCGGCCTGCGCCCGGCGCCTCGCCGGCGCCTGGGGTGCCTCGGCGCTCGCCGTGCGCGCGAGCAACAGCGGGTCGGGCCGCAGAGCGACGAGGTATAGGGCGATGGCCAGCAGCTGCGCGACCGCCGTGAAGAGGTACGGCCCGGTCAGGGGAGGCATCCCCACCACGTCGCCGAGCGCCTCACCGGCGCCGATCAGGTTCGGACCGAGCACAGCGCCGATGGTGGTCGCCCACACGACGATCGAGAGGTCGCGCCCGCGCGTGCGATCGGTCGCGAGATCGGTCGCGGCGAACCGGGACTGCAGATTCGCGGCCTGGCCGGCGCCGATCAACGCGAAGGCGACGAGCAGAACCGGGAACAGCGCTGCCGCCGTCCCCACGACCACGAGCGCGACGCCGACGAGCGCCAGCAGCATCCCGAGGGCGAGCGCCGGGCGTCGCCCCGACCGCGACGCGAACGAGGCCAACGGCACCGCCAGCAGAGCAGCCCCCAGCGTCACCGCAGCAGTCGGGAGACCCGCCAGAGCCTCGTCGCCCGTGAGCCGCTCGGTGATGACCGCTCCGAGCGAGATGGTCGACCCGAAACCGATGCCGCCGAGCACCTGGCCGAGCGAGAGCACGACCAGCGCGCGGCGCCGCACGACCTCCCGTGGGACGCCGGCGGACGCCGCGCTCGGAGCAGGAGTTCCGATCGTGTCAGGCATCCCGGACGATGTTGCGCAGGATGCCGAGACCATCGATCTCGACCTCCACGACATCGCCCGCGACGAGCGGACCGACGCCGGCAGGCGTTCCCGTCAGGATGACGTCGCCCGGCAGCAGCGTGAACGCCGCCGAGGCGTAGGCGATGAGGTCGGCGACACCGTGGACCATGTCCGTCAGCGGTGCACGCTGCTTCTCGTCCCCGTTGACGCGCGCCACGAGCTCGGCCTGCGACGGGTCGAACTCGGTCTCGATCGCCGGCCCGAGCGGGCAGAACGTGTCGAAGCCCTTCGCCCGCGTCCACTGGCCGTCGCTGCGCTGCAGGTCGCGTGCCGTGACATCGTTCGCGATCGAGTAGCCGAACACATGGCTGAGCGCGTCGTCGGCGGAGACGTTGCGGGTGACCTTGCCGATGACGACGGCGAGCTCGCCCTCGAAGTCCACCTGCTGCGACTGGGTCGGGCGGATGATGGCGTCGCCGGGACCGATCACCGAGGTGTTCGGCTTGAAGAACAGCAAGGGTTCCGCGGGCACCTCATTGCCGAACTCCGCGGCGTGCTCGCGGTAGTTCCGGCCGACGGCGATGATCTTGGATCGCGGGATGACGGGAGCCAGCAGCACGGCGTCGCTGAGCGCAACGCGCTCGCCCGTCGTGTCGTAGCCCGCGTACATCGGGTCGCCTGCCAGGGTCACCAGGTCGGTGCCGTCGAGGATGCCGTAGCGGATGGCCTCGTTGTGGGAGAACCGTACGATCTTCATCTCAGCCGTCCAATCGCACGAGCCAGCCGTGCTTGTCTTCGCGTCGTCCGTACTGGATGTCGGTGAGCTCTTCGCGCAGCGACAGGGCGAGCTCGCCGACCGGCTGCTCGTCGAAGAAGTCGTGGCCCTTGAGAATCCCGATCGGCGTCACGACGGCAGCGGTACCGCAGGCGAAGACCTCGACGATGTCACCGGATGCCACGCCCTGGCGCCACTCGTCGAGCGAGACGGCGCGTCCCTCGACCTTGTGCCCACGGTCGCGCGCGAGCTGCAGGATCGAGTCGCGGGTGATCCCTTCGAGGATCGAGTCGGACTGCGGCGTGACGATCGTGCCGTCCTTGTAGACGAACACGACGTTCATGCCGCCGAGCTCCTCCACGTTGCGGTCCTGATCGAGGAAGACGACCTGGTCGCATTCGTTCTCGTACGCCTCGGCCTGCGGGAGCAGGCTCGACGCGTAGTTGCCGCCGGTCTTGGCGGCGCCCGTGCCGCCCTTGCCCGCGCGGGCGTAGTCCTCGCTGAGCCAGATCGAGACAGGCTTCACACCCCCGGTGAAGTAAGCACCCGCCGGGCTCGCGATCAGGTAGTACGCGACCTTGTTCGCGGGGCGCACGCCGAGGAACGCCTCCTTCGCGAACATGAACGGCCGCAGATAGAGCGACTGATCAGCGCCGGAGGGCACCCAGTCGCCATCGACGGCGATGAGCTCGCGGAGCGACTGGATGAACCATTCGACCGGCAGCTCGGGCAGCGCGAGGCGGCGCGCGGAGCGCTGGAGCCGCCGACCGTTCTGATCGGGTCGGAAGGTGTGGACCGAGCCGTCGGCGTGACGATAGGCCTTGATGCCCTCGAAGATCTCCTGGCCGTAGTGCAGCACCGCCGCAGCCGGATCGAGGGTGATCGGACCGTACGGCTGGACGCGCGGGCGGTGCCAGCCGCCCCGGACCGACCAGCAGATGTCCACCATGTGGTCGGTGAAGTGGGTGCCGAACCCGGGATTCGCGAGGATCTCCTCGCGACGGGCAGCCGAGGCTGCGGTGAGGTTTCGCGTGACGGCGAACTCGAGGGCTTCGAGTCCGGCGTCGGGGTCGTTTTCGAGGAGCGTCATCTGTCTTCCCAGAGAATGTCGGGCGGCGGGCGGCTTCCAGGCTACGCCTGGAGTCGAGCCGTGACCGCGTCGCCGATCTGTGTCGTGGTGCGCGGGTCCGAGCTGCGGTCCGCGATGTCAGCCTCGACCGCGCGTGTCACGCGTCGAGCGGCCTCCGTGAGCCCGAGGTGATCGAGCAGCAACGAGACGGAGAGGATCGCGGCCGTGGGATCGGCCTTCTGCTGGCCCGCGATGTCGGGCGCCGATCCGTGAACAGGCTCGAACATCGAGGGGAACGCGCCGTCGGGGTTGATGTTCCCCGAAGCGGCGAGGCCGATGCCTCCGGTGACGGCGCCGGCCAAGTCGGTCAGGATGTCGCCGAAGAGGTTGTCGGTGACGATCACATCGAAACGGCCCGGGTTCGTGACCAGGAAGATCGTCGCCGCGTCGACGTGGAGATAGTCTACGGCGACGTCGGGGTGCTCAGCCGCCACCTCGTCCACGATGCGCTTCCAGATCCCGCCCGCGTGCACGAGGACGTTCATCTTGTGCACCAGCGTCAGCTTCTGCCGCCGGCGCTCGGCCAGATCGAACGCGTAGCGCACGACACGCTCGACACCGAAAGCGGTGTTCACCGAGGTCTCGTTCGCGACCTCGTGCGGGGTGCCGCGGCGGATGCTGCCGCCGTTGCCGACGTACGGCCCCTCGGTGCCCTCGCGGACCACGACGAAGTCGATCTCCCCGGGGGCGGCGAGCGGACCCGGAACGCTCGGATACAGCTTCGACGGCCGGAGGTTGACGTAGTGGTCGAGCTCGAAGCGAAGCTTGAGCAGGAGTCCCCGCTCGATGTTCGCGTCGCGCAGCCGCGGGTCGCCGGGCACTCCCCCGACCGCGCCGAGGAGGATCGCGTCGTGCCCCGCGATGGCCGCGAGGTCGTCGTCCGTGAGCGTGTCACCGGTCTCGAGGTAGCGCGCCGCACCGAGCGCGAACCGCGTCCTGTCGATGACCACATCCGTCCCCGCCACGGCCGCGTCGAGCACCTTCTCGGCCTCGGCGACGACCTCGGGACCGATTCCGTCGCCCGGAATCACGGCCAGCTTCACGACGCGCGACATCGCTCTCCTCGTTCTCGGCGAAGCGGCGCGCCGAGCGCTCAGTGCTCGGCGGGCCGCGAGTGGGATCCCTTCAGCGTAGTGGCCGCGATGATGCCTGCGCAGACGACGAGCACAGCGCCGATGGCGGCGGTCACGCCGACGCCGGAGTCGAACGCGTGCGCGGCTGCATCCATCAGCTGACGTCCGATCGGCTCGGGCAGACCCTGCGCGACGTTGACGGCTCCCGCGAGAGTCTCGCGCGCTGCATCAGCGGCCTCGGCTGGCACCCCTTCGGGGACCGCCATGCCGACGCGATACATCGCGGTGAGGATGCCGCCGAGCACCGCTGTTCCCAGCACGGCGCCCACCTCGTACGCAGTCTCGGACACTGCACTGGCCGCTCCGGCCTTCGCCGGCGGGGCGCTCGCGAGCACGAGTTCGTTCGACACCGTCTCCGCCGCGCCGATGCCCATACCCAGCAGGGCGAACGCGAGCACGAGCTCGATCATGCTCTCGGCGTCGGTCAGGAGCGCGATCATGACGTACCCGGCGGCCGACAGCGTCAGTGCCGCGGGCACGACGATGCGAGGCGACACCCGGCGCGAGATGGGCACGACTCCCAGGCCCGCGACGATCATCATGGCCAGACCGGGCACGAGCGCGAGCCCGGCCTGCAGCGGCGAGAGACCGACGATCAGCTGCAGATGCTGCGTCACGAAGTACAGGAACCCGACGAGGGCCACGACGCTCAGGAGGTTGACCAGCAGCGCACCACTGAAGGTGCCCCGGGAGAACAGTCGCATGTCGAGCATCGGTTCGTTCACGCGAAGCTGGCGCCGCACGAAGAGCCAGCCGAACACCAGCCCGAGCGCGAACAGCAGCGGCGGGGTGATGCCCCACCCCTTCACCGCGAAGTCCTTGATGGCGTAGACGATCGGCACCATCGTCAGCATCGACAGGGCGATGCTGATCGGATCGATGCGCCCCGGCCGCGGATCGCGGCTCTCGGGAACGAGGAAGGGCGCGAGCACGAGCAGCGGCACGAGTACCGGCACCGCCATGAGGAACACCGACCCCCAGCTGAAATGCTCGAGCAGCACGCCGCCGACGATCGGACCGAGCGCGGCGCCCGCCGAGAACATCGAGGCCCAGACCGCGATGGCGAGCCGGCGCTGGTCCCGGTCGGTGAAGATGCTTCGCAGCAGCGACAGCGTCGACGGCATCAGCATGGCGCCGAACACGCCCATCGCCGCCCTCGCCGCGATGAGCATCTCGGCGTTGGGCGCGAAAGCCGCCAGGGCGGAGACCGTTGCGAACCCGGTCGCGCCGACCAGCAGCATCCGGCGCCGACCGAAGCGATCGCCGAGCGACCCCATCGTCACGAGGAGTCCCGCGAGGATGAGCGGATACACGTCGATGATCCAGAGCTGTTGCGCGCTGGTGGGACTCAGGGCTCGTGCGATCTCGGGCAGCGCAAAGCTCAGCACCGTGTTGTCCACCGATACGAGCAGCACCGGCAGCATCAGCACGCCGAGCGCGGCCCACCCCCGCCAGCCGACCCGTCGGCCCTGGCCGTCTGCGATTGCGATCTCTTCTGTCAACGTCATTAGTTCACCGTCCAGCCGGTATAGTAACAGGACCGAACGCCGAGACGCGAGAGGATTGAGGACATGAGTCGTCCCCCACGCGCACGCGAGAGCGTGCTCGACGCGTACGAGAATCTCCTGATCTCCGACGGAGCCCGCGGCGCCACGATGGACGCTGTCGCCGCCGCAGCCGGGGTCTCGAAGGGAGGGCTGCTGTACCACTACGCCTCGAAGGAGGCGCTCGAGACGGCCCTCCTGGAGCGGATGATGGAGCTCGCGCGTCTCGACGTCGACGACATGGCGCAGCATCCCGAGGGGATCGTCGCGGCCTATCTCCGCACGTCGGTGATGGAGGACAGCGCGCTCGATCGCGCGCTCTTGGCCGGTTCCCGTCTGGCTCAGAGCGGTCACCCCGCCGCGAGCGCCGCGCTGCGCGACGTCCGCACCCTGTGGGAAGAGGCGCTCCGCGAGCACACGCGCGACGAGACGGCGCTGCAGCTCGTGCTTCTGGTCGGCGACGGCCTCTACTTCAACAACGCGCTGGGGGCGGGCGCTGTCGTGGGTCCACTCCCCCAGGGCGAAGACTTCGACGCACTCATCCGGCTGGTGCTCAGCGTCGCCCGACCATGACCGATGCCCGGGACGAATCCGCCCCGGGCATCGAATAGAGCACTCAGACCTCGGTCAGCTCGATCTGGCGGAACAGGTCTGCGGCCACGGCCTCGCGCATCTCGTCGAGAAGGTGGTCGGGCACCGGCGAATCGACCGTGAGCACCGAGAGCGCGCGGCCCGAGGCGTCCGGCCGCGCGACCTGCAGACCGGCGATGTTGATGCCCGCCTCCCCCAGCTTCTGGCCGTAGATCGCGACGATGCCGGGCCGGTCGGCGTAGCGCATGACGACGTGGTGACGCTCGATCGGCACCTCGACCTCGTAACCGTTGATACCGACCACCTTCGGAACCATCCGCGTTCCGGCGAGAGTGCCCTCGACCGTCAGGACCGACCCGTCGGAGAGGGTGCCCCGGAGAATGGTGATGTTGCGGTAGAGCGGGCTGTCGGCCTCGACGATGAGACGAGTCTCGATGCCGCGCTGCTCGGCGAAGAGCGGTGCGTTCACGTACGAGACGTTCTCGCTGACGATATTGGTGAAGATGCCCTTCAGCGCGGCGAGACGGTACACGCTCACGTCGTAGGCGGCCAGCTCGCCGCGGACCTCGATGTCGAGGCTCGTCAGTGCGCTGGGCGCAAGACCCGTGAAGATCTGGCCGAGCTGCTCGACGAGCGCGATGCCGGGGCGGACGAAGGGGTCGATGACACCCCCGGCGACGTTGACGGCATCGGGCACGAGGTCGCCCTCGAGAGCGAGCTTGACCGACTTCGCGACCGAGACGCCCGCCTTCTCCTGAGCCTCATCGGTCGACGCGCCGAGGTGCGGCGTGACGACGACGTTCGGCAGAGAGAGCAGCGGGTACGCCGTGCCGTCCTCCTTCGGCGGCTCGCTCGTGAACACGTCGAGCCCCGCCCCGGCGATCTCGCCGGTCGTGAGAGCGGCGTAGAGGGCCTCCTCGTCGATCAGGCCGCCGCGAGCGACGTTGACGACGTAGGCGGACTTCTTCATGCGCGCGAACTGCTCGGCGCCGATCATGCCGGTCGTCTCAGGCGTCTTGGGCATGTGGATCGTGACGAAATCGCTCTGCGCGAGCAGGTCGTCGAGGCTCAACAGCGTCACGCCGAGCTGCTGTGCACGGGTGGGAGTGACGTAGGGGTCGTATGCCACGACGTTGACGCCGAATGCCTGCAGTCGCGCAGCGATCAGCGCACCGATACGGCCGAGGCCGATGATGCCCACGGTCTTCTCGAACAGCTCGGTTCCGGTGAAGGACGAGCGCTTCCACGCACCGGTCGCGAGCGACGCGTGAGCCGCGGGAATGTGGCGCGCAAGGCTGAGGATGTGGCCGACGGTGAGCTCGGCCGCGGAGATGATGTTGGATGTCGGAGCGTTGACCACCATCACACCGGCAGCAGTTGCGGCCTTGATGTCGACGTTGTCGAGTCCGACGCCCGCGCGAGCGATGACCTTCAGCGAGGGCGCGGCAGCGATCGCCTCGGCATCCATCTTGGTCGCCGATCGGATCAGCACAGCATGCGCGTCGGCGAGAGCCGGCAGCAGCGCGGCACGGTCGGCGCCGTCGACGGATCGGATCTCGAAATCAGGACCGAGGGCATCGATCGTGGCGGGCGAGAGTTCTTCGGCGATGAGCACGACGGGCTGGGGCACGGACGATCCTCTGGAGCATGCGCAGAAGCGCGGAACGGGTGGTCGCCACGACAGCCGACGGCGGTGCGGCGGGTCGTCTCAGCCTAGCGCGGCGTCGGCGACACCCATGACCGTGTGACGTTCCGCCGCGTCAGACCGCACCGGAGGTGAGCGCGAACGAGATGACGTTGAGGAAGAACACGGACGCAAGCCCGAGGCCGCCCAGCAGAATGAGCGCGAACGCCCAGGACGGCCGGCGCCAACCGAGCGCGAAAGCCCCGGCGAAGATCACGATCGGCATCACGACCGCGGCGACGACCGCCACCCACCCGACAGCGGTGCGTGCCGGAGAGGGCGCGAAGAGGAGCGGGACCGCCGCCCAGACCGCATACGCGTAGAACAGACCGAACGCGCCCGCGACAGTCGCCACCCGCCAGACCGGGGGCGCCTTCCGTGACGGCTGCGCTTCGTTCGACACCATCAGCTCACCGCCCCGAGCGTCGCGAAGGGCCACGGAACGAGAAGCAGCGCTCCCGCGACGAGCCAGGCGAATCGAATCCACGCGCGCGAACTCCGAGTGAGGACGTAGGCGGCCGTGAACCAGATCGCCGGCGCGGCGACGGCGAGCACGAGCACCGGGATGGTGACGGCCGTCTCGATCCCGAGCAGTCCGCTCAGGTTGTGGACGCGCATGCCGCCGACGAACCAGCCGACCGAGTACAGCAGATAGATCCCGCCGAGGACACCGAGCGAGATGAGAGCAGCACTGCTCAGGCCCTCGGACGAGGGGTGCTCCGCCGACTCGGCAGGCAGGTCGGACGCCGTCTCCCTGGAATCGTTCTCCCTAGGGCCGGACGCCGCCGGCGTGGGCTGACCCGTGGCCGCGGACACGAGTGTCGGATCGTCGTCCCCCGCCCAGCTCAGGGCGTCGTCATCGCGGCTCGTCACCTGCTCAGAGTACCGCGCGACCACGGCCGGCACGGGCGCGGCGCCGTGCCGCGCCGATCAGCGACCGATCTGACGACCGCCGCGCAGCACCAGAATCGCGACACCGGCGCCGGCCAGAGCGAGCGCTCCGGCCCACGGCGCCCAGACGACGGGTCGCGTGAGTTCCTCGCCCGACCCGTCGTGCAACGATCCGACTCGGACCGCGTCGGTCCGCCCCGTCGGGTCTTCAGCGGGGACGGAAGCGCCGAGCTGCGCCGACCCGCCCACGTCAGGACCGCCGTCGATGTGGACCGCGTCGCTCGGTTCGGGGGTGGGCGTTGCCATGTCGGTGCCACGCGGCGCGAGCCGCAGCAAGGCGCCGAGTCGGATAGCAGTAGAAGCGCGCAGCTCGACCTGGGCGTCGGTCTCGATGCGCGGCGGCGTCGGCGCGGGCGGCTGCTCGACGGGCACCGTCGGCGGGGGGTCCGCCGGAGAGGACGGGCTCGGTGCCGGACTCGTGGTCGGCGCCGGAGTCGGCTCGCCATCCGTCGGCGACGGTTCGCTGGTCGGCGCCGGCGACGGCGTCTCGGTCTCACCCGGCGCGGGCGTCGGGACGCCCTCGTCCGATTCCTCATCCGGGATCACGGGCGCAACCGGGGCGTCCGATCGCGGGACGACCTCGATCTCATCGGCGGTGACCGACCAGGCGGACGGTGCGGTGATCGCCCCCGCGATCACAGAAGCTGCGACGCACACCGCCCCCAGGCGCGCGCGAGCGAACTGCTTCTTACGGACGGGCATGCATCCATCGTAAAAGGTCACGACTGTGGGGGCACGCCGAAAGCCCGGCCCCTGATGGGGACCGGGCTTCCGTGGCACGAGGCCGGGCTCGACGGGGTGCCGCCGAGGGTCGCGGAGCGGACTGTGCCGCTCGTGACGGGTCAGCGCGCGGCGCTGCCCTCGATGTAGTCGCTGTCCTGCTGCTTCCAGGCGAAGAGTCCGCGCAGCTCCTTGCCGGTCGCCTCGATCGGGTGGCCCTGCTCCTTCTCGCGGAGGCCGAGGAACTCGGTGGCGCCGTTGTCCTGGTCGGCGATGAAGCGCTGCGCGAACGCGCCCGACTGGATGTCGGCGAGCACGGCCTTCATGTTCTCCTTGACCTCCGGCGAGATCACGCGCGGGCCCGAGACGTAGTCGCCGTACTCGGCGGTGTCGGAGATCGACCAGCGCTGCTTGGCGATGCCGCCCTCCCACATGAGGTCGACGATCAGCTTGAGCTCGTGCAGCACCTCGAAGTACGCGATCTGGGGCTGGTAGCCGGCCTCGATCAGCGTCTCGAAGCCGTACTGGACGAGGTGGCTCATGCCACCGCAGAGCACGGCCTGCTCGCCGAAGAGATCGGTCTCGGTCTCCTCCGTGAAGGTGGTCTTGATGACACCCGCGCGGGTGCCGCCGATGGCCTTCGCGTACGAAAGCGCGGTGTCCCAGGCCGAGCCGGACGCGTCGCGCTCGACGGCGATGATGTCGGGGATGCCGCGACCCGCGACGAACTCGCGGCGCACCGTGTGGCCCGGGGCCTTCGGGGCGACGAGGATGACGTCGACGCCCTCGGGAGCGTCGATGTAGCCGAAGCGGATGTTGAAGCCGTGCGCGAACGCGAGGGTCTTGCCCGCCGTGAGCTTGTCCTTGATGGAGTCGGCGTAGATCGAGCGCTGGTGCTGATCGGGAGCCAGGATCATGATGAGGTCGGCCCACTCTGCGGCATCCGCGACGTTCTTGACCTCGAAGCCCTCGTCCTGCGCCTTCGCGGCCGACTTCGAGCCGTCCTTGAGCGCGATGACGACCTCGACACCGGAGTCGCGGAGGTTCTGGGCGTGGGCGTGTCCCTGCGAGCCGTAGCCGACGATCGCGACCTTCTTGCCCTGGATGATGGACAGGTCGGCGTGGTCGTCGTAGAAGATCTCGGCCATGTTCGTGTGTTTCTCCTTGATTCGTGGTTCGGAAGGTCAGCCGCGCAGAACGCGCTCGGTGATGCTCTTGCCGCCGCGCCCGATGGCGAGCAGGCCGGACTGGGCCAGCTCCTTGATGCCGAAGGGCTCGAAGGCGCGGAGGATCGCGTCGATCTTGCCGCGGTCTCCGGTCACCTCGACCACCAGCGCGTCGGGGGCGTAGTCGACGATCGCGGCGCGGAACAGGTTCGCGACCTCGATCACGTTCGAGCGGGTCTGGTTGTCGGCCCGCACCTTGATGAGGATGTGCTCGCGCTGCACCGACGACGAGAAGTCGAGCTCGACGATCTTGATGACGTTCACGAGCTTGTTCAGCTGCTTGGTCACCTGCTCGAGCGGCAACTCCTCGACATCGACGACGACCGTGATGCGCGAGAGCCCCGGCACCTCGGTGACGCCGACGGCGAGCGACTCGATGTTGAAGCCGCGTCGGGCGAACAGCCCGGCGACACGGGTCAGCAGACCCGGCTTGTCCTCCACCAGGAGGCTCAGCACGTGGCGCGACATCTCAGGCCTCCTCGTCGAATGCGGGCGCGTGCTCGCGGGCGTACTGGATGTAGCTGTTGCTCACACCCTGCGGGACCATCGGCCACACCATCGCGTCGGCGCTCACGACGAAATCGATCACGACGGGGCGATCGTTCGTCTCGAGGGCGAGCTTGATGGCGTCGTCGATCTGGTCCTCGGTCTCGACCCGGATGGCGAGGCAGCCGTACGCTTCGCCGAGCTTGACGAAATCGGGGACGCGCGCCGTTCCGTGGCCGGTGTTCAGGTCGGTGTTCGAGTGACGGCCATCGAAGAACAGCGTCTGCCACTGCCGCACCATGCCCAGCGACGAGTTGTTGATGATCGCGACCTTGATCGGGATCTGGTTGATGACGCAGGTCGCGAGCTCCTGGTTCGTCATCTGGAAGCAGCCGTCGCCGTCGATCGCCCAGACGACGCGCTCCGGCTGAGCGACCTTCGCACCCATGGCAGCGGGCACCGCGTAGCCCATCGTGCCGGCGCCGCCGGAGTTGAGCCATGAGTTGGGGCGCTCGTACTTGATGAACTGTGCGGCCCACATCTGGTGCTGGCCGACGCCCGAGGCGTAGACGCCCTCGGGGCCTGTGAGCTCGCCGATCCGCTGGATCACGTGCTGCGGCGACAGCAGCCCGTCGGTCGTCGGGGCGTAACCGAGCGGGAACTCCTCGCGCAGCCCGTCGAGGTAGGCCCACCACTCGGTCGTGTCGGGCTTGCCGTCACCGATGACGCCGCGGAAGGCCGACTCGAGGTCGACCAGCACGTCGCGCACATCGCCCACGATCGGGACGTCGGCGAAGCGGATCTTCGAGATCTCGGCCGGATCGATGTCGACGTGCACGACCTTGGCGTGCGGCGCGAACAACGACGCCTTGCCGGTCACACGGTCGTCGAAGCGCGCACCGAGGGCGACGATCAGATCGGACTCCTGCAGCGCGAGCACCGCGGGCACCGTGCCGTGCATGCCCGGCATGCCGAGGTGCTGCGGGTGCGAGTCGGGGAAGGCGCCGCGCGCCATGAGCGTCGTGACCACGGGTGCGCCGGTCGCCTCCGCGAGCGTCAGCAGCTCGTCGGATGCGCCGCCGCGGATGACACCGCCGCCCACGTACAGCACGGGCTTGTGCGACTCGGCGAGAAGCTGCGCAGCCGCTTGGATCTGCTTGCCGTGCGCCTTGGTCACCGGACGATATCCCGGCAGGTCGATCTTCGGCGGCCAGACGAACGGCGCGCTGTTCTGCTGAGCGTCCTTCGTGATGTCCACGAGAACCGGGCCGGGGCGGCCGGTGCCGGCGATCTCGAAAGCCGCGGCGATCGCGCCGGGGATCTCCTCGGCGGTCTTCACGAGGAACGAGTGCTTCGTGATCGGCATCGTGATGCCGACGATGTCGGCTTCCTGGAAGGCATCCGTGCCCATGAGGGTCGAGAACACCTGCCCGGTGATGCAGACGAGCGGGACGGAGTCCATGTACGCGTCGGCGATCGCCGTCACGAGGTTGGTCGCGCCCGGGCCCGAGGTGGCGATCGCGACGCCGACCCGGCCGGATGCCGCGGCGTAGCCCTCGGCCGCGTGCCCTGCACCCTGCTCGTGACGGACGAGGATGTGGCGCACCGCCTCGTCGTCCATGAGCGGGTCGTAGACGGGCATGATCGCGCCGCCCGGGAGCCCGAAGACCTCGGTGACGCCGAGATTGTCGAGCGATCGGACAACGGCCTCTGCTCCCGTGATCACGGGTGCCGAGGGTGTGCGGGACGGCGGCCGGGGAATGGCCGCGGAGATGTCGGTGGACATGGTGATGAACCTCGCTGGAGAAGAGGAGACGATGTCGGAGCCGAAGTCAGCCGGTGGTCGCGCCCTCCGCGGCGGAGCGCACGAGCTTGGAGTACTTGGCCAGAACGCCACGGGTATAGCGCGGGGGAAGAGGGGCCCAGCCGTCACGGCGGGCGTTCAGCTCAGCCTCGTCGACGAGTAGGTCGAGGGAGCGAGCCGCGATATCGACCCGTATCAGATCACCATCGCGCACGAATGCGATGGGACCTGCGTCCACCGCTTCGGGTGCTATGTGGCCGATGCACAGGCCGGTTGTGCCGCCTGAGAATCGTCCGTCCGTCAAGAGTAGTACATCTTTTCCGAGCCCGGCGCCCTTGATGGCGGCGGTGATGGCGAGCATCTCGCGCATGCCCGGTCCACCCTTCGGGCCTTCGTAGCGGATGACGATGACCGAGCCCGGCTCGATCTCACCGTTCGCCACGGCATCCATCGCCGCGCGCTCGCGCTCGAACACACGCGCGGGCCCCTCGAACACCGCGGCGTCGAAGCCTGCGGTCTTGACGACGGCGCCCTCGGGGGCGAGCGACCCGTGCAGGATCGTGATGCCGCCGCTGGCGTGGATCGGGTTGTCGAACGTGTGGATGACCTTGCCGTCGATCGGCTCCGGGTCGAGGTCGCGGAGGTTCTCGGCGAGAGTCTTTCCGGTCACGGTCAGAGCGTCGCCGTGCAGCAGCCCCTCGTCGAGCATGGCCTTCATGACGACGGGGATGCCGCCGTGCCGGTCGACGTCGTTCATGACGTACTGGCCGAAGGGCTTCATGTCCGCGACGTGCGGCGTCTTGTCGCCGATGCGGTTGAAGTCGTGCAGGCTCAGGTCGACCTCCGCCTCGCGGGCGATCGCGAGGAGGTGGAGGACGGCGTTCGTCGAGCCACCGAGGGCCATGACGAGGGCGATCGCGTTCTCGAACGCCTCCTTCGTCAGGATGTCCTTCGTCGTGATGCCCTGACGCAGGAGGTTGACGACGGCCTCGCCCGAGCGATGGGCGTAGTAGTCGCGACGGCGGTCGGCCGACGGCGGCGCGGCGGAGCCCGGCAGGCTGAGGCCGAGGGCCTCGCCGACGGAGGCCATCGTGTTGGCGGTGTACATCCCGCCGCAGGCACCCTCCCCCGGGACGATCGCGCACTCGATGCGCTTGAGGTCCGCCTCGCTCATCTTTCCGGCACGGCACGCGCCGACACCCTCGAACGAGTCGATGATCGTGACGTCCTTCTCGGTGCCGTCGCTCAGCTTGACCCAGCCCGGCATCGTCGAGCCGGCGTACAGGAAGACGCTCGACAGGCCGAGGCGCGCGCTCGCCATCATCATGCCGGGGATCGACTTGTCGCAGCCGGCGAGCAGGACCGTGCCGTCGAGGCGTTCGGCCATGATGACGGCCTCGACCGAGTCGGCGATGACCTCGCGCGACACGAGGGAGAAGTGCATGCCCTCGTGGCCCATCGAGATGCCGTCCGAGACGGAGATGGTGCCGAACTGCAGCGGGTAGCCGCCGCCCGAGTGGACGCCCTCCTTGGCACCCTGCGCGAGCCGGTCGAGGCTCAGGTTGCAGGGGGTGATCTCGTTCCAGCTCGAGGCGATGCCGATCTGGGGCTTGTCCCAGTCCTCGTCGCCCATTCCGACGGCACGGAGCATGCCTCGGGAGGTCGTGGCTTCGATGCCGTCGGTGACGGCACGACTGCGGGGCTTGATGTCGATGGTCTCGGAGCTGTCGGACATTCTCGAATTCTATGCCCGTGCGGCAGGGCTCATTCTCCCGCCCGGGCCTCGGCGAGCCGTCCCAGCAGGACCGCGAGGGCGGCGGCATCCGCCACTCGGTATTGAGCGACCGTCTCTCCCCCACCCACGCGGATCCCCACGTCGCCCGGGTCGAGCGAGGCGAGCGCGTCCTCGTCGGTCACGTCGTCGCCGGCGAAGAGGACGACGTCGGCCCCGACCCGATCACGGAGGCTGCGGACGGCCGAGTCCTTGCCCTCGTGCCGCGAGGCGAACTCGAGGATGTCCTGGCCGGTGCGGCGGCGCCACGCGGGCGCCTCGGTCCGGACGAGATCATCGATCCGGGTGGCTGCCTCGGCGGCCTGCTCCCGATCGGCCAACCGCGTGTGGAGGGCGAACCCGAACCGCTTGTGCTCGATCCATGCGCCGTCGAGGCCTCCGATGATCTGCTCCGCGCGCGCCGTGAGCTCGTCGCGGAGTGAGACGTCGCTGTCGCTGTCCTGGGCGGAGTCCGCGCCCGGATGCCAGAACTCGGCACCGTGCGAGCCGGCGAGATGTATCCGCGAATCCGGCTCGCGCTCGGAGATCTCGGCCAGGTGTTCGAGCGTACGACCCGACACGAGCGCGACCGTCGTCGCGGGTGCGTGAGCGAGCCGCGCGAGCGCGTCGCGCGCGGCGGGCAGCATTCTGGCCGACATCGGCTCATCGACGAGCGGGGCGAGCGTGCCGTCGAAGTCGAGCGCGATGAGGAGGTGCCGTGCGCTCGCTGCGCGCGCGACGGCTTCTGCGAGACCCTCGGGCGATGTGGACGCGACGGCGCTCATGCGCGGTGCTCCGCTTCGGTGGCGGCGGTCGAGACGGCGCGCGCGGTGGCAGCCGACTCAGCCGGGCTATTGGACTGAGCGGCGGTAGCGAGCGCGTCCAGGAATGATCGTGACCAGTCGTCGACGTCGTGTTCGCGGACGCGCTTGCGGAGAGCCCGCATGCGCCTCCCCTGCTCGGCTGCGGGCATCTCGATCGCCCGCACGATGGCATCCTTCATTCCGTCGATGTCGTGCGGGTTGATGCGCACGGCGCTCGCGAGTTCGTCGGCAGCACCGGCGAACTCGCTCAGGACGAGTACCCCGCGGTTGTCGATGCGACTGGCGACGTACTCCTTCGCGACGAGGTTCATGCCGTCACGGAGCGCGGTGACGAGCATGATGTCGGCGGCGAGGAAGAGGGCCACCATCTCTTCGCGCGGGAACGCCTGGTGCATGTAGCGGATCGCGCTGTGACCCCAGGTGTCGTGGTCGCCGTTGATGCGCGCGACGGTCAGCTCGATCTCGTCGCGCAGCTGCACGTACGACTCGACGCGCTCCCGGCTGGGGCTGGCGACCTGCACGAGAGTGGCGTCCTCGACGGAGACCCGTCCGTCCTCGATGAGCTCGCCGAAGGCCTTGAGGCGGTGCCGGATGCCCTTCGTGTAGTCCAGCCGGTCGACGCCGAGCAGGACCGTCTTGGGGTTGCCGAGATCCTCGCGGATCTCCGCGGCCCGCGCCTGGATGTCAGGACGCTGTGCGAGCTCGATGTAGTCGTCGGTCGAGATCGAGATCGGGAACGCCTTGGCGAGTGCCGTGCGGTGCCCTCCGCCCGGGGCGGGGACGCGGATGCCGCTGGCCTTGGTTTCGTACCGCAGTTGACGCCGCACAGCGCGCGCGAAATTGCCGGCGTCGGCCACGCGCTGGAAACCGATCACGTCAGCGCCCAGGAGGCCCTCCAGCACCTGCTTCCGCCACGGGAGCTGCGAGTACAGCCCGTAAGCGGGGAACGGGATGTGGTGGAAGTACCCGATCGTGAGGTCGGGACGCATGTCGCGCAGCATCTTCGGCACGAGCTGCAGCTGGTAGTCCTGCACCCACACGGTTCCGCCGTCCGCTGCCACCGCAGCCGCAGCCTCGGCGAAGCGCCTGTTCACGCGCTGGTATGCCTCCCACCAATTGCGCCGGTATCGCGGGGCGGCGATGACGTCGTGGTAGAGGGGCCAGATCGTGTCGTTGGAGAAGCCCTCGTAGTAGTCCTCGACGTCGGCGCCGCTGAGGGCGACGGGAACGAGGTGCATGCCGTCGAAGTCGAACGGATCGAACTCGAGGTCGGGCTTTCCGGGCCAGCCGACCCACGCGCCCTCGGTGCGGCGCATGACGGGCTCGAGGGCGGTGACGAGCCCTCCCGGCGAACGGCGCCATTCTCCGTCCCCACCACCGTCCGTGTTCCGGTCAACCGGAAGCCGGTTGGCGACGACGACGAAATCAGCGGTGCTCATGCATGCCTCCAGGCTGCGATCGGCGGTGATCCCAGCCTACCCGCGCGCCCAGCGCCCCCTGCGGGCGGCTACGTTTGTGGTATGCGCAAGTACCTTTTCGGCACCGGCCTCCTCTCCGCGATCACCGGTGGCGTGACGCTCCTCCGCTCGGCCCGCAGCGACGAGCCGTTCACGTGGCGCACCGCCCTGGCATGGCTCAGCTGGGGCATCACGATGGCGCTGGCGATCGGCGCCGTCGTCGACAGCTACCGCGGTGCTCGTGGGCGGCTCGTGGCGGACGACTCGAACGTCGACCGCGACAAGCTCTTCGCGGAGCGGGTCAAGCGCGGCCGGCGCTGACCCCGGGTCGAGGCGGGCTCAGCGCGTCAGGATGAGCGCTTCGCCCTGACCGCCGCCGCCGCACAGACCCGCGGCCGCTGCGCCGGCTCCGCGGCGCGCGAGCTCATGGGCGAGATGGACGACGAGCCGTGCTCCGGAAGCGCCGATGGGGTGCCCGAGCGCGATGCCGCCGCCGTCGATGTTGACGATGTCAGCAGAGACACCGAGCCGGCGCACCGATGCTGCCACGACGGCGCCGAACGCCTCGTTGATCTCGACGAGATCGAGCTCCGAGACCGACATACCCTGCTTGGCCAGCGCCCGCTCGATCGCGGCGGCCGGCTGCTCGTGGAGCGAGTTGTCGGGACCGGCGACCTGGCCGTTGGCGCCGACGACGGCCATCACCGACCATCCCTCCCGCTCGGCGCACTCGCGCGTCGTCAACACGACCGCCGCTGCGCCATCTGAGATCTGAGAGGCATTGCCGGCGGTGATCGAGCCGTCCTTCGCGAAGGCGGGACGCAGCCCACCGAGGGTGTCGACGGTCGTATCGGCACGGATGCCCTCATCGGTATCGACGATGAGAGGCTCGCCCCGACGCTGCGGCACCGCCACCGGGGCGATCTCAGCCGCGAAGCGGCCTGCGTCGCGGGCTGCCGCAGCACGCTGATGAGAGCGCGCGGCAGCGGCATCCTGGTCCTGCCTGGACACAGCGAACCGAGGGTTGAGGCGCTCGGTCGAGGCGCCCATGCTCTCGCGGTCGTACGCATCGGTGAGCCCGTCGAAGGCGGTGTGGTCGAGCACCTCGATCGATCCATAGGACCAGCCCGAACGCGAGCCCGGGAGGAGGTGGGGCGCCCGGCTCATCGATTCCATGCCGCCGGCTACCACGACCTCGGCGTCGCCGAGCGCGATCATGCGCGCGGCGTCGATGATCGCCGTGAGGCCGGAGAGGCAGACCTTGTTGACGCTCGAGGCCGGGACGTCCCAGCCGATGCCGCCCGCGAGCGCGGCCTGCCGAGCCGGATTCTGTCCATTGCCCGCGGGGAGGACCTGCCCCATGATGACGGCGTCGACCGCAGTGGCGGCGACGCCTGATGCCGCGAGAGCACCGGCGATGGCGGCGCCACCGAGCTCGGGGGCCGGAACGGACGACAGACTCCCCTGCAAGCGCCCCTGCGGCGTGCGGGCGGCGGCGACGATGACGATCTCGGGCGTGGTCATGTTCTCAAGCCTACGAGCGTCCCCGACGTCGATGGCCCGTGCAGGTCCCCGCCGCGGGGACGAGATTCCGGCCCCTGTGGAGAGTGGCGGGCCGATGTCGGGGGTTCGTGACAGTATTCGAACATGCATTCGAATGACGAACTCGGCGGCCGACTCGGCAGCGGGATGGGCAGCGACGGTGACGTCGATGCCCTGGCGGTGCTGGTCGCGGATGCCGAGGGCGCGGCGGATGCTGCGCGGTTGGCGCAGATTCGTGAGGTTCGGGTGCTCGCTGCGGCGGGGGGTTCTCGCGGAGAAGCAGGCCGTGGGCGCGTCGGAGAAGGTCAAGGCGCGCGAGATGGCGTTGCGCGGGATCGCCGCGGAGCTGGCCGGGGTGTTCGTCGCGACCGACCGGACACTGCAGCGGCGGATCGACGAGGCGCGCGATCTGGTCGACAACTTCCCGCTGACGATGGCCGCGTGGGAGGACGGGCGCATCGTGCGTGGGCATGTGCGGGTGATTCAGGAGGTCGGATGCCTCGTGCCCGTGGAGGGCCGGGCGGAGTTCGAACGCGTCGCGATCGAGCGGTGCGAGGGCGAGACACCGAACCGGGTGCGGGACGCGTTGCGGATGATCGCGGAGCGGATTCACCCGCGGACGTTCACCGAACGGCACGAGGAGGCAGCGGCGGGGCGGTGCGTGTGGGTGCAGCCCGGGCCGGATGGGATGTCCGATTTGATCGCGACCTTGCCGACGGTGATCGCGGACGGGATCGTGGACCGGCTCACTCGTCAGGCGCGGGAGATCATCAACGCGCGGGCCCAGGCTGACGCGGCGGGCGTTGACGCTGACGCGCCTGACGCTCGAGCCGACACCAATGGCGGCGCGCCCGGCGCCGACACGACAATCCGCGACGGGTCGTCGTTCGTCGACGATGCCCGCACCATCGACCAGGTCCGCGCCGACGTGTTCTCCGACCTCCTCCTCGCTGCGTCGCCGGCGCTCGACCCGACCGGCACCGGTGACGGCGACGGAACGCTCGGGGCGATCCGGGCACACGTGCAAGTCGCCGTGTCCGCGCTGACGCTCATGGGACAGGACGACGGGCCGGCCGACCTCGCGGGGCGCTCCCCCATCGACGCCGCCACCGCACGCGAACTCGCAGGTAACGCGACCTCCTGGGAACGGTTGCTCACCCACCCGGTCACGGGAACCGTGCTCGAGTGCGACAGCTACCGGCCCACCGCCGCCATGGTCAGGCTGCTGCGGGCCCGGGACCGGCACTGCCGGTTCCCCGGATGCCGGCAACCCACGATCCGGTGCGAACTCGACCACACCATCGCCGCATCCGACGGCGGTGCCACCCACGTGTGCAACCTCGCCAACCTCTGCAAGAGACACCACGACGTCAAACACCACACCCGATGGCACGTGCGACAACTCGCGGGCGGAAGGCTGATCTGGACCTCACCCACCGGGCGGATCTACCGCGAAGACGCACCACCACCACTCGTCGCATTCACCGTCACGGAACCGCCCGGCGGTGACGGACGGCACTCCGTCCTGCACGCAGCACCGACCGGGTCGGTCGCTGTCGCGCGGCCCGCTCGCAGCGCTCCGCCGTTCTGAGGCGCTCGACCGCGCCCTGACGGCAACACACGAAGGCCCCGCAACTGGCGAGAGTTGCAGGACCTTCGTGCTGGTGCACCCCCTGGGACTCGAACCCAGAACCCACTGATTAAGAGTCAGTTGCTCTGCCGATTGAGCTAGAGGTGCAGGCTGTTCGCAGTGAAGCGAACCGAGGAGAAACGTTACCCCACTTCGCGTCGTCGCGCCAATCGAGGCCCCCGGCGCGTCGTATCCTGGAGCCGTGACCCCCACCACACCGGATCTGACAGCGCCTTCTGCAGACGCCCTGGCCGACGACCTGGCATTCGCACTCCGGTTGGCAGACGCCGCCGACGCGGTGAGCATGGCCCGTTTCGACGCGGCCGACCTCGACGTGCACCTGAAAGCGGACGCGTCGCACGTCACCGAGGCAGACCTCGCCACAGAACGCGCCATCCGCGACATGCTGGCCGCCGAGCGCCCGGACGACGGCGTGCTGGGCGAGGAGTATGGCGCCACCGGCGACGCACGACGCCAGTGGATCATCGACCCGATCGACGGCACCGCGAACTACCTCAAGGGCATCCCGATGTGGGCGACCCTGATCGCGCTGTCCGTGGACGGCACGCCTCGCGTCGGCGTCGTCAGTCAGCCGGCCATCGGTCGTCGCTGGTGGGCCGCGACAGGGCACGGGGCGTGGACGAACGTCCCGGGCGAGACGACGCCGCGGTCACTCTCGGTCTCGTCGATCGACGACCTCGCGCAGGCGAGCATCAGCTTCCAGAGCATCCACCAGTGGGATGAAGTCGGCCGGGGCGAACAGCTCCTCGCACTCTCGCGCCGAGTCTGGCGCGATCGTGGCTACGGCGACGCGTGGCCCTACATGCTCCTCGCCGAAGGACGGCTCGAGTTCGTCGCCGAGTTCGGTGTCAAGGAGTACGACCTGGCCGCCCACGTGCCCATCGTCACCGAGGCAGGGGGACGCTTCACCGACATCGACGGCGCTGAGACCCTGTCGACGCGCTCATCGCTCGCGACCAACGGCATCCTGCACGACACCTTCCTCGAGATGCTCGCTCACGAGGGCGGTCGCGCATGACCCGGCGGCACGCATCCCTCGTCCTGGCGACCGGCTCGGCCCTGGCTCTGACGTTCCTGACCGGCTGCTCCGCACCCGAACCGACGGAGACCGCGCCGCCGGAAGCCGTCCCCTCCTCTCCCGTCGCGACGCCAGAGGCCACCGCCTCGGAGCCGGCGCTCCCGGACCCGACCTGCGAGAACATCATCCGAGAGGCCAGCCTCGAAGAGCTGCAGTCGCAGGGCTGGGAGTACCAGCAGGGCCCGTTCATGATCGGCGAGATGCAGATCGACGCGGGCGTCTCCTGCACCTGGACGAACGCGGCCGAACCTGGCGGGAACATCCTCCAGTTCGGCTGGGCACCGCTGACAGCCGCCGAGACCTCAGACGCCGAGCGCGCCCTTGTTTCGGAAGGCTGGATCCGCGAAGAGGGCGACGGCGGGGTCTACATCACCGAAGATCCGGCGTTCGCGCTGAACATCGACGGCGACGGATACGGCGTCACATACTTCTTCGGCGAAGGCTATGCCCAGGTCGCCGATGTGAAGCAGGGCCTCGTCGTCATCGAGCGACGTTGATGGGAGAGCTTCACGCCGTCGGTGTCGCCGACGATCTGGCGGGCCGTATCCGCGACGCCGAACGCGACCTGCTCACCAGTGCCGTCCGGCAGGACGCGCGCCGCCTCCGCGAGCTCATCCACCCGGACTTCACCGAGATCGGCCGGTCCGGCCGCCTATGGACGCGCTCCGACCTTCTCGTCGAGCTCCTGGAGGAGGCGACCCGCGACACTCCGCATACGGACGAGTGGGTCATCCAGCGCCTCGACGTGGACACGGTGCTCGTGACATACCGGCTCATCGCCGGTACCCGGGTCAGCCGGCATTCGTCGGTCTGGGCCACCTCGGGTGACGTCCTCGCGCTGCGTTTCCACCAGGGCACCGAACAGTCGGCTGCCGACGCACGTCCGTAGCCTCGCGCATAGAGTCTGCGGCCCGCGAGGTCAAGCACCTGCGGTGAGGCGGCACCCACGTGCACAATCGAGGCATGCCTGCACTTGCGATCATCCTCATCATCATCGGCATCGCGTTGCTGTTTACGGGAATCTTCGTCGAAGCGGTGAAGTTCCTGCTCTTCATCGGCATCGCGCTGATCATCATCGCGGTCATCGCCTGGCTCATGCGTTCGATTCGCAACAAGACCTGAGACCGCACGTATCAGCGAAAGCCCCTGCGCCTCAACCGAGGTCGGGGGCTTTCGCTTGCGCCGACAGCATCACTCGGGACCCTCGTCGTGTGCGGCAGCGCCGTCACGACGGGCCCTGATGGCGCCGATCAGTGTCGCGACCCAGAACACCAGCAGCACGCCGAACAGCACCGCGAGCACCATCGTGAATGCACCGCCGTCACCGCGCGCGACGGACCAGACGTTCATGGCGAGCAGGCCGGCGGCCACCACGATCTGGACGATCAACAGCCACAGCCGCGATCCCGACCACGTCCTCACGTTGTCCCGCCAGTACGCCATGCCCCGAACGTAGCGCACGACGGTGTCGGCTCGACATAGCAGAAGCCCCCGATCCCCTGTTTCCAGGGGGATCGGGGGCTATGCAGCGTGACAGCGGCAGTGGTGGAGATGGGGGGAATCGAACCCCCGTCCATCGCTGAGATACGGCGTCTTCTCCGGGCGCAGTCTGTGAAGGCGTTCTGCTCGGCCCCGACTTTCAGTACAGACACATAAGTCGACGGGCCCAGTCCGGGAAGAGTCCCGCGTGACGTCCGGACGCCGTCACGCAGCAAGATCCCTAGATGACGCCAGGGTCCGTGGCGGGATCACACACGGTCTGACGGACTATCGGGCTCGCTTACGCAGCGAGGGCGAAGTCAGTGCGCTTGGATTCGGCACTTATAGTTTTGCAGAGATCGTTAACGAGATAACCCTGCATCCTCGGCCCGCTTCTCGCCGACACACAGGCGATGTCGAAACCGATCATCCCCTTGAGCCTTCGGTCAAAGGGCCGCTGTCACACTGTGGACTTACCAAACCGGATGCCGCAGCACCCGAGCACTACAGACTACAACCGATCGGCGCCCCACGCCATTCCCACCCTTCGCGCCTAGAGTCGGAGCATGGCAGACATCCTCATCTCCGTCCGCGGCGAGGCCGAGCGACGCGTCTCGCCCGAGGTCGCGATCGTCTCCGCCGCCGCCTCCGCCGACGGTCCTCAACGGACCGCCGTCGTCTCCCGGGCGACCGCGACGATCGCACCCCTGCGCACGCGCCTCGAGGAGCTCACACGAGCGGGCGTCGTCTCGAGCTGGTCGAGCGGGTCCGTCTCGACCTGGTCCGACCGGCCGTGGAACCCCGAGGGGAACCAGCTCGCACCCGTGCACCACGCGACGATCGACCTCGTGGCCACATTCGACGACTTCGTCGCGCTCGCGGAATGGGTGTCTCTGCTCTCCGACGACGAAGGGATGCGCGTCTCGAACGTCGAGTGGCAGCTCTCCCCCGCGACACGGGCGACGATCGAACGCGAGGTCGCGACCTCCGCCGTCGGCGTCGCTGCGGCACGCGCCTCGGCGTACGCGACCGCGCTCGGTCACGGCACGGTCGAGCCTGTCGAGATCGCCGATGTCGGGCTCCTCAGCGGCGCCGATGCTCCGCCTGCCGCGCCGGTGTTCGCGCGAGCGGCGACGATGTCAGCCGACGCGTCGTCCGGGGGCATCGAGCTCCGGCCCGCTGAGATCGACGTGACCGCCGCGGTCGAGGCGCGCTTCCGCGCCCGTTGACGACCGGACGGCGAAGCGGGATACCGCTACTCGCCGAGTCGGTTGCGGGTGCGCATCGCCCGCTCCGCCTCGCGCTTGTCCTCGCGCTCGCGGATGGTCTGTCGCTTCTCGAACTCGCGCTTACCCTTCGCGACCGCAATCTCGACCTTCGCCCGGCCGTCCGAAAAGTACAGCCGTAGCGGTACGAGGGTGTACCCCCCGGCGCTGACCGCGTGCGAGAGCTTGATGATCTCCTCTTTGTGGAGCAGCAGCTTTCGCGTGCGTTTGGTCGCGTGATTCGTCCAGTGACCCTGCGAGTACTCCGGAATGTGCACGGCATCGAGGTAGGCCTGACCGTTGTCGATGTAGGCGTAGCCGTCGGTGAGGTTCGCGCGGCCCTGCCGCAGCGACTTCACCTCGGTGCCGGTGAGCACGAGACCCGCCTCGTACGTCTTCTCGATCGCGTAGTCGTGTCGGGCGCGCTTATTGCTCGCCACGAGCTTCTCGCCCTGTTCCTTCGGCATGACGCGCCTCCTTCCTGGTGCACTGGCGCAGCCCTACAGTCTAGGGGTACGGCGACGCGCGGGCGACGCGGCGGGGTTCGGCCTCAGGCGCGCAGCCACCGTCTGATCGCGAACCCGGCCGAGACGGCGGCCAGCACGACGCCGATCACGATGACAGCCGGAACCACCAGCGCGACGTCGCCCAGGTTCACCCAGGTCGTCACGAAGTCGATCTGCGACGACAGGTAGTCGCCGACTCCGACCTGCACCATCGCGATGATCGCGACGCTCGCGAGAGCCGATCCGATCAGCGCCGCGAACACCCCCTCGAGGATGAAGGGCGTCTGGATGAACCGGTTGGAGGCTCCCACGAGCCGCATGATGCCGAGCTCCCGCCGCCGCGCATAAGCCGACAGCCGGATGGTCGTCGCGATGAGGAGCACCGCAGCGATCAGCATCAGACCGGCGATGCCGACCGCGATGTATGTGGCGACGGTGAGCGCCGAGAACAAGGGGTCGAGATACTGCAGCTGGTTCGCGACCTCCTCGACTCCGTCGAAGTCTTTGAACGCCTCGCTGATGACGTCGCTCTGCGACGGGTCGGCGAGGTTGACCCAGTAGGTGTTGTTCAGCTGCTCGGGGCTGACGAACTCGGCGTAGTCCTCCCCCATGAGCGAGAGGACGTTGTCGTACGCCTCCTGACTCGTCTCGAACCGCACATCGCGCACGACGCTCTGCAACGCGGGCGAGGCCAGCCTCTCGGCGACCGCCGCGATCTGCTCGTCGGTCGCGGGACCGTCGGCGCAGTTCTGCACCGTCGCTTCCTCACGGCACATGTAGACGGCGACCTGCGCACGCTCGGACCAGTAGTCCTTCGTCTTGCTGATCTGCATCTGCATGAGCATCGCCGCACCCACGAAGGTGAGCGAGACGAAGGTCACGAGGACGACGGAGATCACCATCGACGCGTTGCGGCGCAGGCCCGTCAGAGCCTCGCCGAGGATCAGGCCGACTCTCATGACGTGGGCCCCACTTCGTCGCTGCGATCGTCGCGATCGCCGAGTCCGAGCTTCTTGGCGACGTCGGGCAGTCCGAGGCCGGCAAGATCGATGTCGGGGGCGACGATCGGGATGGCCCGCGTCTCCCCGACCGGCGGCGGCGGCTCCGCCGGCGCCTCGGGCTCGTCGGGCACCGGGACGTGCGCGGTGGGCGGGGTCTCGGCGATCTCACGCTGCAGCTCCAGAACCGCCGTGAGAGCAGCGACCGCGGCAGCGCCGCGCACCGGCTCGGGGGCCAGGCTCGGGAGTGCCGAGGTGTCGCCGTACCCGCCGCCGACCTCGTCGCGGACCATGACGCCACCGCTCAGCTCGATCACGCGGCGCTGCATCTGGTCGACGAAGCCGGCCTCGTGCGTGGCCATCACGACCGTCGTGCCGTTGGCGTTGATCCGGGCGAGCAGCTGCATGATGTCGACGGATGTCGCGGGGTCGAGGTTTCCGGTGGGCTCGTCGGCCAGGAGCACCTGCGGCCGGTTGACGATCGCGCGCGCGATGGCGACGCGCTGCTGCTCTCCGCCCGAGAGCTCGTGCGGCAGCCGCTTCTCCTTGCCCGCGAGGCCGACGAGCGCGAGCGCCTCCGGAACGGCCTGCGAGATGAAAGCGCGAGACGAGCCGATCACCTGGAGGGTGAAGGCCACGTTCTGGAAGACGGTCTTGTTGGGCAGCAGCCGGAAGTCTTGGAAGACCGCGCCGATGTGGCGACGGAAGTAGGGCACCTTGCGCGTCGACAGGCCGCGCAGGTCGCGGCCGAGCACGACCACGCGCCCCTCGGAGGCGACATCCTCGCGCAGGATCATCCGCAGGCACGACGACTTGCCGGATCCGGAAGCGCCGACGAGGAAGACGAACTCGCCGCGCTGGATCTCGAAGTCGACGTCGCTGAGCGCGGGCTTCGAGGTGCCGCGATACCGCTTGCTGACGTGTTCGAACCGGATCATGACTCGATGAGCCTAAGCGGCTCCCCCGCACAACCACGCCGCGACACCCGCGCGCCGCGGCATCCGCGCCTCAGCACTCGATCAGGCGTCGTCGTCCTTGCGCTTGCGCCACCGGATGCCCGCGGCGATGAACCCGTCGAGGTCGCCATCGAAGACGGTCGACGGGTTGCCGACCTCGTGGCCGGTGCGCAGGTCCTTCACGAGCTGCTGGCCGTAGAGGAAGTAGGAGCGCATCTGGTCGCCCCAGCTCGCGGTGATGGTGCCCGCGAGCTCCTTCTTCTTCGCCGCCTCTTCTTCACGCTGCAGCAGCATGAGTCGGGTCTGCAGAACACGCATGGCCGCTGCGCGGTTCTGGATCTGCGACTTCTCGTTCTGCATCGACACGACGATGCCGGTGGGGATGTGGGTGATGCGCACGGCCGAGTCGGTGGTGTTGACCGACTGCCCACCGGGACCGGACGAGCGGAAGACGTCGACGCGGATGTCGTTCTCGGGGACGTCGACCTCGACGGCCTCCTCCATCACCGGGATGACCTCGACGGCGGCGAAGCTCGTCTGGCGCTTGTCCGCCGACCCGAATGGGCTGATGCGCGCGAGACGGTGCGTACCGGCTTCGACCGACAGCGTGCCGTACGCGTAGGGCGCGTCGACCTCGAACGTGGCCGACTTGATCCCCGCACCCTCGGCGTACGAGGTGTCCATGACCTTCACGGGGTACTTGTGGCGCTCGGCCCAGCGCAGGTACATGCGCAGCAGCATGTCGGCGAAATCAGTGGCGTCGTCGCCTCCCGCGCCCGAACGGATCGTCACGACCGCCGCACGGTCGTCGTACTCGCCGTCGAGCAGGGTCTGCACCTCGAGCTGGCCGATGACCTCTTCGAGCTGCTTGAGCTCCTTGCGCGCCTCCTCAGCCGATTCCTCATCGTCCATCTCGATCGCGAGCTCGACGAGGACATCGAGGTCGTCGAGTCGGCGCTCGACCTCGGTGACGCGCTTGAGCTCGGCCTGGCGGTGGCTGAGGGCGCTGGTGACCTTCTGAGCCTTCTCGACGTCATCCCAGAGATCGGGCGCGCCGGCCTCCTCGGAGAGGCGGGCGATCTCGGCCCGGAGAGCCTCGACGTCGACCACCGCCTGGATGTCGGCGAACGTGGAGCGCAGGGCCTGGATGTCGGCGGAGATATCGAATTCGAGCATGGCACTCCAGAGTATCGTGGAAGCAATGGGAGCCAGCGACGAGAACGAACCGATCCGCCGCGTTCTCTGGCGCCTCGCCCCGATGATCTACGGCCCGACGACCCTGTTCGGTCTCGGCGAGGGCGCCGTCATACCCCTCATCCCGGTCATCGCCGCCGAGCTGGGCGCCGACGTCGCCACCTCGGCGCTCGTCGCCGCCGCACTCGTGGTGGGACAGCTGTGCGGCAATCTGCCCGCTGGGTGGGCCGTCGCCCGCATCGGCGAGCGGGCCACCATGATCATCGCCGGGCTGCTCGCCCTCGTCGGTGTCGGGGCTATGGCCTTCGCCCCGGTGCTGGGGGTGTTCGCGGCATCCGTCTTCCTCATCGGCATCTGCGCGGCCGCCTTCGGAGTCGCCCGTCACGCGTTCATGACCACCCGCGTGCCGCTCACATTCCGCGCTCGGGCCCTGTCGCTGCTCGGCGGCAGCTTCCGCCTCGGCATGTTCGTCGGACCCTTCATCGCCGCTGCGCTGCTGTGGGCGTTCGGCGACGAGCACGCCACGATCTGGTTCTTCGGCGTCTGCCTCGTCGCGATGATCGCGCTGGTCGCCTTCGGGCCCGAACCCGAGAAGCGGCTGGGACCGCCGCCCGCCATCGCACGGACCGTCGAGGGCGAAGCGATCACGACGGCGCCCGTCCGGACGCGCCGCGTCCCCGGCACCGGTGTCGTCCGCACCGCTTGGCGCAATCGCGACGTGCTCGCGCGGCTCGGCGTCGCCGCCGCGTCGCTGTCGGCGTTGCGATCCACGCGCCAGGTGCTGCTGCCGCTGTGGGGCGTCGCGATCGGACTGGACGGCTCGACGATCGCACTCGTCGTGGGCGTCTCGGGAGCCATCGACTTCGCGCTCTTCTACGCCAGCGGTCAGGTCATGGACCGCTTCGGCCGCCTGTGGGCGGCCCTCCCCGCCATGCTGCTCATGAGCGCGGGCCTCATCGCGCTGGCAATCACGTCGGCCAGCGCGCAGCCCGAGCTCTGGTTCGCGCTCTTCGCCGCCGTGCTCGGTGTCGGCAACGGACTTTCGAGCGGCATCCTCCTCACTCTCGGAGCGGATGTCGCGCCGACGGCGAACCCGGCCCCGTTCCTCGGCTCCTGGCGCACGCTCACCGACGCGGGCGGTGCCGCCGCCCCGCTGCTGGTCTCCGGGATCACGGCTGTCGCCTCGCTGCCGGTGGCAGCCGGTGTCATGGGCGTATTCGGTCTCGTCGGCGCGTTGGGGTTCATCCGGTGGGTCCCCCGCTTCGTCCCGCGCACCCGGATCAGCCGTGATCCCGAGGGCCCGGACGGCGGCCCCGACGACCGTGACGACCCCGCGTAGCATGCTCGTCGTGCGCAGATTCGCGGAGGCCGGCTCGGCCATCCTGATCGCCGCCCTTCTCTCCGGCTGCACTGTCGGCATCCCCGGGCACGGGGATGCGAAGAGGGATGTCGCCGAGTCAGCTCACGCCGTGGACGTCACGCTGCCGCCGGCCGGCGGAAAGCCGGACTACCAGCTGGGCGGAGCGTACCCGCCCGGCGAGGCCGTGGAGATCGTCGGCCGCGACCGCACAGCAGAGCCCGCGCCGGACCGTTACTCGATCTGCTACGTGAACGGGTTCCAGACGCAGCCGGCAGAACGCGACCTGTGGGATGACGATCTGCTCGTGACGGTCGACGGCGAGCCCCTCATCGATCCGGACTGGCCCGACGAGGTGCTGATCGATTCATCGACGGCCGACAAACGCGAGCGCATCCTCGCCCTGGTCGCCCCCTGGATCCGCGGCTGTGCCGAGTCCGGGTTCGACGCGGTCGAGTTCGACAACCTCGATTCGTTCACGCGCTCCGAGGGCATGCTCGACATCGACGGCAATCTCGCTCTCGCCGCCGCCTACGTCGACATCGCTCACGATGCGGGTCTCGCCGCAGGCCAGAAGAACGCCGCGGACTTCGCTCACCAGCTCCGCGACGAGGCAGGCTTCGACTTCGCCGTCGTCGAGGAATGCGCCGCGTATCTCGAGTGCTCCCGCTACACCGAGGTCTATGGCGAGGCCGTCGTCGACATCGAGTACACCGACAATCTTCCGCGCACCTGGGACGAGATGTGCGCCGATCCGGAGACCCCGCTTTCCGTCGTGCTGCGCGATCGGGGCCTGACGGTGGAAGGCTACCCTGAGCATGTAGCGACGCATTGCTGAGGCGAATCTTGGTCTGAACGTCGTTCCTGGCGCAACCCGTTTCAGGTTGCGACCGGGGGCTGACAGCGTTGCTCTCGACCGAGGGAGATCGATGGTCTTCGAGACGACGTTGGGCCGCGAGGGGACGCGGCGGGATGCGGCGCGCCAGTCGAAGAAGTCGTCGAGACGTCTCGCACTGATCCGCCTGGTGGTTCTGCTCGCAGCGATCTCCGGTGTGAACTACATCGTCTGGCGCTGGCTCGCCTCGGTGAACTGGGAGGCGTGGTGGATCGCCGTGCCCCTCGTGCTCGCCGAGACGTACAGCCTGATCGATTCGCTCATCTTCGCCGTCGGCGCCTGGCGGCTGCGCGAACGCCACGATGCGCCGCCGCTGACACGCGAGGTCACGGTCGACGTCCTCGTCACCACGTACAACGAACCGCTCGACCTCGTCATGCGCACGGCGCGCGCCGCGCAGGCGATCAGCTACCCGCACGAGACCTGGATCCTCGACGACGGCGACCGGCCCGAGCTCCGCCGTCTCGCCGAGGCCGAGGGCATCGGCGTCGTCACCCGGTCGCAGGCGTGGCGTGACCGGCCGCGCCACGCGAAGGCCGGGAACATCAACAACGCCCTCATGGTCACGGAGGGCGAGTTCCTGCTCATCCTCGACGCCGACCAGGTGCCCTCGCCGAAGATCCTCGATCGCACGCTCGGCTGGTTCATGGACGACAAGGTCGCCCTGGTCCAGACGCCGCAGTGGTTCGTCAACGTTCCACCCAGTGACCCGCTCGGCAGCCAGGCGCCGTTGTTCTACGGCCCGATCCAGCAGTCGAAGGACGGGTGGAACGCGGCGTTCTTCTGCGGATCGAACGCGATCCTCCGCCGCGAGGCACTGATGCAGCTCGGGGTCTCACGCTACGTCGACGAGGTCACGCTCGCCGTCAACCGCGGCGTGCGATCCTCCCGTCGCGTGCTCGCACGCGCGCGTCGGGATCACGGCTCGGACCCGCGCATCACGGCCGCCCTCGACACCGTCGCGGACGCCCTGGATCAGGTGAAGGTCGAGATCGCGCGCGGCGATGCCCTCGCCGATGTGACTTATGCGTTCCAGAGCCGCATCGATCGGGTGCGTCGGGAGCTGAGCGATCAGGACGTCTCCGACGTCCGTGAGGAGTTGCGCGCTCTCGCCGAGCTCACCGCCGACACCGAGGCCCTCGCCGTCATCGATGAGGTCACTCTCGACGCTCTGGGCGATCGGAGCCTCTCTCCGCTGGCTGCGCTCGAGTCGATCAGCATGCTCGTCTCGGCGTTCGATGTCGGGCGCGACGAAGAGGCCCAGGCGATCATGCCCCTCGCGACCATCTCGGTCACGGAGGACATGGCGACCTCGATGCGGCTGCACGGTCTGGGCTGGAAGTCGGTGTACCACGACGAGGTGCTGGCCGAGGGTCTCGCCCCCGAGGATCTGCCGACGATGCTGACGCAGCGGCTGCGATGGGCTCAGGGCACCATGCAGGTGATGTTCCGCGAGAACCCCCTCGTGCAGCGCAGCCTCAGCTGGGGCCAGCGGATCATGTACTTCGGCACGATGTGGAGCTACTTGGCCGGCTTCGCCGGCATCGTCTACATCGCCGCGCCCGTGCTCTACCTGACGTTCGGCGTCATGCCCGTGCAGGCGTGGAGCGTCGACTTCTTCGCGCGCTTCATCCCCTTCTTCCTCCTGAACCAGCTGCTCTTCCTCGTCGTCGCCAACGGACGCCCGACCTGGCGCGGTGCCCAGTACTCGCTCGCGCTCTTCCCCGTCTGGATCCGCTCCGTGACGACGGCGTTCGCAAACGTCTACCGCGGTCGAGCCTTGGGGTTCGCCGTCACCCCGAAGACGCGCGCCGCCGAGGACAGCCCGCGATGGGACCTCGTGAAACCGCAGCTGATCGCGATGGCTGCGCTCGTCCTGTCGCTCGTCGCCGTCGCCATCCGGTACGCCGTCGGGCAGGCGCAGGGCATCGCGCCCCTCATCAACATCGTCTGGGTGCTGTACGACCTCATGGTCTTCAGCATCATCATCCGCGCCGTGCTCTACCGGCCACCGGCACACCTGGAACTGAAGGAGACCTGACCCATGCTGGACCTCGATATCGACGTACGCGAGAACGGTCGGGTCGTCCGCCCCCACGGGCGGCTCACCATGGTCTCGGCCCGTCCTTTCCGCGAGCGGGTGACCGAAGAGATCGCCGCAGCGGGCGAATCGCCCGTGATCGTGGATCTGTCGGATGTCGCCTTCATCGACTCGTCGGGCCTCGGCGCCCTCGTCGCGTGCCTCAAGACTGCACGTCAAGGCGGCGGCGACCTGCGGCTCGCCGCGCCGAGCGAACAGGTGACGATGGTGCTCGGTCTGACGAACCTCGACCGCGTGCTCCGGCCGCGCGCCACCGTGCAGGACGCCCTCGATGGCTGAGGTCGTCCACCGGTCGCTCGTCGCCGATGTCTCGCTCGAGAGCGTCGAAGCCGTCCATGATCTGCTCGCATCGTGGTGGGAGGAAGCCGGCGACGTCGAGCCCCGTACGCGCTTCGCATTCGAGATCGCCGTCGTCGAGATCGCGGGCAACATCGTCGAGCACTCCGTAGCCGCGCACGGCGCCGAAGGACGGCACTTCACCCTCGACCTGCAGGCCAC
This sequence comes from Microbacterium sp. M4A5_1d, assembly GCF_053345465.1. Lineage (NCBI taxonomy): Bacteria > Bacillati > Actinomycetota > Actinomycetes > Micrococcales > Microbacteriaceae > Microbacterium > Microbacterium sp. M4A5_1d. The sequence goes on from NZ_JBKFAD010000001.1 coordinate 527,478, forward strand.
ACCCGAGGCATTGACGGCGACCTTCGAGGACGACGCTCAGCCCGCCGAACTCGACCTCAGTGCTGTGACCATGGCCGACGCCGACTCCGAGGACGGCCGCGGCCTCGCCCTCGCCCTCGCGAGCGTCGACTCCGTCGAGCACCGCTACGAGAACGGGCGCAACGTCTGGACTCTCGAGTGCCGCCGCGAGTGACGCGGCACCTGCGGCGGGCGCTGGCGGCCCTGGCTTTAGCGACGGCCACCGCTCTTCTGACGGCGCCCGCGGCGATCGCTGATACCGGCGAGCCTGCCCCCGTCGCGCAGGACGGACTCTGGTTCGGCCCGGAGCTCGACTGGGGCTCGGACGGCCCCGACGGATACGCCGACCGGCTCGGCGAGACGCCCGCGACCTACGCCATCCGCTTGTCGTACCCACTCGATGACAGAGCCCGCCAGGACTGGTCTCGCGCAGCCACGGCGGCCTCCGCCCAGGGCGCCGTCCTCGTCCTGAGCATGGAACCGCGGGTTCCTCTCGCGGACCTGACGCGCGACGATGCCGCGGCGTTCAACGCGATGCTCGAGAAGATGCAGGGCGACTACGACACGCACCATCTCGTGCGTTTCGCCCCCGAGATGAACGGTTCGTGGACCTCGTGGGGGCAGCAGCCGCGCGAGTTCGTGCGCGCGTTCGAGGCCGTGTCCGACGTCGTCCACGACGGCGGATCGGGAGCCGAGATGGTCTGGGCCCCGTCATACGGCGCGGGGTACCCCTTCGAGCGCGCCGACGGGCGCCTCGACGACCTCTCCCCCGCGGACCTTCGAGCTCTCGACACCGACGCGGACGGACTGCTGACCGAGGCCGACGACCCGTACGGCCCCTACTTCCCCGACGCGGATGCCGTCGACCGGGTAGGCCTGACGATGTTCTACTTCGGCAAGGGCGAGTCGGGAGCTGCCGCGGGTCGCGACGTGCCGCTCGTGTCGAACAGCGCTCCTGACGAGGGTGAGGTGGCCGCGCGCCTCGACGAGCAGTGGGGCTACACCGTGCCGCAGGCGGAGACCTTCTACGACAGGTTCGCGGCGGGCGAGAGCCGGGACATTCTGCTCGACACCGGCGCGCTCTACGACTTCTCACTCGACGGAGACACCGAGATCGCCGTCAAGCAGGGCTGGTGGCGCCAGGTGCTCGCCGAGCTGCCCGACCACCCGCGGATCACCGCGGTCACCTGGCTCGAGGCCGTGCGCGAAGAAGCCGAGGCCGGCGCCCAGGAAGTCGACTGGCGTCTGACCGCCTCGGGTGAGCTGGCGAGCGCGTTCCGCGCCGACCTCGCGGCATCCGGGCAGGTCCAGTGGAGTCCGATCACCGACGTGATCACCCCCGAGCAGGCCTCGGCCAGCACCGTGCAGGTGCGCGAGGGCAACGACGAGATGAACTGGATCACCGGCGCCGCCGCCGTGCTCGCCATCGCGTTTCTCGTCTCGGGGATCGTGGGACGGACGCTGCCGTCGTGGCGCTACCCCGACGATTCCGCGACTCGCGACCTGCGCATCGACATGATGCGGGGCTTCGTCATCATCGTGGTCGTCGTGACGCACATCGAGGTGCTGAGCCCCTACTCGTTCGCGTCGCGGAACATCATCGGCGCCATCACGGGTGCCGAGCTCTTCGTCCTGCTGAGCGGCGTCGTCCTCGGCATGGTCTTCCCCGCCGCAGTGAAACGCGGCGGGGAGTGGGGCGCGGCGCTCGCTGCGTGGGCCCGAGCACGAAAGCAGTACCTCGTCGCGCTCGCCGTCATCCTGCTGATCTTCGTCGTCAGCTTCGTGCCGTTCATCGACGCGTCGGCGATCATGACGTTCACCGACCGCGGCACCGGCGAGGACGGTCAGGCGACCTCCGGCCGCGTCTACGACCTCTACCCGAATGCCGATCGCCTGCTCGACTACCCGCCGCCGTGGTACGCCGTGCGCCAGCTGCTGCTGCTCGAGATGGGACCGTGGCCCTTCAACATCATGGGGCTGTTCGTCGTGCTGAGCCTGGCCTACCCCGCGCTCATGTGGCTCATCCGCCGGCGCCTGTGGTGGCTCGTGCTGGCGGGCAGCTGGGGCCTGTACGCCCTCCACATCACGATGCCGGAGCTGTCACCGCTGCCGTCGCAGTTCAACGCGGTCTTCCCCCTGCTTGCCTGGCAGGTGCTCTTCACGCACGGACTCGTCATCGGGTACTACCGGCGCCAGATCATCCGGGCGCTCACCTCCACACCGGGGAAGATCCTCGTCGGGCTCTTCGTCGTCGGCTACGCCGGGTTCCTCGTCTATCTCTGGGCGGGCGACAGCTTCGGGTTCGAGCCGGCCCCGTTCCCTGCCGGCCTCTACGGGATGCTCTACGACTCGGGCTACCCGCGGATCGATCTGCACTGGGGGCGCCTGCTCGACCTCGTTCTCGTGATCACCTGCAGCTACGCCGTGCTCACGGTGGCCTGGAGGCCGATCAACGCGGTCATGGGGTGGCTCTGGATCCCGCTCGGGCAGGCGAGCCTCTACGTGTTCATCGTGCACGTGTTCTTCGTGCTCGCCGTCGCGAACATCCCCGGCCTCGACCGGCAGAGCTTCTGGCAGGGAACGCTGATCCATACCGCGGTCATCGCGCTCATCTACCTGATGGTGCGGCGGCGGTTCCTCTTCTCGGTGATCCCCCGCTGACGCGCGGTCAGAGCGCGCCCGCGCCGTGCGTCAGCGCACCGAGATGACCACCGCCGTCACGTCATCGTCGACGACGTGCTCGGAGACGCGGATGGACAGCTCGTCGAAGAAGGCATCCGGTTCGCTGGCGCGGCGGAGGTCTTCGCCGATGAGACGCAGGCTGTCGAGCGTGGAGTCATAGGCGTCGAGGGCCCCGTCCGAGACGGAGACGATCAGGTCGCCGTGACCGACCACGGTCTCGCCCGCCTCCCACTCGGCGTCGGAGGGGCGCAGGCCGAGCGGGAGGTTGCGGGAGCTCAGGCGCTCGCTCGTGCCGTCGGCGCGGAGAAGCAATGTGAGCCCGTGCCCCGCATCGACGTAGGCCACCCGGCCGCTCCGGGTCTCGATAACCGCGTGGAACAGGGTGGCGAAGGTCTCGCGATAGCGCTTGTCGTGCCGGGCATAGTCCTCGACCGAGAGCATCGCCTCGACGGGGTCGAGGTGGGCGCGCTGCTGGAGTGCGCCGATCAGCTCCTCGGCGAACCCGCCGGCCTCTTCACCCTTGCCCATGACGTCGGCGAGAGTGACGATGATGCGGTCTCCGACCTGTTGCCAGCTGCTCCGGTCACCGCTGACCTGCCCATACGGGATCGCCAGGGCGGCCAGGCGAACCTCCCCCGCCGCCAGACGGTCATCACGCACGGCCGGGGCGACCGACGCGGCGGGCACGGGCCCGGCACCGGAGACACCGGGATCGTCCATGCGCATCTCGGCCTGCGCCCATAAGCCGAAGCGCTCGAACGCGTCGCGGTCGGCGTCGCTGAGATCACGAGGCGAGGTGTCGAGCAGGCAGAGTGTGCCGACGGTCTCTCCCGCATCGGTGTGGATCGGAAAGCCCGCGTAGAAGCGGATGCCGTGCTCGGCGACGATCGCGCGGTCGGCGAACCGCGGGTCGGCGCGGCCGTCGGGAACCTCGAGGACGGCGGGCTGCTTGACGGCCTCGCCGCAGAACGAGTCCTCGATCGGGGTGTGCCGGAAGTCCGACTCCGCCGGCTGCGACTTCGTGAACACCGTCTCGGAGTTCACGACGTTGACGACGGCGTAATCGACGTCGAACATCTCGCGTGCGAGCCGCGTGATGCGGTCGAAGCGCTCCTCCGGGGCGGTGTCCATCAGACCGAGTCGCGTCACCGCGTCGTCGTTGACATCGAGTTGCTGGGTCATGAGTGGGCTCCCATCCACGCATTGCCGGTCCTCCGACCCTAGTCAGCGCGAATTCCTCCGGTAAGGAGGTTGCATTATCGCTGCGCGTCCGGGACTCAACGCAGCACGGTCCGGCTCGTCGCGGTCGCCTCGACCCTCACGCCGTCGGGCACGAACACCGATGACACCGGAGGGTGCCACACCGTCGCCACGGTGACTCGCGCGGACACCCCATCGGGCGTGCCGGCTTCGACCAGCGTCACGTCACCGGTTGCCGCGATGACCTCGGCGGCCAGGTCACGGACGTCGGCCGGGTCGAGCACAGTGCGCGGTGAGCCTTCGTCGACGACCAGCGCAAACCCGTCGGATGCCGCCAGGGCCGCGGCATCCGCGACGGCGTCCGCCCGCTTGTGGGCGAGATACAGGCTCATCGCGTCCGCGCCGACGAGGACGAGCACGATGGCGAGCAGGGCGTATCCGAGTGTGAGGGGCAGCACGCTCCCCTCGTCCCCCAGCCGGTGATGACGCCTCATGGCGCGCCCCACAGGCGCGGCATCCGTTGCACCGCGGTCGCCTCGATCGGAACACGGGCGAGCCGGTCGAGGCCGAGCACGGGAGGCACGAGCGGAAGCGTCGCCTCGGTCTCCGCGGTGACGCGGAACATCTCGCCCGGTCGCGGGCACGGACCAGCCCCGTCGCACGAGACGGCGAGCGCGAGATCGTCCGCCGCCATGCCGTACTCGGCGGCGATAGCGCGCGTGATCGCTTCAGCGCGCGTGTCGGCCTGGGCTACATCAGTGGCTGTCGCAACCGCGCGGGCGATGTGTCGTGCTGCCGCCTGAGCCGCGAACGTGTGCGACTGAACGATGCCGAGGGAGACGATCAGGTATACGACGGGGACGAGCAGGATGAGTCCTGCAGTCAGGAACTCAAGGGACGCCGATCCGTCATCGTCGCCACGTCGCTTACTCCCCGTCGTCCGCAGGCGCATGCGCGGTCACCTCCCACGCTGCCGGGATGCCCATCAATCCGACGAGCGGCAGGGTCAGCCGCATCGTCACCTGCACCATGGTCGCGTCGTCGACCGCAGTGCGCTGTGCCCGAACGCCCTGCACGAACCCCGCCCCGAGCGTCCGGTCGACGATCTCCCGGGCGCGCGCGGCTCCCTCTCCGTCGGTCACGTCGGCGAGCGCGGCGTCGTAAGCGCCTTCGACAGCCGCGTCGTGAGCGACCCCCCGAACGTAGACGGCGAGAGCGAGCTGCATGACCCCCAGGGTCAGCAGGGTCAGCAGCGCTCCGACCATCACGAACTCCGCCGGACTCGACCCGCGGTCGTCGAGAGCGAACGCCATGTCAGAGTCCGGACACTCGCGCGATGGCCTGTTCGAACAGATTCGACAGCGCGGGCCCGGCGAGCGCCCAGATGACGACGACCAGCCCGGCCGTCATCAGGGTGACGAGCACCCAGCCGGGAACATCGCCTCGCTCGTCATCCCGGAGATCTCGTGCAGCGCCTCGGACCATCGTGACCGTTCGTCTCATCGCGTTTCCTTTCTTCGTTCTGAATGTGGTTCACAGCCCCAGGCGCAGCATCACGATGCCGGGGAACACCGCGAACAGGACCGAGAGAGGCAGCACGAGGAACACCAGCGGAAGCAGCATGAGGATCTCCTTGCGCCCGGCCTGCTCGATCAGAACCCGCTTCGCGTCCTCGCGCGCATCGGCAGCCTGGGTCTGCAGGACCTGCGCCAACGGGGCGCCACGTTCGATGGCTCCCACGAGCTGGTCGACCGCGCGATCGATACTGGCCACGTCGAGGGAGCGCGCCATGTCGCGCAGGGCATCGATCAGGGTCGACCCGGTCCCGGCGGCCAAGACGGCGGCGCGCAGATGTGCGGTCAGTTCGCCGGCGCCCACCTCGCTGACGCGGCGCAACGCATCGTTGAGGCTCTCGCCCGCAGAGAGGCAGAGCGCGAGGAACTCCAGCACCGTGGGCACCTCTTCTCGCACCTGCCGCATCCGCTTCTCCGCGGCCTGGGCCAGCACCATGTGGAGACCGAGCATTCCGGCGGCAGCGAGAACGACCGGAAGCAGCAGCGTGGCGCCGTTCGCATCGCCGCGCATCACGACGGCGACGGTCAGCGCGGTGCCGAGCGTGAGTCCCCCGACCCCCGCGAGCAGCTGCCGGAGACGGAACCTCTCGGGCGTCAGCGCCCAGCCGGCCCGCAGGAGCCGTCGCCGGAGGGCTACCGGGCCGCCCAGCTTCGCGCCCATCCGCGTGGCGCGTTCCCGCCAGCCTGCGAGCCACGACGAGCCCGCATGGAGCGGGGTCAGGCCGATCGGATCGGCGATGTCGCGCAGATAGGGCGCAATCCTGCGCTCAAGAGGTGGCGCGACCCATCGCGGCATTCCGGAGATCGTGAGAAGCACACCGGCAGCAAGCGCTGTGCCCAGCACGACGGCAATGGCGAGCTCCGACACCCCGGTCACCGCACCCACCGCCGCGGTTCGGGAAGCCGGCCGATCCGCAGCATGACCCGGTATGCGAGGAACGACACCGCCGCGCCCACGATGATGAGGATCGCTCCCTCCGCCGAGGCATACGCGCGGGCCCCTTCCGGTCGAAGTGCCAGGAGCGTGAGCACCACCCAGGGAGCGATCAATCCGAGCACGGCTGCGCCTCGGATCCACGACTGGCGCGCCTCCACCTCGGCGCGGAGAGCCGCATCGGCGCGGACGGACGTCGACAGCGCCCTGAGAACCGGGACCAGCTCAGTCCCTCCGACCTGCCGGGCCATCCGGAGGGTCTCGACGATGCGGTCGGCCACCGGGTCTGCGAGAACCGCCTGCAGACGCGCGGCACTGGTGTCGAAATGACCGGACGCGGCGAGATCTCGCGCGAAGCCCCGGAAGGCGCGTCGCAGGGCGGGCGGCCCGGTCTCGGCGATCGACGAGACCGCGTCACCGAGCGGCATCCCGGCCCGAACCGATGCGACGAGCAGATCGCAGACGTCGGGCCAGAGCCCCCGGCGCACTTTCCGAAGTCGGCGGGCGCGCGAGCGCAGCCAGGCCGTCGGCAGCAGCGCTCCTGCCCCGGCAGCGACGGCGGCGACGACGGGGAGGGAGGTCACCAGCCAGGCAGCCGCGGCGGCGAGCGCTGCTGACCCGACCGATATGGCGCCGAGCCCGCTCACCGGCGCATGTGCGAACCCGGCGGATTCGAGGAGGCCGCGGCCGAATCCGCGAGCGCGACCGGATGTGGCTGGTGTCATCGCCTCACGAGGCGACAGCCACGGCGCGACGATGAGCACGAGCCCGGCGCCGAGGGTCGCGCCCCAGAAAAGGGTCACCCGTGGCTCCGATACACCGACCGGGTCGCGATCACACCGTCGGTCACGGCGCCGGTGGGCGACACGATCTCGGCGACGCGTCGGCGCCCCGAGTCCAGGAGCTCGCAGTGCACCACGATGTCGACGGATGCCGCGAGGGCATCACGCACGAACTCGACGTCGATGTTCCGCCCGGCCAGAAGCGGGAGGGCCGAGAGCTTCCGCAGCGCGTCCGCGGCGGAGTTCGCGTGCACCGTTGCGGCGGCGGGCACGCCGGTGTTGAGAGCAAGGAGCAGATCGAGAGCTTCGGCATCGCGCACCTCCCCCACGACGAGGCGGTCGGGTCGCATACGGAGCGCCTCCTTCACGAGGCGCCGCAGCGTCACCTCTCCCCCGCCCTCAAGGCTTGGCTGCCGGGCCTGCAGGGCGACGACGTCGGGCAGATCGACGAATAGCTCGAACGTCTCCTCCACCGTGACGACGCGCTGCTCGGCGGGGCTTGCTGCAACCAACGCGCTGAGCATGGTCGTCTTACCCGCGTGGGTGGCCCCGGACACGATGATGTTCCGTCCGCTCGCGATCGCGGTGCGCAGGATGTCCGCCGCCTCCACGGTCACCGACCCGACCGCCACCAGGTCGTCGAGCGTGCGGAACGTGCGGAGGAACTTGCGGACGTTGACGGCCCAGTGCCGCGTGATGTCTGGGATGACGACGTGGAGCCGGGAACCGTCGGGAAGCGACGCGTCGGCGAAGGGTTGACTCAAGTCGACGCGGCGACCGCTGGCGTGCAGCATCCGCTCGACCAGGTCGCGCACCTGCTCCTCGGTCAGGGCCAAAGCGACCCTCTCGCTCCGTCCGCCTCGCGCGACGAAGACGCGGTCGGGAGCGTTGATCCACAGCTCCTCGACACTCGGATCATCGAGCAGCGCCTGCAAGGGGCCGTAACCGGCCACGGATGCCAGCACGCGGCGCACCGCAGCGGACTCGTCGTCGACCGCTTCGAGCCCGCGTGCCAGAGCGAAATCGTTGTGTCGCTGCACCTCCGCGACCGCGACGCGCTCGACCTCGTCCGGGCGCTCGGCAGGATCGATGCCCTCCGACCGCAGCCGATCGCGCAGACGGCACGCGATCCGCGTCTCGGGAGGCAGATCAGGCGGCTCGGACCCGGATGCGGAAGAGAGGGAGATGCTCACCCGCAGCATCGTGGTCGTTACCTCGTCAGCCCGTGGCGACTTTCCACAGGGCTAGCTCCAGCGCTCAGGCCGGCGCCGGCGATCGAGGCGCTACCCTGCCTGATCCCGGGCCTCGTGAAGCGTTCGCGCGAGCGACAGCACTGCCGTCTTGTACAGCTCGGGTCTCACATTCTCCGGGTCGAAAAGGGCCAGCGCAGACAATCCCAAGTCGAGGGCCGTCAGGATGCGGAACTGATCGGCGGGAGGCATTTGCGCGAACCTGCTGTCGGCCGGGATCGGGGACGCGTCGGCCGGGATGTCGTCGGGCGGCGATATGAACCCGAGGAACTCAGCCGTTAGTCGGTCATCCCGCAGCGCGTAAGGAATGAAGTCGAAGACCAACCGCGCGTAGCTGGCGCGATCGCCGCTTCTCGCAGTGCGGATCCAGATGTCGCACCACGCTTCGAGTCGTTCATCGTCATTCGTCGCCCTCTCGAGGGTGGCACGAAAGTCCTGTGCCTCCGGCGAGAGCGCCTGACGGTATCGGATGACCTCCAGGATCAGTTGACCTTTGTCGCGGAAGTTGGAGTAGACCGCCCCCTTCGTCAGTCCGGCTTCCAGCGCCACGTCGTCGAGAGAGGCGCCTGCAACGCCGTGCGCGGCGAAGATCCGCTCTGCCGCTTCGAGCAACAGCGTCCTGTTCCGCTGCCGCTGTTCATCGCGGGTCGTCCGTGTCATGGGTCGAATCCTAGAACAGCGCGACCAGCCGCCTTCGACACCGTCGAGGCGTTGATCCGGGTTTCGAATACTGTCAGTATCTGGATATGGAACGCGTAGCAGCTGGCACCGACGCCCTATCGCTGGAGCAGATCACCAAGATCTACAAGCGAGGGGGTACTGCGGCGAATCGGGCGGTCAGCCTGACCTTCCGCCCGGGTGAGCTCGTCGCGTTGGTCGGCCACAACGGGGCGGGGAAGACCACACTCCTCAATCAGATCATCGGAGTGGTGAAGCCTACCTCCGGGGACATCCGTTACGGAGCAGCCTCGCTCGTTTCGTCACCGGATCTCGCGCGCCGGGTCGCGTCGATGATGCCGCAGATGCACGCTCCGCTGACGGGCGTGACGCCGTGGCAGGCGATAACGTCGATCGCCCGATTGAGGGGCCTCTCTGGATCAGATGCCAAGACCGCCGCGCTCGGCTTGATCGATTCGCTCGACATCGAGCCCTGGAAGAACACCGGCGGCGAGAAGCTCTCCGGCGGCCTGCGTCGATTGACGTCGTTCGGGATGGCTGTGATCGCGCCCCCACCGGTGCTGTTGATTGATGAGCCCACAAACGACGTCGACCCGATCCGGCGGCCCCTGATCTGGCGACATCTGCGCCGGCTCGCCGATGACGGACACACCGTCGTGGTGGTCACGCACAACCTGGTCGAAGTCCAGCGCGCCGCCGACCGGTACGTGTTGCTCCAGAACGGCACAGTCCTCGTCGACAGCACGCCGAGCCAACTGCGTCAACAGGCGCGCACCGCCACCCTCACCGTTTCTCTCCATCCCGGTTGCGAGGTCACGACAACTCCCCCGGTCGCAGCGCACATGGTCGACGACGATGGGCAGCTCACACTCGACCTGGAACCGGCGCAGATCCCCGCCGCGATCGAATGGGTGCTCCACCTGGTCGATACCGGCACCGCTGACACCTATGCGCTCGCGCCGGCATCGCTCGAAACCCTCTACGAAGGGATCACCCATGGCCGTTGACGTTCTCACGACCCCGACGATCAGCGTGCCACGCCGGCGCGCGTGGCTCGGCAGCTGGTGGGGTCTTGTCCGGTGGAGCCTGACTCGGCACAAATACCTCTTGCCGGCGTTCACCGTGGTGCAAGCCCTATTCGCCATCGCGATCGTTTACGGCCTCGCGCTGATGATCCCGAACATCGGCGCCGAGGCGGCCCGCTATCTCTCCTCAGGCGCCTGGACGCTGGGAATCATTGCCGTCGGGTGCGTGCTCGCCCCGCAGATCATGAGCACCTCGAAGCAGGAGGGCCTGCTCGACTATCAGAGAACCCTTCCGGTTCCGCGCTCCGCGATCCTCCTCGCTGACGCCGTCGTCTGGAGCTTCGCGGCGTTGCCCGGGATCGCGGTCGGAATGCTCGCCGCGTTCCTGCGCTTCGAGCTCGACATCCACCTCGACCTGCTCGCCGTGGCCGCGATCCTCGCTGCGCAATTCACCGCGGTGAGCATCGGCTACGCGATCGCGCTCTGGCTGCCGATGGGTGCCACGTCTCTCGTGACGCAGGTCATCATGATCGGGGGCTTGCTGTTTTCACCGATCACCTACCCCGCCGAGCGCCTCCCCGAATGGGCCGTCACACTCCACCAGTTCCTTCCGTTCGCGCCGATGGCAGACATCATCCGCGAAGCGGCTTTTCGGACCGGCGAGAGCCCGGTGGTGAACATCATCGTCGTGGCCGCGTGGGCGACGGCGGCATACTCGACGGCTTATCTCGCGCTGCGCAAGAGGCGATGATCTCGCCATCAGCCGTTCCGTGCGCGTCTACCGCGCAGGCGAGCCCCTGTCATACGCCATGCCCGCGGCATTTCTGACGGAGATGTCTGCTTCCAGTTTGGGCGGACTTTCCATGCGACGAAGGCGCTTGCTGCGAAGATCGCTCCGAGCACGGCAGGGATCCAACTCTGCACGGTGGCGTCATCGCCGAGCGCCGCTGGTAGCAACCAGATCAGGCTCGCTCCCGCCGCCGCTGCGATGATGAAGAAGAGCAGAAAGTGGCCTCTCGAACGCTTCATAACTCACCTCCGGTGAAGCAGCCCATGACGGCTCCGATAGACGCCCCGCCAACGGCCGCGATGCCGCCGATGCATGCTGCACAGATGGTAGCAGTGGGGGCGTAACGGGCACCCGGCATCGTGGCCGCTACCCCGTGAAGCGGTGGCGACCTTCCACAGGGCCGGTCGGCTCACCACCTCGCCACCCCAGCCTCACCCGAGCAATTCGATGCCGAACCCCGCGACGACGGCCCGCACCTCGTCGAGATACCGCTGCGCCTGCTCCGTGAGCGGAACAGCCGTGCGGCCGATCCAGCCGATCTCGATGCGCTCGTCGACGTCGAGGGGCACGGCGACGATCTCGGGGTCGAGGTCGTCGCTGATGATGCCCGTCGAGATCGTGTAGCCGTCGAGGCCGATCATGAGGTTGAAGATCGTCGCACGGTCCGACACCCGGATCTCCTGCGTGCTCGAGAGCGTCGAGAGGATCTCCTCGGCGAAGTAGAACGAGTTGTTCGCACCCTGGTCGAACGTCAGGCGGGGCAGGTCGGCGAGGTCGTCGAGCGTCGCGCGGGCCCGCGAGGCGAGCGGGTTCCGGCGCGCGACGAAGATGTGCGGCTGGGCGACGAACAGCGGGTGGAACGCGAGCCCGGAATCGCGCAGCAGCTTGTCGATGACATTCCGGTTGAAGTCGTTGCGGAACAGGATGCCGAGCTCGCTGCGCAGCGTCCGGACGTCTTCGATGATGTCCCACGTCCGGGTCTCGCGCAGCGAGAACTCGTACTCCGGCGCCCCGGTGCGCCTGACCATCCGAACGAACGCGTCGACGGCGAACGAGTAGTGCTGTGTCGAGACACCGAGCAGCCGGCGCGACGGCGGCCGCCCGAGGTAGCGCTGCTCGAGCAGCTCGGCCTGCTCGACGACCTGGCGGGCGTAGCCGAGGAACTCGACGCCGTCGGTGGTGAGAGTCACGCCTCGGGCCGAGCGCACCAGCAGATCGCGGCCGACCCGCGCCTCGAGGTCCTTCATCGCCGCCGACATCGTGGGCTGGGCGACGTAGAGCAGATCGGATGCCGCCGAGATCGAGCCCTCGGCGGCGACCTCGATGAAGTACTGCAGCTGCTGAAGGGTGATCCCGCTTCGACGACCGGACATAGAGCCAGCCTATGGCAAAGGATAGTGACAGCGGATTACCCGATGGCTCCCCTCTGCCCACACCATGGAGCCAACATCTTCCGCATGGCTCTTCGGAGCTCCGCTTGATTGGCTGCTCATGGCGAACGAATTCGCGTTCCGCATCTCGACGACACGCTTCGACGAGGACTACTCCCCCTCCGACTCATCGCGGATCACGACCAACTTCGCCAACCTCGCCCGCGGCGAGCGCCGCCGTGAGAACCTCCGCGGAGCGCTCGCGATGATCGACGCTCGCCTGAATGACCTCGCCCGCACCGACAACCCGGAGGGCGACCGCTACACCGCCGAGCTCGACATCGTCTCGGTGAACCTGCGGTTCGAGGATGACGCCGAGGATGCGGCGACGCATGCTGCCGACGACCGCGAGTTCCCGTTGCTCGAGGTGCTCGACATCCACGTCCTCGATCGCCAGACCGGCGAGCGCCACCATGGCATCGTGGGCAACAACTTCTCGTCCTACCTCCGCGACTACGACTTCAGCATCCTGTTGCCCTCGGCCCAGCAGACGCCCGGCGCGTTCGTCGTGCCGGAGGACTTCGGCGACCTCCACGGGAAGCTCTTCCAGCACTTCCTCGAGTCCGACGCCTACCGCGAGCGGTTCCCGCAGTCGCCCGTCGTCTGCATCAGCGTGTCGACGAGCCGCACCTACCGGCGTAACGGCAACCGGCATCCGGTTCTCGGTGTCGAGTACGAGCAGGACTCCTTCTCGCTCACGGACGAGTACTTCGCCAAGATGGGGCTGCAGGTGCGGTACTTCATGCCGCGCGGCAGCGTCGCCCCGCTGGCGTTCTACCACCGCGGCGACCTGCTCGCTGAGTACACCGACCTGCAGCTGGCCGGCACCATCGGCACCATGGAGACGTTCCAGAAGATCTACCGGCCCGAGATCTACAACGCGACCGAGCCGGCGGGCGAGGTCTACCGGCCCACCCTCGAGAGTGACGACTTCGTGCGAACGGACATCACCTACGACCGGGTCGAGCGCAGCCAGCTCGCCACGACGCAGGGCAAATACGCCGAGGAGCACTTCGTGACCCCACACCGGCAGGTGCTCAGCCGCTGGGCCGCCGACTACGCCGCCCCGACCGCCGAGGCCGTGCCGGCCGCGCTGACCCGCTGACCCGAAGGACGATCCGTGTCGCATTCCCTCCTTCCCACCTCGACCGTCGGCAGCCTGCCCAAGCCGTCCTGGCTCGCCAAACCCGAAGTTCTGTGGTCGCCGTGGGAGCTGACCGGCGATGTGCTCGTCGAGGGAAAGCGCGATGCTCTCCGCGCTGCCGTTCACGAGCAGGAGCGCCGCGGACTCGACATCATCAGTGACGGCGAGCAGACGCGCCAGCACTTCGTCACGACCTTCATCGAGCACCTCGACGGTGTCGACTTCGAACGGCGCGAGACCGTCCGCATCCGCGACCGCTACGACGCGAGCGTCCCCACCGTCGTCGGCGCCGTCAGCCGCCGGCGGCCCGTCTTCGTCGATGACGCGGCCTTCCTCCGGCAGCAGACCGACCGCCCCATCAAGTGGGCGCTCCCGGGCCCCATGACCATGATCGACACGCTGGCCGATCGTCACTATCGGAGCCGCGAGAAGCTCGCGTGGGAGTTCGCGACGATCCTCAACCAGGAGGCCCGAGAGCTCGAGGCCGCCGGCGTCGACATCATCCAGTTCGACGAGCCCGCGTTCAACGTGTTCTTCGACGAGATGAAGGACTGGGGTATCGCCGCACTCGAACGAGCCGCCGAGGGCCTGCGCGCCGAGACGGTGGTGCACATCTGCTACGGCTACGGCATCGCGGCGAACAACGAGTGGAAGGCGACGCTCGGTCCGGAGTGGCGGCAGTACGAGGAGTCGTTCCCGCTTCTCCAGCGCTCGAGCATCGACGTCATCTCGCTCGAGAGCCACCACTCGCACGTTCCGGTGGAGCTGATCGAGCTCATCCGAGGCAAGAAGGTGATGCTCGGCGCCATCGACGTCGCCAGCCACGAGGTCGAGACGCCGGACGAGGTCGCCGAGACCCTCCGCCGTGCCCTCGAGTTCGTCGACGCCGACAAGCTGATCCCGAGCACCAACTGCGGCATGGCACCGCTGCCCCGCGCCGTGGCGAACGACAAGATCAGCGCCCTGGTGGCCGGGGCCGCCATTGTCCGAGCCGAGGTCTCCGAGCCGAGCGCGCTCGCCGTGCGCTGATCGGGTTATCCCCGGCCCGCCGCCCCCTTTCGGCCCGCGCATCGAGCGCACACTGGCGGCGGAAGGACGGTGATCCCGTGCTCACGATCCCCGAGGCGCTCGCCGCACAAGCCGAGAACGGCCGCCACAAGACGGACGGGCTGCGCTCGCCCGCTCGCTTCACGGTGTCGGGCATGCTCGCCGGCGCTTACATCGGCGTCGGGGTCGTTCTCATGGTCACGGCAGCCGGGCCCCTCTTCGCGGCGGGCTCGGGCTGGGGCAAGCTCGTGTCGGGACTGGTGTTCGGGGTCGCCCTGACGATCGTCGTCATCGCGGGCGGCGAGCTCGTGACCTCCTCGATGATGACGGTCCCCCAGGCGACGCTCATGAGGGCCGTGCCGGCGGGGCGCGCCGCCGGGGCGGTCCTGTGGACGTTCGGCGCCAACCTCGTCGGATCGGCCGTGTTCGGAGCGCTGATCGTCGCGTCGGGGGTGCTGCACAGCAACGCCGCGGCCGGCACGATGATCTCCGACATGCTCGCCGCGAAGGCACACGAGTCGCCGGTCGAGCTGTTCGTCCGCGGCATCCTGTGCAATGTGCTCGTCTGCATCGCGATCTGGATGACGGTGCGGCTGCGCAGCGAGACCGCCCGCATCCTGGTCGTCTTTGCGGCGATCCTCGCGTTCATCACATCCGGCTTCGAGCACGTCGTGGCGAACATGACCACGTTCACGATCGGTCTGCTCTCCGGCGACCCGTCGGCGACCGTGGGCGGCTTCGCCCTCAACCTGCTGCTCGTCGGCGCCGGGAACCTCGTCGGCGGCGGGCTCGTCGTCGGCGCCGGATACTGGTTCGTCGGCGGCTCCCCGCGACTCGCTGACGCCCCGGCGAACGTCCCGAACTCCGGACTCAGGAGCTCCATCGCGCGATAGGTGGGCCCGAGCGGCCATGCGCGCCGCGACCGCCCCATCGTCTCGGCGAATTCGGGGGTTATCCGGACGGATTCGCTTATCGCTGACGCCTAGACTGAACCCGTCCGCGGGAGTGGTGGAATTGGCAGACACGCAGGATTTAGGTTCCTGTGCCTCACGGCGTGTGGGTTCAAGTCCCACCTTCCGCACGGATCGGGCGTTCGCCCGCCCTCGCGTCATCCTCTCCCGACGGGAAACTCGTGCATCAGATCGCCCTCATCCCCTGGCTCGACCCCGCCACCATCATCAGCGCGGCGGGTCCGTGGGCTCTGCTCGTGGTGTGCTTCATCATCTTCGCCGAGACGGGACTGCTCGTCGGCTTCCTGCTCCCCGGCGACACGCTGCTGATCATGGCCGGCCTGCTGTCGAACCCGGTCACGCACGCCCCCCACGGAGTCTTCGGGATCAACGTCTGGATCGTCGGTCTCCTGATCGGATTCTCGGCATTCCTCGGCGGTGAGGTGGGCTACGTGATCGGTCGCAAGGGCGGTCCCGCCGTCTTCGAGCGCAAGGAATCGGGCCTGTTCAGTCGCCGCAACGTCGAGCGCACGAACGCGTTCTTCGAGCGATACGGCGGCGTCACCGTCATCCTCGCCCGATTCGTGCCCATCGTCCGCACGTTCGCGCCCGTCGCCGCCGGTGTCGGCAAGATGCCGTGGCATCGGTACTCGCTCTACAACCTCATCGGGGCCGTCATCTGGGGCTTCGGCCTGACCGTGATCGGCTACCTCGTGAGCCTCATTCCCGGCGTCGGCGAGTTCGTCGCGAAGTACATCGACGTCATCCTGCTCGCGGCCGTCGTCGGCACCGTCTTCTTCATCGTGTGGCACTACTTCGCCGAGAAGCGCAAGGCGAAGAATGAGATGGCCGCGGGGCCCGACGAATACACCGACGCCGACGAGGCGCGCGAGCTCGTGCTCGACCCGGAGGTCTTCCGCGAGCACGGCCACGGCGCTCCGCACGCGCACCGCCCCGACGCGTCCACGACCGACACCGACCGGCGCACCGACCCGCGGAGCTGATCAGGAGGCTTTCGCGCTCTTCTTCGCCGGAGCCTTCTTCTCGGCCGGCTTCTTCGCGGGAGCCTTCTTCGCGGGAGCCTTCTCGTCCGTGTCCTTCTTCGCGGCGCTCTTCGCGGTGCTCTTCTTCGCGTCCGTCTTCGTGCCGGAGCGCCCCGCGTCGCCGCCGTCCGACGTCTTCGAGCCCCCGCCACGCGCCGCACGGCTGCGCTCGACACTCGCCCGCAGCGCCTCCATCAGATCGATGACCTCGCCGCCCTCCTTCTCGGCCTTCTCACCGAAGGTCTCCGAGGTGTCGAGGGCGTCGCCCTTCTCGAGCTTGGCGTCGATGAGCGTCCGCAGCTCCTCCTGGTACTCGTCCGTGAACGCCTCGGGATCGAAGTCGCTCGAGAAGCTCTCGACGAGGGATGCCGACATCTCGAGCTCCTTCGCCGAAATGCGCACCGACTCGTCGAGGGCGGGGAACGCCGCCTCCCGAACCTCGTCCGCCCACAGCAGCGTCTGCAGCACGAGCACATCACCCCGCACGCGAAGCGCGGCGAGCCGCGTCTTCTGCCGCAGGGAGAACCGCACGATCGCGGTCCGGTCGGTCTGCTCGAGCGTCTTGCGGAGCAGGACGTACGACTTCGGCGAGGAGGAGTCGGGCTCGAGGTAATACGCCTTGTCGAGCGTGAGCAGGTCGATCTGATCGCTCGGCACGAACTCGACGACGTCGATCTCGCGGCTCCGCTCGGAGGGCAACGACGCCAGGTCCTCCTTCGTCAGGACCACGGTCTGCTCGCCGTCGTCGTAGGCGCGATCGATGTCGGCGTAGGGCACGACCTCACCGTCGATCTCGCAGATGCGCTGGTAGCGGATGCGCCCGCCGTCGGCGTTGTGCACCTGGTGCAGCGGCACGTCGTGGTCCTCGGTCGCCGAGTAGACCTTCACCGGCACATTGACGAGCCCGAAGGTGAGGGCGCCTTTCCAGATCGATCTCATGCACGAAGTACACACCGCAACCCCTCACCGACGCCAGCGGGTGGCGCAATAGCCTGTCGGCATGGCAGGAGAGCAGACGGTCCAGGTCGACGGCCGCCGGCTGCGCCTGTCGAACCTCGACAAGGTGCTGTACCCGAGAACGGGCACCACGAAGGGCGAGGTGATCGACTACTTCTCGCGCATCGCGCCGCTGATGCTGCCGCATCTCGACCGGCGCCCGGTGACACGCAAACGCTGGCCCGAGGGCGTCGAGCAGCCGGACTTCTTCGCCAAGGCCCTCGAGCCCGGAGCCCCGTCGTGGCTCCCCCGCCTGCCGATCGACCATTCCAGCGGCTCGAAGGACTATCCCCTCGTCGAGGAGGTCGCCTCGCTCGTCTACCTCGCACAGGTCGCGAGCCTCGAGCTGCACGTCCCGCAGTGGCGCTTCACCGACGCCGGCGAGCGCGGCGCCCCCGACCGGCTCGTCCTCGACCTCGATCCCGGCCCCGGCGTCGGCCTGGCCGAGTGCGCCGAGGTGGCGCGGTGGGTGCGCAGCATCCTGTCGGACATGGGCATGGAGTTGTTCCCCGTCACGAGCGGCAGCAAGGGCCTCCATCTGTACGCTCCGCTCGCCGGCGCGCAGACGAGCGATCAGGCCTCCACGTTCGCCAAGGAGCTCGCCCGGGCGCTCGAGGCCGACCACCCCGACCTCGTCATCAGCCAGATGACCCGCAGCGCCCGGGCGGGCAAGATCTTCCTCGACTGGAGCCAGAACAACGGCTCGAAGACCACCATCGCTCCCTACTCACTGCGTGGCCGCGACGAGCCGACAGTGGCCGCACCACGGACGTGGGACGAGCTGGACGACCCCGACCTGCGCCATCTGCGCTTCCACGAGATGCTCGAGCGCGCCCGTGACCTCGGCGACCTGCTGACGCCCCTCGCGCCCCGGCGGACGGCACCGCTCGCGCCGTACCTCGCCAAGCGCTCCGCGGACCGGACTCCCGAGCCGATGCCCGAGGCGGTGTCGGTGAGTGCGTCGGGGGTTCCGGGTACCGGCTCCGCCGGCAAACCCCGGTTCGTCATCCAGGAGCATCATGCTCGCCGCCTCCACTACGACCTGCGACTGGAGCGGGATGGCGTACTCGTCAGCTGGGCCGTGCCGCGCGGCATCCCCGAGACACCGGACCGCAACCATCTCGCCGTGATGACCGAGCCGCACCCGATGGAGTACCTGACCTTCCACGGCGAGATCCCGGCCGGTGAGTACGGCGCGGGAACGATGACCATCTGGGACACCGGTCTCTACGACCTCGAGAAGTGGCGAGACGACGAGATCATCTTCACGCTCCGAAGCACGAACGGCGGAGGGGCAGCCGATGCGCGCCTCGTGCTCATCCGCACCGGCGGGTCGGGTGAGAAGTCGCAGTGGTTGCTGCACCGGATGAGAAGCGACGTCACGGATGCGGCAGGCGCGGCGAGCCCCGGTTCTTCAGCATCCGAGACAGCCGCGTCGTCGCTGGGCGCGGCGGGTCCGGTGCCGCCCATGCTGGCCGTCCCCTCGTCGCCCGGGCCCGCCCGCGCGGCCGCGGAACGGTGGGGTCCCTGGGTCGAGTTCAAGTGGGACGGAGTCCGGGCGATCGCCTTCTGGGACGGCAAGCGGATGCGGTTGTACGCGCGAAGCGGTACCGACATCACCGCACGCTACCCCGAGCTCACCGACGCAGATGCCGATCTCGGCCTGGGCGACATTCCCCTCGTGCTCGACGGTGAGATCGTCGCGCTCGACGAGGCGGGCCGGCCGAGCTTCCCGCTCCTGCAGAACCGGATGCACCTCACCAAGGCCCGCGAGATCACCCGAGAACGGGCTCGGACTCCGGCCGACTTCTTCGTCTTCGACCTGCTGCGGCACGGCGACCGTGATGTCACTGATCTCCCGCTGCGGGAACGTCGTCGCCTGCTCGAGTCCGCGTCGGCGCGAGCACGGCCTCCGCTGGCCGTGCCGCCGGTGACGGATGACCTCGACGCTGCGCTCACCGCGGCCCGCCAGCTCGATCTCGAGGGCGCGGTCGTCAAAGACCCCTCGTCCCGCTATCGCATCGGCGTCCGTTCCGAAGAGTGGCTCAAGGTCAAGCTGACGCGAACGCAGGACGTCGTCGTCGGTGCCATCCGGCCGGGCAAGGGCGCCCGACGGGGCGGCATCGGGTCGCTGCTGCTGGGCATCCCCGACGACGACGGGGCGCTCCGGTACGCCGGTCGCGTGGGGTCGGGGTTCTCGGATGCCGAGCTGACACGGCTCACCGCGGCCCTCGACCCCCTCCGCACCGATCGGAATCCGTTCGTGGGTGTCCCGGCGGCCGACGCATCCGATGCGCTGTGGGTGCGACCCGAGCTCGTCGGCGAGGTCGAGTTCGCCGAGTTCACCCCCGGCGGCATCCTGCGCCATGCCCGGTGGCGCGGCCTGCGGCCGGATCGAGCGCCCGGCGACGTCCGCCGCGACGACGGCTAGAGCGAGCGCAGCACCTCGGTGAGCGCTACGAAGGCTCGCGCCCGGTGCGACGCGGCGTTCTTCTCCGCGGCGGACCACTCCGCGACGGTGCGAGCGGGCCCGGACTGCCCGTCGGGAACGAAGACGGGGTCGTATCCGAAACCACCCTCGCCGGCCGGCTCGGCGGCGAGCCGCCCCGTCCAGACGCCCTCGACGACGTGCTCGGTGCCACCGTCGACGAGCGCGATGACCGACACGAACTGCGCGGTGCGACGCGGGTCGGCGATGTCGGAGAGCTGATCGAGCAGCAGGGCCGTGTTGGCGGCGGCATCCTTCTTGTGGCCGGCCCAGTAGGCCGAGAAGGCGCCCGGGGCTCCCCCGAGGGCGTCGACGCAGATCCCCGAGTCGTCGGCGAGCGCCGGCAATCCCGTGTGCGCCGCTGCGGCCCGGGCCTTGATCAGCGCATTCTCCGTGAAGGTGACGCCGTCCTCGACCGGCTCCGGACCGTCGTAGCCGATCACCTGCAGATCGGGGCGGACCGCCGCGACGATCGCGTGGAACTCCTCGACCTTGTGCGGGTTGTGGGTCGCCAGGACGATGCGGCCGGTCATGCCAGCGTCGCCGCCTGGATGTCACGCAGCTGCGCGCATCCGTTCACACCGAGCTCGAGCAGCGCGTCGAGCTCGCGCTTGTCGAAGGGCGCGCCTTCGGCGGTGCCCTGCACCTCGACGAAGAGCCCGCGGCCGGTGACGACCACGTTCATGTCGGTCTCGGCCCGCACGTCCTCGACGTAGGCGAGGTCGAGCATCGGCGTTCCGTCGATGATCCCGACCGACACCGCCGACACCGAGTCGACCAGCGGGGCGGAGCGCTGTGCGATGAACTTCTGCGACCGGCCCCACTCGATCGCGTCGGCCAGAGCCACGTAGGCTCCGGTGATCGCGGCGGTGCGGGTGCCGCCGTCGGCCTGCAGCACGTCGCAGTCGATGACGATCGTGTTCTCGCCCAGCGCCTTCGTGTCGACGACGGCGCGCAGGGCACGACCGATGAGACGCGAGATCTCGTGCGTCCGCCCGCCGACCTTGCCCTTGATCGACTCGCGGTCGTTCCGGCTGTTCGTCGCGCGCGGCAGCATGGCGTACTCGGCCGTGACCCAGCCCTTGCCCTTGCCCGTCAGCCAGCGCGGGACGCCGTTGGTGAACGACGCCGTGCAGAGCACCTTGGTACCGCCGAAGCTCACGAGAGCCGATCCTTCGGCATGGGCGCTCCAGCCGCGCTCGATCGTCACGGTGCGGAGCTGGTCGGCGGTGCGCCCGTCGGCGCGCAGGGAATCGGTCATGAGGGGTCTCCGATCGGACGGCGGATGAGGGTCAGGATGCGGGTGGGGCGAGCTTCGGCAGCACGATCGCTCCGGTCTGGACCATGCGGACCGACGGCACGCCACGACCCATGAGCCGGTCGGCCAGGTTCAGGAAGTCGTCGCCGGAGTCGCCCGTGGCCTCGTAGACGTGACGGGGAACCGCGTCATCGTTCGCGAGCAGGCCGCGGGAGACCAGCTGTCGGTACACGTCCTTCGCCGTCTCGGAGTCGCTCGACACGAGCGCGACGTCGGGGCCCATGACGTAGCTGATCGCGCCTTCGAGGAAGGGATAGTGGGTGCAGCCCAGGACGAGCGTGTCGACCCCGGCGTCCCGGAGCGGCGCCAGGTACTCCTCGGCCACGGCGAGCACTTCGGGAGACTGCGTGATGCCCGCCTCGACGAACTCGACGAACCGCGGGCAGGATGCCGCGAACACCTCGAGGCGCTCGTTGACCTCGAGCATGTCCTGATACGCACGAGATGCGATCGTGCCGATCGTGCCGATGACGCCGATGCGGCCGTTCCGGGTGGTGGAGATCGCCGCGCGCACGGCAGGGTTGATGACCTCGACGACCGGGACGTCGTAGCGCTCCCGCGCGTCGCGCAACAGGGCCGATGAGGCGGTGTTGCACGCGATCACGAGCATCTTCACGCCCTCGTCGACCAGAGTGTCGAGGACCTCGAGCCCGTAGCGCCGGACGTCAGCGATGGGCTTCGGGCCGTAGGGCGAATGAGCCGTGTCGCCGATATAGAGCAACGACTCTCGCGGCAGCAGCTGCGAGATCGCCCGCGCCACCGTGAGCCCGCCCACGCCCGAGTCGAAGATTCCGATGGGCGCGTCATTCACGATCATCGAGCCTACCTGGCGTCGCACCCTCACATCCCGAGGCGCTGCAGCGGGATGCGGCGTCGCTACAGTGGCACACATGGCCTCCAGCGCTCTGCTCACCGACCGTTACGAGATCACGATGCTGCAGGCTGCGCTGCGCGACGGCACCGCCGATCGGCACTGCGTGTTCGAGGTCTTCGCGCGTCGGCTCCCGGGCGGGCGGCGATTCGGCGTCGTCGCAGGCACCGGGCGACTGCTCGAGGAGGTCGAGAACTTCCGCTTCGGCGACGAGGAGCTGGAGTTCCTGCGCGAGCACGGGGCGCTCGACGAGCAGACTCTCGCGTGGCTCGCCGACTACCGCTTCACGGGCACGATCACCGGATACCGCGAGGGCGAGCTCTACTTCCCCGGCTCGCCGGTCCTGACGGTCGAGGGCACCTTCGCCGAGGCGGTCGTGCTCGAGACCCTCGTGCTCAGCATCCTCAACTACGACTCCGCCGTCGCCACGGCGGCGGCGCGTATGGCGATCGCCGCCGGTGACCGCCCGCTCGCCGAGATGGGCTCGCGTCGTGCGCACGAGCGCAGCGCGGTGGCTGCGGCCCGGGCCGCGCACATCGCGGGCTTCGGCGCGACCAGCAACCTCGAGGCGGGCCGCACGTGGGGCATCCCGACCATGGGCACCGCCGCACACGCCTGGACGCTGCTCCACGACACCGAGGAAGCGGCCTTCCGCAGCCAGATCGACGCTCTCGGCGTCGACACCACGCTGCTGATCGACACCTACGACATCACCGAGGGCGTCGCGACGGCGATCCGAGTCGCCGGTACCGGCCTCGGCGGCGTTCGGATCGACTCGGGCGACCTCCCGACCGTCGCAGCCGACGTCCGCGCGCAGCTCGATGCACTCGGCGCGCGCGACACACGCATCACGGTCACGAGCGATCTCGACGAGTACGCGATCGCGGCCCTGGCGGCATCCCCCGTCGACGCATACGGCGTGGGGACGTCACTCGTCACCGGCTCGGGCACCCCTACAGCGGGCATGGTGTACAAGCTCGTCGCGCGGCAGAACGACGACGGATCGTGGCTCTCGGTCGCGAAGGCGTCAGCGGACAAGGCCTCCCACGGGGGTCGCAAGACGGCGTTCCGTGCGCTCGACGGCGGTACGGCCAAAGAGGAGGTCGTCGTCGTCTCCGACGGCTTCGAGCCGCTCGACACCCCTGCCGAGCACCCCGACGCGCGCGCACTGCAGACGACGCTCTTCTCGGATGGGCGTGCTGTGACCGAATGGATCGGGGCCGCGGGGGTTCGCGCCGCCCGCGCCCACCACGCCAGCGTGATCGAGGAGATGCCGGTGCGCGCTCTGGCGCTCAGCCGATCCGAGCCCGCGATCCCCACGGTTTACCACGACGCCGATTGAGGTCGCCGCGTCGACTGGGCCCACAACGCCGAAAACGCACCCTCTCGCTCAGAGCGCACCTTCGCCGGTGCGTCCTTGACGGGACGGTGCGTTTTCGCGATGTCGGTGGCGCGTCAGCGCGTCATCGACTCGTAGATCTCCTTGCATGTCGGGCAGACGGGGAACTTCTCCGGATCACGACCCGGCGTCCACTTCTTGCCGCACAATGCGCGCACCGGCTTGCCGGTGATCGCCGACTCGAGGATCTTGTCCTTCTTGACGTAGTGCGAGAACCGCTCATGGTCGCCCGGCTCGATCGTCTCCTCGCGGATCAGCTCTTCGAGCTCGCGGTCGAGGGTCGCGAGACCGCCCTGGTCGGGAGAATCGAGAGGAGTGCTCATGCGGGAATTCTATCGGCGAACGATCAGGTCGTCTCGGCGAATGCCATCAGCCGGTCCCCGCGGCGGTCGAACAGCAGACCCCCGATGAGGATGCCGACTGCGAGCACAAGCAGCCCGACCCCGAGTCCGGTTCCGAGAGCCCACCACTGCGCGTGCGCCTCCCCCTGCAGGAACCGCCAGGACCACCACAACGCCGGCGATGCGGTGAGAAGCGCGCCGACCAGCACCGCGCTCTGAGCGACCCCGCCGCCCGTGCGCTGGGGCTGCTGGAACGGACTGTCTCCGTGCCGGGCGACGGCGTAGGGAGCGAGGACGGACGACACCGACGAGAGGCCGAGGCCACCGAAGAGCAGCGCGGAGCACACCCCGACCATCACCGGCAGAACGTTCCAGTCACCGTGGATGCCGATTCCCACCGGGATCGCGATTGCGAGCAGCGGCAGTGCGACCAGGAGCAGCGGCACGAGTCGCCCGACGCGGTCAGACGCACCGCGCACAGCGCTCGAGATGTGCAGCCACACCGCCGAACCGTCGTACGCGAGGTCATTGTGGACGACCCAACCGAGCAGGAGGGCGATGAGCGGAGCGGGGATCAGCGCCGCGATCTCATGCGGCACGCCGACGATGATGAGAGGCACGACCGCGACGACGGCCGCGACCGGGATGATCGCGATGTCGACGAGGTACCGCGGATCACGCAGCCAATACACGAGAGAGCGCGCCGCTACCGCGCCTCCGGGCGTGCCCGGGGTGACGGTAAACCAGCCGAGTCCCCGGCGCTCACGGACGGATACGGGTCGCTCGGTGTGGGTGAGCATCCGTCGCACGATCAGGATCCATGCTGCGGTCAGCGCCGCGACAGACAGGACCGCGACGATGACGACGGCCGGACGCGGATCGAGGGGCAGGACCCACGCCGCCCCGACAGGTGTGACCGCGAGGGTCCTCACCGCAGCGAGTAGGGGGCCCGGAACGCCGTCGTCCCAGTCCAGCGATGCGAGGAAGACCGCGACCGGGATCGCGACCACCGCGATGCCGAGCAGCAGCAGCGTCGTCAGCTCGCGCGACCGGCGGTCGGCGAGCACGAGAGCGGCGACCCCGAGGGCTACTCGCGCGAGCAGGAGCTGGGTGACGACGATCAGCGCGGCGCCGAAACCCGCGGCCACCGGGTCGACGCCATGGGCGACCCAGGTCAGGGCGACGGCCACCGCGACCACGATCACCGCCGCCGAAGGCAGACTCAGCGGACTGGCCGCGGCGGTCGCGGCCGCGACGAGCCGCCAGTCACGGCCGGTCACGATGAAGGCGCGCGGATCGAGAGGATCGCGAACGGGAGTGACCAACGGCACCACCGCGAAGCAGGCCGACACGGCCGCCCCACCGACCGCGAGCACCACCAGTGCGCTCGCGAGGGGCGCGTCCTGCAGGCGCAGGAGCGCGAGGACGATCGCACCGACCAGCACGACGGCCGCGGCCAGCGCTGTCAGAGCGCGGGCACGGTGGAATCGCAGCGCCCCGACCAGGACGTCGAACCTCAGTCGGAGAACGTGTGCAACCATTCGAGGCCCTCCACCGCGCTGGTCCCGCCGGCAAGTTCGAGGAACCGCTGTTCCAGCGTGCGCCCGTCCCGCACCTCGTCGACCGTCCCGGCTGCCAGGATGCGGCCGCCGACGAGAACGGCGACGCCGGAGCAGGCGCGCTGGACCAGTTCCATGCCGTGACTCGACAGGATGACGGTGCCGCCGTGGGCGACGTACTTCTGCAGGATGTCGAGGATGGCGGCGCTCGATACGGGATCCACCGACTCGAAGGGCTCGTCGAGCACGAGAAGGCGCGGCGCGTGGATCATGGCACCCGCGAGCATGACCTTCTTCGTCATGCCGGCCGAGTAATCCGAGACGCTGCGTCCGAGCGCGTCGGTCAGATCGAAGGCCGCAGCGAGGTCGTTGATGCGATTCTCGACGACCGCGGGCTTCAGTCCCCGCAGGACGCCGTAGTAGTACAGGAGCTGGCGGCCGGACAGCCGGTCGAAGGTCCGCAGGCGGTCGGGCAGGACGCCCATCTGCCGCTTCGCCCTGGCCGGGTCTCGACGGATGTCGATGCCCGCGATCTCGACAGCCCCCTCGTCGGGACGGAGGAGTCCGGCGATCATCGACAGCGTGGTCGTCTTGCCGGCACCGTTCGGACCCACCAGCCCGTAGAACGACCCCGCGGGGATCTCGAGGTCGATGCGGTCGACTGCACGCGCCTCGCCGTAGGCCTTGGTGACGCCGCTCAGACGCAGCGCCGGGGGCGCGGCTTCCGTCTCCACATCGGCCACAGCATCGGCCGCCGGCGCGGTGACGACGGGCTCGAGCTCCGGCTCCGGCTCCGGCTCCGGCTCCGGCTCAGGCAGGGGCTCGGGCTCAGGTTCCGGTTCCGGCTGCGGTTCTGGCTGCGGCTCAGGCTCGGGCTGCGGCTCCGGCGAGGGCTCCGACTCCGGTTCCGGCAGGGGCTCGGGCTCAGGTTCCGGCAGGGGCTCAGGTTCCGGTTCCGGTTCCGGTTCCGGCTGCGGTTCTGGCTCAGGCTCGGTCGCCGGGGCGCTCTCCGGTTCAGCCGCGTCCGTCGCTGCCTCGTCGTGCAGCTCAGCGGGCGCGGATGCCGCGTCGCCCACGATCGCATCGCTCGATGCCATGCCATCCGACTCCGCGTTCTCACGCGCGGCGTCCTCCGCCGGTGCCACGAACGCGGCCGCAGCGACGGCTGCGGGAATCTCAGGCTTGGGCGGCGTCGTACCCGCCGCGGTCGAAGCGCTCGCGGAGCGCGGCTTCCGCGGGGACTTCTTCGCCGCGGGTGCCCCCGACGCGCGCGGCTTCCGCGGCTTCGCCGTCTTCACGGGGGACTTCTTGCGGTCCGTCGACGCTTCTTCGGACGAGGCGGCAGCCGACGTCGCGGCGACCGCGAGTCCGGCCGCAGCGACCTCGGCGGGGATGTCCGGCAGAGGTGGCACAGAGGTATCGACAGGCAACTCGACACGCTTCTCGATCTGGGGGGCGGAGGTGTCGTCTGTCACCCCCCAAACCTATCAAGCGGGTGGTCAGCGCCACGGCTCGTCGTCATCAGCAAACACCGAGAATCGCGCTACCAGGAAGGTCACGAAAGCGCAACGGCTCCGAGTGTTCCGGCGAGCTCCCAGAAGCGGTCGGTACCATGAAAAACGCTCTGCCGGGGTTTCACCTCGGTGAATACTGATCTAACTCGTAACTTCAGGAGATGCTCGTGGGCCTTCAGATCGTGATCCTCGCCGCAGGGATGGGTTCCCGTCTGGGCCGTTCCCTCCCCAAGCCGCTGACCGAGCTGAACGACGGCCGGAGCATCATGCAGCAGCAGCATGACAACATCCGCGCCGCTTTCGGCGACGACGCGCGCATCACGACCGTCGTCGGCTACCGCGCCGAGACGATCGTCGACGCGTTCCCGGATGTCGACTACGTGTACAACGCCCGCTACGACGAGACGAACACCTCGCAGAGCCTGCTGCGCGCACTCAAGGCCTCGGGCCGCGGCGGCGTGCTCTGGATGAACGGCGACGTGGTGTTCGACCCCCGCGTGCTCGGACGCGCCGTCTCGCTCATCGAGCGGGACCAGTCGTTCGTCACTGTCAACACCGCGAAGGTGAGCGACGAAGAGGTCAAGTACACCGTCAGCGGCGAGGGCTTCATCAAGGAGCTCTCCAAGACCGTCCGGGGCGGCATCGGCGAAGCGGTCGGCATCAACTACATCTCCGGGCGCGACAAGAAGGCTCTCATCGCGCAGCTCGCTCGTGTCGACGACCAGGACTACTTCGAGCGCGGACTCGAGCTCGCGATCGCCGAGAACGGCCTGCTGCTCGAGCCGATGGACATCTCCGACCTCTACGCCGTCGAGGTCGACTTCGCGGAAGATCTCGAACGCGCGAACCTCTACGTCTGAGCCCGCCGCGCCCGCGGCGCGAGAGGATGGGTGTCATGGCCCGAAAGGTGCATCGCATCGACTCTCTTCCCGACGGCGCCCCGCGCCGCGACGCGGGCGACCCTGAGGGAGCGCAGCATCCGCTGACCGTCCGCACGCTCGACCGGCTCCTCGCCGTGCAGCGTCCGGTCGTCCTGGCACATCTGCGCGGCATCCGGCAGCGGCACCCCGGTGCCACGACCGCCCAGGTCGTGCAGATGCTCGAACGTCGATACCTCACGGCGGTCACCACGGGCGGCGCGGCGGTCGGAGCCACGGCGGTGATCCCCGGGATCGGCACGGCCACGACGCTCGCCCTCAGCGGCGTCGAGACGGCGGGATTCCTCGAAGCGACCGCTCTGTTCGCGCAATCTCTTGCAGAACTGCACGGCATCCCGGTCGACAACCCCGATCGCGCTCGAGCCCTGGTCCTCGCGCTCATGCTGGGCCGCGAGGGCGCGGATCTGGTCGGTCAGTTCGCACGACAGGCCAGCGGCAAGGGCGCAGCGCGCAGCTCCTACTGGGGCGAGCTCGTGACGTCATCCCTCCCCCGTACGGCCGTCGGTCCTGTCCTCGACCGGTTGAAGCACGCTTTTCTGCGCCGCTTCGCCGCGGCGGGAGGCGCGTCGGTCGTCGGCAAGGCGCTTCCGTTCGGCATCGGCGCAGCGATCGGCGGCACGGGCAACCACATCCTCGGGCGCCGCGTCATCTCGGGCGCACGCCGGGCCTTCGGCGTTGTCCCGAGCGCGTTCCCGGCGACGCTGGATCCCGGAGAGGAAAATCAACCGAACGGACGAGGTCCGGCGCTCGTGGCGCGTCGGATCAGCGGCACGTTCGCCGAGGGCGGCCGTCAGCTCGGCTCGCTCGCCTCTCGACCGTTCCGGCGTGTCGAGCGGCGCAGCGCACGAGAGAAGGGCGCGAACGACGCTTCCGCCGATCGGAGAGAATCATGATCGCTTTCGTCGTGACGATCCTCCTCGTGGGCGCCGTCTTCAACATCGTCACGTGGCCGACCTTCCTGCGACGTGTCTCCCGTGACCCGCGCGCGAGGGATGCCGACGGGCGGCGTACCCGGTTCTTCACCGTGCATCTGGTGCTCGTCGTGATCGCCGTCGCGCTCGCGGCACTCTTCCTCGCCGGCGCGGCGATGATCGGGTTCGCCGGCTTCTGAAGCCGGCAAGGGCCCCCGTCAGGCGTCGTCGAACTCCGCCTCGTCGCGTTCGTCGGCGACGGTGACCGTGCGTGCGTCCCACTCCGCCCATCGCTGCATGAGCAGCTCGATCGCGGCGTGGAAGCGCGCTGTTGCGGCCCCCGGCGATGTGTCGCCGAAGTAGTGACGCGACCACCCGCGCAGGCGCCCGGATGCGTCGGGGTCATCGGCGATGCGGTCTGCGATCTCGACGATCGACGCCGCCGAGGCCGCGTCGAGCCAGGCGGCATCCGCGAGGTAGCCGCCCGTATCGACGAGCGCTGCCGGATCCGCGGGCCGGGTGACGAGCAGCGGCTTCGCGACCGCCAGCCGGTCGTAGATCATCGCGGAGATGTCGACGACGGCGAGATCGGCGGCGGCGAGCTGCCACCCCAGCTCGGGACCATCGTCGTACACGTGATGAGCGAGCGGGTCAGCGCTGTTGGCGGCGGCGATCGCCGCGACGATGCGCCGATGCGCGTCACCGTACGCCGCGTCGACGACCCCGGACCTCGGATGCGGCCGATAGATCAACCGGTGCTGCGGTGACGCGAGGACCGCGGCCGCCAGAGCCTCGCCGTGCGAGGCGATCGAGCCATAGTGCGCGGCGGGGCGGTCGCCCTCCCAGGTGGGCGCATAGAGGATGACGCGGCGCCCGTCCTCGGGGTACGGGAGCGATCCCGAGAAGTGATCCGCCTGCGGCCGACCGATCGCGATCGTGCGCGCGTCGAGGTCGTAGTCCCAGAGAACGCGACCGAGACGCTCTCGAGCCGCATCACCTGCGATCAGGGCATAGTCGTACGCCTTGAACTGGTTCGTGGTCATGTACATCTTGTCGGACTCGCCGTGGTTGATGAACACATGCCATCGGTGCCCGTAGCGGAACATCTGGAAGTTGCGGGTGTTCTGATTGACGTACAGGACGACCCGGATGTCCTGCGCGGCGACCACCGATTCGAGGGCCCGGACGGTCGGGGCGAACAGGACGGGCAGCGCACCATCGGCGAGGATCGCCTGCGCGCCGGTGGCGCTGCGGCTGATGACGACGACCGGCCAGGTCTTCGCGAGGAGTTGGAGCGGCTTGTACCACTGCCGTATCTGGTACATGTTCACGTCACCGTCGGCGAAGTACACCGCGATGCGGAAGTGACCGGCGGGTGGCCGCGGCGCCCGGGTGAGGGAGCGTCGCACGTCGACGTACGCGGCCCGGTTCGAGACGGCACGCCGAACCAGTGCGACGGCTTTTCGGACGTCCGAGATGATTCCCACCCTTCCAGGGTACCGAGCGGGTCGGCCGGAGCTGGGACGCGTGACATGATCGACGGATGCATGACGACGCGCACGGATGGCGTCCGGCGCCCGTACCGGACCGAGGCGCGGGCGTGTCCTTCGTCATCCCCGTGCTCAATGAGCGCGACTACCTCGAACACGCCGTGCGCAGCGTGCTCGCTCAGGACCTCGACGCGCCGATCGAGGTGATCCTCGCGCTCGGCCCGTCCTCCGATGGAACGGACGCGGTGGCCCGCCGGCTCGCCGACGAGGAACCGAGGATCCGTCTCGTCCGAAACCCCGCGGCTCACATCCCCGTCGGCTTGAACATCGCGATCCGGGCGGCTCGCTACCCGACGATCGTGCGGGTGGACGCGCATTCGGAGCTCGAGCCCGGGTACGCGCGCGCCGCACTCGACACGCTCGCTCGGGTGCAGGCGGCGAACGTCGGCGGTGTGATGCGCGCCGAAGGCCGAAGCGCTTTCCAGCGAGCGGTGGCCCGCGCCTACAACTCGCGCATCGGGCTCGGCGGCGGCGCATACCACGGCGGTACCACCGAGGGCCCCGCCGAATCCGCCTACCTGGGCGTGATGCGGCGCAGCGTCCTCAACGAGGTCGGGTTGTTCGACGAAGGAATCCGCCGCGGCGAGGATTGGGAGCTCAACCTCCGCATCCGGCGAGCCGGGTATCGGGTGTGGTTCGACCCCGACCTGCACGTCACCTATTGGCCTCGCGACAGCTGGTCCCGCCTCGTACGGCAGTTCCGGGCGACCGGCTCATGGCGGGGCGAGCTCGTACGACGTTTCGGCAGACGGAACGGTCTGCGCTTCTTCGCTCCCCCGGCACTCGTCGTGGCGACCGCCGCATCGCTCGTCGTCGGCGCGGCCCAGCTCCTCGGAGCGGCGCCGGGACGCGCCGGCATCCTGCTGTCGATCGTCCATGCGCCTGTCGCGGCCTACGCGGCCATCATCGCCGTCGTCGCAGCCGGGCGCGGCGGCGGTCGCGGACTGCGAGACCGCCTCTGGACCCTCGCGGTCCTGCCGTCCATGCATCTGTCATGGGGCGTCGGCTTTCTGCAGGGCGCCGCGCGCGGGGCGCGGGGCACCGTCGACACATCGCGCCTCGAGCGGAACACGCCGCTTCCCTAGGTCAATCGCGCGAGACCAATCTCTGGTCGAGGATCCGCGCGACCACGCGCTCTGCGGCCCGACCGTCATCACGAGCGTTGAACCGGGCGCGCCAGCGGGCGTACCGCTCGGGGTCGCCCCCCTCGCCAGAGGTGATGGCGCGAACCAGTTCCTTCTGCGTCCGCACGACCGGACCGGGGGCCGCATCCGTCAGATCGAAGTAGAACCCGCGCAGCTCACCGCGGTAGTGCTCGAGGTCGGGAACGAAGAAGTACATCGGCCGCCCGGTGACGGAGTAGTCGAACATGACGGACGAGTAGTCGGTGATGAGTGCGTCCGAGGCGAGCTGAAGCGCGGCCGGGTCGGGGTACGACGTCACATCGATCACGCGGGCCCCGCGCTCGTCGGCGCCGGGCGCCAGCGTCCGCGAGTGCCCGCGGACCAGCACCACCGCACCTGTCGCCTCGGCGAGCGCCGGCAGATCGAGGAAGTCGACGATCGTCTGACGGTCGTCGCGCCACGTGGGCGCGTACAGCAGCACCTGCTCTCCGGCATCGATCCCGAGAGACGCGCGCACGGCCTCCCGGTCGCCGGTGTGCAGTTCATCCGTCCGCGGATACCCTTCGACCCACACCGGCTTGCGCCGGAACGCGTACGCCGCCCCGAGCACGCGTGCGCTGTAGGGGTTCTGGGCGAGGAGGATGTCCCAGCGTCTGCTCTCTCGGAAGACGGCGAGGGCCCGTCGCGGGTCGAAGCCCGGCCGGTGGAGAGCGAGTCGTTTGAGAGGCGTACCGTGCCAGGTCTGGAGGACGACCTGACCCGGTTTCCGGACGAACTGCCGGCGCAGCCAGTCGTTGACCACGAGCAGTCGGGCGGCGCCCCGGGCTCGCCACCATTCGGGGCTTCCGTCGACCACGGCGATCGCTCCCTCGGGCACCGCGACCGAGAGATCGACAACGCTCCAATAGCGGGTGACTGCGGGAGCCACGCGCGCCAGTTCGCGGTCGATCGCGAGCGGATTGTCGCTCGCGCTCCGGCCGTAGAAGCTCTCGAAGAAGACGGCGTTCTCGAGGGGTCCGCGGTGAGCGGCATAGCGCTGTTCGAGGGCCCGACTCCCCTCTCCCGACGCGAGCGCCGGATCGACGGGCGGCCCGATGCGCAGCAGTGCTCCGTCCCAGCTCGCGCGAAGCGTGCTCCCGTGGAAGGGCGCCGGCATCTCGGTGTCCTGGCCGCCGTCGCCCTGCATTCGGACGCCGTCGATGACGAGGTCGTAGCTTCCCCCGGGCAGCGGGAGGGAGGCGCCGCCCCAGCGGGACGCGTGCAGAGGGACACGCGCCGTCCAGCCGCCGGCCACAGTCGTCACCTCGGCGCGAGATCGCGCCCGCGGGCCGACGACCTGAACCTCGCCGGGCGTGGGGCCGGCACCACTCACGGTGAGGACGGGTGAGCCCTCGACATCGAACCCGATGATCATCACGACCGCTCCCCTGCAGCTTCCGGCACCGCAGCGACGATCGCCTCGTGTACTCGACGCGCGTTCCCGCCGTCTCGCCACGCGTGCATGCGCAGGCTCAGCTCAGCCGATCGGCGGCGACGACGATCCGTTTCCGGTCCTCCCGCGAGGAGCTCGTCGAGCTGCGAGCACAGCTCGGGCCACGATCGGGCGGCGTCGTCGCCCGCGACCTCCCCGTAGGTGCCGTAGAAGCCGCGAGTGCGGGCGTAGCGCTCGACATCGGGGGCCAGGAAGAGCGTCGGCAGCGGCACGAGCCCGGCGTCGTAGACGAGAGAGGAGTAATCCGTGACGAGCGCGTCCATGGCCGGGAGCAGGGGCGTCACGTCCGGGACGAGGTCGCTCCCGAGTATGCGGACGCGCGGCGTCGGCGACGGTGGGGTGTAGTCGCCCCCGCCCAGGGGGTGAGAGCGGACCAGGAGAACGGCGTCGTGCGCCTCGAGAACGGTAAGGATGCGCTGCCAGTCGGCAGCGTCGGGCGTCGCCGGATCGGGGTCTCCGTCGCGCCAGGTCGGCGCGTACAGCACGGCATGAGCATCTGCGAGGCCGGGGACCGCGGTCTCGAGGCGCCGACGCGCGTCCTGTCGCCCCTGTCGGCGGTCCGCGGGCGAGAGCACGTCGACCCGCGGCTCACCGAGCACGGGCACATGGCTGTCGTCGAGCCCGAAGGCGCTCTCCAGGCGGCCGCGCACGCGGTGGGACGCTGCCGGCAGGAGGTCGATCTGAGCCTGCGTGCGCCGATACGCCAGAGCCAAGAGACGCCGGATGCCGGGAACACCGCCCAGCCGACCGGGGTCCGTCGTGACCGGCGCGTCGAGGCCGATCCGCTTCAGCGGGATGCCGTGCCACAGCTGCACGAGGAACGCACCGCCGACGCCGTAGCGATTGACGTCGCCCAGACCATGCGTGACCACGACGACCCCCGCCCGGGCCGTATGCCAGAAGCCCGCAAGCGAGTCCCGCTGCACGGTCGGGATGCCGAGGCGCTTCGCATCGTCGGCCTGCCGCTGCGACGACACCAGCCACACGGCCCGGCGACGGGGCGCCGCCTGCCAGAGGGCGAGCGCCCCATCGGCGATGCCGACGGCGCACCCGAACACCCAAGCGGATCGATCACGCGGGATCACGAGGGTGGCGAGCCGTCC
Source organism: Microbacterium sp. M4A5_1d (assembly GCF_053345465.1). NCBI lineage: Bacteria > Bacillati > Actinomycetota > Actinomycetes > Micrococcales > Microbacteriaceae > Microbacterium > Microbacterium sp. M4A5_1d. Next base: position 561,629 of record NZ_JBKFAD010000001.1, read on the forward strand.
CGCGAGATAGGCGGGGATGCGCAGGACCTTGCGCACATTGCCCGCGCCGAACGAGAAGGACGCCACCCCGCGAGCCTATCGCGGGGTGGCGTCCGGGCCGGTACGGCGCTTACTGCTGCAACTGGCCGAGGGTCACGGTCGCGGTCTGCTCACGGCCGTCACGCACATACGTGAGCTTGGCTTCGCTGCCTGCGGCCAGTGCGCGCACCTGTGCGGTCAAGTCGACCTGGTCGGTGATGGCGATCCCGTTGAACTCCGTCACGATGTCGCCGTTGCGCAGGCCCGCCGACGCGGCGGCCCCACCCGAGCTCACCTCATTGATGAGAGCGCCGGCACGCGTCGCGCCGGGTGCCGCAGCGGCATCTCCGACCGTCGCGCCGAGGAGGCCGTGGGTAGCCGAGCCGTTGTCGATGATCTCGTTCGCGACGCGTTCGGCGACCGTCGAGGGGATGGCGAACCCGACACCGATGGAGCCGGCCTCGGTGGACGCCCCGCCCGCGCTCGCGATCGCGACGTTGATGCCGATCAGTCGACCCTTGCCATCGACGAGGGCGCCGCCGGAGTTGCCCGGGTTGATGGCGGCGTCGGTCTGGATGACCGAGATCGCGATCGACGACTTCGGCTGGGACGGCGTCTGCTGACCCTGGCCGAAATCGAACTCGAACGGCGTGCGCCCGCCCGGGGTCTCCTGCTGCGATCCGCCTTCCGATTCGGGCGCCGCCGACGACGCGATCTGGATCGAGCGGTTCAGCGCGCTCACGATGCCCGTCGTCACGGTGTTGGACAGCCCCAGAGGCGCGCCCACGGCGACCGTCTGGTCGCCGACGTTGAGCTTGCTCGAGTCGGCGAACTCGATGGGGGTGAGGCCTGAGGCGTCGGTCAGCTTGATGACCGCGAGGTCGTACGTCGGGTCAGTGCCCACGATCGTGGCCGCGTACACCCGGCCGTCCGAGGTGGTGACCGAGAGCTTCGGGTCGCCGGTGGCTCCGTCGAGCGTGACCACGTGCGTGTTCGTCAGTACGTAGCCGTCTTCGCTGAGGATCACGCCGGAGCCCGTCCCGCCGGAGGTGCCGGACGAGGCGGAGATGGTCACGACACTCGGCAGCACCTTCGTCGCGATGGCCGTGGTCGCGTTGACCGAGTCGGGGTTGTTGACGGTGATCGACGACGGGCCCGAGCTCTGGGAAGCGGGAGCCGCGACGAACGACGATCCCACCGCCGCCGCGCCACCGACACCGGCCGCACCACCGACGAGGGCCGCCGCAACGAGGATCGCCGCGATCTTCCCGCCTCCGACCTTGCTTCGGTCGTGAGACTCGGGGGCCGCGGTCGTCGCGAAGGGCTGACCGAAGGCCGGAGCGCCACTGTGCGGTGCGGGCTGGCCGTAGGGCTGAGTCGGCTGGGTGTGGAAGGCCGGGCCGGGGTCCGCCGGCGCGCCGGGCAGCGGCGGGCGGGGCGGGATGGACGCGTCGGCGCGCGGCGTCGCTGCCGCGTCAGGTGCCGACACGGGCGAGGTACGGGCGTGGTCGGCAGGCTGCTCGGCGTCGCTGCGCGCGTCGGGAGTCCGGTCGTCGGGGAAGTTCTGATCGCTCATCGAGGTTGCTCCTTTGTCCAAGCAAGAACAGGTTGCCGCCCCATGCTGTGGTTTGCCTATGCCGAGGATGGGACACGCCTATGCGTGTAGCCTGAGCCGGATGCACGAGGTTCCCGGCGCGTGGCGCCGCGCCGCACGAGGCGCCGGTCTCCTGACCGATGACGGTCTGCCCGTCCCCACCATCTTCGCCGAGATGACCGCGCTCGCCGCTCGAACGGGCGCGATCAACCTGGGTCAGGGCTTCCCCGACGAGGACGGGCCGCAAGAGGTCCTCGAGGCCGCGCGCGCGGCCATCGCCGGCGGCCGTAACCAGTACCCGCCCGGTCGCGGAGAGCCGGAACTGCTGGCCGCGATCGCCGAGCACCAGTCGCGTTGGTACGGCATCGAGCTCGACGCCGACACGCAGGTGCTGGTGACCGCCGGCGCTACCGAGGCTCTCGCCGCGACGGTGCTCGCGCTGGTCGACGGCCCGGATGACGAAGTCGTCGTCTTCGAGCCCTACTACGACGCGTATGCGGCCCTGGTCGCGCTGTCCGGTGCCCGCCTCGTGGGCGTTCCGCTCCGGTGGCCCGACTTCCAGCCCGACCTCGACGAGCTCGCCGCAGCCGTCACCGATCGCACCCGCATCATCCTGGTCAACGACCCGCACAATCCGACCGGGACGGTCTTCTCACGCGAGACGATCGACGAGATCGTCCGCTTGGCGCATCGGCACGACGCCGTGATCGTCACGGACGAGGTGTACGAACACCTGACCTTCGACGCGCCCCACGTCCCGATCGCGACCCTGCCCGGCGCCGCTGGGCGGACGCTGTCGATTTCGTCCGCAGGCAAGACGTTCTCGGTGACGGGCTGGAAGGTCGGGTGGGTCACGGGCCCCGCCGAGCTCGTCCGCGCAGTCCTCGCGGTCAAGCAATGGCTCACGTACGTCAACGCCGGCCCGTTCCAGCTTGCCGTCGCCGCCGGACTGCGGCTTCCCGACGGCGTCTTCTCGGGTATCGCCGATCGTCTGCGCGCGGGTCGGGATCTCCTCGGCGCCGGGCTGCGCGAGGCCGGCTTCGCCGTGTCGACCCCAGCCGGTTCGTACTTCACCGTCGCGGATGCCGCGCCCCTCGGGGCTTCCGACGGCGACGCGTTCTGCCGGGAGCTGCCGGACCGTGCGGGTGTCGTGGCGATCCCGCTGACGGCCTTCGCGTCGCCCGCGCACCGGACCGAGTACGCCACGCTGGTGAGGTTCGCCGCCTGCAAGCGCCCGGACGTCCTGGCCGAGGCGTCAGCTCGACTCGCGCGGGCCTTCTGACCGGGGCACGACCTCGAAGCGGCGCAGCCGAAGCGCGGGGTTGACCCGTCGGACGCGCTCGACCGCATGGACGTCGATGTGGGCGACGGCGACGTCGCTCGACGTTCCCACCGCGGCGATCTCCACACCCTGCGGATCGAACACCCCGGAGTTGCCGACCCCCAGCGGCGGCGGATGGTCCGCGGCCGCGACGAAGAAGGTGTTCTCGATAGCGCGAGCCCGCAGCAGCGTGTTCCACTGCAATTCCTTGAGCGGGCCGCGCACCCACTGTGCGGGAACGAGGACGACGTGCGCGCCGGTGTCGGCGAGTACGCGGCCGATCTCCGGGAACCGCAGGTCGTAACAGGTCATCAGCGCGAAGCGCACGCCGTCGATCTCGAAGGTCTCCGGCGGTGCGATCTCACCGGGCTCGACCCAGTCGGACTCGCGCTGCCCGAAGGCATCGTAGAGGTGCAGTTTCCGGTACGACGCGACGAGCCCGTCGGGTCCCACGGCCACGACCGTGTTGCGCACGCGCTCGGCGTCCGAAGCCCGCTCCAGAAGGCCCGCGACGATGTGCACGCCGTGATGATGTGCGAGGTCGCCGAGCCCCTCGACGAACGGACCCTGGAGGTCCTGGGCGTTCTCGCGGAGCGTCTCGTCGAACGGGTCGACGAAGTAGCTCGAGTACTCCGGGAAAAGGACGATCTGGGCTCCGCGCGACCGAGCGCGTTCGACGAACCCGGCGATCGCGCGGAGATTGTCGTCGACGTCGGCCGCGGGCGCGAACTGGGCCACGGCGAGAGCTGTCATCGGTCCTCCGAACGGCGGTGGCGGTAGATGAGCGGTGAGACCACCCAGAGCAGAGCTATGAGGAACGCCAGCGCGCCCCCCGCTACCCAGGATGCCGCAGTGCTGACCACGACGTCGAAGACGAAGACGACCACGCCCACCAGCAGGACCGATACCGTCACCAGCGCGAACAGCAGAGCCGTGTGACCGAACGCGACGACGGCGGGCTTGGCCCGGCGGCGGAACAAGCCGCGATGGAGGGCCACCGGCGACAGGGCGACGATCGCGCTGAGTGCTGCCAGCACGACGAGGGTCAGATAGAACACCCGCTGCGGCCCGCTCAGGTCGCGGAACGCCGGTTGGAAGGCGAGAGCCAGCAGAAAACCGGTCAGGATCTGGGTGCCCGTCTGCAGGACGCGCAACTCCTGGAGCAGCTCGTTCCAGTTGCGGTCGGCACGCTCGTCCGCCGACTCGGCACGACCGTCGTCTGCGACGTCATCGCCTCGGTCGGTGACCGGGGTGGCGGGACTCATGTCGCTATCTTCCTCGCCCCGGACCGAGGACGCCAACACCCGGATGCCGGTCGCGTCACGACACGCCCGGGACGCTCCGGATGCCACCCCGATTGGACGCCCCTCGGACCTCGTGCTAGTGTTATCTCTTGTGCCGCGGGGTGGAGCAGCTCGGTAGCTCGCTGGGCTCATAACCCAGAGGTCGCAGGTTCAAATCCTGTCCCCGCAACAAGAACACGAAGGCCCCGTCGAAAGACGGGGCCTTCGTTGCATGTAGCCGCGCCCGCCGAAAGCCAGCGGAGCCAGTCTCAGCGGCTCTTCGTCAGTCGGCCAGCATCGCTTCGCTCATGCCGTCGAGGAAGCGTGTGACCGTCGCGAGCTCCTCGGGACTGAACGGGTCCATCGCCTCTCGCATGCGGCGCAGGCGTGCGGCGAAATGCCGGCCGAAGTCCTGCCGGGACGATTCGGTGAGCGTGATGACCAGTGCACGTCGGTCGTTCGGGTGCGGCGCGCGCTCGATGAACCCCTCCTTCGCCAGTCGATCGAGCATCTTCGTCGTGGAAGCGCTCGATATACCCAGATGGCGCGCGAGGTCGTGCGGCTTCACCAGCTCACCGCGCTGCTCGCGAATGCTGAGCATGCGCAGCGCCGAGAGGTCGGTGGCGTTCATGTCCATGTCCGAGCGGAGCCCGGTATGCATGCGATCCATCGCGTCGCTGAACGCTCGCACGGCTTCGAGAGCCGAGCGCTCTACACGACTTCTCGCCACCTCGGCATTCGGGTCAGCCATGTGGACACCACCTCTCGAGCCTGGTTATCATCGGCTCAAACGCTAGTTAAGCTAGCAAAAACGCCTCGCGAATGGCATATCCAGGACGGTGAACGTGATCTCCTTGCCCGATGACAGCAGAGCCGCTGTCGATCGCGCGCTCGAGGAAGTCCTCACCAGGCTCACACAGCGGGCCATCCCTCGGGGCTCATCGGCTCTTGCCCTCATCCGCGCCGCCTCGGCGGCGACATCCGGCGGCAAGCGCTTCCGCCCGGCTCTGGTGGTGGCGTCGTTCGACGCGTTCGGCGGCGACCGCCTGGCCACGCCCGGCCTGTGGGACGTGGCAGCCGCGTTCGAACTGCTCCACAGCGCGTTCGTGATCCACGACGATCTGATCGACCGCGACATCGAGCGGCGCGGTGTTCCCAACGTCGGCGGGACCTTCCGATCGCACGCCCGGTCCCTGGGCGTCAGCGCAGACGACGCCGAGCGGGTGGGCGATGCCGCCGCCGTCCTTGCCGGCGACATCCTTCTCTACGAGGCGGCGCGTCTCGTGGCCACGGCCGACGTCGCGTCGGATCAGCGGGTACCCCTGTTCGATCTGCTCGACGATGCCGTGCTGGTGTCGGCCATCGGAGAGCTCGCCGACGTCGAGCAGGCCGTCGTCCCTGCCGAGCCGGAGACCGCGCAACTGCTCAGCACGGCTCACGACAAGACGGCGGTCTACTCCTTCTGCGCACCGCTCGCGGCGGGTGCCGTGCTCGCCGGGGCGGACGACGGTGATCGCGGCGTGCTGATGTCGGTCGGAGCGGACCTCGGCCTCGCCTTCCAGCTGGTGGACGATCTGATCGGCACCTTCGGCGACGAGGCGCAGGCCGGCCGGGGCGCCGGCGCGGACCTCCGCGAGGCCAAGCGCACGCCTCTCATCTCCTTCGCCCGCGACTCGGCGTCCTGGCCACAGGTGTCGTCCGCGCTGGCGATGGCGCCGACGGGTCCGATCGCCGTCCAGGCGGCACAGCGCGAGCTCGACGCCAGCGGCGCCCGCGAGCAGCTGGTGACCCTCATCGGCCAGACGCTCTCCTCGGTGCGGCGTCGGGCGGTCGAACTGCCACCCGCCGCGCGTGCGCTCATCGAGCAGCTCGCCGACGGCATCGAAGGACGGATCCCGTGACCCCCGACCACTCCGCGATCGCCCTGTACGACCGAACCGCGCGCGACGCCGCAGCCGTCGTGATCTCGGCCTACTCGACCTCGTTCGGGCTCGCTGCGCGGCTCCTGGGGCCGCGCGTGCGTCCGCACGTGCGGAACATCTACGCCCTGGTTCGCGTGGCCGACGAGATCGTCGACGGATCCGCCGAGCAGGCCGGGATGCCCCTCACGGCACAACGACGCGTCCTCGACGCGCTCGAGGAGGAGACGCTCCTGGCGGTCGAGGAGGGCTTCAGCGCGAACCTCATCGTCCACGCGTTCGCGTCGACGGCGCGGGAGTGCGGTATCGGCGCAGACCTCGTGCGACCCTTCTTCTCCTCGATGCGGACCGATCTCGAGGTGTCGTCCCACGACGCGGGCTCGCACGCCTCCTACGTCTATGGTTCGGCCGAAGTCGTCGGACTGATGTGCCTCCAGACCTTCGTCAACGCCGGCGGCTCGCACCCGCGCCCCGCCGACCCCGATCTCGTCGATGGCGCACGTCGCCTCGGCGCCGCATTCCAGGACGTGAACTTCTTGCGTGATCTGCCCCACGACGTCGGATCCCTCGGCCGCGACTACCTCGGTGTCGACGGCGCCGACGGCACCGCCTCGCGCGTCGAAGTGCTCGACCGTATCGACGCCGACCTCGATGCGGCCGGCGCCATCATCCCGCGCCTGCCGGCGGACTGCCGACGCGCCGTCACCGCAGCGCACGATCTGTTCACGGCGCTCTCCCACCGCCTGCGACGGGCCGGTGACACCGACCAGCGAGTCCGCGTACCGAACACCGTGAAGCTCGGCCTGGCCGCTCGCGCGACGGTCGGCGCCGCTCCCCTGCGAGCCGGCGCATGACCCGGGCACGATCGCCGCGCCCCGCGCCCGGCTCGCGCGTCGTCGTGATCGGCGGCGGCATCGCCGGTCTCGCCACGGCTGCACTGCTGGCCGATGAGGGTTACGCCGTGACGGTGATCGAGGCGCGGGAGGAGACAGGCGGACGAGCGGGCACGTGGGAGCGCGATGGCTTCCGGTTCGACACCGGGCCGAGCTGGTACCTCATGCCCGAGGTCTTCGAGCACTTCTTCGCCCTGCTCGGGACGACGGCGGCGGCTGAACTCGACCTGGTCCCCCTGGTCCCGGCCTATCGCGTCTACGCGGAGCCCGAGGGTGACGGCGCCGGAGAGCACATCGACGTCGTGTCGGGGCGAGCCGAGGCGACAGCGCTGTTCGAGAGCCGTGAGCCCGGTGCCGGCGCACGACTGGACGAATACCTCGATTCCGCTGCCGACGCCTACGACCTCGCGGTATCGAAATTCCTGTACGACACGTACGCCTCGTCCGAGGGGCTCCGCGACCCCGACATCCTGCGGCGCATCCCGACGCTCGCTCCGCTGCTCACCCGCTCGCTGAACCGGTTCGTCGACAGCCGGTTCCAGGACCCGATGCTGCGCCAGGTCCTCGGCTACCCCGCGGTCTTCCTCGGCTCGTCGCCGTATGACGTGCCGAGCCTCTACCACCTCATGAGCCACCTCGACCTCGACGACGCCGTGCTGTACCCGCGCGGCGGCTTCACCGAGATCATCGCGGCGATCGAGCGCTTGGCGCGCGAACGCGGCGTCGAGGTGCGCACCGGCACCGCCGTCGCGCAGATCCTCACCGCCGCGGACGGCAGCGCCCGCGGGGTCCGTCTGGCCGACACGAGCGAGATCGCCGCCGACATCGTGGTGTCCGCAGCCGATCTGCACCACACCGAGACGGTCCTGCTCCCTCCCGAGCGGCAGACGTACCCCGAGCGCTGGTGGCGCAAGCGCACGCCGAGCTTCGGCGCGCTGCTGATCCTCCTGGGCGTCGAGGGCGAACTGCCCGAGCTGTCGCACCACACCCTGCTCTTCACCCGCGGTTGGCGCGAGAACTTCGATGCGATCTCGGGACGGGACACCCACATCCCCGATCCCGCGTCGCTGTACGTGTGCCGTCCCAGCGCGACCGACGACACCGTCGCTCCAGCCGGATCGGAGAACCTGTTCGTCCTGGTTCCCATTCCGGCCGACCCCGAACTCGGCCGCGGAGGTGTCGACGGGGCCGGTGATGCCGCGATCGAAGCCGCCGCCGACCGGGCGATCGAGCAGATCGCGCAGTGGACCGGGGTGGACGATCTCGCTTCTCGCGTACGCGTCCGCCGCACGATCGCACCCGCGGACTTCGCGCGCGACCTCGGGGCGTGGCGCGGAAACTCCCTGGGACTCGCGCACACGCTGGGACAGAGCGCGTTGTTCCGCCCGGGGAACGCCTCCAAGAAGGTTCCCGGTCTCTACTACGCCGGCGCTTCCGTGCTCCCGGGCATCGGGCTGCCGATGTGCCTGATCTCGGCAGAGCTCGTCGTCAAGCGCCTGCGCGGAGACACGACCGCCGGCCCGCTGCCCGAGCCGGCCGCCCCCACCGGCTGAGCGGTGCCGGGCCTGTACCTGCTCGCCCTGCTCGTATCGCTCTGCGGTGTCGGGCTGCTCGATCGTCGGTTCCGCCTGGCGTTCTGGCGCGACCGTCGACGCACGGTGATCGCCTCTGTGCTCGGCACGGCATTCTTCCTGCTGTGGGACGCTGTCGGCATCGCAACGGGCGTGTTCGTCAAGGGCGACAGCCCCGCGCTGCTCGGTGTCGATCTCGCCCCGCACCTGCCGCTCGAAGAGCCGGTCTTCCTCCTCTTCCTCAGCTACCTCGCGCTGGTCGCCTACGGCGGCGCGCGGCGCCGGCACGAGGGACGGCCGCACGAGCCCCGCCGGAGGGATGTCGCGCCATGATCTATCCCCTCATCGTCATCCCCTTCGTCCTCGTGACCGTCGTCGTGACAGCGATGTCCGCTCGGCGCCCGCGCTTCGCCGCCCGCATGGCCTGGTCCTCGGTCGCCGCGGTCGTGCTCCTCCTGCTGACGGCGGTATTCGATAACGTGATGATCGCCGCCGGGCTGTTCACCTATCCGGAAGAGCACCTGAGCGGCATCCGAATCGGACTCGCGCCGCTCGAAGACTTCGCCTACCCGCTGTGCGCGGCCTTCCTGGTGCCTGCCGTCGCGACCCTCTTGGAGAAGCCGAAACGATGACCGCCCCCGCGCTCGCGCGCCAGCTCCTCGTCGCCTCCCGCCCGGTGAGCTGGATCAACACCGCCTACCCGTTCGCCGCGGCTTACCTCCTCACCACTCGCCAGATCGACGCGACTCTGCTCATCGGCACCCTGTTCTTCCTCGTCCCGTACAACCTCGCGATGTACGGCATCAACGACGTCTTCGACTACGAGTCCGACCTGCGGAACCCGCGGAAGGGCGGCGCGCACGGCGCCATCCTCGACCGGCGGGTGCACCGGGCGACGCTCTGGGCCGCCGCCCTGTCGTGCTTGCCGTTCGTGGCCTATCTCGTCGCGGTCGGTTCCCCGCTGTCCTGGCTCATCCTCGCCGCGAGCCTCTTCTTCGTCGTGTTCTACAGCGCTCCCCCGCTTCGGCTGAAAGAGCGGCCGTTCGCCGACTCGATCACGAGCAGCATCCACTTCTTCTCCCCCGCCGTGTACGGGCTGGTCCTCACCAGCGCGACCTGGACGTGGCAGCTCGTCCTCATCCTGCTGAGCTTCGCCGCGTGGGGCGTCGCCTCGCACGCGTTCGGGGCCGTACAGGACGTCCAGGCCGACCGCGAGGCGGGAATCGCGTCCATCGCGACCGTGCGCGGCGCCCGCTGGACCGTGAGGTTCGCGCTGGGCTGCTACGCCCTCGCCGGCGCTCTCATGCTCGCGACCAGCTGGCCGGGCCCGCTTGCGGCTCTCGTGGCGGTCCCGTACCTCATCACGCTGTGGCCGTTCCGCAACATCACCGACGAGACGTGCGAACGAGCCACCGCGGGCTGGGACCGCTTTCTCTGGCTCAACCAGCTCGGCGGCTTCCTCGTCACCCTGCTGCTCGTCTGGTGGTGGCTGATCACGTCGTGATCCGCTACCACCCGTTCGGCGCTGACGAGATCAGGCGGCGGGGTTGGTCGCGTTCGCGGTCTCGATGATGCGGCTCGCGCGAATCGGGTGTCCCTGGGTGGTCAGGCAGCGCCCGGTCGCGAGGTCCCACTTCCAGTCGTGCAGCGAGCAGGTGAGCACACCGTCCTCGATCTTGCCCGTCTTCGTGAGGTCTGCTCGCAGGTGCGGGCACCGGCGCTGCACGGTCCAGTCGCCCAGTTCGGCATCCTCGGTCTGATCCGACTGCTCGGCGTACCAGTTCTCGACGTACTCGATGCGATCACGCGACAGGCATTTCAAGAACGTCGTGAGGAACTCGTTGAACTTGCCGCTGCGGCCGACCTCGAACTGCATCGACAGGAAGATCGAGTTCGACCAGTCGATCTCGTGGTCGCGGATGTTGGTCGACACCAGGTCGGCGGGGATCGTGTACCAGTAGATGCACTCCTCGCCCGCGTACTCGCGGACCTTCGCCTTCGGGAAGTCGACCACCATGTCGAGCTCGCCGATGCGGAAGCGCACCATCCCGCCCACACCGTTGCGGATCGTCCGGGCGCGGCGCAGGAGCGGCTCCCACCACTGCTTGATCGCAGCCAGCATCTCGTCCGGCGGCAGGATCGGGGCGCGACGCTCGATCTCGGCGCGGACCTCGGCCTGACGACTGTCGCGCTGCTCGGCGAGGTAGGCCCACTTGTCCGAGAAGATGCGCTCGATCTCGGCATCCGTGTACAGCGTCTGGGTGACCTCCAGCACGCCGTCGTTGAGATCGACCTGCGTTCCCGGAACGAACAGGTACCCCTTCTGATCGGGACGCTCTTCGGCCATATGAGCCAGGAACTGCGCCTGATCGGTGAAGATCGAGTCGTTCTGCTCGCCCCAGCCGTTGTAACGGAACAGCTCTTCGCGCAGGAACATCGGCGGTCCGGCCATCGGGAAGACGTGAGGCGCGTCGACCTTGTCGATGTAGTACATCGCGCGCTTGTTCTGCGCATCGCGCTTGAGCTGAGCGAAGTTCTGCTTCGCGTCCTGCGGCAGGTCGTAGACCATCGGCCACCAGATCGCGCCGGACACCTGGGTGAAGTAGGCCTCGGGCTTGCCGAACGACATCAGCTTCTCGAGATCCAGCGGGTGGGAGTCGTTCTGGTTCAGCACCGAGGCGGTGCCGTCGTCGACCGACAGGGACGAGTCGCCGATCGGGCCGTCGCTCGGGGCGCGCAGGGGCGTGACCATGACCTTGAGGTCGCCGAACTCCAGGGGCACACCCGCCTGCGTGTAGATGATGTTGTCGTACCCGAGATCGCGGAGATCGCGTTCGAGATCGTCGGTCGGGTAGTCCGGCAGAAGCACGCGGATGTCGGTGGGGACGTGCGCGCGCAGCAGCGCGGGGTCGAAGTGATCGCGGTGCCGGTGCGAGATGTACAGGAAATCGGCGCGCCCGAAGCGCTCCCAGTCGAGGCCCCGGTTGTCGGGGAACGGGAACCACGAGCCGAAGAAGCTCGGTCCGACGACCGGGTCGCAGAGGATGCTGCCCCCTGCCGTCTCGATGAACATTCCGGCGTGTCCCAGGCCTGTGATGCGCATGACGATGACCTCCTGTTGCGACTGGTCGAGTCTACGTGAGGCGTCGGCGACCCCTGCCCGCCGTGGGCCGTGTCAGTTCACCCGACGTCGATGCGAGGGGAAGCTCACGCCAGCAGGAGGCGGATGTCGTCGGCGGTCAGGGCGTTCGAGAACGCGCCGTCGGCGTCGAGGACCGCACCGACGAGTCGTGCCTTGCGCCGCTGCAGCTCCACCACCTTCTCCTCGATCGTGCCCGCCGCGATCAGGCGGTACACGCTCACTGGCCGGTCTTGGCCGATGCGGTGCGTGCGATCGATCGCCTGCTGCTCGGCCGCCGGATTCCACCAGGGATCGAGCAGGAAGACGTAGTCGGCCTCCGTGAGGGTCAGCCCCACGCCGCCCGCTTTGAGGCTGATGAGGAACACCGGGTCATCGCCCTTCCGAAACGCTTCCACCACCGCCGCCCGGTTGCTCGTCGAGCCGTCGAGGCGGACCACTCCGGTGCCGCGCGCCCGGAGGTCGGCTTCGACGATGTCGAGGAACGAGGTGAACTGACTGAACACGAGCGCTCGGTGCCCCTCGGCGATCACCTCGTCCAAGCGCCCGCGGAGCGCCTCGAGCTTGCTCGGGACGAGACCCGGCCCACCGGCGTCCACGAGAGCGGGCGCGAGCGCCAGCATGCGCAGAAGAGTCAGGGATCGGAAGACAATGAACCGCTGGCTGTCGAGATCGTCCAGCAGCCCGAGCACCTTCCGGCGCTCCCGCTGCAGCACGCGCTCGTAGACGGCACGGTGACCGCTGGAGAGCTCGACGCGCACGTCCTGCTCCTGCCGAGGCGGCAACTCGGGCGCCACGACATCCTTCGTGCGTCGGAGCAGGAACGGCCGGATGCGCCGCCGCAGCCGCGCAAGCCGGCGTTCGCGCGCGGGGCCCCCTTCGAGGTTCTCGTCGACACGGCCACGCTCGATCGGCTGTACATACTCCTCCCGGAAGCGTCGGGCCGAGGGGAAGAGGCCGGGGCTCGTCAACGACAGGATCGCCCAGAGGTCGGTCAGACTGTTCTCGAGCGGTGTGCCGGTGGCAGCGAGGACGACATCGGCACGCAGGCCGAGCACGGCGCGGTGCACGCGCGTCCGCGGGTTCTTGACGTACTGCGCCTCATCGAGCACGACCGTCGACCATTCGCGCTCGGCGTACGCGGCGGCGTCGAGGCGGAGCAGCGCATAGGAGGTCAGGACGAGGTCCGCCTCGATCCGCTCGAGCGCGGCCCCGACACCGTCGACCACGACAGTGCGCAGGCCCGGGGCATGACGCGCCGCCTCATCGCGCCATGCCGACACGACCGAGGTCGGCGCGACGACGAGCGCGGGCCGACTCGAACCGCGCTCGCGCTCGCGCTCGAGCAGCGCGAGGAGCTGCAGAGTCTTGCCGAGCCCCATGTCATCGGCCAGGATGCCCCCCAGGCGCGCGTCGCGCAGTGCCGCGAGCCACGCGTACCCCTCATGCTGGTAGGGCCGCAGGGGGGTGACGATGCCGACCGGCGTCTCCGCGGCGGCCGCAGGCACGCCCTCGGCTGCCGCATCGCGGAAGTCGTCGACGGCCGCACGCCACCGTACGGCCGGCTCCGCCTCGTCGGCGACGTCCTCGAACGCCGTCCAGAGCTCCACCTGATAGCGGCTGACGCGGGCGCTGCCGGTCTCCCATTCGACCAGGTCGCGCGAATCCTCGATGAGCTCGCGCAGACGGTCGAGTGCCGGATGCGAAAGGGAGAAGTACGCACCATCGGACAGCAGCATCTTCTTCCGACGCTGCGCGAGGGCGGTGAACAGCGGGCGGAACGGAACGCGGCGTCCCTCGACCTCGACGTGCACGCCGAGGTCGAACCAGTCCGCGTCGGTGGTCTCGACCGTCTTCACGGTGATGCGCGGGTCGCCCGAAAGCTCCCGATACGACCGCGTCACGCCCGACACCTCGACGCGGACCCCGTCGAGCGCCTGCAGCACCGGCAGCACCTCGGTCGTGAACTCCGCCGCCTCGACGCCGCTGCGGGTTCCTTCGGGCACGAACGGGTCGTCCGTAGCGCTCGCCCACGCCGCCTCGAGGGCCACTCGGAGCTCGGGATCGGCGGACGCCGATCCCGCGGCAGCGTCCCACGCGACGCGGCCTGCGCCGGGCACCTGCCAGGCGAACGCGTACGCGAGCTCGTCGCGCGGGCCGTGATCGACCGTGACGACGAGCGTCGTGCGTTCGGGCGGGGGCAATCGGACTCCCGGGGCGGGCACGACGACCGTCTCCCGGGCCAATCTGGGGTATGCCTCGCGGAGGAACTCTTCGCGATCCGCCGCGGGAACGCGGATCGAGTCGCCGGCCGCCAGGAGAGATCGGACACCCGGGCCGAAGCCCACCGGTGCGAAGACGACCCGCAGGCCATCCGCGACCTGGCTGGCGCCGTAGATGCCGACATGTCCGAGCGGGCGCGCATGCGCAGCGGTTTCCTCACCGCCGGCGAACCGCACGACGGGCGTGAGCTGCAGGTCACCGTCGACGCTGTCCACCCGCACCTCGATCGACGCGCCGTCGGCCAGGAGCACCTGCTGATCGGGTCGGGTCGGCACAATCGGGATGCCGAGACCGGCCGCGGCGCGAAGGTGGGGCCAGAGGAGCTCGGAGTCGGCGCCGTCGAGCGTCAACCACTCCGAGTCGCCGTAGCCGCCGAGCAGCCGGGCGTCATGCGCGATGCCGTACAGCGTCGAGAACCAGCGCGCGCGCACCGGATCGACCCGCCACGCACCGCGTCGCAGCGATTCCCAGCTCTCGTCGCCCTGCACCCATCGACCACTGGTTCCGCTGCGAGAGAGCGGACGCACCGCGAGCCGGAGCTCGCCGTCGGAGGTGGCGACGCTCCGCGGGGTCGCCGGAAGCACCCGCCGCGGCCCCCAGTGAGCCGCGGCGGCGCTCTCTCGCTGGCGCAGCTGCACGCCCAGGGCGACGGCGTTCTCACCCGACGCCGCCGGCGCCAGGACGGCGCGCCACGACGGCGCTGCCCTCTCGGTCACGGGTTCGACCTCATACGAGGATTCTCGAGGGTGCCTCCGACGTCGGTCAGCCCAGTCGGGCGACCCGACCGAGCACGCCGTGGACGAAAGCGCTCGATCCGTCGGTCGAGAACTCCTTCGCGAGCTCCACGGCCTCGTCGATGGCCACTGCGGCAGGAACCGCGTCGTTGTACACGATCTCCCAGACACCGAGCCGGAGGATCGCGCGGTCGACGGCCGGCATCCGCGCGAGGGACCAGTCCTTCGCGAACGTCGTGATCTGCTCGTCGATGTCTTCGCGGTTGTCGATGATGCCGTCGATGATCTCGCGCGCGTACAGCCACGACGCCTCGCGGGCGGGCTCGAGAGCCGCGCGCTTCGCCTCGGCGGCGAGGGTCACCCCGAGGTCGTCGCCGCGGATGTCGGACTGGTAGAGGATGTCGAGGGCGCGCTTGCGCGCCTTGGAGCGAGCGCTCATCGGGCGGGGACCGGCGTCAGTTCACGCGGCCGAGGTAGTCACCCGTGCGGGTGTCGACCTTGACCTTCGTGCCCTGCTCGACGAACAGCGGAACCTGGATCTCGTAGCCGGTCTCGACCGTCGCGGACTTCGTGCCCGCCGACGAGCGGTCGCCCTGCAGGCCCGGCTCGGTGTACGTGATCTCGAGGACGACCGAAGCGGGCAGCTCGATGTAGAGCGGGTTGCCGTTGTTCAGCGCGATCTGCACCTGCTGGTTCTCGAGCAGGTAGTTCTTGGCGTCGCCGACGGTGGCGGCGGGGACCGTGATCTGGTCGTAGTCGTCGACGTCCATGAAGACGAAGTTGTCGCCGTCGTTGTACAGGTAGGTGAAGTCGCGGCGGTCGACGTTCTCGATCTCGATCTTCGCGCCGGCATTATAGGTGCGGTCGACGGTCTTGCCCGACACGACGTTCTTCAGCTTCGTGCGCACGAACGCACCACCCTTGCCGGGCTTGACGTGCTGGAACTCGATGACGTTCCAAAGCTGACCGTCGATGCTGAGGACGACGCCGTTCTTGATGTCTGCGGTCGATGCCATGAGTGTGGAGTTCCGTTCGTGTGGTCGGGCGGCCGACGGGCCGAGGATCGATTCTACGCGAGGATGTCGAGCAGCTGTCGCGTCGCGCGCGCGTATCCGGCGACACCTTCGCCGATGACATGGACCGAGGCGACGTCGGCGACGTAGGAGTGGTGGCGGAAGCTCTCGCGCTCGTAGACGTCGGAGATGTGGACTTCGGCCACCGGCAGGGACACTCCCGCGAGCGCATCACGGAGGACGACGGAGGTGTGCGTGAGCCCGCCGGGGTTGATCACGATGCCGACGCAGTCCGCACGGGCCTCGTGGATGGCATCGATGAGGACGCCCTCATGGTTGCTCTGCACGCAGCGCACCTCGACGCCGCGTTCCCCGGCCGCCGCGATGACGAGGGCCTCGACGTCGGCGAGGGTCTCGCGTCCGTAGACCTCGGGCTCGCGGGTGCCGAGCAGATTGAGGTTCGGCCCGTTGACCAGCAGTAGGCGTCGAGGGGTGCTCACGCGCCCACCCTACCGATGACGCGCCGGCTCAGGCCCCCACCTCCTGGTAGGCGGCGAAGAGCAGCGACTCATCGGGGGCCTGCAGAACGGTCGGCTTGGCGATGTCGTCGAGCACGATGAACCGCAGCATCGAGCCGCGGGTCTTCTTGTCGCGCTGCATCGTCGCCAGCAGCTGGCGCCACGCACCCGCACGGTACGAGGTGGGCAGCCCGAGGGTCTCGAGGATGTCGCGGTGACGCTGGGCTGCGGCATCCGGGAGTCGTCCCGCCAGACGCGACAGCTCGGCCGCGAACATCATCCCCACCGAGATCGCGGCGCCGTGGCGCCACTGGTACCGCTCGGCGTGCTCGATGGCGTGCCCGAGCGTGTGCCCGTAGTTGAGGACCTCGCGAAGCCCCGCTTCGCGCAGGTCCTCCCCCACGACCTTCGCCTTCATGTCGATCGCGAGCTCGATGCTCCGCCGGAACGCGTCGCTGTGCGGGTCGACGGCCGCCTCGGGATCCGCTTCGATCAGGTCGAGGATCTCGGGGTGCCAGATGAAACCGGCCTTCACGACCTCCGCGAAGCCGGCGACGCGCTCGTTGCGCGACAGCCCGTCGAGCAGGTCGAGGTCGCAGACCACGGCGACCGGGGGCCAGAAGGCACCCACGAGGTTCTTTCCCTCCGCGGTGTTGATGCCCGTCTTCCCGCCGACGGCGGCATCCACCATGCCAAGCACCGTCGTGGGGACCTGCACGACCGCGATGCCGCGCAGCCACGTCGCGGCGACGAAGCCGGCGAGGTCGGTCACGGCGCCGCCGCCGAACCCGACGACGGCATCCGTGCGCGTGAAGTCCGCCTGGCCCATGACCTGCCAGCAGAACGCCGCGACCTCGACGCGCTTGCCCTGCTCGGCGTCGGGGATCTCCGCCAGCAGCACCTGGCGGTCCGACCCCAGGATCTCGCGGAGACGCTCGGCCTGTGCGGACAGCGTCGGGGGGTGCACGATGAGCACCTTGCGAGCGGCCTCGGGCAGCGCCGAGCCGACGAGCGGAAGAATGCCTCGCCCGATGGTCACGTCGTAAGGCGCGGTGCCCCCGACGGTGATGACGGTGGTGTCTGTCATGACGTCTCCTCCTGAGCCCACGCCGCGATGGCGTCGACGATGTCCTGGATCCGGCCGGTGGATGTGTCGAAGCGTGCGTCGGCGAGCTGATCGTAGAGCTCGCGTCGGCTCTCGGCGACCTCGCGCCAGCGACCCACCGGGTCGTCGCCCTGGAGCAGCGGGCGCGTGGTGCCGGCGAGGCGGGAGGCGATCGTCTGCTCCGAAACGGTGAGCAGCACCACACGGTGCGCGGCGAGGTCGCTCCGGGTATCGGGATGCAGCACCGCGCCGCCACCGAGGGCGACGACACCGCCGCGCCCGAGGGCCTCGGCGACCGCGAGCCTCTCGATCTCGCGGAAGCGCTCCTCGCCACCCTCCGCGAAGAGCCGTTCGATGGGGCCGTGGTCGCGGACGACGAGGCCGTCACTGTCGGTGAACGTCGCGCCGAGAACGCGCGCGAGCTTCTTGCCGATGCTCGACTTGCCCGCGCCCATCGGTCCGATCAAGACGATCGCGGGGGCGGTCATCCGATCGCGTCGTCGCTCAGCGCCGCCGAGCGCAGCGTCTCGGGGATCGCCGCGAGGTATCCCTCGAGGTTGCGGCGGGTCTCGGCAACGTTGTCGCCCCCGAACTTCTCGAGCACGGACTCCGCGAGCACGATCGCGACCATCGCTTCGGCGACGACGCCGGCTGCCGGCACCGCGCACACGTCGGACCGCTGGTGATGAGCCGTCGCCGCGTCGCCCGACGCGACGTCGACCGTGCGCAGCGCCTTCGGCACCGTCGCGATCGGCTTCATGCCCGCTCGGACCCGCAGGACTGTGCCCGTCGACATCCCGCCCTCGGTGCCACCCGCCTTGTCGCTCGAGCGCGCGATGCCCGCGTCGGTCGCGAAAAGCTCGTCGTGTGCCGCGGAGCCGCGACGACGCGTGGTCTCGAAGCCGTCGCCGACCTCGACGCCCTTGATCGCCTGGATACCCATGAGCGCCTGCGCGAGCTTCGCGTCGAGACGGCGGTCCCACTGCACGTGGGATCCGAGCCCGGGCGGGAGCCCGTACGCGAGGACCTCGACGATGCCGCCCAGCGTGTCGCCGTCCTTCTTCGCAGCGTCCACCTCGGCGACCATCGCGGCAGAGGTCTCGGCGTGGAAGCACCGCAGCGGATCGGCATCCAGCACGTCGACATCGTCGGGCGTCGGCAGCGCCGAGCCGTCGGGCACCCGCACGGGGCCGATCGAGAGCGTGTGGCTGACGAGCCGGATGCCGAGCTCGTTCAGGAACGACCGGGCCACCGCGCCGAGAGCCACGCGCGCGGCCGTCTCACGGGCGCTCGCGCGCTCGAGGATCGGCCGGGCCTCGTCGAATCCGTACTTCTGCATGCCGACGAGGTCGGCGTGGCCGGGGCGAGGCCGAGTCAGGGCGGCACCGCGTCCGCGGGAGCGCTCGGTGAGCTCGATCGGCTCGGGGCTCATCACCTCGACCCACTTCGGCCACTCGGTGTTGCCGATGCGCAGAGCGATGGGGCTGCCGAGGCTGAAGCCGTGTCGGACGCCCGTCGAGATGGTGAGTTCGTCCTCCTCGAACTTCATGCGCGAGCCGCGGCCGTAGCCCAGCTTGCGCCGAGCGAGGTCGGCCTGGATCGCGGCACGTGAGACCGGCACGCCGGCGGGGAGGCCCTCCATGAGGGCGACGAGTTCGGGGCCGTGAGATTCGCCGGCCGTGAGCACGCGGAGCATTCGTCTATCCTCCCATGAGCGCCCGGCGCATGACGGCGACGACGTCCTCCTCGCCGGGCAGCGGGTCGTCGGGCGAACCGGTCGCGAAGATGCGGATCTGGAGCACCGCCTGATGCAGCAGCATGGTCGCGCCCGGGTGGGCCGGCTGTCCTGCGGCGAGCCAGGCGTGTCCGAGCGCTGTCGGCCACGTGCCGTAGACGACGTCGTAGAGCGTGCCCCCGCTCGCGGCGAGACCCGCGGAGACGGCGTCAGCGACCGGCGCGTCGCCCGGCAGGGTCGACACGGTCAGCTCGACCTCCCCCGCCGGCGCGTCGAGGGGCGACACCGTCGCCGCGATGCCTCGGCTCGCCGCGAGCGTCCGCAGCGGCTCGGCTGCGGCGGGCCGTCGTGCCGCGATGTCGATCCGGCCGACGCCGACGCGCTCGAGCGCGAGGAGCGCCGACGTCGCCGTCGCGCCTGCGCCGACGATGCGGGCACGAGGCGCAGCCGCGGACCCGATCTCCGCGAGCGCAGCCGCGAGTCCGCCGACGTCGGTGTTGAACGCCGCCCACCCATCGCCCGTCCGGAGGAGCGTGTTCGCTGCGCCGGTTGCGGTCGCCGCGGCATCCCGCATCCGAGCCGCGTCGTGCGCGAGTGTCTTGAGCGGCATGGTGAGCGACAGCCCGTGGAACTCCGGCCCGAGGGCTGCCAGCTCGCTCGCGAACGACGCCTCGTCGACGTGCCGCCGCCCGTACCGCCACGGCAGACCGAGCCGGTCGTACGCCGCGGTGTGGAGGACCGGCGACAGGCTGTGGTCGATCGGCGAGCCCCACACCTCGAAGCGGCGCGGGTCTTCCGCAAACGGATCAGCAGCCGCGGTTGTCATTCGCGTCGCACCATGCGTGCCACTGCTCGATGCCGGCCTGGTGCTCCTCGTAGGTCGCGGAGAAGATCGTCTCGCCGGTGTCCATGTTCCAGGTGACGAAGTACAGCCACGGCCCGTCTGC
The DNA here is from genome assembly GCF_053345465.1 of Microbacterium sp. M4A5_1d. Classification (NCBI taxonomy): domain Bacteria; kingdom Bacillati; phylum Actinomycetota; class Actinomycetes; order Micrococcales; family Microbacteriaceae; genus Microbacterium; species Microbacterium sp. M4A5_1d. Next base: position 581,702 of record NZ_JBKFAD010000001.1, read on the forward strand.
GGGATTCATCGCCGCGTCGATCGCCTCGTCGCCGGGATTCGCGATCGGCCCCGCCGGCAGCCCCGCTCGGACGTAGGTGTTCCAGGGGTTGTCGTCCTCGAGCGCCTCTGCCGACGAGCTGACCGTACCGTCGTGCATCTCGTTGTACCCGTACTGGGCCGTCGAGTCCATCTGCAGGGGCATGCCGTCCGCGAGGCGGTTGGCGATGACGCGAGAGACCTTGTAGAAGTCGTCGGACAGACGCGCCTCGCGCTGGATGATCGATGCCGTCGTGAGGATCTCCTCGCGGCGCTCCTGAGGAACGCCCGCGGCGTCGAGCGACTCGATCGTGCGGTCGACCATCGTGCGCACGATGTCCGTGGCCGAGAGCCCGGGGTCGAACTGATAGGTCGCCGGAAACAGCCAGCCCTCCAGCGTGTCGGCGGCGACACCGTACGCGGACGGGTCGCCGACGGCGGCTGTGAAGTCCTCGACGGGCATACCCGTGCCCTGTGCGAGCACCTCGACGGTCTGGTCGACGGTCAAGCCTTCTCGCAGCTGGGCGGCGTTCTGTCGCTTGCTCGCGGGATCGAGGATGAGCTTCAAGGCCGCCTCGGACGTCATGCGCTGCTGCAACGCGTACACCCCCGGCTGGAACGTGGGGTCCTGTGCCGTCGCGATGAGGTGGTCGTAGAACGCCGTCGGCGTCTTCGTGACGCCCTGGTCGAAGAGCGTCTGGGAGATCGTCGACCCGGTGTCGCCGGTCACGACGGTCACCAGCACCTCGCCGGTCGCCTCGCCGGGCTCGAAGTCCTTCGGCTCCTCCCAGCCCATCACGGAGCGGATCTGAGGCTCGTACGTGTTCCACACCCATGCGCCCGCGGCCACGATGCTGCCGAGGATCGCCAGGATCACGATGAGGACGACCCATTTGGCGATCCGGCTCTTCTTGCGGTCGCGATCATGCCGGCTGGGGACGGCACCCACCTCATGCGTGCTCACTTCGCCCGTGAAGAGGGCGTCGAGCGTGCCGACAGCAGGCGCAGCGGCCCGCGGCGTCTGCCCGTGCGACGCCTGTTCGCCCAGAGCCTGCTCGCGGGACGCCGGTGCGTCCACCGATCCGCGGTGCTCCGCGGCCGGAGTCGGGGTGTGCTCCGCACGCGAGGAGTCGTCGGGACGCGCTGCGCCTCCCGGCGTGGATGCCGGACCCTGGGACGCCGGACTCTGGGATGCCGCACGCGCGGCGCGTCGGCTCGTCGGGACGCCATTGTCGTGCGGCGGGCGGTCAGTCATGTCAGGGGTGCTCCTGCAAGGGTGCGACGGGAACACCGGGCGGGTTACCGGTGCTCTTCTCGACGTCGAGTGCCTGCTGGAGGAGCACTACGGCGGCGACCTGGTCAACAATGCTACGAGACGATCGCTGTGATCGGCCCGAGCCGCGCAACGCACTGTGTGCGCTCACGGTGCTCAGCCGCTCGTCGACGAGACGGACACGGTGTCCGGCGGCCGCGAGAGCCTCGGCGAAACCGCGTGCGTCTGCCGTCGACGCGGTCTCCCGCCCGCTGAGCGCGACCGGCAGGCCCACAACGAGCTCGACGGCGTCGTACTCCTCGGCCAGAGCGCCGATGCGTGCGAGATCTCCCTCTGCGCGCGGCACGGTCTCGACCGGAACCGCGAGCAGGCCGTCGCGGTCGCATCGGGCGACGCCGATGCGGGCCGTACCCACATCGACGCCGAGCCGCACGCCCGGCCGGAATCCGCTCACAGGCCGCTCGCCGCGTCGCGCACCGCGCGGAGGGCCACGGGAAGCGCTGCGGCGTGCGTACCGCCGCCCTGCGCCACGTCGTCGCGCCCGCCGCCACCGCCGCCGAGAGCGGATGCCGCGGCCTTCGCGAGCACACCGGCCTTGGCTCCTGCCGCGCGGGCGGCATCGTTGGTGGCGACGACCACGACGGGGCGGTCCCCCACGACGGCCCCGAGGGCGACGATCGCTGCGGCGTCGGCTCCGAGACGGTCGCGCACCTGCAGTGCCAGGGTGCGGACATCGTCCGCCGATCCCGCCGAGCCGAGCGATTCGGCGACGATCTGGAACGGGCCGGCGGCCGCCGCAGCGCCCACCAGCTGCGGCAGCCGGTCGGCGAGGGCGCGAGCCTCGAACTGGGCGATCCGCTTCTCGGCGGCCTTCAGGCTCGCGGCGAGCTCGGCCACGCGAGCGGCGAGCTGGTCGCGCGGCGTCTTCAGCGAGGTCGTCAGCTGCGACACGATGGCACGCTCGGCGGCGAGCTCACGGAAGGCGTCCTGCCCGACGAGCGCCTCCACGCGCCGGTTCGACGCGCCCACCGACGATTCGCCGATGAGGTTGATGAGTCCGACCTCGGCGCTCGACGACACGTGGGTCCCCGCGCAGAGCTCGCGCGACCAGGGGCCGCCGATGTCGACCATGCGGACGGTCTCGCCGTACTTCTCACCGAACAGGGCCATCGCGCCGGCGGCTTTCGCCTCGTCGAGCGACATGATCCGGGTCGTGACCTCGAGGTTGTCGCGGACGGCGTTGTTGGCGATCTCCTCGATCTCGGTACGAGTCTCGGGCGAGAGCGCCTGACCCCAGGAGAAGTCGAAGCGCAGGTAGCCGGCGCGGTTGAGCGAGCCGGCCTGGGTCGCGCTCTTGCCCAGCGTGTCGCGCAGTGCCGCGTGGACGAGGTGCGTCGCGGAGTGGGCCTGCTGCGCAGCGCGGCGGTTCGCGGCATCCACCACCGTCGTGGCGGCCTCGCCCACGGCCACTTCACCCGTCGTCACCTCGACGGTGTGGCTGACGAGACCGGGCACCGGCTTCTGCACGTCGAGGACCTCGAGCTCGTAGCCCGGGCCGACGATGACGCCCTTGTCGGCGACCTGGCCACCCGACTCGGCGTACAGCGCCGTCTCGGCGAGGATCACCTCGGCGATCTGACCTTGGCTGGCGCGGTCGACGGAGACGCCGCCGACCAGAAGGCCGAGTACCCGCGAGCCCGTCTCGAGCTCGGTGTAGCCCGTGAACACCGTCTCGCCCTGAGCGCGGAAGTCACGGTAGACGCTCGTGTCGGCGAGCTGCCCCTTGCGGGACCGCGCGTCGGCCTTGGCGCGCTCGCGCTGCTCCTGCATGAGCGAATCGAAGGCGCCGCGGTCGACGCTGAGCCCCGCCTCCTCGACGATCTCGAGAGTCAGGTCGATGGGGAACCCGTACGTGTCGTGCAGAAGGAACGCCTGCGCGCCGCTCAGCTTGCCCTCCCCCGCCTCCTTGGCCTGCTCGACCGACTCGTCGAGCAGCTCGGATCCCGCGGCCAGGGTGCGCAGGAAGGTCGCCTCCTCGGCCAGAGCGTACTGCGAGAGCCGCGCGTAGTCGGTCTCGACGATCGGGTACGCCTCCTTCATCGCGTCGCGCGACGCTGCGAACAGCTCCGCGAAGCTCGGTCCGTCGACGCCCAGCAGGCGCATCGAGCGGATGGCGCGACGCATCAGACGGCGCAGGATGTAGCCGCGCCCGTCGTTCGACGGCGTCACGCCGTCGGAGAGCAGCATCAGCGACGACCGGATGTGATCTGCGATGACACGGAACCGCACGTCGTCTTCGTGGTTCGCGCCGTAGGTCTTGCCCGAGAGCTCGACGGCCTTGTCGAGCACGGGACGCACCTGGTCGGTCTCGTACATGTTGTCGACGCCCTGCTTGATGAAGGCGACGCGCTCGAGCCCCATGCCCGTGTCGATGTTCTTGTTCGGCAGCTCGCCGACGATCGTGAAGTCGTACTTCGAGCGCACGTCCGCGATCTCGTACTGCATGAACACGAGGTTCCAGATCTCGACGTACCGGTCGTCGTCGGTCGCCGGTCCGCCGTCGATGCCGTACGCGGGACCGCGGTCGAAGAAGATCTCCGAGCACGGGCCGGCAGGACCCGGGAGGCCGGTGCTCCAGTAGTTGGTGTCCTTGCCGAGACGCTGGATGCGCTCGTCGGGCAGCGTCGAGTGCTTCAGCCACAGCTGGCGCGCCTCGTCGTCCTCTTCGTAGACCGTGACCCAGAGATCCTTCGGGTCGAACCCGAGGCCGCCCTCCGATTCGGGGCTGGTCAGCAGTTCCCATGCGAACGAGATGGCGCCCTCTTTGAAGTAGTCGCCGAAGGACCAGTTGCCGAGCATCTGGAAGAAGGTGCCGTGGCGCGGCGTCTTGCCCACCTCTTCGATGTCGTTGGTGCGGATGCACTTCTGGACATCGGCCGCTCGCGCGTACGGGGCAGGGACGTCGCCCGAGAGGTAGGGGATGAAGGGGACCATGCCTGCGACGGTGAACAGCAGCGCGGGGTCGTCGGTGACGAGCGATGCGGAGGGCACGATCGTGTGCCCCTTCTTCTCGAAGTAGTCCAGGTAGCGCTGGGCGATCTCGGCGGTCTTCATCGGGTTCCTTCGGCAGGCAGGCATCGGCGTCGCGCCCGGAGGCACGACGTCAAGATCAGGTCGGGTGTCAGTGTGAGGAGTCGGCGGCGTTCTTGGCCTTCGCGACCGCGTCGCGCGCTGCGTCCGCGGCGTCGGAGGCGGCGTCCGCGGCCGAGTCGAGGGCGTCGGAGGCCACGCCCTTCACGTCGGCTGCGAGACCCTCGATGCGGGCTTCCTGCTCGCGGTAGGCATCGCCGATCCGATCGGCGAATTCGGAGATTCGCGCGTCGACCTCGGCGAGCATCTCGTGACCGCGCGGATCCTTGTTGACCACGTGCGCGGCGACGAAACCGCCGGCGACGCCCAAAACGAACCACAGCGCGTTCTTCATGGCATCCATGTTAGGTGCAAAGCATGAAGGGCGCCGGGAGAACCCGACGCCCTTCATGGCAGTGCTGAGACTCAGCGAGCCGTACGACTCAGCGCGCGGCGTAGTACTCGACGACGAGCTGCACGTCGCACGTGACGGGCACCTCGGCGCGCTTCGGGCGGCGCACGAGGCGCGCCTGCAGCTTGTCGAGCTCGACCTCGAGGTAGCCCGGGACCGGGGGCAGGACGTCGGCGTGACCGCCGGCGGCTGCGACCTGGAAGGGCTCGAGCGACTCGCTCTTCTCCTTGACGTGGATGAGCTGACCCGGCTTCACGCGGAACGACGGGCGGTCGACGAGCTGGCCGTCGACGAGGATGTGACGGTGCACGACCAGCTGGCGGGCCTGTGCGGTCGTGCGGGCGAAACCGGCACGAACGACGAGCGCGTCCAGACGCATCTCGAGCTGCTCGACCAGGTTCTCACCGGTCAGACCGTCCTTGCGGCGGGCCTCGTTGAACTGGATGCGCAGCTGCTTCTCGCGGATGCCGTACTGCTCGCGCAGACGCTGCTTCTCGCGCAGACGGACGGCGTAGTCGCTGTCGGCCTTGCGCTTGGTGCGGCCGTGCTCACCCGGAGCGTAGGGACGCTTCTCGAGGTAGCGGGCGGCCTTCGGGGTCAGCGCGACGCCGAGGGCGCGCGACAGACGGACCTTGCGGCGGTCCTGAGACTTCGTGGTCACGAAGCTCTCCTTCCGATGACGTGGTCGCGACGTTCACGACTCACGGACGTATCTCCGTCTCCTCGCCCGTCTCGGACTGCACGCCGGGGCACGCCGAGAGGTCTTGATCAGAAGAGAGGGATGCCCGAAAACTGGGCTTCGAGCCGGTCGAGTCTATCAGACGGCGTCCGCGTCGACCGCGGCGGCGAGGTCGAGGACGCCGGCCGGGTAGAACGGGGTCGCATCGCGTCGCAGGTCGTCGATGCGGTACCAGCCGACGGAGGTGTCTCCGTCGAGCACGGGGAGCCGTTCCCCGAGGGGCAGCGCCTCGAGCGCGGCGCTGCGGACGGCGAAGACATGCGCGATCTCGTGCCCGCTCTTGCGACCGTCGTCGAAGATGTTCTCGCTCACGGTGAGCAGCGTGAGTTCGTCGACGCCGGTGGCGAGCTCCTCGCGCAGCTCGCGCCGCATGGCGGCCGCCGCGGTCTCGCCGAACTCCACGCCGCCGCCGGGTGCTCGCAGGAACCGCCCCGCGCCCGGCCCGCCGGGGTACTCCTCGGCGAGGACGTACCCGTCGGCGACGATGACGGCCACCGAGATGACCCGGATACGGCGAGGCGAGGTGAGGTCGGCCGCGTACGCCTCCACCGAACGGCGGTAGGCCGGGAGGTGGGGCGCGAGCGCCTGCAGCGCCGTCCGGAGTGCGGGCGCGGGCTTCTGATCGCTGAACAGCGCCAGCGCCTCGAACGCCCGGGCGGCGTCGACGAGCGGATCGGTGTCGGGAAAGCGGTGCAGCAGTGCGAGAGCGCCCGAGGGATCGCCGACGTTGCGCAGCGAGCTCGCCAATTGGATGATGCACGCCGAGCGCCGCTTTCCGGCCAGGCCCTCATCGAGCGCCGACCGGTACAGCGGGATCGCCTCCGCCTCCTCGCCGAGGAAGTCGTGCAGCGAGGCGCGCTCGTAGCTGCGCACCGCCTCGGCCGAGTCCGCGGCGAGCTGGTCGAGCTCGGCCCACAGGGCGGCGGCGTTCTTCCCGTCGGCGGCATCCCAGAACGCGTCGAACGGATCGGCACCGGCCGTTGTGTCGTCGTCGGCGGGGAACGTCGCGAGAAGCTCCCGCACGCGCGACTGCAGACCGCGGAGTGCGGGGTCGACGCCCCGACTCGCCGCGAATCGGATGAGCCCCCGCAGGGCGGGCCCGCCGTCGCTGGTCTCGCCGGCAGTCAGGTGATCGATGAGGTCGGATGCCGCGATCGTCCGTACCCGGCCCGTCTCGTGCTCGCCCCACTCCGGCGCGGCGACGCGCAGACAGTCGGCGGCGATGACCACGTGCCGTCGTCGCCGGGCGTTCGCGGCGGCCCACTCGCCGCCGGCGTCGAAGACGGCGCCGGCACGATACCCGGTCTCCTCCAGCAGCTCTCGCACGCCCGCCGCGACAGCGTCCTCACCGGGATCGATCAGCCCGCCGGGCAGCTCGCTCAGCACGCGCTGGGGGCCGACGCGGTACTGATCGAACAGCACGACGGTGTCGTCGGGCGTGACCGCGACCACCGTGACGGTGTCGCCGACCTCGACGACATCCCAGTCGCTCTCACTGCCGTCGGGCAGCAGGTAGCGGTCGCGGCGCACGCGCACGTAGCCGTCGAAGGCGGGCGACGAGCCCAGCAGCGTCCACGCGGGTACGGGATCGTCCACGGCTCAGTCCCCCAGGATCTTCCGCAGCTTCTCGACCCGCGCGCCGATCTCGCGCTCGACACCGCGATTCGTCGGCTCGTAGTACCGCTTGCCACGCAATTCGTCGGGGAGGTACTGCTGCGTCGCGACGCCGACCTCGAGGTCGTGCGGATAGACGTACCCCTTGCCGTGCCCCAGCCGCTTCGCGCCGGCATAGTGAGCATCGCGCAGATGTTTGGGCACGCGACCGAACCCGCCGGCGCGGACATCGGAGATGGCCGCGTTGATCGCGTTGTAGGCGGCGTTCGACTTGGCGGTGGTCGCGAGATACGCCGTGGCCTCGGCGAGCGGGATGCGGCCTTCCGGCATCCCGATGAAAGCGACCGCGTCGGCGGCGGCAACGGCGATCGTGAGAGCCTGCGGATCGGCGAGGCCGATGTCCTCAGAGGCTGAGATGACCAGGCGCCGCGCGATGAACCGAGGATCTTCGCCCGCCTCGATCATCCGAGCCAGGTAGTGCATGGCGGCATCGACATCCGATCCGCGGATCGACTTGATGAACGCGCTGATGACGTCGTAGTGCTCGTCGCCCTGCCTGTCGTACCGGAGCAATGCACGGTCGACCGCCTGAGCCACGTGGTCAGCGGTGATGACCGGCGCCTCGTCGTCATCGCCGGGCTCGGCCATCGTCGCGGCGGCTTCGAGCGACGTCAGCGCGCGTCGGGCATCGCCGGAGGCCAGCCGGATCAGCACCGTCCGCGCATCGTCGGCCAGGACGACCGAGCCGGCGAGTCCGCGGGCGTCCGCGACGGCGCGGTCGATGAGCCCGCCGAGGTCGTCGTCGCTGAGCGGCTGGAGGGTGAGCAGCAGCGAGCGGGACAGCAGGGGCGCGACGACGGAGAACGACGGGTTCTCGGTCGTCGCGGCGATGAGCAGGACCCAGCCGTTCTCGACGCCCGGCAGCAGAGCATCCTGCTGCGCCTTCGTGAAGCGGTGGATCTCGTCGAGGAACAGGATCGTCGAGATGCCGTAGAGGTCGCGCTGCGTCATCGCCTCTTGCATGACCTCGCGCACGTCCTTCACGCCTGCCGTGACCGCCGACAGCTCGACGAAACGGCGGCCCGACGAGCGGGCGATCGCCTGCGCGAGCGTGGTCTTGCCGGTGCCGGGCGGCCCCCACAGGATGACGGATACCGCTCCCGCCCGGTTGCCGTCGGGCGACGCGAGGGCGACCAGGGGCGAGCCGGGCCGCAGCAGATGACCCTGGCCGGCGACCTCGTCGAGCGACGTGGGGCGCATCCGCACCGCGAGCGGCGTCTGCCCGGAGAAGAGCGCGCTCGAATCGGTCATCCTCTCAGGCTACTCGCGCGCGCGGACACCGGGATTTTGTCGCGGCGCAGACCCGCGCCATAGGCTTGAGCGGCCCGCAACGGGCACGAAGGAGGCAACGTGGCAGGTCGCGGCAAGAACCGGGACGATCGCGCGGCGCACGAACGCGCTCGTCTCTATGCGGCCCGGCGCGAGTACCACGACGGCCTCGCACGGCGCCGGTCGCGCGACAACGTCATCGCCGCCGTCGCCGGCGGCGTGCTGATCCTCGCCGCTATCGGCGCTCAGGTCGCATACTTCACCGCAGGTCCCGGAGCGCCCGCGCCCGCCGAGAGTCCGGCGCCCTCTCCCACGGAGACCTTGTCACCCACGCCGACGCCGACACAGACCCCGACACCGGCGGATTCCACTCCGACAACGATCCCGTCGCCCTGACGCCCTCCGTACTAGGCTGTCCCCCGACCTGACCCCCATGCGGCGCGAGCCGCGACGAGGTGCCTTCCGTGACTTCCACCCCTGACTCCACGACCACCCCCGCCGACGACGCCCCGTGGGGTCGCGTCGATGACGACGGCACCGTCTCGGTGCGCGAGGGGGCCGAATGGCGCGTCGTCGGCCAGTACCCCGACGGCACGCCGGAAGAGGCGCTCGCCTACTTCCAGCGCAAGTTCTCCGACCTCGCCGGCGAAGTGACGCTCATCGAGGTCCGTCACCGCCGCGGCGGAGCGTCAGCCTCCGACCTGCGCTCGACCGTGAGCACGCTCCGTTCCCGCATCGCGGGGGCTGCGGCCGTCGGCAACCTGGCCGCGCTGGAGGCGCGCCTGGTCGCGCTGGAGGGCGAGCTCGACGCCGCCTCCGAGTCCGAGGCGGCGGAGGCCAAGCAGGCGCTCGACGCCGCGATCGCCGAGCGTACGGCGCTCGTCGAGGCGATCGAGGCGATCGCCTCGCGCGATCCGAAGTCGATCCAGTGGAAGCAGACCTCCGCAGAGGTCACCGACCTCTTCGACCGCTGGCAGCGCCATCAGGCCGACGGCCCGCGTCTCCCCCGCGGCACCGGCCAGCAGCTCTGGAAGCGATTCCGCGACGCCCGATCGACCATCGACAAGCACCGTCGTGAGTTCTACGCCAGCCTCGACGAGACGCACAAGAGCGCGCGCGACGCGAAGCAGCGCCTCATCGAGCGGGCCGAGGCCCTCGCTCCCCGCGGCGAGGACGGCATCGGCGCCTATCGCGATCTGCTCGAGCAGTGGAAGCAGTCGGGCCGCGCGGGCAAGAAGGCCGACGACGCGCTCTGGGCACGGTTCAAGGCCGCAGGCGACGCGCTCTACGGTGCCCGAGCGGAGCGCGAGCAGGCCGACGCCGAGGCCTCGCAGGAGAAGATCGTCGCGAAGCGCGCTCTGCTCGACGAGGCCGCCGCCGTGACCGCAGAGAAGGACACCGCTGCCGCCCGGGCGCTGCTCACGGGCATTCAGCGTCGTTGGGACGAGATCGGTCGCATCTTCCCCCGCGACAAGGAGCGCGCCCTCGACGACGAGCTCCGCAAGATCGAGCAGTCCGTGCGTGCGCGCGAGGACGCCGACTGGAAGAACAACAACCCCGAGACGAAGGCGCGCCAGGGCGACATGCTGTCGCAGCTGCACGACGCGATCGCGAAGCTCGAAGCCGAAGTCGCCGACGCGGAGGCGTCGGGCGACAAACGCGCCATCGCACAGGCCAAAGAGGCGCTCAGCGCCCGGAAGGCCTGGCTCAGCGCTCTCGGCGGCTGACTCTCTCCCCGCGAACGGTCTGTGGAGGCCATGCTGTCCACAGACCGTTCGGCTCTCTCCGCGCGGTTCGGACGCACCCGCCAGACTGACGGAATGATCTGGCCGTTCGTCTACACCCCGGGTACCCAGCTCTCCCTGGCCGAGCTGGCTGCTGCACGCCTCGACGGTGACGTCGTCGAGGTCGGCGAAGCATTCATGCCTGCGGACGCCGTCGAAGGACCCGAGATCCGGGCCGCATCGCTGCGCCCCCTCGTCGCGCCGGGCCTGGCCCTGACGCACGAATCGGCTGCCTGGGTCCACGGCGCGCTCGCCGACCCCCCGGTGCGGCACAGCGTGCAGCGCTGCACCGAGCGACGCCGGAACCACGTGCTCGATCATCGGCTGCACTACCGCGACCTTCAGCTTCCGGCGCGAGAGACCGTGCATCTGGGCGGGATGCCCGTGTCGAGCCGCGTCCGGACCCTGTGCGACCTGTTGCGCGCCGATGCCGCCGCCAGCGACGCGCCACGCGCGGGCGCCGTCGCGATGATCGCCGCGTTCCCCGGCATCCTCGACGAGGCGCATCGGTCGTTGGCGTCGAGCGGCCCCCTGCCGTTCAAACGGCAGGCCCTGGCCTGGCTGGAGCGCCCGCCGGTCAGGACGACGTGACGCGGTACACGTCGTAGACCGCGTCGATGCGCCGCACCGCGTTCAGCACGCGGTCGAGGTGGACGGTGTCGCCCATCTCGAACACGAACCTGCTGAGTGCGAGCCGATCGTTGTTGGTCTGCACCGACGCGGAGAGGATGTTGACGTGGTGCTCGCTGAGCACGCGCGTGACGTCGCTGAGGAGCCCGGCGCGGTCGAGCGCTTCCACCTGGATCTGGACCAGGAAGAGACTCTTCGTCGTCGGCGCCCACGACACCTCGATAAGTCGTTCCGGATCGCGCATGAGCGACTCGACGTTCGTGCAGTCGGAGCGGTGCACCGACACGCCGCTCCCGCGGGTGACGAAGCCGACGATCTCATCACCCGGAACGGGCGTGCAGCACTTCGCGAGCTTCACGAGGATGTCGGGCGCGCCGCGGACGAGAACACCCGAGTCGCTGTCGCGCTTCTGGCGCGACCGTCCCACAGCCGGCAGCTGGATCGGTCCGGTGGAGGTGTCCTCCTCTGCCCGGACGAGCGCGGTGACCTTCTCGATCACCGACTGCGTCGAGACGTGCCCCTCGCCCACAGCCGCGTAGAGCGCAGTGACGTCCTCGTAGCGCAGCTGGTGCGCCACTTCCGTGAACGCGTCCTGCCCCATGAGGCGCTGGAGCGGCAGGTTCTGACGTCGCATCGCCCGAGCGATCGCGTCCTTGCCCTGCTCGACGGCCTCTTCGCGCCGCTCCTTCGTGAACCAGCCGCGGATCTTGTTGCGGGCCCGCGTGCTCTTGACGAATGTCAGCCAATCCTGGCTCGGGCCGGCGTCGGGGTTCTTCGAGGTGAACACCTCGACGACATCGCCGCTGGAAAGGGTCGACTCGAGCGGCACGAGACGCCCGTTCACCTTCGCACCCATCGTGCGGTGGCCGATCTCGGTGTGCACGGCGTAGGCGAAGTCGACCGGGGTGGCCCCCGCCGGCAGGCCGATGACCCGACCCTTCGGGGTGAAGACGTAGACCTCTTTCGCGCCGATCTCGAATCGGAGCGAGTCGAGGAACTCCCCCGGGTCGGCCGTCTCGGCCTGCCAGTCGGAGATGTGCGCGAGCCACGCCATGTCGTTGTCGATCGCCTTGGCGTCGGCCTTGCCGCCCGCCATCCGCTCCTTGTACTTCCAGTGCGCCGCGACACCGAACTCGGCCTGCTGGTGCATCTCGTGGGTGCGGATCTGGATCTCGACCGTGCGACCACCCGGTCCGATCACGGTGGTGTGGAGCGACTGATACAGGTTGAACTTCGGGGTCGCGATGTAGTCCTTGAATCGCCCGGGCAACGGCGTCCACCGCGCGTGGATCGAGCCGAGCACGGCGTAGCAGTCGCGGACGGTCGTCACCAGAACACGGATGCCGATGAGGTCGTAGATGTCGTCGAACTCGCGCCCGCGCACCACCATCTTCTGGTAGACGGAGTAGAGCTGCTTCGGTCGCCCCATGACGCGACCGCGGATGCGGAGCTCACGGAGATCCGTCTCGACGGCGTCGATCACGGTCTGCAGGTACTGCTCGCGCTGCGGGGTGCGCTGAGTGACGAGGCTGTCGATCTCGGCGTACAGCTTCGGATGAAGGACCGCGAAGGAGAGATCTTCGAGCTCGCTCTTGATGGCCTGGATACCCAGCCGGTGCGCGAGCGGCGCGTAGATCTCGAGGGTCTCGGTCGCCTTCTTCGCCGCTTTCTCCGGCGGCACGAAGCCCCAGGTACGCGCGTTGTGCAGCCGGTCGGCCAGTTTGATCAGCAGGACGCGGATGTCGCGCGACATCGCGACGATCATCTTGCGCACGGTCTCGGCCTGCGCGGCGTCGCCGTACTTGACCTTGTCGAGCTTCGTGACGCCGTCGACGAGCATGGCGACCTCGTCGCCGAACTCCGCCGTCAGCTGGTCCAGACCGTATGAGGTGTCCTCTACGGTGTCGTGGAGCAGCGCGGCTGCAATGGCCCTCGGGCCGAGGCCGAGCTCGGCGAGGATCTGGGCTACGGCGAGCGGATGCGTGATGTACGGCTCGCCGCTCTGACGCTTCTGCTGCGCGTGCGCCCGTGACGCCGTCTGATAGGCGCGATCGATGATCGCGATGTCGCCCTTGGGGTGATGTGCGCGCACCGTCCGGACGAGCTGCTCCAGCCCCTCCCGCGGCGCAGCGCGGGAGAAGATCCGAGGAACGAGGCGCCGGAGCGAGCTCTGGGCAGGGGGCGGGGTGATCTCCGTCATACCCTCACCTCCGCCATGCAGACATCGATTCTACGCGCCCTCGCGGCGCTCAGGCCTCGACCGAAGCACGCTCGCGCGACTCGAGAACCCGGGTGTCGTTCGCCTTGATGGCGGGCTCGTTCTCGCGCAGCAGGGCGAACAGCGGCACCGCGACGAAGAGCGTCGAGTAGGCGGCGACGAGCGTTCCGACGAAGATCGACAGCGAGATGTCGGTGAGAGTCTGAGCACCCAGCCAGAGCGCACCGATGAAGAGGATCGCACCGGTCGGAAGGGCCGCAACGATCGTCGTGTTGATCGAGCGCACGAGCGTCTGGTTGGCCGCAAGGTTGACCGACTCGCCGAACGTCCGCCCCGACTTCTCGCCGTCTTCGAATGTGTTTTCGCGGACCTTATCGAACACGACCGTGGTGTCGTACAGCGAGTAGGACAAGATCGTGAGGAAGCCGATGACCGCCGCGGGAGAGATCTCGAACCCGAAAAGCGAGTAGACGCCCACGGTCACGACGAGCACGTCGACCAGGCCGATGATGGCGGCGACGGACATCTTCCAGGTGCGGAAGTACAGCGCCAGGATCAGGAACGTCAGCGCGAGGAAGATCGCCAGGCCCCACAGCGACTGTCGGGTGACGTCCTGGCCCCAGCTCGGCCCGATGAACGATGAGCTCACCTCGGCGGCCGGGACGTCGTACGCCTCGGCCAGTCGCGCCGTGACGTCGCGGGTCTCGGCGTCGGACATCTGGTCGGTCTGCACGCGCACAGCGTCCTCGCCGATCGTCGTCACCTTCGTCGTCGCGCCGGGCACGACCTCCTGCACCGCGTCGGTCGCGAGCAGCTGATCGGTGTTCGACACGTTCGTGACGGTGAACTGCGATCCGCCCGTGAACTCGATCGAGAACTGCGGCGGCTTGACCACGAGGACGAGCACCGAGCCCAGCACGAGGGCGGCGGCGATGATGAACCACAGCGTGCGACGGGCGACGAAGGGGAACGAGAGCTTCCCCGTGTAGAGGTCGTTGCCGAACCGATTGAAGAAACGCATCAGTGCTTGTCCCCCGTCGCATCGCGCTGGTCGCCTGCGGCCTGTTCAGCACGCTTGCGCTCCGCGATCGTCTGTCGCCGTTCGGCCTCACCACGCGACTTCGCTGCGCGGCGTCCTGCAGAGGTCTTCGCCGCCGCGGCGACCGGCTCGCGGAACTGCGCCCGTCCGCGGTACACGGCGCCCAGAGCGTCCGGGTCGAGACCCGACAGCTTGTGCCCCGACCCGAAGAACCGCGTGCGCACGAGCAGCTGCAGCACGGGATGCGTGAAGAGGATGAAGATCAGGATGTCGATCGCGGTCGTGAGCCCGAGGGTGAACGCGAAGCCCTTCACCGTCGAGTCGGCCAGGATGTACAGCACGACCGCGGCGAGGATGTTGATCGACTTCGAGATGAAGATGGTCCGCTTGGCGCGGGACCAGCCGTCCTCGACCGCGCTCGTGATCGACTTGCCGTCGCGCAGCTCGTCTCTGATGCGTTCGAAGTAGACGATGAAGGAGTCTGCGGTGAACCCGATGGTCACGATGAGGCCCGCGACACCGGCCAGCGAGAGCCGGAAGCCCATGCGCCAGGCGAGGATCGTGAGCGCCGCGTAGGTGAGCACGGCCATGACCACCAGTGACGCGATGATGACGGTTCCGAGCGCCCGGTATACGACGAGCGAGTACACCGCGACGAGCGCGAGGCCGATGAGGCCGGCGATGAGACCGATCTGCAGCTGCTGGGAGCCGAGCGTCGCGGAGATCGTGTTGGTGCTCTGCACCTCGAAGCTCAGCGGCAGAGCACCGAACTTCAGCTGGTCGGCGAGCACCTTCGAGCTGTCCTGGTCGAACGTGCCCGTGATGGACGGCTTGCCGGTGAGGATGACGGCATCCATGGAGGGCGCCGACAGCACAGCGCCGTCGAGCACGAAGGCGAACTGGTTGAGCGGCGACTGCTGCCCGTAGAGTCGCTGGCTGATCTTGCCGAACGTCTCGGTGCCCTGCTGATCGAACGTGATGTTCACGGCCCAGCGACCGGTGCTCTGCTCGAGACCGTTCGTGGCGTTGTCGATGGACGAGCCGTCGAGCTCGACCGGGCCGAGGATGTACTTCGCGGTCCCGGTGCGGTCGCAGGTGACGAGCGGCTGATCGGCCGGTGCGTCCGCGGGGTCGTTCGCCGGATTCGCGCAGTCGTAGGCGAGGAACTGAGCCTGCAGCGCCTCGGTGATCCACGCCGGGTCGCTGCCATTGGACGGCGTCGTCGACGGGGTCGCCGGGAGGTCGGGATCGGGAGTGGGGTACGGCGTCTCGTTGCCGTCGTCGCCGACGAAGCTGGTGGCGGGTGAGCCGGTGTAGAGCACCGCGCGCAACTGCAGCTGGGCCGAGGCGTCGATACGCTCACGGGTCTCGTCATCGACCTCGCCCGGAAGCTGAACGACGATCTGGTTGCCGGCCTGCGTGGCGATGTCGGCCTCGACCAGGCCGGATGCGTCGACGCGCTGTCGGATGATGGACGCCGCCTGCTGCATCTGCTCGCTCGAGGGCGCCGCCCCGTCGGACTGCGCCTCGAGGATGATCTGCGTCCCGCCCTGGAGGTCGAGTGCGAGCTCCGGAGCCCACGAACTCGCCTTGAACACATAGACGCCGAGCGCGTTGATACCGAACAGGAGCGCCGTCAGGACCACGAGTCCGGTCAGCGCGCGCCAGGCACGGCGCACAGGTGTGGAAGTCGCCACGGGGAGGTCAGCTTTCGTCGAGCGAGCGCCGGGTCAGCGGCGGATCAGGCGCGGGGCTTGTCGTCGCGGTCGACCGCGCCCTCGGAGGCGGCGTCGGCGCGATCACGCGCGGCGTCGTCGCTGACCGAGGTGATCAGACCCTGCTCGACATCGGCGACGTACTCGTCGTGGTGCTCTTCGGCCTCGATGTACTCGTCCTCGGTGAGCGTTCCCTCTGCGGGGTCGACCACCCGCAGGATCGCCTGGCTGTGCACCTCGACCTCGACGCCGGGCGCGAGCTCGACACGAGCCGACTTCGAGAGGTCCTCGCCGTCGTACTCGACGATCGTGCCGTAGAAGCCGCCCTGCAGCAGCACCTTCGCTCCGGGAAGCAGCTGGCGGGACTTCTCCGCCTGCTCCGCCTTCATCCGCTGCGCGCGACGGCGCTGGCTCCAGAACATGAAGACGATGAGCAGCGCGAGGATGATCAGCAGACCGTACTCGGCGAAGAACTGCACCGCCGGGTTCGCGGGAGGGGCGTCGGCCGGAGTGGTGGCGAAGAAGAGCATGGAGGTGGGAGCACCTTTCACGGGTAGGCACGCGAAGAATGCGCACCCTCGGGATTCGTCGGCGAGAAGCCTTCAGCGATTATAGGTCATCGATCTCGAGCGCCCCGTCGGCGCGGGGAACGCCCAGGTGGCGGTAGGCCGAGGGCATCGCGACGCGGCCGCGCGGCGACCGGCCCACGAACCCGATGCGGACGAGGTACGGCTCGACGACCGACTCGATCGTCTCCGCTTCCTCCCCGACCGTGACCGCGAGGGTGTTGAGCCCGACGGGCCCACCGCCGAATCGGCGCACGAGTGCGTCGAGCACGGCACGGTCGAGCCGATCGAGGCCGATAGCGTCGACGTCGTACAGCTCGAGCGCGGCCGCGACATCCGCCTCCGTCGCACCCGCCGCCGTGTCACCGTGCACCACGACGAAGTCTCGGACGCGGCGCAGCAGGCGGTTCGCGATGCGCGGTGTGCCGCGGGAGCGGCGCGCGATCTCAGCCCGTGCGACGGCCGGGACGTCGACGGCGAGGACGCTCGCGGACCGCTGGATCACGCGTTCGAGCTCCTCCGGCTCGTAGTACTCCATGTGCGCGGTGAACCCGAACCGGTCGCGAAGCGGGTTGGGCAGGAGGCCCGACCGGGTCGTTGCGCCGACGAGGGTGAACGGGGCCAGCTCGAGAGGGATGCTGGTGGCACCGGCACCCTTGCCGACCATGATGTCGATGCGGAAGTCCTCCATCGCGAGGTACAGCATCTCCTCCGCCGAGCGCGCCATACGGTGGATCTCGTCGATGAAGAGCACCTCGCCGGGCACGAGGCTCGACAGCAGCGCCGCGAGATCGCCCGCGTGCTGGATCGCCGGGCCGCTCGACATCCGCAGCGGCCGGCCGCTCTCGTGGGCGACGATCATCGCGAGCGTCGTCTTCCCGAGACCGGGAGGTCCCGACAGCAGGATGTGGTCGGCTGGACGGTCCTGCATCGCGGCCGCCTGCAGAAGCAGCTCGAGCTGCCCGCGCACCTTCTGCTGTCCGACGAACTCCGCGAGCGAGGTCGGCCGTAGTGCCCCCTCGACGGCCAGTTCGGTCTCGTCGGCGGCGAGCTCGTGCGCGTCAGACACCGGTCTGCTCCGGTCGCGCCGGCCCGAGCTGCGCGAGCGCGAGCTTCAGCAGAGCGGGCACGGTCGCGGGGGCCGCAGCATCCGCCGTGACCTGCGCGACGGCATCCGCGGCCACGCGTTCGCTCCACCCCAGAGCCACGAGCGCTGCGACGACCTGACCCACGAGCGTCCCTCCCCCCGAGGGAGCGGACGCCGGCTGAGCAGACGGCACCGCCTGCAGCTTGCCCGCCAGCTGTACCACGATGAGCTTCGCGGTCTTGGGCCCGATGCCCGACACCCGTCGGAACGGGGCGTCGTCTTCGGCGGTGACCGCCTCGGCGATCTGGGCGACGCTCAGTGCCGACAGCACGCCGAGAGCCGACTTCGGTCCGACACCGGTCACGCCGATGAGCAGCAGGAAGACTCCGAGCTGCTCGCGCGTCTCGAAACCGAACAGCGAGAGCGCGTCTTCGCGGACGACGAGGTTCGTGTGCAGCACGATCTCATCGCCGACGTGGAACGAGCGCGGGATGTCGGGGGTCACGGCGACCGAGAACCCGACCCCGCCGACGTCGATGACGACGCTGTCGGACTCGAGGTGCAGCACGCTGCCGCGCAGGGAGGAGATCATGATCCGAGCCTAGGCGCCGCTTCGCAGGTATGTTCGAGCGACACGCGTCGCTCACCACCGGGTGGGAGCGTCAGCGCCGGGCCAGGCGCTCGGCGTCCGCCCACGCCCGCTGCGCCGGAGTGAGCGCCGCTGTGCCGGACGACGACGCCGGGCCGCCGACACCGCGTCGCCACGCATGGCAGATCGCGAGGGCCAGCGCATCAGCGGCATCCGCGGGCTGGGGCAGCGAGTCCAGGCGCAGCACGCGGGCGACCATCGTCTGCACCTGCAGCTTCTCCGCCGAGCCGTAGCCGGTGATCGCCGCCTTGACCTCGGAGGGCGTGTGGGTCGCGGCATCGAGGCCGCTCTCCGCGGCGACGAGCAGCGCGATGCCGCTCGCCTGCGCCGTCCCCATGACGGTGCTCCGGTTGTGCTGAGCGAAGACCCGCTCGACGGCGACGACGTGAGGCTGGTGCTCTGCGATGACCGCGCGCAGGCCCGCTGCGATCGTCGCGAGCCGCCGCTCGATCGGCAGCTCGACGTCGGATCGGACAACCCCGACATGCACGAGGGCGGCGGATCGATCGCGGGCGACGTCGACGACGCCGACTCCGCATCGGGTGAGCCCGGGATCGACACCGAGCACGCGCAGAGAGGTCACTCCCCCACGCTACGTCTGCCGCAGCCGAGCGGAGCGGCGACAACCCGCGAAACGCGCAGTTCCCGGCATCCGACGCGAAATGGGCTGCGCGGGATGCCGGGAACTGCGAGCGATGCTCGGACTGTTACTCGTCGTCGCTCTCGAGCTCGGCCTGCACCTCGGGGGTGAGGTCGAAGTTCGTGTAGACGTTCTGCACGTCGTCGCTGTCCTCGAGGGCGTCGATGAGACGGAACACCTTGCGGGCGGTGTCGGCGTCGACCTCCACCTTGAGCGAGGGGACGAACTCGACGTCGGCGGAGTCGTACTCGATGCCGGCGTCCTGCAGGGCGCTGCGCACCGACACGAGGTCGGAGGCCTCGGTGATGACGCCGAAGCCGTCGCCGTGCGGCTCGACCTCTTCCGCCCCCGCTTCGAGGACCGCGAGCATGACGTCGTCTTCGGTCGTGCCCTCGGACGGGACGACGATGACGCCTTTGCGGCTGAAGTTGTAAGCGACGCTGCCCGGGTCGGCCAGCGTTCCGCCGTTACGGCTGAGAGCGGTGCGGACTTCGGCCGCGGCGCGGTTCTTGTTGTCGGTCAGACACTCGATGAGGAACGCGACGCCGTTCGGTCCGTAGCCCTCGTACATGATCGAGGAGTACTCGACGGCCTCGCCGCCGATACCGGCGCCGCGCTTGATCGCGCGGTCGATGTTGTCTTTCGGGACCGAGGTCTTCTTGGCCTTCAGGACGGCGTCGAAGAGCGTGGGGTTGCCCTGCAGATCGGGGCCGCCGAGCTTGGCAGCGACCTCGATGTTCTTGATGAGCTTGGCCCACGACTTGGCACGGCGCGCGTCGACGACGGCTTTCTTGTGCTTGGTCGTGGCCCATTTGGAGTGACCGGACATGCGCTCGATCTTACCGGGCGGATGCGCTCGCCTCGCGGACGTGCACGAGGAACCTCTCGTGGAAGCGGCGCTCGCCCGAGACCTCCGGGTGGAAGGCCGTCGCGAGCAGACGACCCTGCTCGACCGCGACCACCCCGCCATCCGGCAGGGTCGCGAGCGACCGCACCTGCGGCCCGAGCTCGGTGACGAGGGGCGCTCGGATGAACGCCGCGTGGACGGGTGGGTCCCAGCCCGCGACGGCGAGCGCCGTCTCGAACGATTCGGTCTGACCGCCGAAGGCGTTCCGCCGCACGGTCACGTCGAGCCCGCCGAAGGTCTCCTGACCCGCGATGGCCCCGTCGAGGCGGTCGGCGAGCAGGATGAGCCCGGCGCAGGTGCCGTAGACGGGGAGGCCCGCGGCGATCGCGTCGCGGATGGGCTGCTGCATCCCGAACGCGCGTGCCAGCTTGTCGATGACGCTCGACTCACCGCCCGGCAGGACGAGACCGTGTACCGCCGCCAGGTCGCCGGGACGACGGACGAGGGATGCCGTCGCGCCGAGCTCCGTGAGCACGCGCAGGTGTTCGCGGACGTCTCCCTGCAGGGCGAGGACTCCGACGTGCGGCGGCATCCCTTCGTCCACCGACTCACCAGCCGCGGTCGGCGAGACGGTGCGGGGCAGGCAGATCGGAGACGTTGATGCCGACCATCGCCTCGCCGAGTCCGCGCGAGGCCTCGGCGACGACGGCGGCGTCATCGTGGAAGGTGGTCGCCTTCACGATGGCCGCGGCACGGCGAGCGGGGTCGCCCGATTTGAAGATGCCGGAACCCACGAAGACGCCGTCCGCGCCGAGCTGCATCATCATCGCGGCGTCGGCAGGGGTGGCGACACCGCCCGCGGTGAAGAGCACGACCGGCAGGGTGCCGGTGGCTGCGACCTCGGCGACGAGGTCGTACGGCGCCTGGAGCTCCTTCGCCGCGACGTACAGCTCGTCGGGGCTCTTCGCCTGCAGAGCACGGATCTCGGCGGTGATCGTGCGGATGTGGCGCGTCGCCTCCGAGACGTCGCCCGTGCCGGCCTCGCCCTTGGAGCGGATCATCGCGGCCCCCTCCGTGATGCGACGCAGAGCCTCGCCGAGGTTTGTGGCACCGCACACGAACGGGACGGTGAAGCCCCACTTGTCGATGTGGTGCGTGTAGTCGGCCGGCGACAGCACTTCGGACTCGTCGATGTAGTCCACACCGAGCTCCTGGAGCACGCGCGCTTCGACGAAGTGCCCGATGCGCGCCTTCGCCATCACGGGGATCGACACCGACGCGATGATCTCGTCGATCAGGTCGGGGTCGCTCATGCGCGCCACCCCGCCCTGGGCGCGGATGTCGGCGGGGACGCGCTCGAGCGCCATGACGGCCACGGCGCCGGCATCCTCCGCGACCCGTGCCTGATCGGCGGTGACGACGTCCATGATGACGCCGCCCTTCAGCATCTCTGCGAGGCCGCGCTTGACGCGCGATGATCCGGTGACGGTCTGGTCGTTCGACACGATGGGGCTCCGATCCGGCCGTCTTCTCGGGATGCAGTTCGGCCTAGGCCAAAAAGTAGCATGGCATCCGACATAAGATCGTCCCGATGACTTCCCGTGACACGATCACCGGACACACGGCGGGTGAGATCGCCGACAGCGTCCGGATGCTGCTCGAGCGAGGCGCCCTGCGCGCGGACGACGCGCTGCCACCGGTGCGCGCCCTGGCGGAGCAGCTCGGCGTCAACCGGAACACCGTGGTCGCCGCCTACCGGCTCCTCGCGCAGGCCGGCGTCGTCGTGGCCCGCGGCCGCGGCGGAACGCGAATCGCCGAGGTCTCCCCCGTCGCCGCCGAGGGCGTGGCCGCCGACACGGTGCTGCGCGACGTCGGGTCCGGAAATCCGGATCCTGCTCTCATCCCCGATCCGCGCGGCGTGCTCGGCCGAGTCGCCGGACGCCCCGTCCTGTACGGCGAGCCGGTCATCGACGCCGGTCTCGCAGCCTGGGCCAGGAACTGGTTCGCCGCTGACACGGCAGCGGATGCCGACATCCACCTCACCGTCACCGGTGGCGCCGTCGACGCCGTCGAGCGCCTCCTGGCGCAGGCTCTCACCCGCGACGACGCGGTTGCCCTCGAAGACCCGTGCTTCCTCGCGAGCATCCACACGGTGCGCCTCGCCGGCTACCGCGCGATCCCGGTGCCCGTCGACAACGAGGGCATGACGGTCGATGGACTGCGAGCAGCCCTGGATGCGGGCGCCCGCGCCGTCGTCATCACCCCGCGAGCGCAGAATCCCACCGGTGCGAGCCTGTCGGCCGAGCGCGCGGCAGCCCTGCGCGCGGTACTGGCCGATCATCCGTTCGTCCTCGTCATCGAGGACGACCACTTCTCCCTCCTGTCGACCCAGCCGTACCGCTCGGTCATCGGCGACCAGCACGAACGCTGGGCACGGGTGCGCTCGGTGTCGAAGTTCCTCGGACCGGACATGTGCCTCGCGGTCACGGCATCCGACCCCACGACCGCGGAACGCCTGGCCCTGCGCCTCGGCTCGGGCACCACATGGGTCAGCCACCTGCTGCAGCGCCTTACACACGCTCTCGTCTCGGACGACACCGCCGCCGGCACGATCGCCACCGCTCGGGCTCACTACGCCGACCGCAACAGCGCCTTCGCAGCCGAGCTGACGCGCGCGGGCCTCCCCTGCGCACCCGGTGACGGACTCAGTCTCTGGGTCGAGGTACCCGGCACCGCCCGCTCCGTCGCCGACGCCCTGATGCGCCGGGGCTGGCTCGCGCGCACCGGCGACGAATTCCGGCTGGCCGACGATGCACCCTCGCGCCACCTGCGGCTGACCGTGCACGACCTGAACGACGCCGACGCCGCACTGCTCACGCGCGACCTCGTCGCATCCGCCCTCCCCTCTCGAAAGGCATGACCCCATGAAGGTGCTCTCGATCCAGTCGGCCGTCGCATACGGACACGTCGGCAACTCCGCCGCGGTGTTCCCGCTGCAGCGCATCGGCGTGGAGGTCATGCCGGTCTACACGGTGAACTTCTCCAACCACACCGGGTACGGCGCCTGGGGTGGCCCGATGATCAGCCCGGACGACGTCCGCGCCGTCATCGCGGGCGTCGAGGATCGCGGCGCCTTCCCCCAGATCGATGTCGTCCTGTCGGGCTACCAGGGTGGCGAGGGCATCGCCGACGTCATCCTCGACACCGTCGCGCGCGTCAAGGCCGCGAACCCGGATGCCGTCTACGCGTGCGACCCCGTCATGGGCAACGCGAAGTCCGGGTGCTTCGTGGCGCCGGCGATCCCGATCCTGCTGCGCGAGCGCGTCGTGCCGGCCGCAGACATCATCACGCCGAACCAGTTCGAGCTCGGCTTCCTGACCGAGACCGAGCCGACCGATCTCGACTCGACTCTCGCCTCCGTCGACGCCGCCCGCGCGATGGGTCCGCGCACCGTGCTCGTGACGAGCGTCGAGCGCCCCGACCGACCCGAAGGCACGATCGAGATGCTCGCCGCGGACGACGCCGGGGCTTGGATCGTCCGCACGCCCCACATTCCCATGAAGGCGAACGGATCCGGCGACGTGACGGCGGCCCTGTTCACCGCTCACTACCGCAGCACCGGCTCCGCGGCCGAGGCGCTGGCGCGCACGACCTCGAGCGTGTTCGACCTGCTCACGCGTACGCACGAGTCGGGCGAGCGCGAACTCCAGCTCGTCGAGAGCCAGGAGGCCTACGCGCACCCGCGGATGCAGTTCACGGTCGAGCAGGTGCGCTGACCGGCGTCACTACTGTCCGCCGGACTCCGTCCACGCCTGCTCCCACTGCGGAGCGTCGTCCGGGCAGAGGAACCGCGTGCCGAAGACCATGATGCTCACGGCGCCCTCGCGCGACGCGTCGTCGACGGCGAGGCTCTGGATGAGCGGCGACGACGTGACGTGCATCTGGAACACGTTCTGGTCGACCTGGTGCCCGTTGAGGATGGAGGTCTCGCACGCGTCCAGGGCAAGGGCGAGCGTCACGGTCTCGGCCTGCTCGGACCACTGTCCGCCGTTCGCCTCGAGGTGCGCGCGCTGTTGGGCGACGAGCTCCTGCTGCGCGGGCGTCTTCGCGGCGAGCGTGGGCTGTCCCACCGGCTGCTGCTGCTCCGCGATGAAGGCGTCGCGCTCGGCGAGAGCGTCGCCCGCGTCGGGGGTCGCAGCCGAGCTCTCCTCCTGCGCGGACGCCGTCGGAGCCGGAGTCGGAGTCCCCTCCGAAGAGCCCGCATCACTCGCGGGCGTGCACCCCGCCAGGGCGACCACGCCCAGGACGGCCAGTGCGGCGAGGGTCGCGGTACGGGGACGGGCGGTGATCGACATGGTGCCTCCTCAGTGAGCGCTCAGGTTATCGTCCCCGCGGCGCCCCGCGGCGGGGCTTGCGCTCGGGGTGGAGCACGAGGAAGGAGTGGTCAGTCGGTCGGCCAGGCGCCCGCGACCGCTTCGCGGACCTCGCCGAGCAGCTGCGGGAGTGCCTTCGTCTTCGCGATGATCGGGAAGAAGTTCGCGTCGGTCGCCCACCGGGGCACGACGTGCTGGTGCAGGTGCCCGTCGACGCCGGCGCCCGCGACCGCGCCCTGATTCATCCCGAGGTTGAAACCGTCGCACCGCGACACCTCCCGCAGCACGCGCATGGCCGTCTGCGTCAGCGCGCCGATCTCGGCCACCTCCTCAGCGGTCGCGAGGTCGTACGTCGGGATGTGCCGGTACGGGCACACCAGCAGGTGACCCGAGTTGTACGGGAAGAGGTTCAGCAGCACGTAGGCGGTGCGCCCCCGCGCGACGATGAGGCCGTCGGCATCCGACTTGCCGGGCGCCGCGCAGAACGGGCACTCGTCGCGCAGCGGCTCGGGGCCAGCCTGGATGTACGCCATCCGGTGCGGTGTCCACAGCCGCTGGAACTCGTCGGGCACCCCGGCCAGGCGCGCGGCGTCCTCAATAGGGCGCGGGGTGTCCGACGAGCCGGTCACGCGAGCTGTCCCGCAGCGTCCAGGTGCTCCGCCGTGTCGACGAGCGTGCGGTTCGCGATGGCCGCCAGGATGCGCTCGACGGCTTCGTCCACGGCGACGCCGTTGGTCTGCGATCCGTCGCGGAAGCGGAACGAGACCGTGCCTCCGGCGCGGTCCTGTTCGCCCGCGATGAGCTGCAGCGGAACCTTCTGCGTGGTGTGGGTGCGGATCTTCTTCTGCATCCGGTCATCCGAGCGGTCGAGCTCGGCACGGACGCCGGCCTTGCGCAGACGCGAGACGATCTCCTGCAGGTACGGCGCGTAGTCGTCGGCGACGGGGATGCCGACGACCTGCACGGGCGCGAGCCAGACCGGGAAGGCACCCGCGTAGTGCTCGAGCAGGATCGCGAAGAAGCGTTCGATCGACCCGAACAGAGCACGGTGGATCATCACCGGGCGGTGCTTCTCACCGTCAGGGCCGGTGTACTCGAGTTCGAAACGCTCGGGCTGGTTGAAATCGAGCTGGATGGTCGACATCTGCCAGGTGCGGCCGATCGCATCGCGGGCCTGCACCGAGATCTTCGGGCCGTAGAACGCCGCGCCGCCGGGATCCGGAACGAGCTCGAGACCCGACCCCTCGGCGACACGCCGGAGCGTCTCGGTCGCCTGCTGCCAGAGGGAGTCGTCGCCGATGAACTTCGGGTTGCCCTCCTCCTTCGTCGACAGCTCGAGGTAGAAGTCGTTGAGTCCGTAGTCGCGCAGAGTCTGCAGCACGAACTCGAGGCTCCGCACGAGCTCGTCCTCGACCTGGTCGGGGGTGACGTAGATGTGAGTGTCGTCCTGGGTCATGCCGCGCACGCGGGTGAGCCCGGACAGCGTGCCGCTCTTCTCGTAGCGGTAGACAGACCCGAACTCGCTGAGCCGCAGCGGCAGCTCGCGGTAGCTGCGTCCGCGCGAGCGGAAGATCAGGTTGTGGAACGGGCAGTTCATCGGCTTGAGGTAGTACTCCTGCCCCTGCCGCGTCACGTTGCCCTCGGCGTCGACGGTCTCATCGAGCTTCATGGGCGGGTACATGCCGTCGGCATACCACTGCAGGTGGCCGCTCGTCATGAACAGATCGCCCTTGGTGATGTGCGGCGTGTTCACGACCTCGTAGTCGTTCGCGAGCAGCTGCTCGCGCATGTAGCGCTCGATCTCGTAGCGGATGATGCCGCCCTTGGGGTGGAACACCGATAGGCCGGGGCCGATCTCGTCGGGGAACGAGAACAGGTCGAGCTCGACGCCGAGCTTGCGGTGATCGCGGCGGGCCGCCTCGGCGAGGCGTTCCTGGTACGCGCGCAGTTCGTCCTTCGACGGCCAGGCGGTGCCGTAGATGCGCTGCAGCTGCGGGTTCTTCTCGCTGCCGCGCCAGTAGGCGGCCGCCACCCGGGTCAGGTCCCAGCCGTTGCCGACCATACGGGTGCCGGGCACGTGCGGTCCGCGGCAGAGATCCTTCCAGGCGGTCTCCCCGTCGCGGGTGACGTTGTCGTAGATCGTCAGCTCACCGGCGCCGATCTCGGCCGACGCCCCCTCTGCCGCGTCAGCGCCCGACCCGGGGCCGCCGGCGAGGTCTACGAGCTCGAGCTTGAAGGGCTCGTCGGCGAGCTCGGCGCGCGCCTCGTCAGCGGTGACGACCCGGCGGACGAACCGCTGGTTCTCGCGGACGATGCGCTCCATCTCCTTCTTGATCGACTTGAGGTCCTCCGGAGTGAAGGGCTCATCGACGCCGAAGTCGTAGTAGAAGCCGTCCTCGATGGGCGGCCCGATTCCGAGGTTCGACTGCGGCCGGATGCGCTGCACGGCCTGGGCCAGCACGTGCGCCGTCGAGTGGCGGAGGATCGCGAGACCGTCGGGGCTCGATACGGTCACCGGCTCGACGGCATCCGTCTCGGCGACGACCGTCGCGAGGTCCTTCAGATCGCCGTTGACGCGCAGAGCGACGACGGAGCGGTCGGGGAAGAGGGCGAAGCCGTCGGCGGGGTACGACACGTCCGACGGGGAAACGACGTCAGTCAAGGGAACATCTCCAGATGGGTGGCTCGGATCAAGGCTACTCAGCTTCGGACGCTCGCCGCGTCCCGCCCGCTCAGGCCGAGAGCGTTCGGCCGGCGGCGACGAAGCGGGTGAGCACACGGGCTCCGATCCGGCGTCGTTCCATGCGTCGATCCTACTCGTGAGCGTCGTCGACTTCAGAGCGGGCCCCGAGGGCCCATGATGGATGCCGTGAAGCTCGCCATCGCCGGAGCCGCACTGCTGCTCGTGGCGGCGGGCGCGGTGGTCTCCGGCGTGCTGCCCCCGGACGATCTCGTCGGGATCGCCGAGCGTGTCGCCCCGATCCTCGCTTTCGTGGTCGCCGTCACGATCGTGGCGGAGCTGGCGGCGAAGGCCGGCGTGTTCGACGTCGCGGCCGGCCGGCTCGCCCGCGCCTCCCGGGGCCGGACCATTGTGCTCTGGCTCCTCGTCGTGGCGCTCGCCGTCCTCGCCACGGCCTTCCTCTCGCTCGACACGACCGCGGTGCTGCTCACCCCGGTCGTCGTCGCCGTCGCACGCGCCAACGGACTGCCGCCGCTGCCCTTCGCCTTCACAACGGTGTGGCTCGCGAACACCGCTTCGCTCGTGCTCCCCGTGTCGAACCTGACCAACCTGCTGGCCCTCAGCCGGCTGCCCGAGGGCGGCCCCCTGGCGTTCCTCGCGCTGATGGGGCCGTCTGCAGCCGTCGCGATCCTCGTGACGGTCGCGCTGCTGTTCGCCGTCCACCGGCGCTCGCTCGTCGGGCGCTTCGAGCCCGCGCCTGTGCCGCGCGTCACCGACCGGATGCAGCTGGTCGTGGCATCCGTCGTCGTCCTCGCACTCATGCCGGCCCTCGTCAGCGGGCTGGAGCCGTGGATCCCGGCGACGGTCGCCGCGATTCTGCTCATCGGACTCTTCGCATGGCGATCGCCCCGCGGGCTCTCCGCGCGCCTCGTCCCGTGGCAGCTGCTCGTGTTCGCGGCGGGACTGTTCACCGCCATGGCGGCGCTCGAGTCCCTCGGCTCCGCAACGGTGGTGTCGCTGGTCGCCGGAGAGGCCGGCGGGCCGTTCGAGCTGTGGCGCATGGCGGGCACCGCCCTCGTCGCGGCGAACACCGTCGACAACCTGCCCGCGTACCTGCTGCTCGAGTCGGCGGCGGGAACCCCGGAGCGTCTCGGCGCGCTGCTCGTCGGTGTCAATGCGGGACCGCTCATCACCCCGTGGGCGTCGCTCGCGACGCTGCTCTGGCACGAGCGGCTGCACGCGGTGGGTGTCGACGTCCCCTGGCGGCGCTTCATCCTCTGGGGCCTCGTTGCGGCACCGCTCGTCGTCGGCTTGTCGGTCCTGCCGCTCGCGCTGCGCTGAGCCTCACCTCGCCCGGCCGTAGCCACTAGAGGCGTCGAGGCTCACGTCAGGGTGAGGTCGACCTGGATCTCACCCGCGAGACGCTCGAGGTCCGCCACGATGTCGGCGGCGTCGAACTCCGCGGGCAGGCGGACCACGAGAGTCGCCTCGAACAGCGTGCCGCCCGCCATCGGAGCGTCGAGGGTGCGGCTGGTCAGCGCGTCGATGCTCAGCGCGTGGGCGCCGATCGCGTCGCTCACCTCGCGCACGATTCCGGGACGATCGTTGCCGAGCACCGTGAAACGCAGCACTTGCCCGCTCGCGACGACTGGCGTCAACGGCTGGTGTGTCGTGATGCGCAGCAAGCCGTCCAGACGCTCGAGCGCCTCGACGAGGCCGGCCTCGCGATCGGCGGGCACCTCCACCAGCACGATCCCCGCGAAGGCGCCGGCGAGCTCCGCGAGTTCGCTGCGCTCCCAGTTGCCGCCGTGCGCGGCGACGGTGTCGGCGAGCGTGCGGACAAGTCCGACCCGGTCGTCTCCGACGACGGTGAGCACGAGCTGAGTCATGGCGCCGAGCCTAACCGGCGGAGAACTCCGGCGCAGCGGAGACCCAGGTCACCGACCCGCGAACGACAAAACCCCCGGCAGAACCGGGGGTTTCTCGGTGCGCGATACTGGGATCGAACCAGTGACCTCTTCCGTGTCAGGGAAGCGCGCTACCGCTGCGCCAATCGCGCCTATACAGGCTGTTCAGTTATGAGGCGAGGTGGCGACGGGATTCGAACCCGTGTAAACGGCTTTGCAGGCCGGTGCCTAGCCGCTCGGCCACGCCACCGTGTGTGGTTCTGACCCACGTGCCGGATCTCCTTGACGGGAGATCCTCGCACTCGAGCGGATGACGAGATTCGAACTCGCGACCCTCACCTTGGCAAGGTGATGCGCTACCACTGCGCTACATCCGCATTTCGTTCCGGATCGCTCCGGCACTTGTTAAACATTAGCCGACGATCGCACGAGTGCAAAACCGGCGTCGCCCCGCGCGTGTCTCGCCGCCGCGTTCGGGAACCGTCGCGGCATCCGGTATGCTCGTGTCTCGGCCCTCACGGGCCAGATGGGCGATTGGCGCAGTTGGTTAGCGCGCTTCCTTCACACGGAAGAGGTCGTGGGTTCGAGTCCCGCATCGCCCACCACCCCGCCCCGGCTCTCACAGCCGGGGCGTTTTTCGTTGGGCGTGCACTCTGCGGACGGCGAGGACGCACCAAGGCCGCGAGCACGCACCGAACACCATGCGTCCTCGCGTCAGCGGTGCGTTCTCTCCGCGCTCGACATCGCACGCGGGAGCCGGGTCAGACGGCACCGGAGACGCCGAGGAGCGAGCCCACCGTGAAGGTCGCGATCAGCGCGAGTGCCCCTCCGACGACGACCCGGATGACGGGGCGAAGCGGCGGACTGTCGCCGAGACGCGCGCTCAGGTAGCCGGTGAGAGCGAGAGCGATGAGGACCGCGACGAAAGTGACGGGAACCCGGATGCCGGCGGGCGGCAGGAGGATCGCGAGGAGCGGCAGCAGCGCGCCGATGGTGAAGGCGAGCGCACTCGCTCCGGCCGCCGACCACGGACTGACGACCTCGTCCTCGGTCAGCCCCAGCTCGGCCTCGAGGTGCGCGGCGACCACATCGTGCTCGGTCAGTTCCTCCGCCACCCGTCGCGCGGTCTCGGGCGAGAGCCCGCGCTGCTCGTAGAGCCCCGCCAGCTCTATGAGCTCCGCCTCGGGGTCCTCGGCGAGCTCGCGGCGCTCCTTGGTGATCATCGCCCGCTGACTGTCGCTCTGACTGCTGACCGAGACGTACTCGCCGAGCGCCATGGAGATCGCGCCGCCCACGAGGCCCGCGACGCCGGCGGCGAAGATCGGTGCGGCACCCGTCGTCGCCCCCGCGACACCGACGACCAGGGCCGCGGTCGACACGATGCCGTCATTCGCGCCCAGGACGCCCGCGCGCAACCAGTTCAGCCGCCCCGACATGGACGACGCGTGCGGCTCCCCCGGGTGCGCCCCCGGGGCCGCCGAGAACGATTCGCTCATGACGCCATGAAACCACCCGTGCGGCGATCACGGCAGGCCCCCATGCG
Organism: Microbacterium sp. M4A5_1d; assembly: GCF_053345465.1. Taxonomy (NCBI): domain Bacteria; kingdom Bacillati; phylum Actinomycetota; class Actinomycetes; order Micrococcales; family Microbacteriaceae; genus Microbacterium; species Microbacterium sp. M4A5_1d. The sequence goes on from NZ_JBKFAD010000001.1 coordinate 611,893, forward strand.
CCGAGGACGCACCGTCTCCGCGAGAGCGCACGCTCCCCGGCACGTCCTCGCCGAGAGGGTGCGCTTTCGAGGCGCCGAGCCGGCGCGGGTCAGCGCGCGGCGCGCCAGCCGTAGCGCTGCGAGAGGGCTTGCGCGACCCGACCGTAGGTCGCGCGGTCGAGGGCGCCGGCCGTGCGGCGGATGCCGCTCGTGGGCACGAGGTAGATCTGGTCGACGTCGAGCCACGATGGTCGCCGCTCGCGGTCCCAGTCCCCCGTCCCGAGCGGGATGTGGTCGCGCTCGCCGTCGTGCGGCTTGCTCGTGAGCTTCATGGCCCAGCTGCGGCCACTGTCGGCGCGTGCGAGGACGAGCAGCGGGCGATCCTTGCCGCGCGCGGCATCCTCCGCATACGGAACCCACGCCCAGACGATCTCGCCGGGATCGGGTTGCCCGTCGGGCGTCGGCTCGTAAGCCAGACGCAGGCTGCGCGCATCGGGCAGCGCCACCTCGACGACGGATGCCGCGCCCGCGACCCCTCCGCCCGACGCGGACGGCATGTTGGGGCGAGCCGGCGTGACGGTCCCCGGCCGCGGACGCGCAGCGGCCGGCCGACCCGAGCCATCCGCCGTCCGACGCGGTCGCAGCAGGTCCCACACACGCGAAAGCACACCCATGCGCCCAAACCTACCCAGCTCGCGAGGCGCGCCACCCCATCTCCCCCTCCGCTTCACCTGGCAGCTCGCGCCGCTTCACCTCTCGCGAAGCGGCGCCGCCTGCCAACCGAGCGCCAACGAGAAACAGGGCGGGACACCGCGGATCACTCCGCGATGCCCCGCCCGGGTCAGAGCCGAGGTCTGATCAGACCTTCGCGTCCGAGAGGGTGTAGCCGACCTCGCCGTGCATGACCGTGTCGATGCCGGCGATCTCGTCCTCGTTCTTCACGCGGAAGCCGATGGTCTTCTCGATCGCGAAGCCGATGATGAAGGCCAGCACGAAGGAGTAGACGAGGACAGCGAGGGCCGCGATCGCCTGGACGATCAGCTGGCTGGCGTCGCCGCCCATGAACAGGCCCGTGCCGTTGGCGAAGAAGCCGAGGTAGAGCGTTCCGATGAGGCCGCCGACGAGGTGGATGCCCACGACGTCGAGCGAGTCGTCGAAGCCGAGCTTGTACTTCAGCTCGATCGCCAGGGCGCAGGCGGCACCGGCGATGAGGCCGAGCACGATCGCCCAGATGGGGTCCACCGAGGCGCACGCCGGGGTGATGGCGACGAGGCCCGCGACAGCGCCCGACGCGGCGCCGACGGAGGTGGGCTTGCCGTCCTTGATCTTCTCAACGAGCAGCCAGGCCAGGAGAGCCGCGGCGGGAGCGGCGATCGTGTTGATGAAGGCGAGCGCGGCGGTGCCGTCGGCAGCGAGCTCGGAGCCCGCGTTGAAGCCGAACCAGCCGAACCACAGCAGACCGGCGCCGAGGAGCACGAACGGCGGGTTGTGGGGAACGTGGACGCCCTTCTGGAAGCCGACGCGCTTGCCGAGGACCAGGGCGAGGGCGAGAGCCGCAGCACCGGCGTTGATGTGCACCGCGGTACCACCGGCGAAGTCGATCGCCCCGACGCCGAAGACATCCTGCAGGCCCTTGGTGATCCAGCCGCCGTATTCGAAGGAGCCGTCATCAGCGAGGCCGAAGTTGAAGACCCAGCTCGCGACGGGGAAGTAGACGATCGTCGCCCAGACGCCGGCGAACAGCATCCACGCACCGAATTTGGCGCGGTCGGCGATGGCGCCCGAGACGAGCGCGACGGTGAGGATCGCGAAGGTCGCCTGGAAGCACACGAAGGCCATCGGCGGGAAGTCGGCGTCGGCGGGCGTCTCGAGCAGGCTGCTCAGACCGATCGCGCTCCAGTCGATCGACCAGGGGGCGACGGTTCCCTCAGCGCCGGGGAAGGCGATGGCGTAGCCGAAGAGCACCCAGAGGACGCCGATGAGCCCGAGGGCGCCGAAGCTCATCATCATCATGCTGATGACGCTCTTGGCCTTGACGAGACCGCCGTAGAAGAACGCGAGTCCTGGCGTCATCAGCAGGACGAATGCGGCCGCGATGAGTATGAATGCGGTGTTGCCTTGATCCATCTCGAAGGGAACCTCTCTGCAGGGACGCAGGTGTAGCGTCGGGTCCCCTCAGTGTCGAGGCGCTCAGTTTCCCCCGACGGCGCAGTCGTGTTTCCGAACGGTTACGCTGCCGCTCCCCCGGTAAACATCAGGTTTCCTCGCGCCGCACGACTCCTGCACAGGCGCTCAGGAGTGGGTGAGAGCCACGAGGCGCGAGATGGCGCGCAGGTACTTCTTGCGGTATCCCCCGCCGAGCATCTCGTCGCCGAACACCTCGTCGAGCGGACGCCCCGTCGCGCGGATCGGGATCTGCGCGTCGTAGGCGCGGTCAACGAACGCGACGAAGCGCAGGGCGGCCGACTGGTCCGTCAACTGCGTCACGTCACGCAGGCCGATCGTGGCGATGTCATCGACGAGACGGATGTAGCGCGAGGGGTGGACGGTCGCGAGGTGCGCGATGACGTCGGCGAACGCGTCGTCCGAGACGAGTCCGGATGCCGCGGCCTCCGCGATCGTCGCCTCGTATTCATCGGGCGCGAGTGCGACGGCGTGCCCGTCGACGGCACGCTGCCGGTAGTCGGTGCCGTCGATCCGGATCGTCTGGAAGCTCGCCGACATCGCGTGGATCTCGCGCAGGAAGTCCTGAGCGGCGAATCGCCCCTCGCCCAGCGCGTTCGGCGGCGTGTTCGAGGTCGCCGCGAGACGCGTGCCCGACGCGACGAGCTCGCCGAGGAGCCGCGTCATCACCATCGTGTCGCCCGGGTCGTCGAGCTCGAACTCGTCGATGCAGAGCAGATCGGCCCCGCGGAGGAGCTGCACGGTGTTCTGGTAGCCGACGGCCCCCACGAGCGCGGTGTACTCGATGAACGACCCGAAGTACTTCCGGCGTGCCGGCATCGCGTGATAGATCGCGGCGAGCAGGTGGGTCTTGCCGACGCCGAAGCCGCCGTCGAGATAGACGCCGGGCTTCGTCTCGGGCACCTTCTTCGCACGGCGGAACAGTCCCCCGCGCGCCGCGGGGGCGCTGCCCCCGGCGAACGCCTCGAGGAGGTCCTTCGCCTCTTGCTGCGACGGGTACTGCGGGTCGGCCCGGTACGAATCGAACGTCGCCGCGTCGAACTGCGGCGGCGGCACCAGGGCGGCGAGCATCTCGGTGCCGCTCACCTCGGGACGGCGGTCGCTGAGACGCAGGATTCCGGCGGATGTGCTCGTCACGGATCAACCCTAACCGCGTGAAAGGATGACGCCGTGCGTGTGACCGAGATGCTTCCGGAAACCGGCGAAAGCGCCGATTCCGCGACGGATGACGGACGGGCGTGGCTCGAGCGGCGCTACCGGCGAGCGCCGGGCGCGTACGTCCGCCTGAACATGGTGACCACCCTCACCGGGTCGGCTTCCGGCGGTGACGGGACGAGCGACACCATCACGAGCCCGACCGACCGCAGCATCCTCGGCATCATCCGCCGGGATGCCGACGTCGTCGTCGTGGGCGCGGAGAGCGTCCGGGCCGAGGGCTACGTCGTCCCGCGCACCGCTGCCCTCGCGATCGTCTCGCGGTCGGGGCGTCTCGACGGCCACCGCCTGGCCGAGGCCGAGGCCGGGCGCGTCGTCCTCGTCGTCCCCGACGGCATCCACCCCGAGGCGCCGGCCGGGGTCACCGTCGTCACCGCTGGCCGCGGTCCCGATCTGTCCCCAGACGACGTGCTGGCCGCCCTATCGGCCCGCGGCTGGGAGCGCGTCGTCTGCGAGGGAGGACCGACCCTCGCAGCGCAGTTCGTCGCCGCGGGCGTGGTCGACGAGATCTGTCTCACGGTCGCGCCACGGATCGGCCCCGTCCGGCATGCGGTCCTGCCGGTCGCCGACGACGCGCCGACCGCCGTCGCGGGCGCCCTGATGGATGCCGCGGGCTTCAGCTATCTACGGCTGAGCGTCGGCGCTCGAGCCACTCGCGGATGACCGAAGTCCACCGTTCGGGGTCGTAATTCCACAGCTTCGTGTGCCGGGCGGTCCGGAACACCTCGAGCTCGACGAGGTCGGGACGCGCCTCCGCCAGCTGATACGACGCGTCCGCGGGGACGAAGCCGTCGTCGTCGCTGTGCAGGATGAGGATCGGATGCCGCAGCTCGGCCGCACGCGCGACCACGTCGAGCCGGTCGAACGGTATCGGCGTGTTCAGCCCGACGACCCGCGAGCCCCACTCACTGTCCAGTGCCCGCACGGCCGTGCTCGCGACCGGCCCCGGGATGCGCAGCAGGTGCGCCTGGTAGTCGAGCACGATGCGCCAGTCGATCGCCGGCGATTCGAGCACGACTCCGGCGATGATGTCGCGATGGGCCGAGTTGAGTGCCACCTGGAGGGCGATCGCGCCGCCCATCGACCAGCCCATGAGGAAGATCCGGCGCGCGCCGCGGCGGCGGGCCGCTCCGATCGCGGCATCCACGTCGCGCCATTCGGTCGCGCCGAGCATGTACGTGCCCGAGCGACTGCGCGGCGCCTCGCCGTCGTTGCGATACGACACCAGCAGGGATGAGACACCGGCGGCGTGGAACACCGGCACCGCGCGGAGCGTCTCGGTCCGCGTCGTGCCACGTCCGTGGATCTGAATGACCCAGGTGTCGCTCGGCGCTCCGGTTTCGTCCGTGGCCGGGAAGAACCATGCCGGGCAGGGTCCGAGCGGGGACCCGACGAGCTCGGAGTGGTACGGCAGGTGCAGCTCCGCAGGATCGGAGTAGTACCAGCCGCTGAACGCGGCAGCAGCCGACAGCCGGTCGTCGGTTCCGATCTGCGTGAGCAGCTTGCGCTTGACCGAACTCTCGTCCAGAGCCAGCACGGCGCCGACCTTGACGTACGACGCGGTGCCCGTCGTGAACAGCCCGTATCGACCGGGGAGCTCGGTGTCTGGGGTGCGCGAGAGGGTGAGCGTCTGCGCGGCAACGTCGACGGCGAGCAGTTCCGTATCGGGCACCCGCCCCGCGGGCGTCACGACTCTGCGAGCTACGCGCATCGACACGGTGCCGAGCGCCGCGAGCGAGATACCGAGGGCTCCGGCGAGCGCCGCGATCGTCGTCTTCGCGGCGGTGGCTGCTGCGGGAGATGCGCCCGCAGCCCCGGCGCGCCTGGAACCCATCATCGAGGCCTCACTCTAGTCTGTCGACGTGGCCGATTCCCGTCCTCCCGCCGACGCGACGGCATTCGTCGTCGCTCGCGATGCGGTGCTGGCGATGACGTTCCGCGACGACCTCGTGGTGCGCGAGATCCCCGCACCGACCGGGCTCGCGCCGGAGGCCCTCGCACTCGCGGGCGATGTGCGGCCCGAGGATCACGCCGTCGACTCCCCCTACGGCACCGGGCGCATCGTCATCCTCCACGACGACGACGAGCCCGACGCCTGGGGCGGTCCGTGGCGCATCGTCGCTTTCGCTCAGGCGCCGCTCGAACCCGAGATCGGAGTCGATCCGCTTCTCGCCGAGGTCGCCTGGTCATGGCTGATCGACGCTCTCGATCACCGCGACGCCTCGTTCCACTCGGTTTCGGGGACCGCGACGAAGACACTCTCGCGCGGCTTCGGGAGCCTTGCCGAGGAGGGCGACGGTGCGCAGATCGAGCTGCGCGCCTCGTGGACCCCCGTCGGAGACATCACCGCCCACATCGACGCCTGGGCGGAACTGACCTGCATGCTGGCCGGCCTTCCTCCGGGGTCGGAGGGCGTCGCCGTTTTCGGAGCACGCCGGGGGAACCGTGGCTGAATACACCGTCATCGCCGATGACGCCGGACTCGAACGCGCCGCGGAACTGCTCGCGGCCGGTGACGGCCCCGTCGCCGTCGACGTCGAACGGGCGTCGGGCTTCCGATACTCGCAACGCGCCTATCTCATCCAGGTGTTCCGCCGCGGCGCGGGCGTGCACCTGTTCGACCCGCCGGCGATCTCGACCTTCGCGCCCCTCCAGGCAGCGATCGGCGAGATCGAGTGGGTGCTGCATGCCGCGAGCCAAGACCTGCCTTCGCTGCGCGAGGCCGGCCTCGACCCGACATCGATCTTCGACACCGAGCTGGCCGCACGGCTGCTGGGCCACGCCCGCGTCGGGCTCGGCGCCGTGGTCGAGGACACGCTGGGCATCGTCCTCGCGAAAGCGCACTCGGCCGCCGACTGGTCGACGCGCCCGCTGCCGCAATCGTGGCTCGAGTACGCCGCTCTCGACGTCGAGCACCTGATCGACGTCCGCGACGTGCTCGCCCGCGAGCTCGAGGCCCAGGGCAAGGTGGAGTTCGCGGCCCAGGAGTTCCAAGCCGTGCTCGACCGGCCGGTCAAGCCGCCCCGCGAGGATCCGTGGCGCCGACTCAGCGGCCTGCACACCATTCGCGGCCGGCGTGCCCTCGCCGTCGCTCGTGCGCTGTGGACCGCGCGCGAGGAGTACGCCCGCGAGCAGGACATCGCTCCGGGCCGGCTCGTCCCCGACCGCGCGCTCGTCGCGGCGCTCGCCGCCGACCCGAAGACGAAGCAGGACCTGGCGAAGGTCAAGGACTTCACCGGCCGCGCGAGCCGCTCGCAGCTCGACCGCTGGTGGGCGGCCTTCGAGGCGGGCCGGGCCGAGCAGTCGTTGCCGCCGGACCGGCTGCCCGGCGACGGACTGCCGCCGGTGCGGGCCTGGGTCGACCGGAACCCTCCCGCCGACGCCCGCCTGAAGGCGGCGAAGCCACTCGTCGAGCAGCGCGCCGAGGAGCTGTCGATGCCGACGGAGAACCTGCTCACGCCCGAGCTCCTGCGCCGCGTGGCGTGGGCGCCGCCCGCCGAGATCTCCGCTGAGACGGTCGGCGCAGCACTTGCCGAGCTCGGCGCACGTCCGTGGCAGATTGAGCAGACCGCACAGGTGATCGCGCAAGCCTTTGTGGATTCCGTGAACGGGGATGCCGCGCCCTCCTCGAGCGGTTCGTAGGTTCGACCCAACCGATTTTCCCGGCCTCCCCGGCTCTCTAGGCTGGAGTCGATCCCATCTTCTGGAGGCAAAGTGGCCGAGATCTCGGACGTCTACTTCATCGACGGCATGCGTACCCCGTTCGGGCGCGCCGGCGAGAAGGGCATGTACTGGAACACCCGAGCGGACGACCTCGTCGTCAAAGCGATCCGGGGCGTGATCGAACGCAACCCCGATGTGCCGCTCGACCGGATCGATGACGTGGCGATCGCCGCGACGACGCAGCAGGGCGATCAGGGCCTGACCCTCGGCCGCACTGCGGCGATCCTCGCCGGCCTTCCGCAGAGCGTGCCGGGCTTCGCCATCGACCGCATGTGCGCAGGCGCGATGACCAGCGTCACCACGATGGCCGGGTCGATCGGCATCGGCATGTACGACCTCGCCCTCGCGGGCGGCGTCGAGCACATGGGCCGCCACCCGCTCGGCGGCGGAGACACCGACCCCAATCCCCGCTTCCTCACCGAGAAGCTCGTCAGCGCAGATGCCCTGAACATGGGCATCACCGCCGAGCGCCTGCACGACCGCTTCCCGGTCCTCACGAAGGAGCGCGCCGACCGGTTCGGCATGCGCAGCCAGCAGAAGGCGCAGGCCGCGTACGACGCCGGCAAGCTGCAGCCCGACCTCGTTCCCGTCGCGGTGAAGTCCGCGGACGGCGCGTGGGGCCTCGCGACCGAGGATGAGGGGCGCCGGCCCGAGACCACCATGGAGGGCCTCGCGCAGCTGAAGACCCCCTTCCGGCCGCACGGCCGCGTCACCGCGGGCACTTCGTCGCCCCTCACCGATGGCGCGACCATCAGCCTTCTCGCCGGCTCGCGCGCGGTGAAGGAGCTCGGGCTCACCCCGAAGATGCGGATGGTCTCGTTCGGCTTCGCCGGCGTCCAGCCCGAGGTGATGGGCATCGGCCCCATCCCCTCGACCGAGAAGGCGCTCGCCAAGGCCGGCCTGACGATCGACGACATCGGGCTCTTCGAGCTCAACGAGGCGTTCGCGGTGCAGGTGCTCTCGCTGCTCGACCACTTCGGCATCGACGACGACGATCCGCGCGTCAACCCGTGGGGCGGCGCGATCGCGGTCGGTCACCCCCTGGCGGCATCCGGTGTGCGTCTGATGATCCAGCTCGCCGCGCAGTTCGCCGAGCGCCCCGACGTCCGCTACGGCCTCACCGCGATGTGCGTGGGCCTCGGCCAGGGCGGATCCGTGATCTGGGAGAACCCGCACTACACCGGCAAGAAGAAGACCGCGAAGAAGTGAGGCGCGCCGACATGACCTACGACGACATCGACTTCTCCCCCCTCGACGCCCTCACCGGTGACGAGGTCGTCACGCATTCGCTGGTGCGCGATGTCCGGCTCGCCTCGGGCCGCACGCTAGCGCTCGTCACCCTCGACAACGGACGAGACCACACCCGGCCGAACACGCTCGGTCCGGCGACGCTCGCCGAGCTGGGCGGCGTGCTCGACACGATCGCCGCCCGTGCGGCGGCCGGGGAGATCGACGCCGTCGGCATCACCGGCAAGCAGTACATCCTCGCTGCGGGCGCCGACCTCTCCGATGTCTCACGGTTGCCCTCGAAGGAAATCGCGAGGCTCGTCGCGCAGCGCGGGCACCAGGTGCTCGGGCGTCTGTCGCAGCTCGGCGTCCCCTCCTTCGCTTTCGTGAACGGCCTCGCCCTCGGCGGCGGTCTCGAGATCGCGCTCAACAGCACCTACCGCACCGTGGACGCCTCCGCCGCGGCGATCGCGCTGCCCGAGGTCTTCCTCGGGCTCATCCCGGGCTGGGGAGGCGCCTACCTGCTGCCGAACCTCATCGGGATCGAGAACGCGCTCGAAGTGGTCATCAGCAATCCGCTCAAGCAGAACCGCGTGCTCAAGCCGCAGCAGGCGTACGACCTGGGCATCATGGACGCGATCTTCCCCGCGGTGAGCTACCTCGAGGACTCGCTCGCCTGGGCCGACCGCGTGCTGTCGGGCGCCGTCTCGGTCACGCGCAAGAACGAGCCCGGCAAGCTCGAGCGCCTGACCAAGTGGCCGATCGCCGTCAAGGTTGCCCGCGGCATGCTCGAGTCGAAGATCGGCACCGTCCCGAAGGCCCCCTACCTGGCCCTCGAGCTGCTTGAGAAGGCCCGCGGCGGCTCACGCGACGAAGGCTTCGCCCGCGAGGACGACGCTCTGGCCGAACTGATCTCGGGTGACCAGTTCGCCGCGTCGATGTACGCCTTCGACCTGGTGCAGAAGCGCGCGAAGCGGCCGGTCGGCGCTCCCGACAAGGCGCTGGCGAAGAAGGTGACGAAGGTCGGCGTCATCGGCGCGGGCCTCATGGCCAGCCAGTTCGCGCTGCTGTTCGTCCGCAAGCTCCAGGTGCCCGTGCTCATCACGGACCTCGATCAGGCGCGCGTCGACAAGGGGCTCGCCTACATCCGCGACGAGATCGGCAAGCTCGAGGCGAAGGGCCGCATCGATTCCGACACGGCGGGCAAGCTCCGCTCGCTCGTGCACGGCACGGTCGACAAGAGCGAGTACGCCGACTGCGACTTCGTCATCGAGGCGGTGTTCGAGGAGGTCGGGGTCAAGCAGCAGGTCTTCGGCGAGATCGAGAAGATCATCGCCGACGACGCGATCCTCGCGACGAACACCTCGTCGCTGTCCGTGGCGGAGATCGGCGCGAAGCTCGCCCACCCCGAGCGTCTCGTCGGCTTCCACTTCTTCAACCCCGTCGCGGTCATGCCGCTGATCGAGGTCGTGAAGACATCGCAGACGACGGATGCTGCCCTGTCAACCGCGTTCGTCGTCGCGAAGGGCCTCGGCAAGAACGCCGTCCTGACAGCCGACGCGCCCGGCTTCGTCGTGAACCGACTGCTGGCGAAAGTCATGGGCGAGGCGGCGCGTGCCGTCTACGAGGGCACGCCGGTCGCCGATGTCGAGAAGGCCTTCGCGCCGCTCGGGCTGCCGATGGGGCCCTTCCAGCTCATCGACCTCGTCGGCTGGAAGGTCGCCGCACACGTGCAGGACACGATGACCTCGGCGTTCCCCGACCGCTTCTATGCGAACGAGAACTTCCACCAGCTCGCGGAACTGCCCGAGGTCGTCGAGAAGGACAAGGGAGGACGGGTCACCGGCTTCACCAAGGCCGCGGAGAAGATCGCGAAGAAGGCGACGGGTTCGTCGCCGGTCGCGGCCGACACGATCCTCCAGCGCGTTCAGGACGGCCTGGCGCAGGAGATCAAGCTCATGCTCGACGAGGGCGTCGTTCCCGAGGTCCAGGACATCGACCTGTGTCTCATCCTGGGCGCCGGCTGGCCGTTCGTCGACGGCGGTGCTTCGCCCTACCTCGATCGGGAGGGCGCATCGGAGCGGGCGTTCGGCGACACGTTCCACCACCCGCCCATCCGCGGGATCGCGAACCGCTGACAGCCAGCGCTGCACCGCCGACGAGGACCCCGTGGCATGAAGCCGCGGGGTCCTCGTCGCGTCACGCCGGTCGGCCCTGCGCGCTCTGCACGCGCAGGTCGCGCTCGCGGACATCGCGCTGCTCGATCACGATGCGACGCAACGCGGCCGGCGCCCCGGGGTTCGAGTCCAGCCACGTCGTCGCCGCCGTCAGGTCATCCGTCGCCGGGAACAGACCGCGCACGAGGCGGCGCGCGATCTCGATGCTCCGGGTCTCCCAGACTCGGCCGATGCGCGAGAAATAGTCGCCGTCGAGGGCCGCGATGAGATCGCGCCGCCCTCCGGCGCGGACACCCGCGATCGTGGCGTCGAGCTCGTCGTTCGACAGGGTCTCGTCTGTCCATGCCGCGACCCACGCGGCCTCGCGCACCGGCGCCTCCGGCAGCGCCGCTCGGGCGGCGCGGTGGGCTCGCCTGCCCTTCGAGGTATCGTCGCGGACCAGCTCGGCGTCGATCTCGGCGGCGCTGGCCTGGCCCGTCGAGGCGAGCGCGAACAGCCAGCTCCATCGCAGGTCCGCATCGAGCACGAGACCCTCGGGGAGCTGCCCTTCGCCGGCGAGCAGCTGGCGCAACGACGCCGCACGCCCCGCATCCACCGCGGCGGCAGCGCCCAGGGCGCGCGCCCAGACAAGCTGGGCGTCCGTCCCGGGGCGGGCTTCGTGCAACGACCGCCAGACGGTCTCCAGCCAGCGCGCGGCGAGCGACTCGCGCTGTGCGGGAGCGGCGTAATGGGCGATCGCGTAGTCGGCATGCGCGACCGCGTCGGTGAGGAGGCCGATGTGGGTCTCGGCCGCGGCGTGTGCTCCGACGATCTCGAGGTAGCGCGCCACTTCGAGGCGACCGTCGCGAACCGCGTTCCAGAGCGCGGCCCACGCCACCGAACGAGCGAGCGGGTCGCCGACCGTCGAGAGCGAGCGCTCGAGGGCTGCCGTCGTGTCACCGTCGAGGCGCACCTTGGCATAGGTGCGGTCGTCGTCGTTCGGGATGATCACGCCCGCGGCATCACCGGGCAGCGGCGTCCGGGCGTCGACGAGATCGAGCTCGACCCCGCCCTCTCGGCGGAGCGCCCCCTCCGACGCCGCGTACCGTCCGATCGTCACGCGGTGGGGTCGGGGATCGGTCTGGACGATCGTGACGCCGTCCGATCCATCGCGCTCGACCGACAGATCCGACATCCCGGTGGTCTCGAGCCAGGCGCGACTCCACGCCCGCAGGTCGCGCCCGGAGGTGTGCTCCAGGGCGTCCAGCAGATCACCGAGCGTGGTGTTCCCGAAGGCGTTGTCGGCGAAGTACTTGCGCGCGCCGGCGAAGAACGCCTCCTCCCCCACGTACGCGACGAGCTGCTTGAGCACGGACGCTCCCTTGGCGTACGTGATCCCGTCGAAGTTGAGCTTGGCCGCCTGCAGGTCGGGAATGTCGGCCACGATCGGATGCGTGGTCGGAAGCTGGTCCTGCTCGTAGGCCCACCCCTTCCGCCGGCTCGCGAAGCTCACCCAGGCATCCGGATAGAGCCCGGTCGCGACAGACGCATGCGAGCCCATGAAGTCCGCGAAGGACTCCTTGAGCCACAGGTCGTCCCACCACCGCATGGTCACGAGGTCGCCGAACCACATGTGCGCCATCTCGTGGAGGATCGTGTTGGCGCGGGCCTCGCGCTGCGCGGCGGTCGCGGCCCCGCGGAAGACGTACGCCTCGGTGAACGTGACGAGACCGGGGTTCTCCATCGCGCCGAGGTTGTACTCGGGCACGAAGATCTGGTCGTACTTGCCCCACGGATAGCCGAGCCCGAACGCCTCACCGAAGTACGCGAGCCCACGGCGGGTGATGTCGATGATCTCCTCGGCGTCGAGGTACGGCGCCAGCGAGGCACGGCACAGGACGCCCAGGTCGACAGGTCCCTCGGGTCCGTCCCAGACCGCGCCGACGCGGTGGTAGGGGCCTGCTGCGACGGCGGTGATGTAACTGGAGATCGGGAGGGTCTCAGCGAAGGTGACCTCGGTACCGCCGTCGAGGTCGCGGCGGTCGGTCTCCGCACCGTTGGACAGCACCCGCCAGCCCTCCGGCGCCGCGACCCGCATCCGCCAGCGTGCCTTCAGGTCCGGCTGCTCGAAACACGGGTAGACGCGACGCGCGTCCGCGGGCTCGTACTGCGTGTACAGGTAGACGGCGCCGTCGACCGGGTCGACGAAGCGGTGGAGGCCCTCCCCCGAGCGGCTGTAGACGCCGCGCGCCGCGATCGAGACGGTGTTGCGCTCCGCGAGGTCACGGATGCGGATGCGCGCGCCGTCCCATTCCACGGGCCGGCTCTCGCCGTTCACGATGACCGCATCGACGCTCGAACCGAGGAAGTCGACCCAGGCCTCACCGCCGACGCGCGCATCGAACGACAGGATCGCGCGGGTGCTGAACGTGGTCTCCTCGGCGCGCGGGGCGTCACGGACGTCGAGGGAGACATCGATGGTGTGGAGCCGGACCTCGGCTGCACGATGCTGGGCGTCGGTACGGGTGAGGTTGTCGCCGGTCATCCCTCCATGCTTCCACGGGAGCGGGGAAGCCTGTGGCCGGGGTTGCCTGCACGCTAGTATCTGAACATGTTCAGCACCCCGGATCCGACCGGATCGAAGCGCCACCGCACACGTGCCCTGATCGTCGAGACGGCGCTGCGTTCGTTTCGCGAACGCGGCTACGACGCGACCACCATCCGCCGCATCGCGTCGGAGGCCGGCGTGTCGGTCGGGACGACGAACTACCACTTCGCGTCGAAGAACGAGCTCGTGCAGGAGTTCTACCTGCAGGTGCAGCAGGGTCACCGCGCGGCCGCCCTGCCCGGACTCGAGTCGGAGCGCGACCTCAAGGACAGGCTCGCGATCGTCTTCCACACGGGCCTCGATCAACTGACGCCGACGCATGGCCATGCGCCCGAGTTCCTGACGGCCGCCGTCTCGCCGCGATCGTCGATCAACCCGCTGTCGCCCGAGTCGAACGCCTCGCTCGCGATCGTGGAGGATCTGTTCCGTACCGCCGTCGACGGTGCCGACCACAAGCTTCCGAAGGACATCGCCGAGGCGCTGCCCGGCGCGCTCGTTCTCGCGCATCTGCTGCTCGCGATGTACTGGGTCTACGACGAGTCCGATCACCAGGCGAAGACGCGGCGCTTGCTCGACAAGGGCCTGGCACTGCTCGCGATGGCGCTCCCACTGGCGCGCCTCCCGATGCTGCGGCGGCCGGTGCGGGAACTTCTCGACCTCATCGCCGAGGCCCGGTCGTGACGGGCGCCGGCCCGCAACAGCAGCGCGCACCACGTCGAGACTCGCCCCGCACGGATGCCGAACCCCTCGCGTTCACCCGCGCCGAGTTCCTGGCGGGCATCGCCCGCGCGTGGGGCGCGACCACGCTGCTACTCATCGTCGCCTGGGCGGTGCTGACGGGCGGCTTCAGCTTGGTCGTGGGCACCGTGATGATCTTGGTCGTCTCCGTGCCCGCTGTGGTGATCGGCTCCCCCGGCGCATACGCACTCGGCCGCCTCCTGCGACGTTCGCCACGTGTCGGCGCACATCTCATCGCTTTCACGGCCTACGGCGCGCTGGTCGGCTTCGCCACCACGGCCGTCGCCCTTCCCTTGCTCATCGGCGACTCGGGCGACGGGTGGATCGAATCGATCGCCTTCCTCGTCAACGTGCCTCTCAGCGCCCTCGGACTCGCAGGCGCCTGGTTCATCACCATGCGGAGAGCCCTCCGCCTCGACGCCGAGGTGTTCGGCGACGTCGTGCCGACCTCGAACCCGGACGCCGCCACCGAGGATGCCCTCGACGAGAACTACCGCATCATCTCCCCCGACCGGCGACGACGTCAGCGGCCGCGAGGCTGAGGCTCGCCGTCGCTCGCACCTGCGCGGCCCGGCGCGTCGGCGGCATCCGCCCAGTCCGTCGCGGCATCCGCGCTGGGCCGGGCGATCGGGATGCGGGTACCGAGGACCTGCGCGACGACGTCGTGCGCGATCTTCGCGGACGTCAGCCCCGCGTCGTCGAGGATCTCGTCGCGCTCCGCGTGATCGATGAACTCGTCGGGCAGTCCGAGCTCGTCGACGGCCGTGTCGATGCCGGCCTCGCGAAGAACCTGGCGGATGCGTGTGCCGATACCACCGACACGGATCCCGTCCTCGATGGTGATGACCAGCCGGTGTCCAGCGGCGAGGTCCACGACCGAGCGAGCGACCGGGACCACCCAGCGAGGATCGATGACGGTCGCGCCGATTCCCTGCGCTCGCAGGCGCTCGGCGACCTCGATGCCCAGGCGCGCCATCGGGCCGATGCCGACGATGAGGACATCGTCCGATTCGCCCCGCACCAGCACGTCGGTTCCGTCGTCCAGACGTTCCACAGCGGGCAACTCGTCGCCGACCGATCCCTTCGGATAGCGAACGACCGTGGGCGCGTCCTCGATGTCGACGGCCTCGCGGAATACCTCGCGGAGACGCTCAGCGTCTCGCGGCGCCGCGATACGGACGCCGGGCACGAGCTGGAGCATCGCGAGGTCCCAGATGCCGTGATGGCTGGGTCCGTCGGGTCCGGTCACGCCGGCCCGGTCGAGGACGAACGTCACACCTGCACGGTGCAGCGCGACATCCATCATCATCTGGTCGAACGCGCGGTTCATGAACGTCGCGTAGATCGCGACGACCGGATGCAAGCCGCCGAAGGCGAGGCCGGCGGATGCCGCGACGGCGTGCTGCTCCGCGATGCCGACGTCCAGGACACGGTCGGGGAACCGCTGCGCGAAGGGCAGCAGCCCGGTCGGACGCAGCATCGCCGCAGTGATCGCGACGACATCGCCGCGGCGCTCCCCCGCAGACACGAGCTCCTCGGCGAACACGTCGGTCCAGGTCGTCTTGCCACCGGAGGAGACCGGCTGGCCCGTCGCAGGGTCGATCTTCCCCACGGCATGGAACTGGTCGGCTTCGTCGAGTCGGGCGGGCGCGTAGCCGCGGCCCTTCTCGGTGATCGCGTGCACGATGACCGGAGCACCGTACGACTTCGCGAGGCGCAGGGTCTCGATCATGGCCTCGAGGTCGTGGCCGTCGACGGGTCCGAGGTACTTGATATCGAGATTCGAGTACAGGGCCTCATTGTTCACGAACCGGGACAAGAATCCGTGAGTCCCACCGCGGAGTCCACGGTAGACGGCCCGCGCCGCCGGCCCGAGGCGGCCGAAGAGCGACGCTGAGCCTTCGTGCAACGACCGGTAGCGCTCGGTGGTGCGCACCTTGTTCAGGAAACGCGCCATGCCGCCGATCGTCGGCGCATACGAACGGCCGTTGTCGTTGACGACGATGACCAGGTTGCGATCGTTGTCGTCGGAGATGTTGTTGAGCGCCTCCCACGTCATCCCGCCGGTCAGCGAGCCATCGCCGACCACGGTGACGACATGGCGATCGGTGCGACCGGTGCGGGCGAAGGCCCGTGAGATGCCGTCGGCCCAGCTGAGCGAGCTCGACGCGTGCGACGACTCGACGACGTCGTGCTCGCTCTCGCTGCGCTGCGGGTAGCCAGCCAAGCCGCCCCGCGAGCGCAGCCGCGAGAAGTCCTGGCGGCCCGTGATCAGCTTGTGCACGTAGGACTGATGCCCGGTGTCGAAGACCACCGGGTCGTTCGGAGAGTCGAAGACCCGATGGATCGCGAGGGTGAGCTCGACGACTCCGAGGTTGGGTCCGAGGTGCCCGCCGCTGCGCGCGACGTTCTCGACGAGGAACGAGCGGATCTCACCGGCGAGCGTCTCGAGCTGAGCGATCGAGAGGGCGTCGAGATCGCGCGGGTGCGAGATCGAGGAGAGCAACGACATCGAGCTCCTCCTTCCATCGGGTGCCGGTAAGTCTAATCAGCGGGATGCACGAGAGGCCGGAGCTGGACGCTCCGGCCTCTCGTGGACTACTGCAGCTCCGTGTCTCAGACGAGCGAGCGCAGCACGTACTGCAGGATGCCGCCGTTGCGGTAGTAGTCGGCCTCACCGGGGGTGTCGATGCGCACGATCGCGTCGAACTCGACCGTCTGCTTGCCCTCGGGCGAGAACTCGCTCGGCTCGGCGACGACCTTCACCGTCTTCGGGGTGACGCCTTCGTTCAGCTGCTCGAGGCCCGTGATCGAGATGATCTCGGTGCCGTCGAGTCCCAGCGACTTCCAGCTCTCGCCGGCGGGGAACTGCAGCGGGACGACGCCCATGCCGATCAGGTTCGAGCGGTGGATGCGCTCGAAGCTCTCGGTGATGACGGCCTTCACGCCGAGGAGGTTGGTGCCCTTCGCCGCCCAGTCGCGCGACGAGCCCGAGCCGTACTCCTTGCCGCCGAAGATGACGAGCGGCGTACCCTGCGCCTGGTAGTTCTGGCTCGCGTCGTAGATGAACGACTGCGGGCCGCCCTCCTGAGTGAAGTCGCGCGTGTAGCCGCCCTCGACGACCTTGCCGTCGTTGACCGCTGCCGTGAGCTCGTTCTTCAGACGGATGTTGGCGAAGGTTCCGCGGATCATGACCTCGTGGTTGCCACGGCGCGAGCCGTAGGAGTTGAAGTCCTTCTGCGCGACGCCGTGCTCGGTGAGGTACTGCGCGGCCGGGGTGCCGGCCTTGATGTTTCCGGCCGGGCTGATGTGGTCGGTGGTGACCGAGTCGCCCAGCGTCGCCATGACGCGCGCACCGGTGATGTCGGCGACCGGGGTCAGCTCCATCTGCATGCCGTCGAAGTACGGCGCCTTGCGGACGTAGGTCGAGTCCTCGTCCCACTCGAACACCGGGCCGGTCGGCGTGGGCAGGTTCTTCCAGCGCTCGTCACCGTCGAACACGGTGGCGTACTGCTTGATGAACTGCTCACGCGAGATCGACGAGTCGATGATCTCCTGGACCTCATCGGGAGCGGGCCAGATGTCCTTGAGGAAGACGTCGTTGCCGTCCGAGTCCTTGCCGAGCGCATCGGTCTCGAAGTCGAAGTTCATCGACCCGGCCAGGGCGTACGCGACGACCAGCGGCGGCGAGGCCAGGTAGTTCATCTTGACGTCGGGGCTGATGCGGCCTTCGAAGTTGCGGTTGCCCGAGAGCACCGCGGTGACCGCGAGGTCGTTCTCGTTGATCGCGGCCGAGACCTCTTCGATCAGCGGGCCGGAGTTTCCGATGCAGATCGTGCAGCCGTAGCCGACGGTGTAGAAGCCGAGGTTCTCGAGGTCCTTGTCGAGGCCGGACTTCTCGTAGTAGTCGGTGACGACCTTCGAGCCGGGGCCGAGCGTCGTCTTGACCCACGGCTTGCGCGTGAGGCCGCGCTCCGAGGCCTTGCGGGCCAGCAGACCTGCGGCGATCATGACCGACGGGTTCGACGTGTTGGTGCACGACGTGATGGCCGCGAGCGTCACTGCGCCGTTGTCGAGCATGTAGCTCTCGCCCGACGGCTGCGTGACCTTCACCGGGTTGGATGCCGCATGGCGTGCGCCGCTCGAGAGCAGACCCGCGTGCGCGTGGTCGTGCTGGTGCGAGACGGTGTCGTCGGAGTGGGTCTCGTGCTCGACGCCCGGGGCGTTGCCCGGGTCCGACGCCGGGAAGGTGCCCTCGACCTCGACGGCCTCGTCGGCGGCCGTCGCGTAGTTGAGGATGTCCTTCGCGAACTGCTCCTTCGACTCCGACAGGAGGATGCGGTCCTGCGGGCGCTTCGGGCCGGCGATCGACGGGACGACCGTCGAGAGGTCGAGCTCCATGTACTCGCTGTAGCTCGGCTCGTTCGCGGGGTCGTGCCAGAGCGACTGCTCCTTCGCGTACGCCTCGACGAGGGCGACGGTCTGCTCGTCGCGGCCGGTCAGGCGCAGGTAGTCGAGCGTGACGTCGTCGATGGGGAACATCGCGGCGGTCGACCCGAACTCGGGGCTCATGTTGCCGATCGTGGCGCGGTTCGCGAGCGGGACGGACCCGACGCCGGCGCCGTAGAACTCGACGAACTTGCCGACCACGCCGTGCTTGCGCAGCATGTCGGTGATCGTCAGCACGACGTCGGTCGCGGTGACGCCCGCGGGGATCTCGCCGGTGAGCTTGAAGCCCACGACGCGCGGGATGAGCATCGACACGGGCTGACCCAGCATCGCGGCCTCGGCCTCGATGCCGCCGACACCCCAACCCAGGACACCGAGGCCGTTGACCATCGTGGTGTGCGAGTCGGTGCCGACACAGGTGTCGGGGTACGCACGGAGCACACCGTCGACGTTGCGGTCGTAGATGACCTTCGCGAGGTGCTCGATGTTCACCTGGTGGACGATGCCGGTGCCCGGGGGGACGACCTTGAAGTCGTCGAACGCGCCCTGACCCCAACGGAGGAACTGGTAACGCTCGCCGTTGCGCTCGTACTCGATCTCGACGTTGCGCTCGAGGGCGTTCTCGCTGCCGAAGAGATCGGCGATGACCGAGTGGTCGATGACCATCTCGGCGGGCGAGAGCGGGTTGATGCGGTTGGGGTCACCGCCGAGCGCGGTCACCGCCTCGCGCATCGTGGCGAGATCGACGATGCAGGGCACGCCCGTGAAGTCCTGCATCACGACGCGGGCCGGGGTGAACTGGATCTCGGTGTCGGGCTCTGCCGACGCGTCCCACGAACCCAGCGCGCGGATCTGCTCCTGCGTCACGTTCGCGCCGTCCTCGGTGCGCAGGAGGTTCTCGAGCAGCACCTTGAGGCTGAAGGGAAGACGGTCGTAACCCTCGACCGTGTCGATCCGGAAGATCTCGTAGTCGGTGCTGCCGACCGTCAGGGTGCTCTTGGCTCCGAAGCTGTCAACAGTGGACACGTCTGCTCTCCTTCATCGGCGGGCCGCGCGCTCGCGCGCACTGTCCCATCATCCCCTCGCCGCACCGGTCGATCTAGTGAGGCGACCCTTAGTCGGATCGGGGGAAATTTATCTTGACGTCAAGATAAATGTATCACTCGGCGGGCCGCTTATAGAGCGCCCGCACGGCGAGCCAGGTGACGGCCGCGAGCGGGGCGAACAGCGGCAGGCCCATGACGAGCTTCAGGGTTCCGAGGGCGGCGACTTCGTCGGCGAAGTACAGCGGCAGTTGCACGGCGAGCCTGAGGTAGAAGAGCCCCGCCCAGGCGATCGCGAGCCAGAAGTAGACGCGGCGCTTGCGCTTGTCACGCCTCCAGGCGACGCCCTCGTTCATGAGGAATCCGGCGGCGAGTCCGATGAGCGACCATCCGATGAGGGCCGAGACCAGGAAGGCGGTCCCGTAAGCCGCATTGGTGATCAGACCCGGGATGAAGTTGTCCTGCCCCCGCCCCGTCCACAGCGCCAGCCCCGCGGCCGCAGCGGTCGCGATGAGACCTCCGAATGCGGCTCCTGCCGGGCCGCGCTGGATGAGGCGCAGCAGCGTGAACACCGCGGCGACACCGACCGACAGCCCGAGCGACAGCCAGAGATTCGCCTCACGGGTCTGCGGGTCCGTCGTGAGCGTGAACACGACGATGAAGACCAAGCCGGGGAGGACGGCCTCGACGATGCCGCGGAAACCGCCCATCGCGCGCCAGACGACGCCCCCGGTCGAAGCCTCGGTGTCGGGATCGAAACCGGCCTTGCGCGCAGCCTCGCCGAGCGCGGCTCCGAGAACGCCCGAGGTCGAGGCCACCGGTTCGGGCGGGGTCAGATCGGCGGGACGCTCGGTCGCGGCCTCGCGCCCTTCGTCAGCGCTCACGCCGAGCCGGGGGTCGCCGGCATCTTGAGCGGGATGAGGTCGCGCGGCGGCATCGGCGATCCGCCGCGGACGACCACGAGCGACCGGAAGAGATCCTCGACCTGCGCAGCCGCGTCGACGTCATTGGTCGCCGCACCGCCGATGACGCCTCGGAGGAACCACCGCGGCCCGTCGACGCCCACGAAACGCGCGAGACGCTTTCCGCTGCCCTCCGCCCCGGCCATCACGGGGACCTCGGCGAGCAGCTCCGGGCCGAGCGGGCCTTCGCGCTCCTCGACGCGACCGCCCTGCTGGCGCACCTGCTGGCGGATCTGCTCGCGCGTCTCCTCCCAGAGCCCCGTCGAACGGGGCGCTGCGAACGGCTGGACCTGAAGCGTCGAACCGGCGTAGTCGAGACCGACCGCGACAATGCGCTTCGTCTGTTCCTCGACCTCGAGACGCAGGTTCAGCCCCTCGCGCGGAAGCACCTTGATGCCGCCCAGATCGATGTACGGACGAACCGGGTTGGCCTCGGACTCGTCGAAGGGGCCTGCCGTGGCCCGGTCGGCGGGTGCCGACTTCGCGTCGTCGCTCATGCGGGTACTCCTGTCTGCTGCTGATAGCCGGTCGAGCCGAAACCGCCCTCACCGCGAACGCTCTCGGGCAGGGTGTCGACGGGGATGAAGCGGGCCCGGGTGACGGGCATGACGATCAGTTGGGCGATGCGGTCGCCGGGCGCGATGTCGTACGGCTCGGCGGTGTCGGTGTTCAGGAGCGTGACCTTGATCTCTCCGCGGTACCCGGCGTCGACCGTTCCCGGCGAGTTGACCACGGTGATCCCGTGCTTCGCCGCGAGCCCGCTGCGCGGCACGACGAAGGCGGCGAAGCCGTCCGGCAGGGCGATTCGGACACCGGTCCCCACGAGTGCGCGCTGCCCGGGCTCGAGACGCAGCTGCTCGACGGACACGAGATCTGCTCCGGCATCTCCGGGATGGGCGTAAACGGGAACGTCGGCGGCGATAATGGGGACGTCCACGGATTCGGTCACCCCACGAGGCTAATGCACAGTTCCGCCCCCGCCACCTCGCCCGCCACAAGCTACCGCGAGCGCTTGAGCCCATCCCTGTGGGCTCTGGTGAGCGCCGCCGTCTGCGGGCCGATGGTCGCTCTCGTGCTCGCCCCGCTCGACTCGGTGGTCGGGCTCATCGCCGGCATCGCCGTGGGAGCCCTCGTCGTGGCAGGACTCATCGCCCTCTCACCGGTGATCGAAGTCACCGGCGAGCGGCTCCGAGTCGGGCGCGCGAGCATCGAGCTCACCTACCTCGGCGAGATCGAGACGTTCACCGGCGACGCCGCGCGGCAGGCACGCGGGCCCGGCCTGTCGTCGAGTTCCTGGCACCTTCTGCGTGGCGGCATCGACGGAGTCGTACGGATCGCGATCGAAGACGACGACGATCCGGTCACCCACTGGGTGTTCTCCTCGCGGACGCCCGCCCGCGTCGCCGCGGTGATCGAGAGCGCCCGCGCGACCGCCGCCCCGGCCGGCCCCGACGCGTAACGCCGCCCGGTAAAAGACAGACCCCCGACGCCGGAGCGTCGAGGGTCAGCGAAGGTCGTGCGATCAGGCCGCGCACTCGGTGCAGATGGCGCCGACCTTGGTCTCGTGATCGATCTGGGTGCGGTGCTTCACGAGGAAGCACTCCATGCACGTGAACTCATCCTCCTGCGGGGGCAGGACGACGACATCGAGTTCGAGGTCCGAGAGGTCGGCCCCGGGCAGCTCGAAGCCCGACGGGTTGTCGGCGTCCTCGTTGTCGATCGAGCCCGACGACTTGTCGGGCACGCGCTCCTTCAGGGCCTCGATCGACTCGCTGTCGTCCTCGGTCTTGCGGGGTGCGTCGTAATCCGTAGCCATGTCGAAAGGCCTCTACTTCCAGGTGTTGCCGGTTGCCGCGCCGAGTGGGGCGGCGATAGTTTGCATGACCGGCGCGATTTTCGCAAAACGTCGCGGAAGATCCTTCCGGGAACGGATGCGCACGACCGGTTCGCCCCCCGAAACCGGCGGCGCGCCCCGGATATTCCCGCGGTGCCCGGATGCCTGTGACACCATGACGGCACACGTATCGCTGGGAGGGTTCTGCGCATGGAACAGCTCAAGGTCATCGGGACCGAGGAGGGCATCCTCGTCCTCGCCACCGAGTCCGGGGAGCGCTTCGCGTTGCCGGTGAACGAGACGCTGCGCGCCCAGCTGCGCCGCGCCCGGCCGACGGACGAACCGCGGGCTCCTCGCCCCAGCCCCCGCGAGATCCAATCGCACATCCGCTCCGGGATGAGCGCCGCGGACGTCGCCACCCTCCTCGGAGTCCGGGTCGAGGACGTCGCGCGTTACGAGCGCCCGATCATCGCCGAACGCGAGCACATCGTCGGGCAAGCGCTCGCCGTGCCCGTCCTCATCGCAGGCGAGCTGGAGCCCGATGCGCAGCCGACCTTCGGAACGGCGGTTCGAACCAAGCTCAGCGAGGCAGGCGCGACCGGCGAGCGGTGGAGCAGCTGGCGCGAACCCGACGGCTGGATCGTGAAGGTCGAGTTCACGGTCGGCGAGGTGGAGCACGACGCACGGTGGTCGTTCGACCCGCGGCGCTCGTCGCTGGCACCGCTGAACTCGGATGCGACGCAGCTGTCGCGGCAGGGGTCGCTGCCGGAAGGTCTGATCCCCCGTCTCCGTGCCCTCGACACGCCACAGGCCAAGGACGAGTCCCGGTTCGACAGCGGCGCCTTCGGGCCGCGGCATCCCGCCGCCGCCGCCGCCGCTGACGCTGACGCGGTCGCGTCGAACTCGCTGCGCAGCACGAACGCGAAGGACGCGGCGATCAAGCGAGCGCCCGAGCCGGTCGTGACCTCGTCGGAGACCGCCGATCTGCTCGAAGCGCTCCGGCGTCGCCGAGGCCAGCGTGAGCCGATGCCCGGTGAGGACCGCGGTGCCGACACGCGTGAACGCACTCCGGTCGCCCTCTTCGATGCCCTGGAGGCCGGTCAGCGCGAGCCAGCCGAGCCTGCGCCGTCCGAACCCGAGACGCCGAAGACCGAGCCCGCGAGCGAGGATTCCGCGCCCGAGACTCGCCGTCGCGGTGGCCGCACGTCGATGCCCTCGTGGGACGAGATCGTCTTCGGCGCTCGCAGCGAGGACGCCTGACCGCTCAGGCGAACGCGCCGAGACGGACGAGCGGAACGATCCGCTCCTGATCCGTCAGAGATCCGTGCTGGCCGACCATGCGCTGCGGTTTCTTGTCGGCGAGACGATCGTCGTAGTAGGCCACCGCTGAGCGCGCGGCGACCAGCACGTCGCCGATCCGCGGTACGACCTCGGGATGCACCGGTCCGAACAGCCCGGCGTCGATCGCCTCCTCGCGCGTCACGACCCAGGAGCGATCCGACTCCGCGTCGCGCCAGCGCGAAGCGACGCGTTCGGCCGCGCCGTCGGACGCATAGAGGTGCAGCATCCGCGGCTCGCCGCCGATGACTTCGACCTCGTCGAGGAGTGGGTCCCCCTCTCGGAGCAGCACATGCCGGTGCGCGGGAACGTCGATCATGCCGTGGTCGGCCGTCAGCACCGCGCCGATCCCGGGTGCCAGTTGACGGTCCCAGCGCCGCAGCTCGGCGTCGAGCGACTCCAGCTCGGCCGACCACCGGTCGCTCTCCCAGCCCTGCGCGTGCCCGATGACGTCGAGCTCGGGAATGTAGACGTAGACGAGGGACCCGTCATGAGTGCCCGCGAGGGCCTCAGCCATCGCGAGACGCTCGCCGATCCCCGAGGCCGCGACGAACTCGGCCCCGCGCACCGTAGCCGTCGTGAACCCCGTGCCGGCGTACTGCGCCCGGCTCACGACGAAACAGCGTCTTCCCCCGGCGACCTCGCGCTCGAAGACCGGCTGCGAGCGCTGCCACGAGAGCGGATCGAGCCCGTCTTGCTCCCACCCCGTCAGCTGATTGGGAGCGGATGCGGTGCCCGGCACGCGGACGCGATAGCCGACGATGCCGTGCTCACCCGGAAGCACGCCGGTGAAGAGGCTGCTCAGGGCGGCGGCGGTCGTCGCCGGGAACACCGTGCGAGCGGCATCCCGCTTGGCCATCCGCTCGGAGAGGAACCGGGCGTAAGCGGCCCGCTGAGCGAGGTTGCCGCGCCCCAGCCCGTCGGCGACGATGACGATCGCCGATCGCGCCGGAGCGAACCAGTCGGATCGACCCGAGACGGAGGCGATCAGCTGCGGCAGCACACCGGTGAGGCTCCGGGCCGCGGGCGGGTCGATCGGTAGGCTGGAGGGCATCGCGGACAGTCTCGCACACCCGGCATCCGCACTCCCATCCCCGATCGAGGTCCGTACAGCTCCATGGCCGCATCCCGCACCGCTTCACCCGTCCCCGACCAGCCGGAGCGCATCGAGGACGTCGACGTCTCGGCGGAGATGCAGGGTTCGTTCCTCGAGTACGCGTATTCGGTCATCTACTCCCGCGCGCTTCCCGACGCGCGTGACGGCCTCAAGCCCGTGCAGCGGCGCATCCTGTTCCAGATGGCCGACATGGGCCTCCGTCCTGACAAGGGGCACGTCAAGAGCGCCCGTGTCGTGGGCGAAGTCATGGGAAAGCTGCACCCGCACGGCGACTCCGCGATCTACGACGCGCTCGTCCGTCTCGCACAGGACTTCGCTCTGCGCGTGCCCCTGGTCGACGGACACGGCAACTTCGGCTCGCTCGACGACGGGCCTGCGGCAGCGCGGTACACCGAGGCCCGGCTGGCGCCCTCCGCGCTCGCCCTGACCGAGAACCTCGACGAGGACGTCGTCGACTTCGTCCCGAACTACGACGGACAGTTCCAGCAGCCGGCTGTCCTTCCCGCCGCGTACCCGAACCTGCTCGTCAACGGAACGACGGGCATCGCCGTCGGTATGGCGACGAACATGGCGCCGCACAACCTCATCGAGGTCGTGGCGGCAGCCGTGCACCTGCTCGAGAACCCCGACGCGACGCTCGACGAGCTCATGGAGTTCGTGCCGGGCCCCGACCTGCCCGGCGGCGGCGTGATCGTCGGACTCGACGGCATCAAGGACGCCTACACCAACGGGCGCGGCACCTTCCGCACCCGCGCGAAGGTGTCGGTCGAGTCGCTCGGGCCACGACGCACCGGTCTCGTCGTGACCGAGCTGCCGTACATGGTCGGCCCCGAGCGGATCATCGAGAAGATCAAGGACGCCGTCAACGCCAAAAAGCTGACCGGTATCTCGGATGTCCAGGACTTCACCGACCGCAACCACGGGTTGCGCCTCGTCATCACGATCAAGACGGGCTTCGACCCGAACGCGGTGCTCGAGCAGCTCTACCGGCTGACCCCGCTCGAGGACTCGTTCGGCATCAACAACGTCGCGCTGGTGGAGGGACAGCCCCAGACGCTCGGACTCAAAGAGCTGCTGCGCGTCTACCTCGACCACCGCATCGAGGTCGTCACACGGCGCAGCCGGTACCGCTTGGCCAGGAAGCAGGAGCGCCTGCACCTCGTCGAGGGCCTGCTCATCGCGATCCTCGACATCGACGAGGTCATCCAGGTCATCCGCGCGTCCGATGACGGGGAGCAGGCGAGGACGCGACTGATCGACGTCTTCGATCTCTCGCAGCCGCAGGCCGAGTACATCCTCGAACTACGTCTACGCCGCCTGACGAAGTTCTCCCGCATCGAGCTGGAGACCGAGCGCGACCAGTTGAAGGCCGAGATCGCGCACCTCGAGGAGCTCCTCGCGAGTGACGTGCTGCTCCGAGCCCAGGTGGCCCGCGAGCTCGAGGCGGCCGCCGAGACGTACGGCACGCCGCGTCGCACGCTGCTGCTCAACGGCGGACCCGTGACCGCACGCTCGGGCAAGAAGGCCGGCGTCGACCTGCAGATCGCCGACGCGCCCTGCCGCGTGTTCCTGTCGGCGACCGGCCGCATGGTCCGCGCAGAGCTCGGCGAAGATCTGCTCAGCAGCGGCATCGTCCCGCCTGCGCGGCGGAGCAAGCACGACGCCATCCGATCGGCCGTCGACGCGACGGTCCGGGGCGACCTCGGCGCCGTCACCAGCACGGGGCGCCTCGTCCGCTTCTCGCCCGTCGATCTGCCCTCGGTTCCCGGCAACAGCGTTCAGCTCGCGGCAGGCTCGAAGGCCGACCAGTACCTCGGGCTCGGCCCGAACGAGCACGTCGTGGCCATCGTGCCGTTGACCGGCGAACCGCCGATCGCGCTCGGCACGGCTCAGGGCGTGGTCAAGCGTGTCGCGGCCACCGAGCTCGCGCCGGGGAAGCCCGACGCCGAGATCATCTCGCTCAAGCCCGGTGATCGCGTCGTCGGCGCCGCGCCCGCCCCCGACGGTACCGAGCTGGTCTTCGTCACCTCCGACGCCCAGCTGCTGCGCTTCGACGCGGCTGCGGTGCGGCCGCAGGGTCGAGCCGCCGGCGGCATGGCGGGCGTCCGCGTCGCAGACGGCGAGCGAGTCATCGCGTTCACCGCCGTGACCGCGTCCGAGAACACCGTCGTCGTCACGATCGCTGGGTCGACGCAGTCGCTCGCCGGTGCTGACGCCGGCAGCGGCAAGGTGTCGGCATTCTCCGAGTTCCCGGCGAAGGGCCGCGCGACCGGCGGCGTCCGTGCGCAGCGCTTCCTGCGCGGCGAAGACACGCTGACCCTGGCGTGGGTGGGCGACTCCCCCCGCGCGGTCGGTCCTGACGGTGCGACCCGCGCTCTGCCCGAGGCCGGAGCCAAGCGCGACGCGTCAGGCCAGCCTCTGGATGGCGTGATCGGTGCGGTCGGCACCGTCGTCGCCTGAGCCGCCGGCCCCCGAACCTCGGAGAATGACGTCGACCTCGGACCCCTGGCCGAGATCCCTCCGAAGCTCTCGTCGTCCTCCGAGCTTCGTGCGCGCAGCCGCGGCGTGGGTCAGGCGTCGATGGCCTCGCGCGAGAGACGGTCGCTCGAGGTGACGATGAAGTCGCGGCGCGGCGCGACCTCGTTGCCCATGAGCAGCTCGAAGACGGCGTTGGCCGCATCGGCGTCCTCGACACGGACACGGCGGAGCGTACGGCCGGCGCGATCCATCGTGGTCGTCGCGAGCTGATCGGCATCCATCTCGCCGAGACCCTTGTAGCGCTGCACGGGCTCCTGCCATTTCCGCCCGGACTTGCGGAGCTTCGTGAGCAGCCCGTGGAGTTCGGCCTCGGAGTATGTGTAGATCGTCTCGTTCGGCTTCGACCCCGGGTTGACGACGACCACGCGGTGCAGCGGCGGAACCGCAGCGAACACGCGACCCTCCTCGATGAGCGGTCGCATGTACCGGAAGAAGAGCGTGAGCAGCAGGGTACGGATGTGTGCGCCGTCGACGTCGGCGTCGCTCATCAGGATGACCTTGCCGTAGCGAGCCGCGCTCAGGTCGAACGAGCGTCCCGACCCCGCGCCGATCACCTGGATGATGGCGGCGCATTCGGCGTTGGAGAGCATGTCGCTGACCGACGCCTTCTGCACGTTGAGGATCTTCCCGCGAATGGGGAGCAGCGCCTGATACTCGCTGTTGCGGGCGTGCTTGGCGGTGCCGAGCGCCGAGTCACCCTCGACGATGAACAGCTCGGACTCGGCCACGTCGTTGCTGCGGCAGTCCGCGAGCTTCGCCGGCAGCGACGAGGACTCGAGAGCGGTCTTGCGCCGCTGCGTCTCCTTGTGGGTGCGCGCCGAGATGCGCGCCTTCATCTCGGAAACGACCTTCTCGAGCAGCTGCCCCGTCTGCGCTTTGTCGTCGCGTCTGGTGGATGAGAACAGCGCACCCAGTTCACGGTTGACGACGGATGCCACGATCTGCCGCACCGCCGGTGTTCCGAGGATCTCCTTGGTCTGGCCCTCGAACTGGGGCTCGGGCAGACGGACCGTCAGGACCGCGGTGAGCCCGGCCAGGATGTCGTCCTTCTCCAGCTTGTCGTTGCCGACCTTCAGGCGCCGAGCGTTCTGCTCGACCTGGCTGCGGATGATCTTCATCAGACCCTGCTCGAAGCCCTGCTGGTGGGTTCCGCCCTTCGGAGTCGCGATGATGTTCACGAACGACCGGGTGACGGTCTCGTAGCTCGTGCCCCACCGCAGCGCGATGTCGACCTCGCACGATCGCTCGACCTCGGTCGGGACCATCGCACCGTTGGCCTGGAGCACGGGCACGGTCTCGGTGAAGTTTCCCGAGCCCGTCAGCCGCCAGGTGTCGGTGATCGGGGCATCGGGAGCGAGGAACTCGGCGAACTCGGAGATGCCGCCGTCGAAGCGATAGCTCGTCTCGACCCGCTCCTCGCCGCGCTCGTCGACGATGACGATCTCGAGGCCCGGGACGAGGAAGGCGGTCTGCCGTGCCCGCTGCACGAGCTCTTCGAGATGGAAGGCGGCATCCTTCGTGAAGATCTGACGGTCGGCCCAGTAGCGGATGCGGGTACCGGTCGTACCCCGGGGCGCCTTGCCGACCACACGCAGCTCGGACGAGCGCTCGAACGGGGTGAACTCCGAGTCGGGCGTATCGCCCGCGAAGAGCCCCGGCTCGCCGCGATGGAACGACATCGCGTAGGTCTTGCCCGCGCGGTCGACCTCGACGTCGAGGCGCTCCGACAGGGCGTTGACGACCGATGCGCCGACACCGTGGAGACCGCCCGACGCCGCGTACGAGCCGCCACCGAACTTGCCGCCGGCATGCAGCTTGGTGAAGACGACCTCGACACCGGTCAGGCCGGTGCGGGGCTCGACGTCGACGGGGATGCCGCGGGCGCGGTCACGCACCTCGACGCTGCCGTCGGCATGGAGCACGATGTCGATGCGCGAGCCGTATCCGCCCAGGGCCTCGTCGACGGAGTTGTCGATGATCTCCCAGAGGCAATGCATGAGGCCGCGGGAGTCGGTCGAGCCGATGTACATGCCGGGGCGTTTGCGGACGGCTTCGAGCCCTTCGAGCACCTGGAGGTGGTGGGCGGAATACTCAGCAGTCACGATCTCCAAGCGTATCCGCGGGCGCCGACACGCTGGGGAGGACACACGAGGTCACGGCGGTCCCGGTCCGGTCTGTGCGCGGTGAGCGTACGCGCAGAGCGAAATGCACGTCAAATGGGGCATACCCCCGGCTGGTCGTGGTTGTATCGAAGGCACTCAGTTGCACGACCCGATCGACCGAGGAGGCACCCATCATGACCACGAACACTTCCGAGAGCACCGCCGTCCTCGAACACCGCCTGACTGCGGCAGATCGCTGTGACTCGTGCGGCGCACAGGCTTACATCGCCGCCGAGGTGAACGGCAGCGAGCTCCTCTTCTGCGCCCACCACGGCCGCAAGTACGAAGAGAAGCTCCGCGCCGTCGCCACCAGCTGGCACGACGAGACCTCGCGCCTCGTCGCAGCCGGCTGAGGACGGCCTCACGACGAAAGCCCCGAGCATCGCGCTCGGGGCTTTCGCGTACCGGGAACCGCGGCGCAGTTCCCGGTCGTCAGGTCAGAACCCGACGGCCGCCTGGTACACGGGAAGCAGGCCGGTGCGCACGCCCGAGGCCGACGGCTTGGGCTGGAACACGCTCGAGTTGTGATTGCCCTCGATGACGACCGGACCGTTCGGCGTGACCGCCAGGTCCCATCCGACGTAGGGCGCCTCCGGCGTCCGGCGAGCCAGCTGTTCGGTCAGCGCGAGCACCTGGTCGAACAACGGAACGGTGAAGCCGACGATCGGGGTGCCGGTCACGGGGTGCTCGCGGTAGACGTTCGAGTTCTTGTCCACGCCCGGGTAGAGCGCGACGCCGTGCTCGTCGAGCATCGTGAACATCCCGCCCGAGGCGAAGTTGTCGATGACGTCGCCGTTGCCGATCCGCAGCACACCGGCGAGGAGGCGCACATCGCCCTCCGGGGTGAGGAACGTGATCATCCGTACCGTGTTGACGCTGTCGGGGTAGAGCGAGGCCATCTCGGGATGCTGCACGATGAACTCGTCGACGATCGACTGCCCGGCGGCGGTGGCCTCGGCGCGGAAGGCCGCAGCATCCGTCACGTTCTCGTGCAGGGTGATCCCGCCGCCGCCGTGTCCGTCGAGCGGCTTCGCCAGAACCTTCGGGTGGCGGCCGAGGAACGCACCGAGTTCCGCGTCGTCGACATCGCGCAGGTCGAGCGTCTCGCGGCCGAGCAGGTCGGCGTACTCGCGAGCGAACCGGCGCTTGTCCTCCAGCTTCGCGCGCCCCTCGGGCGTGTTGTGCATGCGGGTGATCCGGAACGACTTCGGGTGCGTCATCCAGGTGGCGCGCTCGCGCGCGTTCAGCAGACGGATGTCCCAGACCGCGTAATCGCGGAATCCCATGTCGTACTTGACCGAGCACCAGAGCATGTCGGCGATGATCAGCGGCAGCGGTGCCTTCGACACCTTCTGCACCTGGCGCCCGAACTCGACGAGGTTGCCGACCCGGACGTTGCGGGCACGGTCGAGGAGGTAGCCCAGCCGTACGCGTGATCGACCCATTGCTCGTTCTCTCCGTGTTTCTCGGTGTTCCGGTGGCGGATCCAGCGGACCTCAGAAGCGCATGGCGGCGCGGTAGCGCGGCAGCAGCCCGCGCCGGATGCCCGACACCGACGGCTTCGACTGGAACACACCCGTGTTGTGATTGCCCTCGATGACGACGGGCCGCTCGGGCGTGATCGCGATGTCCCAGCCGATGTACGGCATCTCGGGAACCCGTCGGGCGAGCCGATCGACGAGCTCGAGCACCTGCGGGTAGAGCGGAACCTGGTAGCCCGTGATCGGAACTCCGGTGATCGGGTGCGTCTCGAACGGGCGGCCTTCTTCATCGCTCGCGGCGTGGAGGGCGCGGCCCTCGTCGTCGAGCATCGTGTACATGCCACCGTTGGAGAAGTTGTCGATCACTCCCCCATTGCCCACCTTCAGCACCGAGGCGAGGACGTGAACCACATCGTCGGGGTCTCGATAGGTCACCACGCGGAGCGAGTTGACGCTGCCGGGATAGAGCCGCGCCATCTCCGGATGCTGCACCAGGACCTCTTCGACGAGCGTCTCACCCGACGCCAGAAGCTCCTCGCGAAGCGCGGCGACGTCATCGATCGAGGCGACCTCGCGCATCGTGATGCCGTTGCCGCCGACTCCCCCGGGGTTCTTGGTGATGACGCGGTCGCGACCGTCGAGGAAAGCGGCGAGGGCCGCCGCGTCGGAGGTGGTGACATCGAGCCACGCCCGTCCGAGCTCGTCACCGAACCGCTGGGCGAACTGGAGCTTGTCGTCGAAGACGCCGCGCACTGAGTTGTCGTTGAGACGCCGCGACAGGTGGAACGACTTCGGGTCGGTCATGTATGTCCGGCGCTCACGCGCCTTCAGGATCCGGAAATCCCACTCCGAATAGTTCTCGAAGGTCGTCTCGTAGCGAACGGCGCACCACGCCATGTCGGCGGCGACCCACCACACCGGCGCCTTCGAGAGCGCAGCGGACTGGCGGGCGAACTGGAGCACCCGCTCGCGGTCGAACGATGAGACGCGACGGACGAAGAAACGCGCACGCCGGTAGAGCCGGTTCACCGCTCCCACGTCAGACCTCGCGGATGACGCCGAGCGGCGTCGACTCGTGGCCCTGACCGAGCGGGTTGTCGCGGAGGATCCGCACGAGCCGCTGCTCTCCGGCCTTGTCGAGCGTCGAGCCGAGGATGTTGCCGCCGATGTCGTTGATGTCGACCACCGCGACCTCGGCGACGCCGCCCAGCTGCGACTTGATCCGCGCGGCGACACCCTTCGGGTCGGTAGGCCCGAGGACGACCGCCTTGTTGTAGGGCGGGATGGTTCCGGACGTGGGCCCGTCGATGGCGCGCGCCTTGTCTCCGGCCACGCGGTAGAAGTCGCCCCGGCGGCCGAAGACCTTCGTGACGGCGCTGACGGCGGCGGCGAAGAGGATGCGCGGCGTGCCGCACTCGCGGAGTGCCATCTCCATCGTCTCGGGCATGCCGAGGCCGATGCCGTACGGGGTGCGCGTGACGTACTTCGACAGGAATCGGGCGAGCGGGCGCACCTCGATTTCGTCGAGCGTGTAGGAACGACCCTGCGTGATCGCCACGATCTTCTCGGTGACGAAGAGCAGGTCTCCCGGCTGGACGGTGGACGTGGCGTATTCCGAGATGACGGCCTCGAGATCGTCGCCCGGCATCACCACGCGGGTGCGGATCGGGATCCGCGCGTAGGACGTGCCGTCGACGACGACCTCGAGAGCCTTGCCCTCGTTGGCGGCGCCGGTCACTCGAGGTAGTCCCGCAGCGACTGCGAACGCGACGGGTGGCGCAGCTTCGCCATCGTCTTCGACTCGATCTGACGGATGCGCTCGCGAGTCACGCCGAACGTGTCGCCGATCTGGTCGAGCGTCTTCGGCTGGCCGTCGCCGAGGCCGAAGCGCATGCGGATGACGCCGGCCTCGCGCTCGCTGAGCGAGTCGAGGAGCGACTCGAGCTGACGCTGCAGCATGGTGAAGCCGACCGCGTCGGCCGGGACGACCGCCTCGGTGTCCTCGATGAGGTCACCGAACTCGCTGTCGCCGTCTTCACCGAGGGGTGTGTGCAGCGAGATCGGCTCACGACCGTACTTCTGCACCTCGATGACCTTCTCGGGGGTCATGTCGAGTTCACGGCTCAGCTCTTCGGGCGTGGGCTCGCGTCCGAGGTCCTGCAGCATCTGACGCTGCACGCGGGCGAGCTTGTTGATGACCTCGACCATGTGCACCGGGATGCGGATCGTACGGGCCTGGTCTGCCATGGCGCGCGTGATCGCCTGACGGATCCACCACGTCGCATAGGTCGAGAACTTGAAGCCCTTCGTGTAGTCGAACTTCTCGACGGCACGGATGAGACCGAGGTTGCCCTCCTGGATGAGGTCGAGGAACTGCATCCCGCGGCCGGTGTAGCGCTTGGCGAGCGAGACGACCAGACGCAGGTTAGCGCCCAGAAGGTGGCTCTTGGCGCGCTGACCGTCACGTGCGACCCACTGCAGGTCGAGACCGAGCTGGTTCGACTTCTCGGCCGCCGACATGTGGGAGAGCTTCTCTTCGGCGAAGAGGCCGGCTTCGATGCGCATCGCGAGCTCGACCTCTTCGGCCGCGTTCAGCAGCGGGACCTTGCCGATCTGCTTGAGGTAGTCCTTGACCGGGTCTGCCGTCGCGCCGGTGATCTGCGTCGAGTAGACGGGGACGTCCTCCTCGTCGCTCGACGAGATGACGATGGCGCCGGTCGGCAGCGCCTCGGTGACGACGGGCTTCTTCGACTCGTCGTCGTCCTCGTCGTCGTCGGCCTTGGCCGCATCGCCCGCGGGGGCGGCGTCGTCGGTCACGTCGTCGGTGTCGACCTCGACGTCGTCCTCGACGTCCTCGTCGTCCATCTCTTCGTCGTCGGCCTTGGCCTTCGCCTTGGAAGCCTTCGCGGGGGCGGCCTTCTTCGCGGCGGTCTTCTTCGCAGGCGCCTTCTTCGTGGCGCTCTTGGGCGCAGCCTTCGCTGCGGTAGCGGGCGCGTCCTCGACGAGTTCGGTGTCCTCGCTCGCGCGGGTGCGGGTGGTCTTCGTGCCTGACGTCACGGTTAGCCTCTCACCGGTGCGAACGCACCGGGTTCTCGGACACTAGTAAGACCCTTGTCAAGTCCCCCGCCACTCGAACGACGAGGAGCACAGGATCGACAACGGGTCAGGTCCTTCATTGTCTCATATCTCGTGCGCTGTTCCTGCGCAAGCATTCATTCCTATGAGAACGCCGACGGCCTACGGGGCATTCCCACCATCGGAGATGACCAGGGCCGGAGGGGCAAGCTCAGGAGCGACCGCGCTTGTCGTCGTCCCCTGGCGGGCGCGAAGCGAGGAATCGTTCGAGCTCGGCAGCGAGCTCATCCGCACTCGGAAGATCACCCGTATGGATGATGGGCTGTCCGAGCGCCGACCCCGCCATGTACGAGTCGTAGCGTTCCTCGAGCGTGTGCAGCATGGTCGTCAGCTCTTCGCTGCCGGAAACCTGATCAGCGACCTTCTCGAGGTAGTCACGGTTCTCGTTGCGCAACGTGTCGCTGTCGAAGACGAGCCCGGTCGCGACGCTCAGGCTGTCGAGGCCGGCGATGGCCGCAGCCGGGTACTCGGTCTCACCGAGGTAATGGGGCACGAGCAGGGCGAAGCCCGCGACGCGCGCGTCGGCCTCGGCGAGACGGAGCTCGAGCAGATGGCCCGCCGTGGCGGGGATCTGCGTTCGGGGCTGCCAGACGGAGTGGGCCGCCGTGAGTTCGGAGCGGGTACCGCTGACCGTCGCGCCGATGGGTCGCGTGTGCGGCACGGGCATGGGAATCGCGTGCACCCACGTGATCGAGGCGACCTGCATCCCCTCGGCCAGACCCACGACGGTTTCGGCGAACGCCTCCCACGCGAAGTCGGGCTCGTAGCCGGCGAGCAGCACGAACGGCTGGCCGAGCGAGTCGTGCGCGAGAGAGAGCTCCAACCGCGGCGCGCGGTAGTCGGTGAGGTGATCCTCGTCGAAGGTGACGATCGGCCGTCGTGCGCGGTAGTCGAACAGGACGTCGTTGTCGAACGCGACGACCGTCGTGGGGTCGAGCTCGCCACGGAAGTACTCGACGATGCGCGAGACCGCACCGCCGGCATCCGTGAACCCGGTCAGCGCGATGACGAGCGGCAGCCCCGCGGGGACGGGCGGAGACCCGGCGGCACGTGCGTAGAGCGGTCCGGACAGCGGCATGGTTCAACTCTACGAGGCCCATCACACCCCCGAGGCGGCTCACCCCCTCGCTGTCAGCGAACGCCCGCGGCGCGCGAACCTAGGATGGGAGGATGCCGTTCCCCGAGATCGCGCACAGCAGCGCGCCCGTCACCGAATCCGACGCCGACGCTCTCGTCCTCGTTCTGCCACCGCTCGATGAGCAGGCCGACGTCGCCGACTGGCCGGGCATCACCGAGATGCTGACCGCCGTCGGGTTCACCGGCGCGCGAGGATCGGTCCATCGCGTCTTCCTGCCGGCCGTGTCGTCGACCCCCGTGGTCGTCGTCGGATCGGGAACCGATCCCGACGCCGCCGCGCTGCGCGACGCCGTCGGCACGGCAGTTCGCGTCACGACAGGTTTCGCCTCGCTCGCCGTGGCCGCGCCGCTCGCGGCGGCGGATGCGTGGGGCGCTCTCGCGGAGGGTGCCGCCATCGGCGGGTACCGCTTCGCCGGGTACAAGGGCGGCACGCCGAAATCGCGCGCGGAACGGGTCACGATCCACTCGTCGGCTGAGCCGTCCGCCGAGGACGTCGCGGCCGTCAACGCTCTGGGTCGGGCGCTCGCGCTGGTGAAGGACCTGGTCAGCACGCCCGCCGAGTGGCTGTCGCCCGCAGACCTCGCGGAGCGCGCGATCGAGGCCGTCGCGGGGCTCCCCGTCGAGGTCGAAGTCCTCGACGAGAGCGAGCTCGAACGTCAGGGCTTCGGTGGGGTGCTCGGCGTCGGGCAGGGCTCCGACCGCCCGCCCC
Organism: Microbacterium sp. M4A5_1d; assembly: GCF_053345465.1. Lineage (NCBI taxonomy): Bacteria > Bacillati > Actinomycetota > Actinomycetes > Micrococcales > Microbacteriaceae > Microbacterium > Microbacterium sp. M4A5_1d. The sequence continues at coordinate 647,628 of NZ_JBKFAD010000001.1, forward strand.
GCGTCGTTCGCATCGACTACTCCCCCGCGGACGCCGCACGTCACGTGGCACTGGTGGGCAAGGGCATCACCTTCGACACGGGAGGCCTCTCGCTCAAGCCCCCGGCGAGCATGGTCGGCATGAAGTACGACATGGCCGGTGCCGCGACGGTGCTGGCGGTCGTCCAGGCGGCCGCGGCGCTCGCCCTTCCGGTGCGCGTCTCGGCATGGCTCTGCGTCGCCGACAACATGCCCTCGGGGCGCGCGACGCGCCCGGGCGACGTGCTCCGCATGCTCGACGGCACGACCGTCGAGGTTCTGAACACCGACGCCGAGGGGCGCCTCGTCCTCGCCGACGGCATCGTCGCTGCCAGCCGAACGCGGCCGGACGCGATCGTCGACGTCGCGACTCTGACCGGGGCGATCATCGTCGCCCTCGGCAACCGGCACACCGGTGTCATGGGAGACGAGGCCGCCGTCGCCGACTATCTGGCGGCGGCCGAGCGGGCGGGCGAGGACGCATGGCACCTGCCGCTCCCCGCTCACATGGAGGACGAGCTCGACTCGCCGATCGCCGACATGCAGAACGCGAAGATCGGCGACCCCTCGGGCGGCTCCCTCTTCGCGGGCCTCTTCCTCCAGCGCTTCGTCGGGCGTACGGGTGACGATGACGACGCTCCTCGGATCCCCTGGATCCACCTCGACATCGCCGGGTCGGGTACGACGAAGGCCGCCTTCGGCGGCACCGACAAGGGCCCGACCGCGGCGACCGTCCGCTCGCTCGTCGAGTACCTCCGGGGTCCGCAGCGATGACCGATCACAGCGTCGATCTGGTGATCCTCGGCGGTGGCAGCGGCGGTTACGCGACCGCACTGCGCGCCGCGGAACTCGGCTCATCAGTCGTGCTCATCGAGAAGGACAAGCTCGGCGGAACGTGCCTGCACCGCGGCTGCATCCCCACCAAGGCGCTCCTGCACTCCGCAGAGGTCGCCGACAGCATCCGCGGCTCGGAGCACGTCGGCGTGCGCGCCACGCTCGAGGGAATCGACATCGCTGGTGTCCACGCATATCGCGAGGGCATCGTGGCCAAGAAGCACAAAGGCCTCGAGGGCCTGATCGCGGCACGGAAGATCACCGTCGTGCACGGCGAGGGCACACTCGAGGCGGACGGCGGCGTGACCGTCGGCGACGACCGTTACCGCGGCACGGATGTCGTGCTGGCCACCGGCTCGTACAGCCGATCGCTGCCCGGACTCGAGCTCGACGATCGGATCATCACGAGCGAGGGCGCCCTGGCACTCGGCACGGTGCCGCGGCATGCCATCATCCTCGGCGGCGGCGTCATCGGAGTCGAGTTCGCCAGCATCTGGCGATCCTTCGGCGCCGAGGTGACGATCATCGAGGCTCTCGACCGGCTGCTGCCCGCTGAGGATGCCGCCATGAGCAAGGCCGTCGAGCGCGCGTTCCGCAAGCGCGGGATCAGCGCTCGCACCGGAGTGCGCTTCGCCGGCGCCGAGAGCCGAGCGGACGGCGTCCGGGTGTCGCTCGAAGACGGCACCGAGCTCGAGGCCGACGTCCTGCTGGTCGCCGTCGGCCGCGGCCCCGCGACGGCCGGTCTCGGTCTCGAAGAGGCCGGAGTCGAGCTCGATCGCGGCTTCGTCCGCGTCGACGAGCGGCTGCGCACGACGCGCGACCGGGTGTGGGCCGTCGGCGACATCGTCCAGGGCCTGCAGCTCGCTCACCGCAGCTTCCAGCAGGGCATCTTCGTGGCCGAGGAGATCGCGGGCCTGCGCCCGACCGTCATCCCCGACAGCCTCGTGCCGCGCGTCACCTACAGCAGCCCGGAGGTCGCATCCGTCGGGCTGACGGAGGAGCAGGCCCGTGCCGAGCACGGTGACGCGATCGTGGTGCGCGAGTACAACCTCGCCGGAAACGGCAAGAGCGAGATCCTGGGGACGGCGGGCCTGGTCAAGGTCGTTCGACGACTCGATGGCCCCATCGTCGGGGTGCACCTCGCCGGCGATCGCGTCGGGGAGCTCATCACCGAGGGCCAGCTCGCGGTGGGCTGGGAAGCCCATCCCGAGGACATCGCACCTTTCATCCACGCCCATCCGACGCAGAGCGAAGCTCTCGGAGAAGCATTCCTGGCGCTGGCGGGCAAACCGCTGCACGCGCTCTGACCGGTCGACCGATGCAGATCAGTAAGCTAGAAGGACATCGGCATTTCTTGAAGGAGACAGATTCATGAGCACTTCCGTGGTCCTCCCCGCGCTCGGAGAGAGCGTCACCGAGGGAACGGTGACCCGCTGGCTCAAGAAGGTCGGTGACACCATCCAGGAAGACGAGGGTCTTCTCGAGATCTCCACCGACAAGGTGGACACCGAGATTCCGTCGCCCGTGAGCGGCGTCATCGAAGAGATCCTCGTGCAGGAGGACGAGACCGTCGAGGTCGGCGCCGTTCTGGCGAAGATCGGTGACGGTTCGGGCGCGCCCGCAAGCGACGCACCGTCCGAACAGGCTCCGGCTGAGGAGGCTCCCGCTCCCGCGGAGGAGGCTCCTGCCGCCGAGGCACCCGCCGCACCCCAGCAGGCCGCTCCCGCTCCGGCAGCATCCGGCGACGCGAAGGATGTCGTGCTCCCCGAGCTCGGCGAGAGCGTGACCGAGGGCACCGTCACCCGTTGGCTCAAGCAGATCGGCGACGACGTCGCGGTCGACGAGCCGCTTCTCGAGATCTCCACCGACAAGGTCGACACCGAGATCCCCGCGCCTTTCGCCGGCACGCTCGTCGAGATCCTCGTCCAGGAGGACGAGACCGTCGAGGTCGGCTCGGCACTCGCGCGCATCGGCTCGGGTGCTCCCGCCCCGGCCGCGGAAGCGCCCGCCGCCCCCGAGCCCGCCGCAGCGCCCGAGCCCGCAGCTGAGAAGCCCGCCGCGCCGGCCGAGGCCCCCGCGCAGGAATCGGCGCCCGCTCCGGCTCAGCAGGCCGCTCCGGCTCAGCAGGCAGCTTCCGCTCCGCAGGCTGCTCCGGCGGCTCCGGCGGCTCCGGCGGCTCCGGCCGCTGAAGCAGCGTCCGCCTCCGACAACGACGGCGTCACCTACGTCACGCCGCTCGTGCGTCGCCTCGCCCAGCAGCAGGGCGTCGATCTGTCGTCGATCAAGGGCAGCGGCGTCGGCGGTCGCATCCGCAAGGAAGACGTCCTCAAGGCCGCGGAAGCAGCATCGGCCCAGCCCGCCGCCGCATCCGCGGAGGCTCCCGCCGCCCCCGCGCAGGTCGAGGTCTCGGAGCTGCGCGGAACGCGCGCGCCGATGTCGCGCTTGCGCAAGGTGCTCGCCAAGCGCGCCGTCGAGTCGATGCAGCAGACCGCTCAGCTGACGACCGTCGTCGAGGTGGACGTCACCAAGCTGTCCGCGTTCCGCGACAAGGTGAAGGTCGACTTCAACGAGAAGACCGGCGCGAAGCTGTCGTTCCTGCCTTTCTTCGCCCTCGCTGCAGCCGAGGCGCTGCAGACCTTCCCGATCGTCAACTCGACGGTCGACGGCGAAGAGATCGTCTACCCCGCCACCGAGAACATCTCGATCGCGGTCGACACCGAGCGCGGGTTGCTCACGCCCGTGCTGCGCGACGCAGGCTCGAAGAACCTGGCCCAGATCGCTCAGGACATCGCAGACCTCGCCGCACGCACGCGTGACAACAAGCTGAAGCCCGATGAGCTCGCAGGCGGAACGTTCACCATCACCAACACCGGATCGCGCGGCGCGCTCTTCGACACCCCGGTGGTGTTCCTGCCGCAGTCGGCGATCCTCGGCACCGGCATCGTCTACAAGCGCCCCGGCGTCGTGACGGTGGACGGCAAGGACGCGATCTCGGTGCGCTCGTACGTATACCTCGCGCTCTCGTACGACCACCGCACCATCGACGGCGCCGACGCAGCTCGATTCCTGAGCGCGATGAAGGCACGCCTCGAGGGCGCCCAGTTCGAGGGGAACCTCGGCTACTGACCAGCTGAGCACCCACCTCACGGCTGGTCCGCGACGTCATACACGTCGCGGACCAGCCGTTTGTCGTCACGCCGAACCAGCACGACGACTTGCGCAGGCAGCGTCCCGGATGGGTCGTCGACGCGAACCACCTCGACTCCGCCCAGATCATCCAGGAGGGCCACCTCTCGGGGGCCGGCGGACGTCGCGACGCCTTCCGGGAGCGCCGCATCCGGACGCTCCAGGATCGCCGCACGGCATTGCTCATCCTCCTCCCGCCAGCATCGCGCGAGTTCGTCGATGGCGCTCCCGACCGGGTCGGCCTCCTCGTCGTCTTCGGGCGCGCCGGAGACCGGCGCAGGAGCCTCCTCGGCGGCGGGGACCGGCGCGGCCGACGTCTCCTGTGCTGCGTCATGCCTCGGCGTCGGGCGCATGATCGAGTCTTCGGGCACGTCTCGGGCCGAGGCGGATCCGTTGTCGCTCTCGCCACCCTCCGGCCACAGCAGACCCACCACGAGCGTCGTGGCGACCGCGGCGAGCGCGACCATCGGGACGCGTCGCCGCCCGGTCGCGGTTCCCCCGCTCTTGTCGTCGGCCTCGGCGCCATGGCCTCGCCGCCGGGCCGGGAGCCGGTCGGACACGCGTCGGACTGCGGCGCGCACCGAGCTGAGAACATCGGTCAGGCGCTCGACGACCTCGCCGTCGACGAGCCCGGCGGCAGCATCCCGTGCCAGCGGAGCCGGGCCCGGCCGGGCGCCGAGATGGCCAGCGGTGTCGTGCTCGCGAACGTTGCGCGCGGACGGAGATGACGCCGACACCGACACCGCGAACGGCTCCGGGGTCGCCACCGCGAAGAGGTCGTCCTCGAGGCCGGGCACCGTGAAAGGCAGCGTGACCCGGTCGCTCAGCGCCTCGTCGAGTCGGTCACGGATCCGCCGGGGCAGCACGGCGTCCGCGATCCGGTCGAGCACCAGCCGCGACGAGAGTTCCCATGCGCGGTCTCCGCTCGGCACGAGCACAGGTCGTCCCTGGGTCGTCGACCACCACTCCCCCTCGTGGCAGTCCGATTCCGCCGCTTCGGCCGCCCCTCGGAGGACGCTGACCGCAAGTGTCACCGCCTGGCCGGGCGTGAGGTCGAACGGCTGCTCACCACCGCACAGGCGTGTGTCGAGCAACGGCAGAATCGCCACGGTCGTCCCCGCGATCCGGTCCACGTCCTCGACGGCGAGCAGGTGACCGTCCGGCCGCGCCGCCCACACCGGACGCGGCACGTCCGCCGCAGAGACTCGGTACACCGCGCCGTCGGACGTCGCCAGGATCTCCCCGGCGAAAGGCACCTCCGGAGGCGCGACGCGGCGTAACGGAGTGGTGACGTCGAGATTGCCCGTTCGGATCATGGCCCCAGTCTCGCGATGGCGCCCGGCGCGCCTGCGACCTTCCGGTGCCGATGTGCACAGTGATCGCGCGACGGTGCCTGTGCAGGCGGAACGGGGCGGCCGAAAAGGTAGGCTGTGAGCATGTCGTCCCGCAGCACCGCACCCGAGAAGCGCCCCGGATTCTTCTCCCAGCTCCGCTCCCTCTTCACCTTCACGAAGGAGTACTACAGCTGGCTGCCGTGGCTGCTCATCGGCATCGTGGTCGTCGGCATCGGTCTCGGCGTCCTCGTGGGCTTCCTCATCCCGCCGGGAGCGATCTGGAGCATCATCCTGTGGGGCGTCACGGGTCTGCTCTTCGGCATCCTCGGCGCCATGATCACCATGACGCGACTGGCGACCCGGGCGATGTACAAGCGCATCGACGGGATGCCGGGAGCGACGGGGCACATCATCTCGACCAACCTCGGCCGAAAGTGGCAGGCTTCGGAGATGCCCGTCGGCGTGAACCCGAAGACTCAGGAAGCGGTCTACCGGGCCGTCGGCCGTGGCGGTGTCGTCATCATCGGCGAGGGTGCCCGCGGACGTCTGACGCGACTGATCAACGACGAGCGCAGCAAGGTCAAGCGCGTGGCCTCGGGTGTGCCGATCCACGTGCTGTACGTCGGCCACGGCGAGGACGAGGTCCCCATCGCCAAGCTCGCCCCCACCATCAAGGCGCTGCCGAAGGCGATCGACCGTACGACGATGGCGGCCGTCATCAAGCGCATCGAGTCCGTCTCGCAGTCGGTCACCTCGCTGCCGATCCCGAAGGGCGTCGACCCGATGAAGGCCCGCGCCCAGCGACCCCGCTGAGCTCCACCCGACCCGAGGCTGGTGGGATCAGGCCCGGACGAGGATCGTGCCGGCCGCCTTGTCGTGGAGGCCCCGCTGGTCGGGATCGAACACGACGGCGGGGATGACGAGGACGAGGAGCAGCGTCCGGATGATCGGACGCCAGAGGCCCGTCCAGCCGCCGTGCAGGAGCTCGAGGCGCAGGCCCACGATGCGGTGACCCGGGCTGCCCCCGATGAGCGGGATGAAGATGACCTGGAGCGCGGCGAAGACGGTGATCGGCGCGAACTGCGTCACTCCCGCCTCGCCCGGAAGAGCGAACTGGTTGAAACCGAGGAACGCGGTCGCGAGCAGCGTGGCCGCGGCGTAGTCGATCACCAGCGCCGCGAGCCGCCGTCCCAGGCGGCCGACGCTGCCGGGGCCGTACTCGGGACGCCCCAACCGCTCGCCGGGATAGGTGTTCTCGCGCAGGGGTTCGGGCACTCCCCCAGCCTAAACGGGGGCCGGCCGCGTAACATCCCGGAAACATCCGAGATACTGCCGGGCAACTGGATGCCGATAGGTTCGAAGAGGTCTGGATGACTCCAGGCTGTTCCTCACCCGATCTTGGAGACTCCATGTTCAAAGATTCTTCCGAGGTGCTCAAGTTCATCCAGGACGAGGACGTCAAGTTCCTCGACATCCGTTTCACGGACCTCCCTGGCGTGCAGCAGCACTTCAACATCCCGGCCTCGACCGTCGACGAGGAGTTCTTCACGGTCGGTCAGCTGTTCGACGGCTCGTCCATTCGCGGCTTCGCGAACATCCACGAGTCGGACATGCAGCTGATCCCGGACGTCTCGACGGCCTACGTCGACCCGTTCCGCGAGGCGAAGACGCTGATCATGATCTTCGACATCTACAACCCGCGCAACGGCGAGATCTACGCGAAGGACCCGCGCCAGGTCGCGAAGAAGGCCGAGAAGTACCTCGCTTCGACCGGTATCGCCGACACCGCGTTCTTCGCCCCCGAGGCGGAGTTCTACATCTTCGACGACGTCCGCTACGAAGTGAAGCAGAACTCGAGCTTCTACTCCGTCGACTCCGAAGAGGGCGCCTGGAACACCGGCCGCGTCGAAGAGGGCGGCAACCTCGCCAACAAGACCGCGTACAAGGGCGGCTACTTCCCCGTCTCGCCGGTCGACAAGACCGCCGACCTGCGCGACGACATCTCGCTCAAGCTCATCGAGTCGGGCCTCGTGCTCGAGCGCGCCCACCACGAGGTCGGCACCGGTGGACAGCAGGAGATCAACTACCGCTTCGACACCATGGTGCACTCGGCGGACGACATCCTGAAGTTCAAGTACATCGTCAAGAACACCGCCGAGATGTGGGGCAAGGTCGCGACCTTCATGCCCAAGCCCCTCTTCGGCGACAACGGCTCGGGCATGCACACCCACCAGTCGCTGTGGCTGAACGGCGAGCCCCTCTTCTACGACGAGAAGGGCTACGGCGGGCTCTCCGACATCGCGCGCTGGTACATCGGCGGCTTGCTCAAGCACGCTCCCGCGGTCCTGGCGTTCACCAACCCGACGCTCAACTCGTACAAGCGTCTCGTCAAGGGCTACGAGGCTCCGGTCAACCTGGTCTACTCGGCCGGCAACCGTTCGGCGGCCGTCCGCATCCCGATCACGGGCACCAACCCCAAGGCCAAGCGCATCGAGTTCCGCGCCCCGGACGCCTCGGGCAACCCGTACCTCGCCTTCGCCGCTCAGATGATGGCCGGCCTCGACGGCATCAAGAACCGCATCGAGCCGCACGAGCCGGTCGACAAGGACCTCTACGAGCTGCCGCCCGAGGAGGCCAAGAACATCCCGCAGGTTCCGAACTCGCTGCTCGACTCCCTCGAGGCGCTGCGCAACGACCACGAGTTCCTGCTGGCCGGCGGCGTCTTCACGCCCGAGCTGATCGAGACCTGGATCGAGTACAAGATCGAGAACGAGATCCAGCCGATCAACGCGCGTCCTCACCCCTACGAGTACGAGCTGTACTTCGGCGTCTGACGCACCAGCCGTGACGAGCCCCGTCGCCCGCTCTCCGAGCCGGGCGGCGGGGCTCAATCATTTCCCGGTACGAAGGCGTCGCTCCGAGCCGGCGACCTGCTCACCCCGGGCTTCCCATCGAACTACCGCCCGGAGCCCACCGACGGGAGCGCATCGATCGGATGGCGGCGGAACACGCCGAGATCATCAACTGACGAGCGTCACTCGGCCAGCCGCACGACCTCGGCGATGACCCGCGGGTGCGCGAGGATGCGGAAATGTCCTCCAGTCTCCAGCCGGACGTTGCGGGCGCCGTCGAGCTCGCTTCCACCCGGAATGTGAGGGTCGAATTCGCCGTAGACCGACACGATGTGCGGGTTGGGTGCGACTTCGCGCGCCAGCGCCAGAATCCCAGGCGCAGTCGGCGAGAACGCACGCAGCGTCGGCACGAGCATGAGCCGGCCGTAGACCGATCCGGCGAACGGACTCGCGACGGCGACCATCCCCCGGACCCGACCGCCGACGGCGGCATCCGCCATGACCTGCTTGCCGACGAGGCCGCCCTTGCTGTGCGCGACGATCACGACGTCGTCGAGATCGTGCTGCTGCAGGTACTCCGCGACGTGGCGCGCGGCACGCGGCACCGGCCAGCGGTTCCGCCCCAACGCGGCGATCACATGAACCGGATGCCCGCGGTCGTGCAGCTCGGTGATCAGGGGCTGCAGGAAGCGCCACGTCTCGTAGACGCCGGGCAGCACCACGATGGGCGTGCCATCCCCCGACCCGAAGTCGCCGGGATCCGTCCGCGAGAAGAAGGCGCGAGCCTGCCAGACGACGGCGTAGGCGTAGTCCGCGATCCACCACGCGGCATTCCTCACGGGGCGGAAGATCACGGGCCCTCTCCCGGGTCCCTCGACGCGGCCATCGCGAGGATGCCGCGGGCGACAGGTTCCGCCGCGGTGCGCTCGACGTGGTGGCCCTTACCCGGTACGACGAGGACGCTGCCCCGTGCCGTTCGGGCGGCGAGGCGCTCGACCCACGCGTCCCCCGCGATCGGGTCGCGGCCGCCGCGTACGAGAAGCGTCGGCACGTTCAGCTGCGCCACGCGCTCCTCGATGGGATAGGCGAGCATGTGCCGGACCTGCGCGAAGAACCAGCGGGGGCCGGTTCGGAAGTAGTCGAGCGTGACGCGGGCGTTCACCCGGGGCGGCTCGAGCAGTCCATCGCGGGACAGTGCCAGGGCCTGCGCGCCGAGCGTGCGGTGGTGATCATCGACGACCGGGCCGATCAGGGCGAGCCCACTCACCAGATCCGGATGCCGCGACGCCGTCTCCACCGCCCACTGCACCCCCATCGAGTGCCCGACGAGGACAGCGGGTCCCGCGAGCACGCGGCCCAGCACCTCCGCCAGCGCATCCGACATTGCGGCGACCGGCACATTCCGACGCGGCGCCGGCAGGCCCGCGAAGCCGGGCAGATCAACGCTGTGCACCGATGCGCTCCGCGCGAGCAGCGGGTGCAGCCGGAGGAACGAGCGGTGCGACATCCCCACCCCGTGGAGAAGCACGATGTTCGGAGGCGACGCTTCAGTGGCGGAGCTCCAGACGCGGAACGCGAGCCCGTCGACGGAGATCCGCCGGGGCGACCATCCGACACGCTCCGGGCGAGGCAGCGTCGAGGTCGTCATCACCTCGTCAGGCTATGAGAGCCGGGAACCGAGTGCAGGCGGCTTGACTTCGTGTCAACCACCGTGACCGGATGCCGACGCCGCGGTGGACTGCTGTCATGACCGATGCATCCCGTGACCAGCAGCCCATCGCCGACCCCGCCGCGCAGGACACCGATCGCGACGACACCTCGATCGTGCCCGATCTCGACACCGACCCCGTCGAGGCGGAGCAGAACCGGATTCCGAACGCCGAGCGCGGCGAGCGCTGACGCTCAATGCGTGCCGGCGCCTCCGGCATGCTGCGGTTCGCTGTGCCGGAGGCGCCGGATCACCGTGAGCACACCGACGATCACGAGCCCGGCGAGCAGCCCGGCGATCGCCGACACGGCCGTCTCGCCGATCCAGACGACCACACCGCCCGCGGCTTCGAGCAGGTGCTCCACCCCGTGCAGCAGGTCGAGGGTGAAGGTCACCCCAACCTCGCCGAGGTTCGCGAGCACGAGGTGACCGCCCACCCACAGCATCGCGACGGTGCCCACGACGCTGATCACGCGGAACACAGCGGGCATCGACCGGACGATCCGCATGCCGGTGTGCCGGACGCGAGATGACGCGTTCTTCGCCATCCGCAGGCCGATGTCGTCGATCTTCACCAGGAGCGCGACCGCTCCGTAGACGATTCCCGTCATGAGCAGGGCGATCACGGCCAGGACAGCGAGGGTCTGCCAGATGCCCATCCCCTCGTCGAGGTTCGAGAGCGAGATGAGCATGATCTCGGCTGAGAGGATGAGGTCGGTGCGGACAGCGCCGAGCACGAGCTTCTTCTCGTCGCGCGGGCCGTCGTCCTCCGCCCCGTGGTGCACCCCGAACCACTCCAGCACCTTCTCGGCTCCCTCGTAGCAGAGGAACATTCCACCGAGGATGAGAAGGAAGGGCAGCACAGCCGGCGCGAACGCGGTCAGCAGCAGCGCGACCGGGATGATGATGAGGAACTTGTTCGCGATCGAGCCGAGCGCGATCTTCCCCACGACCGGCAGTTCCCGAGCGGGCGTGATCCCCTGCACGTACTGGGGCGTCACCGCGGCATCGTCGATCACGACACCCGCCGACTTCGCGGAGGCGCGCAGCGCCGCGCTCAGGATGTCGTCGACGACAGCCAGCAGACCAACCGACATGTTTCCCCTTAGCCGTAGAAGAGCTTCTCGAACACGCGGCGGGCTTGACGCGCAGCGCGCATCCAATCCTCCTCCACGATGGTCGCCGATCGCGCCGGATACTCCAGCAAACGACCGATTCCGTCCAGTCGGCCACGATCGGTCGGCAGGACGTCGCTCGTCTGTCCCGACAGCAGGGTGTTCGCCGAGCGCAGCCGACTCGCCAGCCGCCATGCCGCAGCGAGCTTCTCCGCGGCATCCCGCGGGATGAGGTCGGCCTTTACTGCCGCCTCGAGTGCGGCGATCGTCGAGGTCGTGCGCAGGCCCGCTACGCGGTGCGCGTGCTCGAGCTGGATGAGCTGCACGAGCCATTCGACATCGCTCAGGCCCCCCGGACCGAGCTTGAGGTGCCGGGAGCGGTCCTGCCCCTGGGGCAGTCGCTCGCTCTCGACGCGCGCCTTGATACGCCGGATCTCGCGGAGGCCCTGAGGGTCGGGGGCCACCGGATAACGCAGGTCGTCGGCGAGGGCGAGGAAGCGATCGATGAGCGTCACACTGCCCGCGACGCCCCGAGCGCGCAGAAGCGCCTGCGCCTCCCACGACAGCGACCAGCGCCGGTAGTACTCCGCGTACGACTCCAGCGAGCGCACGAGTGGACCGTTGCGGCCTTCGGGGCGCAGGCCCGCGTCGAGCTCGAGCGGCAGACGGTGATCCTCGGAGTATCGGCGCACGCCGTGAACGAGCTGGAGGGCGAGCTCCTGAGCCCGCTGCGCCGGCACCCCATTCGCGTCGAAGACGTAGATGATGTCGGCGTCCGATCCGAACCCGAGCTCGGCACCGCCGAAACGCCCCATTGCGATGACCGAGAAGTCGAGGCGGTCGTCCTCTGGCGGCACCACCTCGCGCCGGACGGCGCGCAGCGTCGCCTGGATGGTGACCTCCGTGATGGTGGTCAGGCCTTCGGCGAGCTCTTCGATCGACAGCTCGCCGACGACGGCCGCCATCGCCAGGCGCAGCAGCTCACGCCTCCGGAGGGCGCGGACCGCCGACATCGCGTCATCGATCGAGGCGTGTCGGGTCTGGATCGCGCGCGCCTCCTCCTGCAGCACGAATCCGGGTCGCGGCCGGAGCTGATCAGGCGAGTCGAGCCAGGCGATCGACTCGGGGATCCACTCCATCAGTTCGCCCACGTAGCGCGAGCCCGAGAGCAGGCGGGTGAGACGCTCGGCGGCGCCCGCCGAGTCGCGCAGCATCCGAAGGAACCACGGCGTGTTCCCCAGCCGTTCGCTGACGCGGCGGAACGCGAGCAGTCCGTAGTCCGGATCGACGCCATCGGCGAACCAGCGGATCATGACCGGCATGAGGTGTCGCTGGATGACGGCCTTGCGGCTGAGGCCGCTCGTCAGGGCGCCGATGTGCCGCAGCGCGCCCGCGGGATCACGGAACCCGATCGCGGCGAGACGGGCCTTCGCCGCGTCGGGCGAGAGCGTGTGCTCATCGGCGGGCAGCGCCGCGACGGCCGAGAGGAGCGGCCGGTAGAACAGCCGCACGTGGATCTCACGCACCTCGCGCTTGATCTCCTCCCACACCGCGACGACCCGGTCGCCGCCGTCGCCGATGCGCGACGAGCGCGCGAGCGTTCGCAGCGCCGCCCCGTCCTCGGGCATGAGATGGGTCCGGCGCAGCTCGCGCAGCTGCAGCCTGTGCTCCATGACGCGCAGACGCCGGTAGTCGAATGCGAAGCGTGACGCGTCCTCGCGTCCGATGTACCCCTCCGACACGAGCGCGTCGAGGGCGTCCAGAGTCGACCGTTCCCGGATGCGGTCATCGGAGGCGCCGTGCACGAGTTGCAGCAGCTGGACGGTGAACTCGACATCGCGGATGCCGCCCGGTCCGAGCTTGAGCTGCCGCGCGACCTCGCCCGGTGGGATGTGGTCGGTCACCCGCTCGCGCATGTTCTGCACGCTCTCGACGAAGTTCTCGCGAGCCGCGCTCGCCCACACCATCGGCTGGACAGCGTCGACGTACTGCTCCCCCAGCTCCGGGTCACCGGCGAGCGGCCGCGCCTTGAGCAGAGCCTGGAACTCCCAGCTCTTCGCCCAGCGGTCGTAGTAGGCGACGTGCGACTCGAGGGTGCGCACGAGTGCCCCCTGCTTCCCCTCGGGCCGCAGGTTCGGGTCGACCTCCCACAGGGGCGGCTCGACCTCCACCTCCGAGATGCCCCGCATCGTCTGGATCGCGAGTCTCGTCGCGATCTCGACGGCCTGCGACTCCGAGACGACGGCTTCGTCGGCTGATCCGCCGACGAAGATGACGTCGACGTCGCTGACGTAGTTCAGTTCGCGCGCCCCGGACTTGCCCATCCCGATGATCGCGAGGCGAGTCGCGGCGACGGCGTCGCGCTCGGAACGCGCCGCGCCGGGGACGCCGGCGACGAGCCTGCTGCGCGCGACGGCGAGAGACGCCTCGAGGGCGGCACCGGCAGCGTCGGCGAGGGCCGCAGCGACCGCGTGCAGGATGATCGTCGGGTCGGATGCCGCGAGGTCGAACCGTGCGATGCGCGCCAGCATCCGGCGGTATCGTACCCGCAGCGCGACCCAGGCCTCGTCACCCCAGGAGGCCGCGAAGCCGTCCTCGGCGCCGACGGCATCCAGCATCTGCGCGCTCAGCTCGTCGCGTGTGGGAAGTCCGTCGCCGTCGGAGGCGAGATCGGCGAGCTCCTCGGGATGCCGCAGGTAGAAGTCGGCCAGCCCGAGCGACGCGCCGAGCACCGACCACACCGCCGCAGGCCGCCGTCGCAGCGTGTCGGTGACGATCTCGGCATCCCGGCGGGCGATGCGCAGCAGCGCCGCCACCGCTCCGTCGGGGTCCGCCGCCAGCTCCGCCGATCCGACGAGCTCCTCGCGCTCGATGCCGGTCAGCTCGGCGAGCTCGGCGAGGTCGGCATCCGCGCGCGCGAGGTCATCGAAGCCCGCCCGGGCCAGCCCCGTCAGCCCGGTCGAACGAGGTGACCGGGTCATGGCCTCAGAGCATCTCCAGGTTGCTCTTGAGCTCGAACGGCGTCACCTGGGCGCGGTAGTTCTGCCACTCGCGACGCTTGTTCAACAGCACGTAGTTGAACACCTGCTCGCCGAGCGTCTCGGCGACGAGCTCGGACTCCTCCATGTACTCGAGAGCGTGATCGAGGCTCGCGGGAAGCGGCGCGTAACCGAGGGCCCGACGCTCCGAATCGGTGAGCGACCAGACGTTGTCCTCGGCCTCGGCGGGAAGCTCGTAGCCCTCTTCGATGCCCTTCAGTCCCGCTGCGAGCAGCAGTGCGTAGGCAAGGTACGGGTTGGCAGCCGAGTCGAGCGCACGATACTCCACGCGGGACGACTGGCTCTTGTTCGGCTTGTACATGGGCACGCGCACGAGCGCCGAGCGGTTGTTGTGACCCCACGTGATGAAGCTGGGGGCCTCGTCGCCGCCCCACAGACGCTTGTACGAGTTCACGAACTGGTTGGTGACCGCCGAGATCTCGTTGGCGTGACGGAGGAGACCGGCGATGAACTGTCGACCGGTCTGCGAGAGCTGGTACTGCGCACCCTCTTCGTAGAACGCGTTCACGTCGCCCTCGAAGAGCGACATGTGGGTATGCATCCCACTGCCCGGGTGGCCGCTGAGGGGCTTCGGCATGAAGGTCGCGTACACACCCTGCTCGATCGCCACTTCCTTGATGACGGTCCGGAAGGTCATGATGTTGTCGGCCGTCGCAAGGGCATCGGCGTAGCGCAAGTCGATCTCGTTCTGGCCCGGGCCGCCCTCGTGGTGGCTGTACTCGACCGAGATGCCGAGGTCTTCGAGCATCCGCACCGAGCGCCGGCGGAAGTCATGCGCCGTGCCGCCGGGGACGTTGTCGAAGTAGCCGGCGGAGTCGACCGGCTCGGGACCGTCGGGCCCGTACGACGACGACTTCAGCAGGTAGAACTCGATCTCGGGGTGCGTGTAGAACGTGAACCCGGCGTCCGCGGCCTTCGCGAGGGTCCGCTTGAGCACGTTGCGCGGGTCGGCGACGGCGGGCTGGCCGTCCGGCGTCGTGATGTCGCAGAACATCCGAGCGGTGGGGTCGATCTCGCCGCGCCAGGGCAGGAGCTGGAACGTCGTCGGGTCGGGGTGCGCGAGCAGGTCCGACTCGTAGCTTCGGGTCAGTCCCTCGATGGCCGAGCCATCGAAGCCCAGGCCCTCCGCGAAAGCACCCTCGACCTCTGCCGGGGCGATCGCGACCGACTTCAGGGTGCCGATCACATCGGTGAACCAGAGCCGCACGAATTTGACGCCGCGCTCCTCGATCGTTCGCAGTACGAAGTCCCGCTGCTTGTCCATCGCGTCCTCTCCGAGACAGGGTCGGATCCCAGACTACTGGCGGCGAGCGCCCTCCGACGGCGGCGTGCCCCAGTCGTCCTCCCGAGCCTCATCCTCGCGCCATGCCTGCGCACGTTGCGCCATGATCTGCGGAGCCCGCGCTGCTTCCTCGGCGGAGGCGAAAGGGCCGGCACGATCGGCGCCCGGCGACTGCTTGCCGTGCTCCACCTCGTGCGTCGTGAGGTTGTACCAGTACTCGTCGTGGCTCTCGGGCATGGTCGCTCCAGACTGCGCCTGCGGTGGCGCTCAGCCCGAGCCTAATCCGACCGGCTCGCGCTCGATAGGCTGAGCCGTATGAGTGCGAGTGCGACGCGGGCCGTCGGAGTGGACATCGGCGGAACCGGCATCAAGGGAGCCGTCGTCGACCTGTCGACGGGCGAGCTCCTGACCGATCGGATCAAGGTCGCCACGCCCCACGGGGCAGAGCCCGAAGACGTCCTCGATGCCGTCAAGGTCGTGCTCGACCGACTGGAGGTGACCGACGCGGGCGACGTGCCGCTCGGCGTGGCCTTCCCCGCGATCGTGAAGAACGGCCGCACCCTCTCGGCGGCCAACGTCGCAGACACCTGGATCGATTTCGAAGCCGAGAGCTTCTTCGAGAAGGGCCTCGGCCGTCAGATCCACTTCGCCAATGACGCGGATGTCGCCGGCGTCGCCGAGCTGCGTTACGGCGCCGCGCGCGACCAGGATGGGCTCGTCATCCTGACGACGCTCGGCACCGGCATCGGCTCGGCCATGATCTACAACGGCGTGCTCATCCCGAACTCCGAGCTCGGGCACGTGCACCGGGCGAAACACGGCAAGGATGCCGAGGCCTGGGCCGCGTACTCGGCGATGGAGCGCGACGAGCTCGACTGGCCCGAGTGGGCCGAGCGCCTGCAGTGGTACTACAGCCACATCGAGTTCCTCTTCTCCCCCGATCTCTTCGTCGTGGGCGGTGGAGTGTCCAAGCATGCCGACAAGTTCCTGCCGCTGCTCGACTTGAAGACGCCGATCGTGCCCGCCGTCCACCGCAACAACGCCGGCATCATCGGCGCAGCGGCCCTCGCACTCGCGGGCGAACGCCCCGGTGTCCTCGACGAGACGACGGAAGACCTCGCCGGCACGACCGCCCACTGACCCCGCACGGCGAGGTCTCGCCGGCAGCTGCGGCTTCGGGCGCACTTCCGCGCATCCCGCGCGCTTCAAGCCGCGCCTGATGCGCGGAAGTGCGCCTGACGTGAAGCGGGGTTAGGCGAATGGGCCGGCCTGTACGCCGGGCTCTGTGGCCGGGCATAACGACCCTGCGCCCACGCTGTAGCTGAGCGTTCGTCACGCTGTGCGCGTCCCCGGGAGCAGAAATCGGACGATGCGACACCACCGAGCGACGATACGCCGAGCGGAAGAGACCTACGCGCTCAGCCGTGACCGCGGGGGTGCGAGATCAGGAGGCGATGAGCTTGTTTGACTTAGAACGGTTGCAACGCCAACAGAGCGTCTGCAGGTTCTCCTCAACCGTCATCCCGCCGCGCGACACAGGGACGATGTGGTCGACTTCCAGGAGGAGATTCGGTTCGACCCGAACGGACGCGCCACAGCTCTTGCATGCCCATCCGTCGCGATCCTTGATGTAGGCGCGGAGCCTGGCAGTCATCAGCGCCCGCTGCCCCGCGGCAGACTTCCGGAACCTGATCGACTGAGCGAGGAACTCGACCATCGCGTCGATCGCCGGAGTGTCCAACTTCACCGTGGTGCGCTGGGAGCTGTTGCCGCCAGCGCTCACATACTCGAATCGGTACTCCGGGTAGGGAACGGACACAGGCGACAACTTGACGCCGACCTGCGACATGAACTCGTCCGCGAAGTACCTCATGATGAACGGAGGCGGGCTAACTACGCCCACGATCTGCGACTCGCGGGCCCGAAGGTTTGCTACTGCCGCTTCGAGGCTCGCGATACTCTCCCCCAGCGTCTCGACGTCGGCGAGCGTGTCCTCGTCTGCTTTAATGTCAAAGTACTTAGTTACGTACTTGATCGGGTTGCTCGCGGCGTTTCTGACCAACTGCAGCGAGCAGTTGTGCACGTTACTCGCCGCGTACTCCGCGACATTGCGGTCCCGTCGATAGTTGTGGGCGCTGGTGTTCTCAAACGTGGCGAGGTGCGCGTGCCGCCCCGTTCCCGTGGCGCCGACCTCAAAGGACCCGCGATCCCGAATCTCGGCGACGTACTGGGTGACCTCGTTGTGTTCATAAGTGAGCGCCGCTATCTCCGCCTTATGCGCAGCGAAATCCTCACTGGCGAAGTACCTACGCTTGCGCATCTCGCGAACAATGCTCGGCGTTTTCCAAGCAATCACCGCGATGATCGCCGCGGGAATCGCGAGGTACCAGAAGTTCACTAGCAAAGAGATGATCAAGACGATCGCGAAAAATATGATGACGTACTGCACCTTAAGGCTCCCCCCAAGCTCAGGTATTGCGCTCATTTAGCATAGCCGCTAAATCGCGCTGCCTAGCATCGATGATTCCACCCACACTGAGATTCAGGTCCCAGGTTCGCGCTTCTCGATAGCGAGGATAGGACGCACTCAGGAAGCATGGCGCTGCCTCGCGGCATCCGTACTCGCGCCTGATGCGGGGAAGTGCGTCTAACGCGGGCGCGGGTCGAGGCGGTTAGGCGAATGGGCCGGCCTGTACGCCGGGTTCTGTCCGGGGGCGTGAGCCCCGTGGACGGCCATCTCTCTCGGCGACACGTTGCCGTGCCGCTCCAGCGGTCTACCCGGGGACTCGGCGGACCGCGTCAACATCCCCTGTCTGACCTTGCTCCGGACGAGGTTTACCGTGCGAGTCGTGTCACCACGACCCCGGTGGTCTCTTACACCACCCTTTCACCCTTACCGGCGCGGACGCCGGCGGTCTGCTTTCTGTGGCACTGTCTCGCGGATCACTCCGGGTGGGCGTTACCCACCGTCCTGTCCTGTGGAGCCCGGACGTTCCTCGGTGCGGTTGCCCGCCACGCGACCGTCCAGCCGACCCATTCGCCCGTCGAGTCTACCGGCGGGCCCACCCACGCCCGTCGTCAGCTCTTGTCGGCGGATGCCGCGATGCGCACGTCCAGCAGAAAGTCGAGGGGGAACGAGCCGAAGAGCAGTCGTCCTGCCGCGTCTGCGGCCTCGCGGACGGCTGCCGCGGCGGACTCGGCGTGCTCGACCGGGGTGTGCACGATGATCTCGTCGTGGAGGAAGAACGCGAGGTGCGCGCGCCCCGTGACGGGGTGGTCTCCGACGCTCGGAAAAGCCGCGAGGCGCTGCCGGAGGTCGGCGAGCCAGGCGAGCGCCCATTCGGCCGCCGTCCCCTGAACGACGAAGTTTCGGGTGAAGCGGCCGCGCTCGCGCGCCCGTGATCGCGCGAGCGTCTTGATGGCATCGGATGCCTCGGGCTCGGCGGCATCCGCTTGGAGCTCGCGCCACGCCGCGGACGGCGCCGGGCTGGTGCGACCGAGCAGCGTGCGCACCGAGCCGCCCTCCTCTCCCACGCGCGCCGCGTCATCGACGAGGGCCATCGCGCGCGGGTACGCGCGGCGCAACGACGGCACCAGCCGCCCGCTGTCTCCGGTCGTCGCGCCGTACATCGCGCCGAGCAGCGCCATCTTCGCCTCCTGACGCGAGGGCACGGTGCCGCGGGCGACGATGCCCTCGTAGAGGTCGCGCCCCCGCGCGGCATCGGCGAGGGCGAGGTCGCCGGACATCGCCGCGAGGATGCGCGGCTCGAGCTGAGCGACGTCCGCGACCACCAGCTGCCATCCGGGGTCGGCTCGCACCGCGGGGCGCAGCATCCGCGGCAGCTGCAGCGCTCCCCCGCCGGACGACGCCCAGCGGCCCGTGACGACCCCTCCCGGCACGTAGACCGGACGGAACCGGTCGGTCGGGATCCATTCGTCCATCCACGCCCAGCCATTGGCGCTCAACAGCCGCATCGCGCGCTTGTAGGCCAGAAGCGGCTCGATGACCGGGTGCTCGTGACGTCGGAGCTCCCACTTGCTCGTCGACTCGACGAGCACACCCACCCGGTGCAGCGAGCGCAGCAGGCGCGGCTGCGAGTCGAGGCTCGCGGTCGGGTCGCCGAGCGCCTTCCGCACCCGGTCGGCCAAGTCGCGCACGAGGCTCGGAAGCTCACCCGGTCGCGGACGGGGGCCCAGCGCGTCCGCGAGGATCGCGTCGTGCACCTCGCGACTCCACGGGACACCGGCGCCATGCAGTTCGACCGCGACGAGCGCTCCGGCGGACTCCGCGGCCGTCAGCAGCCGCAGACGACCGGGGTCGGTCGCGCTCTCGATCGCCCGGGCCTGACGCGCGAACTCCGCCAGCGTCGCGTCGAGGTCATGCGGAAGGGCGTCGGCAGCCGGCTCGAGCGAGAAGAGGACGTCGCGGTCAGACACCGGGTCTTCGGGCGCGGCGTCCCAGGAGGTCGCGGCCCGCAGCTGTGCCGGTTCCGTGACGAGCGAGCTATCACGGAGGATCGCATGGCACAGGCGCAGGTCGTGACACCGCGCCACCCGGACGCCGGCGGCCAGGATGTCGTGGTACCAGGCCGTGGTGTCGGACCAGATCCACCGCGCATCGGGGTCGGCTGCGATCTCACCCGCCAGCTCGCCGGCGGCGACACGGCCGCGCTCGATCACCGCGCCGGCGGCATCCACCACCGCGATGTCGACGTCTCCGTCATTGCGGCGTCCCACCGCGCGCCACCGGGCGCGCGGTGTGGTCATCGACGGGTCACAGACCGGATTCGTCGGTGCGGACGAGGATGCAGCCGCACTCGGGGCACGTCACGACCTCGTCGGCGGCAGCCTGCCCGATCGCCTTGAGGTCGGTTCCGGAGAGCTCCATGTGGCACCCGCCGCACGTGCGGCGCTGCAGGAGGCCGGCGCCCGGCGTCCGCTCGGCGAGCGACTCGTAGCGTGCCAGGAGATCCGCGGGCACCTTGGCCGCGACCGCCGCGCGGTCACGGGTGGCCGCGTCGAGACGAGCCTGGGCGTCCGCGACGGCGGCCTTGCCCTCGGCGCTCAACCGCCCGCCTTCGGCATTGACCTCGGCGATCAGGGCCTGCTGTGCGGAGACCGCGGTTTCCGCGGCCTCGAGGCGCTCCATGGCTTCGAGCTGCGCGTCCTCCAGCTCGCTCTTACGGCGGGCGAGCGAAGCGATCTCGTGCTCGAGGCCCTGGGCGTCCTTCGGGTTCGAGGTCGCCGCGAGTCGATCGGCATCGCGAGCCGCTCGAGCGTCGACGACAGCGACGTCCGATGCGATGCGCTTGAGCTCGGCCTCGATGTCGTCGCGATTGCCGAGCAGGCCGGTCAGCTCGACGGAGAGCTCCTGACGGCGTGCGAGCAGCTCGTTGACACGCGCCGCCTGAGCCGGATTGCGCTTCGCGGCCTCCGCTCCGCGCGCCTGCGCGTCGAGGCGGGCGATGTCCAGCAGCAGCAGCTGATCTGCGGGGGTGGCTTTCATGTGGGCCCAGAGAGACTCGAACTCCCGACTCCCTCGGTGTAAA
Source organism: Microbacterium sp. M4A5_1d (assembly GCF_053345465.1). Classification (NCBI taxonomy): domain Bacteria; kingdom Bacillati; phylum Actinomycetota; class Actinomycetes; order Micrococcales; family Microbacteriaceae; genus Microbacterium; species Microbacterium sp. M4A5_1d. Next base: position 668,564 of record NZ_JBKFAD010000001.1, read on the forward strand.
CGAGGTGCTCTAACCAACTGAGCTATAGGCCCCTGCTCTCAGTGTACGAGAGCGCCGACCCCTCCGAGCGTGAGTAGGCTGTCGTGCGGTGCTTGTGCGCGCCCGACAATGCCCGCGCCCTGCCCGTGGTGATTACCTGGCACGATCTGCCATACGAGAAAGGTCGCCCGTGACTGTCAACGATCAAGACCCCTACTCCCAGGACGCCCTGGACAGCGACCCGGAAGAGACCGGTGAATGGCAGGAGTCGCTGCGCCAGCTGGTCGATGCGAAGGGCTCGGGTCGCGGTCGCGAGATCATGCTGAGCCTGCTCCAGGCCTCGCACGAGCTGCAGCTCAACGTCCCGCAGGTGCCGGTGACGGACTACATCAACACCATCGCGCCCGAGAACGAGCCGGAGTTCCCCGGTGATGAAGAGCTCGAGCGTCGCTACCGTCGCTGGATCCGCTGGAACGCCGCGGTCACCGTGCACCGCGCCCAGCGTCCCGGCATCGGTGTGGGCGGACACATCTCCACCTACGCGTCGTCGGCCTCGCTCTACGAAGTCGGCTTCAACCACTTCTTCCGCGGTCCCGACCACCCGTCCGGCGGCGACCAGATCTTCATCCAGGGCCACGCCTCACCCGGCATCTACGCCCGCTCGTACCTCGAGGGACGCCTCAGCGAGAGCCAGCTCGACGGCTTCCGCCAGGAGGCTTCGAAGGCGCCCGACGGCATCCCGTCGTACCCGCACCCCCGTCTGATGCCGGACTACTGGCAGTTCCCGACGGTCTCGATGGGTCTCGGTCCGATCAACGCCATCTACCAGGCGATGAACAACAAGTACCTCACCAACCGCGGCATCAAGGACCTGTCCGACTCGCACGTCTGGGCCTTCCTCGGCGACGGCGAGATGGACGAGGTCGAGAGCCGCGGTCAGCTGCAGGTCGCAGCCAACGAGGGACTCGACAACCTCACGTTCGTCATCAACTGCAACCTCCAGCGTCTCGACGGCCCGGTCCGTGGAAACGGCAAGATCGTCCAGGAGCTCGAGGCGTACTTCCGCGGCGCGGGCTGGAACGTCATCAAGGTCGTCTGGGGACGCGGCTGGGACGAGCTGCTGTCGCAGGATGACGAGGGCGCCCTCGTCCGCCTGATGAACACCACCCCCGACGGCGACTTCCAGACCTACCGCGCCGAGGACGGCGCGTTCATCCGCGAGCACTTCTTCGGGCGCGACGAGCGCACGGCGGCGCTCGTGAAGGACTGGTCGGACGACGACATCTGGGGCAAGCTCCGCCGCGGCGGTCTCGACTACCAGAAGGTCTACGCCGCCTACAAGCAGGCGATGGAGCACAAGGGCCAGCCGACCGTCATCCTCGCGAAGACGATCAAGGGCTATGGTCTCGGTCACCACTTCGAGGGTCGCAACGCGACCCACCAGATGAAGAAGATGACGCTCGAGAACCTCAAGCACTTCCGCGACTCGATGCGCATCCCGATCACCGACGCGCAGCTCGAGGAGAACCCGTACCTCCCGCCGTACTACCACCCGGGCGCCGAGGACGAGACGATCCGCTACATGCTCGAGCGTCGCCGTGAGCTCGGCGGTTTCCTGCCGCAGCGTCGTACGAAGCACGCGCCGCTGACGCTGCCCGGCGACGAGTCGTACGCGCTGCCGAAGAAGGGCTCGGGCACGCAGGAGATCGCCACCACCATGGCGTTCGTCCGACTGCTCAAGGACCTGCTGCGTGCGAAGGACTTCGGCCACCGCATCGTGCCGATCATCCCCGATGAGGCGCGCACGTTCGGCATGGACGCGTACTTCCCGACCGCGAAGATCTACAACCCGCACGGGCAGAACTACACCTCGGTCGACCGCGAGCTGCTGCTGGCGTACAAGGAGAGCCCGCAGGGTCAGATCCTCCACGTCGGCATCAACGAGGCCGGCGCCGTCGCGGCGTTCACCGCGATCGGAACCTCGTACGCCACCCACGGCGAGCCGCTCATCCCGGTCTACGTCTTCTACTCGATGTTCGGATTCCAGCGCACCGGCGACGCGCAGTGGGCCGCGGGCGACCAGATGGCCCGCGGGTTCATCATGGGCGCGACGGCCGGCCGCACGACCCTGACCGGCGAGGGCCTGCAGCACGCTGACGGCCACTCGCACCTGCTCGCTTCGACCAACCCCGCCACTGTGTCGTACGACCCGGCCTACGGGTACGAGATCGCCCACATCGTTCGTTCGGGTCTCGAGCGCATGTACGGCGGGAACCACCCCGACCCGAACGTCATGTACTACATCACGCTCTACAACGAGCCGCTGGTGCAGCCGAAGGAGCCTGAGGATGTCGACGTCGACGGCATCATCCGCGGCATCCACCGCGTGAGCGTCGGCGAGGGCGACGGGCCGCGCGCGCAGCTGCTCGCGTCGGGCGTCGGCGTGCCGTGGGCCTACGAGGCGCAGAAGCTCCTCAAGGACGACTGGGGTGTGATCGCCGACGTCTGGTCGGTCACGAGCTGGACCGAGCTGCGTCGTGACGGTCTCGCCGTCGACGAGCACAATTTCCTGCACCCGACCGACGAGCCCCGCACGGCCTTCGTCACGCAGAAGCTCAACGACTCCGAGGGCCCGGTCGTCGCGGTCAGCGACTTCATGCACGCCGTGCAGGACCAGATCCGGCCGTGGGTGCCGCGTCGCTTCGCGACGCTGGGCGCGGAGGGCTTCGGCTTCTCCGACACCCGCCCGGCCGCTCGACGGTTCTTCAAGATCGACGGGCCGTCGATCGTGGTGCGCACACTCCAGGCTCTGGCCGAGGACGGCGTCGTGGACCGCGGTCTGTCGGCGCAGGCGATCGAGCGCTACCGTCTGCACGACGTGACGGCGGGCACGAGCGGAAACGCGGGCGGCGAGAGCTGACCCTTCGGTGACCGACGACAGCTCGAAGGCGGAGACACTCGCGTGGCTCCGCCGGATCTCGGGTGATCTGGCCACAGCCACGATCAATCGGCTCGAGGAGACGCTGCCCTGGTACGCCGAGATGCCGCCTGCGCGCCGGTCCTCCGTAGGACTGGTCGCGCAGGCGGGCATCACCTCGTTCATCCAGTGGTACGAGGATCCGACCTCGACCCCGCGCATCGCGGCCGACATCTTCGCCGCGGCTCCGCGCGAGCTGTTGCGCAGCGTCAGCCTGACGCAGACCCTGCAGCTCGTGCGGGTGACCGTCGAAGTCACCGAGGAACGGGTGGCGCACCGCGGCGACGATGTCCGCGAGGCGATCCTGAAGTACTCGCGTGACGTCGCTTTCGCAGCGGCAGACGTGTACGCGCGCGCCGCCGAGGCGCGCGGGTTGTGGGATGCCCGCCTCGAGGCGCTCGTCGTCGATTCCATCCTCACGGGTGAGACCGACGAGGAGCTTCCGAGCCGGATCGCCGCGCTCGGCTGGCACGGGCACGGTGCGGTCGCCGTCCTCGTCGGCACCGCTCCCCCGCAGTTCGACGTCGACCAGCTGCGCCGTGCCGCGCGCAAGATGGGCGTCGACGTCCTCGTCGGCGTTCAGGGCCTTCGCCTGGTGATCGTGATCGGGCGTGCCGACCTACCAGGCCGGGCGGAGCCGGTGCCCGAGCTGACCTTCCTCGAGATAGCGGCGAGACTCGAGCCCGGTTTCGGCCCCGGTCACCTGGTGCTCGGCCCCACCGTGCCCGCCCTGGTCGATGCGAGCCAGAGCGCTCGCGCGGCTCTCGCCGGCTTCGCGGTCGCGAGTGCCTGGCGTCATGCGCCGCGACCCGTCGAGGCCGACGATCTGCTTCCCGAGCGCGCGCTGGCCGGCGATCCCGTCGCCAAGGCAACTCTGGTCGAACGGATCTATCGTCCGCTGCTCGCCCACTCTGCGGACCTCGTCGCTACCCTGTGGAGCTACCTCGACAACGGTCGTTCCCTCGAAGCGACGGCCCGCGAGCTCTTCGTGCATCCGAACACCGTCCGGTACCGGCTGAAGCGCGTGTCGGACGTCATCGGCTGGGACGCGACCGGGCCCCGTGAGGCGCTCATCCTGCAGACTGCGCTCATCCTGGGCTCTATCGGCAATGACCTCACGAGACGACGCGCGCCGCAGTCGCGCCGGAGCTGACGAGGCCGCGCCTCCGTCGGACGCTCCTCATGACCCGTCGACTGTACGGTCGACACAAAGGTTCGCCGCATTGTTGTGCGATCGTCGCCAGCGGTCGACCGACTGAACTTGGAAGGATGTAACAGTGATCATCGCCGTGTTCCCCGGGCAGGGGTCGCAGTCCCCCGGCTTCCTCGCCCCGTGGCTCGAGCTGGAGGGTGCGCGTGAACGCCTCGAGCGCTTCTCCGAGCTCGCCGAGGTCGACCTCGTCGCCGCCGGTACCGAGTGGGATGCGGATCGCATCCGAGACACCGCCGTGGCCCAGCCGCTCATCGTCGCCGCCAGCCTGCTGTCGTACAGCGCGCTCGTCGCCGACGGCGCTCGCCCGGCAGGCGTCGCCGGCCACTCGGTCGGCGAGATCGCGGCACTCGCCGCCGGCGGTGTGCTGAGCGACGATGACGCGATGCGTCTGGTCGGACTCCGCGGCCGCGCCATGGCGGATGCCGCGACCCGCGAGCAGACCGGCATGAGCGCCGTGCTCGGCGGCGACCAGGATGCCGTCGTCGCCCGTCTGGAGGAGCTCGACCTCACCCCGGCCAACTACAACGGTGGAGGACAGATCGTCGCGGCCGGCGCACTCGACGCTCTCGCGAGCCTCGCCGCCGAGCCCGTCGCTGCGACCCGGGTCATTCCCCTCCAGGTCGCCGGCGCGTTCCACACGCGGTACATGGCGCCGGCCGTCGACACGCTCGCCGCGGCCGCATCCGCCACCTCGGTGAACGACCCCGACCTCACGCTGTGGTCGAACCGCGACGGCGCCGTCGTCGCCGAGGGCCGTGACGCTCTCGACCGTCTGGTCGCCCAGGTCGCGTCTCCCGTGCGCTGGGACCTGTGCATGTCGTCGTTCGCCGAGCACGGCGTCACCGGCATCATCGAGTTCGCCCCCGCCGGCACCCTCGTGGGCCTCGCGAAGCGTGCTCTTCGCGGCGTCCCCTCGGTCGCCGTCAAGACCCCCGACGACCTCGTCGCCGCATCCGCTCTCATCTCCGGAGGTGCCGCATGACCGCCGCCATTCGCCAGGCCACCGGCCCCGCTCACACCCGCATCTACGCGTACGGCGCGGCTCGCGGTGAGAACGCCGTACCCAACGACGACCTCGTCGGACCGATCGACTCGAGCGACGAGTGGATCCGTCAGCGCACCGGCATCGTCACTCGCGTCCGCGCGGACAAGGAGACCACCGTCATCGACCTGGCTGCGGATGCCGTGGCCGAGGCGATCGAGCGCAGCGGCGTTCCCGCCGACCAGGTCGACGCCGTCATCGTCTCGACGATCTCGAACCCGAAGCAGACCCCGTCGGTCTCGGCGATCGTCGCCGACCGCGTCGGGGCGAACCCGGCGGCGGCGTACGACGTCAACGCGGCGTGCGCAGGGTTCTCCTACGGCGTGACTCAGGCCGACGCGCTCGTTCGCGCGGGTGCGGCCCGCTACGTCGCCGTCGTCGGCGCGGAGAAGCTCAGCGACATCGTCGACCCCACCGACCGCACGATCTCGTTCCTGCTCGGCGACGGCGCGGGCGCGGCGATCATCGGGCCGAGCGACACCCCGGGCATCGGTCCGACGGTGTGGGGCTCGGACGGGTCGAAGGCCGACGCCGTCGGCATGAACCACACACTCGTGGAGTTCCGCGACGGGACTGCGCCGTGGCCGACACTCCGGCAGGAAGGCCCGACGGTGTTCCGCTGGGCGGTCTGGGAGATGGTCAAGGTCGCACGGCGAGCCATCGAGGAGGCCGGCATCCAGGCGGGCGACCTCGCCGCCTTCATCCCGCACCAGGCGAACATGCGCATCATCGACGAGTTCGCCAAGCAGCTCGGGCTGCCCGAGACCGTCGCGATCGGTCGTGACATCGAGACCACCGGCAACACGTCGGCGGCATCCATTCCCCTCGCCACTCACCGCCTGCTCGAGGAGAACCCCGAGTTGAGCGGCGGTCTGGCCCTCCAGATCGGCTTCGGCGCGGGGCTCGTCTTCGGCGCGCAGGTCGTCGTCCTTCCCTGATCGGGCGGGTCCCCGCACCTAGACTGAACAGCGGCCCGCGTCCGGGTCGGTCCAGAGATAACAAGGAGAAACCCCATGGCATTCAGCAACGACGAGGTCCTCGCAGGACTCGCCGAGCTCATCACCGACGAGACCGGCATCTCGGCCGACGAGGTCGCCCTCGAGAAGTCCTTCACCGACGACCTCGACATCGACTCGATCTCGATGATGACGATCGTCGTCAACGCCGAGGAGAAGTTCGGCGTCACCATCCCCGACGAAGAGGTCAAGAACCTCAAGACCGTCGGCGACGCCGTCACCTACATCACGTCCAACCAGGCGTAACCCCCACCGGCGGGGGCACACGCCCCCGCCGGGGTTCCACCGAGGAGATCCATGAGCACCCCGCGTATCGTCGTCACCGGAATCGGAGCGTCGTCGCCCCTGGGCGGCACCGCACCCGAAAGCTGGGAAGGCCTGCTCGCCGGCCATTCCGGCACGCGCACACTCGAGCACGAGTGGGTCGAGAAGTACCAGATTCCGGTTCACTTCGCCGCCGAGGCCATCGTGCGCCCCGACACCGTGCTGGAGCGCCCTGTCTCCAAGCGTCTCGACCCCGCGTCGCAGTTCGCGATGGTCGCCGCGATGGAGGCGTGGGCGGATGCCGGCAGCCCCGAGGTCGACCCCGAGCGTCTCGGTGTCGACTTCGCGACCGGCATCGGCGGGGTGTGGACGCTGCTCGATGCGTGGGACACGCTGCGCGAGAAGGGACCGCGACGCGTTCTGCCCATGACGGTTCCGATGCTCATGCCCAACGCCGCCGCCGGTAACCTCTCGCTGCACTTCCGGGCGCGCGCCTTCGCCCGGACGGTCGCGAGCGCCTGCGCCTCGAGCACGGAGTCGATCGTCAACGCGATCGAGCACCTGCAGGACGGCCTGGCCGACATCGTCATCGCCGGTGGCACCGAGTCGGCGATCCACCCCATCACGATGGCGTCCTTCGCGTCGATGCAGGCACTGTCACGCCGCAATGACGACCCGGCGACGGCCTCGCGCCCGACGAGCATCGATCGCGACGGCTTCGTCATGGGTGAGGGCGCCGGTGTGCTGATCCTCGAGACCGAAGAACACGCCAAGGCTCGCGGCGCGAAGATCTACGCCTACGCGGTGGGCGGCGGCGTCACCGCCGACTCGTACCACATCACGGCCAACGACCCCGAGGGCGCCGGCGCCTCGCGCGCGGTCCGCGCTGCTCTCGAGCAGGCCGATGCCTCCCCCGATGATGTCGCGCACATCAATGCGCACGCGACCTCGACCCCCGTCGGCGACCCCAACGAGTACCAGGCGCTGCGCAGCGTCTTCGGCGACCGCATCGACGAGATCCCGGTCTCGGCCACGAAGGCGTCCACGGGTCACCTGCTGGGTGGTACCGGTGCCCTCGAGGCGATCTTCACGATCCTGGCTCTACGCGAACGGATCGCGCCGCCGACGATCAACATCACCGAGCAGGACCCCGCCGTCCCGTTCCGGGTCTCGGGCGAGACCCAGAGCCTCGGCGACGGTGATCTGCTGGCGATCAGCAACTCGTTCGGCTTCGGCGGACATAACGCCGTCGTCGCGTTCCGTTCGGCCTGACCGGTCTCGGAACACGAAACAGACCCCCGCGGACGGCGTTCCGCGGGGGTCTGTTCTTCTTTCGGGTCAGTCGTCCCGTACGTGCTCCCGTTCCCCGGGATCATTCCACCGGGGCTCGGTACGAACGCACGGGCCGACTGCGTCTGTGCGACTCGGAATCAGCCCACCTTGTGCAGCCACACCACGGCAGCATCGTCGCCGGCGTGACGGAAGGGCTCGAGCTCTTCGTCCCAGGCTGCGCCCAACGCGACGTCGAGCTCGCGCTGCAGCTCGCGCACATCGCCCGCCGCGATCTCCATGGCGTAGCGGATGCGGTCCTCACCGATCACGACGTTGCCCGTTGCATCGGTCTGGGCGTAATGGATGCCGAGGCTCGGGGTGTGCATCCACCGGCCCCCGTCGCTGCGCGGCGTCGGATCCTCCGACACCTCGAATCGCAGGTGCTCCCAGCCCCGTATCGCCGTTGCGAGTGCTGCTCCGGTTCCGGCGGGGCCCTCCCAGTAGAACTCCGCGCGACGGCTGCCGTCGAGCACCGGCTGGTCCTCCCAGTCGAAGCTGACCGCGCGTCCGAGCGCGCGCCCCGCCGCCCACTCGAGGTGCGGGCACAACGCGCGTGGCGCGGAGTGGATGAAGATCACTCCACGCGCCTGTGGTATCGCCATGACTTCTCCGTTTCATCAGGTACGTCTTCCCCTACGACCTGAGCCCGGATGTCGGCGATGTGTTCGGTTATGGCGTCGATTATCGCGCACGAACCTGAAGAATCACAACCGTGTCACGATTTCTCCCGGCATCCGATGTCAAGCGCCTTCCTCGCGACCCACCCGAGCGGCAGGCTGGATCTCACACCCCGAGGAAAGGATGCCGCATGTCCGACAGCACTCCCCACCACCGCGACGCCGATGACGCACACGCCGACAGCGCCGCGCCGACGGATGCCGCCAGCGATGAGGTGAAGGCCGACGCGGCTCGCGCGGGCTCCGACCTCGGCGACACCGATCTCAAGGCGGGCGACGACAACACCGACTTCCCGCAGGATCCCGCGATCACGCACCCCTGACGCTTCACGCCCCTGTGCGTGCGAATGGCCGCCCGCGGGCGGCCATTCGTGCGTAGGGCGGGTGGGACTTGAACCCACGATCGTCGGGTTATGAGCCCGCTGCCTTGACCAGCTTGGCCACCGCCCCGTGCCGTATCGAGCCTAGCGCGAGCCGCCTCGAACCGACGCGACCGCTCAATCGTCGAGGCGCTTGCCCTTGCTCCCGCGCGGAATCGGCAGCTGCTGACTGTCGAGCACGACCTGCGGATGGTTCCGCGCCAGCGACGTCACGCCATAGACCGCGATGGCTCCGGCGACGACGAAGCCGACGAATGCCGGCAACGGCGCCGTTGCGGCCTCACGCAAGATGGCGATGCCGATGATGACGGCGACGATCGGGTCGATGACGGTGAGCCCGGCGATGACGAGATCGGGAGGCCCGACGGAGTAAGCGGTCTGAACGAAGTACGCACCGACCGCGGTCGCGGTGATCAGGCCGACGAGGCACAGGAGCGTCAACCACTCGAAGTCGCCGTTCTGGATGCGCGAGATCACGACCTTCGCGAGCGTCGCGACGAAACCGTAGATGATTCCCGAGGCCGCGATGTAGAAGAGCGGCTTCGCGCCCTTGCGCACCAGCATCCACACGGCCCCCGAGATCAGCAGCACGCCCGCGAGCAGAGCGAGGATGGTGATGAGCTGCGCCTGATCGATCGGCTCCTCCGTCGCGACGAGCGCGGCCACCGTGACGAAGGCGAGGATGCCTCCGACGCACAGGATGATCGAGCGAACCGACCGCTTCGTCGGCTTGACGCCGGTGATGCGTGCATTCAGGAGGGTCGTGATCACGAGAGAGATCGCACCGAGCGGCTGAACGAGGATGAGCGGCGCGAAAGTCAGCGCTGCGAGCTGACACACGATCGCGAGCCCGAGCATGATCGTCCCCGCCACCCACGACGGACGCTTGAGCAGACTCAGCAGCTGCGAGCCGTTGAGCCCGGCGCTTCCCGACGAGTTGGTGAGACGCTCGACCTTCTGCACACCCCGGTGCTGGTAGAGCGCTCCGAAGGACATGAACACGGCGCCGAGCAGCGCGAGCGGGATTCCGATGAGGATTCTGGGTTCGCGGAAGACTCCGATCAGCTGGTCGGTGACGTCATCGAGGGACGCGACAAACGGAATCACCTTTCGACCATAACGGCGAAGCGGGCTCGATTAGGCTCGCAACGTGCCCGTTCTTCCGATTCGCATCATGGGCGATCCCGTGCTGCACGCCCCCGCCGAGCCCGTCACCGAGATCACGGACGAGATCCGCCAGCTCGTCGCCGACATGTACGAGACCATGGATGCCGCCCCCGGGGTCGGCCTGGCTGCTCCGCAGGTCGGCGTCGGCCTGCGGATCTACGTCTACACGTACCAGGACGACGACGGCGAGCCCTGGCGCGGCGAGATCATCAATCCCGAGCTCTGGATGCGACCCCTCGAGCCCGGATCACCCGATCCCGACGACGAGTCGGAGGGGTGCCTCTCCTTCCCCGGTGAGCGGTTCCCGCTGCGGCGCTCCGAGGAGGTGCTCGTGACCGGCACCGACCTCGCCGGCTCCCCCGTCGAGATCCGCGTCGATGGCTGGCGCGCGCGCATCATGCAGCACGAGTTCGATCACCTCGACGGCATCCTCTACGTGGACCGCCTCGACGACTCGGACTGGAAGACGACGCAGAAGATCGCGAAGAAGCGCGGCTGGGGCCGTCCGGGCAACGCCTGGATGCCGGGCGTCGACGATCTCGACGCCTGACGCCATGAGCGACGCCAGCGGTCCGCGTGCATACGATCTCGACGCTCTGCGTGGACGGTTGCTGCCGGCGCGCGACGGTGAACGCTCGACGAGCATTCCGGAGCTCGCCGACGCCGACCGCGACCTGTGCGCGATCGCACTGGCTCTGCCCGACGGCTCGGTCCGATCGTCGGTGGATGGGGAGGTCCCGTTCAGCATCCAGTCAGCCGTCAAGCCGTTCCTGTTCGCCCTCGCTCTGGCCGACACCGACGGCGCAGCTCTAGACCGGGTCGGCATCGAGCCGACGGGCGAGGCGTTCGACGCCATCAAGCTCGAGAGCGGCACGGGAAGACCCCCGAACCCGATGGTGAACGCCGGCGCCATCCTGACCTGCGCACTGGTCGATGGAGACGATCCCGACGAGCGGGCGAGCCGCATCGTGGCCGGGCTGTCGGGATTCGCCGGTCGCCGACTGGAGGTGGACGACGATGTCGCCCACAGCGAGCACCTCCTCGGCGACCGCAATCATGCACTCGCGCATCTGATGCGCGATGAGGGAACGCTCGCCGTCACGGCCGATGACGCTGTCGCGGTCTACGCCCGTGCGTGCGCCGTGCTGGTGGACGCGCAGACCCTGGCCGTCATGGGCGCGACGCTCGCTCTCGGCGGGGTGAATCCCGTGACCGGCGAACGGGCGGTGTCTGCGCGGATCGCGAGAGACGTCGTCGCCGTCATGGCCACGTGCGGCGTCTACGACGGATCGGGTCGCTGGATGCGAGCCGTCGGCGTCCCCGCGAAGTCCAGTGTCTCCGGCGCGATCGTGTTGTCGGCTCCGGGCAAGCTCGGCGCTGCCATCGTGAGCCCGCCTCTCGACGAGCACGGGACGAGCGTGCGCGGTCGCATCGGCGCGGAGGCGCTGAGCGACGACCTCGGACTGCACGTCTTCGGCTGAGCGTTCGCGCGATCGCACGTCTCCGGTTGGCACTTCGCGCCGCTTCGAGGCCGAGGAACGGGCATCGAGTGCCAGGCGAACCTCAGACACATGAGTAAAGGCCCGGGGTGGAAGCCCGGGCCTTCGGTGAGAGCCGCGGTAGATAACGCGGGTCTCTCGCTCCCCGGCTTGGACTCGAACCAAGAACCTATCGGTTAACAGCCGATTGCTCTGCCAATTGAGCTACCGAGGATCAGCCGCCCCGCTCGCGCCGGGCAACCCGTCTATATTAGCAAAGCTCCGGGGGTGCTCACGACATCGGCCGACCGCCGGGCGGGTCGCGGCCGTCAGGACGCTCGCGATCGCCCGTCCGGCGTCCAGACCACATCCGATGCGGTCTGCCCGTATCCCACGGGCCGGCCACCGTGCAGGACGAGAGCCGCGGCATCCAGCTCGTCGGCGGTCTCGACGTCGTTCGTCGCGATGACGATCGCCATCCCCGTGTCGTCGCGACGCGAGAGCAAGGCCTCTCGAGCCGCGATACGCACCTCGATGTCGAGGTTCGCGTACGGGTCATCGCCGATGAAGACCTTCGGGTCGAGCACGAGAGCGCGCGCGAGCGCGACGCGCTGGCGCATGCCCGCGCTGAGCTCGTAGGGATACTGCGAGGCCGCCCCCAGCGGAAGGTGCAACTCGTCGAGGAGCGAGGCGACCCGAAGCGACAGAGCGCGCTGACTCACCCGCCGGTCACGCGAGGTGATGGGCTCGGCGATGACTTCGGCCACGGTCAATCGAGCCGGGAGCGAAGCGCCCGCCGCCTGTGGCATGTGCCCGGCGTAATAGGTGAGCATGCGGCGCGAACGGCCACCCTTCCGCACCGAGAGGCCGGCCACCTCCGCAGCACCGCCGACGACCCCGACATCGGCCGGGGCATTGCCGGCCAGGACGGAGAGCAGCGTCGACTTGCCGGATCCGGTCGCGCCCATCACGGCGAGGGCTTCTCCCGCCCGGACCGTGACGCTGACGCCCTCGACGACGCGATCGGAATCGCCCGTCCGCGCTATCGACAGATCGTCGCAGCGCACCGCGATCTCCGCGTCGGGTCGTCGGGACATGCGCATCATCCTGCCGTTTTCATCGCTCGACCGCTACTCGTCGCCGACGGCGGCTACTCCGACTCCATGAGCTGCCGCAGCCGAAGGTCGAGATCGCGGATGGCGACGCCGATGGAACGGAACTCGGGCGAGCCCGGTTCCAGGCGCTGCTGCGCGCTTCGCAGCTCGGCCTTCTCGCGTTCGAGCGCCCGCTGGCGGAGTTTGCGCAGCGACTCCATCGCCGTCGTCTGCGCGATGCGTTCGGTTCCCGCGGGGAAGTCCGCCGTGAGCAGTTCGATCGCGAGCGTGCGATAGGGCTCCCGAGTCGCGTCCACCGCAGCCGAGGTCCATCCGGGCCGGGTGAGATCGGTCTGCATCGAGACGGCCTGACGGACGGCTTCGAGAGCCGGATGCGGCATGGGCAGACCCAGCGCAATGTCGACGGCCTGCTTGTCGAGCAGGTGCCCGTACTGCAGCACGCCCATGAGCGCGCGCTTCTCGAGCTCGAGGGCGGCCGGCAGTGAGGCGAGGGTGACACGGACCGACACGGGCGGCGGTTCGGAGGCCGCGCCGGGCGCGCCGGAGGGTTGCGCTCGGCCTGCGCCCGGTGCCTCGCCGCGAGTGCGCTCCCCTGCGCTCCCGGACGCCGACGCGCGGCGCGCGGCCCGCTCGACCTCGGGCTGCACCTCCGAAAGGTCGAGCCCGAGCTTTCCGGCGAGGACACGCGTGTAGCCCGGTCGAAGCGCGGCATCGCGGATGTCGGCGACGATCGGTGCCGCTGCTCGCAGAGCGCCGATGCGTCCTTCGACGGTGGAGAGGTCGAACGTCGACAGACGCTGATCCATGACGAACTCGAACATCGGCGCCTTCGCCTCGATGAGCGAGCGCACGGCCGCGTCACCGCGGTTCAGACGGAGATCGCACGGGTCCAGCCCCTCGGGGGCGACCGCGACGTACGTCTGCGCCGCGAAGCGCTTCTCGTCGCCAAAAGCGCGCAGCGCGGCCTTCTGGCCGGCGGCATCCGGGTCGAACGTGAAGACGACCTCACCCGAGCTGCCCTCGCTGTCGCCCATGACGCGACGCAGCACCGTGATGTGATCGGTACCGAAGGCCGTGCCGCACGACGCGATGGCTCCGGTGACCCCGGCGAGATGGCACGCCATCACATCGGTGTAGCCCTCGACGACGACGACGCGGTGCTCCCGCGAGATCGACTTCTTCGCGAGGTCGAGGCCGTAGAGGACCTGCGCCTTCTTATAGATCGGCGTCTCTGGCGTGTTGAGGTACTTCGGACCCTGATCGTCGTCGTACAGGCGGCGAGCGCCGAAACCGATCGTCTGACCGGCGACGTCGCGGATGGGCCAGACGACCCGTCCCCGGAACCGGTCGTAGACGCCGCGCTGCCCCTTCGAGACCAGTCCCCCGGTGAGCAGCTCCTCGTCGGTGAATCCCTGCGACCGCAGTGCGTCGCGAAGCCCCGACCAGCCTTGGGGCGCGTATCCGACCCCGAAATGCGCGGCTGCACCGGCGTCGAAGCCTCGTTCGCCGAGGAACTGACGTGCGGCCTGCGCGTCCGGGGCGGACAGCTGCGACCGATAGAACTCGGCCGCGGCGGTGTGGGCGGCGTACAGCCGGGAACGACCGCTCGTCTCGGGAGCCGCAGCGCCGTCCTCGTAGTGCAGTGAGTAACCGATGCGCGCCGCGAGGCGCTCCACGGCCTCGGTGAACGAGAGGTGATCCATCGCCCGCAGGAACGAGTAGACGTCGCCCGACTCACCGCATCCGAAGCAGTGGTAGTACCCCACCTGCGGCCGGACGTGGAAACTGGGGCTGCGTTCGTCATGGAACGGGCAGAGCCCCTTCAGCGAGCCGACGCCGGCGGACTTCAGGGCGACACGCTCGCCGACGATGTCGCCGATGTTCGTGCGCGCCTTGACCTCTTCGATGTCGGTCTGCCGGATCCGTGCCATCAGAGCCCTTCGATGGGCTCGGGCAGCGCGAAGTGGCTCGGCGCCGTCGCGCGCGGATCAGACGACCACAGGCCCAGCTCGCGAAGGTCGACCGGGCCCACCAGGCGGCCGTGCCACTCGATCGCGAAGCGGTCGGTGAGGGTCGCCACCTGGTCGACGATGACGCGGCGGCGGGCGGCATCCGTCACCGCCGCGGCGAAGTCCTCGGCGTGCAGCGCGTCGAGGTGCTCCGGACGCTCCCACAGGGCGTCGGCGAGGCGGCGCAGGACGCGGCGCTGCTCCTTGTAGAGCCCCTTGCGTCCCTCGATCGAGACGACGAAGGCGCCGATGACTCCCTTGAGCACCGCCATCTCGACCTCGATGACGCGCGGAACGATGACCCGACCGCGGAAGCGGGTCAGGACGGGGATGTCGTAGTGCTCGCGGGTCGCCGCCGTGGCGGCGCGCGCGAACCGGCCGATGAGATCGGAAGTGAGGTTCTTGAGACGTGCCATCGCCGCGCGCGAGCCGTCGTACGACTCGAGCCACTCGGGAAGCAGTGTCAGACGGTACAGCGCATCGCCGAGCTCGTCCTTCGTGAAGCCGTAGCCCACCCAGCTCTGGATCGCGGTGAGCAGCGCCTCGCGTTCGCGCGGATCCCCGAGCCGCGCCGGATCGAGGTAGCCGTTCAGGACCGCGTCCTCGAAGTCGTGCACCGAGTACGCGATGTCGTCGGAGAGATCCATGACCTCGGCCTCGATGCAACGCAGGCGACCCGGGGCGCCCTCACGCATCCACTGGAACACCGCCTCGTCCTCGGGGTAGACGCCGAACTTCTGCCGTCCGCCCGGGTCGGGGATGGCGTGCTCGACCGTCCACGGGTACTTGCACGTCGCATCGAGGCTCGCCCGCGTGAGGTTCAGGCCCGCGGTCTGACCGAACGCATCGACGACCTTCGGCTCGAGACGCGAGAGGATGCGCAGCGACTGCGCGTTGCCCTCGAAGCCGCCGATGTCCTCGGCCCAGTCGTTGAGGGCCCGCTCACCGTTGTGGCCGAACGGCGGGTGTCCGAGGTCGTGGCAGAGACAGGCGGTATCGACGACGTCGGGCGAGAGCTCCAAAGCGATGGCCAGCTCGCGCCCGACCTGGGCGACCTCGAGCGAGTGCGTCAGGCGGTTGCGCGCGAAGTCGGCCGGGCTCGCCGGACTCAGCACCTGCGTCTTGGCGGCGAGACGGCGCAGGGCGCCGGAATGCAGCACACGGGCGCGATCGCGGGCGAAGCTGTCGCGGCGCGAGCGGTGCTCCTCGCGGTGGAAGCGGGCGGCGTCGTGGTCGTTGTAGCCGGAGGGGCGTCCCGCCGAGACGCCGACACCGCTCGTGACCTCAGCCCCCACTGTTCTCGACCTCCGCTGCGGCGATGGCCGACGACTCGGCCGCGTCGACGTCGCGGGAATCCAACCAACGATCCGGCAGCGCCGGACGCTTGGGGGTTCCCGCGCGACCACGCTGCCCCTCCGCAGCCGAGCCGGGGTAGGGCGCCGCCCAGTCCAGCGTCGCGAGGATGTCGTCGATCTCGGCGAGGCTCGACGCGGTCGCCAGCCGCGCCCGCGTGTCACCGCCGACCGGGTAGCCCTTGAAGTACCACGCGACGTGCTTGCGGATGTCGCGGCATCCCCGGCCCTCATCCTCGAAGAACTCCACGAGAAGCTCGGCGTGCCGGCGGAAGGCGGTCGCGACGAACCCGAGCGTGGCATCGACCTCGGGCCCAGCTGAGCCGGGTTCGCCCAGCGCTCGCGCGAGGTCTCCGAAGAGCCACGGTCGCCCGAGGCATCCGCGACCGACGACGACGCCGTCGCAGCCGGTCTCCGCCATCATGCGCACGGCGTCGTCGGCGGACCAGATGTCACCGTTGCCGAGAACCGGAACGCTCGTGACGGCTTCTTTCAGCGCGGCGATGGCCGACCAGTCGGCGTGCCCCGAGTAGAACTCCGCCGCGGTGCGTGCGTGGAGCGCGACCGCCGAGACCCCGGCGTCCTCCGCGATGCGACCGGCGTCGAGGTAGGTCAGGTGGTCCGAGTCGATGCCTTTGCGCATCTTGACCGTCAGCGGGACGTCGCCGGCCGCGCGCGCGGCGCGCGTGACGATGTCGCGGAACAGGTCGAGCTTCCACGGCAGGGCGGCTCCCCCGCCCTTGCGCGTCACCTTGGGCACGGGGCATCCGAAGTTCAGGTCGATGTGGTCGGCGCGGTCCTCCTCGACAAGGAGCCGCACCGCGGCCTCGGTCGTGGCGGGGTCGACGCCGTAGAGCTGGATGGAGCGCGGCTTCTCCGACTCGTGATGGGTGATCAGGCGCATGGTGGTGGCGTTGCGCTCGACGAGTGCGCGGGTCGTGATCATCTCGCTGACGTAGAGACCAGCGCCGTACTCGCGGCACAGCCGACGGAAGGCGGTGTTCGTGATCCCGGCCATCGGCGCCAGGACGACGGGTGCATCCAGGGCGATCGGGCCGATCCGCAGGCGCGGGGAAGCGGAAACGACGGTACTCACCAGATCATTCTCCCAGAAGGACGGATGCCGGAAGGCGGCCGGGCGTAGCCTGGGGACGTGACCGAAGCGACCACCGACATCCGTTCGATTCCCTTCTCCGCAGCCGACGGCACCGCCACCACGCTGGACGAGCTCGGCGACGGTGTGCTGCTCGTCGTCAACGTCGCCTCGAAGTGCGGCCTGACGCCCCAGTACGAGCAGCTCGAGCAGCTTCAGCGCACCTACGGCGAGCGCGGGCTCCAGGTCATCGGATTCCCCTGCAACCAGTTCATGGGTCAGGAGCCGGGCTCGATGGAGGAGATCCTCGATTACTGCGCGATGACCTGGGGAGTGAGCTTCCCCATCATGGACAAGATCCGGGTCAACGGCTCGCACGCCGCTCCCCTGTACAAGGCGCTGAAGAAGATCCGCAACGAGGAAGGTGCGCGAGGCCCGGTGATGTGGAACTTCGAGAAGTTCGTCATCACGCCGAGCGGTGAGGTGCACCGCTTCCGCCCCCAGACGAAGCCCGACGCGCCGGAGATCGTCGCGGTCATCGAGGCGAACCTCCCGCGCTGACCCTGCGCGCGTGTGCGGACCGCGCTCAGCCCGCGGTTTCGACGCCGTTCCGCTCGGCCCACACCTGACGGGCGATCTGCGCGAACGCCTCGGCAGGCTGCGCTCCGGAGACGCCGTACTTGCCGTCGATGACGAAGAACGGGACGCCGTTGATGCCGTACGAACGCGCCTGATCCTGATCGGCGCGAACGGCCGGCAGGTGCTCGCCCGACTCGAGCGCGGCGCGGATCACGTCGCGGTCGAGTCCGACCTCGGCGGCGAGCTCGACGAGATCGTCGATCCGTCCGACGTGGCGGCCCTCGGTGAAGTACGCCGCCATCAGGCGCTCGGCCATCTC
Organism: Microbacterium sp. M4A5_1d; assembly: GCF_053345465.1. Classification (NCBI taxonomy): domain Bacteria; kingdom Bacillati; phylum Actinomycetota; class Actinomycetes; order Micrococcales; family Microbacteriaceae; genus Microbacterium; species Microbacterium sp. M4A5_1d. The sequence goes on from NZ_JBKFAD010000001.1 coordinate 686,556, forward strand.
GTGCTGACGGCCCTCCGCCTTCGCGGCGTGCAGCAGCTCGTGCGCCTTGACCGTGTTGGTGTGCTTAAGGATGTCGAAGTGGTAGTCGAGGCCCGCGTCCTTCGCGACGCCGGTGACGTTGTCGAGCATCTGCTGCACCTGCTCGCGCGGCATCCCCTTGTGCGTCGAGAGGAAGTCCAGCTCGTCGCCCTCGAAATCGACCGGAGTGTCGGGCGAGAGCTCGAACGAGTGGAAGGTCACCTCGACGCGCGGAGCGTCCTCGTCATCCGCCGTGGCCGCGAGGCCCGACTCGAGGTTGCGCTTGCCGATGTAGCACCACGGGCAGGCGATGTCGCTCCACACGTCGATCTTGATTGCGTCCGTCACACCGGGTGCAACGTCCTGGCGTGCGTGGGCTATTCCCGCTCGCGCATCACGCGGTGGGAGCGTCGACAGCGCCGCCGAACCGGCGGTCGCGCGAGAGATACAGCTGGATCGCACCCCACAGGTCGGAACGAGAGAAGTCGGGCCAGAGCGTGTCGAGGAACACCATCTCGGCGTAGGCCGCCTCCCACAGGAGGAAGTTCGAGGTCCGCTGCTCTCCGCTCGAACGGATGAACAGGTCGACGTCGGGCATGTCGGGCACATAGAGGTGCCGGCGCAGGGCCTTCTCCGTGATGGCGGAGGGCTTCATCCGCCCCGCGGCGATCTGCTCCCCCATCGCCCGCATCGCATCGATGATCTCGTGCCGGCCGCCGTAGTTGACGCACATCGTGAGCGTGAGGACGTCGTTGTCGCGGGTGAGCTGCTCGGCGTACTGCAACTCGGAGATGACCGAGCCCCACAGGCGCGGCTTGCGCCCAGACCACCGCACACGCACGCCCCACTCATTGAGCTGATCACGACGACGGTGGAGGACGTCACGGTTGTAGCCCATGAGGAAGCGCACCTCATCAGGCGACCGCGACCAGTTCTCGGTCGAGAACGCGTAGACGCTCAGGTGCTTGACGCCGGCCTGGACGGCGCCGGCGACGACGTCGAGCAGCACCTCTTCGCCCGCGCGGTGCCCCTCGATGCGGGTGAGTCCGCGGCGGTTGGCCCATCGTCCGTTGCCGTCCATGACGATCGCGACGTGGTTCGGGACGCCGCCTCGCGGGAACGCCGGCGGGTACACCCCGGTCCAGTCGAGGGGGCGATAGGGAACCGCGTCGCGGTGCGTGTACGGCTTGGGACTCATCGGTTCGAGCCTAGGCGTTCGAGCTGCCCGCCATCACCGTGGTCAGCGCGCCGCGCCGATGTGTCCGAGTGACCGGATGCCACGCTCGAGATGCCACTGGGCATACGCGGCGATCAGCCCCGATGCCGCGTTGGCGGTGCCGGGGCTGCCCGCGTCAACGATTTCCCATTCGCCGGCGATGAGGGCGCGGAGCCGGGCGCCGGTCTCCGGTGCGATGCGGGCCGATCCCGCCGGAGCGCAGGCATCGCAGACCGAGCCCCCGAGGGGCGCGACGAACCCGTCGTGCGGCCCGGTACGACCGCAGCGGGCACAGGCGTCGAGCGAGGGCGCCCACCCCGAGAGCGCCATGGCGCGAAGGAGGTAGGAGTCGAGCACAGCGCGACTGTCGTGCTCGCCACGCGCGAGCGCGCGGAGGCCGCCCACGAGCAGCAGGTACTGCTGCGGCGTCGTCTCGGCCTCGTTCAGACGGTCGGCGGCCTCGACCATCGCCGACGCCGAGGTGTACCGGTCGTAGTCGGTCGCGATGTCGGCCCCGTACGACCCGAGCGACTCGGCCTGCTGCACGATGTCGAGCGACCGTCCCTTGTACATCTGCACGTCGGCCACCATGAACGGCTCGAGGCGCGCCCCGAAGCGCGACGACGTGCGACGTACTCCCTTGGCGACGCCACGGAGCTTGCCGTGCCGACGGCTGAGCATCGTGACGATGCGATCCGCTTCACCCAGCTTGTGGGTGCGGAGGATCACGACCTCGTCGCGGTAGGTGGGCACCCTCCAATTATCGCGCCGACCGACGACAATGGTTCCGTGACGCAGTCTCAGTTCGTGATCCCGCTCTGGGCGGATCTGACCGCTGTCGGCCTCGGCGGGGTGCAGGGCGCTCTGTTCGCCTCGGGGTTCGTGGGCAAGCAGCGGCTCGACCCTCTCGGCGTGGTCATCATCGGGATCCTGATCGGGATGGGCGGCGGCCTCATCCGCGATCTGCTCCTCGGCGTCCAGCCGGTCACGCTGCAGAGCAACTGGTACCTCATCACCGCTACCTCGGCAGCCCTCGTGGGAATGCTCCTGTCGAACGTCTTCCGACGGCTGAACGCCGTCATCATCGGCCTCGACGCCGTCGTCATCGGCTTGTTCGGCGCATTCGGAACCAGCAAGGCCCTCGTGCTGGGACTTCCGATCGTCCCGGCGATCTTCATCGGCTCGTGCGCGGCGGTCGGCGGCAGCATGTTGCGCGACGTCATCCTCGGGCTTCCCGTCGCCATCATGCACGTCGGCTCCCTCTACGCCGTCGCCGCAGCGGTGGGGTGTGCGGTGCTCGCCGGCGCATCGGCGCTCGGAGCCCCGATCGTGGCGGCGGCCATCGTCGGCATCGCTGTGACCACCGTCATCCGTCTGCTCGCCGTCGTGTTCGACATCTCCCTGCCCGAGCAACGCGCCCTGCACCGCCGCAAGGTCGCCGCCGAGACGGCGTCGATCCCGATCGTCAAGCCGTGATCGCGTGAGCGGGCACAGCACACCGCCGAGAACGACGAAGGCCCCGCCGAAGCGGGGCCTTGATCGAAGAACGACTTACTTGGAGCCGAAGTTCTTGAAGCGCTGGTTGAACTTCTCGACGCGACCGGCCGAGTCCATGATGCGCTGCTTGCCCGTGTAGAACGGGTGCGAGGCGGACGAGATCTCGACGTCGATGACGGGGTAGGTCTCACCGTCCAGCTCGATCGTCTTGTCGCTCGAGACCGTCGAACGGGTCAGGAAGGTCTCGCCGGAGCCCAGGTCGCGGAACACGACGGCGCGGTACTCGGGGTGGATGTCAGTCTTCATGGGATTCCTTACGTGGTGCCCTGGATTTTGCCAGGGCGAGGGAAGTCTGCGATGCGTCTGCACCAAAGAGCGATCTTACCAGGTTCAGGATGCCGCCCGAGCCGCGTAGCGACCGCCCTCCTCGGTGAGCGTGATGGAGAGCCCGAACGTCTCGGTGAGGTTCTCCGCGGTGAGCGTCTCGGCCAGCGGACCGGCAGCGACCACTCCACCCTCGCGAAGGAGGAGCACGTGCGTGAACCCGACCGGGATCTCCTCGACGTGGTGAGTCACCATGATCATCGCGGGCGTGGTCGGGGCCTGGGCATAACCGCCCAGGAGAGCGAGCAGCTCCTCGCGAGCGCCGAGGTCGAGGCTCGCCGTCGGCTCGTCCAGAAGCAGGAGCTCGGGGTCGGTCATGACGGCGCGGGCGATCTGGACGCGCTTCTGCTCACCGTCCGAGAGGGTGCCGAAGGTGCGCTCGGCCAGACCGTCGAGCTTCCATTCTGCGAGCACCCGCATGGCGCGCCGCTCATCGATGTCCTCGTAGTCCTCGCGCCAGCGCCCGGTCACCGCGTAGGCGGCGGTGAGGACCACGTCGAGTACGGTCTCCTCAGCCGGGATGCGGCGGGCCATCGCCGACGAGGCGAACCCGATGCGCGGGCGGAGCTCGAACACGTCGGTGCGCCCCAGGCGCTCGCCCAGGATCTCGACGGTCCCCGAGGTGGGGTGGAGCAGGCTCGCCGCCAGCTGGAGCACTGTCGTCTTGCCCGCGCCGTTGGGGCCGAGCACCACCCAGCGCTGATCATCGGAAACCGACCAGTCGACCCGGTCGATGATGTTCCGGGCGTTTCGGCGGACGACGACGTCGGAGAACTCCAGGACCTGCGGCATGGGTTCAGCCTAGCGGCCGAGCCCCGCCACTCTCGCGTACAACGCGGCGGTCTCGTCCGCGATCGCGGCCCAGCTGAACGAGTCTGCGGCACGCTCGCGGCCCGCGGCGCCGTAGCTTCGCGCCGTCTCGGGATCCGAGACGACCTCGGTCAAGGTGGCCGCCAGATCGGCGACGAACCTGTCGGGATCGAGCGGCGTCCCGGTGCCGTCGTCCGACTGCTCGATGGGAACGAGGCGCCCGGTCACGCCGTCGACGACGACCTCCGGGATGCCGCCGGTCGCAGTACCGACGACGGCGGCGCCGCACGCCATCGCCTCGAGGTTGACGATGCCGAGCGGCTCGTAGACCGACGGGCAGACGAACGTCGTCGCGGCGGTGAGGATCGCACAGAGCTCGTCGCGCTGAAGGAACTCCTCGATCCAGACGACACCCGAGCGCTCGGCCTGCAGCTCGCGCACGAGCCCCTGCACCTCGGCCATGATCTCGGCCGTGTCGGGCGCGCCCGCGCAGAGGACGACCTGGACGTCGGCGGGCAGGAGACGAGCCGCGCGCAGGAAGTAGGGCAGCCCCTTCTGCCGCGTGATGCGGCCGACGAAGACCACCGAGGGGCGTGCGGGATCGATGCCGTGGCGCTCGAGGACCGCGGGATCGTCGACGGGACGCCACGACTCGACGTCGATGCCGTTGTAGATCACCGAGACCTTCTCGGGATCGAGATCCGGATAGCTGCGCAGGATGTCGCGGCGCATGCCGTCGCTCACGGCGATGATCGCGGCCGCGTTCTCGTAGGCCGTCTTCTCGATGTAGCTCGACACGGCGTAGCCGCCGCCGAGCTGCTCGGCCTTCCAGGGACGCAGCGGCTCGAGCGAGTGCGCTGTGACGACGTGCGGGATGCCGTGCAGGAGCGAGGCGAGGTGACCCGCGAAGTTGGCGTACCAGGTGTGGCTGTGCACGACGTCCGCGCCGGCGACATCCCCCACGATCTCGAGGTCGGTGCCGAGCGTCTGCAGCGCGCCGTTCGCGCCGAGGAGTCCGACCGGGGTGGCATAGGACGTGGTGTCGGGCTCCTCCCGGTCGGCCCCGAAGGCGCGCACCTGCACCTCCATCGACGCGCGCAGGGCGCGGACGAGCTCGGTGACGTGCACCCCCGCTCCCCCATAGATCGCGGGAGGATACTCCTTCGAGACGATGTCTACACGCATGTCTCGAACGCTAGTACAGGAGCGTTCGGCGGGCCTAGTGTGGTGCCATGCCAGCAGCGCCCAAGGTCTTCGGAATCGTTCTCGCCGGCGGCGAAGGAAAGCGCCTGATGCCGTTGACGGCAGACCGCGCCAAGCCCGCCGTCCCGTTCGGCGGCCAGTACCGCCTGATCGATTTCGCGATCTCCAACCTGATCAACTCGGGCCTGCGCCAGGTCGTCGTGCTGACCCAGTACAAGTCGCACAGCCTCGACCGCCACGTGTCGCAGACGTGGCGCATGTCGGCCCTGCTGGACTCCTATGTGGCTTCCGTTCCCGCACAGCAGCGTCTGGGAAAGCGGTGGTTCTCCGGCTCGGCCGACGCGATCCTCCAGTCCCTGAACCTCATCAACGATGAGAAGCCCGACATCGTCGTCGTGATCGGCGCCGACCACGTGTACCGCATGGACTTCCGTCAGATGCTCGACGCGCACATCGCCTCCGGCGCCCGCGCGACAGTCGCCGGCATCCGCCAGCCCATCGGGCTCGCCAACCAGTTCGGGGTCATCGACGTCGACCCCGCTGACGAGACCCGCATCCGGGAGTTTCTCGAGAAGCCGCAGAGCCCCGCCGGGCTGCCCGACTCGCCGCACGAGGTGCTGGCCTCGATGGGCAACTACATCTTCGACACCGACGCCCTCATCGAGGCGGTCGAGGCCGACGGCGAGCTGCCGACGTCGAACCACGACATGGGCGGCGACATCATCCCCTACTTCGTGAACCGAGGCGAGGCGGCCGTCTACGACTTCAAGCGGAACGACGTGCCCGGCTCGACCCCGCGGGATCGCAACTACTGGCGCGACGTCGGCACCATCGAGTCGTTCTTCGACGCCCACATGGACCTCATCTCGACGCTGCCGATCTTCAACCTGTACAACACCGACTGGCAGATCCACTCCCAAGCCGTCAACTCGCCGCCGGCGAAGTTCGTCCGCGACAGCGTGGGACGCATGGGCAATGCGATCGACTCGATCGTCTCGCTCGGCTCCGTGCTGTCGGGGACCCATCTCGAGCGCAGCGTCGTCGGCCCGTGGACACTCTCCGGGGGCGGCGCGACCATAACCGACTCGGTGCTGTTCGACTACGTCAGCGTCGGCGCGGGGGCGCGTGTGCACCGGGCGATCCTCGACAAGAACGTCGTGCTCGAAGACGGTGCCACGGTGGGCGTCGACCGTGAGCGCGATCTCGCCCGCGGTTTCACGGTGACCGACACCGGCATCACCGTCGTCGGCAAGAACGCGCGCGTCGAGCGCTGACGCGCGTTCCCGCTAGCGTGGTGGTCATGCCCCACGCGCGTTTCCTCGTCGTCTTCGATGCCGACTCGACCCTCCTGCGCAACGAGGTCATCGAGCTCATCGCCGACGAAGCAGGACGCGGCGCGGAGGTCGCCGCCGCGACGGAGGCGGCGATGCGCGGGGAGGTCGACTTCGCGTCGAGCCTGCGCTCACGCGTCGCACAGCTCGCGGGAGTGCCGCTCACGGCCTTCGAGCGGGTGCGGTCGCGCGTCGAGCCGACGCCGGGCGCGGCTGAGCTCATCGCCGCCATCCACGAGCGCGGCGGCGCTGCCGCTGTCGTCTCCGGGGGCTTCCACGAGGTGCTCGATCACATCGCTCCCGGGCTGGCGGTCGACCTGTGGCGCGCCAATCGGCTCGGCACCGACGGCGCGACGCTGGACGGCACGGTCGCGGGCACCATCGTCGACGCGGAGGCCAAAGCGGCGTCCCTGCGCGAATGGGCGGATGGTCACGAGGTCCCTCTCACCCGGACGATCGCCATCGGCGACGGGGCGAACGACCTGCGGATGATGGCGGCTGCCGGCCTCGGCGTCGCGTTCAACGCCAAGCCCGCGGTGCGCCGCCAGGCGGACGTCGTGGTCGGCCCGGTCGACCTGCGAGAGGTCATCCCGCTCCTCCCCTGAGACGAGGCTGTCGCGTGTCCGGGCCGAGCGCTACGGTCGGGTCATGCACGTGATCGTCATCCCGGGCCTCTGGCTCGACGCCTCGTCCTGGGACGATGTCGTCCCCGCCCTCCACGATGCCGGACACCACCCGCACGCCCTCACGATGCCCGGTGTCGGTGACACCGCCGGAGCGCCCTCGACGACGCTCCGCGACTGGGTCGACGCGGTGGTCGCCCGTATCGACGACCTCCCCGGCCAGCTCGCTCTCGTGGGGCACAGCGGTGGCGGGAACGTCGCGTGGGCGGCCGCTGACCGGCGCCCCGATCGCATCGCGCGGGTCGTCCTCGTCGACACTCTTCCGCCCGCGCCCGGCGCCGAGATCTCGGCGTTCCCGGTCGTCGACGGCGTCGTGCCGTTCCCCGGTTGGGAGTTCTTCGACGAACCGGATGTCGCCGACCTCGACGACGGCACGCGTGCCCGGTGGGCGGCTCGCACGCACCCGGTTCCGGCCGCGGTGCCGACCGACGCCGTCGAGCTGCGCGACGCCCGCCGACACGGCATCCCGGTGACTGTCCTGTCGGGCTCGGCCGACGAACCGGGAGTCCGCGAGATGCTGACGGCGTGGCCGCCGTTCCTCGAGGAGTTCGACGCTCTCGACGACGTCACGGTCGTCGAGCTCGGTTCAGGTCACTGGCCGCAGTTCTCGCAGCCCGACCGCCTCGGGCGCGAGATCGTCGCCGCGCTCATGTGACGCTCGACGGCGCGTCAGTGTCCCATTCCGAGGCCGCCGTCGACCGGGATGACAGCGCCGGAGATGTACGCCGCGTCATCCGAGGCGAGCCAGGCCACAGCCCCGGCCACCTCGGCAGACGAGCCGTAACGACCCGCCGGAATGCTGCGCTTGTACTCGGCCTGTGTTTCCTCGGGAAGAGCCGCCGTCATGTCGGTCTCGATGAACCCCGGCGCGACGACGTTCGCGGTGATGCCGCGCGCGCCGAGCTCTCGGGTGAGCGAACGGGCGAAGCCGACGAGCGCGGCCTTCGACGAGGAGTAGTTGATCTGCCCCGCCGAACCGAACAGCCCGACGACGCTCGAGATGAGGATGACGCGGCCCCACTTCGCCCGCAGCATGCCCTTCGAGGCGCGCTTGACGACACGGAAGGCGCCACCGAGGTTCGTCGCGACGACGGAGTCGAAGTCGTCCTCCGTCATACGCAGCAGAAGCGTGTCCTTCGTGATCCCGGCGTTCGCGACCACAACCTCCACGGGACCGAGTTCACTCTCCACCTGGGTGAACGCTGCGTCGATGGATGCCGCATCCGTCACGTCGGCACGAACCGTCAGCGCACCCTCGGGGCCTTCGCCCGACCGTGCCGTCACAGCGACGCGGTGACCGTCGGCGATGAAACGCTCCGCGATCGCGCGGCCGATGCCGCGGTTTCCTCCGGTGACGAGAACGACTCGGGACGTGGACATGCGACTCTCCTGTGTCTGCGGCGGGAACCCCGCAAGCCTAGCGGGAGCGTGCGCGAGGCTGACGACCGATAAGCTGGCGGCCCGACGTCGACGAGGAGCAGATGTGAGCGACCAGCCCCAGCCGCAGCAGCCGTACCCCGCGCCCGGACAGCCCGCCTCCGGCGCGCCGGTCCCGCCCCCGGCGCCGCCGTACGCCACCCCGCCCCAGCAGCAGGCGTACCAGCCGGCGGGGTATCCGCCCCCGGCGTACGGCCACGGCGGTTACCAGCCGCAGAAGACGAACACGCTCGCGATCGTGTCGATGATCGCCTCGATCGTGGGCTTCATCTGGCTGCTCCCGGTCATCGGGTCGGTCGCCGGTGTGATCATGGGCCACATCTCGCTGTCGCAGATCAAGCGGACCAACGAGAACGGGCGAGGAATGGCGTTGGCCGGCCTCATCGTCGGCTATGCGGGCCTCGCTCTCGCGATCGTCGGCATCATCATCGTCGCGTCGTTCATCGGCTGGGCCATCGGGCAGGACAGCTACACCAGTTACTCGTCGAGCTTCTGAGCCCGGCCGCACCACTCACCGCGGGCGTATCCTTGATGCACCGTGAAGCATCAGACCGCCACACCGTCGGCGACCTCGCTCCCGCGAGCCCCGCACGACGACTCGAACCGTCGCATGACGAAGTACTTCATCATGATGGCGGTGCGCGTGGTGTGCTTCGTCCTCATGGTCGTCATCGCCCCCTACGGCTGGCACACGGCCGCCCTCGCGGTCGGTGCGATCTTCCTCCCCTACTTCGCGGTGGTCATCGCGAACGTCGGCGACGACGTGCGCGAACCCGCGGCCGTCTCACCCCTCGCGGCGCTGCCCGAGCGCCCGGAGGAGTCGCCGAGCAAGCCGCAGGAACCCGCGAAGCCGACCGTGATCGAGATCCGGGAGTCGCGGCCGGAGTGAACGACATCGAGTGCTCCCGCGCCGGATGCCGCGCGTCGGCACGGTGGCGGGTCATCTGGCGCAATCCCCGCATCCATACCGCCGACCGGCGGAAGATCTGGGTGGCCTGCGACGACCACGTCGCATACCTGAGAGAGTTCGTCGCCGCACGCGACTTCCCCGTGAGCGTGGAGCGTCTCGTCGTCGACAACAGCGAAGCAGGTGGGTCGTGAGAGGCAAGACCGCTGTGCGCTGGACGGGCTATGTCGCCGTCGCCGTGGCTTTCGCGATCGCCTGCGCCTACCTGTCGAACTGGCAGTTCACGCGCAACGAAGAGCGCAGCGCTCAGCTCGAGCTCGTCGAGCGGAACTACGACGCCGACCCCGCGCCGCTGTCCGACATCCTGCCGTCAGGCGCGGAGCTCGACCCGGCGGACGAGTGGCACCCCGTGGAGCTGATCGGCCAGTACCGCGCCGACGATCAGGTGCTCGTTCGCAACCGCCCGCACGGGGGCACATCGGCCTTCGAGGTCCTCGTGCCGTTCGAGACGACGGACGGTCGCATCTTCGTCGTCGATCGCGGCTGGGTTCCACCGGCGTCCGACAGCCCCGTGCCGGCCGCGATAGCCGCACCGCCCTCGGGCACGGTGACGGTGGTGGCCCGGCTGAAGCCCGCCGAAGCCGCCCCCACCTCGGGGCGCTCGGCGCCCGACGGCCAGGTCCCGACGATCAACGTCGACCTCGTCGCCGGAGAAGCGGGCCTCGCCGGCGATGTCGTGACGTCGGCGTACGGGCTCCTCGTCTCCGAGGACCCCGCCCCCGCCGACAGCCTCGGAGCCATGCCGAGCCCGTCCGAGGATCCGGGACCGCACCTGTCGTATGCGATCCAGTGGATCCTGTTCGCGATCATGGGCTTCGTCTTCATCTGGTACATGATCCGCACCGAGCGCCGTCACCGGCGTGAAGACGAAGAGGATGCCGCAGCCGCCGCCGCGCTCACCGCCCCGGTCTCCGAGGAATCACCGGCGCCTGCCGTCACGGCATCCGGTCCGCACGAGTCGTCGGTCGTCCCGCCCAGCCTGCGTCGCCGTCGCGACACCAAGCGCGACCGCGACATGGAGGACGAGGACGCGATCCTCGACTCGTCGCGCAGCTGATCGCGCGGCCCGGTCGGCTCAGGCCCGGCCAGGCCAGGTCAGGTCAGGTCAGGTCAGGCCAGGGTGATGAGCTCGAGGTAGTCGCGTCCCCAGATGTCCTCGACGCCGTCGGGCAGGATCAGCACTCGCTCGGGGTTGAGGGCCTCCACCGCGCCCTCGTCATGCGACACCAGCACGACAGCGCCCTCGTAGTGCGCGAGCGCACCGAGGATCTCGTCGCGTGAGGCGGGGTCGAGGTTGTTCGTCGGCTCGTCGAGCAACAGCATGTTCGCCGACGAGACGACGAGGGTCGCGAGCGAGAGCCGTGTCTTCTCTCCGCCGGAGAGCACACCCGCGGGCTTGAGCACGTCGTCTCCGGTGAACAGGAACGACCCGAGCACCTTGCGCGCCTCGGTCTCGGTGATGTCCGGCGCCGCGGACATCATGTTCTGCAGCACGGACCGCGCCACATCGAGGTTCTCGTGCTCCTGCGCGTAGTAGCCGATACGAAGCCCATGCCCCGGCTCCAGCACTCCGGTATCGGGCTGATCGACGCCCGCGAGGATGCGCAGCAGCGTCGTCTTGCCGGCACCGTTGAGCCCCAGCACGACCACCTTCGAGCCGCGGTCGATCGCGAGATCGACGTCGGTGAAGATCTCGAGCGACCCGTAGGACTTGGACAGCCCTGACGCCATCAGCGGCGTCTTGCCGCACGGGGCGGGCTTGGGGAAGCGCAGCTTCGCGACGCGGTCCTCCTGGCGCACCTCGTCGAGACCGGAGAGCAGCTTCTCAGCGCGTGCCACCATCTGGTGCGCCGCGGCGGCCTTGCTCGCCTTCGCACCGAACCGGGCCGCCTGCTGCTGCAGTGCGGTGGCCTTCTTCTCGGCGTTCGCACGCTCCTTCTTGCGGCGCTCCTCGTCGGCGACCCGCTGGCGCAGGTAGTTCTTCCAGTTCATGTTGTAGACGTCGATGACCTGGCGCATGGCGTCGAGGTAGAAGACGCGGTTGACGGTCTCGCCGACCAGCTCCACATCGTGGCTGATGACGATCAGTCCGCCCTTGTATCCCTTGAGGAACTCGCGCAGCCAGACCACGCTGTCTGCGTCGAGGTGGTTCGTGGGCTCGTCGAGGATCATCGTCTGCGCGTCCGAGAACAGGATGCGGGCGAGTTCGATGCGTCGCCGCTGCCCACCGGACAGGGTCTTCAGCGGCTGGTCGAGGATCCGATCCGGCAGCGACAGGTTGTGGGCGATGGATGCCGCTTCGGCCTCGGCTGCATAGCCGCCGAGCGCCTCGAAACGCTCCATGAGGTTGCCGTAACGGCGCATGGCTTTTCCCGCCACGGCTTCGTCTTCGGAACCCATCTCGAGCGACGCGCTCTGCATCTCCACCGCGATCGTGCCGAGGCCGCGCGCGTCGAGGATGCGCGTGCGTGCGAGCATCTCCGGGTCACCCGATCGGGGGTCCTGCGGGAGGTAGCCGAGCTCGCCCGAACGTTCGACCTTGCCGTCACTCGGCAAGAGGTCACCGGCGAGCACCTTGGTGAGAGTGGTCTTGCCCGCGCCGTTGCGCCCGACGAGTCCGATCTTGTCGCCGTCGGAGACGCGGAAGGACACGTCCGCCATCAGCGTGCGCGCGCCCACGCGGATTTCGAGGTCGTGCACGGCGAGCACAGCGAACGTCCAATCGTCAGGAACAGGGAGGTCGGCCGAACGGCCAGCCTCTCATCCTACTCGGTGTCAGCGCTCCGCTCCGCGGGTCCCCTGACCTTCAGGGCGACTGCAGCGGATTGGCGGGATCGGCATGGCGGACGTAAAGTAAGCCTGCCCTTACTCACCTCTCCTCTTGGAGGCCCCTGTGCCCCGCATCCGCACAGCCGCCGCAGCCCTGATCGCAGCCACGCTGCTCCTCGCCGGCTGCGGTTCGACCGCCGCTCCCGACTCGGCACCCGCCGCCTCCGGTGACGCATCGTCCGACGCCTTCCCCGTCACGATCGACCACGCGTTCGGTCAGACCACGATCGAGAGCAAGCCGACGCGCGTTGCGACCGTCTCATGGGGAAACCAGGAGGCCGCGCTCGCCCTGGGCGTCGTCCCGGTCGGCATGCCCGCCGTCACCTGGGGCGACGATGACGGCGACGGGATCCTCCCCTGGGTGGAGGACAAGCTCGACGAGCTCGGCGGCGAGACTCCCGTGCTCTTCGACGAGGCCGAGGGCATCGACTTCGAAGCCGTCGCGGACACGCAGCCCGACGTCATCCTCGCGGCCTACTCGGGTCTGACGCAGGACGACTACGACACCCTGACCAAGATCGCGCCGGTCGTCGCGTACCCCGACATCGCGTGGGGCACCAGCTGGCAGGAGCTCACCGTCATGAACGGTACGGCGCTCGGCCTCAAGGACGAGGCGGAGGCGCTCGTCGACGAGCTCACGGCGCACCTGGACGAGCTGACGGGCGCCTACCCCGACATCGCCGGCAAGACGACGCTCTTCAGCTCCTTCGACGCGACCGACCTCAGCCAGATCGGCTTCTACTCGACCGCCGACCCGCGGCCCCTCTTCCTCGAAGACCTGGGGCTCACGCCGGCCGCGACCGTTACTGAGCAGTCCCAGGGCACCGACCAGTTCTGGATCACCAACAGCACGGAGGAGATCGAGCGGTTCTCCGACCTCCAGGTGCTCGTGACCTACGGCGACGATTCCACGCTGGCCGCCATGCAGGCCGATCCGCTGCTGTCGCGGATCCCCGCCGTCGCCTCGGGAGCCGTGGTCGTGCTGCCCGCGGCGAACGACCCGCTCGCCGCGGCGGCCAACCCCAGCCCCCTCTCGATCACCGACCCACTGACGTCGACGTACGTCGACATGATCGGCGCGGCGGCCGCGAAGGCGACCTCGTGACCGCAGTCGATCCTCGTCGGATGCCGTGAGCGTCACGACCGTGACGACGGCCCCCGCCGCCGTGAGCGCGCCCCCGCGGCGCCGCTCCCGGCGGCGGCGGGTCGTCTGGCTCATCGTTCTCGCTCTGCTCGTCCTCGCGGCCGGCATCGTCTCGGTGACCTTCGGAACGCGAGCGGTCAGTTTCGACGACATCGTCGCCGGGCTCAGCGGAAGCATCGAGAGCACCTCCGCGGCCGCGGTCGCCAAGCGCGTTCCGCGCACCGTGCTCGCTCTCGTCGTCGGAGCCGCCCTCGCCGTATCGGGCGCCGTGATGCAGGGAGTCACGCGCAACCCCCTCGCCGACCCGCAGATTCTCGGCATCAACGGCGGTGCGTCGCTCGCGGTCGTCATCGGGCTCGCGTTCTTCGGCGTCACCGGCGCGTTCGGCTACATCTGGCTCGCGATGCTCGGCGCGGCGATCGCGGCGGTCTTCGTCTACACGATCGGCTCGCTGGGCCGGGGCGGCGCGAGCCCCCTCAAGCTCGCCCTCGCCGGAGCCGCCACAGCAGTCGCCTTCAGCTCCCTGATCAGCGCCATCCTCCTCCCCCGCATCGACGTCATGAGTGTCTTCCGGTTCTGGCAGATCGGCGGCGTCGGCGGTGCCACCGTCGAGAAGATCCTGCTCGTGCTCCCCTTCCTCGCCGTCGGCATGGTGATCTGTCTCGCGGCCAGTGCCGCGCTCAACTCCCTCGCGCTCGGCGACGAGCTCGCCGCGGGCCTGGGCGAGCGTGTGCGCACCGTACGTCTGATCGCCGCGCTCGGCGCCGTCATCCTGTGCGGCGCGGCGACCGCCGTCGCCGGCCCCATCGGCTTCGTCGGGCTGATCGTGCCCCACATCTGCCGCCTGCTCGTCGGTCCGGACCATCGGTGGCTCCTGCCCGTCTCAGCTCTCGTCGGCGGGGGCCTTCTGATCGTCGCCGACGTCGTCGGCCGTGTGATCGCCCGGCCTCAGGAAGTCGAGGTCGGGATCGTGACCGCGCTCATCGGCGCTCCTTTCTTCATCGCGATCGTCCGCCGACAGAAGATGCGCGCGCTGTGACCGCCGCCGCTCCCCGCACGACAGTCGACATCGTCGTCTCCGGCCGCGCCCGCCGCGCCTGGCGCCGACGCATCGTCCTCGGCTCCCTGCTGACGGCCGTCGTGGTCATGTACGCGGTCTCGCTCATGGTCGGTCAGACCTTCTACACTCCCGCCGAGGTGTGGGGCGTCATCACCGGCCAGACCGTCCCCGGCGCTTCGTTCACCGTCGGCGAGCTGCGACTGCCCCGAGCCACCGTCGCTCTCCTCACCGGCCTGTGCTTCGGCATGGGCGGCGCGGTGTTCCAGACGATGCTGCGCAATCCGCTCGCCAGCCCCGACATCATCGGCGTCAACGCGGGTGCGAGCGCGGCCGCCGTGGTCGGCATCGTCTTCCTCTCGCTCAGCGAGACCGGCATCTCCCTGCTCGCCACCGTCGCCGCCCTCGTGACGGCGCTGATGATCTACCTGCTCGCTTTCAAGGACGGCGGGGCCGGGGCTCGCTTCATCCTCATCGGAATCGGCGTCGCGGCGATCTTCAACAGCGTCGTGTCCTACGTGCTCTCGCGCGCGGCGGAGTGGGACCTGCAGGCGGCGATGCGGTGGATCACGGGCAACCTCAACGGCGCCTCCTGGGACCAGGCCATCCCCCTGGCCCTCACGATGATCGTGGTCGTCCCGGCCCTGCTCTGGCTGACCCGCGATCTCGAACTCATGCGACTCGGCGACGACACCGCGGCAGCACTCGGCGTTCCCGTCGAACGCCGTCGCGTCCTGCTGATCATCGCCGCGGTTGCGCTCCTCGCCTTCGCGACCGCCGCCGCCGGCCCGATCTCGTTCGTCGCATTCCTCTCCGGCCCGATCGCCGCACGGATGCTCGGGCCCGTCGGCTCCCCCGTCTTGGCCGCCGGACTCTTCGGGTCGCTGCTCGTCCTCGTCGCCGATCTCACGGCGCAGTACCTGCTCGGAATCCGTCTGCCCGTCGGAGTCGTCACCGGGGTGCTGGGCGCCCCCTATCTCATCTTCCTGCTCATCCGCAGCAGCCGCTCAGGAGGCTCACTATGACCGCGGACCGCTCACTCGAAGCACGCGGCGTGCGCCTCGGCTACGGCGACCGCATCATCGTCGACGAGCTCGACCTCGTCGTACCCGGGGGCCGCGTCACCGCGATCGTCGGCGCCAACGCGTGCGGCAAGTCGACGCTGCTGAAGTCGATGGCACGCCTGCTCACCCCCCGCACCGGCAGTGTGCTGCTCGACGGCAAAGACATCCACCGGCTGCCCACGAAACAGGTGGCCCGCGATCTGGGTCTGCTGCCGCAGTCGCCGATCGCGCCGGAAGGCATCTCGGTCTCCGACCTCGTGAGCCGCGGACGAACCCCGCACCACGGGCCCCTGGCGCGGTGGACGCGCACGGACGACGAGGCAGTGGCCCGGGCCCTCGACGCCACCGACACCGCCGCCATCGCCGATCGCTCCGTCGACGAGCTGTCGGGCGGCCAGCGTCAGCGCGTCTGGATAGCGATGGCCCTGGCGCAGCAGACCGATGTGCTCCTGCTCGACGAGCCCACGACGTTCCTCGATGTGAGCCACCAGATCGACGTCCTGGACCTTCTCACCGACCTCAACCGCAGCCGCGGGACGACGATCGTGATGGTCCTGCACGACCTGAACCTCGCGGCGCGGTACGCCGACCACCTCGTCGCCATGGCCGGTGGACGCCTCTACGGTGCCGGAGATCCCACCGAGGTCTTGACGGCCGAGACCGTGCGCGCGGTCTTCGGGCTCGACAGTCGCGTCATCCCCGACCCGCTCACGGGGCGGCCGCTCGTGCTGCCGATCGGCCGTCACCACGTGCCTGCAGAGCTGATTGGAAAACCATGACTCGTCCCGCACTCGACTTCTTCCGCGTATCCGTCGCGGCGATCACCGACCTGACCCCCAGCTTCCGCCGGTTCACCTTCCGCGGCGAAGACCTGGCCGAGTACGGTGATCCGGGCTTCGACCAGCGGGTGAAGATCCTCTTCCCCACAGACACCGCGTCGATCGACACGATGCCCACGGGCCCCGACTGGTACGAGGGGTGGCGCGCCCTCTCCCCCGACGCCCGCCCCGTGATGCGGACGTACACGACGCGCGCCGTCCGCCCCACCGTGCAAGAAGTCGACATCGACATGGTCGCCCACGACGTCCTCGGGCCGGCGTCGGCATGGATCGCGAACGCACGCGTCGGCGACGAAGTGCTCATCCTGGCGCCGACGACCACGCACGTCGGAGTGAGCTACGGGATCGATTTCGTTCCGCCGGCGGATACCGACGCGATCCTGCTCGCCGGCGACGAGACAGCAGCGCCTGCGATCGCGACGATCCTGGAGCAGTTGCCGCTCGACGCTCGCGGCACCGTGGTGCTCGAGGTCCCCACGGTGGCTGATATCGACTACCTCCCCCACCACCCCGGGTTCGAGCGTCGCATCGCCGCGCGCAGTGATGACGGCGAACGTCACGCGCATCTGATCCCGGCGGTGGAAGACACCGCTGCGCGCCTCGCCCCCGCGGGCATCGGCGCCGAAGTGGAGGAGATCGACATCGACGCCGACATCCTGTGGGAGGTGCCGCGTACGGCGAAGGGCGGCGCCGCCCTGAAACGCGCGCCGCTGTACGCCTGGCTCGCGGGAGAGGCATCCGCGATCAAGACGCTGCGACGCCACCTGGTCGGCACCGTCGGGGTCGACCGCCGAGCCGTCGCCTTCATGGGCTACTGGCGTCTCGGGCGCTCCGAGAACTGACGACGCGCGTGCGGCGCCACCGATTCAGCCGCGGGTGAGCACCGTCTGACGCGCGAACGCACCGACACGGCTGACGGCGTCTCGCAGTACGTCGGGCCCACAGCCGAAGTTCAGGCGCACGTGCCCGATGCCCTCCGTACCGAAGAACGGGCCGTGGTGGAGGGCGACACGGGAACCTTCTCGGATCGGGTCGGCTGGATCATCGCCCCAGCCGTACGCCGACACGTCGATCCACGCGAGGAATCCCGCGTCGGGGATGCGAAAGCGCGCCAGCGGAAGGTGCTCGGTCAGCAGCTCGCCCAACAGCCGCCGGTTGACATCGAGGCGCGCGAGCAGGCCGTCGAGCCAGGCATCGGATTCCGGCGAGAAGGCGGCGATCGCTGCGAGCGCGCCGAAGAGACCCGTGCGCCACTCCACCTCCCAGGGCAGTCCCCGAACGACGTCAGCGTTCGTCTCGGATGCCGTCACGAGCACGGCGCATTTCAGCCCAGCGAGGTTGTAGGCCTTCGACGCGCTCGTGACCGCGAAGCCGACGGCGGCGGCTTCCGGCGATGCTGTGAGGAACGGGGTGAAGACGACGTCGGCTGCCGCGAGGGGACCGTGGATCTCGTCGCTGATCACGACGGCGCCGTACCGGTGCGCGAGGGTCGCGAGCGCACGGAGCGATTCCAGCGAGTGCACGGTTCCCGTGGGGTTGTGCGGATTGCAGAGCAGAACGGCCCGCGCGCCCCCGGCGAGGGCTCGCTCGATGCCGTCGAGGTCGAGCTCCCAGGCCGTGCCGGTGTCGACGAGGGGCACCTCTTCGACGATGGCGCCCGCCTCGGCCACCGTGTCGAAGAACGGCGGATACACCGGAGGGTTGACGACGACGCGATCGCCCGGCGAGACCGTGGCGCGCAAGAGCTCGACGACGCCCATCATGACGTCCCCGGTCCAGCGGACCCGGCTCGGGTCGACCGTCCATCCCCATCGCCGCTGGGCGAACCCGACGAACGCCTCCGCGATACCGGGCTGCGGAGGCGTATAACCGGTGTCGCCGATCTCCACCGCGTCGCGCAGAGCCTGCGTGATGGGCTCCGCGAGCGCGAAATCGGTCTCCGCGACGAACATCGGGATGACGTCGTGCGGGTACGATCGCCATTTCGTGCTCGACCGTCGCCGCAGCGTCTCGAGCGGGAGGGCGTCGAGGGGCTGGATGCTCATTCCGCGAGCCTAGTCGCGGGTCCGGGCGCGCCGCCGGCAGGTGTCGCCGCATGACGAAAGCCCCCGTCTCCGCCGTCCGGCGGCCACGGGGGCTTGTCTGCGGAAGTCGTCAAATCGCGAAACCGAGGGCGCGCATCATGTCGCGGCCATCGTCCGTGATGCGCTCGGGGCCCCACGGCGGCATCCACACCCAGTTGATGCGGAAACGGTCCACGACGTTGTCGAGAGCCTGAGCCGTCTGCTCCTCCAGCACGTCCGTCAGCGGGCAGCCCGCCGAGGTCAGCGTCATGTGGATGATGAGAGCGTCGTTCTCGTCGTCCCACGCGAGGTCGTAGATGAGGCCCAGGTCGACGACATTGATCCCCAGCTCGGGATCCATGACGTCCTTGAGAGCCTCGGTGACCTCGTCGTACTTCTCGGGCGCGAGTGTTGCGGTCATGTAACGATCTTACGCGTCGACGGGGGTGTCGGCGTCGAGGAAGCGGTCGTAGCCCTCTTCCTCGAGTCGGTCGGCGAGCTCGGGGCCGCCCTCCTCGACGATACGTCCCTTGACCATGACGTGGACGAACTGCGGCTGGATGTAGCGCAGGATGCGGGTGTAGTGCGTGATCAGCAGCACGCCCAGGTCGGTGTCGGCCTTCGCACGGTTCACACCTTCCGAGACGATCTTGAGCGCGTCGACGTCGAGGCCGGAGTCGGTCTCATCGAGCACCGCGATCTTCGGCTTGAGCAGCTCGAGCTGGAGGATCTCGTGGCGCTTCTTCTCGCCGCCCGAGAACCCTTCGTTGACGTTGCGCTGCGCGAACTTCGGGTCCATGCGCAGGTTGGCCATCGCCTGCTTGACATCCTTGGTCCACGAGCGGATCGCCGGAGCCTCGCCCGCGACGGCCGTCTTGGCCGTGCGGAGGAAGTTGGTGACCGTGATGCCGGGCACCTCGACCGGGTACTGCATCGCGAGGAAGAGGCCCGCGCGGGCGCGCTCGTCGACGGACATCTCGAGGACGTCCTCGCCGTCGAGCGAGATCGAGCCGCCGGTCACGGTGTACTTGGGGTGTCCGGCGATCGCGTAGGCGAGCGTCGACTTTCCGGAGCCGTTGGGCCCCATGATCGCGTGGGTCTCGCCCGTGCGCACCGTGAGGGTGACACCGTTGAGGATCGGGGTGGCCCCCGCCTCGGTCTCGACCGTCACGTGCAGGTCGCGGATCTCGAGAACAGACATGTCGGGTTCCTTACTTCACTTCACATCGCGGGTCACGGCGGGGTCGATGAGGATGTCATCCCCGTCGATCGTGACCTCGTAAACGGGGACCGGCTCGTAGGCCGGAAGATTCAGGGGCTGGCCGGTGCGCAGCGAGAATGCCGAGCCGTGCGCCCAGCACTCCAGCGTGTCGCCCTCCACGAAGCCCTCGGCGAGCGAGATGTCGCCGTGGGTGCAGGTGTCGCCGATCGCGTGCACCTCGCCGTTGGCGTCGAGGACGACGGCCATGGGGACCTTGTCGATGACGACGCGCACCGCCGTGTCCTGCTCCAGCTCGCTGAGCTTCAGGACCTTCTGCGCGGTCACGCGCCGGCTCCGGCTGCGAGCTCGGCCTCGATGGCCCGCAGCAGCTCGTCCGCAAGCTCGTCCACGCCCATCTTCTGGACGATCTCGGCGAGGAATCCGAGCACGACCAGGCGGCGCGCCTCGGCCTCGGGGATGCCGCGCGCCTGCAGGTAGAACAGCTGCTGGTCATCGAACCGGCCGGTCGCGCTCGCGTGACCCGCGCCCTGGATGTCGCCGGTCTCGATCTCGAGGTTCGGGATCGAGTCGGCACGCGCGCCATCGGTGAGGACGAGGTTGCGGTTCGCCTCGTAGGAGTCGGTGCCCACGGCGTCGGGGCCGATCAGCACGTCGCCGATCCAGACGCTGTGAGCACTCTCGCCCTGCAGCGCACCCTTGTACAGGACGTCGCCGACGGTCTGGGGGCCCTTGTGGTGGAGGTACACCTGGCTCTCGAGGTGCTGGCCGGAGTCGGCGAACGACAGACCGTACATCCGCCCCTCGGCCCCGGAACCGGCGAGTTCGAGCGACGGGTTCACGCGGACCACCGCGCCACCGAGGCTCACCACGACGTGGGTGAGCGAGGCGTCCCGGTCGACGCGGGCCTGGTGCGCCGCGGCGTGGACAGCGTCGTCGTCCCAGCGCTGCAGCGACACGACCGTGAGGGCCGAGCCGTCGCGAGCGATGATCTCGACGTTCTGCGCGTGGGCGGCGGTCCCCTCGTGGCGGAGGATGACGGTGCCCCGCGCGTTCGGCATGGCTTCGATCACGACGTGCGCGTGGGCCAGGCCGCCGTTGCCGCGGAGGCTGACCACGACCGGCTCATTCAGCTCGACGCCTGCGGGGATCCGCAGCAGCGGCGCCTCGGCCTCTTGCGACCACGCGATGGCACTCGGCAGGTCCTCGGGACGGAAGACCTCGCCGCGGGGCGCGTCGCCGACGCGGAGCCGGGCCTGCTCGACCTCGGCGGGCGCGCTCACCTCGACCGAGACGACGCCGGTCGGGCCGGCCTCGTCGACCAGCAGCGGGGCCAACCGGTCGACGGGGGTGTGCTTCCAGTTGACCTCGCGGCCCGTCGGGGCGCCGAAATCGGCGGGGTCGTACGACGACGGCCGCTCGGACCGCGTCTGAACCGGAACGAATGCCGCTGCAGGGTCGATGTGGCCCTTCTCGCCGGTGGCGGGGGCCTGGGTGACGCTCGTCATATCAGCCGACGCTGCCTTCCATGCCCATCTCGATGAGCTTGTTGAGTTCGAGGGCGTATTCCATCGGGAGCTCGCGCGCGATCGGCTCGATGAAGCCGCGCACGATCATGGCCATCGCCTCGTCCTCGGGCATACCGCGGCTCATGAGGTAGAACAGCTGCTCCTCGGACACCTTCGAGACGGTGGCCTCATGCCCGAGCTGGACGTCGTCGACGCGGATGTCGATGGCGGGGTACGTGTCGGACCGCGAGATGGTGTCGACGAGCAGGGCGTCGCAGCGCACGGTGTTGGCCGAGTGATGCGCGTTCGCGTCGACCCGGACCTCTCCGCGGTAGCCGGCTCGGCCGCCGCCGCGCGCGATCGACTTCGAGACGATCGACGACTGGGTGTAGGGCGCCATGTGGATCATCTTGGCGCCGGCGTCCTGATGCTGACCGGGACCGGCGAAGGCGACCGACAGGGTCTCGCCCTTCGCGTGCTCGCCCATGAGGTAGATCGACGGGTACTTCATCGTCACCTTGGAGCCGATGTTGCCGTCGACCCACTCCATCGTCGCGCCTTCGTGGGCGACGGCGCGCTTGGTGACGAGGTTGTACACGTTGTTCGACCAGTTCTGGATCGTCGTGTAGCGAACGCGGGCGTTCTTCTTCACGATGATCTCCACGACCGCCGAATGCAGCGAGTCGCTCTTGTAGATCGGCGCGGTGCATCCCTCGATGTAGTGGACGTAGCTGTCCTCATCGGCGATGATCAGCGTCCGCTCGAACTGCCCCATGTTCTCGGTGTTGATCCGGAAGTAGGCCTGCAGCGGGATCTCGACGTGGACGCCCTTGGGGACGTAGACGAACGAGCCGCCCGACCACACGGCGGTGTTCAGGGCAGCGAACTTGTTGTCGCCTGCGGGGATGACGGTGCCGAAGTACTCCTCGAAGAACTCCGGGTGCTCCCGCAGGGCCGTGTCGGTGTCCATGAAGATGACGCCCTGCGCCTCGAGGTCCTCGCGGATCTGGTGGTAAACGACCTCGGACTCGTACTGGGCGGCGACGCCGGCGACGAGACGCTGCCGCTCGGCCTCGGGGATGCCGAGCTTCTCGTACGTCTCGCGGATCTCCTCGGGGAGGTCCTCCCACGACTGCGCCTGCTTCTCGGTCGAGCGCACGAAGTACTTGATGTTGTCGAAGTCGATGTCGCTGAGGTCGGCGCCCCACGTGGGCATCGGCTTGCGGCCGAACAGCTGATAGCCCTTCAGACGCGTCTTCAGCATCCACTCCGGCTCGTTCTTGAGGGCCGAGATCCCGCGGACCACGTCCTCGTTGATGCCGCGTTGCGCGACAGCGCCCGCGGCATCCGTGTCGTGCCAGCCGAACTCGTACACCCCCAGGCCTTCGAGTTCCGGTCGGTCGATCAGCACATCCGACATGACTTTCCTCCTCTTCGCACCGCAACGGTGTCATCCGTCCCGGCATTCCCGACTCCGACGGGAGTCACGTGGACGGGGATGCCGATTCGCGGGCCTGATGGACGCGGATGCCGCGCCTAGACTATGAGGGACGACGTGCACACGCGCCGCCATCCCGAACACACCCGATTCTACAGGCAACGCCCCCATCCGCGGGCCTGCCCGGAACGTACGAGGCGCGAATCGAGCGCCCCCGGAGGAGTCCGATGTCACTGGTCCGAACCCGCCCCGGACTCGTCGCGACGATCATGCCCGCCGCCATCACGCGATGGACGCGCGTCATGGGATGGCTTCTCGTCATCACGAACATCGGCATCGTCGGCACCGGCGGCCTCGTGCGGCTCACCGGATCGGGCATGGGGTGCGAGACGTGGCCGTACTGCACGGAGGGCTCGCTCACGCCGACGCCCGAGATGGGCATCCACGGTCTCATCGAGTTCGGCAACCGCACCCTGACCGGCGTGCTCGTCATCGTCGCGCTCCTGGCCTTCCTCTCCGTCATCCGCCTTCGCGCGACGCGGCGCGAGCTGCCCGTCCTGAGCTTCCTGGTCGGCCTCGGGATCATCGTTCAGGCCGTCGTAGGCGGCATCACGGTCTGGCTTCACCTCCACCCGAGCATCGTGGGGCTCCACTACCTCATCTCGGCGGCGCTTGTCGCGCTGGCGACGGCGTTCCTCGTGCGCGTCTATGCGACGCCCGGCCCACGCGCGCGGATCGTGCCGCGGGCGTACGCCATCACCACGCACGTGACGACGCTCGCGGTGACCGTGACGGTCGTCGTCGGCATCCTCCTCACCGGAGCGGGACCCCACGCCGGTGACGACGCGGCCGCCCGCAACGGACTCGACCCGATCTTCTGGCAGCACGTGCACAGCTGGCCCGCCTACATCACGCTCGTGCTGACGCTCGTCCTGGTCGCCGGCGCCGTGCGCCTGCCCCGCACGACCGGACTGCAGCGGTGGACGGGCCTTCTGCTCGGCATCGAGCTGCTGCAGATCGCAGTCGGCCTCTGGCAGGCGCGCACGGGCCTGCCGATCGCGCTGGTGAACATCCACATGGTGCTGGCAGTGGCCCTCGTGGCGGCGATGGTCGCCGTCGTGATGTCGCTGAAGGCTCCGCTGTCGAGCGTGGCGCCCGCGACCGAACGAGAGATCGCGCACACAGACGCCTCATAGGCTTCGGAAGGGGCACGCAGAGGTCGACCCCTCAGAGTGTTCGAGGCCGCCGACAGCGGCCGCGACACGAAGGAGCACCATGATCGTTCACCCCCGCCTCGTCCGCAGCATCCCGTTCTGGTTCCTCATCGCCGGATCGGTTGCCGCGATCGGCGGTGGCACCTACGTCCTGGTCGAGAAGCTCAGCAACATGGAAGCGACCATTCTCGACAACACCGCCACGGGAGTCGACGTCTACGTCGGCCAGATCTGGGGCGTGTTCGGCGGCATCCTCCTCGGCGCCGGCATCGTCGGTCTGGCTCTGGCCCTCGCCACCGCGGCGCTGAGCTCGGTCTTCCCGCGGGAGCCGCGCCGCACCGCCGGAGAGCAGGATCGGCATGCAGCTGTGCCCGCCTCGGAGCATGTCATCTCGGAGCCCGTGGTCTCGGAGCGCGCGGCCTCGGAGCCGGCGGTCTCGACCGAGACGACCGCGGTCCCCGCCGCAGACACCACGGCGCCCGACCCGGCGACGACCTCGACCCTGGAGTCGCCGTCCAACGACCCGCAGCAGCGCTGACCCGCGCCGCCACACCCTCAGAACGGCCGTCCTCCGCGGCACTCGGGCTCCCCGGGTGAGGAGGGCGGCCGTTCTGCACGCGCCAGCACTGTCGGCTCGACTCCGAGCACGTTCACCTGTCAGCTCCCGCCCCTACCCACGCGCCGATGGGGCACCACCTGCCAAACGAGCCCGGCTACCCAGCCCCGCGGGCGCGGCCTCAGAAGGGCAGCAGCGGGTCGACCGCGATGGCCACGAAGACCAGCGTCAGGTAGGTGATCGAAGCGTGGAACACGCGCATGGGGCGAGCCTGCTCGCCGCGGACGGCGCGGTTGTACAGACGGTGCGACTCGTAGAGGAACCACCCGCCGAAGACGATCGCCGAGACGGTGTACACGAGCCCCATCGGCGCCACCGGGATGAGCAGCAGCGAGCACGCGACGGTCGCCCACGCGTAGAGGATGACCTGAAGGCCGACCTGCGACCCGTTGCGGGTTGCGCCCAGCATGGGCACGTCGACCTCGTCGTAGTCGTTCTTGTACTTCATCGACAGCGGCCAGTAGTGCGGCGGCGTCCAGAGGAAGACGAGAACGAACAGGATGAGCGCCGCCCACGAGAGCGAGCCGGTCACGGCCGACCATCCGATCACGACCGGGAAACAACCCGCGATGCCGCCCCAGACGATGTTCTGCTCCGTGCGGCGCTTCAGGATCATCGTGTAGATCACGACGTAGAAGAAGATGGCGAAGACGCTGAGGGATGCCGCGACCCAGTTCGTCGTCACGGCGAGCCACACCGTGGATGCCACCGCGAGCGTCCACGCGAAGATCAACGCGCCGCGGGCCGAGACCTCGCCCGTCACGATGGGTCGGTTCTCGGTGCGCTTCATGTGCGCGTCGATGTCGCGGTCGAGGTACATGTTGAACGCGGCGGCGGACCCGGCGCTCATCGCGCCTCCGACGACCGTCGCGAGCACGAGCCAGAGATTCGGAAGACCGCCGGCCGCGAGGATCATGACCGGCACCGTCGTCACCAGCAGCAGCTCGAGCACGCGGGGCTTCGTGAGCGCGACATACGCGCGGACGGTCGCACCGAACGACGTGCCACGAGAGGTGTCGACGGAGGCCGAACCGGCAGTCGTCGTGATGTCCATCGCTCCCCGCATCTCACCGCTGTGAACCTGTCCAGTCTAGGGCATCCGCCGAGGAGGGCCTCCGCGGGGCCGCCCTACCACGACTGTCACATGACGACGTGCGCGCCCCGGCCGTCTGGCGTCCTCGCTATGCTGAGGTCATACGCGCGCCGGCGCCGAACCCCTCCCTTCCTGACTGCGGAGCGGCATGCGCAGGCGCTGCCTCTCGAGAAAGGCGACCGAGTGTCGGAACTTCGTTGGGACGAGATCGATCGGCGCGCGGTGGACACCGCCCGCGTCCTGGCCGCGGATGCGGTGGAGAAGGTGGGCAACGGCCACCCGGGTACGGCCATGAGCCTCGCCCCCGCCGCCTACCTCCTGTATCAGCGCGTGCTGCGGCACGACCCCACGGACACCGACTGGCTCGGGCGCGACCGCTTCATCCTGTCGGCGGGTCACTCCTCCCTCACGCAGTACGTGCAGCTCTACCTCGGCGGCTTCGGTCTCGAGCTCGATGATCTGAAGGCGTTGCGCACCTGGGGCTCACTGACCCCGGGACACCCCGAGTACGGCCACACCAAGGGCGTCGAGATCACGACCGGCCCGCTCGGCCAGGGCCTCGCCACCTCCGTCGGCTTCGCCTACGCGGCTCGCTACGAGCGCGGTCTGTTCGACCCCGAGGCGCCGGCCGGCACCTCGCCGTTCGACCACTTCATCTACGTGATCGCGAGCGACGGCGACATCCAGGAGGGCATCACGGCCGAGGCCGGATCGCTCGCCGGACACCAGCAGCTCGGCAACCTGATCGCGATCTACGACGCGAACCAGATCTCGATCGAGGACGACACGAACGTCGCCTTCACCGAGGATGTCGCAGCGCGCTACGAGGCCTACGGCTGGCACGTGCAGACGGTCGACTGGAAGAGCACGGGCGAATACGTCGAAGACGTCGCCGCCCTCTACTCCGCGATCGAGGCGGCGAAGGGCGAGACCGACAAGCCCTCCCTCATCGTCCTCAAGACGATCATCGGCTGGCCGGCTCCCGGCAAGCAGAACACCGGCAAGATCCACGGCTCCGCGCTCGGCGCCGACGAGCTCGCCGCCACGAAGAAGGTGCTCGGGTTCGACCCCGAGAAGAGCTTCGAGGTCGCCGACGACGTCATCAGCCACACCCGTTCCCTCGCCGAGCGCGCCGCAGCCGAGCGCGCCGAATGGCAGAAGTCGTTCGACGCCTGGGCCGAGGCCAACCCCGAGCGCAAGGCGCTGCTCGATCGCCTCGAGTCCGGCGAGCTGCCGGCCGACGTCTCGGTCCCGGCGTTCGAGGCGGGCAAGGCCGTGTCGACCCGCGCCGCGAGCGGTCAGGTCATCAACGCGCTCGCCGACCAGCTCCCCGAGCTCTGGGGCGGATCCGCCGACCTCGCCGAGTCGAACCTGACGACGATCAAGTCGGGCAAGAGCTTCATCCCCACCGAGTGGTCCACGCACGAGTGGTCGGGCGACCCGTACGGCCGCGTCCTGCACTTCGGCATCCGCGAGCACGCGATGGGCGCGATCGTCAACGGCATCGTCCTGCACGGCAAGACGCGCGCCTTCGGCGGCACCTTCCTCATCTTCAGCGACTACATGCGCCCCGCGGTGCGCCTGGCCGCCCTGATGAACATCCCGTCGATCTACGTGTGGACGCACGACTCCATCGCCCTCGGCGAGGACGGCCCGACGCACCAGCCGATCGAGCAGATCTCGTCGCTGCGACTCATCCCCAACTTCACGGTCGTCCGTCCGGCCGACGCCAACGAGACGGCGGCCGCGTGGCACGAGCTGCTGCGCCGCCAGGCCGGCCCCGCGGGCATCGCCCTGACGCGACAGAACATCCCGGTGTTCCCGCGCGGTGAGGACGGCTTCGCAACCACGGACGGCGTGGCGAAGGGCGCGTACGTGCTCATCGATGCCGAGGGCGGCCAGCCGGACGTCATCATCATCGCCACCGGTTCCGAGGTGCAGCTGGCTGTCGAAGCCCGCGAGGCTCTCGCCGCGGACGGCATCCAGGCCCGCGTCGTCTCGGCCCCCGCGCTCGAATGGTTCGCCGAGCAGGACGAGGCGTACCGCGAGTCGGTGCTGCCCGCAGCCGTCCGTGCGCGCGTCTCCGTCGAGGCCGGTGCCACCCCGCTGTGGCGCTCCATCGTCGGCGACACCGGACGCTCGGTCGGCATCGACCACTTCGGCGCTTCGGCCGACTACCAGACCCTGTTCGAGAAGTTCGGAATCACCACCGAGGCCGTCGTCGCGGCCGCCCGCGCAACCGTTGAGGAGAACAACGCATGAGCACGCCCACCCAGGACCTCTCCGACGCCGGCGTCAGCATCTGGCTCGACGACCTGTCGCGTCAGCGCATCACGACCGGCAACCTGCAGGAGCTCATCGACACCCGCAACGTCGTCGGCGTGACGACGAACCCCTCGATCTTCCAGGCCGCCATCAGCGCGGGCGTCGGATACGAGGAGGCCATCGAGGCGCAGGCCAAGGCCGGAGCCTCCACCGACGACACGATCTTCGAGCTGACGACGACGGACGTGCGCAACGCGTCCGACATCTTCCGCCCGATCTTCGACCAGACGGGCGGCGTCGACGGTCGCGTGTCGATCGAGGTCTCCCCCGACCTCGCGCACGACACCGACGCCACCATCGCCGAGGCCAAGAAGCTCGCTGCCGCGGTCGACCGCCCGAACGTCCTGATCAAGATCCCCGCGACCAAGGCCGGCCTGCCCGCGATCACCGAGGTCATCGCAGCCGGCATCAGCGTCAACGTCACGCTGATCTTCTCGCTCGAGCGCTACAGCGAGGTCATCGACGCCTACCTCGCCGGCCTGGAACGCGCCCGCGAGGCGGGCATCGACCTCGGTGGCATCCACTCGGTCGCGTCGTTCTTCGTCTCGCGTGTGGACACCGAGGTCGACAAGCGCCTCACGGCGATCGGATCGGATGCCGCGAACGAGCTGAAGTCGCTCGCCGGTGTCGCCAACGCGCGCCTGGCTTACGAGCTCTTCGAGAAGAAGTTCGCCGAGCAGCGCGCCCAGGACCTCGTCGCCGCCGGCGCGAACCTGCAGCGTCCGCTGTGGGCCTCGACCGGTGTCAAGGACCCCGCGCTGCCGGACACCCTCTACGTCACCGAGCTCGTCGCCCCCGGCACCGTCAACACGATGCCCGAGAAGACCCTCGAGGCGACCTTCGACCACGGTGTGATCTCCGGCGACACCGTCACCGGAGCCTACGAGGCCGCGCACAAAGTCTTCGCCGACCTCGCCGAGGTGGGAATCGACCTCGAAGACGTCACCCAGTTGCTGGAGGACGAGGGCGTCGACAAGTTCATCGCGTCGTGGCACGACCTGCAGGGCACGGTGACGGCGGCTCTGGAGAGCGCCCGTTGAGCTTCGAGATCCACGTCTCGGGGCACGTCTCCGACGTCGTCGAGAAGACCGTGCCCCGACTCGTGACCGATCTAGTGGCGAGCGGCATCACCGCCGGTGACGCCGACCTGTGGGGTCCTGATGCCGCCGCCGAGGCGTCCCACCGACTCGGCTGGGTGCAGGCCGTCACCGTGTCGCGTCCGCTCGTCGCCGAGATCGAGGCGCTGCGCTCCGAGCTCCTCGGCCGGGGTATCACGCGCGTCGTGCTGGCCGGGATGGGTGGCTCGTCGCTCGCTCCCGAGGTCATCGCCCGCACGCACGGTGTGCCGCTGACGATCCTCGACTCCACCGCCCCCGGGCAGGTCCTGGCGGCCATCGACGGCGACCCGGAGACAGGCGGTCTCGCCGAGACCGTCCTCGTCGTCTCCTCGAAGTCGGGTTCGACGGTCGAGACCGATTCGGCGCGTCGCGCCTTCGCTGCGGCGTGGAGCGATCTCGGTATCGATCCGGCCGATCGCATCGTCGTCGTCACCGACCCGGGCTCTCCGCTCGAGCACGAGGCGCGCGAAGCGGGACACCGGGTGTTCACCGCCGACCCGACGGTCGGAGGGCGCTATTCGGCGCTCACGGCCTTCGGCCTCGTGCCGGCGGGATTGGCGGGGGCCGACATCGGGCAGCTGCTCGACGAAGCCGACGCGACCCTGCTCGAAGTGGCCGTGGACGACCCGCGCAACCCCGCTCTCGTGCTCGCCGCGGCGATCTCGGGCGGCGAACCGCGCCGCGACAAGCTGGCCCTCATCAGCGACGGGACCCACATCGTGGGACTCCCCGATTGGATCGAGCAGCTGGTCGCCGAATCGACCGGGAAGGCCGGCACCGGCATCCTGCCCGTCGTCGCCACCCCGCTCTCCCCCGAGCTCGACCTCCTTCCCGATGACCTGCAGGTCGTGCGACTCGTCGGCGACGCGGTCCACTTCCAGATCCTCGAGCAGCACCCCGGCGAGGTGCTCGTCAGCGGTTCCCTGGGCGCTCAGTTCCTGGTGTGGGAGTACGCCACAGCGATTGCCGGTCGCCTGCTCGGGATCAACCCCTTCGACCAGCCCGACGTCGAGGCGGCGAAGACCGCCGCGCGTGGCCTGCTCGATGCGCAGCCCGCGTCGACCGCGCCGCTGTTCGTCGAGGACGGCGTCGAAGTGCGGGTGTCCGATCCCGCCCTCGCGGCGGATCGCACGCTCGCGGGGGTCCTCGCGAATCTGTGGCGGGTCGTCCCGGCCGACGGATACGTCGCAGTCCAGGCCTATGTCGATCGCACCGCCGTGCCGCAGCTGGCCGGCGTGCGCGAACTGATCGCCGCCGACTCCGGCCGCCCCACCACGTTCGGGTGGGGACCGCGGTTCCTGCACTCGACCGGTCAGTACCACAAGGGCGGCCCCGCGAACGGCGTGTTCGTCCAGATCACCGAGCGCACGGACGTCGACCTCGAGATTCCGGGTCGTCCCTTCACGTTCGGCCGTCTGATCGAAGCGCAGGCCTCCGGCGACGCCGCGGTCCTCGCCGAGCGCGGCCGCCCCGTCGTGACGCTCACCCTGACGGACCCCGCGACCGAGGTCCTCACCCTTTTCGAAGCCGCCCAGTAGGAAGACCCCTCCCATGACCGTGGAGATCTCGCGCGCCCACAACCCTCTGCGCGATCCCGACGACCGCCGCTTGAACCGCATCGCAGGGCCCAGCGCTCTCGTGATCTTCGGCGTCACCGGCGACCTGTCGCGCAAGAAGCTCATGCCCGCCGTCTACGACCTCGCCAACCGCGGGTTGCTGCCCCCCGGGTTCGCCCTGGTCGGCTTCGCCCGACGCGACTGGGAGGACCAGGACTTCGCGGACGTCGTGCACTCGGCGGTGAAACAGTACGCGCGCACGCCGTTCCGCGAGGAGACCTGGAAGCAGCTCCTCCAGGGCATCCGCTTCGTCTCCGGCGAGTTCGGCGACGCCGATGCTTTCCGTCGACTCCGCGAGACGGTCGAGAAGCTCGATGTCGATCGCGGGACGATGGGGAACCACGCGTTCTACCTGTCGATCCCGCCGAAGGACTTCCCGATCGTCGCGAAGCAGCTCAAGGACTCCGGCCTGGTCGACGAGCACGCGGATGCCGACACCTGGCGCCGCGTGGTCATCGAGAAGCCGTTCGGCAGCGATCTGAAGACGGCCCGCGAACTCAACGAGGCGCTCGAGGTGGCCTTCCCGGCCGACTCGATCTTCCGGATCGACCACTACCTCGGGAAGGAGACGGTGCAGAACATCCTCGCACTGCGCTTCGCGAACGAGCTGTTCGAGCCGATCTGGAATGCGAACTACGTCGACCACGTGCAGATCACGATGGCCGAAGACATCGGCGTCGGCGGGCGTGCGGGATACTACGACGGCATCGGCGCAGCGCGCGACGTCATCCAGAACCACCTTCTCCAGCTCCTCGCCCTCACCGCGATGGAAGAGCCCATCTCGATGGAGGCGGGCCACCTGCGGGCCGAGAAGGAGAAGGTGCTCGCCGCTGTCCAGCTGCCGGCCGATCTCTCGACCGCGACCGCCCGCGGACAGTACGCCGGCGGGTGGCAGGGCGGCGAAGAGGTCACCGGCTTCCTCGACGAGGACGGGATGAATCCCGAGTCGACGACCGAGACCTACGCCGCCATAAAGGTCGACATCGCCACGCGCCGCTGGGCAGGTGTGCCGTTCTACCTCCGGACGGGCAAGCGTCTGGGCCGCCGCGTGACCGAGATCGCGGTCGTGTTCAAGCGGGCCCCGCAGCATCTGTTCCTGCGCAATCAGACGACGGAGCTCGGCCAGAACGCCCTGGTGATTCGCGTCCAACCCGACGAGGGCGTCACGATCCGATTCGGCTCCAAGGTGCCGGGGGCCGCCACCGAGGTCCGCGACGTCACGATGGACTTCGGCTACGGCCACGCCTTCACCGAATCCAGCCCCGAGGCATACGAGCGGCTCATCCTCGATGTCCTCCTGGGCGATCCGCCGCTCTTCCCGCGGCACGAGGAGGTCGAGCTCTCGTGGCGCATCCTCGACCCCGTCGAGGAGTTCTGGGCGAAGCAGGGCGGTCCGCTCGAGCAGTACGCGCCCGGCTCCTGGGGCCCCACTTCCGCAGATGAACTGCTGGCCCGCGACGGCCGCGTCTGGAGGCGTCCATGATCGTCGATCTGCCCGACACGACCGTGTCGAAGATCGCCCGCGAACTCGTCAACGTGCGCGAGGAGGGCGGTGCCGTCGCCCTCGGACGCGTCCTGACACTCGTCATCGCGACGTCGCACGGGCTCGAAGAAGACGCGATCGAGGCGGCCAACGACGCCTCGCGCGAGCACCCGATGCGCGTGATCGTGCTGATCACCGATGCGAAGGGCGAATCGAAGCTCGACGCGCAGATCCGGGTAGGTGGCGACGCCGGTGCAAGCGAGGTCGTGGTCCTGCGCGCCAGCGGTGGCGCAGCGAGCAACGACGAGGCTCTCATCACCGGCCTCCTGCTGCCCGATGCGCCTGTTGTGGCCTGGTGGCCCGACCACCCGCCCGCAGACCCGTCGCAGTCCCCCATCGGCCGTATCGCGCAGCGGCGGATCACCGACGCCGCCACGCTGCCCTACGACAGTGGACGGCTCGCCGCGCTGGGCGACGGCTACGCGCCCGGAGACACCGATCTCGCGTGGACACGCCTGACGCACTGGCGCGAGCAGCTCGCGGCCGTCCTCGACCAGCCTCCCTACGAGCCGGTGACCGAGGTCGAGGTCGTCGGCAGCGGCAGCTCGCCGTCGACAGGACTGCTCGCCGCCTGGCTGTGCTTGATGCTCGATGTACCGGTGAACTGGCAGTACGCTCCCCGCGACGAGTGGGAGCACGGCATCCGCAGTGTCCGCCTCAAGCGGCCGAGCGGTGACGTCCTGCTCGAGCGCACGACGACCGTCGACGCGACGCTGACCCAGCCGGGCCAGCCCTCGCACGATCTCGTCCTCCCCCGTCGGACGCTCCGCGAATGCCTCGCGGAAGAGCTCCGCCGCCTCGGGCCCGACGTCCTGTACGGCCGGGTCATCACGGACGGCTGGGCGCGGCTCCACCGCTCGCCTGCCGGAGACGCCTGAGATGCCGACCGCTGAGAAGCGCGTCGTCATCAGCCCCGACGTCGACACCCTCACCGGCTCGATCGCGGCACGTTTCCTCGATCGCGTGGCGAAGTGGGGAACGGACGGAAGAACCGTCAACGTCGGTCTCGCGGGCGGCGGTATCATGACGGATGTGCTCGAGCGGCTCGGGTCCCACCCCGAGCGCGACACTGTCGACTGGTCGCGCGTGCACTTCTGGTGGGTCGACGAGCGCTTCGTCGCCCGCGACAGCGAGGATCGGAACGAGGCGGTCGCACGTCGCGCCTTCCTCGACGCGATCGAGCTGCCGACATCGAACGTGCATCCCATCGCTGCGTCAGACGAGGCGCCGGATGCCGAAGCCGCCGCCTGCGCGTACGCCGCCGAGCTCGCTACGGCGGGCATCGACGGCGCGGCCTGGCCCGTCTTCGACATCTGCTTCCTGGGCGTCGGCCCCGACGGCCACATCGCCTCGCTGTTCCCGGACCGCGGCGAGATCCGCATCACCGACAGCGCGGTCTCAGCCGTCCACGACTCCCCGAAGCCCCCGGCCGAGCGCGTGACGCTCACTCGGCCGGTGATCAACGCGTCGAAGCGGGTATGGATGGTGCTCGCCGGTCCGGACAAGTCAGCCGCGCTCGGGCTCGCGCTTGCGGGTGCCAGCTACCACAGCGTGCCGGCAGCCGGTGCGAAGGGCACCCGTCGCACCATTCTGTTCACGGATGAAGCGACCGCCGCGCAGGTTCCGCCGGAGCTCATCGACGACGAGTACTGACTCGCGCGCACATACGAAGAGAGCGGATGCCGTGGCATCCGCTCTCTTCGTATGTTGCGACGTGTGCCGCGTCAGTTCAGTCCGCGGCGTTCGCGAAGCTGCTGCAGCGCTTCGTCGAGAAGCTGCTCGGCCTCTTCGTCGGAACGGCGCTCCTTCACGTAGGCGAGGTGCGTCTTGTACGGCTCGGTCTTGGCGACGGCAGGCGGATTAGCCTTGTCGCGACCGGCCGGCAGCCCCGAGTGGGGCGAGTCGATGGTCTCGGGGATCTCTTCGTCCGCGATGCCGGCGGCGAAGTAGCGCACCGTCTCGTTGCCGAGAGCGTCCCAGTACGAGATCGCCACGCGATCAGCGTGGTGTCCGTGGTCCTGCTCACCCATGGGGCCCGCACCGACGCGGGTGCCGCGAATGGCGTTTCCTCCGGTAGCCATCAGAGCACCGTGAACTTCGTGATGAGGCCGAGGGCGACGATGGAGAGGAACCACGCCAGCGCGAGCACGATCGTGAAGCGGTTGAGGTTGCGCTCCGCGAGGCCCGACGAGCCCATGGCGGAACTCATCCCGCCGCCGAACATGTCGGACAGGCCGCCGCCGCGCCCCTTGTGGAGCAGGATCAGCAACGTCAGGAGCAGGCTGGTGATGCCCAGAAGCACCTGCAGCACGAACTCGAGGATCTGCACGGTGGTCGTCACCTTTCCGGCGATCGTTCCGATCGCACGAGGGTCAAGTATATCCAGCAGCCGCACGGATACGCGTACGGCCCGGCGACCGGTGGGTCGCCGGGCCGCACGACGTCACACGCCGACGTGCTTCTGGTAGCGGATGATCGCGGCGAACTCGTCTGCGACGAGGCTCGCGCCTCCGACGAGAGCGCCGTCGACATCGGGCTCGCGCATGAAACCGGCGATGTTGGCCGACTTCACCGATCCCCCGTAGAGGATGCGGGTGCGCGCAGCCGCATCGGCGCCGAGCACGGAGCCGACGACCTCACGGAGCTTCGCGCACACGTCCTGCGCCTGCTGCGGGGTCGCAGCCTGGCCCGACCCGATGGCCCACACCGGCTCGTAAGCCACGACGATGTCGGCATCCGCCGCCACGCCTGCGAGGGCCGCCTCGAGCTGCGCCACCGGAACAGCCGACGCGCCGTGCTTTTCCAGGTCCTCCGCCGTCTCACCGACGCAGATGACCGGCGACAGACCGTGACGGAGGGCCGCCTGGACCTTGGCCGCGACGACCTCATCGGTCTCGGCGTGGTACTCACGACGCTCCGAGTGCCCGATGATCACGTACCGGCAGTCGAGCTGCTTGAGGAACGCTCCCGAGATCTCGCCGGTGTATGCGCCGGAGTCCTTCGTGGAAAGATCCTGGGCACCGAGAGCGAAAGCGATCTTGTCGGCGTCGAGCAGCGTCTGCACTGTACGCAGATCGGTGAAGGGCGGGAAGACCGCCACCTCGACGGAGTCATCCTCGTGCTTGGCGTCCTTCAGCGTCCAGTGCAGCTTCTGCACGAACGCCACCGCCTGCAGGTGGTCGAGGTTCATCTTCCAGTTGCCCGCGATGAGGGGCATACGGTTCATGCCCATCCGAGCACCTCCAGACCGGGCAGCTTCTTGCCCTCCAGGAATTCCAGCGACGCACCGCCGCCGGTCGAGATGTGACCGAACGACGAGTCGGCGAACCCGAGCTGCCGCACCGCGGCCGCCGAATCTCCGCCGCCGACGACGGACAGCCCGTCGACCTCGGTGAGCGCCTGAGCCACGGCTCGCGTGCCTGCCGCGAACGCGGGCATCTCGAACACGCCCATCGGGCCGTTCCAGAACACGGTGCGCGAGCTGCGGATCGCGTCGGCGAACAGCTCTGCGCTCTTCGGGCCGATGTCGAGGCCCATGCCGTCGGCACCGAACGGGGTATCCTCCAGAGCATCGGCCGCCGCGACCACGTGGTCGGCGTCCGCCGCGAAGCCGGAAGCCATGACCGCGTCGACCGGGAGCACGAGTTCGACGCCGCGCTCCTTCGCCGTGGCGATGTAGCCCTTCACGGTCTCGAGCTGGTCGCTCTCGAGCAGGCTCTTGCCGACCTTGTGTCCGAGCGCGGCGAGGAAGGTGAACAGCATCCCCCCGCCGACGAGGATCTTGTCGGCGCGCGGAAGCAGGTGCTCGATGACACCCAGCTTGTCGCTCACCTTCGACCCGCCGAGCACCACGGCGTACGGACGCTCGGGGTTCTCGGTGAGGCGGTCGAGGACGTCGACCTCCTTCTCGATGAGGAAGCCGGCCGCCGACGGCAGGATCTCCGCGAGGTCGTAGACCGAGGCCTGCTTGCGGTGCACGACACCGAAGCCGTCGGACACGAGCACATCGCCGAGCGCGGCGAGCTGCTCGGCGAACGCGCGACGCTCGGTCTCGTCCTTCGCCGTCTCGCCCGCGTTGAAGCGCAGGTTCTCGATCACTGCGACGTCACCGTCGCCGAGCGACGAGACGACCTGCTGCGCCGACTCGCCCACCGTGTCGCCGGCGAAGGCGACGGGCTTGCCGAGCAGCTCCGACAGACGCTGTGCGACGGGTTCGAGCGAGTACTTGGGGTCGGGGGAACCGTCGGGACGTCCCAGGTGCGAGCACGCGATGACGCGAGCTCCCTGGCCGATGAGGTGGTCGATGGTGGGCAGTGCCGCACGCACACGGCCATCGTCCGTGATGACTCCGTCCTTCAGGGGGACGTTGAAGTCAACACGGACGATGACGCGCTTTCCTGCGAGCGGGCCCAGCGAATCGAGGGTTCGCAGAGCCATGGTCGTCAGAGCTTGCTGGCGACGAGCTCGGTGAGGTCGACGAGGCGGTTGGAGTAACCCCACTCGTTGTCGTACCAGCCGACGACCTTGACCTGGTTGCCGATGACGCGGGTCAGGCCGGCGTCGAAGATGCAGGAGTGGTCGTCGGTGACGATGTCGCTCGAGACGATCTCGTCCTCGGTGTACTTCAGGATGCCCTTGAGCGGACCCTCGGCAGCAGCCTTGTACGCAGCCTTGATCTCCTCGACCGTGACCTCGCGCTCGAGCTCGACCGTGAGGTCGGTCGCCGAACCGGTGGGAACGGGCACGCGAAGAGCGAAGCCGTCGAGCTTGCCCTTCAGCTCGGGGAGGACGAGGCCGATGGCCTTGGCCGCGCCCGTCGAGGTGGGGACGATGTTGAGGGCGGCGGCGCGGGCACGGCGGAGGTCGCTGTGCGGGCCGTCCTGCAGGTTCTGGTCGGCCGTGTAGGCGTGGACCGTCGTCATGAGGCCCTTGACGATGCCGAACTCGTCGTTCAGGACCTTCGCCAGCGGCGCGAGACAGTTCGTGGTGCACGACGCGTTCGAGATGACGTTGTGGTTCTCGGGGTCGTACAGGTCCTCGTTCGCGCCGATGACGAACGTGCCGTCCTCGCCCTTCGCGGGAGCCGAGATGAGAACCTTCTTAGCGCCGCCCGCGATGTGCTTCTTGGCGTCCTCGGCGTTGGTGAAACGACCGGTCGACTCGATGACGATGTCGACGCCCAGCTCGCCCCAGGGGAGGTTGGCGGGGTCGCGCTCTTCGAAGACCTTGATGGTCTTGCCGCCGACCGTGATCGAGTCCTCCGAGTACGTGACCTCGGCGTCCAGGCGACCCAGGATCGAGTCGTACTTGAGCAGGTGGGCGAGAGTCTTGTTGTCGGTGAGGTCGTTCACCGCCACGATCTCGAGGTCCGCGCCCTGAGCGAGGGCGGCGCGGAGGTAGTTGCGTCCGATGCGGCCGAAGCCGTTGATGCCGATCTTGACAGACACGATGTCTCCCGTTTCTTGTCGCGCCGGAAAAGCCCGTGCTGGCTGACCGAAACGCGATCTGATGAAAAAGAAGAGGATGCCGGGTTCGGCTCCCGTTGCCGGGAGGAGCCCGGCATCCTCACCTGTTTATGACCCTACTACGCGAGCAGGCCGGCCGTCTTCTCCCGAGCCGTCACAAAGCGCTCGGCGACGTTCTGCCAGTTCGCGATGTTCCACGCCGCCTTGACGTAGTCCGCCTTGACGTTGAGGTAGTCGAGGTAGAAGGCGTGCTCCCACATGTCGAGCTGGAAGATGGGGATGGTTCCCTGGGCGGTGTTCGACTGCTGGTCGAACAGCTGCTGGATGATCAGCTGTGCACCGATCGGGTCCCAGCTGAGCACGGCCCAGCCGGAGCCCTGGATGCCGGTGGCGGCAGCCGTGAAGTGCGCCTGGAACTTGTCGAATCCGCCGAAGAACTCGTCGATCGCCGCGCGGAGCTCGCCCTCGGGCTCGCCGCCGCCCTCGGGCGAGAGGTTCGTCCAGAAGATGGAGTGGTTGACGTGCCCGCCGAGGTTGAACGCGAGGTCCTTCTCGAGCTTGTTGACGTTCGCGAGGTTGCCGGTCTCACGGGCCTCCGCGAGCTGCTCGAGAGCGGTGTTGGCGCCGTTCACGTACGTCTGGTGGTGCTTGGAGTGATGAAGCTCCATGATCTTGCCGCTGATGTGCGGCTCGAGTGCCGCGTAATCGTATGGGAGCTCGGGAAGGGTGTACTTCGTCATTCTCTATCTCCTGTCAGCACCGCGCAGCGCGCGGCTCGTGCTGTCGAAGGCGCGCGACCGCACGCCTCGTGGACGTTTCTCATCCTATTGAGGGGCAACGCGTCGCACACCCCGTTGCTTCCCGCTCGGAACGCGGTGTAACGCGGGCGGGGTCGCTCAGTCGGAGAGTCCCGCGGGGACCGCCGACTCGGTGTCGGGCAGTCCTTCAGCGGCGGCCTTCTTGTCGGCCATCGCGAGAAGGCGGCGGATGCGGCCTGCGACAGCGTCCTTCGTCAGCGGCGGGTCGGCGTGAT
Source organism: Microbacterium sp. M4A5_1d (assembly GCF_053345465.1). NCBI lineage: Bacteria > Bacillati > Actinomycetota > Actinomycetes > Micrococcales > Microbacteriaceae > Microbacterium > Microbacterium sp. M4A5_1d. The sequence goes on from NZ_JBKFAD010000001.1 coordinate 725,286, forward strand.
GACCGAGCTCATCGAGGCTCGCGTCGCGGTGTGCCAGACGGAGATCGCCGGCCTGCTTGAGGTGGTCGGGCACCTCGTCCCCCAGGATCTCGAGGGCTCGCTCGACGCGCGCGCAGGCCGCGACGGCCGCCTGGGCCGAACGACGCAGGTTCGCGTCGTCGAAGTTCACGAGGCGGTTCACGCCCGCGCGCACCTCGCGGCGCTGCCGCATCTGGTCCCACGTGTCGGCCGTGCGGGTGGCGCCCATCTCGGCGAGGGTCTGCCGAATCGCCTCGCCGTCGCGGACGACCACACGCGGGATGCCGCGGACCTCGCGCGCCTTGGCCGCGATGCCCAGACGGTGAGCCGCGCCGACGAGGGCCATGGCGGCCTCGGGAGAGGGGCAGGAGATCTCGAGAGCGGCCGAACGTCCCGGGTCGGACAGTGAACCGGCAGCGAGGAAAGCACCGCGCCACAGGGCGGCCAGGTCGGGACGCGATCCGGTCGTGAGCCTGTTGGGAAGGCCGCGCACCGGGCGGCGCCGCTGGTCGAGAAGGCCGGTCTGACGTGCGAGGGTCTCGCCTCCCTCGCGAACGCGGACGGCGAACGTCGCGCCGTCGCGGCCGCCGGACGCCTGGATGCGGGCGAGCTCGGGCCGCACGCCGTAGATCTCGACGAGTTCGCGCGCCACGCGGCGGGCGAGGATCTCCGAGTCGACCTCGGCCTCGACGGCCACTCGGCCCGCGATCGAGTGCAGACCGCCCGCGAAGCGCAGGATCGCGGTCACCTCGGCCACACGGGCGGCGGGTCGAGGGTCGCGCATCGCAGCCAACTCGGTCTTGACGTCAGCGGTCAGCGGCACGGCGCTCCTTCGGGAGGGGGTTCGGGGGACGAAGGGATAGCCTACTCGCGACCGAGGTCGCGGTGCTTGAGTCGCACCGCCACGCCGGGCAGCCCCGACAGCCGCTGCGCGAGTTCTCGAGCCGTGACGACGGAGCGGTGCTTGCCTCCCGTGCATCCGACGGCGACCACGGAATGGCGCTTGTTCTCGTCCTGGTAACCGCGCAGCACGGGGGCCAGCGCCGCAGCGTAGGCGTCGATGAACTCGCGTGCGTTGTCGTGCGAAAGGACCTCTTCGCGGACGGCGTCGTCTTCGCCGGTGAGCGCCTTGAGGTCGGGGTTCCAGAACGGGTTCGGCAGGAATCGCATGTCGGCCACGAGGTCGGCGTCCGGCGGCAGGCCGTACTTGAAGCCGAAGCTCATGACGGTGACGGTGTGGCGAGCCGCACCGTCGTCGGCGAACAGGTCACCGATGTAAGTCGCCAGCTGATGGATGTTGTCGCGGGAGGTGTCGACGATCACGTCGGCACTCTCGCGAATCGGGGCGAGGCGTTCGCGCTCGCGGCGGATGCCGTCGACGAGTGTGCCGTCGCCCTGGAGAGGGTGCGGGCGACGCACCGACTCGAACCGGCGCACGAGCACTTCGTCGGCGGCATCCAGGAACAGGATCCGGAGGGCCCGCCCGTGCCGAAGCGCACGCGTGATCTCGGGCAGTGCGGCGAAGAGCTCACCGCCGCGGACGTCGACGACCGCCGCGACTCGCGGCAACGCATTCCCCGCCAGCTCGCTGAGCTCGAGCAGCGGACGCAGCATCTGGGGCGGCAGATTGTCGACGACATACCACCCGAGGTCTTCCAGGGCGTTCGCGGCCGTGGTGCGGCCGGCACCGGACATGCCCGTGACGATGAGAATCTCGCCCGCGGGTACCTCGTCGGTCACCGTCACCACCCCTGTCTGTCGCCGACGTCCAGCCTATCCGTCCGCGAGATGGCGATGGATCGCCTCGGCCAGTCGAGGGCCGATGCCCGGCAGCTCCTGGATCTCCTCCGGCGTCGCCTGCTTGAGCTTGGAGACCGAGCCGAAGTGCCGGAGCAGAGCCTTGATCCGGGCCGCTCCGAGGCCCGGTATCTCGGAGAGGACCGAGGTGATGTCGCGCTTTCGCCGCTTGCGCTGGTGGACGATCGCGAATCGATGGGCTTCGTCTCGCAGCCGCTGGAGGAGATACAGCGACTCGGACGTGCGCGGGAGGATGACGGGGTACTCCTCCCCCGGCAGCCAGATCTCCTCGAGCCGTTTGGCGATGCCGCAGAGAGCGATCTCGCTGTGTCCGGTGTCGGCGAGGGCTCGCGCTGCCGCTTCGACCTGAGGCTTGCCGCCGTCGACGACGAGCAGCTGCGGACGATAGGCGAAACGCGGGCGCTTGCGTGCCGTCACGACCTCGCCGTCGGCGGTTGCGTCGGGAACCGGCTCATCGTCCTCGTCGGGTCGGTCGAGGTAGGCGAGGCGGCGCGTCAGCACCTGGTACATCGAGTCGGTGTCGTCCGTCGTCTCGTTGACGCCGAAGATCCGGTACTGGTCCTTGCGGGGAAGCCCATCCTCGAAGACCACGAGAGACGCGACGACGTTGGTGCCCGACAGGTGCGAGACGTCGTAGCACTCGATCCGCAGCGGAGCCTCCTCGAGGCCGAGGGCCTCCTGCAGGTCGGTCAACGCCTGGCTGCGCGCGACGTAGTCGCTCGTGCGACGGGTCTTGTGAAGCATGAGCGCCTGCTGCGCGTTGATGTTGGCGGTCTTCATCAGATCCGCCTTGCGTCCGCGCTGCGCGACCTGCACGGTGACGCGCTTGCCGCGGCGGGTCTGCAGCCATTGCTCCAGCTCGCCGGCATCGCCGGGCAGCGTCGGAACGAACACATGCCGAGGGATGTCACCGGGCGCGGCATCCCCGTACGTCCGCTGGAGCACCTGATCGACCAGATCGGCCCCGGAGATGTCGATCTCCTTCTCGATCGTCGTCGCCCGCACACCGCGAATGCGACCGCCGCGCACGACGAAGTGCTGGACGGCAGCGGCGAGCTCGTCCTCGGCGATGCCGAAGAGGTCGGCATCCATATCGTCCTCGAGCACGAGGGCGCTCTTGTTGAGGACGGCGTCGATCGCCTGCAGCTTGTCGCGGTAGACAGCCGCCGACTCGTAGTCCATCGCCGCGGCCGACTCGCGCATGCGCGTCGTCAGCTCTCGGGCGAACCGCTGATCACCGCCTGACATGAAGGCGACGAAGTCATCGACCATCGCGCGGTGCTCTTCGATCGTGACCTTCATCGAGCACGGCCCGCCGCAGCGGCCGATCTGACCGGGGAAGCATGGACGCCCCGAGGCCATCGCCTTCTTGTACGACGAGTCGCTGCACGTGCGGATCGGGAAGACCTTGATCATCAGATCGATGGTCTCGTGCACCGCCCAGACCTTGGGATACGGCCCGAAGTACTTCGCACCGGGAATCCGCCGGTTGCGCGTCACGATCACCCGCGGCGCCTCATCGGCGAGAGTGATGGCCATGAACGGGTAGGACTTGTCGTCGCGGTAGCGGACGTTGAAGGGCGGATCGAACTCCTTGATCCACATGTACTCCAGCTGCAGCGAGTCGACGTCGGTCGCCACGACGGTCCATTCGACCGAGGCCGCGGTGGTGACCATGCGGCGAGTGCGCTCGTGGAGGGTGTGGAGCGGAGCGAAGTAGTTCGACAGCCGGGCCCGGAGGTTCTTCGCCTTGCCGACGTACAGGACCCGCCCTTCCGCGTCGCGGAAGCGGTAGACCCCGGGGTCTGTGGGGATCTCGCCGGCTTTCGGCCGGTACGGAAGGACGTTCGCCACGTCAGCCCGCCTTGCGCGCCGCCGGGGCCCCCAGGATCTCGGCGAGGAACTGACCGGTGTGGCTCTCGGCGACGCCCGCGACCTGCTCGGGCGTACCCGTGGCCACGATCGTGCCGCCGCCGGCACCGCCCTCGGGACCGAGGTCGATGATCCAGTCGGAGGCCTTGATCACGTCGAGGTTGTGCTCGATCGTGATCACGGTGTTGCCCTTGTCGACGAGACCGTTGAGCACCTCGAGCAGCTTGCGGACGTCTTCGAAGTGCAGGCCCGTCGTGGGCTCGTCGAGCACGTAGATGCTGCGGCCGTTCGAGCGGCGCTGCAGCTCCGTGGCGAGCTTGACGCGCTGCGCCTCGCCGCCCGAAAGCGTCGTGGCGGACTGACCGAGCCGGACGTACCCGAGCCCGACGTCGACGAGCGTCTTCAGGTAGCGGTGGATCGCCTGGATCGGCTCGAAGAACTCCGCGGCCTCCGAGATGGGCATCTCGAGGACCTCGGCGATGTTCTTGCCCTTGTAGTGCACAGCGAGCGTGTCGCGGTTGTACCGCTTGCCGTGGCACACCTCGCAGTCGACGTACACGTCGGGCAGGAAGTTCATCTCGATCTTCAGTGTGCCGTCGCCGGAGCACGCCTCGCAGCGACCACCCTTGACGTTGAACGAGAACCGACCCGGCAGGTATCCGCGGACCTTCGCCTCGGGCGTCTCGCTGAACAGGGTGCGGATGCGGTCGAAGACGCCGGTGTAGGTGGCGGGGTTCGATCGCGGGGTGCGGCCGATCGGCGCCTGGTCGACGTGAACCACCTTGTCGAGGTTGTCGAGGCCGGTGACGCGCGTGTGCTTGCCCGCGACGCGGCGTGCACCGTTCAGGCGGGTCGCCAGCACTTCGTACAGGATGCCGTTGACGAGCGTGGACTTGCCCGAGCCGCTGACTCCGGTCACCGAGGTGAGCACACCGAGCGGGAACTCGGCGGTCACGTTCTTGAGGTTGTTGGCCCGGGCGCCGACGACCGTCAGCATCCGCTTCTTGTCGATCTTGCGACGCTTCGTCGGCGTCTCGAGCGACCGGCGTCCCGACAGGTAATCGCCGGTCATGGAGTTCTCGTCGGCCAGCAGAGCGTCGTACGGGCCGGAGTGGACGACGTTTCCGCCTTCGACGCCGGCGCGCGGGCCGATGTCGACCACCCAGTCGGCGGCGGCGATCGTCTCTTCGTCGTGCTCGACGACGATGAGCGTGTTGCCGAGGCTCTTCAGCTTCACCAGCGTGTCGATCAGCCGGCGGTTGTCGCGCTGGTGCAGTCCGATCGACGGCTCGTCGAGGACGTAGAGGACCCCGGTGAGGCCCGAACCGATCTGTGTCGCGAGCCGGATGCGCTGTGCCTCGCCACCCGAGAGCGATCCGGCGGCGCGCCCCAGGCTGAGGTAGTTCAGTCCGACCTCGATGAGGAAGTCGAGTCGGGCGCGGATCTCGCGTAGCACCGCTGCCGCGATCTTGGCCTCGCGCTCAGTGAGCTGGAGCTGGTTGAAGTAGGTCTGCGCCTCGGCGAGGCTCAGCCGCGCGACATCGGCAATGGAATGCTCGTGGACGAGGACCGCGAGCACCTCCGGCTTGAGCCGGTCGCCGTCGCACGCGGGGCACGGGACCTCGCGCAGGTACTCCGCCCAGCGCTGACGCTGCGTGTCCGTCTCGGCCTGGAGATACTGACGTTCGATGTACGGGATGACGCCTTCGAAGCCCGATGCGTAGCGCATCTCGCGCCCGTAACGGTTCTTCCACTTGACCGTCACCTTGTAGTTCTCGCCGCGCAGCACCGCGTCCTGCACCTCCGCCGGCAGCTTGCGCCACGGGGTCTTGAGCGAGAACTTCAAGTCGGATGCGAGCCCTTCGAGCAGCCGCTCGTAGTACTGGAAGAGTCCCTTGCCCTGCGTTGTCCAGGGCAGGAGGACGCCCTCGGCGATAGAGAGCTCCTCGTCGCCCAGCATGAGCTCGGCGTCGACAGACATCCGCGTGCCGAGACCCGAGCACGTCGGGCACGCGCCGAAGGGCGCGTTGAACGAGAAGGTTCGCGGCTCGATCTCGGTGAGCTGCAACGCGTGGCCGTTCGGGCAGGCGAGCTTCTCGCTGAAGCTCTGCCACGCCGCGTCGCCCTCTTCGTCGACGAAGTTGATCTTGATGACGCCGCCGGCGAGTGCCAGGGCGGTCTCGACCGAGTCGGTCACGCGCCCGAGCAGATCGGGGCCGGCGACGAGGCGGTCGACGACCACCGCGATGTCGTGCTTGTAGCTCTTCTTGAGCGTCGGCGGCTCGGCCAGCGAGATCACGTCGCCGTCGACGACCGCCCGGGCGTAGCCCTTCGCGCTCAGCTCCTTGAAGAGGTCGACGAACTCGCCCTTCTTCTGCGTCACGACCGGCGCGACCACCTGATAGCGCGTGCGGTCGGGCAGCTCCATGAGCTGGTCGGCGATCTGCTGGACGGTCTGACGCTGGATCCGCTCGCCGCACTCGGGACAGTGCGGCACGCCGATCCGCGCCCACAAGAGGCGCATGTAGTCGTGGATCTCGGTGATCGTGCCGACCGTCGACCGCGGGTTGCGGTTCGTCGATTTCTGATCGATCGAGACGGCGGGGCTCAGGCCCTCGATGAAGTCGACGTCGGGACGATCCACCTGACCGAGGAACTGTCGCGCGTACGCGCTCAGCGACTCGACGTAGCGGCGCTGCCCCTCGGCGAAGATCGTGTCGAAGGCGAGACTCGACTTTCCCGAGCCGGAGAGGCCGGTGAAGACGACGAGACTGTCGCGCGGGATGTCGAGATCCACGTCCTTGAGGTTGTGGACGCGGGCTCCGCGGACGCTGAGTTTCGATGAGGAAGCGACGGGGACGATGGGCACCGCACAAGTCTAGGTCGGGCCTCCGACACCGGCTCCGCGGTTCGCCCTGGGCTCACTCTTGCGCTACAGGCGGCTGCTCCCGAGGGACCCGCCGCCCGGCGAACGGCTCGAGTCCGTCGCGCAGAGCGGTCACCTCGTCGACCGTCATTCCGACCGCCGCCATGACCTGTTCGGGGACACGCACCGCGTCCGCGCGCAGCGCTCGGCCCGCAGCGGTCAGTCCGATCTCGAGCACGCGTTCGTCGCCTCGCCGCCGCGCGCGCGTGACCAGCCCCTGGGCCTCGAGACGTTTGACGAGCGGAGACAGCGTCGCCGGCTCCATCGCAAGGTCGGCCGCCAGCTCCCCCAGCGCCTGCGGTGACGATTCCCAGAGGGCGAGCATGACGAGGTACTGCGGGTGGGTCAGGCCGAGCGGCTCGAGAATCGGCCGGTAGATGGCCACGACGTTCCGGGCCGCGGTGACCAGCGCGAAGCAGAGCTGGTTGTCGAGCTTCAACATGTCGTCGGCGGAGTCCACCCTCGCATCCTATACGCCCTAATCGTTAGTACACTGATGATCATGACCGAGCACGACCGCCGCCCACCCCTTCGCACGCGCGTCCGCGAGGCGGGCGGCTGGTACGCCTATCTGAACTCGCGGCTCATCCGTGCCGCCGGGCCGGCGTCCGTCGGCCCGTACGAAAGCGAGCCCGAGCCCGAGCGCACCGGCCGCGCGTGTCCGTTGTGCGGCCACCCGATGACCGAGCACGACGTGGACCGGACCGGGCCGAAGCCCCTGCTCCACTGCCCCCGTTGACCCGGCGCCGCCGCTGACACCTCTCGCGGTCAGGCGTGCCCGGCTCGCTCCATCGCACGCAGCTCCTTCTTGAGGTCCTGCACCTCGTCACGGAGGCGCCCTGCCAGCTCGAACTTGAGTTCCGCTGCCGCGGCGAGCATCTGCTGCGAGAGGTCTTCGATCGTCGCCTCGAGCTGCTGAGCCCCTTCTGCGGCGATCCCCTCACGGCGCAGCTGCGGGGTCGGGCTCTTGCCCTTGCCCGACTTGTTGCGAGCCGTCGCCTTGCCGTTCAGCAGGTCGCGGGTATCGGATGCCTCTCGCGCGAGGGCATCCGTGATGTCGGCGATCTTCTTCCGCAGCGGCTGCGGATCGATGCCGTGCTCGAGGTTGTAGGCGATCTGCTTCTCACGGCGACGCTCGGTCTCCTCGATGGCTGCGGCCATCGAGTCGGTGATCTTGTCGGCGTACATGTGCACCTGGCCCGAGACGTTTCGCGCCGCGCGCCCGATCGTCTGGATGAGTGAGGTTCCCGAACGCAGAAACCCCTCCTTGTCGGCGTCGAGGATCGCGACCAACGACACCTCGGGCAGGTCGAGTCCCTCGCGGAGCAGGTTGATGCCGACGAGCACGTCGTACGCGCCCTGGCGCAACTCGGTGAGGAGCTCCACACGTCGGAGCGTGTCGACGTCGGAGTGCAGGTAGCGCACCCGCACACCGTGCTCGCCGAGGAAGTCGGTGAGCTCTTCGGCCATCTTCTTGGTGAGTGTCGTCACCAGGACGCGCTCGTCGCGCTCCACGCGTAGCCGGATCTCTTCGAGCAGATCGTCGATCTGACCCTTCGAGGGCTTGATGATGATCTCGGGGTCGACGAGACCGGTAGGCCGGATGATCTGTTCGACCACGCCGTCGGCGATGCCCATCTCGTAGCGCCCCGGTGTCGCGGAGAGGTACACGGTCTGCCCGACGCGCTCCTTGAACTCGTCGAAGCGGAGCGGCCGGTTGTCCATGGCGCTCGGCAGACGGAACCCGTGGTCGACGAGGGTGCGCTTGCGGGAGGCATCCCCCTCGTACATCGCTCCGATCTGGGGAACGGTCACGTGCGACTCATCGATCACGAGGAGGAAGTCGTCGGGGAAGAAGTCGAGCAGCGTGTGGGGCGGGTCACCCGGGGAACGACCATCGAGGTGCCGCGAGTAGTTCTCGATGCCCGAACAGAAGCCGAGCTGCTGCAGCATCTCGAGGTCGAACGTCGTCCGCATCCGCAGACGCTGCGCCTCCAGCAGCTTTCCCTGGCTCTCGAACTCCTTCAGACGCTCACCGAGCTCGTGCTCGATCGTTCCGATGGCGCGCTGGACCGTCTCGGTGCCCGCCACGTAATGCGACGCCGGGAACACCGGGACGCTGTCCAGCTTCTGGACGACGTCACCCGTCAGCGGGTGGAGCATGTACAGCGCCTCGATCTCGTCGCCGAAGAGCTCGATGCGGATGGCGTACTCCTCGTACACCGGGATGATCTCGATCGTGTCGCCGCGCACCCGGAAGTTGCCGCGCGAGAAGTCCACGTCGTTGCGGTTGTACTGCATTGCGATGAACTTGCGGATGAGGGCGTCACGGTCGTATCGCTCGCCCACCTGAAGCGCGACCATGGCGCGGAGATACTCCTCCGGCGCACCGAGGCCGTAGATGCACGAGACCGTGCTCACCACGACCACGTCGCGACGACTCAGGAGCGAGTTCGTGGTCGAGTGGCGCAACCGCTCGACCTCGGCGTTGATCGACGAGTCCTTCTCGATGAAGGTGTCGGTCTGCGGGACGTACGCCTCGGGCTGGTAGTAGTCGTAGTAGCTGACGAAGTACTCGACCGCGTTGTTCGGCATGAGGTCGCGGAACTCGTTCGCCAGCTGCGCGGCGAGCGTCTTGTTGTGCGCCATCACGAGCGTCGGACGCTGCACCTGCTCGATGAGCCACGCCGTCGTCGCCGACTTGCCCGTACCCGTGGCACCCAGCAGCACCACGTCGGTCTCGCCCGCGTTGATCCGGCCTGCGAGCTCGGCGATCGCCTGGGGCTGGTCACCGCTCGGGACGTATTCGCTGATGACCTCGAAGGGCCTCACGGAGCGCGTGGTCTGCATGATTCCAGCGTAGGCGGGGCCACCGACATCGGGCCCGACCTTCGCTCAGAGCGTGCGCGCGTGCTACGAGGCCGGCGCCGCGGTGAGCTCGGCCCAGAGGGCGTCGACCTGCGCCAGCGTCGCCTCGAGGTCACCCGCGGTGTCGATGACGACGTCGGCGATTGCGAGCCGCTGGTCATCGTCGACCTGCGCCGAGATCCGCCGATCGGCCTCCTCCGCCGTCATCCCGCGAAGGCGCTGCAGACGCTCACGGCGGACGGATGCGGGCGCGTGCGCGACGACGACGGAATCCCAGGGGTCGTCGACGCGAGCCTCGATGAGCAGAGGCACGTCGTACACCACGACGGTCCCGTCCCCTCGGCCGAGTGCTTCGTCGAAGCGTCGCTGCGACTCCGCACGAACCGGCGGGTGAACGATCTCGTTCAGCCTGGTTCGCGCTTCCGGGTCGGCGAACACGATGGCCGCCAGCGCGGCGCGGTCGAGTTCGCCGTCAGCCGCGATCACGCCGAACCCGAACTCGGCGCTGATGGCCTCGAGCACGCGAGACCCGGGGCGCTGGACGTCCCGCACGATCGCGTCCGCGTCGACGACAACGGCCCCGTGCTCGGCCAGCCGACGCGCGATCGTGGATTTGCCGGACGCGATCCCGCCTGTCAATGCGATCAGAGGCATACACCCGAGGATGCCACGGGCGCTAGGCCGAGCGCGAGGCCGCCCGGTCGATACGATGGATTCCACACAACCCGCGGAAGGTGGGATCACCGTGGAACGCACCGCCGTCATCGTCGAAGACCAGGCCGACATCCGCAGCCTGCTCTCGGCGATCCTCGAATCGAGCGGATTCTCGGTGCACGCGACCGAGAACGGCCTCGACGCGGTCGAGCTGATCCGATCGGTATCCCCCGACGTCACGACCCTCGACGTCAACATTCCCGGCATCGACGGGTTCGAGGTCGCGCGTCGCGTCCGCGAGTTCAGCGACACCTACATCATCTTCATCTCCGCCTTCGTGGAACCGGGCGACGCCGAGCGCGGCAGGGCAGCCGGCGGTGACGAGTACCTCGGCAAGCCGTTCCGGCCGCGCGATCTCAAAGCTCGCCTGGCCGCTATTCCGTCACAGCGGCGACGCGAGGAGGCGCCCGTCGTGGATGCCGCACCGGCCGCGACCCCGACTCCGGCCGCCCAGAACCTCTCCTATGGCGACGTATCGGTGACCGACAATGTGTTCCGCCTCGCGGGCGTTCCGATCGAACTCGCGCAGACGGAATCGTCCGTGCTCCGCGCCCTGCTCCTCGCGCAGGGACGCACCCGGACGAAGCACGACCTCGCACTCGCTCTCCGGTCCCGGTCACGCGCAGACGCTCCCGATCCCGACGAGGTGCGGGCGATCGAGCGCAGCGTCGAGGCGCTGCGCGGGACGTTCGCAGCCGCCGCGACGTCGACCCTGATCGCCTCGGACCAGGGCACGGGGTACCGGCTCGACCAGCGCTGACAGCGGCGCGGACAGCGTCAGGACGGTTCGGCGAGCAGCACGGCCGAAGCCACCCCCGACGAGGCACGGGTCGCCGCGGCCGCGGCCGCCTCGATCAGGGCATCCGCGTCGTAGCCGACGGCATCGCTCAGCGCGACGCCGATGCCGATGGCCGGAAGCACGCCGCCCTCGACCGAGCCGAGCGCCTCGAACAGGGAGCGGTAGAGCGCCAGCGCCTGCCGTCGCGCGTCCGCCGCGGATCCGACGACCGTGATGACTCCGATCCGCTCGGCCCCGACCTCGCCCAGAACAGCGAGCGTCGGCGCGTTCGCCGCCATGGTCTTGCGCCACGTCCGTACGACCTCATCGCCCACATCGAGACCGAACGCGGTGGCGATGTACTCGAGTCCGTCGAGCTCGATGACCCAGACCGCCACCAACTCCCTCCGCGCGCTGGCCCGCTGGACGCTCACGCTGACCGCCCGGCGGAAGCCCGCTATCGTGGCGATCTCACCCGAACCGGCATCGCGCCCCTCCGGCGAATCGGACCCGCGCACGCCGACCCGACCAGCGCGGAGGACCGACGCGCTGACGACGGCGGTGATGGAGAGGACCACCGTCAGGATGCTCGTGGGTATCGAACCCGCCCACAGATCGAAGACCTCGCCGTACCCCAGCGTCACGACGATGACGACGCGCACGAGGTAGAACAGCGCCTGCACGCCGAAGACGATGCCCAGCGGGAGCGCGGTACGGGAGGCGCCGAGGGCACCGCGGAAGCACTCCACCGACGCCGCCGTGGCCAGCACGCTCAGCGCTCCGAACATCACCACGGCCCCGGACCAGTCGTCGCCGCCCAGGGCGAACTCGACGGCGGCAGCGACCGCGGCAGCGGTGCCGCCGAGCGCGACGACGACACCGGCTCCGCGCACCGGCCGCCGGTTGTAGGCGCGGCATCCGAGCCACATGAGACCCGTACCGACGACGGCAGCGGTGTTGCCGCACACGACGGCCCAGGCGGTTTCAGGGGCACTGGCCCAGACGACGTAGAACATCGTGGTCAGCACGGCGGAGAGGAATCCGACTGCCCAGAATCGGCCGCTCTGCTCGGGCCGACGCAGCAGAGTATCGAAGATGAACAGCACGGCGCACACCAGCACCACGACGGCGGTCACGAGCGAAACGGAGAACTGATCGATCATGATGTCGCCGTCCCGGGCCGCCGCACCGGAAGCGTCACCGAGAAAGTCGAACCGACGCCCAGAACGCTGGTGACCGTGATGTCCCCGCCGTGCCTGCGCACGATATCGCGGCTGATCGCCAGACCGAGCCCGTTGCCGGTGACGGACGAATCGCGGACGGCTGCCCCCCGGTAGTAGCGCTGGAACACCGAGCCGAGGTCCTCCTCGTTCAGCCCGACCCCGGAGTCCTGCACGGCGATCAGCGCCCACTGGTCGCCGACCGAGGTGGCGACCGAGACACGACCGCCCGGTCGGTTGTACTTGACCGCGTTCGAGAGGAGGTTGTCGAGAACTTGCCGGATGCGAACGGGGTCCGCATAGGCCCGGGCTGGTTCGACGCGGGACACGTCGATCACGATGCCGCGCTCCCCCGCGCTCACGAGGATCGACTCCACGGCAGCGTGGACGATCTCGACGAGATCGATGTCCGCCGGTGAGACGGTGAGCTGCGCCGCTGATTTGTGCTGACTCGACGCCGCCAGCACGTCTCCCACGAGGCGGAGCAGCTGGTCGGCGTTCCGATCTGCGACGCGCAGGTTCTCGAGCGCCGCCTCGGGAACACCCGGCGTGTCGATGGCCAGTTCGAGGTAACCCAGGATGGACGTCAAAGGGGTCCGCAGCTCGTGCGAGACCGACGACACGAGGGCGTCGCGCTCACGCAACGCGTCGGTTTCGGCCGTGATGTCGCGCGTCACGACGACCGCGCCGGAGTCCCTGCCGTCCGGCTCGATGATGCGCCGCGCCGACACGCTCAGAACACGGCGGTCCTCGCCCTGGCCGACCTGGATTCGCGCGTCGGTGAAGGCTTCGCCGTGCCGGACGCGCGCCAGTGGATGCTCGTCAGCAGCCAGCAGTGTCGAGCCGTCGGCCGAGAACACGTCAGGCTGTCCGCTGGTGCGCGACCCGCGCTGCAGGCGCGCGTGGGCGTCATTGATGATCGAGGCCGAGCCGTCCGACTCGATCCGAGCGACGCCGAAGTCGACGCGGTCGAGAGCCTCGGTGAGCACCTGCTCATGTCGGCGCGCTCGCTCGAGAGATTGCGTCAGCACCGTCGCTTGACGGTCGAGGAGCAGCCGCTGTGCGCTGGCGCGCCGGCTGCTGAGGAACGTCGACGTGCTCACGGCGATGAGCAGGAGAGGCAGAAGCAGGAAACCGAAGGATGACGGCGACGACCGGATCACCGCATCCGTCACGCCGTATGCGGCGAGAGCGAGGAGGATGCCCCCGAGCCAGCCGGCGGCGCCGAAACCCGCCGCGAGCCAGATGACCGGGAAGACCCAGAGCAACCCGAATCCACCGGTCGGCTCGGCGACGCGCATGACGCCGATCGCGACGATGTCGCCCAGCGGGATCAGAGCGAGCCACAGGGGCGGGAGATGCCCCCACGGGACGATGATCGATGCGCCGGTCAGCACGAAGACAGCGGTGACGGCGAGGAAGAACAGGGCCGTGTCACCGCGGAATCCCACCATGAGGCCCGCAATTGCAACGACGAGCACGACGGACGTCGTCACGATCTGATTGAGCATCGCCGACCGCGCGCGGTCACCGTCTCCGAGGACGGCATTCACCCACCGCGGGGGCGCGGGGAGAACGTAGGTCGCGCGCGTTCGTTGCGGCGTCTCGTTCTCCATGCACTGAAACTATCGCGTCACGGACGCCCGCGCGCACGGCACGGCGGAATCTCGTTCCGTCGCCCGGAAACGGCGGAAGGGCCGGAGCACGAGGCTCCGACCCTTCCGTCGTATCAGTGTGGGCTCAGCGACCCGAGAGCTTCTCGCGCAGAGCGGCGAGAGCCTCGTCGTCGGCCAGCGTGCCGCCGCCGGTGCTCGCGGACTGGACGTCCGACGAGAACGACGAGCCGTTGTCGGCGGGAGCAGCCGCCTCGGCCTCGAGGGCCTTGACGACAGCAGCCTTGTGCGCCTCCCAGCGACCCTGAGCTGCCGCGTACTCGGCCTCCCAAGCCAGACGCTGCTCGTCGAAGCCTTCCTTCCACTGGTTGGTCTCCGGGTCGAAGCCCTCGGGGTACTTGTACTCCCCGTTCTCGTCGTACTCGGTGACCATGCCGTAGAGGGCGGGGTCGAACTCGGTGCCGTAGGGGTCGACCGACTCGTTCGCCTGCTTCAGCGAGAGCGAGATGCGGCGACGCTCGAGGTCGATGTCGATGATCTTGACGAAGACCTCTTCGCCGACCGACACGACCTGCTCGGCGAGCTCGACGTGCTTGCCCGACAGTTCGGAGATGTGCACGAGGCCCTCGATGCCGTCGGCGACGCGAACGAACGCACCGAACGGAACGAGCTTGGTGACCTTGCCCGGCGCGACCTGTCCGATCGCGTGGGTGCGGGCGAAGACCTGCCACGGGTCCTCCTGCGTCGCCTTGAGCGACAGCGAGACGCGCTCGCGGTCGAGGTCGACCTCGAGGATCTCGACGGTGACCTCCTGGCCGACCTCGACGACCTCGGAAGCGTGCTCGATGTGCTTCCACGAGAGCTCGGAGACGTGCACGAGGCCATCCACGCCGCCCAGGTCGACGAACGCACCGAAGTTGACGATCGACGAGACGACGCCCTTGCGGACCTGACCCTTGTGGAGGTTGTTGAGGAACGTGGTGCGCGACTCGGACTGCGTCTGCTCGAGCAGGGCGCGGCGCGAGAGCACGACGTTGTTGCGGTTCTTGTCGAGCTCGAGGATCTTGGCCTCGATCTCCTGGCCGAGGTACGGCGTGAGGTCGCGGACGCGACGCAGCTCGATGAGCGATGCCGGCAGGAAGCCGCGCAGGCCGATGTCGACGATCAGACCACCCTTGACGACCTCGATCACGGAGCCGGTGACGACACCGTCGTTCTCCTTGATCTTCTCGACGTCACCCCAGGCGCGCTCGTACTGCGCGCGCTTCTTGGAGAGGATGAGGCGACCTTCCTTGTCCTCCTTCTGGAGAACGAGGGCTTCGACCTCGTCGCCGACCTTGACGACCTCGTTGGGGTCGACGTCGTGCTTGATGGAAAGCTCGCGCGAGGGGATGACACCCTCGGTCTTGTAGCCGACGTCGAGGAGGACCTCGTCGCGGTCGATCTTCACCACGGTGCCTTCGATGAGGTCACCGTCGTTGAAGAACTTCAGAGTCTTCTCGACCGCGGCCAGGAAGTCCTCAGCAGATCCGATGTCGTTGATAGCGACCTGCTTGGTGGCCGGGGCGGTCGTTGCGTTAGTCATGTAGTGGGTTGTCCTTGTTGGGTCAGGGTGTCGGGCCGCGAATCCGGGGCTCGTCGTCTCGGGGACGACGGCCGCGATCGAGGCGGATGGTTGTGGATGATGCGTCAGATGCGCATGGCGACGAAGCCACACGAGTGACGATCCAGGGTATCAGAGCGAACCCGCTCGATTCCAGTCCTCCAGCGCTTCCTGCTCGCCGCGGCGGCGCCGGGTGCCCGGCCCGTCCCGATCGGTCACGCGGAGGGGTCGACGACACCACCGACGTAGAGCCATCGGCCGCGTACTCGAGTGAATCGGCTGACCTCGTGGAGCTCTCCGGAATCGGAACCGGAGCGCCACCGGGCCCGGAACTCGACGATGCCCGTGGCGTCGTCCGCGCCGCCGGCGGCCCGAACGACCGTGAGCCCCGTCCACTCCTCCGGGCCGTCCGCCTCGAGATCGTCGGGACGCGTCGCAGGGTGCCAGGTTCGCGCGAGATGGGTACGGTCTCGCACGGCGAACGCGGTGTAGCGCGAACGCATGAGCTGCTCCGCAGTTCCCGCCGCCTGCCCGTCGAGGATGGGACCGCAGCAGGCGCCGAACGCGCCGCCGCCGCACGGGCAGGGCGCCGCGTCCATCGGACGCCGCCTGAGCGCCGCCTCACCGAACGACATGTGCACCACCACTCCGCATCCCTCCAGGCTACGAGACAGCCCTGTGGAAAGTTCCCGCGGGCGGAGGATCGGGCTCGCTACGGTCGGGGCATGTTCGTCCGACGCCGCCATGCTGTCGCCGCCGTCCTCGCCGTCGCACTGCTGACAACCGGATGCGGCTCCCCCGCGTCCTCGCCCACCCCCGAGCCAACGGCGACAGCGCCCTCCCCCACCGACAGCGACACCGCGGCTTTCGCCGCCGCCGAAGCGACCTACCGCGCCTACGTCGACGCCCTCAATGCCGTGGACCTCTCCGACCCGACGACGTTCGAACCCGTACTGGCGCTTACGACTGATGAGGCTGAAGTCTCTGTAGCGAGGTCGTTTGAGGAGATGCGCTCGAAGAGTTGGCAAGTAGAGGGGAGGAGCACGATTGTGTCGTTGAGCCCAGACGAAATGAATGCTGCCCGCACTCGTGCGACCCTGGCCGTTTGCCTCGACGTGTCTCGGGTAAGCGTCGTGGACAAGAACGGCGCATCGATGGTCGGCGATCGTCCTGACATCCAAAGCTTGCAGATCAGCGCAACCCGCTCCGACGACGGGTGGCTGCTGAGCAAGTTCGAGAGCAACGCGGTTCCGCGCGCATGTTGACCGCAACCGTGGTGGCAGCCCTCACGATCGGCTTACCACAGAGTGTGAACGATCCCTGTTCAGACGGCCTCGGATGGGTGTCTGCCTGCACAGTCGACCCCGCGGGCGAATCGGTTGTCATCCGAGGCGAAGGCCGCGCACCTTCGTTGCAGGCTCCCTCTTCCCAAGGACGCGAAACCGACACCCAGCCAGCCCCACAGAGAGACTGCGGGGCGCTGAACCGGTGCGACGACTTCACCGTCTCGCTTCTGCCGCAGGCGACGATCGCCGATGTCGCGTCCTTCGCTCCGCAACCGGGTGCGCTCAGCAGCCAGCCGGCCGGCTACGGTGTCGCCGGGCTCCCGCTCGACTTCCTGATCGCGGCGTCGCAGCACACGGCCACGGGAACGCTGTTCGACCTGACGGTCACCGTGCGCTTCACGCCGGACGAGATCGTCATCGCTCCCGGCGACGGCAGCACCCGCACCGTCGCAGCCACCGCCCGGACACCGGCGAGCCACACCTACCGCTCGCGAGGCAGCTATGTCGCGACCGCCACCGTCCGCTACCACGCGGAGGTCGATTTCGGCCGCGGCTGGCGACCGGTGCCGGGCGCCCTCGAGATCCCGACCGCCGGGTACACCGTCGAGGTGCTCGAGGCACGGGGAACGCTCGTCGATCGGGTCTGCACCGAGCCGCCGTCGGGGCCCGGATGCTGAGCAGTCTGGGTCAGTACGATGCTGCAGGGTCCGCCTCCCGTGCCAGGATGATGCGATGAGCGACCGACTCATGCTGCTCGACAGCGCATCCCTGTACTTCCGCGCGTTCTACGGCGTCCCCGACACCGTCAAGGACTCCGAGGGCCGGCCGGTCAATGCGGCCCGCGGCTTCCTCGACATGATCGCGAAGCTCGTCACGACGTACGAGCCGACTCACCTGATCGCCTGCTGGGATGACGACTGGCGACCGCAGTGGCGTGTCGACCTGATCCCGACATACAAGACGCACCGCGTCGCCGAGACGGTCGAGACCGGTCCCGACGTCGAGGTCGTGCCCGACCCGCTCGAGGCGCAGATCCCGACCATCCGCGAGAGCCTCGACGTCCTCGGCATCCCGATCGTCGGGGCACCCGACCACGAGGCCGACGACGTGATCGGCACGCTCGCGACGCGCGCGACGATGCCCGTCGACGTCGTCACCGGCGACCGCGACCTCATCCAGCTCGTGGACGACACGCGGCAGATCCGCGTCGTCTACACCGGCCGGGGCATGAGCAACCTCGATGTGCTCACGGGCGAGGCGGTCGTGTCGAAGTACGCCGTGCGCCCCGACCAGTACGCCGACTTCGCCACGATGCGCGGTGACGCTTCCGACGGACTCCCCGGCGTGGCCGGCGTGGGCGAGAAGACCGCGGCAACCCTCCTCGCCGCTCACGCCGACCTCGACGGCATCCTGGCGGCGGCCGAGAGGGGCGAGGGCATGAGCGCCGGGGTTCGCGCGAAGCTCGCCGCGGCAGCGGATTACCTCGCGGTAGCTCCGCGGGTCGTCCGGGTGGTGCGCGACCTGGACCTCGGCGCTGTCGAGGGACGCATCCGCGGCACCGATGCCGACACCGTCGCAGAGGTTGCCGATCGCCGTGGGCTGGGCGGTTCGCTCGCACGCGCGGCATCCGCACTCCGCGACCGCACCTGACTCCACCGCCGCGCTCTCAGGAGCGGGTGCGACCAGTCCACTCCCGCAGCCGGTCGAGAGGCCATGTCGTGACGATGCGATCGGCGGGAACCCCCAGCCGCTCCGCGCGCTCGGCCCCGTAGTCGATCAGCGACAGCTGCCCTGGGGCGTGAGCGTCGGAGTCGATCGAGAACAGGCACCCCGCCGCGATCGCCTGTTCGATGAGGTCGTCTGGCGGGTCCTGCCGCTCCGGCCGCGAGTTGATCTCCACCGCCACCCCGTGTTCCGCGCACGCCGCGAAGACGGGCTCCGGATCGAACTCGGACGGCGGCCTCGTCCCCCGGGAACCTTCGACCAGTCGGCCGGTCACGTGCCCGAGCACGTCGACGCGGGGATCGGATGCGGCGGCCACCAGGCGTCGCGTCATCGCCCCACGGGCCATCCGCAGCTTCGAATGCGCCGACGCGACGACGATGTCGAGGCGCTGCAGCAGCTCGTCCTCCTGATCGAGCGCCCCGTCGTCGAGGATGTCCACCTCGATGCCGCTGAGCAACGTGAACCCCTCACCGCTCATCCCGGCGACGACGTCGAGCTGATCGCGCAAGCGCTCGGGAGACAGCCCGCGGGCCACCCGGAGTCGCGGCGAGTGGTCGGTCAACGCGAGGTACTCATGCCCGAGGTTCCGGGCCGCGGCGGCCATCTCGGCGATCGGGGTCGTCCCGTCCGACCAGTCGGAGTGGCAGTGCAGGTCGCCGCGGAGTCGACGTCGGAGCTCGCCGGCGACGACCACACCGCGCCGCTCCCGCAGATCCGCGAGGTATGCGGGCACCCCGCCGGCGCGGGCTTCCACGATCACGGTCAGCGTGCGATCGCCGATCCCCGGACGTCGGCGCAGCGCGGAGACGTCGTCGAGAACGTCGTCCGGCAGGTCTCGAATCGCGTCGGCAGCGGCGCGGAACGCCTTCGACTTGTACTTCGACGACCGTTCGCGCTCGAGCAGTTCGGCGATCTCGGTCAGGGCGTCGACAGGTTCCATATGCATGCGGGAGGCCCGCGCCGCGGCGCGGGCCTCGCTCCTCCCTGTTCAGCCGGAGGTGACCGCCGACCGGCGGACGACCACCGGGGCCGAGGCCAGGCGGTGAATCGCGAAGCCGAAGATGATCGACAGGATACCGACGCCCATGGCGAAGGCGGCGACGCCGAACGACACGACGGAAGTGAACAGCGACGCGCGCAGGAACGACGCGTTCATCATGGTGGCCCGGACGGGATCGTCCTTGTCCAGCTCCGCATACGTCTTGCCGCCGGACGCGTCGAGTGCGTGGTGCTGGATGATGTCCGCCTGCACGTATGCGGTGAACGGCCCAGCCACGGTCTGGCCCTGGAAGGCGGCCGCGTCTTCGGGGACGGTGATGTTCTCCGCGCGGAGCTGACCCGACACGATCGACCAGACGACGAGCCCGCCGATGATCAGCACGACTCCGCCCAGCATCCCGAGCACGCCCAGGATCTTCACGAGGCCGGCTCGGCGGACGGGCGCTTCGACCGTATCGGCGGTGGGGGTGGTGTGTGACATCGGGTCCTCCTCGGGTGCGTTGCGCCTCACGCTATGCATCCGGGCTCTCGGCGCCGTGCGCGCGATGCCGTGAAAAACCGATGTGGTCTGACCTCAACCGGCCGACGCGGAGATCCAGCGCTCCAGAGTGCCGGCAGCGGCGCCGGAGTCGAGGGCCTGCGACGCATCGTCGGCCGCCTCCGCGAGGCGCTCGAGGATCGGGCGCTGCACCTGGGCAGCATCCCGCCACAGGCGGTACGCCACGATTCCCGCCGCCGCGTTCAGCACCACGATGTCACGCACCGGCCCGGTCTCTCCGGACAGAACCCGGTGGACGACCGCGGCGTTGTGCTGCGGGTCCCCGCCCAGCAGATCCTCGATGCGCGCGAGCGGCATCCCGAGATCACGCGGATCCAGATCGTGCTCGTGGATGTCGCCGCGGCTGACCTCCCAGATGCGGCTGTGGCCGGTCGTCGTCAGTTCATCGAGCCCGTCGTCACCGCGGAAGACCAGGGCGGTCGCACCGCGAGTGCGGAACACGCCCGTGATGAGCGGCACCCGGTCGAGGTGCGCGACGCCCACCGCGTTCGCCTCAGCGCGCGCCGGGTTGCAGAGCGGCCCGAGGAAGTTGAAGACAGTGGGGATGCCGAGCTCAGCTCGGGCCGCGCCGGCATGCCGGAATCCGGGGTGGAAGGCCGAGGCGAACGCGAAGGTGATCCCCGCTTCCTGCAGCACCCGTGCCACATCATCGGGGTCGAGCGAGAGGTCGATGCCCAGCGCGGCGAGGACGTCCGACGAGCCCGACTTGGAGCTCGCCGCCTTGTTGCCGTGCTTGACGACGGGAACGCCGGTGGCAGCCGCGACGATGGACGCCATGGTCGACACGTTCACCGTGCCGAATCGGTCGCCCCCGGTCCCCACGATGTCGAGCGCGTCGGTCGGAACAGCGAGAGGGAGCGCCGCCTCGAGGATCGCGTCGCGGAAACCGACGATCTCGTCGACGGTCTCCCCCTTAGCGCGAAGAGCCACGAGGAACCCGGCCAGCTGCGCGGCGGATGCGCGACCGGCCATGACCTCGCGCATCGCCCAGGTCGCCGCCGACACGCTGAGATCGCGCTTCTCGAGAAGGTCGGTCAGGATGTCGCGCCATGCGTACTGAGCCATGACACACGATCCTATCGGCCGGTTGTCGGGCGACTTTCGGCTGATTCTTAGGTCGCCCTAACCGCGGCGCGATCCGACCAGACCTTCAGCGATGCAGAAACCACCCTCCAGATCGGCCATAATGGATGCCGTGACGACCACTCCAGCGACGTATTCCCAGGCCCTGCGCTCGGTCAAGCGGCCGGACCCGGTCGCTGTGGGCACCATCGTGTGGCTCGGCAGCGAGGTGATGTTCTTCGCGGGGCTCTTCGCGATCTACTTCACCCTGCGCAACACCTCTCCTGAGTTGTGGGCCGACCGCACCGAACTGCTGAACATCCCGTTCGCCGCGGTCAACACGCTCATCCTCGTGTTGTCGTCGGTGACGGCGCAGATCGGTGTCCACAACGCCGAGCACTTCCGCCCCTACCGGTCGGGCTCCTTCTGGAACCTCCGCAAGTGGGGAATGGTGGAGTGGTTCTTCCTGACCTTCATCATGGGAGCGATCTTCGTCTCCGGCCAGGTCTGGGAGTACGCGACGCTCGTCGCCGAGGGCATGCCCATCCAGGCCGACTCGTACGCTTCCGCGTTCTACATCACCACCGGCTTCCACGCCCTCCACGTCACCGGTGGTCTCGTGGCGTTCCTCCTCGTCATCGGGCGCGCCTTCGCCGTCAAGAACTTCGGCCGGAAAGAGATGACGTCCGCCATCGTCGTGTCGTACTACTGGCACTTCGTCGACGTGGTGTGGCTCGTCCTGTTCGCCGTCATCTACTTCCTGAAGTAAACCGGAGCTGATTCACCCATGGCATCCAAGAACCCGCGCCGCAACGGCGGTCGTCGCAGCAAGTGGGCTGCCGCCGCGCTGATCGGCATCGGACTGCTCGTCACCGGCGGAGGCTACGCCGGCGCCACCGCCGCGATGGCGGCGGGCGACACGACGCAGACGGCATCCACGCTCACGGTCGAGGACGGCAAGAAGCTGTTCCAGGCCAACTGCGCCACCTGTCACGGTCTCGACCTGCAGGGCACGAACGACGGCCCCTCGCTCTACGGCGTGGGCGAGCTGTCTGTCGAGTTCCAGGTGGCCACAGGACGCATGCCGCTGCAGATGCAGGGGCCGCAGGCTCCGCAGAAGCCCGTTCAGTTCACGCAGGAGCAGATCGAGGCCATGGCGGCCTGGGTCCAGTCCGAGGCCCCCGGCCCGACCTACCCGGCTTCCGAAACGCTCGACGGTGAAGGCGACGTCTCACACGGTGCCGAGCTCTTCCGCATCAACTGCGCGATGTGCCACAACGTCGCCGGCGCCGGTGGTGCACTCACCGAAGGCAAGTACGCACCGCCGCTGACGACCACGTCGCCGCTGCACATGTACGCAGCCATGGTCACGGGCCCGCAGAACATGCCCGTCTTCAACGACATGACCCTCACCACCGAAGAGAAGCGCGACATCATCAGCTACCTGATGATGCGCCCGACCGAGAACTCGCCCGGCGGCTTCTCGCTCGGTTCGCTCGGCCCCGTCTCGGAGGGTCTGTTCATCTGGATCTTCGGCATCGGCTCGCTCGTCGCCATCTCGGTGTGGATCACCGCGAAGTCGAACTGAGAACCGTGACGATCGAAGCAACGCACAAGGAGCAAAATGGCTGACGAGAAGGCGCCCGAGCAGGTTCCTGCTTCCCCGGTGCCCTCATCGGGGCTCGCCGTAGCGGTGTCCGACCCGGTGCACAACCCCGGGCTCGCACCCCACCGCAAGCGCATGACCGACAAGGACCCCGCCGCCATGACGCGCGCGGTCCGCACGGTGTACACCCTGTTCTACCTGTCCGCAGCGGCAAGCATCTGGGCCATCGCGGCGTACCTGATCTTCCCGATCGAGAGCGGGATGATCAGCGACATCCGTCGCAACAACCTGTTCATCGGTCTGGGCATCGCGACCGCCCTCCTCGCCATCGGCATCGGCGCGATCCACTGGTCGAAGGCCGTGATGAACGACACCGAGTTCATCGAGGAGCGCCACTCGACGCGTGGCAGCGAGAAGACCCGCGCCGCGGCGGTTCAGGTCTTCGCGGACGCGAACAACGAGTCGGGCTTCGGCCGCCGCACGATGGTGCGCAACTCGCTTTTTGTGGCGCTCGCGGCATCCGTCCTCCCGGGGATCACGCTGTTCCGCGGTCTCGCGCCGCACAGCTCGCCCGAGCACCCGCACGCGGGCGACCCGGTTCACCTGCTCAAGCACACGATGTGGGAAGAGGGCATGCGCCTGGCGCACGACCCGACCGGCAAGCCGATCCGCGCCGCCGACCTGACGCTCGGCTCCGCCGTGCACGTCATCCCCGAGTCCCTCGCGACGCTCGCGCACCACGACGGCTACCTCGAGGAGAAGGCCAAGGCCATCGTCCTCCTCATGCGTCTGCTCCCCGAGCAGCTGAACGAGGCGGATGACCGCAAGGACTGGTCGTACGACGGCATCGTCGCGTACTCCAAGGTGTGCACGCACGTCGGATGCCCGGTCGCCCTCTACGAGCAGCAGACCCACCACCTGCTGTGCCCGTGCCACCAGTCGCAGTTCGACGTGACCAACGCGGCGGCCGTCATCTTCGGCCCCGCAGCACGTCCGCTGCCGCAGCTCCCGATCACCGTCGACGACGAGGGCTACCTGATCGCACGCAGCGACTTCACCGAACCCGTCGGCCCGAGCTTCTGGGAGCGTCATTGAGCACCTCCACCCACCCCACGGAGAACGTCACGACCGCACCCGCGGTCCACGCTGACGGCCCGACCCGTCCCTCGGACAAGCCGCTCGGCGGCAAGTTCGTCGGCGGCGTCGCGAACTACCTCGACGAGCGCACGAGCATCTCGGGCCTCGTCAAGGAGCTGGGCCGGAAGATCTTCCCCGACCACTGGTCGTTCATGCTCGGCGAGATCGCGCTGTGGTCGTTCGTCGTCGTCCTGCTCTCGGGAACGTTCCTGACGTTCTTCTTCGAGGCGTCGATGGCGGAGACGCACTATTACGGCGCTTATGCACCGATGCGCGGCCTCGAGATGTCGGCGGCCATGGCCTCGACCCTCGAGATCTCGTTCGACATCCGCGGCGGCCTCCTCGTGCGTCAGCTGCACCACTGGGCGGCGCTCGTGTTCGTCGCCGGTATCGGCGTGCACATGCTGCGTGTCTTCTTCACCGGTGCGTTCCGCAAGCCGCGTGAGCTCAACTGGGTCATCGGGTTCATCCTCTTCATCCTCGCGATGGCAGAGGGCTTCACCGGATACTCGCTGCCCGATGACGTTCTGTCGGGCAACGGTCTGCGCATCATCGACGGCATGATCAAGGGCATCCCGCTGATCGGAACCTGGACGTCGTTCCTCCTGTTCGGCGGCGAGTTCCCGGGCACCGAGATCGTGGGGCGCCTGTACGCGCTGCACATCCTGCTGCTGCCGGCCATCCTGGTCGCGCTGCTCGCGCTGCACCTGATGCTGATGATCGTGAACAAGCACACGCAGTTCGCCGGCCCCGCGCGGACGAACAACAACGTCGTGGGCTACCCGATGATGCCGGTCTACATGTCGAAGATGGGCGGCTTCTTCTTCATCACCTTCGGCGTGCTGGTGCTCATCGCGGCCCTGTTCACGATCAACCCGATCTGGAACTACGGCCCGTACGACCCCTCCCCCGTGTCGGCCGGTACGCAGCCCGACTGGTACATCGGCTTCGCCGACGGCGCGCTGCGCCTCGTCCCGCCGCACTGGGAGTTCGTGCTGTTCGACCGAACCTGGTCGTTCAACATCCTGGTCCCGCTCGTCGGACTCGGTCTCTTCATCGTCATCGTCATGCTCTACCCCTTCATCGAGGCGTGGGTCACCGGTGACAAGCGTGAGCACCACATCGCCGAGCGCCCGCGCAACGCGGCGACCCGCACCGCGATCGGTGCAGCCGGTGTGACCTTCTACGCCGTCCTGTGGGCAGCTGCATCGTCGGACATCATCGCGACGCACTTCCACCTGACGATGGAAGGCGTGATCCACACGCTGCAGGCGCTGCTGATCCTCGGGCCAGTGATCGCGTACTTCGTCACGAAGCGCATCTGCATCGCGCTGCAGAAGAAGGACCGCGAGATCGCTCTGCACGGCTACGAGTCGGGTCGCATCGTGCGTCTGCCCGGCGGCGAGTACATCGAGGTGCACCAGCCCGTCGACGAGTACGAGCTCGTCAAGCTGGTCGACTACACCACGAACGCTCCCCTGGTGGTCCGCCCGAACGACAAGGGTCAGATCCCGTGGCACGAGAACCTTCGTGCCGGACTCTCGCGCTGGTTCTTCGAAGACCGTCTCGCGCCCCTGACTCAGGCAGAGATCGAGGCTGCGCGGGCACACGCCCACCACGACCTCGAGCACATCAGCGAAGAAGAGGACGCCGAGATCCAGGGCGCCCACGAGCGCGCCGGTGTCCCGAACGCTCCGCATCAGCCCATCGATGATGGCAAGGGCGTCGAGACCGCGAACCGTCCGTCGAACATCATCGTCCCCGATGAGGATGCCGACGGCGAGGCGCCGAAGAAGAGCTGACCCGGACCTGTCCGGATTACGGCGGGGTGTGACCGATCGGTCGCACCCCGCCGTTCGTCTGTCTGCGTAGCGTGTCCACCATGACTGATGCACTCGCCTACTTCACCGCCAAGCTCGAGCATGAGACGGATGCCTCCGACGTCTACGAAGCGCAGCGCGCGGACGAGCCCTTCACGCTCGTCGATGTCCGCAGCGCCGAGGCATGGGCGCAGGGGCACGCTGTCGGAGCCGTGCATCTCCCCCACCGCGAGATCGCAGTGCGCGCCGCGGACGAGATCGACCGTTCACTCGACGTCGTCGTCTACTGCTGGAGCCCCGGCTGCAACGGCGGCACCCGCGCCGCGATCGAGTTCGCCAAGCTCGGATACCGGGTGCGTGAAATGATCGGTGGCTTCGAGTACTGGGCTCGCGAGGGCTACCCGGTGGCGAACGCGCACGGTCCCCTCCCCCGGCTCTCCGACCCCCTGGTGGCCCTCGTACGCTCCTGAGCGTTCCACGGCCTCATGTGACGCTCGTGAGGCGTTCACGGCCCCCATCGGCCGCCTGACGTCGTGGAGGCTGTCCCGGCTCGGCCCAGGCCGACCGCGCCCACGCCGGGTCGTCTGCAGCCGCATCTCTGCCGGCATGTGTGCCGCGATGCAATGGTTCAGGCGCAACGCCCCGTGCCCGCCGTGCCCGAGGCGGGGTGTCGATGCTGTTCCATTGCATCGCGGCACGCCCCGGCATCCGGGCACGTCCCGGCATCCGGGCACGCCCCCGCATCCGGACAGCCGGCACGGTGACGTGGCCGCCGTCGCAGAGCTCCCTAGCCGGACACCAGGTCGTGTCGCATCGAGAGGTCATCCCCCGAATAGCTCCGCCCGCTGACCGTCGGCCGGGCCTGGATGCAAGAGAGCAGCGGCGACGCGCCGAGCCCCAGCATTCGGGCGCGGCGTGGTGTCGCGAGGACATTGCACCCCGGTACAGCGATCAGCGCGTGGCGTCCACACATCGCCGGCGAGGCGGGCCAAGGGGGCGAGGCGGGAGGCGGGTGGGGCGACCGTCCTAGCCACACTCAATGCCGGAAATAGCGACGGCCACCGCACCGGAGTGCGATGGCCGTCGTGCAGCGCGTGGGATCAGCGCGCGAAGTAACCGCGGTAGTACTCGTAGACCCATCCGACTATCGCCACGATGAAGATCGCGAACCCGATCGGCAGGAGGAACTGGCCGACCGCGAGTCCGATGATGAACACCGAGGCAGCGAAAGCCAGCACGAGCGGCCACCAGGACCACGGGCTGAACTCGCCGACCTCGGGGTCGCCGTCGTCGATGTCAGCGGTGAGCGAGTCCTCCGGGAGCTCGCCGCCCTGCGCCTTGTGCACGCGCGAGACGTAGAACGCGATCATCGCGCCCATGAAGCCGGTGAACAGGAGGGCGGTCGAGCCGACCCACTCGATGCGGTGCCACCAGACACCCTGGTCGGTGTGAGCAACGAGGTTCCACACGGTGTAGGTGATGAACACCGCGAAGAAGAACCAGGTGAGCACCCACCACAGGTTGATGTTGGTCTTCACGGCTTACTTCACCTCTCCATCGGCGACATCCACAACCGGTGCATCGGGGGCGTCCTTCGCGGGGCCCACGCCGACCGGGATGGCGGCCTCGGGGTGGTTCAGGTCGAACGCCGGCCGCTCGCTGCGGATACGCGGAATCGACGTGAAGTTGTGTCGCGGCGGCGGGCAGCTCGTCGCCCACTCGAGCGACGCTCCGTAGCCCCACGGGTCGTTGACCGTGACCTTGGGGGCGGTGCGCGAGGTGATCCAGACGTTCAGGAAGAACGGGATCATCGAAGCGCCGAGGATGATCGCGCCGATGGTCGAGACCTGGTTCTGCCACGTCCAGCCGTCAGCCGCCGAGTAATCCGCGTAGCGACGCACCATTCCGTCGACACCCAGCCAGTGCTGGATGAGGAACGTCATGTGGAAGCCGATGAACAGCATCCAGAAGTGCACCATGCCGAGACGCTCGTTGAGCATGCGCCCGGTCCACTTCGGCCACCAGAAGTAGAAGCCCGCGAACATCGCGAACACGACGGTGCCGAACACGACGTAGTGGAAGTGAGCCACGACGAAGTACGAGTCGGAGAGGTGGAAGTCGAGCGGCGGCGACGCGAGGATGACACCGGTCAGACCACCGAAGACGAACGAAACGAGGAAGCCGAGGGTGAAGACCATGGGCGTCTCGAACGTGACGGAGCCCCGCCACATCGTTCCGATCCAGTTGAAGATCTTCACACCGGTCGGAACCGCGATGAGCATCGTCATCAGCGCGAAGAACGGCAGGAGCACAGCACCCGTGACGTACATGTGGTGCGCCCACACCGCCACCGACAGGGCAGCGATCGCGATGGTGGCGTAGATCAGCGTCTTGTATCCGAAGATCGGCTTGCGGCTGAACACCGGGAGGATCTCGGAGACGATGCCGAAGAACGGCAGCGCGATGATGTAGACCTCGGGGTGGCCGAAGAACCAGAACAGGTGCTGCCACAGCAGGACTCCGCCATTGGCGGTGTCGTAGATGTGCGAGCCGAGGACACGGTCGGATGCCGCCGCGAAGATCGCAGCCGCCAGAACCGGGAACGCCATCAGGATCAGGATGCTCGTGACGAGGGTGTTCCACGAGAAGATCGACATGCGCCACATGGTGAGGCCGGGCGCGCGCATCGTGATGATCGTGGTGATGAAGTTCACCGCGCCGAGGATCGTGCCGAAACCGCTCATGCCCAGACCGAGCATCCAGAGGTTTCCTCCGGCTCCCGGCGAGAACGTTGCGTTCGCGAGCGGCTGGTACGCGAACCAACCGAACGACGCGGCGCCCTGCGGGGTCAGGAAGCCCGAGATCGCGATGATCGAGCCGAAGAGGAACAGCCAGAAGGCGAAAGCGTTCAGACGCGGGAAGGCGACGTCGGGCGCGCCGAGCTGCAGCGGCAGGATCGCGTTCGCGAAGCCCGCGAACAGCGGCGTCGCGAACATCAGCAGCATGATCGTGCCGTGCATCGTGAAGAGCTGGTTGTACTGCTCCTTGGTCGGCACAATTTGCATGCCCGGCTCGAAGAGCTCCGCACGGATGATGAGTGCCATCACGCCGCCGAGAAGGAAGAACATCACCGAGGCGATGAGGTACATGTACCCGATCGTCTTGTGGTCGGTGGAGGTGATCCACTTGACGATGATGTTGCCCTTCTGCTCGACGCGCGATGCGCTGAGCAGGGCCGCCTGGCGCGGCGGCAGGGTCGTGGGGCGGCCTGCGGGCTGTTCGCCCTGAAGCGGAAGTGTCGTAGCCATCAGTGGCTTCCCTCACCGGAGTCGTCGGTGACCGCGCCCGTTCCCGGAGCGTTCTGGAGGCGGTCATATGCCGTGTTGATGTCGCCGGTCTGGCCGCTCTCGCGCAGGGACTCGAGGTACTCCTCGTACTCCTGCTCGGACACGACCTTGACGTTGAACAACATCATCGAGTGGTACTCGCCGCACAGCTCGGCGCACTTGCCGGCGTACGTTCCCTCGCGGGTGGGGACGAAGGACCACGAGTTGGTGTCGCGGTGCGGGTACATGTCCTTCTTGTAGAGGAAGTCGATGACCCAGAACGAGTGGATGACGTCGCGCGACTGGAGGTTGATCTTGACCTCCTTGTTGACCGGCAGAACGAGCGTCGGCAGCTCTGCCTGGTCGATGTCGCCGTTGGCGTCGGGCTGCGCCTGGACGCCCATCGTCCATACCGCATCGGAGTTGTCGGACTCGTCGCCGTTGTACTGGAAGTCCCACGCCCACTGCTTGCCGATCGCCGTGATCGAGACCTCGGGATCGTCGTACTGCGTCTCGAGGATCGACTGGTCGCGCGCCGTGAAGGCGAAGAACCCGATCACGAGGATGAGCGGCACGATCGTGTAGAAGATCTCGATCGGCATGTTGTAGCGCAGCTGGACCGGCAGACCCGTCTGACCGCGACGGCGGCGGTACGCGATCGCGGCGAAGGCCATGAGGCCCCACGTCAGCACGCCGACGGCCAGGAGCACGATCCAGGAGTTCACCCAGAGGCCCGACACCATCTCGGTGCGGTTCGTCGCCTGCGTACCGTCGTCGGTGAAGCCCGGGAGGTAGCCGTTCAGCTCCGTCGGTGTACAAGCTGCGAGGGAGACTGCCGTGACGATCCCGAGTGGGATCACGGCCCAGCGGAGGCGGCGTTTGAAGCGCACAGTGCACCTTTCCGGGACGAATGGTTCGACCTTCAGTCTAGGGCAAGCTTTCACCCTATTCAGGCCATCCATTCAGGATGTCGGAGACGGGGGATGTCGCGGGCGAGGCTCAGTGGAAGCTGTCGCCGCACGCGCACGAGCCCGCCGCGTTGGGGTTGTCGATCGTGAAGCCCTGCTCCGAGATCGTGTCCTTGAAGTCGATCGTCGCGCCGTCGAGGTAGGGCACGGACATGTCGTCGACGATGACCTCGACGCCGTCGAACTCGACGGCCTTGTCGCCGTCGAGGAACCGCTCGTCGAAGTAGAGCTGGTAGATCAGTCCGCTGCAGCCGCCGGGCTGGACGGCGACCCGAAGACGCAGGTCGTCGCGGTTCTCCTGCGAGAGGAGGCTCTTCACCTTGAGCGCCGCCTCATCGGTCAGCGAGACGCCGTGGGCACGGACGGTGTCGGACGTGGCGATGTCGGTCATGATTCTCCCGAGGTCTCGGGCCGCGAGACACGCGGCCGGTGCCACGATTCTACGCGTGAGCACCGGCCGCGGGTCGGTCCGAGACGACGTCGTGACCGTCAGCGCGAACTGGCGTCCAACCGCTCGAGCAGCAGCGCCTCGGACACGAGGGCGTGCCGGAAGGTGTCGAGGTGGAGCGACTCGTTCGGGCTGTGGGCGCGGGCGTGCGGGTCTTCGACACCGGTGACGAGGATCTGGGCCGCCGGGAACTCCCGCGCGAGGTCCGCGATGAACGGGATGGACCCGCCCACACCGATGTCCACGGGATCGACCCCGTAGCCCTCAGCGAGGGCCGCGCGAGCGTGCGCGACGGCGTCTCCGCTGGTGTCGACGAGGAACGGATTCCCGGTCTCGATGTCGCGGAAGCTCAGTTGGGCACCGAACGGTGCATGGGCGCGCAGGTGGGCCTCGATCGCTTGGTACGCCTCTTCGGCGGACTGCCCCGGAGCCACGCGGGTGGAGATCACCACGGAAACCTCGGGACTCAGCGTGTTCGATGCGTTGCGCACGCTGGGAGCGTCGATGCCCGTCACGGTGATGGAGGGCTTGTTCCAGATGCGCGAGAGGATCGTTCCCGATCCGATCGGCGAGACACCCGGCGGGAGACCGGCCTCGGAACGGAGCGTCTCCTCTGAGTACTCCGGCGTCTCC
Organism: Microbacterium sp. M4A5_1d; assembly: GCF_053345465.1. NCBI lineage: Bacteria > Bacillati > Actinomycetota > Actinomycetes > Micrococcales > Microbacteriaceae > Microbacterium > Microbacterium sp. M4A5_1d. The sequence continues at coordinate 756,285 of NZ_JBKFAD010000001.1, forward strand.
GCGTCACGCTCGGACAGTCCCTCCACGGCGACGCCGCCGTCGTCGTCCCAGAGCGTGGCGAGCAGCTTCACCGTCGCCAGCATCGCGTCCGGGACCGCTCCCCCGAACATCCCCGAGTGCGACGCGTGCTCGAGTGTGCGCACCGTCATCGTGAAGCGCGCGTTGCCCCGGAGCGAAACGGTGAGCGCAGGCGTGGTCGCATCCCAGTTGCCGGAGTCGGCCACGACGATCACGTCAGCACGCAGGGCGTCGGCGTTGTCGGACAGGAATGCCGCGAAGGACGCCGACCCGGCTTCCTCCTCACCCTCGATGAAGAGGTTGACGCCGAGGTCGAAGTCTTCGCCGGCCGCCTCGACGAGAGCACGCAGGGCGCCGATGTGTGCCATGACCCCGGCCTTGTCGTCGGCTGCGCCGCGACCGTACAGGCGACCATCACGGACGGTGGGCTCGAAGGGAGCGGAGTCCCACAGGGCCTCATCGCCGACCGGCTGCACATCGTGGTGCGCGTACAGGAGGATCGTCGGTCGGCCATTGCGCGCAGCGCGAGTCGCCAACACCGCCGGCATCCCCTCCTCACCCGTCTCCGGAATGGTCGCCGTCGCCACCTCGACGCGATCGAAGATGCCGAGCCCGCGCGCCAGATCGGCGACGGCCGCGGCGCTGCGCTCCACCTCGGCCCGGTCGAATCCGGGGAACGCGACCGAGGGAATCCGCACGAGCGCGCCGAGATCGGCGAGGGTGGCGGGGACGGCGGAGAAGGCGGCGTCGCGCACAGCGACGGACCGAGGAGATTCGGAGGTCATGCGGGTAATCTTAAGAGGCACGTTCGTCGCAGAACCCGAGGATCCCCGTGGCCAAAACTCCCGCTGCCCCTGCTCCGGACGACGCCGCTCAGGCGTCGACGGGCTCCGGCAAGAACCGTCCCACCCCCAGCCGCGCCGCCCAGGAGGCGGCCCGCAAGCGCCCTCTGGTGCCGGACACCAAAGAAGCGAAGGCGCGCGCTCGCGCAGAGCTCGCCGAGCGCCGCGACAAAGCGCGTATCGGTATGGCCAACGGCGACGAGCGCTATCTGCCGATGCGCGACAAGGGACCGCAGCGTCGTTTCGTCCGCGACTACATCGACGCCGGATGGCACCTCGGCGAACTCGTCATGGGCGCGATGGTGCTCGTCATCATCGTGACGTTCCTCGGCTCGAACGCGGTGACCTTCTACGCGTTCATCGCCCTGTGGTCGTTCATCCTGCTCGTGATCGGCGACATGGTCATCACCAGCATCCGCGTGAAGAAGGCCGTTCGAGCGAAGTTCGGCGCAGAACGCATGGAGAAGGGCCTCGGCTGGTACGGCGCGATGCGCTCGATCCAGATGCGCTTCATGCGTCTGCCGAAGCCTCAGGTCAAGCGCGGCCAGCGCCCCGTCTGAGATCGACCAGACCACGGTTGATCTGCCGTGCCCACAGGGGGCCGCGGTAGATGAACGCGGTGTACCCCTGAACCAGATCGGCGCCCGCGGCCAGCCGCTCCTGCACGTCCACCGCGGTCTCCACTCCCCCGGCTGCGATGACGCAGAAATCATCGGGGACGGCCGACCGCACCACGCGCAGCACCTCGAGCGCGCGACGGCGAAGCGGCGCGCCCGAGAGTCCGCCGGCGCCGATCTGCTCGATAGTCGCCTCGTCCGTCAGCAGGCCGTCGCGAGAGATCGTGGTGTTCGTGGCGATGAGGCCGGCCAGGCCGGCGTCGACGGCCATCCGCGCGATGGCGGTGACCTCGTCATCCGCGAGGTCGGGCGCGATCTTCACCAGGAGGGGCGTCGCGCCGGCCGCATCCCGCACGGCCTCGAGCAGCGGGCGGAGCGTCTCGACCGCCTGCAGTCCGCGGAGCCCGGGTGTGTTGGGCGACGAGACGTTGACGACCAGATAGTCGGCCTCGGGGGCGACCAGACGCGTGCTCGTGACGTAGTCGGCGGTGGCCTGCTCGACGTCGACGACGCGGCTCTTGCCGATGTTCGCTCCGACGATGGCATGGTTCCGGCCGCGACGCAGACGCCGGAGGCGGGATGCCGCGGCCGCCGCGCCGCGGTTGTTGAAGCCCATGCGGTTGACGAGCGCACGATCCGGAATCAACCGGAACAGCCGAGGCCGGGGATTGCCTTCCTGCGGCACAGCCGTCACGGTACCGATCTCGACGTGCCCGAAGCCGAGGGCGCCGAGCCCGCGCACCATGACCGCGTTCTTGTCGAACCCTGCCGCCACACCGAACGGCGAGTCGAAGACGAGTCCCAGCGCCTCGGTCCGAAGCGACGCGTCCGGACGGGTCAGCGCACGGGCGATGGTCGAGAAGGGCGGGACGCCGAGCAGACGGATGACCGGGACCACCAGGTGGTGCGCCGTCTCCGGCTCCATGCGCGAGAAGACGGTGCGGAAGATGAACGGATACATCGCCGTCCAGCCTAGAGCGCGCCCGACCCCTCCGATGTCCGTGCCGCGATGTGATCGGCACGCAGCTGTTCGATCGCTGCTTCGAAATCTTCGAGCGTGTCGAACGCCTGATACACACTCGCGAATCGCAGATAGGCGATCTCGTCGAGATTGCGCAGCGGTCCGAGGATCGCGAGGCCGATCTCGTTCGTATCGATCTGCGACGAACCGGTCTGGCGCACGGCCTCTTCGACCGCCTGCGCCAGTACGGCGAGGTCGGCCTCGGTGACCGGTCTGCCCTGACACGCCTTGCGGACGCCCGACATCACCTTCTCGCGGCTGAACGGCTCGATGACTCCCGAGCGCTTGATGACGTTGAGGCTCGCCGTCTCGATCGTCGAGAAACGGCCGCCGCACTTCGGGCACTGGCGCCTGCGACGGATGCTGAGGCCGTCATCGCTCGTGCGGGAGTCGATGACGCGGGAATCGGGATTGCGGCAGAAAGGGCAATGCATGACGAGCCCAGATTACGCGTCGAACCGCGCCGAGACCGCTTCGCCGTGCGCGGGAAGCTGTTCCGAGTCGGATAGAGCCAGGATGCCGTCGTGCACCGCGCGCAGCGCCTCACGGTCATAGGTGATCACCTGCTGCGATCGCAGGAAGGTCGCGGCACCGAGACCGGCGGCGTAGCGCGCCTGTCCCCCGGTCGGGAGCACGTGGTTGCTGCCGGCGAGATAGTCGCCGAGGCTCACCGGGGTGTGCGAACCGACGAAGACGGCCCCCGCGTTCACGTACTCGTCAGGACGCGGATCGCGCAGGTGCAGTTCGAGGTGCTCGGGCGCGTAGGCGTTCGAGAACGCGGCCGCAGCCGGGATGTCGTCGACGAGGACGATCGCGGACTGGGGGCCGTCCAGGGCGATCGCGACGCGGTCCGCGTGACGTGTACCGGCCGCACGGACTGAGACCCGCTCCGCCACCGCGGCGGCGAGATCGGCGGAGTCCGTGACGAGGACTGCGGCTGCCTGCTCGTCGTGCTCGGCCTGGCTGACAAGGTCAGCAGCCACGAGATCGGCGTCGGCGTCAGCGTCGGCGACGATCAGGATCTCGGTGGCGCCGGCCTCGGAGTCGGTGCCGACGACGCCCGCGACGACGCGCTTCGCGAGGGCGACGAAGTTGTTGCCCGGCCCGGAGATGACATCGACGGGATCGAGCTCGAGAGAGTCGACGCCGTACGCGAACGCGCCGATCGCGCCGGCTCCGCCCATCGCGTAGACCTCCGAGATACCGAGGAGACGTGCCGCCGCGAGGATCACCGGGTGAATACGCCCGCCGTGGTCGCGCTGCGGAGGCGAAGCCAGCGCCACCGTCTCGACACCGGCGACCTGCGCCGGCACGACGTTCATCACGACACTGGAGGGATACACCGCTTTACCGCCGGGGACGTAGACCCCGACGCGCCGGACGGGTCGCCAGCGCTGCTCGACGCGGGCACCCGGGCCGAGCTCGGTGACCCGGTCGGGCGGGACCTGAGCGGCCGACGCCAACCGCACGCGGCGGATGGATTCCTCGATCGCAGTTCTCACGGCCGGGGAGATACCCTCCAGTGCCTCATCGAGGTGTTCAGCGGGAACTCGTACCGCGTGATCTTCGACCCCGTCGAAGCGAGCCGCCTGCTCACGGAGCGAAACCTCTCCGCGAGCGGCGACATCATGCACGATCTCAGCTGCCGTAGCCAGAGCAAGCCCGCGGGCGGCTTCGGCCCGGGGAACGGCGGCGAGCAACTCGGCGGGCGTCAGACGACGGCCGCGAAGATCGATAGTGCGCATCGTTCCAGGCTAGCGCGCGCCCGCGGCGGACTCAGCCGCGCGTGACATCGCTGGTCTCGTGGAGATATCCGACGCGGCCGTCCTCGTGGCGGACCACGAAGACCTCGCCGCGATCCTCGATGACGAGGGCCCATGCCGTCGGCCCGATCCGGAAGAGCGGCACACCCATCTCGTCGAGGACATCGCGCTCATCCGGGGCGAGCGCCCAGAACGCCTGGGGCGCGGCAACGGGCTCGATGACCGTCGTCGCGCCGGTGTCGAACGGCTCCGCAGCGTCGGCCGGTGCCGACTCGGGCGCGCCAGAGGATGCCGGAGCCTCCGCGGGGACGGCGTAGCCGGCCGGAGCGGCGTAGCCGGTGTAGGCGGGGGTGCCGGCGCCTGCTGCGTGCGGAGCGCTGTGCGCCGATGCGGTGTGCGACGGGCCGGTGTGCGGGGCCGGGCGGGCGGATGCCGGCCGGGCGACGACCGGACGCGTCGCCCGCGCCACCCGGTGCGCCGGCGATTCGGGCCGGTGCGCGAAATCGTCGCCGAGAACGGGAAGGTGGGGCGCGACGACGGTGAGCACGACCCCCGCCAGAGCCAGGATCACCTCGACCCACACGACCCAGCTCGCGAGGAACACGCCGGACTGGGCGAGGCCCGCGAACGAGCTCCAGATGATCCCGAGCCACACGGTGGCGGAGACCGAGAAGGCGACCGACGCGAACTGATCGATGCCGAGGGAGCCGACACGGCGGATGCCCTGCGGCGAGAAGCGGCGCAGCAGCACCAGGAAGACCGCGACCGTGGGCACGCCGATCGTCAGGATCCAGTCGATCCCCGCGCCCCACACCGACACCCCGGCACCGAAGCGGCCGTACACGGGGAAGAACGAGCAGATGAACGCGACAGCCCAGACGCCGGCGAGTGCGACCTCGCGGATCGAGAGCGGACCCACGCCGTACTGCGGCGGCACCTCCCCCGACGAGCCCACGGCGGACTGCGCGCCGCGCTCGTCCGAGCCGGGAAGGACCGAGGTCTGCCCGGACACGGCGGACGCGGCAGAGGTGTCTTCGGATGACGCCGGCATCTCCGCCGCGTCGTCGACCGGGGCGTGCTCGGCGGGCTCCTCGATCACGACGGGCTCGACCGCGGACTCGTCGATCACGACCGCTGCATCCGCTGCGGGCGCGAACGCGTCCGAGGCCGCGTCGGTCTGCGCACCGTCGAAGTCGTCGGTGGCTGTGGTCTCGTGTGCCGGCTCGGCAACGCCGGGCGCTGCGTCCTCGGGACGGCCGTCGTCGGAGTGGATGTTCTTCTCGTCGGTCACGATGTTCCCTTCGTCGCGGCGGTTGCGCTGCGGTGGAATCCTACCCGGCTCAACCCAGACACTGAGGTCCCAGAAGTCCCTTGAGCTCACCGTAGAGATCGGGCGTGACGCGTACCGGATGCGGCACCTCGAACACCTTCGCCGTACCCGCCCTGTGGAGCTTCAGCGACACCTCGGTCTCACCGCTGTGACGACGCAGGACGGCCGCCAGCTCGCCGATCGTCGACTCCGTCGCACGCTGCTCCGGAAGCAGCAGCACGAGCGGCCCGGCGGCATCGAATGAACCGAGGTCGGGAGAGAACGCGGATTGGCCGTGCAGGTTCAGCCCGTCGTCGCGTCGCGACACCCGCCCTCGGACGACGAGGATCGAGTCGGCCACGAGCATGCTCTGGAACTCCGTATACGTCTTCCCCATGAACATCACGGTCACTTCACCATCGAAGTCCTCGACGGTGATCATGCCGTAGGGGTTGCCGCTCTGCTTGGCGACGCGGTGCTGCACGCTCGTGACGAGCCCGGCGACGGTGACCTGATCGCCGTCCTGGACGTCATCCGACGCCAGCAGGTCGTGGATCGAGGTGGAGGCGTGCTTGGCCAGCGGGATCTCCAGCCCGGCGAGCGGATGGTCGGACACGTAGAGTCCGAGCATCTCGCGCTCGAAGGCCAGCTTGTCCTTCTTCGTCCATTCGGGCCGCTCGGGCACCTTGGCCGGCATGACTTCCTCGGCCTCGTCGTACAGGCTGTCGAAATCGAATCCGATCGCACCGGTCGCGGCCTTGCGCTTCGCGTCGACCGCGGCTTCGACCGCGTCCTCGTGGATCTCCATCAGGGCGCGGCGGGTCGAGCCCAGTGAGTCGAACGCGCCAGCCTTGATGAGGGACTCGACGGTCCGCTTGTTCGCGACGTGGAGCGGGACCTTGGTGAGGAAGTCGTGGAAGCTGACGTAGTTGTCATCGGCCCGCGACGCGATGATGCCGTCGACGACGTTGGCACCGACGTTCCGCACCGCGCCCAGACCGAATCGGATGTCCTCGCCGACGGCGGCGAAGTATCGGATCGACTCGCCGACGTCGGGCGGCAGCACCCTGATGCCCATGCGGCGGCACTCGTTGAGGTACACCGCCATCTTGTCCTTCGAATCGCCGACGCTCGTGAGGAGTGCGGCCATGTACTCGGCGGGGTAGTGCGCCTTGAGGTAGGCCGTCCAGTACGAGACCAGGCCGTACGCAGCGGAGTGCGCCTTGTTGAACGCGTAGTCGGAGAACGGGAGCAGGATGTCCCAGAGCGCTTTGATAGCGCCCTCGCCGAAGCCGCGTTCCTTCATACCGCCCGAGAAGCCCTCGTACTGCTTGTCGAGTTCGGACTTCTTCTTCTTGCCCATCGCGCGGCGGAGGATGTCGGCCTGGCCGAGCGAGAAGCCGGCGACCTTCTGCGCGATCGCCATGACCTGCTCCTGATAGATGATCAGGCCGTAGGTCGTGTCGAGGATGTCGCGCAGCGGCTCTTCGAGCTCGGGGTGGATCGGCGTGATCGGCTGCAGGCCGTTCTTGCGCAGTGCGTAGTTCGTGTGCGAGTTCGCGCCCATGGGGCCCGGCCGGTACAGCGCGATGACAGCCGAGATGTCCTCGAAGTTGTCGGGCTTCATCAGGCGGAGCAGCGATCGCATCGGTCCGCCGTCGAGCTGGAACACCCCGAGCGTGTCGCCGCGGGTGAGCAGGTCGTAGGCCGGGCGGTCGTCGAGCGCGAGATGCTCGAGGTCGAGCTCCTCACCCCGGTTCATGCGGATGTTATCGAGCGCATCCGAGATGATCGTGAGGTTGCGCAGCCCCAGGAAGTCCATCTTGATGAGACCGAGCGTCTCGCACGAGGGGTAGTCGAACTGCGTGACGATCTGACCGTCCTGCTCGCGACGCATGATGGGGATGATGTCGAGCAGCGGCTCCGACGACATGATGACGCCGGCCGCGTGCACGCCCCACTGCCGCTTCAGGCCCTCGAGCCCGAGGGCGCGATCGAACACGGTCTTCGCCTCGGGATCGGTGTCGATCAAGGCGCGGAACTCGCTGGCTTCCTTGAACCGCGGGTGCTCCTTGTTGTACATGCCGTCCAGCGGCATGTCCTTGCCCATCACCGCCGGCGGCATCGCCTTGGTGAGCTTCTCGCCCATGCTGAAGGGGAACCCCAGCACGCGGCCGGCATCCTTCAGTGCCTGCTTCGACTTGATCGTGCCGTAGGTGACGATCTGCGCGACGCGCTCGGAGCCGTACTTCTCGGTCACGTACTCGATGACCTCGCCGCGGCGACGGTCGTCGAAGTCGACGTCGAAGTCGGGCATGCTGACACGATCGGGGTTGAGGAACCGCTCGAAGATGAGACCGTGCTCGAGAGGATCGAGGTCGGTGATGCGCATCGCGTAGGCCACCATCGATCCGGCGCCCGAGCCACGCCCGGGACCGACCCGGATGCCGTTGTCCTTCGCCCAGTTGATGAAGTCGGCGACGACGAGGAAGTAGCCCGGGAAGCCCATCTGGAGGATGATGCCCGTCTCGTACTCGGCCTGCTTGCGCACCTTGTCGGGGATGCCGCCGGGGTATCGGTAGTGGAGCCCCGCCTCGACCTCTTTCACGAGCCAGCTGTCTTCGGTCTCGCCGTCGGGTACGGGGAACCGCGGCATGTAGTTGGCCGAGGTGTTGAACTCGACCTCGCAGCGCTCGGCGATCAGCAGGGTGTTGTCGCACGCCTCGGGGTGGTCGCGGAACAGCTGCCGCATCTCCTGGGCCGTCTTGATGTAGTAGCCGTCGCCGTCGAACTTGAAGCGGTTCGGATCGTCGAGCGTCGAGCCTGACTGCACGCAGAGGAGCGCCGCGTGCGCATCGGCCTCGTGCTGATGCGTGTAGTGCGAGTCGTTGGTCGCGACGAGCGGGATGTCGAGGTCTTTCGCCAGCCGCAGCAGGTCGGTCATCACCCGGCGCTCGATCGACAGGCCGTGATCCATGATCTCGGCGAAGTAGTTCTCCTTGCCGAAGATGTCCTGGAATTCGGCGGCCGCGGCGCGAGCGGCGTCGTACTGACCGAGGCGGAGCCGCGTCTGCACCTCCCCCGAGGGGCAGCCCGTCGTCGCGATGAGCCCCTTGCCGTAGGTCTGCAGCAGCTCGCGGTCCATGCGCGGTTTGAAGTAGTAGCCCTCCATGCTCGACAGGGAGCTCAGCCGGAAGAGGTTGTGCATGCCCTCGGTGCTCTGGCTCCACATCGTCATGTGGGTGTAGGCGCCGGAACCGGAGACGTCGTCGCTCTTCTGCTCGGGCGATCCCCACGCCACGCGCGACTTGTCGCTGCGGTGCGTTCCCGGCGTCACGTAGGCCTCGAGACCGATGATCGGCTTGACGCCGGCCGCCTTCGCGGCACGGTAGAACTCGAAGGCGGCGAACGTGTTGCCGTGGTCGGTCACCGCGATCGCGGGCATGCCGTAGTCGGCCGCCGCCTGAGTCATGGCCGCGATCTTGGCTGCACCGTCGAGCATCGAGTACTCGCTGTGCACGTGCAGATGAACAAAGGAGTCGGATGCCACCAGACGAGTCTACGTTCGGGCTCGGACACCGGTCCTAGGCTGGGCCCATGGCCACTCCCGACTTCGTCCTCGATCTGCGCAAGAAGATCGGCACCGCTCCGCTGCCCCTCGTGGGGGTCACCGCCGTGGTGTTCCGCGATGAGAAGGTGCTCCTGGGCAAGCGCGCCGACAACGGGAGCTGGCAGCCGGTCTCCGGCATCGTCGACCCGGGTGAGGAGCCTGCAGACGCCGCGGTCCGCGAGTGTCTCGAAGAGGCGGGCGTCGTCGTCCGTGCGGAGCGCCTCGCCCTCGTGCACCAGATCCCCGGCATCGTCTACGCCAACGGCGATCAGGTCGACTACCTCGACCTGGTGTTCCGGTGCTCCTGGGTCTCGGGCGACCCGCACCCTGCGGACGGCGAGCTGACCGACGTCGGGTTCTACGACCTCGGACAGATGATCGACGTCGCGCCCGAGCACGTCCGCAAGATCGCCCTCGCCGTCGCCGAGGATGACCCGGCGACGTTCCGGGGCGGCCGGTGAGCTCGCGCGTCGCCCTGGGCGACCTGCTCGACGCCCTCGCGCGGGACAACGGCGACCCCGGCGGCGGAGCGGCCAGCGGAGTCGTGACGGCCGTCGCGGCGGCACTCGCTCAGATGGTGAGCCGCTACAGCTCCGCGGAGCCGGCCGCGGACGGGATCGACGACCGTCTCGCACGGCACCGCGACGCGGCCATCTCCGCGGCTGACGACGACGGCCGGGCGTCGGGCGCGCTCGGTGCGGCGCTGAGGCCGGACGACGACCCGGGCGAGCGCGACCGTCGCATCGTCGATGCGGCGACCCGCGCCATCGAGACGTCGGCTGCCCTCGGCGAGATCGCGCTCGGCGTGTGGGACGAGGTGCGCTTGCTCGCCGACGTCGGCAACCGCCACCTCATGTCGGACGTCGCCGTCGCCGCTGACACAGTCGCCGCGGGCCTGGGCGGCGCGGCGGCGAACCTCCGCGGCGGGCTCGCTCTGCTCCGCGCCCACGGCGATGCCAGTGCCCTCGAGTCTGCGCACGACGGCCTGTCTGATCGACTCATCGCAGGGCGTCGCGAGGCGCGTGCTCTCGCCGATCGGCTCGGCGAGCCGTGATCGCGACGCGAGGGGCCAACGCGGGCCGACCCGTCAGTCGCCGCTGAGGATCTCGAGGGCGCGCGCGAGGTCGGGGGCGTAGGGCGACGTGAACGCCGACCACTCCCCCGTCACGGGGTGTTCGAATGCGAGGCGATGAGCGTGCAGCCATTGACGCGTCAACCCGAGCCGGGCGGACAGTGTCGGGTCGGCACCGTAGAGCGGGTCGCCGACGCACGGATGCCGGTGGGCGGCCATGTGCACGCGGATCTGATGGGTACGACCGGTCTCCAGGTGGATCTCGAGCAGGGAGGCGCCGACGAACGCCTCCAGCGTCTCGTAGTGGGTGACCGAGTCCTTCCCGGTCGGCGTGACGGCGAACTTCCAGGAGTGCGACGGGTGGCGGCCGATCGGGGCGTCGATCGTCCCCGAGAGCGGGTCGGGGTGACCCTGCACCACCGCGTGATAGATCTTCTCGACCTCACGCTCCTTGAACGCGCGCTTGAGGGCGACGTAGGCTCGCTCGCTCTTCGCGACGACCATGAGACCGCTCGTCCCGACATCCAGGCGGTGCACCACGCCCTGGCGCTCGGCCGCCCCGGTCGTCGCGATGCGATAGCCGGCAGCGGCCAGAGCGCCGAGCACGGTCGGGCCGTCCCAGCCGAGCGAGGGATGGGCGGCGACACCCGCCGGCTTGTCGACGACCACGATGTCGTCATCGTCGTGCACGATGCCGAGGTCGGGAACCGCGACTGGGACGATCTGAGCCTCTGCTCGCTCCTCCCAGAACACGTCGAGCCACGCTCCGGCGGCGAGCTTGTCGGACTTCCCGAGCGTGCGACCGTCGAGCGTCACACCACCCGCAGCCGCCACCTCCGCGGCGAAAGTCCGTGAGAACCCGAGCAGCTTGGCCAGCGCGGCGTCGACACGGACGCCGTCGAGCCCGTCGGGAACCGGGAGCGCGCGTTGCGGCATGTCAGCGTTCCGTATCCGCAGTGGCAGCGGCCCCGGCGGCCTCGTCCACGTTGCGGCGCTCGCGTGAGCCGTCGAAACGGACGCCGATCACGACCAGCACGGCGACGGAGATCATCATCGTGACGATGAACATGTCGGCGACGTTGTAGATCGCCGACGGGAACCACAGCCACATCCACGGGGTGTGGATGAAGTCGACGACGTGCCCGACGAGGAAGCCGGGTTCCCGGAGCAGGCGATCGGTGAGGTTCCCGAGGACGCCCCCGAGGAGCAATCCGAGGACGATGGCCCACGACCTCGTGCGCACGCTGCGGACCGTGAGCACGACCACGACGACCGCCACAGCCGCAAGTGCGAGCGTGAAGAGCCAGGTGACCCCCGTGCCGAGCGAGAACGCTGCGCCGGGGTTCTTCGTCAGATACAGCTGGAAGAACTCGCCGAGGACCGGAACCTCACGCTGGTACGGCAGGTTCTCGAGCGCGAGATACTTTGTGAACTGGTCGGCGGCCAGTACCACTGCCGCGAGAATCGCGACGAGGGCACCGGCCGCCGGACCGTTCAGACGCTTGCGCGACGCCAAGGATTACGCGCCGGCCGAGACGCCGGTCGTGTCGAGGTCGCGGAGCTTGCTTTCGATGAAGCCGCGGAGCTGGCCGCGGTAGTCCTTCTCGAACTGCTGCAGCTCGGAGATACGACCTTCGAGCGACACGCGCTCGGCCTCGAGACGCGCCACCTCGTCGCGGCCGCGGGCCTCCGCCTCGGAGATGATCGACGCAGCCTGAGCCTGCGCGTCGGCGATGAGCTTGTCGCGCTGCGCCTTGCCCTCGGCCACGTGCTCATCGTGCAGGCGCTGGGCCAGCTCGATGATGCCGGCGGATGCGGCGGCGGGAGCCATGTCGGCGGCCGGGGCGGGCTGCTCGACGGCGGGAACCGGCGCGGGCACGTCCTCGACGACGGCGTCGTCGGCGGGAGCTGCAGCGGGCGTCTCACCCGACTCGTAGGCAGCGAGCTTCGCCTTGAGCTCGTCGTTCTCGGCGATCGTCTTGCGCCATTCCACGACGATCTCGTCGAGGAAGTCGTCGACCTCATCGGGGTCGAATCCTTCCTTGAAACGCACGTGCTGGAACTGCTTGGTGACGACGTCTTCAGGGGTCAAAGCCATGGTGTTGTCCTCTTTCAGGGCTCACGACGCGGGCCGGTCAGCCGGCACCCGCCGCAGCGGGCCGTACCCACCCAGCATAGTCCGACGCCTTCGCGGTCGCGACGATCCCGCCGCGACCGCCTCAGGAGAAGGCGATCACGCGGGTGATCGACAGCAGGATGAAGCACGCCAGCATGGTGAGCGGGAATGCCAGATCGATTGCGATGACGCCGAGTCGGATCGGAGGGATGACCCGGCGCAGTGTCTTGATCGGGGGGTCCGTGATCGTATAGACGACCTCGGCGAGCACGAGGGTGAAGCCCCGCGGGCGCCACTCCCGGTTGAACAGGGGAATGTACTCCAGGATCAGTCGGACGAACAGAACGAGGATGTACAGCAGCAGAGCGAAGTAGACGAGCGCGGCGATCAGCCGAACGACATCCACGTCAGGTCACTGCGCGAACGGCGCCGCCTCAGGCTCAGCCTGAGCCACAGCGCCGTCGCCGGAGACGGCGATGTTCTCGGGTGAGAGCAGGAACACCTTGCTCGTCACGCGCTCGATGCGGCCGTACAGACCGAGGGAGAGTCCGCTCGCGAAATCGATGAGGCGCCGCGCGTCGGCGTCGCTCATCTGCGAGAGGTTGATGATGACCGGCACACCCTCGCGGAAGTTCTCGGCGATGACCTGCGCATCGCGATACTGCTTGGGGTGAACGGTCAGAATCTCGCTGACGGTTCCCGTGGTGGGCTGACGCACGACCGCCGGACGGTGCAGCGGAGTCACCGGCGCGGCCGGCTTCTCGACGGGCTTGTCACGGCGGGCCTGCTGCTGCTCGGCCTGCGGCTCTTCGTACATTTCTTCCTCATCTGCGAGGCCCAGGTAAACCATGGTCTTCTTCAGCGGGTTCGACATCGCATCCTCCGTTTGCTCGTCTGTTCCGAGGCTATCCGCGGTCCGGGCGCGGTCCCGTGATTGCCGATCCGATCCGCAGGTGTGTCGCACCGGCGGAGATCGCTTCGACGAAATCGCCGGTCATCCCGGCGGAGATCCAGGTCGCGTCGGACGCGACGGAGCGCAGGGCGACGGACGCCTGCGCGAGACGGGCGAAGGCCGCGGCCGGCTCCTCGCCGAGGGGAGCCACAGCCATCACACCGCGCATCCGGAGACTCGTGCAGTGCTCCGCCACGTGGGCGGCGAGGGCCTCGACACCGCTCGGCGCGACGCCACCGCGGCCCGGGTCGTCGGTCAGATTGACCTGCACCAGCACATCGAGCGGCGCCCCCTCGGGAGCCGCCACATGGAGCGCGTCGGCAATACGCGCGCGATCCACCGAGTGGACGACATCCGCTGCGGCTCGCACGGCACGGGCCTTGTTCGTCTGCGCCTGCCCGATGAAATGCCAGTGCATGCCCTCGAGGTCGGCGAGCTCATCGTGCTTGGCGGTGAGCTCCTGCTGTCGGTTCTCCCCCACGTCGCGCACGCCGAGGGCGTGCAGCTCAGTGATGAGCCCCGGAGGGTGGAACTTGGTCACCACGATCCGCGTCACCTCATCCGCGGCGCGACCCGACGCCCGCATCGCAGCTGCGATGCGGGCGTCGACGTCGGCGAGCCGTGCGGCAAGGTCCGGCATGGATCGTTCGGTCTACTTCAGGAAGTCGGGGATGTCGAGGTCATCGTCACCGAAGACCGAGTCGTACGACTCGCTCTTCGCCGAGACCGGCACCGTCTCCTTGGCCTCACGACGCTCGACCGGCTCGGATGCCGCGGCCTGCTCAGCCGGGATCTCGGGGACCACCGGCGGCGCCGACAGCCGGGCGGCGGCGATCGGCTCGATGCGAGCCTGGGGCTCGCCGCCGTCGAAGCCCGCGGCGATGACGGTCACGCGAACCTCGTCGCCGAGGGTGTCGTCGATGACCGTACCGAAGATGATGTTGGCCTCGGGGTGCGCCGCCTCCTTGACGAGCTGCGCCGCGTCGTTGATCTCGAAGATGCCGAGGTTCGATCCACCCTGGATCGACAGCAGGACGCCGTGGGCGCCTTCGATCGAGGCTTCGAGCAGTGGCGACTCGACAGCCAGCTCGGCCGCCTTGATGGCGCGGTCGGCGCCACGAGCGGAGCCGATGCCCATGAGAGCCGAACCGGCGCCCTGCATGACCGACTTCACGTCGGCGAAGTCGAGGTTGATGAGGCCGGGCGTCGTGATGAGGTCGGTGATGCCCTGGACACCGGCGAGGAGCACCTGGTCGGCGGTCGCGAAAGCCTCGACCATCGAGATGCCACGATCGCTGATCTCGAGCAGGCGGTCGTTCGGGACGACGATGAGGGTGTCGACCTCTTCCTTCAGCTTCGACACACCGGCCTCGGCCTGGCTCTGGCGACGACGGCCCTCGAACGAGAAGGGCTTGGTGACGACACCGATCGTGAGCGCCCCGATCGACTTGGCGATCCGCGCCACGACAGGAGCACCGCCGGTACCGGTTCCGCCGCCCTCACCGGCGGTGACGAAGACCATGTCGGCACCTGCGAGCGCCTCCTCGATCTCCTCGGCGTGATCCTCTGCGGCGCGGCGACCCACCTCGGGGTCGGCGCCGGCACCGAGGCCTCGCGTCAGTTCGCGGCCGACGTCGAGCTTGACGTCCGCGTCGCTCATGAGGAGCGCCTGCGCGTCGGTGTTCACCGCGATGAACTCGACACCCCGCAGCCCCAGCTCGATCATCCGGTTGACGGCATTGACGCCGCCACCGCCCACACCGACGACCTTGATCACCGCGAGGTAGTTCTGGTTCTGGCTCATGCCGGCCTCCATCTCGTCCCGAACCCTGTTCGTAAACCTTCAACCTCACGTAGAGGTTTAAAGAATTGCCGGGTATGCAATTCCTGAGTTGAAGCTACGCACTCAGGGACTCACCCGCCGGACGTGCGCGGCGTGTCGCGACATCCCGTGTTGCGCGTTTCTCGGAGCAGCGGAAAAGGGGCAGGATCGACGCCTCAGCGGACGACTGCCGCCTGCGGCGACGACACGTCGTAGCCGGAGGCATCCGGCCGAGCAGCCATGAGCGCTTCGAGCGCCTGGACCTTCTTGGCCGAGTCGCTCGCCCCACCCCAGACCACCGAGCGGCCGTCGGTGAGCGTGAGCGTCACGTCGTTCGGCGTCGTCGCGGACAGCACCGTGACCTGGGTCCGCAGGGACTCCGGCAGCGAGCGGAAGACCTGCCCCGCGGCGGCGAAGGTGCTCGACGACAGGCCTCCCTCGACCTCGAGGAGCGGCTGGCCGGACGGCGGTTCCGGGGTGGTCGACAGCGCGACGCCCGCGGCATCGACCAGCGTGTAACCGGCCTCGCCCTGCACGGCGCCGACCGGTGTCCGCTCGACGATGCGAACCACGAGCTCGTGCGGAGGACGCGCTTCGAGGCTGTACGACTCGACCAGCGGGAAGGAGACGAGTGCTGCCTTCACAGCGCTCTCGTCGACGAGGGGCATCGGCGTCCCGATCTGACCCTCGAGCGCTGTCTCGACTGCGCCGGCGTCGAGTTGCGAGGTTCCCACGATCGTGACGCGTTCGACCGCGAACAAGGGGCTGTAGGCGGCGCCGATAGACCCGAGCACGAGAGCCGCCAGAACGCCGGCGGAGATCAGCCAGATACGTCTGCGCCGACGCTGACGTGCCGTGAAGCGCCGCACCTCGCGACGCAGCGCCCGCCGCCTCGCACGCGCCGCGCCCCACAGATCGCGCGCCGTGAGCGGCCGGTCGGGCTCGTCGACATCCGAGACATCGGATGCGGGCGGCGCCGCCGACTCTCCGCGGGCGGGCGGATCGAACGGGATGATCGGCGCTATCCCGTAATCGCGGCCGCGCTGGTGCCACAGCTCCTCGACGGGCTGGGTCTCGGTGGCGTCCGGCGAGACGCTTTCCGCCACGCCCGCACCCCGCTCATCGGCGTCGCGCCGCGGTGGGTCCACCCGCCGCGGAGCCGACGTGGGACGGTCGGCCGGCGCACTGGCGCCGTCCTGCCCGCCGCGCGGCCGCGGGGACGGTGGCAGCGGACTCGGGCGACGCACCGGCTACCCCTCCGCCCGGGCGAGCGACTCGAGCACCTGCGGGATGATCAGGTTGACGTTGCCGCAACCGAGGGTGACGATGAAGTCGCCCTCGCGCGCGACGCCCGCCGCGTAGTCGGCGGCCTCCTGCCAATCGGCGACGAAGTGCACGTGCCCGGGGTCGGTGAACGCGCCGCTGACCAACTCGCCCGTCACTCCCGGCACCGGATCTTCGCGCGCTCCGTACACATCCAGGACGACCGTGTGGTCGGCATGGGTCTCGAGCACGTCGGCGAACTCGCGGAACATCTCCTGCGTGCGCGAGTACGTGTGCGGCTGATGCAGGGCGATGATCCGCCCGCCGCCCACGACGGTCCGCGCGGCGGAGAGCGCCGCGGCCACCTCGGTCGGGTGGTGCGCGTAGTCGTCGTAGACGCTGACGCCCCGGGTGACGCCGTGGAGCTCGAACCGTCGGGCCGTGCCGCCGAATCCTTCCACCGCTCGGAGGGCGCGCTCGAGCTCGTATCCGAGGGCGACGAGCACGGCGACGGCGCCCGCCGCGTTGATCGCGTTGTGGGCGCCCGGCACCGAGAGCCGGCCGTGGGCCGTCTCTCCCCCGGCGGTGAGCGAGAACGACACCGGCCCGTCCGTCACGATGTCGGAGACGCGGACGTCGGCGTCGGCGGCCTCACCGAAGGTGACGACGCGTCGGTGGCTGAGGGCGGCCGCGACGCGTGCTGCACCCGGGTCGTCGGCGGAGATGACGACGGCCTCGCGCGCGCCATCCGCGAAGCGGACGAAGCCGTCGTAGAACGACTCTCGGGTCTGCCAGTGATCGAGGTGATCCGGATCGACGTTCGTGATGAGGGCGATGGAGGTGTCGTAGAGAAGGAAGGTGCCGTCGGACTCGTCGGCTTCGATGACGAATACATCGTCGTCTCCGGTCGCGCTCGAGACACCCAGGTCGGCGATGACACCGCCGTTCACGAAGGTCGGCCGCGTCCCGAGACCACGGAGCGCCGTGACGATCATGCCCGTGGAGGTCGTCTTGCCGTGCGCACCCGCCACCGACACGAGTCGGCGGCCGCCGACGAGCCAGTGCAGGGCCTGCGAGCGGTGGATGACGTGCAGGCCGCGCTCCTTGGCGAGGAGGAACTCGGGGTTCTCGGGCCAGATCGCCCCGGTGTGGACGACCGTGTCGGCGTCATCGGGAAGATGCGCCGCGTCGTGTCCGATGTGGACGTCGGCGCCGCGGGCGGCCAGCGCGCGCATCGCAGGGCTGTCGGCCCGGTCGGATCCCGAGACGCGGATGCCGCGGTCGAGGAACATCCCGGCGAGGCCGGACATGCCCGATCCACCGATGCCGATGAAGTGCGCGGCGGTGATGTCGGCGGGGATCGGGAGGCTCAAGTCGGGTCTGATCATGACCCGTCAAGTCTAGGTCGCCCGGCTGACAGCACCGCCCGCCACGCCCTCAGCGTCGCTGCGCGGCATCCAGGAGGGCCACCACGTTCGCCGCCCCCTCGCGTGTGCCGACGGCGCCGGCTGCGCGCCGCATCCGCTCCAGTTCGTCGCCATCGCTCAGCAGGGGCACGACCTCGGAGCGAACGCGCTCGGGCGTGAAGTCGGCGTCGTCGATGATGCGCGCGGCTCCGGCGCGGACGGCTCCCGCGGCGTTCAGCGCCTGCTCGCCGTTTCCCACCGCGTAGGGCACGTAGACGGCGGGGATGCCGAGCGCGCTGACCTCGCTCACCGTCGCCGCCCCTGAGCGCGAGACCACGACGTCGGCGAGGGCGAACGCCAGGTCCATTCGATCGAGATAGGGCACGACCCGGTAGTCCGGCGACGCGGCCTCGGAGACCTCGTTGCGCTCGCCCGACGCGTGCAGCACCTGCCAGCCGGCATCGACGATGTCTCGCCACGAGCCCGCGAGCGCCTCGTTCAGCCGACGAGCGCCCAGCGAGCCTCCGAAGACCAGCACGACGGGGCGCGCGGGGTCGAGACCGAAGGCCGCCGCAGCCTCGGCACGACGCGCCGCCCGGTCGAGGTCGACGATCTCGCGGCGAAGCGGCATTCCGACCACCTGCGCACCGCGCAGCGGGGTGCCGTCGAACACGATGCCCGTCGCGGCCGCGCGTCGGGCGCCGAGCACGTTCGCGAGCCCGGGACGGGCGTTCGCCTCGTGGACGACGTAGGGCACGCCCTCGCGGCGCGCCGCGACGTAGGCCGGAGCGGCGGCGTAGCCACCGAAACCGGCGACGACGTCGACTCCTCGCTCGCGGATGTAGGCGCGCACCTGCGCGACCGCACGCAGCCAACGGGCCGGGAAGCGGATCGCGGCACCGTTCGGACGCCGGGGGAAGGGCACCTTGTCGACGATCAGCAGTTCGTAGCCCCGTTCGGGGACCAGCCGGGACTCGAGCCCCTCGCGGGTTCCGAGTACCAGAACCGTGTCGTCGGGTCGTCGGTCGCGCAGGGCATCGGCCACGGCGAGAAGCGGATTGACATGGCCCGCCGTGCCGCCGCCTGCCAGAAGGTAGGTCGTCACTGCACCGAGCCTACCGGCGGGCCGAGCGTGCCTCGGCGCCCGCGGGACGCACCGGTCGCGCCCCCGAGGCGACCTCGAGCGCCGGAGCGCGAACGGGCAGCGTCCGCGCGAACGAGAGCAGAACCCCGGTCGCCAGCAGACCCGACACGAGAGAGGTCCCGCCCTGCGACATGAAGGGCAGCGGCACGCCCAGGACCGGGAAGATGCGCAGGACGACGCCGATGTTCACGAGCGCCTGACCCACGATCCAGATCGTGATGCCGCCCGAGACGATCCGCACGAACGGATCGTGGGTCTTGCGCACGATGTGGAAAGCCCCGACGGCGTAGAGCGCGAAGAGAGCGAGGACGACGGCGCAGCCGATGAGGCCGAGCTCCTCCCCCACGATCGCGAAGATGTAGTCGTTCGCGGCGGCGGGCAGCCACTGGTACTTCTCGCGCGAGTTGCCGAGCCCCAGACCGAAGATGCCGCCGCTCGCGAGCGCCCAGATCCCGTGGAGGGGCTGGTAGCACGAACCCGCATCGGCGAAGTAGCAGTCGGTCGAGTCGACGTTGAGGAAGCTCATGATGCGCGCCATGCGGTTCGGGCTCGTGACCGCGAACACCGCAGCAGCAGCCACGACCAGGATCAACGGGATCACGAAGAGCCGAAGCTTGACGCCGGAGAAGAAGAGGCAGCCGAGGAGGATCGCCATGAGGATCATCGCCGTGCCCAGATCGTGACCGCCCATGACGGTGCCGATCACCAGAGCGCCGACGGGAACGACCGGGATGAACACGTGCTGCCACTTCGACAGGAGCGTCTGCTTCCGGTAGAGCACGAAGCCCAACCACACGGCGAGGGCGAGTTTGAGGAACTCCGACGGCTGCGCCTGGAACCCGAAGACCGAGATCCAGTTGGTGTTTCCATCGTTGCGGACGCCGAGGCCGGGCACGAAGACGAGCAGCTGCAGAAGGATGCCGGCGACGAGGGCCGGCCACGCGATGCGTTTCCAGAACCGCAGCGGCATCCGGCTCGCGATGAACATCAGCGGGATGCCGAGCAGCGCGAACACCGCTTGCTTCAGCACCGTCTCGAAGGGGCTCGCGTTGGCCGTCGCCATCGTCGCCGACAGCACCATCACGAGGCCGAAGCCGGTCAGGATGAGGGCGGTCGAGGCGAGCAGCAGGAATTCGCTGGGCACCGGCGCGAACACGCGCCCCAGCGACACACGCGCCGCGAAGCCGCTCCGCGTCTGACCGTCGTCAGCGAGCTTCTTCGGCGGGGGCGTCGGGCGGCTCGGCGTCGTGGTCACCGTCTCCCCTTCCGATCCGTTCGCGCACGGCCTCCGCGAAGCGACGACCGCGGTCTGCGTAGGAGGCGAACTGATCGAACGACGCCGCAGCGGGTGCGAGGAGCACGACATCCCCGTCACCGGCGACGCCGGCCGCCAGTTCGACGACCCGTGCCATGACATCCTCAGTCTGAGTCGCCTCGACCTCGATCACCGGAACCGCGGGGGCGTGTCGCGCGAACGCGGCGAGCACGGCGGTGCGGTCCTCGCCGATGACGATGGCCGCTTTGGTCGCCGCACCTCGTCCCGCGACGAGTTCGGAGATGTCGACGCCCTTGAGGAGCCCGCCCACGACCCAGATCGCGCCCGGGAAGGCGGCGAGCGACGAGGCCGCCGCGTGCGGGTTGGTCGCCTTCGAGTCATCCACCCAGGTCACGCCCGACACGCGAGCGACCACTTCGATCCGGTGCGGGTCGAGGCGGAACGCCAGCACCGCCTCGCGGATGGCGGCGGGTTCGACATCGAGCGAGCGAGCGAGGGCCGCCGCGGCGAGAATGTTCGCGACGATGTGAGGAGCCGCGAGGCCGCGCGCCGCGAGCTCGACGACCGTCGTCAGTTCGAGAGCCGACGAACGCCGGTCCTCATGGAAGGCGCGATCGACGAGGATGCCGTCGACGACCCCGAGATCGCTCGGGCCCGGAACCCCCAGGTCGAACCCGATGGCGCGGCAGCCCTCGACGACCTCAGCCTCCTCGACCATCTCGCGGGTGGCGGCATCCGACTTGTTGTAGACGCACGCGACGCGGGTGTTCTCGTACACGACGGCCTTCGCGTCGCGGTACGCCGCGAATGAACCATGCCACTCGAGGTGATCGTCCGCGAGGTTCAAGCACACGCTCGCGTGAGGCGAAAGCCGGTCGGGGCCCTCGGCCAGGCCGAGGTACCAGAGCTGATGGCTCGACACCTCGACGACGAGGACGTCGAAACCACCCGGATCGCGGACGGCGTCGAGTACCGGGACGCCGATGTTGCCGCACGGGGCGGCCCGCAGCCCGCCGGCGGCCAGCATGGCCGCGGTGAGCTGCGTCGTGGTCGTCTTGCCGTTCGTGCCCGTGATGAGCACCCAGTCAGCCGGGCTGCCGTCAGGACGGACGACCTTGTCGCGCACGCGCCACCCGAGCTCGATGTCGCCCCAGACGGCGATCCCGTTCTCGCGGGCCCAGCGGATCACCGGGTGGTGCGGGGGGAACCCGGGGGATGCGATCACGACCTCCGGCGTGTGCGCGACGACCGTCTCCGGGACGCTCTGCAAGGAGCCGTCATGGAGCGAGACGCCGATGACGGGCAGAAGCCGCGCGTACTCGGCATCCGCGCCCTCGGTGGCAACGAGCACATCGGCGCCGAGCTCGGCGAGGGTGTCAGCGACGGAGAAGCCGGTGACCGACAGCCCGAGGACGACGACGCGGAGTCCGCGCCAGTCAGCGTGCCAGCTCGTGAGGCTGTCCAGACGGGTGGTCATACCGCTGCCAGCCATGCGACGTAGAAGAGACCGACGCCGCCGACCGCCAGCATTCCGGCGATGATCCACATCCGGACGACGATCGTCACCTCGGGCCACCCCCGCATCTCGAGGTGGTGGTGGAACGGGCTCATGAGGAACAGGCGCTTACCGCCGGTGGCCTTGAAGTAGTAGCGCTGGAGGATCACCGAGCCGGGCGCGATGATGAACACGCCGGCGATGATGACCGCGAGCAGCTCGGTGCGCGAGAGCACGGCCATGGCGACGATGACCCCACCGATCGCCATCGATCCGACGTCACCCATGAAGATCTTGGCCTTGGGCGCGTTCCACCAGAGGAACCCGACGAGCGCCCCGACGAAGGATGCCGAGATGATGGTGAGATCCATCGGGTCGTTGGTCGTGTAGCAGGCGGACTCGTACGCCGGCACGAGAGCACCGCTCGCGCAGCGCTGCTGGAACTGCCAGAAGGTGACGAGGCTGTAAGCCGACACGGTGAAGATGCCCGCGCCGGTCGCGAGCCCGTCGAGTCCATCGGTCAGATTCGTCGCGTTCGACCAGGCCACCGCCTGGAACGAGATCCACGCGAGGTAGAGAAGCCAGCCGGCGACACCGCCGAGCGCCATGAACGACAACCAGTCGATGTCGCGGAACAGCGAGATGAAGGGGCGACCGACCGGCTCGCCGCCGTCGTTGGGCACGAGCAGGGCGAGGATGCCGAAAGAGACTGCCACGATCACCTGGCCGGCGACCTTGCGCCATCCGGACAGCCCCAGGCTGCGCTGCGAGCGCACCTTCATGTAGTCGTCGATGAACCCGACGATCCCCAGCCCGACCATCATCCAGATGACCAGGAGACCCGACATCGATGGCGGCGCCCCGCCGGTCAGCGTCCCCACGAGGTAGCCGACGATCGTGCCGCAGATGAAGATGATTCCGCCCATCGTGGGCGTTCCACGCTTGGCGTGGTGACTCGGGTTCGTCGCGTCGTCCGGCGTGCGGATGACCTGGCCCCAGCCGAGCTTCTCGAAGATCCGGATGAACAGGGGCGTCAGGAAGAGTGTGAACGCGAGCGAGATCGTCGCGGCCGTCAGCAGAGATCTCACGAGAAGAATTCTCCCAGACGATCACCGAGGTGCCGCAGCCCCGCGGAGTTCGACGACTTCACCAGCACGCGATCGCCCGCCCGCAGCTCCTCGATGAGGTAGTCGTACGCGGCATCGGCGTCGGCGAAGAACACCGCCTCGCCGTCCCACGACCCCTCGCCGATCGCAGCGAGGTACAGGCGTCGCGCCTCGGCGCCGACGACCACGATCCGCTCGATGCGGAGGCGGACGGCCTGGAGGCCGACGCGATCATGCTCGTCACCGGCGAACTCACCGAGCTCGCTCATCGCACCGAGCACGGCCACCTTGCGCTCGCCGGGCTGCGTGATCTGCGCGAGAGTGCGCAGAGCTGCGGCCATCGAGTCGGGGCTCGCGTTGTAGGCGTCGTTGATGATGCGCACGGACTCCGACCCGAGCGGCTGCATCCGCCAGCGCTCTGCGAGCTCGACCGTCTCGAGCCGCGCGATGGCGTCTTCGAGCGCGACCCCGAGCTCGAGAGCCGCGGTGATCGCGGCCAACGCGTTCATGACGTGATGCTCGCCGAGGACCCGCAACCGCAACGGCATCCGCTGGTCGCCGACCACGACGACGCACGAGGTCCCCGATGCATCCACCTCGACGTCGTCCGCACGCACCTCTGCCGCGGCGCCCCGCCCGAACCAGCGGACGCGGACGTCACGAGCCTCCGCGACCGCAGCCATCGTCGCGACGCGCGCGTCGTCGGCGTTGAGGACGGCCACGCCGCCGGGACGGACCGCCTCGACCAGCTCGGTCTTGGCCTTCAGCGTCGCCTCGACGCCGCCGAACCCGCCCGCGTGCGCCATGCCGACCATGAGGACCACTCCGACGTCGGGGGTCACGAGACCGGCCAGACGTGCGATCTGACCCGAGCCGTCCGCACCGAACTCGCTAACGAGGAAACGCGTGTCGGCGGCGACACGAAGCATGGTCAACGGCGCACCGACGGAGTTGTTGAACGACGCCCGCGGCGCGACCGTCGGCCCCTCCCCCTCGAGGATGCGCGCGAGGAGGTTCTTCGTCGTGGTCTTGCCGTTGGAGCCGGTGATCCCCACGACGCGGAGATCACCCGTCGCGCGCACGCGTCCGACGACCTCGCGAGCGAGGTCAGCCAGCGCCGTCACGGCGTCGGCGACGACGATCTGCGTGATCTCGGCGTCGACGAGGTGCTCGACGACCGCCAGCGCGGCTCCGGCCTCGGCGGCCGCCGGCACGAAGAGGTGACCGTCGGTCGCCTCGCCCGGCTTGGCCACGAAGACGTCGCCCGGACCGATGTTCCGCGAGTCCGTGTCGACCGTCCCTTCGACCCGGGTGTCGGGAGCGTCGCTCCCGGCGAGGTGGAGGGTGCCGGAGAGCACTCGAGCGATGTCGGACAACGGAAGGGAGATCATGTTCAATCCTCGGACGCGCTGATGCGCATCACTGGGTCACGGGGAGCAGTGGCGTCTGCGAGTCGGACGGCATGATCCGGTAGTGCTTGAGCACCTGGGTCATCGCCTTCTGGAACGCCGGCCGGTTCGCTGCCGAAAGGCGCAGGGTCTTCGGCTCGTCGAATGCCGTCAGGACAACATACTTCGGATCGTCGGCGGGTGCGTAGCCGACCAGCGACGTGTAGTACAGGTTGTCCTTGTACGCGCCGGTGTTCGGATCGACCTTCTGAGCGGTTCCCGTCTTGCCCGCCATACGGTACCCGGGGATCGCGATGTCGTCCGCGAGGGTCCCCTGAGCGAAGACGTTCTCGAGCATCTCGCTCACCTGGCTGGCGGTGCTCTCCTTGATCACGCGCACCGGCTCGGGAAGATCCGGCTCGGTCACTGTTCCGTCCGACGCCGTGCAGGACTCGACGAGGCTCAGCGGCTCGCGCACACCGCCGTTGGCGATCGTCTGATACACCGATGCCACCTGCGGCGCCGTCACGGTGAAGGCCTGGCCGAACGTCGTCGTGTAGTAGGTCTGGCTGTCCCACTGGTCGGTCGGGATGTACGTGCCCTTGGGTTCACCCGACCAGTTGAGCGCGGTGCCCTCTCCGACACCGAACTTCTTGAGGTACTCCAGCCGGGTCTCGGGGTCGACCTGCGAACCGAACTGCGACAGGGCGACGTTGGACGACGTGACGAGCCCTCCCGTGAGCGTCAGGTTCTGGGCCTCGTGGTGCTCCGAGTCGTTGACGACGGCTCCGTTGGGGAATTCCATCCGATCGGGTGACCATGCGGTCGAGAGCGGGGTCAGCCCCGCCGCTTCGATGGCGGTCGCGGCCGTCACCGGCTTGAAGGTCGATCCCGGCTCGTACGAGTCGCGGAAGAGGCGGCTGCCCCGGTCCGCGGGATCGGATGCCGCGATGTCATTGAGGTCGACGCTGGGGTACTCGGCAGCGGCGCGGATCTTCCCCGTGGCGACCTCGACCACGAGGATCGAGCCGCTCTCGGCGCCGAGGTTCTGCGTCTGCTCGGCGATGAGCTGCTGCATGTACCACTGCAGGTCGCGGTCGATCGTGAGACGGAGCGTCCCGCCGTTCACCGGGGCGGGGTCTTCGATCTCCGTCCCGGGGATGACGACGCCGTCGAGGCTGCGCATGTAGCGGACCTTGCCGTCGCTGCTCTGCAGGCACGAGTTCTGCAGAGCCTCCATGCCCTCGAGCGGCGCTTCGTCCGAGCCGACGAAACCGATGACGTTGCCCGCCACCGCCCCGTCGGGGTAGGTCCGGTGGGGGTGGGGGTCGAACCCGACGAACGGGAGCTTCAGATCGGCGAGAGCGCGGTACTGGGCCGTCGAGATCCCCCGCTCGAGGTACGCGAATCGCGACTCCGGGTCGGCGGCGACGGCCGTCGTGACGATGCCCTCGACCTCGGCGGCATCCTGCCCGGTCACGGCGGCGATCTCGGCGGCCAGCTCGGGCCAGGTGACCGTGACCGTCTGACCGTCGTCGTTCTTGCGCTTGATCCCCTCGATCGCCAGCTTCGGGTCGATCTTCGCGTCGTAGACGGAGGTCGTCGTGGCGAGGGTCGCGCCGTTGGTGTCGGTGATGTCGCCGCGCGTCCCGAACAGGTCGGTCCCGGCCTCCATCGCGAGGTTGCGGGCGTCGGCCTCGTGCTCCTCGGCGTTGACGACCTGGATGTCGACGAGCCGGACGATGAACGCGACGAGGACGGTGAGGACGACGAGGAGTGCGACGACCGTACGGCGGCGCGGACTGCGGGTGGCTCGTGTCGTCATGTGTCTCAGTGTGTGGTCGGGGCGGGCAATCCGTCGGCGATGGGCGGGGGTGTCGCTCGATCGGCACCGACCAGCTCGTCGGTGCTCGTGCCGGTCTCGAGGCTGGCAGCGGGATCGGTGACCAGCGGGACGCCGGCGACGAGCGAATTGGCGACGGCGGCGCGGCCGAGGGCGTCGACGTTCGAGTGCGCGCCCGCGGCGCTGGCGGATCCGAGCACGGCGCCGTCGCTGAGTCGCAGATAGTTCGGAGACTCGGCGATCACCATGCCCAGGGCGGTCGCATTGGCCGCGAGGTACTGAGGTGAGGCGAGTCCCGCGAGATCATCCTCGATGATCTGCTTCTGCCAGGTGAGCTGCCGCTGCTGCTGCGAGAGCGAGGAGATCTCATACGAGGTCTGGGTCGTGAGGATCGACAACCCCATCTGCACCGCCCCGATGAGCACCGCGCCCGACACGGCGATGACGCCGTAGAGCATGCGCGGGCGACGCCGACGGGAAGCGCCGGCGACGAGGCGCAGATCGCGCTGACGCTCCCGCTCCCCCTCGCGCGGCAGGCGACCGGGAACGCTCGCGAAGAAGTCGTCGCCGAGCGGCGATGGGATGCGGGCGGTGTTGTCGGCAGTCACGAGGCCTCCCTCATCCGTTCCGCCGCACGCAGCCGGACCGGCGTCGCGCGGGGATTGCGTTCACGTTCTTCCTCGGACGCCAGTTCCGCGCCGCGGACCAGCAGCCGGAACCGCGGCGCATGCTCGGGGAGCTCGACGGGCAGGCCGCTGGGGGCAGTCGATGACGACGCCTCGGCGAGCACGCGCTTGACCGCGCGGTCTTCGAGCGACTGGTACGACATCACGACGATGCGTCCACCGAGGGCCAGCGCGTCGAGCGCCGCCGGCAGCGCGCGCTCGAGCACGGCGAGCTCGGCATTGACCTCGATGCGCAGGGCCTGGAACACGCGCTTCGCGGGGTGCCCGGAACGGTCGCGCTGCACGGCGACCGGGGTCGCGGCGATGAGGACGTCGACGAGCTGACCTGATCGTGTCAGCGGCGCCCGGCCCCGCGCCTCGATGATGGCCCGCGCATACCGCCCTGCCAGCTTCTCCTCGCCGTAGCGCTCGAAGATGCGCCGCAGGTTGCCCTCGCTGTAGGTCGCGAGGATCTCTGCCGCGGTCGTGCCCGCAGTCTGATCCATACGCATGTCTAGAGGAGCATCCTGGGCGTAGGCGAACCCTCGCTCTGCCTCATCGAGCTGGAGGGACGAGACACCCAGATCGAACAGGATGCCGTCCACGCGCCGGATGCCGAGCGAATCGAGGGCCTCGCGGATGCCGTCGTAGACGGTGTGGACGAGGTCGACGCGGTCTCCGAACCGGGCGAGGCGCTCTCCCGCGATGCGCAGGGCGTCGGTGTCACGGTCGAGCCCGACGAGCCGAACGCCGGGGAACCTCTCGAGAAGCGCTTCTGAGTGACCGCCCATGCCTTCGGTCGCGTCGACGACGACGGCGCCCTCGCGGTCGAGCGCGGGCGAGAGCAGCTCGACGCAGCGGTCGAGCAGGACGGGGGTGTGGATGTCGTCGTTCGTCATGGTCGTGGCGGGACGGGTCCCGGAGCCCTGATCCCCCTCCGCTGCGACCTGACACCGGGGAAGTGCGTCAGGGCCAGCGGCTGAGGATCACGGCCACGGGTCAGAAGAGTCCCGGGATCACCTCCTGCTCCATGTCGGAGTAGGCGTCTTCGTTGCCTGCGGCGTAGGCGTTCCAGGCATCCGCGTCCCAGATCTCGGCGTGCGCGCCGACACCGGTCATGACCAGTTCGCGCCCCAGCCCGGCGTAGGTGCGCAGGTGCGGCGGCACGGTGATGCGGTTCTGGCTGTCGGGCTTCTCCGCGCTCGCGCCGGAGAGGAACATCCGCTGGAAGTCACGCGCCTGCTTGTTCGTGAGAGGCGCTTCGCGGATGCGCTCGTAGACACGCTCGAACTCCACCGTGCTGAACACGTAGAGGCACCGCTCCTGTCCGCGCGTGACGACGACACCGGGGCCGAGGTCGTCGCGGAATTTGGCGGGGAGGATGACGCGGCCCTTCTCGTCGAGCTTGGGGGTGTGCGTGCCGAGAAGCATGGTGCTCCACCACCCCCTCCCGGCCCGTCGGTGGCCACCACTTTACTCCACTTTCCTCCACTTCACTATGGCCACAGCACCCATTCCTCCCCAGGGCACAAAAAAGAGCACCGACCCGAAGGTCGGTGCTCTGAGGAGAAGCGGGATGCGTCAGCGTTCGCCGTTGCGGCGGTCCCAGCGGTCGTTCATCCGGTCCATGAAATTCGAGGACCGGGCGGCGGGCTTTCGCGTGCCGGTGGTCGCCGTCGGTCGGCTCGCTGTTCCGTTGCGAGAGGGCGTCAGCGCCAGCACGACCCCGCCCACCATGACGAGGAAGGCCACGACGCCGATCGCGATGATGCTGCTCGAGACGCCGGCGATGAGACCGCCGAGACCGAGGAGGACGAGCACCGCACCGTAAACGATGTTGCGGTAGCTGAGGGACTGACCTTCGCGCGGAGCACTGACGACGTCTGCTTCATTGCGCATGAGATGGCGTTCCATCTCGTCAAGCAGCCGCTGCTCCTGTTCTGACAGTGGCATGCATCCCCCTCTGTTCGGGTACCGATGCGCCCGATTCTACGCGCGCTGATGAGAACTAGGCTAGGCCTGTGACGAGCTCCGCCGACCCGATCTCGACCGTTTCCCAGCGACTGGAAAGCTTCGCGGCGGAACGGCGGGCCGAGGCCGCCGATCTCGGGGCCGAAGCGGTCGATTTCGTCGACCGCGCCTTCGTCGCCGTCGCCGGCGGCAAACGCCTCCGCGCGCGGTTCCTGACGGCAGGGCACGCGGTGGCCGGGGTCTCTTCCGACGACGCCGACATCGCAGGTGTCGCCGCTTCCCTGGAGATCTTCCATGCGGCCGCGCTCGTGCACGACGATCTGGTCGACAACTCGGACACGCGACGAGGACGCCCCGCCGCCCATCGCGCCCTCGAGGAGGCGCATCGCCGATCCGGCTGGCTCGGTGACGCCGACGCGTTCGGACGGGCCGCCGCGATCCTGCTCGGCGACCTGCTCATCGCCTGGAGCGACGACCTCCTCGAAGAGGCCGTCGACGGACACCGCTTCGCGTCGGACGTCCGCCGCCAGTACGCGACGATGCGGCGCGATGTCACGGTCGGGCAGTATCTGGACGTGGCCGAAGAGGCCGCGTGGGCCACGGCACCCGACCACGAGCACGCCGCCCGAGCACTGCGGGTCGCGTCCTACAAGTCCGCTCGATACAGCGTGCAGCAGCCCCTCCTGATCGGCGCGGCACTCGGCGGCGCCACCGCGGCCCAGCGCGAGGCCCTCGCTGAGTTCGGCCACTCCGTCGGTCTCGCCTTCCAGCTGCGCGATGACGTATTGGGCGTCTTCGGCGACCCCGCGGTGACGGGCAAGCCGTCCGGCGACGATCTCCGCGAGGGCAAGCGGACCGTCCTCATCGCTTACGCGCGCGAAGCGATGGACGCCGACGGCCGCGCCGACCTCGATGCTGCGCTCGGCGACCGGGCACTCGACGAGGCGACCATCCGACGCCTGCAGCGGGTCATCGACGAGAGCGGCGCCGTCCAGCGCCTCGAACAGGAGATCGCGCAGCTCGCCGCCGCAGCCGATGCGGCGCTCGATGACGCGCCGATCGGTGGTGCCGAGATCGCAACGCTCCGAGAGATCGGACAGGCCGCGATCCAGCGGACCGCCTGAGCGTCCGGAGCCTCTGCTCCGGTCAGGCGAGCGTCTGCGCGACCCTGCGGACCTCGGTCTTCCGTCCTGCGCGCAGGGCGGCGATGGGAGCGGCGCCGATGGAGTCCTCGGTGGCGAACAGCCAGTCGATCGCCTCGTCGTCCGAGAACCCGGCGTCGTGCAGCACGGTGATAGTGCCCCGGAGCGACGACAGCGGCGCGCCGTCGAGGAAGAAGGCCTCCGGCACGCGAAGCGTTCCGTCCCGACGCGAGCCGATGAGGTGATTCTCATCCAGCAGTCGCCGGACGCGGCTGAGCGTCTCGCCCGTCAGCTCGACGACCTCGGGCAGTGTCAGCCAGGACAGGGGAACGGCGGGGTAATCGCGAGTGCTCACCCCTTCACTATGTCACTTCCGATCGGCGTCCCGGCCCGCCGTCGGGTCGGCTTTCACACGAGTCACAGCAGTCACTTCGGTTGACACCTCTCACAGCAACATGTCAGCGTTTCCGAGACCTCCGAGAAGGGACCCTCCGTGCGCCGCGACTCGAACTCTCCCCCGCACCGCCCGCGACCACGCCTGCGTAGCGCCGTCGCACCCGCCGTCGTCGGTTCCATCGCGCTCAGCCTGACCGCGCAGCCGGCGACGGCAGCGCCGATGACCGAGACCGCCCAGCGCGACGCGGTCCCCGGCGCGTCGTTCCGAGCCGCCACGGTCGGCACCGCGGGCCCGGTGCGCCCGCTCTCGTCGCGTCCCGCAGAGCACACCGTCGTGCTCGGCGACACCGTCAGCCGCATCGCGTCCGCTTACGGACTTCGCACGGTCGATCTCCTGGCCTGGAACGGTTTGAATTGGTCGTCGGTCATCCGCCCCGGCGACCGCATCCGGTTGAGCGCGGAGCCGGGCGCCTCGGCGACGCCGGCTGCGGTCCCCGTAGCCCAGACCACCTCGACGGGACTCACCCATACCGTCGCGAGCGGCGACACCCCGTGGTCGGTCGCTCAGGCTCACGGCGTCGACGTCGCCACACTCCTGGCAGCGAACGGGCTCGCGGACGGTGCCGTGATCTTCCCCGGTCAGACGCTCGCGGTCCCAGGGTCGCCCTCGGCCGCCCCGACCCCGGCGCCCGCAGCCGCGGACGCCTCGCAGTCCGTGCCGATCGCCGCCGCGGCGCACACCGTGTCGGCAGGCGACACGCTGTCGGCGATCGCCGCCGCTCACGGTCTCGGCCTCGACGCCGTACTCGCGGCGAACGGGCTCGACCGCTCCTCGATCATCTATCCCGGCCAGCAGCTCGTGATCCCGGGAGCCGCCGCAGCACCCGCCGTCCAGACCGCCGCTCTCCCCGACCTCGGCCTCGACGCGGAGCAGATCACCAACGCGCGGCTGATCATCCAGGTCGGTCGGGAACGCGGCGTTCCCGACCGCGGGATCGCGATCGCCCTGGCGACTGCGATGGTCGAGTCGTGGATCCGCAACCTCGACTGGGGCGACCGCGACTCGCTCGGCCTCTTCCAGCAGCGTCCGAGCACCGGGTGGGGCACCCCCGATCAGGTGCGCGATCCCGCTCGCTCCATCGCCACGTTCTACGGCGGCGCGGCCGATCCCAACGGCACCGCGACGCGCGGACTGCTCGATATCCCGGGGTGGGAGAGCCTCGCCTTCACCGACGCCGCGCAGGCCGTGCAGATCTCCGCCTACCCCGAGCGCTACGGCGAGTGGGAGCAGCAGGCCTATCGCTGGCTCGCCGCACTCGGCTGACTCCGAGAACGCTCGGAAGCCATGTCGCCGACGCACGAGGGTGAGCCGTTGCCCAGGCTCGCAGCATCCGCTCCGTAGAATCGCTCCGTGAGCATGAGCCAGCAGACCGACCCGCTGATCGGCCGACTGGTCGACCAGCGGTATCGCGTCCGCGCTCGCATCGCCCGTGGCGGCATGGCCACGGTCTACGTCGCGACCGACCTCAGACTCGAGCGACGCGTGGCACTCAAGGTCATGCACGGGCATCTGTCGGACGACTCGGTCTTCCAGAGCCGCTTCATCCAGGAGGCCCGCTCTGCGGCGCGTCTGGCCGATCCGCACGTGGTCAACGTCTTCGACCAGGGCCAGGACGGCGAGATGGCCTACCTGGTGATGGAGTACCTCCCGGGCATCACTCTGCGTGAGCTGCTGCGCGAGCAGAAGCGTCTGACGATCCCTCAGACGATCACCATCATGGATGCGATCCTGTCCGGTCTCGCCGCCGCCCACCGCGCCGGGATCGTGCATCGCGACGTCAAACCGGAGAACGTCCTGCTGGCCGAGGACGGTCGCATCAAGATCGGCGACTTCGGCCTCGCTCGGGCCACGACGGCGAACACCGCGACCGGGCAGATGCTGCTCGGCACGATCGCCTACCTGGCACCTGAACTCGTCACCCGGGGCACGGCCGACGCCCGCAGCGACATCTACGCCCTGGGCATCATGCTCTACGAGATGCTCGCCGGCGAGCAGCCCTACAAGGGCGAGCAACCGATGCAGATCGCCTACCAGCACGCGACCGACTCGGTCCCGCGCCCGAGCGCGAAGAACCCGGGGGTGCCCGAGCAGCTCGACGAGCTGGTGCTGTGGGCGACCGAACGCGAGCCCGACGAGCGTCCCCTCGACGCCAAGGTCATGCTCGATCGGCTGCGAGAGATCGAGCGTGAACTCGGGGTGTTCCCCCAGGTCGTGCGCACGGCGCCGTCCGGCGCGCCGGTGGTGGTCATCGACGACGACGGCGAAGGTTCCGGCGAGCTCACGAAGGTGATGCCCGGGACGTTCACGGCGCCCCCCGTCACGACGGACGTCGACAACGCGACCCGGCTGCGCCGACACGCACGTCGCAACCGGACGAAGGGCGCCTGGCTCGTCACGATCGTGCTTCTGCTGGCGGCTCTCGCCGGCGGCACGGGATGGTGGTTCGGCTCGGGGCCGGGCTCGCTGGTCGCCGTTCCCGATGTGCGCGGAACGAGCTTCGCCGATGCGCAAGCCGCCATCATGGCACAGGGACTCCAGGCCCAGGAGACCGGCGAGAACAGCCTCGACGTCGCAGAGGGGCTCGCCATCCGCACCGACCCCGACCCCGGCTCCCGGCTCGATCGAGAGGCGGTCGTGACGGTCGTGATCTCGCGGGGCCCGGCGGAAGTCTCCATACCCGCGTTGTCGGGTCAGACCGAAGACGCAGCGCGCGAGATCCTCCGCCAGAACGTCATCGCCGTCTCGGACGATGCCGACGCGGAGTTCGATCCGGATGTCGCCGACGGCACCGTCATCCGCGCTTCCGGCACGCCTGCGGGGGGTGGCGAACCGGTCGACTGCTCCGGTGGATGCACGCTGCGCCAGGGCGATTCAGCCGCACTGCTGGTCTCTCGGGGTGCCGTGCCCGACGTCGCGGGCCAGAGCGTCAACCGTGCCACCGGAATCCTGACGGACGCCGGACTCGAGGTGTCGGGCGAGACCCGCACCGAGGCGAGCGAGCGCATCGCGAAGGGCGATGTGATCGGCATCGCCGACCGCGGTGAGGAAGGCAACTGGCGGCCGGGTGACGTCGTCACGCTCATCGTCTCGAGCGGTCCCCCGCTGTTCGAGGTGCCGAGCGTCGTCGGACAGACCCGCGATGCGGCCGCACAGACGCTCCGCGACGCCGGCTTCGAGGTCAGCTTCTCCGCGCTGTGGAACATCTGGCCGGACGGACTGACGAAGGTCACCGCTCAAGACCCCGCCGGTGGCAGCAAGCACGTGCGCGGCACCACGATCACGCTGCAGATCACCGCGACCGGCTGACCCTCTCCGCCGCCGCGCGCCGATGACCCGGTACCCGGCATCCTCGAACAGCTGAACGCGCGTGAGGTCGTCGAGCCACC
Source organism: Microbacterium sp. M4A5_1d (assembly GCF_053345465.1). Lineage (NCBI taxonomy): Bacteria > Bacillati > Actinomycetota > Actinomycetes > Micrococcales > Microbacteriaceae > Microbacterium > Microbacterium sp. M4A5_1d. Next base: position 789,969 of record NZ_JBKFAD010000001.1, read on the forward strand.
GTCGCCGCAAGGTGCGGTGCTCGACCCCCTGGTACTCGAGGGGCAGCCGGTGCGCGACGCGCAACAGCGACTCGCGGGCGGGAGCAGGCCTCGCCGACCCAGCGCTCTCCACAGCCGGGAACGGCGAGAGCGCACATCTGCACGGTGGGGAGACCCCACAACCGTGCGGATGTGCGCTCTCGCGCGGCCGCGGAGCCCGGAGCTCAGCGCTTCTCGAGCTCCTCGGCGACCAGGAAGGCCAGTTCGAGGCTCTGCATGTGGTTCAGACGCGGGTCGCACAGGCTCTCGTACCGCGTGGCGAGCGTCGCCTCGTCGATCATCTCGGAGCCGCCGAGGCACTCCGTGACGTCGTCACCCGTGAGCTCGACGTGGATGCCGCCCGGGAAGGTGCCCACCGCACGGTGCGCCTCGAAGAAGCCGCGCACCTCGTCGACGACGTCGTCGAAGCGACGCGTCTTGTAGCCGGTGGGCGTCGTGATGCCGTTGCCGTGCATCGGGTCGGTGACCCACAGCGGCGTCGCGCCCGAGTCCTTCACGGCCTCGAGCAGCGGCGGCAGCGCATCGCGGATCTTGCCCGCCCCCATACGAGTGATGAAGGTGAGGCGACCCGGCTCGCGCTCGGGGTCGAGCTTGTCGATCAGCGCCAGCGCGGTGTCGGTCGACGTCGTGGGGCCGAGCTTCACCCCGATGGGGTTGCGGATCTTCGAGAAGTAGTCGACGTGCGCGCCGTCGAGCTCGCGCGTGCGCTCGCCGATCCAGAGGAAGTGCGACGACGTGTTGTACGGCGTGTTCGTCCGCGAATCGATGCGCGTCATCGGGCGCTCGTAGTCCATCAGCAGGCCCTCGTGGCCCGTGTAGAACTCGACGCCGCGCAGCTCGTCGAAGTTGGCCCCGGCCGCCTCCATGAACTTGATGGCTCGGTCGATCTCTCCCGCGAGGCCCTCGTAACGGGCATTCGCCGGGTTCGACGCGAAGCCCTTGTTCCACGAGTGCACCTCGCGCAGGTCGGCGAACCCACCCTGCGTGAACGCGCGGATGAGGTTCAGCGTCGACGCGGCCGTGTGGTAGCCCTTGAGCAGCCGGGCTGGGTCGGGCTGACGCGAGGCGGCGGTGAAGTCGTAGCCGTTGACGATGTCGCCGCGGTACGCCGGCAGCGTGACGTCGCCGCGCGTCTCGGTGTCGCTCGAGCGGGGCTTGGCGAACTGCCCGGCCATGCGACCCATCTTGACGACGGGCATCGAGGCGCCATAGGTCAGCACGACCGCCATCTGCAGCACCGTCTTGATGCGGTTGCGGATCTTCTCCGCGGTCGCGCCGGCGAACGTCTCGGCGCAGTCACCGCCCTGCAGGAGGAAGGCTTCTCCGGATGCCGCGCGCGCGAGGCGCTCGCGGAGGATGTCCACCTCACCGGCGAAGACGAGGGGCGGGAGCGTCGCGATCTCGGCCGACACCGCAGCCACGGCGCCGGGGTCGTTCCACGCCGGCTGCTGCTTGATGGGAAGATCGCGCCACGAGTCGAGTGAATCCAGCGTAGGCACGCGCCAAGTCTAGTGCTCGGCCGACACCCCGCCGGCCGTGTGACGATCAGGCCTGCTGCTGCGCTGCGCGCTCCTTGACCGACGATGCGTACACGTCTTCGTACTCCTGCTCGCCCAGCCGCTGCAGCGCGACCATGATCTCGTCGGTCACCGAGCGCAGCACGTACCGGTCGCTCTCCATCCCCTGGAAACGAGAGAAGTCCAGCGGCTCGCCGATGACCATTCCCACCCGTCCGACCCGGGGGATGCTGCGCCCGATGGGCATGACCGCGTCGGTGTCGACCATGACGACGGGGATCACGGGCACGCGGGCCTCGAGCGCCATGCGCGCCAATCCGGTACGTCCGCGGTAGAGCTTGCCATCGGGGCTCCGCGTGCCCTCGGGGTAGATCCCGAGCAGATCGCCGCGGCCCAGCACCTGGAGTCCCGTGTTGAGCGAGGCTTCGGACGCCTTGCCCCCCGTCCGGTCGATGGCGATCTGACCCGTCGCCTTCATGAACACCCGAGTGGCCCAGCCCTTGAGGCCCGTTCCGGTGAAGTAGTCGCTCTTGGCGAGGAACGACATCGGCCGGTCGATCATGAGCGGCAGGAAGATCGAGTCGCTCACAGAGAGGTGGTTACTGGCGAAGATCGCCGCACCGGATGCCGGGACGTTACGGCGCCCCACGATCCAGGGCCGGAAGATCGCCTTCACGACGGGTCCGATGAAGATGTACTTCATCAGCCAGTAGAACACCGGTCACCGCCCCCCGGCCAGATCGGCGACGCCGATCAGGCCCGCGTCGTTGCCGAGCGTCGCGATCGCGAAGTCGGCGGGAGCCGCGTTCTCGCCGCCCGGGAGCGCGTCACGGTAGGCCGCCCGGACCGGCGCGAGGAGCGTCTCGCCGAGCTGGGCGACGCCGCCGCCGATGACGAAGATCTCGGGGTCGAGCGTCGCCTGGAACCCGCCCGCGGTCTCACCCAGCGCCGTCGCGACCCGGTGGAGCGCCTCGAGCGCTCCGGGATCGTCGGCGAGGATCAGGCGCGAGATCGCGTCGCCCGGGATCGAACCGTGCTCGTCGCGCACCTGCGCGAGCCCGGCACCGAGCTCGGGGTCGTCCGCGATGGCCACCGCCTCGCGCTGCAGCGCGCGTCCCGAGGCGTACTGCTCGAGGCATCCCTTCAGGCCGCACCCGCACGGGCGCCCGCCGCGCTCGAACCGCACGTGGCCGAGCTCGCCCGCCGCTCCTCGACCGCCGATGAGGAGCTGCCCGTCGATGATGACCGCTCCCCCGACGCCGGTGCCGAGGGTCAGCATCACCATGTTGGAGCTGCCGCGGCCGGCGCCGAAGCGGTACTCCGCCCACCCCGCGGCGTTGGCATCGTTCTCGAGCACGACGGCGACGCCGACGCGCGCCTCGAGCTCGGCTCGCAGCGGGTGCTCCACCCAGTCGATGTTCGGGGCGTGGCGCATGATCGACCGGGTGCGATCGAGGAACCCCGCAGCAGCGACGCCGACAGCGGTGACCTCGTGCGATGCGCGGAAGTGCCGCACCATGTCGGCGACGGCGTCGGCCAGCGCGTCGGTGTCGGCGGGGGTGTCGACGCGGATGCGGTCGACGATCGTCCCGTCGGCGGAGACGACACCTCCGGCGATCTTGGTTCCGCCGATGTCGATGCCGATGTTGAGCACGCGTGGTCCTTTCCGTCGGCCGTCCGGCGGCGACCCGCAAAGTCTAATGGGGCACCGCGTTCGCGCGCGGGCTCGGCGGCCGGGCGGCCGATAGAGTGTCTATACCCTGCCAGACGCTTCCGGTACCGAAGGAGTTGCCGCCCATGAGCGCCGTCCAGTTCGAAGTCCCCGCTGTCGTTCCAGCCGACCCTGACGCGAACATCACCGATCTCCTCGTCGACCGGGTCGCCGCGACCCCGTCGCGAGCGCTCTTCGCCGTGCCGCACGACGGTGGTTGGCGAGACATCTCCGCGGCCGAGTTCCAACGCGAGGTCATCGCGCTGGCGAAGGGTCTCGTCGCCGCCGGTGTCGAGCCCGGCGACAAGGTGGCGTTCATCGCCCGCACCACGTACGACTGGACGCTCGTCGATTTCGCGATCTTCTTCGCCGGCGCCGTGATGGTCCCCGTCTACGAGACGAGCTCGGCGTCGCAGATCGCCTGGATCCTCGGCGACTCGGGCGCGACGTTCGCGATCGCGGAGTCGGCCGACCACGCGGGTCGCATCGACGAGATCCGGTCGACCGTGCCCCTCGTCCGCGAGGTGTGGGTCATGGCTTCGGGACATCTCGACAAGCTGCGCTCGAGCGGGGGCGGCGTGTCCGACGAGGAGATCGAGCGGCGACGGAACCTCGCCGTCGGCTCGGACATTGCGACGCTCATCTACACCTCGGGATCGACCGGGCGCCCGAAGGGCTGTGTGCTGACCCACAGCAACTTCGTCGAGCTCGCCCGAAACTCCGGCGAAGCGCTCAAAGAGGTCGTCAACCACCCCGGCGGCGCATCGACGCTGCTGTTCATCACCACGGCCCACGTCTTCGCTCGCTTCATCTCGATCCTCAATGTCCATGCCGGGGTCAAGACCGGGCATCAGCCCGACACCAAGCAGCTGCTGCCTGCTCTCGGCACGTTCCAGCCGACCTTCCTGCTCGCGGTCCCGCGCGTGTTCGAGAAGGTCTACAACTCGGCGGAGCAGAAGGCCGAAGCCGGCGGCAAGGGCAAGATCTTCCGCGCCGCCGCGCAGGTCGCGATCGATCACTCGCGGCTGAAGCAGGAGGGCAAGAGCATCCCGCTGCTGACCAAGCTCAAGTTCCGTGTCTTCGACAAGCTGGTCTACGGCAAGCTCCGGGCCGCCATGGGCGGCCGCGTCACCTACGCCGTCTCGGGATCCGCTCCCCTGGGCCCGCGCCTCGGCCACTTCTTCCACAGCCTCGGCGTCACGATCCTCGAGGGCTACGGACTCACCGAGACGACGGCTCCCGCGACGGTCAACCTCGCAACGAAGTCCAAGATCGGCACGGTCGGGCCGGTCCTGCCCGGCGTCGGAGTCCGCCTCGGTGAGGACGGCGAAGTCGAGGTGCGCGGCATCAACGTGTTCGCGGAGTACTGGCGCAACCCCGAGGCCACCGAGGCGGCGTTCAACGACGGCTGGTTCAAGACCGGCGACATCGGATCGTTCGACGACGAGGGCTTCCTCACGATCACCGGACGCAAGAAGGAGATCATCGTCACCGCCGGCGGCAAGAACGTCGCCCCCGCCGTGCTGGAAGATCCCATCCGCGCCAATCCGATCGTGGGCCAGGTCGTCGTCGTGGGCGATCAGAAGCCCTTCATCTCCGCGCTCGTCACGCTCGACCCGGAGATGCTGCCGACCTGGCTGACGAATAACGGCCTCTCCGGAGACATGTCCCTCGCCGACGCGGCGAAGAACGCCGAGGTCCGCGCCGAGGTCCAGCGCGCGATCGACGAGGCGAACCGCAACGTCTCGCGCGCAGAGTCGATCCGCAAGTTCACGATCCTCGACACGGAGTGGACCGAGGCGAGCGGCCACCTGACGCCCAAGATGAGCATCAAGCGCAACGTCATCCTCACCGACTTCTCGGACGCCATCTCCGACATCTACGACGAGCCGGTGAAGACGAGCAACGTCCCGCTCGGATGATCGGATGACGCAGAAGCGGGGCCCGGCTGGTGATCACCGGCCGGGCCCCGCTTCTGCGTGACGGATCAGAACCAGGACGACTCGCGCACCTCGCGCATGGCGATCCGACGCTCGGCGGGCGAGAGCCGGTCGAGGTACAGGATGCCATCGAGATGATCGCACTCGTGCTGCAGGGCCTGCGCCATCAGCCCCTCGCCCTCGAGGACGATCTCTTCGCCATCGAGATCGATGCCCACGGCGCGCGCGTACGGGTGCCGGAGCGTGTCATGCCACAGGTTGGGTACCGAGAGGCATCCCTCGCCGATCAGAGACGGTTCACCGGAGACCTCGACGAGACGCGGATTGAGGATGTAGCCGATGACGCCGTCCACGTTGTAGCTGAACGCGCGCAGGCCCACGCCGATCTGCGGAGCGGCGACGCCCGCACGACCGGGCAGCTCGACGGTGTCGAGGAGGTCCTGGACGAGCGAGCGCACACCGTCGTCGATCGTCTCGATCGGAGCTGCCGGCGACTTCAGGACCGGGTCGCCGAAGAAGCGGATCGCGCGAACCGTCATGTCAGGCCGCCCCTCCCAGACGCAGACCTTCGACCACGCTCGCCGCGAGTTTGCGCGCCGCTTCGCGGGTCGCCGGCTCGAGGTCGCGGAACGAGACCGCGCTCCCCGCCGCCAGGTGCGGGTCGTACGGAACGCGCAGGACGGAGCGCACGCGCGTGGCGAAGTGCGTCTCCAGCTCTTCCGCGCGAACCATCGGCGTTCCCGGACGGGATGTGTTGAGCACCACGACGGCGTTCGTCACGGCGTCGGCGAAACCGTTGGATTCGAGCCACGTCAACGTCTCGGAGGCCAGCCGGGCCTCGTCGACCGAGAGACCGGCGACGACGACGATCTGGTCGGACAGTCCGAGAGTCGCGCCCATCACCGAATGCACGATCCCGGTGCCCGTATCGGTGAGGACGATGGAGTAATAGTGCGCCGCGATCGCGGCCACATCCTCGTAATCGTGATCGCTGAATGCTTCGGATACGTGCGGATCGGTGTCGGAGGCCAGCACGTCGAGCCGGGTTTCGTCGCGCGCGACGATGGCGGAGAGGTCGTTGAAGCCGACTACCTCACCGCGTGCACGCGCCAGATCGCGCACGGTCTTCCCGCTCGTGCGGCCGATGCGATCGGCCAGCGTGCCACGATCGGGATTGGCGTCGATGGCGATCACGCGGTCATCGCGGGCATCTGCGAGAGCCATCCCGAGGAGGGTCGTCACCGTCGTCTTGCCGACGCCGCCCTTGCGCGAGAGCACGGGGACGAACTTCGCGCCACCGGCCAGCGGCGCGGCGATGCGACGGTCGAGCTCCTTCCGCGCCCGCGCGCGCTTTCCGTCGCCGAGGTTGATGCGATGGCCGGAGACGCTGTACAGCAGCCGCTGCCAACGGCCTTCCGGCTCGGCTCGCACGACCTGCGAGGGGTCGAGCAGACGTTCGGCCGTGAGGAGGTCGGCGGACTCGCGCCCGGCCTCGAGGTCGCCGATACGTCGCGATTGGAGGACGGGCTCGGTCGTACGCGCCACGGACACGCGCTCGGTGGCGTGACGCACCTGCTCGGCGGCCTGGTGCGCTTGCCGGCGCGTCGTCGGCACGGTCCCGGTGATCGGGGTGGAGGTCGGCACGACCGTCGCGACGGCGGCACCGCCCTCGAGCGTTTCTCCGACGTCGGGCTTCGGGGCGTCGTGCTCGACGGCGGCGTCCGTCGCGTCGCCGGACTCATCACGCACGTCCAGAGCCTCGCCGGCTGCACCCGCGGTCATCGGTTCCGAGTCGTCCTGACCGTCGGTCTCCGCGTCCTCGTCGTCGATCGTGGCGGTGACGACCTCGTCGGCCGGCTCGGCTGCGTCGTCATCGGTCGCGACGTCCTCGTCGATCGCGACGTCCTCATCGGTCGCGACGTCGATGTCGTCGTCGACGACGAGGTCGGCTGCTTCGGCCTCCGTCACCTCGTCGCCCATCTCGCCGTCGCTCGGCCGATCCGGCGCCGCGAGGTCGTCGTCGTGGTCTGGAGTCGCGTGCTCGCCGACGCCCGCCTCGTCGTCGGAAGCACGCGATGTGTCATCCTCCGACGCGTCGGCATCGCCGTACGGCTCGCCCGGTCCCGCCCCGAGGGGGATGTCGCCCGTCGTCAGCTGCTCGTCGCCGACCTCGCCGTCGATGACGTCGTCGTCATCGAGGTCGTCTTCCGCGACGGGAAGCGCGACGTCGACCTGCGCGGTGCCGCCGATGATCCCGATCGCCGTCGTGTGAATGCTCTCGCTGTCGGCGAGGACCGCGGGATCGGTCTCTTCGGGCTGATTCTCGTTGCGCTCAGGCATGTTTTGCTGCGTCCACTCCCAGGTCTCGAGCTCGCGCCCGACCCCTTAGGCTACCCGCCGGGCCGGACGACGACCAAAAGGTCACCGGCTTCGACAGCTGCGGTCGGATCGACGACGAGCCGCTCGACGACGCCCGCCACGGGCGCCGTGATGCCCGCTTCCATCTTCATCGCCTCGATCGACGCGACGGGCGCCCCGGCCTCGACGGCATCGCCGACGGCCACCTTGAGCGTCACGACGCCCGAGAACGGAGCCGCGACCTGACCAGGAATCGCGGTATCGGCCTTCTCTGCTTGGCGGGCCTCGACGCTGATCCCGCGGTCGCGGACGAAGACCGGCCGCAGCTGCCCGTTCAGCGTCGCCATGACCGTGCGCATGCCCTTGTCATCGGCCTCGCCGATGGCCTCGAGCCCGACGTAGAGCTGGACGCCCTTCTCGATCTCGACGACGTGCTCAGCGCCGGGAACGAGCCCGTACAGATAGTCCGCGGTGTCGAGCACGCTGAGGTCACCGTACGTCTCGCGTACCCGGTCGAACTCCTGGGTCGGCGCGGGGAAGAGCAGCGCGTTCAGCGTGCGCCGTCGCGTTGCGGAATCCGCGTCGAGGTCCGCCGCCTGCGCTGCCGACAGGTCGGTGACAGCGGGGCGCACGGTGCGCCCGGCGAGCACCTTCGACCGGAACGGTTCGGGCCATCCGCCCGGCAGGTCGCCGAGCTCGCCCGCCATGAAGCCGACGACCGATTCCGGGATGTCGTACGCACCCGGGTCGGCGGCGAAGGCTTCGGGATCGGCTTTGACGGCCGCCAGATGCAGGGCGAGGTCGCCCACGACCTTCGACGACGGCGTGACCTTCGGAACCCGGCCGAGGATCCGGTTCGCCGCGGCGTACATGTCCTCGATGAGCTCGAAATCGTCGGCGAGCCCGAGGGCGATGGCCTGCTGCCGCAGGTTGGAGAGCTGGCCGCCGGGGATCTCGTGGCGGTAGACCCGGCCGGTGGGGCCCGGCAGACCGGACTCGAACGGCCGGTACATGTGCCGCACGGCTTCCCAGTAGGGCTCGAGGTCCGACACCGCATCGAGGTCGAGCCCCGTGTCGCGGTCGGTGTGCGCGAGGGCGGCCACGAGGGCGGAGAGCGACGGCTGGCTGGTCGTGCCCGCCATGGGCGCGGACGCCGCGTCGACGGCATCCGCCCCCGCTGCGCTCGCGGCCAGAAGGGTCGCCAGCTGCCCGCCGGCGGTGTCGTGCGTGTGGACGTGGACGGGGAGATCGAACCGTTCGCGCAGCGCCGAGACCAGGCGCGACGCTGCGGCCGGCCGCAGCAACCCGGCCATGTCCTTGATGGCGAGGACGTGCGCTCCCGCTTCGACGATCTCCTCGGCGAGACGGAGGTAGTAGTCGAGGGTGTAGAGGTCCTCGCTCGGGTCGAGCAGATCTCCCGTGTAGCAGAGCGCGACTTCGGCGATCGTCGTTCCGGTCTCGAGGACGGCGTCGATGGCGGGCCGCATCTGCGTGACGTCGTTCAGTGCGTCGAAGATCCGGAAGATGTCGACACCCGCATCCGCCGCTTCCCGGACGAAGGCTTGCGTGACGGCTGTCGGGTAGGGGGTGTACCCGACGGTGTTGCGGCCGCGCAGCAGCATCTGCAGCGCCACGTTGGGAAGCGCGTCACGGAGCTTGTCGAGCCGTTCCCAGGGGTCTTCGCCGAGGAAGCGGAGCGCCACGTCGTAGGTCGCTCCGCCCCACGCCTCGACGGAGAGAAGCTGAGGAGTGAGCCGCGCAACAGCGGGGGCGACCGCAACGAGGTCCTTGGTCCGCACGCGGGTCGCGAGAAGCGACTGGTGCGCGTCGCGGAAGGTCGTCTCCGTCACGGCGAGCGAGGTCTGGCGGCGCAGGGCTTCGGCGAACCCCACTGGCCCGAGTTCGAGGAGGCGCTGACGCGAGCCCGCCGGTGGCGACGCAGCGAGGTCGATCCGCGGAAGCTTGCTCCGGGGGTCGACGCTCGTCGGAGCAGAACCGTGCGGGCGGTTGACGGTGGTGTCGGCGAGCCAACCCAGGATCTTCGATCCGCGGTCCTTGGACGCGCGTCCCTCGAGCAGCTCGGGGCGCTCGTCGATGAACGACGTGCTGAGGTCACCGCGAGCGAAAGACGGGTCGTCGAGAACCTGCTGCAGGAACGGGATGTTGGTCGAGACGCCACGGATGCGGAACTCGGCGAGGGCGCGGCGCGAGCGCACGACCGCGGCGCCGAAGTCTCGCCCCCGGCACGTGAGCTTCGCGAGCATCGAGTCGAAGTGCGGGCTCACCTGAGACCCGGCGGCGGTCGTGCCGCCGTCGAGACGGATGCCGGCCCCGCCGGGCGACCGGTAGGTGGTGATCTTCCCCGTATCGGGGCGGAACCCCTGAGCCGGGTCTTCGGTCGTGATGCGGCACTGCAGAGCCGCGCCGCGCAGCTGGATGCGGTCCTGGGTGAGGCCGAGCTGCGCGAGGCTCTCCCCCGCCGCGATCCGCATCTGGGACTGGACCAGGTCGACGTCGGTGACCTCCTCGGTCACCGTGTGCTCGACCTGGATGCGGGGGTTCATCTCGATGAAGACGATCTCGCCTGCCCGGGGGCCGGCGGTCTCGAGCAGGAACTCGACGGTGCCGGCGTTCACGTAGCCGATGGAGGTCGCGAAGGCGATCGCGTGCCGGTGCAGGTCGGCCCGCGTCTCGTCGTCGAGATTGGGAGCCGGCGCGATCTCGATGACCTTCTGATGGCGCCGCTGCACCGAGCAGTCCCGCTCGAAGAGGTGAACCGTCTCCCCCGTGGCATCGGCGAGCACCTGAACCTCGACATGGCGGGGTCGCTGCACGGCCTGTTCCAGGAAGACGCGCGCGTCGCCGAAGGCACTCCGGGCCTCGCGCATGGCCTCGGAGAGGGCCGGCGCGAGCTCGTCGGGGCTGGCGACGCGCCGCATCCCGCGTCCCCCACCGCCGGCGACGGCTTTGACGAAGACGGGGAAGCCGATGTCGCCTGCCTGGGCCACGAGAGCGTCGATGTCGTCAGAGGCGTCGGTCGATCGCAACACCGGCACGCCTGCGGCGACCGCGTGACTCTTGGCCGTGACCTTGTTCCCCGCCATCTCGAGCACGCGTGCGGAGGGACCGATGAACGCGATGCCCGCCTCGGCGGCGCGCGCGGCGAGTTCCGGGTTCTCCGACAGGAAGCCGTAGCCCGGATAGATGGCGTCTGCCCCGCTCTCACGCGCGACGCGGATGATCTCGTCGACGTCGAGGTACGCACGCACCGGGTGCCCCTTGACGCCGATCTCATAGGCCTCGTCGGCTTTCAGCCGGTGGAGCGAGTATCTGTCCTCATGGGGATAGACCGCCACGGTCCGGGCCCCCAGCTCGAACGCCGCACGGAAAGCGCGGATGGCGATCTCACCACGATTCGCGACAAGGATCTTCCGGAACATGCTCACCTCGCTGGAGTGAGTCGCGCGGCAACGGCGCCGCGCGGGGGCTCGAATACCCTCACAGCCTAGGGGAAGGTAACGTAGAGCCTCGTGCACGTACTTTCCGTCAGCTCGCTCAAGGGCGGGGTCGGCAAGACGACGGTCACCCTGGGGCTCGCATCCGCCGCGTTCGCCCGCGGTGTCCGGACGTTGGTTGTCGACCTCGATCCGCAGTCCGACGTGTCGACGGGGATGGACATCCAGGTCGCTGGCCGTCTCAACGTCGCCGATGTCCTCGCCAATCCGAAGGAGAAGGTGGTCCGTCAGGCCATCACCTCGAGCGGATGGGCGAAGGTGCATCCCGGCACCATCGACGTTCTGATCGGCAGCCCGTCCGCCATCAACTTCGACGGACCGCACCCGAGCGTGCGCGACGTCTGGAAGCTCGAAGAGGCTCTCGCGACCATCGAAGCCGACTACGACCTCGTGCTCATTGACTGCGCTCCCTCACTCAATGCCCTGACCCGCACGGCGTGGGCGGCCAGCGACCGCGTGATCGTCGTGACCGAGCCCGGCCTGTTCTCCGTCGCTGCCGCCGATCGCGCCCTCCGCGCCATCGAGGAGATCCGACGCGGCCTTTCGCCTCGCTTGCAGCCCCTCGGGATCGTGGTCAACCGCGTGCGTCCGCAGTCGATCGAACACCAGTTCCGCATCAAGGAACTCCGCGACATGTTCGGTCCGCTGGTGCTCTCGCCCCAGCTTCCCGAGCGCACGTCGCTCCAGCAGGCGCAGGGCGCCGCGAAGCCGCTCCACATCTGGCCCGGAGACTCCGCGCAGGAGCTCGCGTCCGACTTCGACGCGCTGCTCGACCGCGTGCTGCGCACCGGCCGCATCCCGGTCGCGGGCGAGACTCCCACGGCCACCCCGAGCTGATCAGCTCGTCCCCACACGAACGAAACCCCGGCCGCACCGCAGGTGCGCCGGGGTTCTGTGTATCGGGAGCGACTCAGGCGCTGCGCGCCGAGCGTCGCGCGGCGAGCTCGTCGACGGGGTCCGGCGCCTGGGGGTCGAACTCCACGAGCGTCGACTCGACCTCGCGGAGGACCTTCCCGACCGCGATGCCGAACACGCCCTGACCGCGGCTGACGAGGTCGATGACCTCGTCGTTCGACGTGCAGAGGTAGACCGAAGCGCCGTCGCTCATCAGGGTCGTCCCGGCGAGATCACGAATGCCGGCGGCGCGGAGCTGATCCACGGCGACGCGGATCTGCTGCAGCGAGATGCCGGTGTCGAGCAGTCGCTTCACGAGCTTGAGGACGAGGATGTCGCGGAAGCCGTAGAGCCGCTGCGACCCGGAGCCACTGGCGCCGCGAACGGTCGGGACGACGAGTTCGGTGCGAGCCCAGTAGTCGAGCTGACGGTAGGTGATCCCGGCGGCGCGAGCGGCCTGCGCTCCCCGGTACCCGGCTTCGTCATCCATCTCGGGGAGACCGTCGGTGAAGAGCAGGTCGGTCGTGAACCGCATCTCGCCGAGCGAATCATGCGCGGTCATCTGGTCCTCCTGCCGGACGGTCGGGTTACTTCCACGCTAGATGAGGGATGCCGCCGCGGCAACGACATCCGTTCCGAGCCCGCGGCGTGTCGCGCGCGGCTCACCTGACGAGTCGGTCGATAGCCGCCTGGACGAACGCCGAACGGACGTCGTCGAGCCGGCGCACCAGTTCGGGAGCGAGCTCGTGGGCGCGTCCACGAGACGAGGAGTCGGTTCGGCGGAGCAACGGCGCGAGCGCCGTCTCGACGAGCGCGACGTCACGCTCGGCCGCCTGGCGCACCGTGCGGAGGTGGCGAGGACCGATGCCGTGACGATCGAGGGCGACGAGGGTACGCAGCAGCACCAGCGCGCGTTCGTCGTAGGTGTCGGCGGCGGGCAGCAGGCCCGCTGACACCGCGTCGCCGAGCAGCGCCGCGGTGGCCTCGGCCTGATCGATCAGCTCGTCGCGCCGATAGCGCCGATGCTGGACGATCGACGCCGGCAGCGCAGGCGGAAGCCCCTCGGCCCCCGGTGTGTCGAGGTACTCACGGATGCGTGCCAGGGGCATGTAGTGGTCGCGCTGGAGCGTCAACGCCGTGCGCAGGCGCTCCACGTCCGCGGGCGAGAACTTCCGGTATCCCGACCCGGTGCGCGTCGGTGTGACGATCCCCTGGTCCTCGAGGTAACGGAGCTTGCTCGAGCTCAGAGCCGGAAACTCCGGGCTGAGCCGGGCGAGCACCTGACCGATGCTCAGATGACCCGCCGTCGTGGACCGACTGCGGGCGGCGGGGGCCGCGCTCACGCGCCGGTCGCCGGTCCGCGATCGAGCGGTGAGACGAAGAAGTTCAGGCGGAATTTGCCGACGCGCAGTTCGGCGCCGTCCGAGAGCACAGCTCGGTCGACGCGCTCACCGTTCACGTACGTGCCGTTCAGGGAGCGCTGGTCGACGATCTCGAATGCCGAGCCGGTGCGAGTGATCTCCGCGTGCCGGCGCGAGACCGTGACGTCGTCGAAGAAGATGTCGGCCTCGGGGTGGCGACCGACGGTCGTCACGTCGGTGTCGAGCAGATACCGGGCTCCCGCCGTCGGGCCCGAACGCACCAGAAGCAGGGCTGCCCGCTCCGGCAGAGCCTGGATGGCATCGCGCTCGACAGCGGTGAGGTCAGCCCCGAACGGCACGAATGACAGGTCCAGGTCGTGCCCGAACGTCTGCGTCGTGTCCGAGGACCCGCTGTGCGGCGCGCGGTCGGGGCCGCGTCGGATGTCGTCGACGTCTCGATCCTTTTCGTCCACAGTGTCCTCCTCTTCCGGGCCAGCCTAACGGATCGACGACGAGTCGCGAACGCGATTCCCGAGGGCTCTCACGACCTTCATATGCCTCGCGGATTAGGCTCGGGGCGATGTCTCAACGCACCCCCGCTCTCCGCACGCGCCTCCTCGCCGCCCTCGGCCTCGCACTCGGCCTCGCCGTCGCCGCACCCGCGTCCCCCGCCCTCGCACACGACGAGCTGCTCGCTTCCGATCCGGCCGCCGATTCGACGGTGACCGCGCTGCCCGACGAGCTGACCCTCACCTTCAGTGGCGTCCTGATCGACGAGGACGGGGTCAACGCGATCTCGGTGACCGACGCAGCCGGAACCGAGCTCGCCGAGGGCGCGCCGACCCTCGATGGGACCACGGCGACCCAGGCGCTCAGCGGCGACAGCCAGGGCCCGATCACCGTGCGGTGGCGTGTGGTCTCGAGCGACGGCCACCCGGTCTCGGGCGAGTTCTCGTTCACCGCCGGCGACCCCGCGGCCGCGCCGACATCCCCCGTCGGCGGAGAAGCCGAGACCACCACGGAGGAAGGCCTTCCCGCCGTGTTCTGGATCGTCGTGTCGATCGTCGTCGTCGCCGGCGTGATCGCGCTCGTCATCGCCCTCGTAGCGGCGTCTCGGCGGCGCACCGAGGACTAGGCTGGGAGCATGCCTCACTACAACGTCGTCATCCTCGGCGCGGGCCCCGGCGGGTATGTCGCAGCTGTCCGCGCTGCGCAGCTCGGACAGTCCGTCGCGATCATCGAAGAGAAGTACTGGGGAGGCGTCTGCCTCAACGTCGGCTGCATCCCTTCCAAGGCGCTGCTGAAGAACGCCGACCTCGCCCACACCTTCAAGCACAAGGCCGATCTCTTCGGCATCAGCGGAGATGTGAACTTCGACTTCGGCACCGCGTTCGACCGCAGCCGCAAGGTGGCCGAGACGCACGTCAAGGGCATCCACTTCCTGATGAAGAAGAACAAGGTCACCGAGTACGAGGGTCGCGGTTCGTTCCTCGACGCCAAGTCGATCCAGGTGACCAAGACCGATGGCTCGCAGGAGACCGTCACGTTCGACAACGTCATCATCGCCACCGGCTCGACGGTGCGCCTGCTCCCCGGCGTTCAGCTCAGCGACAACGTCGTGACCTACGAGGAGCAGATCCTCACTCGCGACCTGCCGAACTCGATCGTCATCGTCGGTGCCGGCGCGATCGGCATGGAGTTCGCCTTCGTGATGTCGAACTACGGCGTCAAGGTCACGATCATCGAGTTCCTCGACCGCGCCCTCCCCAACGAGGACGTCGAGGTCTCGAAGGAGATCCAGAAGCAGTACAAGAAGTACGGCATCGACATCCTCACCTCGACCAAGGTCGAGCAGATCGTCGACTCCGGCGACAAGGTCACCGTCTCGTACTCGGCCAACGCCGACGGCGCGAAGGGGCAGATCGAGGCCGACAAGGTCCTCATGTCGATCGGCTTCGCGCCCCGCGTCGAGGGCTTCGGTCTGGAGAACACCGGCGTGAAGCTCACGGAGCGCGGCGCGATCGACATCGACGACCACATGCGGACCAATGTCGAGGGCATCTACGCGATCGGTGACGTCACCGCCAAGCTGCAGCTCGCACACGTCGCCGAGGCGCAGGGCGTCGTCGCGGCCGAGACGATCGGCGGAGCCGAGACGCAGACTCTCGGCGATTACCGCAACATGCCGCGTGCAACGTTCTGCTCGCCGCAGGTCGCATCGTTCGGTCTGACCGAGCAGCAGGCGCGCGACGCCGGTCACGACGTCAAGGTCGCCAAGTTCCCCTTCTCGGCGAACGGCAAGGCGAACGGCCTGGGCGAGCCCGTCGGCTTCGTCAAGCTGATCGCCGACGCTGAGCACCTGGAGCTCCTGGGCGGACACCTGATCGGCCCCGACGTGTCGGAGCTGCTGCCCGAGTTGACCCTTGCTCAGAAGTGGGACCTGACCGCGCTCGAGGCCGCGCGCAACGTCCACACGCACCCGACGCTGTCGGAGGGCCTGCAGGAGGCCTTCCACGGTCTCGCGGGCCACATGATCAACCTCTGACGCTCGCGTCTCCAAGACGAACGCACCGCGCGGCTATGGCCGGCGGTGCGTTCGTCTTTTCGTCTGAGCGAGCTGCGGATACTCAGCGCGCGAGGGCGCGTCCGAGCTTGGATTCGGATGCCGCCGGCGCTCCCCCGACGGATGCCACGAGCTCATCAGCCGCCGCGAAGAGCTCGGCGACACCCGCCGCAGTGCTCGGGGCCGCAGGGCCCAGCTCGAGCTCCCACTCCCGCCACGAAGTCGTGCGCCCCGAGCGCTCGTCCGTGGCCGTCACCCGATCGTCGACGAACTCCGCGACCATGCCGCCCTCGGCATCGAGCAGAGCGAAGGCGGTGCGCGAGTTCCGGATGCGCGCGATGACCTCGAACGGCGGCTGCGCCACCTCGGCGAGCTCCGCGATGATCGCCTCGGGCACCTCAACCGGGGCCGACTCATCGGCGTCGTCGAGGGGCCAGTGCGTCTCGAGCTTGCCTTCCGGCGTCGAACGCTTGACGTGCCAGCCCGCGTCGGGACCGCCTGTACGTCGCCGCAGCGCGGTCAGCGCCTCGGCGAGTCGCCCGTCGGCGGTGTCGAGGTAACGCGCGTCGAGCTCGCGGGGCTCGGGCTCACCGACGGACGCGACTCCGGGAAGAGTCGACCAGTCGGGCACCGCCGTGCCGGCCTCGACGTCGTACTTGCGCTCGATCTCGAGCGAGCTGCGCGGCTCAGTCGTCACTGGTGACGCGGTCGTCGCGCTCGTCGGTCGAGGGGTCGATGTCGCCCTCCGCCTCGACGAAGTGGAACTCGGACGACGTCGGCCCGTCACCCTCGCCGGTGTGCTCCGGCTCGCCGGCGCGCTCATAGACCACCTGGGTCTCGCTGTAGGGAAGGATGAGCCGGTCTGACGCGTCTTCGTCCAGCGGAAGGGTCTGCCCATCGAGGGGACCACCGTGCAGTCGTGCAATAGCCATGTTCTGACCTCCTGGGTCCGACGATACCCGCGCCGCCCGGACCGGCCGATACGCTTGCGCCATGCGTGCTCGGCGACTACGAAAGCTCCCCTCGGCGTGAAGCCGTTCGTGCTGCTCGCCACCCGCGCTGAGGACGTACCCGCAGACGAGGAGTACGAGCTCTTCCTCCGCCATACGGGCCTCGAGCCTGCTTCGCTCCGGCGCGTGCGGCTCGAGGCCGGGCCGATGCCCGACATCGACCTCGACGACGTGTCGGGCATCTTCGTGGGCGGCGGCCCGTTCAACGCATCCGATCGGTGGGAGCAGAAGTCTGCCGTGCAGCGCCGGGTCGAGGCCGAGTTCTCGGATCTTCTGGCGCGGGTCGTCACGCAAGACGCCCCGTTCCTCGGGGCCTGCTACGGCATCGGTACGGTGGGCGCCTTCCTCGGCGCCACGATCGACCGCCGATTCGGCGAGCCCATCAGCGTCGTCGACGTCGAGTTGATGGATGCCGGCACGCGCGACCCGCTCCTGGCCGGGATGCCGCAGACGTTCTCGGCCTTCGTCGGGCACAAGGAAGCGATCTCAGAGCTCCCGCCGCGCGCCGTGCTGCTGGCTTCATCAGCCGGATGCCCGGTACAGATGTTCCGGGTCGGCGAGAACGTCTACGCGACGCAGTTCCACCCCGAGCTCGACCTCGAGGGCATCACCACCCGTATCCACGCCTACGCCGGCTACGGCTACTTCGCACCCGACGAGCTCGACCTCACCCTGAGCGCCGTGCGGCGCAGCCCGGTCACCCACACGGGGTCGATCCTGCGTGCGTTCGTCGAGCGCTACGCGCGGTAGGTCAGGCGTTCGCTTTCGCGCGTTCCTCGGCCTCGAGCTCGCGGGCCTTGTCGAGTTCCCGGGCGGCGGCGGAGACGGCATCCTCGGCACGCTGCACGCGCCGCTGCAGGAATGTCGCGGCGCCGAACCGAGCCCGAACGCGGTCTTCCTCTTCGCGCACGCCCGTGATGATGTACGCCGTGGCGATGAGGATGACCTGCGATGACAGGTTGAGCCACAGCAGCAGCGCGATGAGCGAGGCGAACGACGCCAGCAACGGGTTCGAGGTCGCGCCACCGACGAACAGCCCGGACAGCTGCTGCAGCACCGTCAGCCCTGCGGCACCCAGGAGTGCGCCGCTCCAGAGCGCACGCTTTCGCACCTTCACCCCGGACAGAACCCGGAAGAGCACGGCCACAGCGACGGCGTCGAGGGCGAACACCACCACCAGCGACACGGCCCAGCCGCCGAACTGCACGAGCGGGTTGTCGTCGGAGAAACCGAGGAGGTCGGCGAGCAGTCCCACTCCGGCCGTCCCGAGGAACGTTACGCCCGCAGCAGCGACCAGTGCCCCGCCGATACCCATCGCCAGTGCGAGGTTGCGCAGCAGCACCCAGACGAAGAGCACGTCGTCGGTGAGCTGGTCTGCGATCGCGCGCATCGCGGTACGGAGCGATCCGATCGCACCGATCGCCGCGCCGAGCAGACCGACGGTGGCGATGACTCCCGCGATCGTGAGTCCCGCGGGGGCGGTGATGTCGTCGAGCTTGATGAGGCCGTTTCTGCCGACGAGCCCCGGGATGACACGGTTCACCGCGTCGATGAGCGCCTGCCACGCAACGGGGTCACCGGCAAGCCAGAGCGCCGCGACAGAAAACCCCAAGAGCACTCCGGCGAAGACGCTGAACAGGGTGCGATAGGTGACGCTGTCGGCGAGCACCGGCCCACGGTGCTCGCTGTACAGCAAGAACGCGCGCACCGGTTTGCGCTGCAGCGCCCACGCGATCGAGCGGGAGATGAACGTGGACTCGGCCATGGGGCCACGATAGCGCGGCGCTCTCCCTCGCCCCCGTGCACTTGACACGCCTCAGCTCCCGACCCAGACGCCCCCGACGACTGCCCATGCGCCGAGCAGCATGAAGGGGCCGAACGGTATTCGGGTATGCCGGTCGCCGCGGCGGGCGGCGATGACGACGACGGCGACGAGACCGCCGGAGAAGAACGCGAGCGCGGTTGCGACGAGCGGCGCCACCCAGTCATGCGTGCCCGTGAGGAGCCCGATCGCCGCCGCGAGCTTGACGTCTCCCCCGCCCAGCGCCCGACCGCCCCGGTGCAGGAGGTAGTAGACGACGAACAGCACGATCCCGGCGCCCGCCGCTCCGACGATCGGTCGCATCGAGGCCTGTTCGATGGCGAAGAGCACCGCGAGGCTCGCCGCCGCGCCCGCCAATCCGAGGACGAGGCGGTTCGGAAGCCGGTGCGTCGCGATGTCGACCGCCGCCAGCGCGACACTCAGCACGGCACAGGCAGCCACGACCACGAGCGTCGCCATCGAGACCGCCGTCACGCGTCGAGGACCTCGAGCATCACCCGGACGACGCCGTCGGATCCGATCGATTCGGCGCGGCGGATCGCTTGCTTCAACGGGAGGACATAACCGCCGCGCCCTGCATCTGGAAAGATCGAGGTCTGCCACGTCGAACCACCGATCGTCGCCCGCACCCGCACGGACCCGAACCCCCGCGGCATCCGCGGGATCTCTCGGATGTCGGCGCTGGGCTCTGCCGGGACGGCCGCGAAGTACCAATCCTGGGTACGAGCCTCCCAACGGAAGACCTCCGCATCGAACTCCATTCTCACGCGATCAGCGTAGGCCGTACCTCGACCCGAGCGCCGGGGGTCTCCACAGGTGCTCGGCTAGGGCTGAATCAGGACCGGCGTCCCGGCCGGCAGCTGAGCCAGCCGGTCGACCGCGGGCCCGTCGAGGTAGATGCAGCCGAAGGATGTATCGCCCTCGCGCGCCCGGTAGTAGTGGAAGGCCGTCACAGCGACGTCTCCCCCGTCGAAGCCCGCCATCACGGGCGATTGGACCCCGAGGTAGACCATGGGATGCCCCTGGGTGTACCGGAACTCCGGCACGACCGTCGTCCACATGACGAAGGTCCGTCCGGTCGGTGTCGGTGTCGACGGCTTTCCCCACGCGAACTGGTCCGACACGCGTTCGCGTCCGGCGGCGCTGACGATGTCGATCGTGTTCCCCGCGAGGTGCACCTCGACGTACTGCGGGGTCGTGGTCAGCTCCACGTCGGCGACGCGCAGCCACCCGACGGTCTGCCCGCCGTTGCCCTCGGGCGGCACCCCCTGCCGGCCCGGCAGGAGCACCTTGACCCAGTCGGCCTGGGCCTCGACGACGGGCACGGTCGTGCCGCCGTAGTGGTGGTCGCGAGGAAGGTGCCCGACCGGTTGCCCGGTGGGGTCGGCGAACACGGGCGCGCCCGCACCCAGCGGCCGCGCGAGCGATGAGGTCACCGGTCCCATCGGATCGTCGTCGACGGGCACCGCGGGGTTGACCGAGCGCACGTCGATCAACGGGAGAGCGGTGATGTCGTAGAGGGTGTCGTTGCGGGCGTAGGGTGCCGACCCAGCATCCGTCGCCTGCGCCACGGGCGTGGATGACGGAGCGTCACTGAGGGCGGCGGCGGCCGGCGGCTCGGCTGTGGCGGCCGCGAGGTCGCGAAGCGGGGCGAGCGCCCCGTACCCCGAGGCGGCCAGGACTCCGACCGCGACGACGGCCACGAGGGCTGCGGGATGCGGTCGCCGAGTCATACGCCCATGCTCGGTCGCACACGGCGATGACGCAAGAGCGGGCCGCGGGTCACCAGTGCGGGTGGATGTCTGCTCGCAGGAGCTCGTCGTAGACGTCGACGACGGCATCGGCGAACGCCGTCAGATCGGTGCCATCGTCGAGCAGATCCGCCGCGGCCGCGTTGGCGCGCGCCTGCTCTGTCGTGCGGGCTCCCGGAATGACGCTCGTGACGCCCGGACGCGAGGCGATCCACGCCAGCGTCGCCGCCGGCAGGGTGATGCCTTCGGGAAGAGCGGCCGCGAGTCGGCGCGCAGCCGTCAGGCCGGTCTCGAAGTCCACCCCCGAGAACGTCTCGCCGCGGTCGAAGGCCTCGCCGTGCCGGTTGTACGAACGGTGATCGTCGGCCGCGAACTCGGTCTGCTCGGTGTAGCGACCGCTCAGCAGACCCGACGCCAGGGGGACGCGCGCGAAGATCGCGACGTCGGCGGCCTGGGCCGCGGGAAGCACCTCGTCGAGCGGCTTCAACCGGAAGGGATTGAGGATGATCTGGATGTTCGTGACGTTCGGCCGCGCGATCGCCGCGAGCGCCTGCGCCGTGGTCTCGACCGAGACGCCGTAGGCCGCGATCGCTCCGTCTGCGACCAGTTCGTCGAGGGCGTCGTAGGTCGCGTCCGACTCGATGACCGCCGACGGCGGGCAATGCAGCTGCACGAGCTCGAGCGTGTCGACACCCAGGTTGCGCCGCGATCGGTCGGTCCAGGCGCGGAAGTTCTCGCGCGTGTAGTTCTCGGGAACCTGCGCTTCGCGGCGCCCCATCTTGGTCGCGACGGTGATGCCGTGCCGCGGACGGCCGGCGAGGAATCGGCCGATGGTCGTCTCACTGCGGCCATCGCCGTAGACGTCGGCGGTGTCGAAGAGCGTGACGCCGGCATCGGCGGAGGCCGCGAGGACGGCCAGAGCCTGGTCGTCGTCGACCTCGCCCCAGTCGGCGCCGAGCTGCCAGGTGCCGAGGCCGATGGCCGAGACGGAACGGGAGGTCGAAGCGAGGCTGCGCTGCTGCATGGCTACAGCGTAGGCGCAGGGCCGGACACCTCGGTCCGGCCCTGCGCTCCGCGGATCGTCGTCAGGCGCCGTGCGCCGCCTTCGCCTTCCCGCCGTTCTTCTTCGTGGGGGCGTCCGAGGTCTCCGCGTTGACCGGCGCAGCCGGGAGGGCGGCATCCGCAGCCGCGACGGCCGCCGCGCGGGTGGTGCGCACCGCGGCGAACGACGTGCCGTAGTACGCGGCCTCCATGAGCGTCTTCATGTCATCGATCATCGGCATCCGCGGGTTCGCCGGTGCGCACTGATCCTCGTACGCAGCCATCGCGAGACTGTGCAGGTTGTCGAGGAAGCGGGCTTCGTCGACGCCCTGCGCCTGGAACGAGCGCTCGATGCCGACGCGGTCGCGCAGCTCCTCCACCGCGCGGGCGTAGCTCTCGACACCTTCCTCCGGCGTGGCAGCCGGAAGCCCGAGGTGCTGCGCGATCTGCTGGAAGCGCTCGGGAGCGATGTACCGCTCGTACTTGGGCCAGCTCGTGAGCTTCGTCGGCACCGTGCCGTTGTACCGGATCACGTGCGGCAGGTAGACCGCGTTGGTCCGCCCGTGCACGAGCTTGTACGTCGCGCCGGTGACGTGAGCCATCGCGTGCACGATCCCGAGGAAGGCGTTGCCGAAAGCCATCCCCGCGATGGATGCCGCGTTGTGCATCTTCTCGCGAGCCTTGCGGTCGGCGCTGTCGGTCGAGCCCGGCTGAGCCTTCGTGCTGCGCTCGATGTTCTCGAAGATGAGCTTGATCGCGTGCAGGCAGAGCCCGTCGGTGTAGTCGTTGGCGTACACCGACACGTACGCCTCGGTCGCGTGCGTCAGCGCGTCGAAGCCGGCATCCGCCACGAGGAACCCCGGGAGCACCCGCGTCAGCTCGGGATCGATGATGGCGACGGACGGCGTGAGCGCGTAGTCGGCCAGGGGGTACTTCATCCCGGTGGCGTCGTCGGTGATGACGGCGAAGGGAGTCATCTCCGAGCCCGTCCCCGACGTGGTGGGAACGCAGACGAGCTTGGCTTTCTTGCCCATCTCGGGGAACGTGAACGCACGCTTGCGGACATCGAAGAACTTCTCGCGCATGTCGGAGAACTCGATCTCGGGGTTCTCGTACAGCAGCCACATGACCTTCGCTGCGTCCATGGGCGATCCGCCGCCGAGCGCGATGATCGTGTCGGGCTGGAACTGGCGCAGCTGTTCCGCCCCGGCCACGACCTCCGACACCTTCGGCTCGGGGCGCACCTGATTCAGCAGCTGCACCTGGACCCGGTTCTCGCGACGGTTCAGGACATCGGTGATGCGGTCGACGTAGCCGAGCGAGGTCATGGTCTCGTCGGTGATGATGCTGACGCGTTCGACGCCCCGCATGTCGGCGAGGTAGCGGATCGCGTGCGGCTCGAAGTACGTCTTCGCCGGGATCTTGAACCACTGCAGGTTGTTGTTGCGTCGTCCGACGCGCTTGACGTTCACGAGGTTCACCGCCGAGACGTTGTTGGAGACGGAGTTGTGACCGTACGAGCCGCAGCCGAGGGTCAGCGAAGGCAGAAAGGCGTTGTAGATGTCGCCGATGCCGCCAAGGGCCGACGGCGAATTCTCGATGATGCGGACCGCCTTGACGACCTCCGCGAAGCGGGCGATCACGTCCGCATCGTTGGAGTGGATGGCGCCGGAGTGACCGAGCCCGTCGAACGCCACCATCTGCCGCGAGAGCTCGATGCCCTCATCCGGAGTCGAGGCACGGAGAACGGCGAGGACCGGGGCGAGCTTCTCGCGCGTGAGCGGCTCGTGCGGGCCGACGCCGGAGACCTCGGCGAGGAGGATCGAGGTGTCGGCGGGCACGGTGAAGCCCGCCTGCTCGGCGATCCACACCGGCGACTGGCCGACGACCCGCGCGTTGAGCTTCGCGTCGGCGCAGTTCACGCTGTCGGCTGTCACCCCGAAGATGAACGCCTCGAGCATCGCCTTCTCCCCCGTCGTCACCCGGTAGGCGTGCAGGCGGGCGAACTCGTCCAGCGCCTCCTCGGCGACGGGCTCGTCGAGGATGACCGCCTGCTCGCTCGCGCAGACCATGCCCATGTCGAACGACTTCGACAGCACGATGTCGTTGACGGCGCGACCGACGTCGGCGGTGCGTTCGATGAAAGCGGGCACGTTGCCGGCGCCGACGCCGAGGGCGGGCTTGCCGCACGAGTAGGCGGCGCGGACCATGGCGTTGCCGCCGGTGGCGAGGATGAGGGCGACGCCCGGGTGGTTCATCAGCTCGCCGGATGCCTCCATCGACGGCTCTTCGATCCACTGGATGCAGTCGGCGGGCGCGCCGGCCGCCACCGCGGCCTCGCGCACGATGCGGGCAGCTTCGGACGAGCAGCGCTGTGCGGACGGGTGGAATCCGAAGATGATCGGGTTGCGGGTCTTGAGCGCGATGAGCGACTTGAAGATGGCGGTCGAGGTCGGGTTGGTGACCGGGGTCAACGCACAGATCACCCCGACGGGGTCTGCGATCTCGGTGATCCCCGTCAGCTCGTCGTGCGCGATGACGCCGACGGTCTTCTGGTCGATGATCGAGTGCGTCACGTGCTCGCACGCGAACATGTTCTTCACGGCCTTGTCTTCGAACAGGCCGCGGCCGGTCTCTTCGACGGCCATGACGGCCAGCTCACCGTGATGGTGCAGCGCCGCGACCGATGCCTTGCGGACGATGTGGTCGATCTGTTCCTGGGTGAAGTGCGCGTACTCGTCGAGGGCACGCTGTGCCCGGGTGACGAGGGCGTCGACGGCGATGGACATCGTGAGCCTTCCCGGCGCGGACGGTCGCCGCGTCTGTGTCCGAATCCGGGATGGAGGGACCTCGACCCCGTGATCACAGTCTGCGCCATGTGGTCTGACCACAGTGTCCATGCGGGCCGGAACAAATCGGAACCGCGACTTTTCCCGATCCGACACCGGTCCGTCACGGACACCGCGGAGCAGACTGACCCCGTGGCGCAACTCCCGGTGTACTTCTTCTCCTCGACTTCTAACCTCATCCGCCGCTTCGCGAGCAACCTCCACGCCACCGACGGCCGTCCCGTGCGCGACCTCTCCGAGCGGACCGTTCGCTCGAGCGAGGCACCGGGACCCTGGATCCTGCTGACGCCTTCGTACAAGGCGGGGAACGACGCTCACGCGACCCTGCCGGCGGCGGTTCGCGCCTTCCTGCGCTCCCCCGCGAACCGCCGGCGCCTCGTCGGGATCATCGGCTCCGGCAACCGCAACTTCGGCGACCACTACCAGGCGGCGGCACGCGAGCTCGCTCGGGTGTCGGGACGTCCGGTGGTGTTCGAGTTCGAGCTGGCGGGCACCCCAGAGGATGTCGCGGAGTGCGCTCGCATCTTGACGGCTTTCGATGCGCGCTTCGGGAACGCTCCCGAGGCGCACGATCGATGAGTCGTATTGCGTCTTTCGGTGACGTTGCACGACGCGTCGCCCCACAAGCGTCCGAAATCGCGTAGCATTCGAGAGTCGGTGCGTCACGGCGCGCCTCTCCGTCGGTTCACTCCGACGTGCACTTCGTTTCATTCCGCCGTCGATCTCATGCACCCGGGCCGTGCTCTCGGCCCCGCGACCGCACCTATCTGGACAGGTCGCCCACACCGGCGAGTGTCTGCTCGCCCCCACACACTCCGCGGCGGCCCCGCCGCAGCGGTATCCGGATCATCACAGCGGTGGTCCCAGAACACAGAAGGAAAATGACGACATGGCCACTGGCACCGTCAAATGGTTCAACTCGGAGAAGGGGTTCGGCTTCATCGCTCCGGACGACGGCACCGCGGACGTGTTCGCGCACTTCAGCGCCATCGCCGGCACTGGACACCGCAACCTGTTCGAGAACCAGAAGGTTGAGTTCGACGTGGAGCAGGGCCAGAAGGGCCTGCAGGCGACGAACATCCGCGCTCTCTGAGCGTTCGACGCAGTGAAGGGGCCGGTCCGAAAGGGCCGGCCCCTTCCGCGTGCCTAGCGGGCGCCGCTGCCCGCGGGTAGATCGACACGGCGCGCGACGTTCGCGGTGACGGACTCGAGTGGTCCCCGGCCACAGCTGAGCGCCCACATCGTGCATCCGACGAGAAGCACCACGACGCATCCGATCCAGAACCATCCGCTGACGGCGGGATCGCCATCCCACGACGAGAGATCGGGGGCGAGCCCGAGCGGGGAGATCAGGACCGCGAACGAGACGACGTGGGCTGTGTAGGCCGTCAGCGGCATGGAGCCGACTGCCGCGACAGGCACGAGCAGCGCACGAAGCGGACGCGCGAGGAGCAGGCAGGCGCCGACGACGGCGAGCGCGAAGCCGCCGGACCCGATGATCTCCCACGTCCCTCCCGAGTGCGGCGCCACGCCCCACGCCTGAGACAACGCGGCTCCCAGATCGACCTCGCTCAACCGTTCCAGATAGCCGCGCCCGTCGGGACCCATCGACGAGGACGATGCCACCAGCGAGGACGCTCCCGATGATGACAGCGCGGATGCCGACGACGAGACGCTCCCCCACCCCGAGAGCCACCCGCGGACCGTTCCGTTGAACGCGTCGCCCAGGCCGTAGCCGAAGGCGGCGAGCCCGACTCCCGACCCGAACAGCACCGCCGCGGTCCGCGGCCGGTCGAGTCGCATCCGCCCGAGCGCGATCCCGGCGAGAACCAGGGGCAGCCACACGGTCAGCGGATGCGAGCCGCTGATGAGGAAGTCGACCGCGGTGCCGCCGATGCCCTGCGGGATGCCGGCGCCCGAGAGCGTCACCGCACGCAGAAGCACGACGACGGACGGCCCCGCGACGGCGATCGCGGCCGCGGTGAGCGCGAGGGTACGGCGACGGAGTCCCAGGAACGGGATGAGGATCAGGAAGAGGATGCCGTAGATGGGCAGAATGACGGCGATCCCGCTGCCGAGCATCTCCAGCGCCAGCCCGAGGGCGAGAACGACGAGGGCACGGCCGGCCATACGCAGACGTGCGGACCGCAGTGCCTCTCCCCGGGGGAGCTGCTCACGTCCGGTCGCAAGCGCGACGGAAATGCCCGCGACAACGGCGAAGAGGATGGACGACCGCCCCTGGACGATCGCGGCGAGGTCGGGCCCGTCGGGCCCCGCGACCATCCACGAGATCCCGACGTGCGCGCCGATCATGCCGAAGATCGCGAGGCCCCGGGCGACGTCGATGCCCATGAGCCGGGGCGGGCGGCCGAAGTAGCGCCACCGGTTGCCGACGAAACGGCGGACGGGCTCAGCGGATCGAACGGTCGGAGTGGACGGCAGGGACACGACAGGCTCTCCTCGGCGATGGGCCGGACGACGACACGGGCGCGTGCGGCACGTGCCGCGCACCCGGTCGACGGTAGGTCTCGGCCCTGTGCGCGGATTAAGCGCGCGGGTGGCATCCGCCGGTCAGGCGGCGTTCGACGGGATGCGGATCCCGAACCGCGTACCCGTGCTCGAGCTGGCCACCGACACGTCGTAGCCCGAGGCTGTCGCCAGCGCCTGCACGATCGCGAGACCGAGTCCGACCGTCGTCCGCTCGCGCGTCTGCGTCCGGCTGCCTGCCTGGGTGAAGCGATCGAAGATGGTCGGTAGTGCCTCGGGATCGATTCCCGGCCCGTCGTCCTGGACGACCAGTTCGACGGAAGTCGCCGTCGTCTCGAGAGAGACGGTCACACTGGTTCCGTCCGGAGTGTGGTGCCCCGCATTGGCGACGAGGTTCAGCAGCATCTGACGGATCGCCCCCTCGTCCCCGACCACGGAGACATCTTCGTCCGGCAAGGCGATGCGCCAGATGTGCCCGGGATATGCGAACCGCGCGTCGGATGCGGTCTCCGCGACGATCATCGACAGCTCGACGTCATCGTGCGCGACCACCGGGTCGGCGTCGAGACGCGCGAGCAACAGCAGGTCGTCGATCAGCGTGCTCATCCGCGACGCCTCCGACCCGATGCGCTGAAGCGCGCCCTGCGTCTCGAGGGGGTCGGCGCCGGCATCGGGCTGAGCGTAGAAGTCGGCGTAGCCGCGGATCGAGGCGAGGGGGTTGCGCAGCTCGTGGCTCGCCTCGGCGATGAAGCGACGCATCGATTCCTCGGCCCGGTGACGCGCGTTGAGCGAGAGCTCGACGTGGTCGAGCAGGCGATTGAGCGCGTCCGCGACGCGGTCCGTCTCCGACCCCAGATGCCGCACGTCACGGGGAACGCGGCGCTGCGGGGCGATCTCGCCGGATGAGAGCGGGGTGGCCGCCACTTCGTCGGCGATCTCGGCGACCCGTTCGAGGGGGTCGAGCTGCTGCCGGGTCCACCGCCAGCCGAACACCGCAGCGAATGCGGCGATCGCGATTCCGACGACCGCAAGCCAGAGGGCATAGGTGCGAACGACCGTGTCGGTGTCGGTGAGGCCCACACCGCTGACGACGGTGAACTCCTGCCCGTCTGCCGCCGCGACCTCGGAGGCCGTCACGAGGTACCCGCCGTCGTCGGCCACGTCGATCGTCGTGGTGAACCCGCTTTCCGCCATCCCGTCCCGAACGTGCGTAAGCTCGCGCTCGGTCATCGGGCGGTAGGTGTAGTCACGGGTGAAGAAGGCCGAGACCGCGACGCGGTCGCCCTCGACGACGAAGAAGAACCCGTCGGAGGGAACCGCCAGTGACACGTCGTCGAACGTCGGAACGCTTCCGGTCGCATCCACGACCGAGAGAGTCTGCCCGATGGCGGTGTCGTTCGCCAGGTACAGCGTCGACTCAGCCTGGGTGACGAGATTCTGCCGGAGGATGGCTACGGAGACGACGCCGAAGACGGTGACGGCCGCGAGAAGCAGGCCCGACATCATCGCGACCGAGCGGCCGCGCAGCGTGCGCAGGCCTCCCGGTCGCGCCGACCTCACGACGATGCCGGCACCGTTGGTGCCGCGCGGAGGATGTAGCCGACCCGCCGCAGCGTGTGGATCATCGGCTCACGCCCGTGATCGATCTTCTTGCGCAGATACGAGATATAGATCTCCACGATGTTCGACTCCCGTCCGAAGTCATACTCCCAGACACGATCGAGGATCTGCTCCTTGCTGAGGACGCGATCGGCGTTGAGCATCAGGAAACGCAGCAGCGAGAACTCCGTCGCGGTGAGCCGGATCTGCTCCCCCGCGCGCGTGACCTCGTGGTTGTCTTCGTTCAGTCGCAGGTCGCCGACCTCGAGCATCGGGGTCGGTGCACCCTGCATGAGCATGGGGCTGCGTCGCAGCAGCCCGCGCAGACGCACCACCACCTCTTCGACGCTGAACGGCTTGGCGACGTAGTCATCGCCGCCGGCGGCGATGCCGGTGATGCGATTGGCCACGGTGCCGTTGGCGGTGAGGAAGAGGACCATGGTCTCGCTCAGCTCGCTGCGGAGCGTGCGCAGCACCTCGACCCCGTCGATGTCGGGCAGCACGACATCGAGGACCATGAGATGCGGCCTCATGCGACGCGCGGTCTCGATCGCGCTCGCGCCGGTCGCAGCGACCTCCACCTGCCAGCCCTGCCGTGACAGCACCGCCCCGAGCAGATGGCGGAGGTTCGGCTCGTCATCGACGACGAGCACGCGGATCGCGGGATCGGACAGCGGAGACGACGAGAGCGACATGGCTTCATGGTCGCGCGTGAGAATATGCGCCCGTTAAGAAAACCCGAGACGAGTCTCAGGCGAGCACGAGGTTGACCTCGGGGTGGCCGGCGAACACGTCCAGCACCAGGTCGAAGTAGGTCTTCCCCGCGCCCCGGTCCAGTTCGTCGAGCGCCGCGCGCGCGGGCCGTGCCGCGTAGGTGTCGGGGCGCTCGAGCTTTGCGGCGAGGTAGGCCCGGGTGAGCGGGATGCCCAGCGCCTGTCGCGAGATCGCCGAATCCGCCCACACGACGCGAGCGGACGAAGCGTGCGCGAGGACGCCGAACCCGCCGTAGAGCAGATCGTCGAGGGCGTCCAGGCTCTCCCCGAGAGTCCACTCCTCGTCGGGCATGAAGACACGGTTCAGCTCCGCGTAGAGCGACGGGATGTCGCGGACGCGCGCGCCCTCGATCCGCAGGTCGACGGCGGCGGACGGCGGGCGATTCACATGCCGAGGCTAGCCGCCGCGACGATGACGAGCGCGCGCGGCACCGCCGAGAGACAGCGTCGCAGGAGACGCGTGACGTTCGTGATCACGACGGGGATGCTCGTTGGAGCCACGATGACCGCCGCCCCGCTGGTCGCTGCAGCGGCCCTGGCAGAACTGAGCCGGAACGGGGACTTCTCGACGGGTCACGAACCCTGGTGGTCGGTCGGTGTCGACGGCTTCGACACCGCAACCGGCGCCTTCTGCGCCGGCGTGCCCGACACCGAGAACCCCTGGGATGTGCTCATCGGCCAGAGCGACCTCGCGCTGGCCGATGGGGCCACCTACACGCTGACGGCGAGAGTTCGCGCCGATGCGCCCGGCACGCTCATCACTCAGGTGGCGCCGAAGGTCCCGGATACCGCCTACACGACGTACCTCGCCGAGAGCACGCCACTCGCCGACACCTGGCAGCAGATCAGCGCGGAGTTCACGGCACACGACCTGGGCCAGGGCACCGTGTCCGAGCTGCAGTTCCGCCTCGGCGCGAACGGCGCCACGCGATTCTGCGTCGATGACGTGAGCCTCGTCGCCCGCGACGCCGCGACTCCCCCGGTCACCCCGATCGGCGACGACGAGCTGCTCGCGAACCCGACACTGGACGAGAGCACGAACCCGTGGTGGACGAGCGGCCCCGTGGCGCTGTCGAACCCCGCCCAGCGGATGTGTGCGACGGTGACCGAGCGATCTGTCGAACTCGGCACCGAACCCCAGTCGTACGACCTGCCGTTCACCACGTCGCCGGCCGGCGACTATCACCTCGGGCAGGTGCAGTTCCGCCTCGGCGCGGTCGCAGCCGACACGGAGGTCTGTTTCGACGAGATCTCCCTCCAGGGAACCGCCTACTCCTACACCGCCGACCCCGGACCGGCCGTCAAGGTCAACCAGGTCGGGTATTCGACCCGGGGCCCCAAGCTCGCGACCGTCGTGTCCGATGCCAGCGCACCGTTGCCGTGGACCCTCGAAGCGCCGGACGGTACTGCCCTCGCCACGGGCGAGTCTCAGCCGGCAGGCTTCGACGCCTCCGCAGGGGCTTCCGTTCACACGATCGACTTCAGCGACGTCACCGAGGAAGCGGTCGATGTGAGGCTCCGCGTCGGCACGGACGTCAGCCATCCCTTCACGATCTCCGCCGACGTCTTCCGATCGCTGCGCGCGGATTCGATGCGGTTCTTCTACACGCCGGTGGCAGCATCGCTGTGCACCCGCTCGCCAACGACGTCGCCGGCGATGCCGACATCCCGCTCGATGCGGCGTCGCTCGCCCTCCTCGACGCGGCCGGCGCGCCGACCACCTCCGTCGTCACCGACGGACAGGGTCGATACGAGCTGAACGGGGACGTCGTGTCGTTCATCGCGGATGCCGGGTTCGAGGGAACGGCGGCCCCGGTGAGGTACCGGGTGGCGGATGCGCGTGGCACCGAGGTGACCGCGACCATCACGGCCACGGTGACGGCACAAGCCGGTGAACAGCCCGACGAGCCGGGCTCGGCGGGCTCGGCCTCTGCGGGCGCGGCGCGCAGCGTCCTCGCGAGCTCGGGCATGGACCCGCTGCCACTGTGGATGCTGGTCGGCGCGGGCGCGGCGCTGATGGCGGCCGGCGTCTCGTTGCTGCGTCGGCGACGGCTCGGCTGAGTTCGGGCGGGCCGCTCGGGACACGCTTCCGAGCGGCCCCCGTCGTCCGTGTTAGCTTTCGAGAACCGCGACCAACAGCCGGAACGAGATATGACCGACACTCCCTCCACCCGAAGGGCACCCCGGGTGACGCTGCGGGAGGTCGCGGAGCGTGCGGGCGTCTCGCGCTCGGCCGTCTCGTTCGTGATGAACGGTCGCACCGACCAGCGCCTGTCCGACGACGTGTTCGAACGCGTCCGTCGCGCCGCGGACGAGCTCGGCTACCGCCCCAACATCACCGCGCAGACCCTGCGCACCGGCCGCTCGGGCACGGTCGCACTGGTCTCCGACTTCGTCAGCAGCACCTCATTCGCCAACTCGATGGTCCGCGGTGCGATGCAGGAGCTACGCGAGCGCGACACCCTCCTGTTCACCGTCGACACGCAGGGCGATGCGGAACTCGAGGAGCAGCTGCTCCAGAGCCTCCTGGGCCGCGACATCGACGGTGTGATCTACGCGTCGATGTTCACGCGGACCATCGCGCTTCCGCGGGCACTCGAAGGCGTCCCGACGGTCCTGTTGAATTGCGTGACGGCAGACGGGTCGATCGACGCGGTCGTGCCCGACGAGCTCGCAGCGGGGCGTGACGCCGCGCGGATGCTGCTCGATCACGGTCACCGTGACGACATCTGGTTCGTCGGAGCGCTGCCGGCAGGCTCGAGAGGCGGGGCCGCCTGGCCGGAGTGGGACCCCATCGCTCTGGCCGAGCGTCGCGCGGGCATCGATGCGGTGCTCGCCGCGGCGGGAACGAGCCTCGCCGGCGTCACCGCAATCGACGACGACTGGGACGTCGCGAACGGGCGCCGGGCGGTGTCGCGGATGCTCGCGGAGCCCCGGGTCAGGCCGACCGCGCTCGTGTGCGCAAACGACGCGCTCGCCGTCGGCGCCTATCAGGCGCTCCATCATGCCGGGCTCGGTGTCCCCACCGACGTGTCGGTGATCGGCTTCGACGGCAGCCCCTACGCCCGCGCCGTCGAGCCCGAGCTCACGTCGATCGCGCTCCCGCACATCGAACTCGGGCGGCGAGCGGCGGCGATGCTCGCTGCCCCCGGCGATTCGCCGCGCCTCGAACGCGTGCCGATGCCGATCCGAGCGGGCGGGTCGGTCGGGGTCGCACCCTCCCGGTAGCGGCTCAGCGCCCTAGCGCAGCGGCAGGGCAAGCGGGGCGCCGTCGCGTCAGCGGAAGCCGCCCGGCGCGAAGAGGTCGGGGCGTTCGGCCTTCAGATGTGCCAGGAGCTGTCCGTAGCCCGTCATGGCCGAGGTCGCCGTGAAGGCCGTCCGCCGGCCGCGCTTCGCGAGAACCCCGCTGTAACGATGAGCCACGTGCGGGCGCAGCCGGGTGATGTCCGCCAGCTCGACCCGGATCGGCGGCATGAAGCCCCGCGAGACGAAGACCACCTGCGGGGCGACCTCGAGCCGCATCCGACTCATCCCGTGCGCCAGCCACAGGAGCGCCGCGCCGATGAGCAGAGCGCCCAGCCCGACGATCCGCCTTGCGGGCGAGTCATCCGGACGGGTGAGCGGACCGACGAGATTGATGACGCCGATGATCGCCATCATGCAACCCCCGACGCGCACCATGATCCGCCGCCAGCGCTGCGTCGATACGACGAAGAGCACCGTGGCGCGTTCTTGACGCCACGCCGCAGCGACGTCGGACGATCGCGCCAGTACGGCGCTCGCGCCCGCGATCGCCAGCATGACGACAGCGACCGCGAAGCCGACCACGGAGAACAGAGCGTCCATGGGCGACGGGCCTCTCGTCGGGATCGGGCGACCCTCGACGGTATCGCATCAGCCGATCCGCTCGACGCGGACGTCGTCGATATTGAGCCAGTTACCGCCGGCAGCCTCGGTGTAGAACCCGAACTCGAGAGTTCCGTTCGAGACCGGCACCTCCAGAGACACCCGCTTCCAGTCGTTCGGACTCACCGGCAGCGCTGCCTGGCGCTCCGGCACGCCGGAGTTCTTCGCGTACAGATAGGCGGAGGTCTGGCCGCCGCTGTTGAGCGTCCACGCGGAGACCCGGTAGAGCCCCGACGGCAGCCCGCCGAGCGCCTGATAGGCCGACGCGGTGTAGGGCGTCGACTTCCAGAACGTGAGCTTGAGCGCACCGACGACCGCCGGGTCCTGAGTGAAGACCGCGTTGGCGTGGGCGCCTCCCGGCGACCACACACCCCAGCCGGTCGGATCGTTCGTGTAACCGTCCTGCTCGAAGCCGCCGTTGACGACGAGGTTCGGCGGCGGCGCCTCCCCGAACACGTCGAGTGTCGTCAGGGCCGCGCCGCTCCAGTCGAACAGCGTCTGGTTGTCCCAGGGGTTGGAGAGGACACCCGGGTCATCGTTGTCGATCTTTCCCGCCTCGGTCCCCCAGTTCGCGCCCGGGACGGGAAGCCAGCCAGGCTCCCACCAGATGAGTCCGCGCCCGCGCCCGTCAGGCACAGCACGGACGATGTCACGGAGGTCTCGCAGAAACGCCGTCTGGCCCGCGACGGTCGCCGGATACCCACCGGTCGCCGCCTCGGCGGTGTAGAACGAGTTGCCGAGGCCGTCGGCGTCGCCGAGAGTCCACCCGTAAGCGGTCTCGACGATGAGGACGTCCTTGCCGTATCGCGCACTGATGTCGTTGAGATTGGCCGCGAGCTGGCCCATGGTCCCGTGCCAGAACGGGTAATACGACAACCCGATGATGTCGAACGGAACACCCTGAGCCGTGATCGCGTCGAACCACCAGCGATAGAGGGCGTTGTCGCCGCCGTGGTCCAGGTGCAGGACGATCTCGATGTCCTCCCCCGTTCGAAGCGCCGCGTCGACCCCCGCGATCCCTGCTTTCAGCAAGCCAGCCAGCTGAGTGAAGTCCGAGACGCCGTTGCCGACCCGACCGTGATCCCAGAGGATGCCGCCGGGTATCTCGTTGCCCATCTGCACCATGTCGGGCAGCACCCCGGCCGTCCGCATGGCGTCGATGACGTCCTCGGTGTACGCGCGGACGGTCGACACCAGCTGCGGATAGGACAGCCCGCGCCACGCCTTCGGCACGGTCTGCGTTCCCGGGTCGGCCCACCAGTCGCTGAGGTGGAAGTCGAGCAGGACGTCCATCCCCGCGGCCTTCGCGCGCTGCGCCGTCGCGATGGTCGTCGCGAGGTCGTTGGTGCCACCGCCGTATGGTTCGCCGGCAGCCGTGTAGGGGTCGACCCACAGACGGAGCCGAGCGAGGTTCATGCCGGCATCGCCCATGATGTCGATCGGATCGCCCACGACTCCGCCCCGGGAGAACGTCCCGCCACGCGTTTCGACCTCGTGGATCATCCCGAGGTCACCGCCCATCACGAAGTCGTCCGGATCGAAAGCCGCGCTCGCGGTGGTCGCCGGAAGGAACGCCGCGACCAGGACGGCTGCGGCCGCGGTGGCAAGCGCCGTCGCTCGCCGCCGTGCTCGGTTCGTCATCTGTGTTCCTCTCTCGTGACTGTGGGCCGACCGGAGGTCGCCCCGAGTGCGCTCAGTGACGCGAGAACGCGCCCCCGCTCATCGAACAGCGTCTGGTTCGCCCAGCCGTTGCTGGGCTCGGCCACGTCGTTTCCGTAGTCCATCCCCGCCGCCGACGCCCAGGAGGTTCCGGGCACGGGCAACCAGGCGGGCTCCCAGTACACGATCCCGAGTCCCCGACCACCGGGCACTCCCCGCACGACCCCCGCGAGGTCGTCGAGATACCCGGCCTGACCCTCGACGGAGGCCGGGTAGATCGCCGCAGGCGAGCTCGCGTCGAACATCGAGGTCCCGCCGGGGTTGTCGGGCCGGTACGCGTACGCCGTCTCGACGACGATGACGTCCTTCTCGTAACGCTCGACGAGCTGGTGGAGGTTGTCGCGCAGGTCGTCCAGCGACCCGTGCCACAGCGGGTAGTACGACAGTCCGACGGCATCGAAGTCGACGCCTCTCATGGTGATCTCGTCGAACCACCGGCGATAGAGATCGGCAGCACCTCCGGCGTCGAGGTGAAGGACGATGCGCGAACGGGAATCGGCCGCGCGCACCGCACTCGACCCCGCCTGCAGCAGTCGGGCGAGACGGTCGTACTGCTCGGACGCCTCATCCGGCGACACCTCCTCGAAGGCACGGCTCTCGAGGTCGTACCGCGGCGTGCGGCCGTGCGGCCACAGCATCCCGTTCGTCGTCTCGTTGCCGACCTGCACCCATTCCGGGCTGCCCGCGCTCGACTGCACGGCGGTGATGACCTCCGCCGTGTGCGCGGCGACGGCATCGCAGACACCGTCGAGGTCGAGGCCCTCCCAGGATCTCGGCAGCGACTGCTTCTTCGGATCGGCCCAGAAGTCGCTGTAGTGCAGGTCGATCATCAGGTCGAGTCCGGCTGCCCGCGCGCGCTCGGCCAAGCGC
The DNA here is from genome assembly GCF_053345465.1 of Microbacterium sp. M4A5_1d. NCBI lineage: Bacteria > Bacillati > Actinomycetota > Actinomycetes > Micrococcales > Microbacteriaceae > Microbacterium > Microbacterium sp. M4A5_1d. Next base: position 825,694 of record NZ_JBKFAD010000001.1, read on the forward strand.
AGCGTCGTCGCGAGGTCGTTCGTGCCGCCTTGGTACGGCCGTCCTGCGCTGTCGGTCGGGTCGACCCAGACCCGCAGGCGCGCGAGGTTCACGCCGTGGTCGGCCAGGATGCGAAAGAGGTCCCTCGTGCCCGCGGCATCCGAGAAGCTGCCGCCCAGCGCCTCGACCTCCGCGGTCATCGACACGTCGGCCCCGCGAATCGGTAGTGATGTCGTCGTCATTCCTTCTCTCCTCCTTGCGCTAGCCCCGCGACCAGGTATCGCTGGAGCACCATGTAGAGCACTGTGATCGGCACCGCGACGAGGATGGCCCCCGCCGCGAACGTCGTGAAGTCGTTCCGCGTCTGGTCGGAGATCAGCTGGAACAGCCCGATCGCGACGGTGTAGTTCTGCGGGCTGCTGATCAGAAGACGCGGGAGGATGAAGTCCATCCACGGCACCGCGAATTGGGTGACCGCGACGAAGGTCAGCATCGGCGTCATCAACGGCAGCAGAATGCGCGTGAAGATCTGCAGATGCGAGGCCCCGTCGAGCACGGCCGCCTCATCGAGGCTGGTGGAGATGCCGTCGAGGTATCCCTTGAGCAACCAGATGTTGTAGGGCACCGCCGCCGCCACGCTCGCGATCACGAGACCGCTGAGACTGTCGAGCAGGCCGAAGTTCAGATAGAGGATGTAGATCGCGATCGCGGTCATGAACGTCGGGAAGATCTGGATCACCAGCATCACGAGCAGTCCCAGCCGCCGCCCAGCGAAGCGCAGCCGCGCGAACACATAGGCGGCGATCGCCGACAGCAGCACGCTGATCACCATGTTCGACACCGCGACGAAGAGCGAGTTGCCGTACCAGGTGGCGAACGGCGTCTCAGCGAACAGCCTGATGTAGTTGGCGAGAGTCGGATCGGCCGGGATGGCCGACGCCTGCGCGAGTGAGCGCCCCGAGCCGAAGGAAGAACCGACGATCCAGGCCAGCGGGTAGAGGACGATGATCGCGACGATCAGCAGCTCGACATGGATCAGGACGGTGAGAAATCGGTTCCGAGTTCTATGCATCGGTGAACGCCTTCGAACGACGCAGGCTCCAGATCGAGAAGCTGCCGACGATGACGAAGATCAGGATCGACATCACCGAGGCGATGTCGTACAGACCGTTGTCGAGCGTGAGCTTGTAGAGCCAGGTGATGAGGATGTCGGTACCACCGGCGTACCGGTAGTCGGGATTCGCAGGGCCACCTTGGGTGAGGAAGTAGATGACCCCGAAGTTGTTGAAGTTCGCCACGAACGACAGGACGATCAACGGTGCCGTGGCTCGCAGGACGATGGGCAGCGTGAGGTAGCGCACCTGTTGCACCGCCGACGCGCCATCGATGCGCGCGGCCTCGTAGTAGCTCGGCGAGATGTTCGTCAGGGCACCGCTGATGAGAGCCATGAAGTAGGGGAAGCCCAGCCACAGGTTCACCAGAAGCGCGATGAGCCGCGCGAGCCAGGGGTTCGCCGGATCGGTCAACCACATCACCCGCTCGGGCGTGATGCCGAGGTCGACGAGCGCCTGACTGATGGGCCCGAACTGACCGTTGAACATCGAGCGGAAGACGAGAGCCGAGATCATGGCGGGCACCGCCCACGGCAGGAAGAAGATGCTCCGCCACAGGCGCGGCAGGCGTACGCGCCTGCTGGAGACGAAGACGGCCTGCAGAAAACCGAGCGCGTACGTCGTGGTCGTCGCCAGCGCCGCCCACAGCACCGTCCATCCGAGCACGCCGAAGAACGTCGCGCCCCAGGCGCCGGCTCCCAGCAGCTGCCGGAAGTTGGCGAGGCCGACCCAGTCGACCAGCTGCATCGGCGGCAGGTTGTCGCTGCTGTAGTCGGTGAATGCGATGAGGATGCCGAAGACCACCGGCAGGGCGGTGACGAACAACAGCAGGATCAGGGTGGGTGCGAGCACGAGGTAGGGGAACGCCGTCTGCCGAGCGGCGCGCACCCACTCCCCGACGGTCAGCCGCTCTCCGCTCGTGATGAGTCGGCGCCGCGTCCGTGCTGCGTCGCGCACGGCCCAGACGGTGGTCGCCGCCATGAGCCCGAGGACGAGGACCGCGATGATGCCGTTGATCATGAGGACGATCGAGTGGTCGCCCGGCGACAGCCCCGCGACCGTCATCGTGCGCGGTTGCGTGCCGAGGGTGACGAGACCCCACAGACCGCGGACGAAGAACCCGCCGTGGGTGCGCGGCGTGTAACCCGAGAGGTCGGCGTAGTGGCCGGTGAGCAGCTCAGCGATCACCGCACCGGCGCCGACGACACCGAGTGCCAGACCCTTGCCCCACTCCCGGTTGAGGAACTGCCCGAGACCGGGCACCAGCGCGGAGGCGAGCCCGAGCGTCCCGGGCGCCACGGGGTCCGCTCCGCGTCGGTGCGGGCTCACTCCCCCAGCCCGGTCAGGTCGGCGTAGCCGGCGACCGCCTGCTGCTGCGCTGTCGCCGGATCGAGGACGCCGTCCCACACGCCCGCGACGAGGTTGTTGCCGACCGTCCAGAGCGCGTCGCTCACGTCCGCGACGAGGTCGGAGCGCTCGGCCTGAGCGAGCACCCCGTTCGCGTGCGGATCGTCGGCGAGTCCGGGGATGGCTTGGGCGTTGAGCCTCGTCAGCGCCGGGATGCCGCCCGTCGTTCGATAGAGCGCAGCGGCCGCCTCGTCCGACGCGAGGAAGGCCGCGAACACACGCGCGGCGCCGGGATACTCGGAGTAGCCCGAGACGACCCCCACTCCCAGACCCGCGAGCGTCGCTGCGTCGCCTCCCCCTTGGGCCGACGGGAGGGTCGTCACGCCGTATTCGAAGCCGTTCTCCGCCGCCGCCGCGGTGAAGTCGCCGATCGACCAGGGCCCCGTGATCGCATAGGGCGTCTGGCCCTTCGCGAACTCCATCTCGATGGAGTCCCAGGTGGCGTCCGCCGAGTTGACCGGCCAGAGGTCGCGCAGCGCGCCGTAGTATTCGAGGCCGGCAGCGAGAGCCGGCGCATCGAGACCGGGATCGCCCTTATCGGTGCCGAGATGCCACCCGAGCGAGCTGAGCACCGGGTACGCGTAGTAGAGCTGCCCGCTCAGCCAACGAATGGTCCACCGGTTCTCCCGGGGGTCATTGTAGGTCGCGGCGAGCTCGCGGATCTGCTCCCAGGTCGTCGCCGGTTCGGTCGAACCCGTGAGCTGCTGCAGGAGGGTCTTGTTGTAGAACAGCGCGATCGACTCGGTCGACACCGGCACGCCGTACAACTCGCCGTCGCGGCTGACGACGCCCGCGAACGCGTCACCGACCCGCGAGGCGATCTCGTCCGCGTACTCGCCCAGCGGCGCAGCCACCCCGGACTCGATCGCGTTCGCCAGGTCGGTGAAGTTCGTGAAGTAGACGTCGGCGCCCGTGCCCGCCTCACCGTCGAGCGCCATCTTCGAGACAGCATCCACCTTCGACACCGTCGTCACCTCGACGCGGATGCCGGGATGCGCGGCGGCGAAGGCCTCGACCAGCGCCTCGCCGTACTCGGGGTATTCGACCCAGACCTTCAGCGGCACCTCTCCGCTGGCGATCTCCGGCTCGATCTCATACGCGCCCGCCTCGGCGTCCCAGGTCAGCGACGTCTGCTCGACCGAGGGCGCGCTCGAGCATCCCGCGCTCACCGCGACGGCGAGGATGATCGCTGTACCCACCGTTGCGCGGGTGATGGCTGCTGTGTTTCGAATGGTCATGCGAACTCCCTCGTTGCCTTGACTGTGACCGGTCCCAGTCAACTGGCGCGATCCATCTGAGTCCATGACGGTAGTGGCAGGATCGCTGCTCCGACGCCCCTCTCCCCCTGGGGAGGAATCGGCGGTGATCCCGGTCCCCCGGCTCAGTCCAGCGGCGTGACGACCTTGTTCTGATACGCCCAGACGACCGCCTGCAGGCGCGAACGCACCCCGAGCTTCGTCAGGATGCGCACCAGGTGCGACTTGACGGTGCTGACCTCGACCGTCAACGCCTCGGCGATCTCGTCGTTCGACATTCCCTGCGCCAGCAGCTCGAGAATCTCGCGCTCGCGCGGCGTGAGGTGGTCGGCGGCCTCGGTGGCCGTCGACACCCGCTGCAATGCACGTCGGCGTGAGAACTCCCGCAGCACTCGCCGCGTGACGGCCTGATCGAGGGTGCCGTTGCCCGCGGCGACGTTTCGCACCGCTCGGACGATCTCTTCGGGCTCGGCGTCTTTCAGAAGGAAGCCCGACGCCCCGGCCTCCAGCGCCTCGAACACGTACTCGTCGATGTCGAAGGTCGTGAGGATCAGCACCGGGACGGCGGGTTCGTCTTCTCCCCGACCGGCAAGCGCTCGCGCCACCTCGATACCGCTGAGACCCGGCATCCGGACGTCGAGGCAGGCGACATCGGGCTGCAGCGACGTCGCCGATTCGAGCGCTTGGATGCCGTCGGATGCCGTCGCGACCACCTCGATGTCATCTTCAGCCGCGAGTAGCGCGGCGACCCCCGCCCGCACCAGAGGCTGATCGTCGGCGACGAGCACGCGGATCACGAGCTCGCTCCCGGGGCGCCGAGGGCCTCGGCCGGCACCGTGAGCCGGACACGCCAACCACCGCCGGCCTCCGGTCCCGCGTCCAGCGTGCCGCCCACCAGGCCGGCCCGTTCGCGCATCCCGAGCAGTCCGAATCCCTCGCGAGCCGCGCTGGCGGACGGCGCCGCGAGGGCAGGTGGGACACCCGCGTCACGCACGGTCGCGACGAAGACGCCGGGCCGAGTGCCGTCGAGGCGGACCTCGCACGGCGCCCCGGGAGCATGCCGAGCGGCGTTGGCGAGCGCTTCCTGCACCATCCGGTACACCACGAGCTGACCGAGCGGGCCGACCTGTGCAGTGCCTCGATCCATCGAGAACTCGACCGCGCGCCCCGTGGCCCGGGCGGCGTCGACCAGAGCGGCGACGGTCTCGATCGTCTCGACCGTGTCGCGCCCATCGCCGTCTCGCCGAAGCAGCCCAACGAGCTGGCGGAGATCGTCGAGCAGCACGCGGCTCTGTTCGCGCACCTGCCGGACGGCCACCCGAGCAGCATCCGGGTCGGTCGCTATCTGGCGCTCGATGACCCCCGACATCAGCGCGATGCTCGATACGTGATGGGCGGCGATGTCATGCAGTTCGCGCGCCATCGCGGTGCGTTCGCGGGCGACCGCGGCGTCCACGACCGCGGCCCGTTCACGGCGAACCGCCTCGCTCTCGCCCTGCTCGGCACGACGGGCGTCGCGACGAGCTGTCACCGCGAGCACCCCCGCGGCCGGCAGAGCGACGATGGCGACGGCTTGCAGCAGCGCCGCGCCCACCGCGGCCGGCACGGTCACCGCGCTCGACCCGAGGATGTCGGCGGCCTGTCCGCCCGCGACGAGGATGCCGGCCACCGGCAGCACGACCCGAAGGGCTGGCACCGTCACGACCGGCGTGGCGCGCAGAACGGCGACCAGCACGGCGGCATCGGCGAGGCTGCCGAGTCCCGTCGGTGTGGTGATCCCGATGAGCAGCGCTCCGGCCGACGTGCCGAGCAGCACCGCCACGGGGATCGAGCGCGCGAAGCACAGCGCGGCTGCCTGCACGGTGAGGACGGTGGCGAACACCCACCACGAGGCGGACCCGAGGGGCGGCGTCGCGTGATCTGCGGACAGCTCGGGCGCAGCCGCCAGCGCCAGCAGCGTCACCGCGCCGGTGCCGAGCGCCACGACGACATCCGTGACGCTCGGCGCACGCCGCATCCGACTCATGCCGCTATCTTTGCGGCTTCCGGCGCGCGATGCCCCATCACGGGCGAACCCGCCGGAAGTCCGAGACGCCCGCGTGTGAGCGCGATCGTGACAACCGCGGCCACTGCCGCACCGATCAGGAGCACGTGCTGCAACTGGTCACCGCCCACGGTCGGGAACATCTCCGCCCAGAACACCGTGACGGTGTTGTTCAGGCTCACATGGAAGAGCATCACGATCGGCAGGCTCTGTCCGGAACGGTTGAACAGCCACATGATCACGACGTTGAACAGCGCACTGAAGGCGACGAACTCCACGACATTCAGCCATGTCACGTCCGGCCATGATCCCCACTCGGTGAGGAATAGCGGCAAGTGCCAGATGCCCCACAGCGGCCCAAGGATCGCCGCGGCGCCGAGCGGACCGAAGCGCTCCTGCAGCGGCGGCAGGGCGAAGTCGCGCCAGCCCGGCTCTTCGGCCAGCCCCGTCGTCAGCATCTGCAGCAGAAGCGCGGGCACGTACAGCGCGATGGCGATGAGGCTGGGCGCCTGCGCCTCCCCGCCGGATGAGACGAATCCGAGCGACAGCACGGCCAACGGCACCGCGAGCAGCGCGACGGCGTACCACCGCGGCGCGACCCGCCACCGCAGCAGCCGCCCGACCCAGACACGCAATCCCGCCCGGCCGCCCGTCACCGAGGTCACGACGAACGCGGCACCGAGCGGCCCGAGGTATGCGCCGAAGAGCATCCCGGTGAACTGCGAGGTGCCGAAGATCTGCGGGAACGCGTAATCCCAGACGCCGAGACCGTCGTTCGAGAGGATCCACGGGGTCCAGGCCACCCAGCTGAGACCCAGCGCGAGCACGAAGAACGATACGAGGGGCCGCCGGCGGATGATGCCGGTGACGCTCCTCTCGGAGGTGGAGCCGACGTGAATGGTGGCCATGAGGGTTTCCTTCCGGTCGTCGTCGGACCCCGAGGAACGGGGTCGTCGTCGACTGTAAGAAGGAGGCCGCGTGCGGCTCGACGTTCGAACGGCGGCAATCCGCCACCTCCATCGAAAGGTGGAGGGGGAGTCGCGCCGACCTCCGCGCCACTGGCACAGTAGGGGTATGAGCACGACGGAGAGCATCATCATCGACGAGCGAGCGCTTCAGGCCGCGTTCGATGAGGAACCGTTCTCGGGGATCGTCCGCGTCGACTCGGGCGATCTGTCCGTGTGGCGCAGTGCGCACGGGATGGCCGACCGGGCGAGCGAGAGGCCCGTCTCCGAGAGCACGCGCTTCGCGATCGCGTCAGGGAGCAAGGCTTTCACGGCACTCGCCATCATGCGACTCGTCGAAGACGGCCGGCTCGCGCTCGACACTGCCGTTCGAGGGGTGCTCGGTGACGATCTGCCGCTCATCGACGACGCGGTAACCGTCGAGCACCTCCTCGGCCACACCTCGGGAATCGGCGACTACATCGACGAGGACGACGACCTCGATGTATCGGAGTTCTACCTCGGAGTGCCCGCGCACACGCTCACGACCGCGGAGGCGTTCCTGCCCCTGCTCGACGGCATCCCGCCGAAGGCCGCTCCCGGCGAGACCTTCGCCTACTGCAACAGCGGCTACGTCGTGCTCGCGATCGTCCTCGAACGGGTCACGGGCCGCGTCTTCCACGAGGTGGTGCACGACCTCGTCCTCGTCCCGGCCGACCTCGTCGACACCGGCTTCCCCCGCACCGACGAGCTCGACGGGAATCATGCCCGCGGATACGTCTTCGACGACGGACTGCGCGTCAACACGCTGCACCTGCCCGTCCGCGCCAATGGCGACGGCGGCGCCTCCACGACGGCCGCCGACGTTCACCGGTTCTGGCGCGCGTTCTCCGCCGGACGCATCGTCTCGCCCGAAACCGTGGCGCTGATGACCGCCCCGCGTTCCTTCGTCGAAGACGAGGAGATGCGGTACGGTCTCGGTTTCTGGCTCAACGAGACCGGACCAGGTGTCGTCCTCGAAGGGTGCGACGTCGGCTCGTCGTTCCGGTCCGTTCATCACCCGCCGACCGCGACCACCGCGACTGTGATGAGCAACACGGCAGACGGAGCCTGGCCCGTCGCGCGCGTACTGGCCGATGCGATGGCGCAGCTCGACGAGCGGTAGGCCGGTCACCCGGCCGCGACAGCCTCCGTCTCGTCGTCGTCGACGGCTGGCGGAGCCGCCGCGATGTGCGTGATCGGACGCCAGACCAGCAGCAGGGTCAGCGCCGCGCCGACGAAGGCGAACCACCAGGGGCCGGTCGGTCCCCAGACCTGGGCGATGACCCCGCCGAGCGCCTGCCCGATCACGAGTCCGCCGAAGACCCCGACCATGTTGACCGAGGCGATGCGGCCCTGCAGCTCGTGAGGAACGAGGCGCTGGCGGACGGTGGTCGAGATCGTGGCCCAGACGAAGGCGTAGGCACCGAACGCGATCATGATCACGAAGGCGACCGCCCCCGAGGTCGTCAGGGCGAACGCGAGGTGCATGAGCACCTCGGCGGTGAGACACACGCGCATGAGCGCGGCGAACGAGAAGCGTCGTTCCAGCCTTCCGAACAGCAGAGTCGCCGCCAGTCCGCCGATCGCGGAAGCCGTCGTCAGCGCGCCGTACCCGACCGGCCCCATCCGCAGGTAGTCGGTCGCGTAGAGGACGAGCACACCCCAGGGCGCGGCCCAGGTCACGTTGAAGGTGAGGATGATGATCACGAGCGTCCGCACCGGCGGGTTGCGCCACAGCCAGCGGATGCCGCTGAGGATATCGGTGTGCACCGGAGTACGCTCACGCGGTCCGTCCGCCGGTTCGACGCGCTTCGTCGCGGTGATCCGCGAGATGAGGACGAGCGCGAGCGCGACGCACAGCCCCTGGACGGCGAACGGCCAGAACGATCCCACGGCGAACAGGAAGGCACCCAGCGGCGGACCGCCGAGCTGGTTCGCCACGAGGAACCCGGCCTGAAGGCGCGCATTGCCGATGCCGAGGTCGCTTTTGCGCACCATCATCGGCAGCAGAGTGCTGCTCGTCGTGTCGACGAACACCTCGGCGGTGCCGTAGAGGAACGCCACGATCAGCACCATCCAGATGCTGGCGAGACCGGTGACGAGGAAGACGCACAGACCGACCAGCACGAGAGCCCGGATGCCGTTTGCCACCATGATCAGGACCCGTCGGTCGACCCGGTCGGCGATGGCGCCGGCGTGAAGCCCGAACAGCAGCCACGGCAGGAACTGCATGACCGCTCCGGAAGCCACCAGGATCGGCGAATCGGTCATCGAGGCGATCAGGAGCGGCGCGGCTGCGAGGGCGATGCCGTCGCCGATGTTGCTCGTCAGCGACGAAGCGAACAGCCACCGGAAGTCACGGCCCAGACGCCGCGGCGCGACCCACTCTGCGATACCCACCGCACGAGCCTAGGGCGCACCTCCGACACGTAGGCTTGCCCGATGTCCGGAAACTCGCGTGTCAGCCCCGATGCCTTCGTGCGCGTGCGCGGAGCGCGCGAGAACAACCTCCGGAACGTCGACGTCGACGTTCCGCGCAACGCGATCGTCGCGTTCACCGGTGTGTCGGGCTCGGGCAAGTCGTCGCTCGCGTTCGGGACGATCTTCACCGAGGCGCAACGCCGGTATCTCGAGTCCGTGGCCCCCTACGCCCGGCGCTTGATCCAGCAGGGCCACAATCCGCACGTCGAGTCGATCACGGGGCTCCCGCCGGCAGTCGCCCTGCAGCAGCGTCGCGGCGCGCCGAGCTCTCGCTCGAGCGTCGGCACGGTGACGACGCTGTCGAACTCGCTGCGGATGCTGTTCTCGCGCGCCGGCACCTTCCCTGACGGGTTCACCGACCGGCTCGACTCCGACGCCTTCTCCCCCAACACCGCCGCCGGCGCATGCCCGGAGTGCCACGGCATCGGCGTCGCGCACACGGTCACCGAAGAGACGCTCGTCCCCGACCCCTCCCTCAGCATCCGCGACGGCGCGATCGCCGCGTGGCCGGGCGCGTGGCAGGCGAAGAACCTCCGCGACATCACGATCGCCCTCGGCTACGACGTCGACCGCCCCTGGCGCGAGCTCGACCCCGCCGACCGGGAATGGCTGCTGTTCACCGACGAACAGCCCGTGATGGAGATCACTCCGCAGCGCGACCGAGTCGCGAAGCCCTACAAAGGCATGTTCTGGAGCGCGAAGAAGTACGTCTTCCACACCCTCGCCGACTCGAACAGCGCGAAGATGCGCGAGCGAGTGCTCCAGTTCGTGCGCACCGGCGTCTGCCCGCTGTGCGGCGGCTCGGGCCTGCGGCGCGAGGCGCTGGCTGTCACCTTCGCCGGCCGCACGATCGCCGAGCTGAACGCCCTGCCGATGAGCGACCTCGCCGACATCCTGCGTCCGACCACGATGCTGACGGATGCCGCGCCCGCGCTGCCGACGTCATCGTCCGGCGAGCGGACGGATGTCGCTGTCGCGATCACCACCGACCTCGTCGCCCGCATCGAGGTGCTGATCGACCTCGGGCTGGGCTACCTCGGTCTCGGCCGGGTGACCACGACCCTCTCCCCCGGCGAGATGCAGCGTCTGCGTCTGGCGACGCAGTTGCGCTCGGGCCTGTTCGGCGTGGTCTACGTGCTCGATGAGCCGTCGGCCGGCCTGCATCCCGCCGACGCCGAGCCGCTGCTCGACGTGTTGGAGCAGCTGACGGACGCGGGGAACTCGGTGTTCGTCGTCGAGCACAACATGGACGTCGTCCGCGGCGCGGACTGGATCGTCGATGTGGGACCTGGAGCGGGCGAAGGCGGCGGCGAGGTGCTCTACAGCGGAGCCGTCGACGGACTCGCCGAGGTCGCTGTGTCGGTGACGCGGCCCTTCCTGTTCCCCGACGCCGACGGCGCTGCCGTGAAGCCGCGCGACCTGCGCACCCCCACCGGTTGGCTGACGCTGAAGGGCGCCTCACTGCATAACCTGGTGGACGTCGACGCGTCGTTCCCGCTCGGGACGTTCGTGGCCGTCACGGGTGTGTCGGGGTCGGGCAAGTCGTCGCTCGTGGGAGGCGTGCTCCGCGACGTGGTGCGCGGCTACCTGCGCGGGGATGATGCAGTCGACCAGCCGGACGACGAGACACCGGATGCCGCGGCGCCGGCCGAGACCGGGCTGGCGGAGGCGACACTCCCCGACGGGCAAGCCGATATCCCGACGGTGCGGACGGTCGACGGCCTCGAGCACATCGACCGGCTCGTTCGCGTCGACCAGAAGCCGATCGGACGTACGCCGCGCTCGAACCTGGCGACCTACACGGGCCTGTTCGATGCGGTGCGCGCCATGTTCGCCGGCACCGACCTCGCCCGCGAGCGCGGCTACACCGCCGGACGCTTCTCGTTCAACGTCGCGGGAGGCCGCTGCGAGACGTGCCTCGGCGAAGGCTACGTCTCGGTCGAGCTGCTGTTCTTGCCGGGCAGCTACGGGAAGTGCCCGACGTGCCACGGCGCGCGGTACAACGCCGAGACGCTCGACGTCACCTACCGCGGCAGGAACATCGCCGAAGTGCTCGCCCTCACCGTCGACGAGGCTGCCGGGTTCCTCGAGCCGGTGCCGGCGGCATCCCGAAGCCTGCGCACGCTGCGCGACGTCGGCCTCGGCTATCTGCGCCTCGGCCAGCCTGCTACCGAGCTGTCAGGCGGCGAGGCCCAGCGCATCAAGCTTGCGACCGAGCTGCAGCGCGCCCGTCGCGGCCACACCCTGTACCTGCTCGACGAGCCCACCACCGGACTGCATCCCGCCGACGTGCGCCTGCTGCTCACGCAGCTGCACGCGCTGGTCGACGCCGGCAACACGGTAGTCGTCGTCGAGCACGACATGGCTGTCGTAGCCTCCGCCGACTGGGTCATCGACCTCGGTCCAGCCGGCGGCAACGCGGGTGGCCGCGTGGTCGCGGCGGGGACGCCGGAGAACGTGGCGCGGGAGGCCGAGAGCCGCACGGCGCCGTACCTCGCGCGGCATCTGGGGAACCGATCGGAGCCGAACGCTACGCCGTGATCGAGGCCGGGTCGGCGAGCAGGGATCGGCTGATCGCCCGTACCGAGGGGAAGGTGTCGAGCTCCATGACGTCCGCGAGCGAGAACCACCCGGCGCCGTGGACCTCGTCGGCCGCGAAGTTCACGGTCTCCTCCCCCGTCACGTCGAGCACGAACGCCATGTCGAGGTGGATGTGCGCCGGCTCGCCGGGGCGCTCGGGGATGAGCTGATAGCTCATGCTCGTGGGGAGGTCGAGCTGCGCCTCTTTCGTGCCGTCGACCTCGAGGTCGATGCCCGGGTGCGGCCGCACCGCCGCATGGATGCCCGTCTCTTCGAGCACCTCACGGACGACGGCGGCTTGCGGCGTCTCGTCCGGGTCGACGTGACCACCCGGGGGGAGCCATTTGGCGAGCTTCCGGTGGTGCACGAGCAGTACCCGATCCGCCGCCGCGTTCATGACGTAGCCGCTCACGGTGAACTGCTTCTCAAAATGCGACGTGTGCTCGATGAGCGTCATATCGACGTCCCCTCGGTTTCTTGCGGCCGGGGCCGGGCTAGCGCACGCACCCTCGGCCATGCGCTCGGCCATGGTCCGGTTGAGAGCTACCACCAGTCTCCATCGAAGCTGCTCGGCGCGGGCTCAGGACACTCGAGCCACGTCGCGCGGACGGAACTGTTCTCGAGCAAGTAAGACCGGCACGCTCGGCGTGCCGTCTGCGGCCGCCAACCAGCTGAAAAACTACGATCCTCCAGGTGGAACTGGACCTCCACGTCAACGGTGGAATCCGTGCTGCTCAGCACTCTCCATGTGAACGATGGCACTTCTGCTAGTTCCTGGGGCGTGAGCTCGAGGACTCGTGCGAGCGCTCCCCGCTCATTGGCATCATCGGCGACCCCCTGCTGCACGCGCTGGAGCAGATCATTGTCAGCGAATGCCGCAGCGTAGGAGTCCTCTGGCTCTGCTTCCGAGTCCGACCACCAGCCCGCTGCAGAGCCCACTCCCCCGGCAGTCAGAAGGGCGCCCAGACAGATAACCAACACGATCCTGCGGCGACGGAATGCCCGGGGCACCTCATTCATTCCTCGATCCTGCTCCCAACTTGACCGCAGCGCTATGACCGGGATGTCGGTGCGTCTCGGAGTGGCACGTGTCCTTGATTGCCTTTCCATCCTGGAGACACCCCCCTGTGACCATGACCGACTGCCACCCCGGCGATCGCGTCATCCTGCGAAGTGGTGCCAGCACGCGACGAGCGAAACGACGGCGCCAATGCGAAGCCGAAGAGCTTGGGCCACACGGGGTAGGGCGTGAACAGCTGCAAGATCCTGCCCGCTCGGCGCGCGCAGGAAACGCGCGAGGAACACGCGTCCTCGCGAGCGTCACGACCGCTGAGGAAGCCCGCCTCGCCGACGCCTCGGGCGTGGATGGGCTCGTTGTCCAGGGACCGCGCGCCGGGGGGCACAGTGCGACGTTCGGCGCCACCCGCACACCCGACACCGTCCTCACCCGCGCCTTCACGGGACGCCCCACTCGCGCTCTGCGCAACGGGTTCATCGACCGCCACCAGAGAACCGACCTCAACGCCTACCCGGCTGTGCACCACACCTCACCCGTCCACTCCGACAGGCGGCGTCGCAGGCCGGCGACGCGGACCGGTTGCAGCTGTGGGCGGGCACCGGGTGGCGCAACGCCACCTCCGGTCCGGCATCGGAGATCAGATCATCCACCACCTCGCCGACGGGGTCTGAGCGCACCGAATCGCCTCGTCCCCGATGCCGCGGGGAGTGCGAATCCGGTCGACGGAGCGCCGGAGCGGCACACCCGCGTCCGCGAAGGCCGCGCGGAAGGGCGGGACGCCCGCCTCTGCGGTCAGGTCAGGGTGTCCCGTGCCACAGCCGCGCGGTCTCGATGTGCGTTCGCAGCAGGCGCTCGCGCGCTTCGTCCAGTGCGTCACGAGCATCCTCGAAAGCGCGACGCGCATCCTCGAGTCGGTGGTCGACCGCGGTCGGCGCTCCGGTCAAAAGACGATCAACGGGGCGGCTGCAGATCGAATGACTCGATGTCGATGATCTGCTTCGTTATCGCATAGATCAGAACCTGCACTCGGTCGCGCACCCCCCACTTGGTCATGACCCGACCCAGATGCGCCTTGACGGTCGGCTCTGCGAGATGCAGCTGCCTCGCGATCTCCGCATTCGATCGCCCGTGAGCGAGTGCTTTGACGATCGACAACTCGCGCGGGGTGAGGGGTGGCGGTGCAGGCGCACCACCGACGATGCCCGGGTCGTCGCGCACGGAGCTGATCAAGTCGCGAGTGACGCGTGGGGAGATGACGGACCGGCCGGCATGGATCTCGCGGATCGCTTCCAGGATGTCGTCCGGGTCGGTGTCCTTCACGAGGTAGCCGGAAGCTCCAGCGCGCAGCGCCGGTACGACGTGCCGCTCCGTCGAGAACGTCGTGACGGCGAGCACCCGCACATCCGGGAAGGCCGTCGTGATCTGACGCGTGGCTTCGATTCCCGAAAGCTTGGGCATCTGCAGATCCATGAGCACGACGTCGGGTCGAAGCTCCCCCGTCGCCGCGACCGCACTCTCGCCGTCCACCGCTTCGCCGACGACGCTCATGTCACCGCTGGTGTCGACGAAAACACGGAGAGCATGACGGACGAGCGCTTCGTCATCGGCAATCAACACTCGCGTGGCTCCCACGCTGCGATTATAAGGAGCGCGTCGACAATCGGGTTAGTACATAGGTATGTGAATTCCGATACCTCCGGACGCAGTGCACCGGCATGCTCTTCCGAAATCCTCCTCCGAGAACCCTCGTTAGGAGAATCGATGTTCACGGAACTCTTCTTGTTCACAGCGGGAATGCGACCGGCGGGTCCGATCATGAGCGAGTTGTGCCGCTTGCTGGGGATCTGCAAGTGACCCGATCACCCATGCGGGCATGATGGGAGGGTGACGGAGCGTCAGAGGAGACTACGACACCGGCACGCGCCGGGCCGAGTGGGCGCGGATGAGCGCGGGTTCTCCGTGCTGCCGCGCCGGGGGCGCATCATCCTGCTCCTCGTCCTGGCCGTGATGCTCGTCGTCGACATCGCTTTAGCCGTCACCGAGCCAGGTGTCGCGTGGCGCGGTCTGATGTTTGGGTTGCCTGCGATGCTGGCCACGGCTCTGTTCATCTGGTGGCCCCCGGCAGCAGCGACCAGCCTCCTCCTCATCGCGCTCGTGCAGATCACCGCGGGGCAGGACGGCAGCGATGTCCTCTACCTCGCGGGCGTTGCCGGCCTCGTGGTCTACACGAGCCCGCTCTGGTTCGTGTCGATCTACGTCGTCGCGACGCTGATCCTCACGATCCTGGCGAGCACCGTCCTCGGAATCTTCGCGAACACGGCGCTGCCCGCGCTGGCGCTCGTGGTCGCGATCTCCGCCTCCATCGGCTGGGCGCTGCGCGCGGCGCACGGGCGTGAGTTGCGCCTGGCGGGTGACGTCGCCGCACTGGCCCAGGCACGCACGGCGGCGATCGAAGCCGAGCGGGAACGCATCGCAGACGAGTTGCACGACATCATCGCGCACGACATCACGCTCGTCTCGATGCACGCGAGGGTTCTTGAGCGCGTCGATGACGAAGCACTGCGCGACCAGTCCGTTCGCGCCATCCGCGCCGGCGCAGACCAGGCGCTGGCTGACATTCGCAGGATGCTCCGGATCGTGCGCGACGACGGAGCTTCCCCACTTCAGACGCCCGATGACCACGTCCCGACGCCGAACATCGCCGCCGCTTTCGAGGAGGCCCGCGACGCGCTCCTGCAGCTTGGGGCGGCCATCACGGTGCGATACAGCGACGTCTCGGTGTCGTCCACGATCGAACAGGCCCTGGTGCACCTGATCCGTGAGGGCACCACCAACATCGCGAAGCATGCGCCCGCGAACGCCTCCGTGACGATCACGCTCGAGGTGCTCGACGACGACGTGTGTCTAGAGCTGACCAACAGCATCGACCCTGCTCCGACCACAAGCGGCGTCCCATCGTCCGGTTATGGGCTCGACCGTCTGCGCGAGCGTGTCTCGGTCTCCGGCGGGCACTTCACGTCGGGACCCGCAGACGGACGGTGGGTCCTCACCGCACGGTTACCCGCGCGCTGACCGTCGGCGACGTGCCGCCCGAGCGCGCACCGGGGAGCGCGGAGCGCAACGTCATGAAGGTCAGCGCACGTCGCAGCACTGCGACGACGAGCGCAGTGCCGCGGATCGTCACCCACAATCGGGGCGACGTGATCCTGTGCGCAGCCGAGAACACTCGATAAGGCGACCGGCTCGAGCGAGCATCACCCCCGGCGAAGTCAGTACGTTCGTCGCTACTCGCGGGTCCGGGCAAGCGCGAACATGACGATGTCGGGGCGCCCGCTCCGCGTGAAAGTGAGGAGATGAAGACATGAGCACTGTCACGGGCCTGGCCGAGGACCAGACGAGAATCAACGTCCGTCAGCTCGCGGGCGCGACGGTGGCCCTGACAATCGCCACCTTCGCGCTCGTCTTGAGCGGCACCTTCGGGCCGGAGGTGGTGAAGTCGATCATCACGGCGGCAGGAGTTGCCGAGGCCGGGGTCGCCGTCGCGATCGTAGATGCGGTCCTAGCGGGTTCCGCGGTCGCGACCGTGGTGGCCGCGTTCATCGGCCTCGGCGTCGGCGGCGCCGTCGTGGGCGGCATCCGCTGGGCGATCGCGACGTTCGGGCGCAAGCAGGCCATCGAGTAAGACCTGAGCGTGTCCGCCAGGAGCTTGCCCTCGGCTCGACGAGAGATGACGGGCGCACGGCGCTGGGCAGCGGGGGTGACGATCCCTCTGTGGATCGTGACCCTCGCGCTCGGCGCCACTGCCGGGCTGCCGTTCGAAACTGCCCGTCAGGACCCCGCATACATGCCCTGGGAGCAGGTTCCGCTGATCTTCGGCAGCAACATCATGGTCGGCCTCATCCTCTACGCGGGAGTCGCAACGCTCGGCACCATCACGATCGCGATGACGGTACTCGCGGGGATCTACATCGGCTCGGTGGTAGGACTCGCCGCTTCGGACTGGGGCGTCGGCGGAGCCGCCGACGCGCTGCTTCCGTTTCTCGCCTTCGAAGTTGCGGGTTTCGCTGTGTTCGGTTTTGCGGGACTTCTCCCGACTGCGGAGCTAGCTCGTCGCTTGTATCTGCGGAAGCCGTCTGCATCAGCCACGTGGCGGCAGCACGCGAACTCGTTGAGTGCGTCACTGTCCGCCACCCTCCCATACGCACTCCTCGGAACCGTGCTACTGATCGTCGGCGCGATTCTCGAGGTCGCTGGCGGCTTGCCGCGCTGACGACCGAGTCCGCCCGGTACGGAGAAAAATGATCAATGCACCATCCGAGTCCATCCTCGACCACGTATCGAGGACCCCGCGACGGCGCCGCGCGCTGCCGTGGGTGCTCGTCAACGTCCTCCTCGCCATAGTTGGCGCCTTCGCCCTCATCAGACACATCGACGCTCAGCTCGCCTTGCCTGCGACCGAGGTGCCCCAGGGTTTCGAGGGCCTAGCGCGGGTTACCGCGCTCTCGATGCTGATACTGGCCGCCATCGCGACGTACGTCGTGCTACGGCTGGGAGCGGCGATCGTCGGCGGCGGCCTCGCCGGCTTGATCAGGTCCGAGGCGCGGTGGGATGCCCGCGATGCAGCGGTCGCTGCGGTCGATTACGCTTCCGCAGGCTCAACGCTGCTCGCCATCATCGCTGCGGTAGCGGCTGTCCCCAAAGCCGCCGCAATCACGGCCATCGCGGTGTTCGGCGTGTCCATCATCTTCGCGGTCGGTTACCGCACGCTTCACGGGCGGCACGTCGCGGTGCGAGTGCAGGTCGTGACGATCGCTTTAGCCGCGGCAGCGACCGGCGCCGTGCTCGCCGCTCAGATCGGAAGGGTTCTCGCATGAGCGCGTGGAAACGTATTCGACCATGGATCGCCCCGGTTGCTGTTGGTGTTCTCTTCGTGGCGTCGGTCGTCGGGTTCTTGCTCCGCGACTCCAACGAGCTCGGCGCACCGGAACGCACCTTCGCCGTGCTTTCTGTTTCGCGTTCGGTGTTGGCCGTCGCGGGCGCGGTCGTAGCAGTGCTGCTGGTGATATTCGTTGCGAAGCCCACATTCGTGCCAGTCGTCGGGGTGCTTCTCTTCGCGATCGCCATGCTTCTCTGCGTCGTTATCGGGGCGTTCCTGCGCGGGGAAGCCTGGGGTTGGCTTCCCTACTCGGCCGCCGCCCTGTGCGGGCTCGCGGCCCTCGCGCACCTTGAGGGAGCGTTTGATCGGAAGCAGCTCGGCCGGGAGCGGCACACGTGACAGTTGGTTCTCGATCCATAGTCGCAGCGTCTGCGGACGGAGGCGCGCTCGCGGCTCCGAGGCAAACATCGCTTGTCGGCCGGGCACGGTCGGCGCTGGGCGCGATCGTTGTCGTCGCGCGGTTCGAATTCGCTATGTGGGCGCGAGCAAACGGCGTCACCAACAATGTTCGCGCGGCCAGCACGATCCTTCTCGTGATGGTCGTCAGTTCAGGCGCGATGCTCGTGCTGCTTCTCGTGGCGATCGCTGCCGTCGTCCGCATTCTTTCGGTCGCTATCACTCCCTTCCTGCCGGTGGTCGCCCTTGTCGCCGAGGTACTGATGGCGCTCACCGCCCTCTCTGCTGTGAGCGGCTCAGCTCGCGTGCAGGCACACTTGACGCCCTTCTCCCGGCTCCTGTTCGACGGGCTGCGGGTCGCCCCGCGCGCGAGTCTGTTCGTGCGGGGTCAGCTTCGACCGCTGCTGCGTGTAGCTGCAATCGCCGTGATCGCGCTGACGGTGACGATCAGCGGCCCCGCCGATGTGGCCACGGTCGGTGGCGTTCTGCTCGTCGGCGTCGCAGCCGTGCTTCTCATCGCGGTCGGGGTGTCACGAGCGCCGACGAAGATGCACTCCTTTCCCGTCGCCGTCGCACTTGCCGTCGGCTGCGGGGCAGCGGCGGGCTTTCTCCTCTCGACCCTCAACCCCGTCGCACTATTCGCCCTGGACGTCGAGGAGTTGTTCCGATTCGTGACCGATCAGTTGCGCAGCGCGTCGTCCTTCTCTCCCGCAGCGATCGCTGCGGTCCTGGTAACCGACGCACTGGCGCTTCGATTCGGCCGCGCGACCGGCGTCGAGTCTGCGCTCCGCAGAGTCCACGGCTGGCCCTCGGCTTTCGTAGCGCTCGTGACGCGCTCGGTCGGGCGTGGCTCCATCATCCTCCGTCGCACTCTCCGCCCGCTGTGTCTGTTGAGCTCAGCTGTGCTGGCAGCGGGCCTCGCCGGCACTGGCGCTCTGGCGGGCGTAGCACCGGGAACGACGGCGATCGCACTGCTTCCTTTGGTGGTCGCCAATATTGTCTCGGCGACCGCATCGACGTTCCTCACGCCGCTGCATGTCTTGCCCCTCTTCGCGTTGGCTGCCCGATCAGCGCCACGGTCTATTCCGGTCGCGGTCGCGGTCTACGGGGTGACTCTGACCGTCGTGGTCGCCGCTCCAACCCTGGTCCTGGGTGCCGGGGTCTCGCTGTTGCGCTTCGATCCGACTCCGCTGCTGGTTGCTGTTGTGACCTCGTTCGGGGCTGTAGCAGGCCTCATTCTGGGCCCATTCGCCGATTCCGGGGTCCAACGATTGCCGGACGGCACCATCGAACTCAGTATCCATGGCCACCTCGTTTCAGGTGCGCCTCCGCTTCTGGGCGCGCTCGCCGTGACATTCTCGCCGCTCGCCGTTGCCCCCGCGGTATTGCTGGCGTCGGTCGGGGCCGCGGCTGTCGCCCTCGTGTTCCTCCGTCGAAAGGTGCACGTCCTGTGAATGAAATGAGCGCAGTCGTCGCGTTCGAGAACGCCACGCTCGCATATCGCGGTGAGCCACCCGTACTCACCGACGTCACACTCGCTATCGGACCAGGTTTGACTCTGATCACGGGGGCGAACGGCAGCGGAAAGTCGACGCTGCTCGAGACCGCAGCCTCGAATCTGCCCCTGCGCTCGGGAACATGCTCGATACGCGGCGTCTCGGTAGGCGACACCGCAGCGCGACGCATGAGGGCATACGCTCCGCATGAGATCGGCCTCATTCCGGCGCTGACCCTGCGCGAGCACCTCATTCTTTGCGGGCGAAGTTCGGACGACGAAATCGACGCTGCGCTCCAACGATGGGGTTTGATCGACTACGGTGACTTGCCAAGCTCGGAGTTGTCGACCGGGAACCGGCGCAAGAGCTGGCTCCTCATGTGCACCGACGACGTCGAATCCTCCTGTGTGCTGTTGGATGAGCCCTTCAACGCGCTCGATGAGGACGCCGTGGAGGCGTTGATCGACACCATTTCGACATGGCTCACGCAAGGCCGAGCGGTGATCGTCGTCGCCCATGCGTTGCCAGCTCGCCTGCGCCAGCTGGCAACCCGACTCGTCGCGATCGAGAAGGGCGAGGTTCATGTCGCGGACGCTTGACTCCGGCGCTGCGCCGCGCCTCATCGTGTCCGGCGTCTCGAAAACACTCGGTGGGCGTCGGGTGCTCAACGACGTTTCCTTGCGCGTCACGCCCGGGACCGTGACGTCTCTCGTAGGCCCGAATGGGGCCGGCAAGTCCACGCTTCTCCGAGTAGTGCTCGGATTGGAACGCGCGGACGCAGGCGCGGTCAGCATCGACGGGGTGTCGTACACGCACCTGCAATCGCCGATGCGTTCGGTGGGCGCGTCGCTTGATGCTGGTTGGTTGCACCCCCGCCGGCGAGCATGCGATGAGCTACTCGTCGCCGCCCGGTCGCATCGGATCGACAAGGCCCGAGTGACCGAGGTGCTGATGGAGGTCGGGCTGACGGAAGCTGCGCGCCGCCGGGTCGGAACCTTATCGTTCGGCATGCGGCAGCGGCTATCGCTCGCGCGCGCCCTTCTCGGGCAGCCGAGCCTTCTGATACTGGACGAGCCACTCAATGGCTTGGACGTTGACGGCATCCGGTGGATGCGGTCGTTGGTACGAGGCGTAGCCGACAAAGGCGGAGCAGTGCTCATGTCGTCCCACGTGCTCAGCGAGGTCGCAGCGGTGAGCGACAACGTCGAAGTGATGTCGGCAGGACAGATTGTGACGACCCGCCCTCCGGCGAGGACGTCCGGAAGCTCGACGTCTGAGGCTGCCGGATGGACCGTCACCGCTCTCACGGATGCCGCCGCGGATCTCGCCGCCCTGCTGCGCCGCCAAGGCCACGTCGTCAGCGTCGACGGACGTCGCGTCGTCGTGCATGACGCGCGCGTCGCCGCCGTTGCCCGCGTGGCCTTCGTCGAGCGTCTTTTCGTTGAGTCGATCGGGGAGACACGTGGGGACCTCGAGGCCGAGTACACGCTCGCGATGGCGCGTGCGAACCAGGAGCACCTCGCGCCGTCTGCATTTCACCAAGGCTGAGACATGAACACCGAACCCGTGACCCAGACAGGGCTCCGCGCTCAGCGGCGTTTTCTTCGACCAGGCTGGCGCGACGTTGTCGCATTCGAAATCACCCGCTACTGCACCGTCCCCGCACCCTGGCTGATGATGGCGTCGGTGGTCCTGGTAGGAGCAGGATCGGCGGCACTTGCCGTGCTGCTGGCTCAAGCATTGGCCGACACGACACACGGCGGCCTGCAAGCGGACGCTACGAGTCTCCTTCGGGCGGCTCCGACCTCAGGCGCATCCACGATGTTCCTGGTAGCCGGCGTGTTGGGCGTTTATGCCTCCTCGGGCGACCGAACCACCGGGGGTAGTCGCTTGAGCAACCTCGCAGTGCCGTCAGCACGACGCCTTCTCGCGGCGCGCCTCTGTGCCGTCGGAGCTGTTTCCTCCGGCGTGGCGCTGGCGACTTTCCTCGTCTGCGTCATCGTGGTCGGAGGCTTGGCAGCGCTACTCGAGCAACGCCCGCCGAGCTTCTCGGTGGAGATCGCGCGAGGAGCGCACCTGGCGCTAGGAGCGGTTGCTGTTGCTTGGATTGGCACCGCCATCGGCGTCTTGCTTCCGTCCGGCCCTCTCGCCTACGGGTTGTTCTTGGCTATCGGCTGGCTCGTCCCGACAGCGCTGCGTGCGGTCAGGGCACCTGCCACGATCATCGATCTCCTGCCCGTAGACCAGGCCGCCGCGCTGGCCGGCGCGGCCGGTCCAAACGCCCCGATCACCTACATCATCCCGTTTACGTGGGCCGCTCTGCTGTGCGGTCTCGCCTGGCTGATGGCGCCGGTCACGACGCGTCGTTAGCCCAGAGCTTCCGCAGGCACCAGCCCCTTCGTGGCAACGCGAAGAATAGGGCGACGCGGCAGGTTGAAGCTGCCCCCCCCGGCTCAAGCCTGGGCTCACGCCCGGCGGCCTCCGCTCCGCGACCTGATCCTCAAGGCTGATGAGGGAGCCCTGCATCCGGATGCCGACCTCGCCGCAGCAGGGCTCATTGCGAGCCCCCGACACGACATCGGCAATGAGCTCGCGGCTCGGATAACGCTCCGTGGGCCTGCCGCGAATGCAGCAGAGGCGCCGAAGTCCTGAGCAACCTGCGACCTGAATGAGAAGCCACTGCCAGAGACCGCGAAGCCCCGACAAGCATCTCGCTCGCCGGGGCTTCGAACCGTCGGGATGACAGGATTTGAACCTGCGACCCCTTGACCCCCAGTCAAGTGCGCTACCAAGCTGCGCCACATCCCGGTCCGCTGCCCGCACGCGGACAACTCCCCTATCCTAACGGGTCCGCGGCCCACTCGCGAACCGGTGCACCCGGGCGCGTTGCCCGTGTCGGTGGCGAGCGCTACGGTCGGCCCATGACCGAGACGAGGATCGTGCCGGTGACGCCCGGCAGCTTCAGCGACGCACAGCACGCCATCAGCGGCGGTGGTGACGGACGGGAGTGTCAGTGCCAGTGGTGGACGATGACGAACGCCGAGTTCCAGCGCACCGACATCGAGGGACGGGCGGCGGCGTTCCGCAGCGAAGTGGATGCCGCACCCTCCCCCGGCCTCGTGGCCTACGTCGACGGTGACGCCGCCGGCTGGGTTCGCGTCGGGCCGCGGACCCGCCAGGTGCGACTGAGCAAGACCCGCGCCTATGCCGGTGCGACCGACGAGCCCTGGGACGACGCGGACGTCTGGGCCGTCAGCTGCTTCGCGGTGCGCAAGGAGCATCGCGGCTCGGGCCTCAACGCGGCGCTTCTCGATGCCGCGATCGCCTTCGCCCGCGAGAACGGCGCACGCGTGGTCGAGGCGTACCCCGTCGACCCGGATGCGGGGCGAAAGGTGACGTCCAACGAGCTGTACCACGGGGCTCTCTCCACGTTCCTCAGCGCGGGCTTCCGCGAGGTCGCGCGCCCCAAGCCGCACGTCGCCGTGGTCTCGCTCGAGCTCGCTGACGCACACGAAACCAGTACCGGCGAGCACCCGTGACGCTTGGGCGAGAATGGAACGCATGACCGCATCCGATGCCCCTGTCCGCGTGGACTCGTGGCTATGGGCGGTCCGCATCTACAAGACCCGCTCGGCGGCGACCACGGCGTGCCGCGCCGGTCACGTCCGGGTCAACGGCGAGAAGGTCAAGGCGTCGCAAACGGTGAAGCCCGGCGACGAACTGCGCGTGCGGATCGCGGGCTTTGACCGCATCCTCGTCGTCCGGCAGACGCTCACCAAGCGCGTCGGTGCGCCCGTCGCCGCAACGGCGCTGGAAGACCGCACTCCCCCGCGCGAGCCGATGGCGATGCTCGCCGTCCGCGACCGCGGAGCCGGCCGACCGACGAAACGCGAACGCCGCGAGATCGACCGACTGCGCGGAGTCGACTGACCCACCACCTCGGGCACCCGACCACGGGCCGCCGAAGACCGAAGCCCCGCGATACTCAGCGCGTCGCGCGGCGACGCGCCACCTGCACGACGACGCACAGCACGAGCGTGACCAGCCCCCAGATGGCGCACGCGGGCGGCAGCACGCGGTAGGCGAGGTGCTGGGCGGTCCACTGCGCCGTCAGCGGGCCGTACGCGGCGAGGCCGATCAGCCACGCCGCGACGAGCGCGACCGGCAGCGACAGCCACCAGACCACCCGCACGGCACCGGGCAGCACCCGCCGCACCGGAGCCGACGACCGTTTCCGCAGCCAGAACGCCCCCGCCACCGCGAGCCCCAGCAGGCCGAGCGCGCTCGATGCGTACTGGAACCACCGGTAGCCGTGGAACGGTCCCCAGCGCTCGGCCAGCGCGGGGAAGAGCTCGACGCCCCAGCGCCCCTCGTGGGTGAAGGCATCCCAGGCGATATGACTCAACACGCCGAGAGCGAGCGACACCACGACCAGCAGAACCGTGACCGCAACCGACCGGCCGCGCCCCGTCCCCGGCACGACCGTTCGCAGCGCGTCGCCGCCCGCGGAATCCCACGCCTGCGGCAGCCGTCTCGACAGCCAGTCCGGCCCGAGCTCGCGCACCGCCGGGCGCAGCAGCAGCCACCACGCGAGCAGCAGCACACCCGCGATCACGACCGTCAGCCACGGGTACTCGTGCGTCTGCGCATAGCTGATGCCGTTCCCGCGGGCGAACAACGGCAGGTCGGGAGCCATCGCCCCGACGGCCACTGCCGCCGGCACGAGCGGTGTGCGAACGACCGCCAGCGCGACGACGGCGTGGCTCGGAGTGAACGGCATCCGGTCGGGTCAGTCCTCGACGAAGACGCCCGCGAGCGTCTTCTTGCCTCGCCGCAGCACGGCCACACCACCCGGCAGATCGCCGACGACGACGGCCGACTCGTCGTCGACCTTCGCACCGTTGATCGAGACGCCGCCCTGCGCGATGGCCCGGCGGGCCTCCGACAGGCTGCCGACGAGCCCGGTGTCGACGAGTAGCTGCACGACCGAGGCGCCGGCCGACGCCGTGGCGTGGGGAAGCTCCTGCAGAGCCGAGCGCAGCGTGGCAGCGTCGAGCGCGGTCAGGTCGCCCTGGCCGAACAACGCGTCGGATGCCGCGATGACCTTCGCCGTCGCGTCGACGCCGTGCACCGTCGCGGTGACCTCGAATGCCAGACGCTTCTGAGCGGCACGGCGGAACGGCTCGTCGGCGACGAGTCGCTCGTACTGCGCGATCTCGGCGCTGCTGAGGAACGTGAACACCTTCAGGCGCTCGACGACATCGGCATCCGCGGTCGAGAGCCAGAACTGGTAGAACGCGTACGGGCTCGTGAGCTCAGCGTCGATCCAGATGGCATTGCCCTCGCTCTTGCCGAACTTCGTGCCGTCGCTGTTGGTGATCAGCGGCGTGCCGAATGCGTGCACCGAGGTGCCCTCGACACGGTGGATGAGGTCGGTGCCACTGGTGAGGTTGCCCCACTGGTCCGATCCACCGGTCTGCAGCGTGCAGCCGTACTGGCGGTAGAGCTCGAGGAAGTCGAGCCCCTGCAGAATCTGGTAGCTGAACTCGGTGTAGCTGATGCCGGCATCCGAGTTCAGGCGCGCGGCGACGGCATCCTTCTTCAGCATCGTGCCGACGCGGTAGTGCTTGCCGATCTCGCGCAGGAAGTCGATCGCCGACATCGGCGCCGTCCAGTCGAGGTTGTTCACCATGCGGGCGGCGTTCTCGCCCTCGAAGCTGAGGTACTTCTCGATCTGACCGCGCAGCCGGTCGACCCACTCGGCGACGGTCTCGCGCGAGTTGAGCGTGCGCTCGGCGGTCGGACGGGGGTCGCCGATGAGGCCGGTCGAGCCGCCGACGAGACCGAGGGGCTTGTGACCGGCCAGCTGCAGACGGCGAAGGGTCAGCAGCTGCACGAGGTGACCGAGGTGCAGGGATGCCGCCGTCGGGTCGAAGCCGCAGTAATACGTGATGGGGTCTCCGCCGAGCGCTTCTCGCAGCGCTTCCTGGTCGGTGGACACATGCACGAGACCGCGCCACACCAGCTCGTCCCACACGTTCTCGAACGCGGGATCGAGCGCCACGGGGGCGGTCGTCAGGGCTTCATCAGACACGCGCTTCAGGTTATCAGCGGCGCACCCGCCGACACCGCCGGTGGGGCAGGTCCGACCTGACAGGAATCAGCCTGAGTCGTCCCGTCGACAGGCTGAGAAACGCCTGGGGCGGCTTCGCCGCCCCGACCTGGCGTCTGAGCCTGACGACGGCACGCGAGTCAGCTCGCCGAGACCTGGTCGTACAGACCGATCACATTGCCCTCGGAGTCTCGCAAGTAGACCCAGCGCGCGTCGTCGCCGAGAGCCTGGATCTCACCGACCTGTTCGCCGCCCGCTGCAACCGCCGCGGCCACGACGTCTTCGATGCGGTCGACGGTGAAGACGACTGTCGGATGCGGCACGGCAGACCGTTTGTGCAGGTCGCCGTTGACGCCTTCGCCATCGGGCTGCCGCAGCACGCCCATGTCATCTCCCCACGGCTCGTAGTCGAACCCGAGAACGGTTCGGTAGAACTCCCGGGCGCGCGCGATGTCGTCGGCCGGGATCTCGAAATGCTCCATCTTCGCCATGCCTTGAGCATGACGAACGCCGCTCAGCACGACAAGAGTCAACGGCGCACCCGCCGACCCGCCTCGATGACGGTCAGGCGGCGGTGCCCCACCAGATGAGAAAGGCCGCGCCGAGGGCGACGACCCAGCTGACGAGGCTTCCGACGAGGAAGTACTCGGCGCGGTCTCCCCCGTCGTGGTCGCGCGAGATCTCCGGGAAGCGGACGATGCCCTTCGCCGCGAGCACGGCGGCCAGCAGCGTGAACGCACCGGTGAGGGTGAGGGCGAACACGAGCACGCGCTCGAGGGGGCCGATGATGCGCCCGCCTTTCAGCTCGTTCGCCGCTTCGGCGGCGACGACACCGCCCCGCAGCGATGCCCGCACGATGACGTTGCCGGACTCGACGAGGAAGACCAGCGCTCCCGCGAGCGCGATGGCGAGGTCGAGGCTCACGACGCCGAGGGGCGAGTCGATCGGCCAGATCTGTTCCAGAGGCCCCTGGCCGTCGCGCACCCCGATGAGGGCGACCGCCACGGCCACCACGACGGCCAGAAGCGCCGCAGGCCACAGTCCCCATCGAGTGGGCTCGCGCGTCGAGGTGACCGCCGCCCACCCGGCCGCGACGGCGATCGCCGCGAACCACCAGGCCGCGGCGCCCGCCCAGGCCGCGAGCGGCAGCAGCGCCGCGCCGAAGACCACCAGCACGATCCCGAGCTTCGCGCCCGACAGCCGCTTGCGGGCGAGGTCGAGCCCGCCGACCGCGAGAAGGATGAGTCCCGCGCCGATCACGACGAGCGCTCCGTCAGGGCCGCGTACCCGGCGACGATCGCGGGAGCTCCGGATGACGCCAGCAGCTGCGACACGGCCGACTGGGTGATGCCCTCCTCCTTCGCGAGAGCGCCCTGGGTGCGACCGAGGCAGCGACCGTAGGTCAGGCGCCGCGCGCGCGCCGACATCGCCCCGACGAGTTCGTCGCGGGCGAGCGCGTAGGCGTTGGCGAAGCGAATGCGGTCGGCCATGGCGACATCCTCGTCCTCCCCTCCGACAATGCGGATGCGGGCGCGCGGAACCGCGCGGTCCTGCATCGCGTGCACCTGCTCGATCGCCTCGCGCGCCCGCCACCACCCCGGCCCGTCGGAGATGTCCGAACTCTCGGATGCGACCGAGCCGACGTCGCCGACACCGACCCCGAAGCGCAGCGACGCCTCGTCGGGCAGCGCCAGCTGCAGGAGCAGAAGCCAGGCCAGCGCGTCATCCATCTCGTCGAAGACCGCCTGGAACTCGTCGGCGAACGTGGCACGCATCGGGGTCACGGCGACGGGAAAGGCGCGATCGACCTCGGCCATCGCTGCTTCGATCTGCGCCTGGGTGCGGCTGCGATCGTCGAGCAGGCGAGAGCCGACGATGTCGGCGATGACAGCAACGGTCATGCAGATCAGGCTAACACTTATATCTCGCGGATATCAGTCATCAGCTGATGAATACCCGGTATCAGCCGATCGCTTATGTCAGAGCTGCCACACCCGCACGGCCTGCTGAGCCTGAGCGATCAGTGCCGCACGCTGCTCGTCGACCCGCACCGGCGCGGTTCCGCCGATGCCGTCGCGGCTGGCGACCGATCCCTCGGGCGACAGAACCTCGCGGACCTCGGGAGCCAGGTGCTCCGAGACCGAGACGAGGTCGTCATCGGATGCCTCATGCAGCTCGATGCCCCGCTCCTCGCAGAGCCGCACGAGCGAGCCCGAGATCTCGTGCGCCTCGCGGAACGGCACACCGCGCTTGACGAGCCACTCGGCGACATCGGTCGCGAGCGAGAACCCCTGCGGCGCGAGCTCGGCCATCCGGTCGACGTCGAAGCGAAGCGTCGCGACCATGCCGGCGAATGCGGGCAGGACGACCTCGAGCGTCTCGATCGAGTCGAAGACCGGCTCCTTGTCCTCCTGCAGGTCGCGGTTGTACGCGAGCGGCAGCGCCTTGAGGGTCGCGAGCAGGCCCGAGAGGTTGCCGATCACACGACCGGCCTTGCCGCGAGCGAGCTCGGCGATGTCGGGGTTCTTCTTCTGCGGCATGATGCTCGACCCGGTCGAGTAGCCGTCATCGAGCGTGACGAAGCCGAACTCGCGGGTGTTCCAGATGATGATGTCTTCGGCGAACCGCGAGCTGTCGACGCCGATCATCGCGGCGATGAAAGCGAACTCGGCCACGACATCCCGCGAGGAGGTGCCGTCGATCGAGTTGTCGGCGGGACGCTCGAGGCCGAGCTCCGTGGCCACGAGCTGCGGGTCGAGACCGAGGGTCGCACCGGCGAGCGCTCCCCCGCCGTAGGGCGAGATCCGCGCGCGCACCGACCAGTCACGCAGGCGCTCCAGGTCGCGCAGCAGCGGCCAGGCGTGGGCCTGCAGGTGGTGGGCGAGCAGCACTGGCTGCGCGTGCTGCAGGTGGGTGCGGCCGGGCATGATCGCGCGGGAGTGGTTCTCGGCCTGACCGACGATGGCGTCGATGACTCGCAGGATGTCGCGGGCGATGACCTCGGCGTGATCGAGCAGGTACAGACGCACGAGCGTGGCGATCTGGTCGTTGCGGCTGCGTCCGGCGCGCAGCTTGCCGCCGAGCTCCGGTCCGACGGTCGCGATGAGGGCGGCCTCGAGTGCGCCGTGCACGTCTTCGTCGCCGGGGGCTGGCTGCAGCGATCCGTCGCGGACGGCGGCGAGCACCGAGTCGAGCCCCGCGTGCATGCGGCTCTCCTCGTCGGGCGTGAGGTACCCGGCGGCGGCGAGCGCCTTCGCGTGAGCGTGAGATCCGGCGATGTCGTATCCGGCGAGCGCCCAGTCGAAGTGCGTCGATCGGCTCAGGCGGGCCAGCTCGGGCGCGGGGCCCGAGGCGAAGCGGGCTCCCCAGAGAGCCCCGGAGTTCGTGCCGCCTGACGTGTCTGCGCTCATCGCTCCAGCCTATCGGGGCGGCATCGCTGTGCCCGGCGCCTCCACGCGCCCGCGCACCGTCAGCCGGGCGAGTGCGTCGATGCCGGCTTCGAGGGGGCCCCGCCCGACGACGAGCGCCCAGGCGGTGCATCCGACGATGATGCCGAGGGTCATCGGCCAGAACGGATCGAGGGCTCGGTAGGAGTCGAGCTCGAAGACGCCCGGCTCGGCGGCGGGCCGGGTGAGCGCCCATACGACGATCTGCGCCGAGTACGCGGTCAGCGGCATCGAGCCCACGGCGCGCAGCGGCAGCGCGACCCACGTGAGGGGCGTCCGGCACACGAGCACGCACACGCCGATGACGAGGAGGGCGAACCCGCCGGACCCGATCACCTCGAACAGTCCGGACGAATGCGCTTCCCCGGTCCACGGGGTCTGTCCGAAGACCTCGGAGCGTCCCCACACGATGTCGAGAGCGGCCCCGGCAGCGGTCAGGGCGAGCCCCGCGAGCGCGAGGAGCCACGGCGTCGCGCGCGAGCGCAGGTCGAGACGCGCCGCCCCCATGCCCGCGAGGACGAACGCCATCCAGGTGAGGAACGGGTAATGCCATCCGACAGCGTTCGAGACGTCGACCCCCTCGGGTGTCGACCAGAACGACAGGCCGTCGATCGCCGCTTGCGGAAACGGCGCGACGAGCCCGACGACCGCGGCCGCAATGAGCAGCGTGCGTGCCCGCAGCGGCAGCACCGCGGCAGCGAGCACGAACAGCAGCGCGTAGGCGGGAAGGATGACGTACACCGGCACCGCGAGGAAGAGAAGCAGCACGCCGATCACCCAGATCGCTCCGGCCCGCACGAGCAGGCGCAGACGGGCCGTCTCGAGTCGTGGCCCGCGCAGCGGAACCGGTCCGCCGCTGATGAGCCCGATCGAGACACCCGCGAGCGTTGCGAACAGGATCGACGAGCGCCCGTGGACGATCCCCTCGTACGAGGAGGGGATCGTCCAATCGAAGTCGGGGATCGCGAGCAGGTGCGCCGCGAGCATCCCGATCACGGCGAGGCCGCGAGCGAGGTCGACGCCGTCGATGCGCGAGGGCGCGAACAGCGGGCGGCGGCGCAGCATCTCGCTCATCCCCGGCACCGGCCGCTCCTCACCGCTCCGCGGTCACTGCTGACGCAGCAGCCAGACCAGCAGCGCCTTCTGCGCGTGCAGACGGTTCTCGGCCTCGTCCCAGACGACGCTGTGCGAGCCGTCGATGACGTCGGCGTCGACCTCGTAGCCCCGGTCGGCGGGCAGGCAGTGCATGAAGATCGCCCCGTCGGCGGCGGCATCCATCGTCTGCTGCGTCACCTTGTACGCACCCAGATCGCGGATGCGTGCGATCTTCTCCTCCTCCTTGCCCATCGACACCCACGTGTCGGTCACGATGACGTCGGCGCCGGATGCCGCTTCGAGCGGGTCGACGAGGATCGTGACCGATCCGCCCGTCTGTGCCGCGATGCGCTGCGCGTCGGCGACGACATCCTCACGCGGGCCGTACCCCTCGGGAGACGCGACTCGAACGTGCATGCCCGCGGTCACGCCCGCGAGCACGTACGAGTGACCCATGTTCGACTGCCCGTCGCCGAAGAACGACAGCGTGAGCCCGGCGAGGTCGCCCTTGTGCTCGCGGATGGTCAGCAGGTCGGCGAGCAGCTGGCACGGGTGGAAGTCGTCGCTCAGCGCGTTGACGACCGGCACGCGGGTACCGCGCGCCATCTCCTCGAGGCCTGCCTGCGCGTACGTGCGCCACACGATCGCGGCGACCTGGCGCTCGAGCACGCGCGCGGTGTCGGACGGGGTCTCCTTGCCGCCGAGCTGGCTGTTGGCCGTCGAGATGATCAGCGGCGAGCCACCGAGGTCGGCGATGCCGACCGCGAACGAGACGCGCGTGCGGGTCGACGACTTGTCGAAGATGACCGCGACGGTCTGCGGACCCTCGAGGGGCTTCAGCTTCCAGCGGTCCTTCTTCAGCGAGAGGGCGAGATCGAGGACCTCGGCCTGCTCGGCCGGGCTCAGGTCGTCGTCGCGGAGCAGGTGGCGGGTCATGCGGATTCCTCCGTGGTCGTGTTCTCGAGAAGCAGGGCCGACTCGACGGTGCGCAGCGCGGCGGTGAAAAGCTCGGCGAACTCGTCGATCTCGACGTCGCCGATGGTGAGCGGCGGAGCGATCCGCACGGTGCGGTCGTTGGCGGCGTTGACGATCAGGCCGTGCTCCTGCGCCGCCGCGACGACGGCGCCGGCGACCGGATGCCGCAGCCCGACGCCCAGCAGCAGACCCTGTCCGCGCACGCCCTCGACCAGTGCCGAATCGATCGTCTCGAGCACCTGCCGCAGGCGTGCGCCGTGAGCTGCGGCGGCCTCGACGAGCCCGCCGTTCTCGATCTCGCCGAGGACGGCCGACGCCACAGCGGTGCCCAGCGGGTTGCCGCCGAACGTCGAGCCGTGCGTGCCCGGGTAGAACAGATCGCTCGCGCTCGCGAAGGTGATGAGCGCGCCGATCGGGAACCCGCCCCCGATGCCCTTGGCGACCGTGATCGCGTCGGGCTCGATGCCGGCGTGCTGGAACGCGAACCACGCGCCGGTGCGCCCGGCACCGGTCTGGATCTCGTCGACGATCAGCAGCGCACCGTGGCGCTTCGTGATCTCACGCGCCGCCGCGAGGTATCCCTCGGGCAGCGGGATGACCCCGGCCTCGCCCTTGATGGGCTCGACGAACAGGGCTGCGACGCGGTCGTCGATCGCGGCCTCGAGAGCCTCGATCGTCGAGTCGATGCTCTCGACGCCGGGAACCATCGGCTCGAACGGCTGCTGCATCTGCGGCTTGCCGGTGAGGGCGAGGGTGCCCATCGTGCGACCGTGGAACGCGTCCTTCAGCGCGAGGATGCGGGGGCGCTCGGCTCCGCCGTGCAGACGCGCGAGCTTGAACGCCGCCTCGTTCGCCTCGGCGCCGGAGTTGCCGAAGTAGACGCGACCGGCGTCGCCGGTGCCCGCGAGACGCTTGAGCTTCGCCGCGAGCTCGAGCTGCGGCGGCGTGGCGAAGTAGTTCGAGACGTGCGACAAGGTGGCTGCCTGACGCGAGACCGCCTCGACGAACACGGGGTGAGCGTGTCCGAGCGAGTTGACGGCGATGCCGGCCAGGAAGTCGAGGTAGCGCTTGCCGTCGACATCCCAGACGTACGCGCCCTCGCCGCGCTCGAGCAGCGCCAGGCGTGCGCCGGCGCTGCGGACGAGGTCGCGATCGACGTCATCCGCCCATGTGGGCGCTGTCTGCTGGATCGTCGGGTTCGTCATCCCGCCACCACCTCCGTACCGATTCCCTGTGCTGTGAAGACTTCGACCAGCACCGAGTGGGGCTGGCGTCCGTCGATGATGGCCGCCGTGTCCACTCCCCCGTCGACCGCGTCGAGGCATGCCTGCATCTTCGGGATCATCCCCGACTCGAGCTTCGGCAGCATCGCGCGCAGGTCGGTCGACGTCAGATGCGAGACGAGCGAGTCGCGGTTGGGCCAGTCGGCGTAGAGGCCGGGCACGTCGGTGAGGACGACGAGCTTCGTGGCGCCGAGGGCCGTCGCGAGAGCCGCGGCCGCGGCATCCGCATTCACGTTGAGGGAATGACCGGGGTTGTCGAGATCGGGTGCGATCGAGGAGATGACCGGGATGCGGCCGGCGTCGAGCTGATCGTGCACCGGCTGGGGGTCGACCTCGACGACATCGCCGACGTGCCCGAGGTCGTGCTCGGTGCCGTCGATGACCACGCCGCGGCGGCGACCGCCGAACAGACCGGCATCCTCCCCCGACAGGCCCGTCGCGAACGGACCGTACGCGTTGATGCGGGCGACGAGCTGCGGGTTGATCTGCCCGGTCAGCACCATCCGGACGACATCGATCGCCTCGGTGCTGGTGACCCGGTAGCCGCCCTTGAACTCGCTCTCGATCGAGAGCCGGTCGAGCATCTTCGAGATCTGCGGGCCGCCGCCGTGGACGACGACGGGCTTCACGCCGACGAAACGCAGGTAGGCGATGTCTTGCGCGAACGACTCCTGCAACTCCTCAGAAACCATCGCGTTGCCGCCGTACTTGATGACGATGATCTGATCGCGGAAGCGCTGCAGCCACGGCAGCGACTCGATGAGGACGCCCGCCTTGGCGGCCGCCTCTTCGGGGGTCGTGTACTGGAGGTCGATGTCGTTCATGAGGAGTAAGCGCTGTTCTCGTGGACGTAGTCGTGCGTGAGGTCGTTCGTGAGGATCGTCGCCGTGGCATCGCCCGACTTCAGGTCGATGAGGATGCGCGTCGCGCGGGGCGTCAGGTCGACCTCTTCACGCGGACGGTCGGGCCCGCCGGCGGTGCACACCCGCACGCCGTTGAACGAGACGTCGACGTCGTAGGGGTCGAAGGCCGCATCGGTCGTGCCGATTGCGGCGAGCACCCGGCCCCAGTTCGGGTCGTTGCCGAAGATCGCGGCCTTGAAGAGATTGTTGCGGGCGACCGAGCGTCCGACGACGACGGCGTCCTCTTCGGATGCCGCGCCGACGACCTCGATCGCGATGTCGTGGCTCGCGCCCTCGGCGTCACCCTGCAGCTGCTCGGCGAGGTCGGCGCACAGCTCGGCGAGCGCGGCGTTGAACTCGGCGGCATCCGGCGTCGCGCCCGACGCGCCGCTGACCATGAGGGTGACCTGGTCGTTGGTCGACATGCATCCGTCGGAGTCGAGCCGGTCGAAGCTCGTGCGAGTCGCGGAGCGCAGCGCGGCATCCGCCTGCGCCGCGTCGAGAACGGCGTCGGTGGTGATGACGACGAGCATCGTCGCGAGGCCCGGTGCGAGCATCCCCGCGCCCTTCGCCATGCCGCCGATCGTCCAGCCACCCCGTGAGACGACGGCGCGCTTGGGCCGCGAGTCGGTGGTCATGATCGCGAGCGAGGCGTCCTCGCCGCCCTCGGCACTGAGCGAGCCGATCGCCGCCGTGGTGCCCTCGAGCACCTTGGCGCGGAACACCTCGTCGCCGGTGCCGATGAGGCCCGTGGAGCAGACGAGCACATCGCCCGAGCTGACATCCAGCAGCTCCCCCGCCTTCTCGGCGGTCTGGTGCGTCGTCTGGAAGCCGAAGCTGCCCGTGAAGCAGTTCGCTCCGCCGGAGTTGAGGACGATGGCTTCGACGACGCCGTCGGCGATCGCCTGCTGCGACCACATGATCGGGTTCGCTTTGGCGCGGTTCGAGGTGAACACCGCGGCGCCGACCTTGAGCGGGCCGCGGTTGACGACGACGGCGACGTCGGGCTTTCCGGTCGACTTCAGACCCGCGGCGACACCGGCGGCTTCGAAACCCTGGGGGGCGGTGACGCTCACGGGGCGACTCCGTTCACGCTCAGGCCCGTGGTCTCGGCGAAACCGAGGGCGATGTTCATCGACTGGATGGCGGCACCGGCGGTGCCCTTGGCGAGGTTGTCGACCGCGGTCACGACGACCACACGGCCGGCGGCCCGATCGATCGCCAGGCCCATGAGCGCGGTGTTCGCGCCGGTGACGTCGGCCGTTCGAGGGAAGGAGCCTTCGGGCAGCAGCTGCACGAACGTCTCATCCGCGTAGGCGCTCTCCCACGCCTCGCGGATCTGAGCGTCGGAGACGCCGTCCGCGATCGGAGCGGTCGAGGTGGCCAGGATGCCGCGCGACATCGGCACGAGGACGGGGGTGAACGAGATGCGGATGTCGCCTACCGCGCCCGCTCCCCGCAGCGCCTGCCGGATCTCGGGGATGTGGCGGTGCGTCCCGCCGATGGCATAGGGGTTCGCCGATCCGAGGATCTCGGCGGCGAGGAGGTTCGTCTTCAGGCTCTTGCCCGCGCCCGACGGACCGACCGCGAGCACGCTCACGATGTCGCTCGGGTCGATGACACCGGCGGCGACACCGGGCGCGAGGCTCAGCGCGACGGTCGAGGCGTTGCACCCGGGAGCGGCGATGCGCGAGGCTCCGACGAGCTTGTCGCGCTGTTTGCCGGTGCCGTTCGCGCCTCCGACGAGGAGCTCGGGCACACCGTAAGTCCAGGGCTCGTGGAAGTCGCCGCCGTAGAAGGCATCCCAGTCGTCCGACGACGTCAACCGGTGGTCGGCGCCCGCGTCGACGACGAGGGCGGTGTCGGCGAGCGCCTCGGTGTACTGACCCGACTGGCCGTGCGGGAGGGCGAGGAACACGATGTCGTGCCCCGCGAGCACCTCGGGCGTCGAGGGCTGAAGCGTGAGGTGACGCAGCGAGCGGAGGTGCGGCTGGTGATCGATGAGCGGCTGACCGGCGTTGGAGTGCGCGGTGACCGTGCGGAGTTCGACCTCGGGGTGAGCGGCGAGCAGGCGCAGGATCTCGCCTCCCGCGTATCCGGATGCGCCGGAGACGGCGACGGAGAGGGGCATGACTTCCACCTTATTGTCTGGGATGACGTCGCCTTCGCGGCGACGGGGACCGGCGGCGGCGACACCACGCGCTCGACCGCGGATGCGGGAGCGTGCAGGGTCGCCTAGCGTCGGCGGTCGCCCAGACGTCGGCGCGCGCGAAGCACCGAGACGGTGCGCTGCGGGGCCGAAGACATGCGCCGACAGTAGCGCTCCCTCGCGGCATCCGCCAAATCCCCCGCTGCCGGCGTCCGCGGTATGAGGCGCAGTTGCGGCCGTCGGGCGCCGTTCGAACTGCGGCCGGCCCATCGAAGTGCGCTCGACCCGGCGGTGCGACCGCAACGATGCCGAGTTGACCGCGCAAGGTTTGCAGTGCAAAGTGGTTTGCATGGAGCACGATTCGATGGATGACGAGCAGCAGGCCGACCCGGCGGCGATGCTCGCCCTCATGCAGGACCAGCGCCGGCGCACCGCGCACTGGGTCAACCGCAACTACGCGGTGATGCTCATCACCTGGGCGGCGGCGTGGATCGTCGGATTCGGAGCCATCTGGAGCGCGGCCGACGGCGGCGGCAACCCCTGGTTCCGCATTCCGACGACCCCCGCGTGGATCGTCTTCGGCACGGTGCTCATCGCCGGCATCGTCGTCTCCGCCGTCGCCGGCATCCGCTCCGGCGTGGGCGTGCGGGGACCGTCGCGCCTGGCCGGGGCCATGTACGGCTGGGCGTGGTCGCTGTCGATGTTCGGTGCCGGCCTCCTCATCGGCGCGGTGCAGCGCACCGGCGCGGATGCCGACGTCATGGCAGTGCTCTCCCCCGCGATCTTCGTCCTGCTGGTCGGCGTGCTCTACCTCGCCGGCGGGGCGCTGTGGCGCTCCCCCGTCCAGTACGCGCTCGGCATCGTCATGATCGCCACCGCGATCGTGGCGTCGTACGCGGGCACGCCGACCAACTACCTCGTGTACGCGACCGTCGGACCGCTCGCGATGCTCATCGTCGCGACCCTGATGCTGCGCGGCGTCATCCCGGCGGAAGGCAGCCGATGACCGAGCTCGACCCGGTGATCCACGCCCCGGCCCGCCTGCGCATCGTCACGGCGCTGAACGAGGCCCTCGCCGACGGCGACGAGGTGACCTTCCCCGTGCTGCAGAAGCTGCTCGGGATGACCGCCGGGAACCTCACCACGCACCTCGCGAAGCTCGAGGCGGCGGGCTACGTCGAGACCAGCAAGGCCTTCGCGGGCCGGAAGCCCGTGACCTACGTCGCGCTGACCCCCGCCGGGCGAGCCGCGCTCCGCACGTACCGCACCCATCTGCTCGATCTCCTCGGAGGAGGATCATGACCGCCCTCATCAGCACCCGCGACCTCGTGAAGCGGTTCGGCGACGTCACCGCGCTGGCCGGAGTGACCCTCGACATCCACGCCGGCGAATGCGTCGGTCTGCTGGGCCCGAACGGCGCCGGCAAGACGACCCTTCTGTCGCTCGTCGAAGGCCTGCGAACCCCGACCAGCGGCGAGGTGCGGCTGTTCGGCGGCGACCCGCGCGACACGTCCTCGCGCGTGCGCCTCGGGTCGACCCCGCAGGCGACGGCGCTGCCCGACGCCCTGCGCGTGGGTGAAGTGCTCGACTTCGTCGCGGCTCACTTCCCGCATCCTTCTCCCCGCGCCCGCATCATCGAGGAGTTCGACCTCGGCCCGCTGCTGCGCCAGCAGTGCGGGGCGCTGTCGGGCGGGCAGCAGCGGCGTGTGTCCGTCGGGCTGGCCTTCGTCGGCGACCCCGATCTCGTGCTGCTCGACGAGCCCACGACCGGTCTCGACGTGGACGCCCGGCGCGCACTGTGGGATGCCGTCCGCGCCCGGCACGCCGCCGGATGCGCCGTCGTGGTCACGAGCCACCACCTCGAGGAGATCGAGCAGCTCGCTCACCGCGTCGTCGTCATCGACGACGGTGTCGTCCGCACCGATGACACGCTCGCGGCCGTCGTGTCGAGCGTCTCCCGACGCCGTGTCACCCTGCGCGGAGTCTCGGCGGACGACATCCGGCGCCTCGCCCCCGAGGCATCCGTCTCCACCGCGGACGACGCCGTGACGGCCGTCGTCGGCGACTCCGACGCTCTCGTCCGCTCACTCGTCGCCGCCGATCTGCCGTTCAGCGATCTGACGGTGCGCGGAGCGACGCTCGAAGAGGCGTTCCTCTCCCTGACCGCCACGTCCGCGCGCCCCGGCGCACCCGCACCCGCACCCACCACCGAGAAGGCCGCCTGATGTCCACGCTCTCGCTCACCCTGACCGCGACCAGATACAACCTCATCGAGACCGCGCGGGTTCCGATCGCGGTGATCGGGTCGGTCGTGTTCCCGACCCTCGCGTTCTGCCTGTTCGTGCTGCCCCAGGGCGCGGTCGTGGCGGATAGCAGCGTCGCCACCGCCGCCGTCTGCTCGATGGTCGTGTTCGCCTTCATGTCGTCGGGGCTGTTCTCGGTCGGGCTCGAGCTCGCCGAGCAACGCTCGAAGCCGTGGACGCCCTACCTGCGGACGCTCCCCGGCAGCCCGCTCGCCCGCATCGGGGCCCTGATCCTGGCGACCCTCGCGATCGCGACCGTGGCGATGGTGCCGCTGCTCGTGGTCGGAGGTGTCTTCACGAGCGCGCAGCCCGAACCGCTCCGGCTGCTCGCGGCCATCGTGCTCGTGATCGCGACGGCGCTTCCGCCGATGCTCATCGGTGCGATCATCGGTCTCACGACGGGCCCGAAGGCCGCCATCGCCGTCACGCAGGTGGCCCTGTTCCTGCTCGCCTTCGGCGGCGGCCTGTTCCTGCCCCCGCAGTTCTTCCCCGCCTGGCTCGACACCGCCTCGTCGATCCTGCCGATCCGTCAAGCCCGAGAGATCGTCGTCGGCGTCGCGACCGGTGCCGACGTGCCGCTCTGGGCGATCCTCGGCGTCGTCGCGTGGACGCTCGCGCTGGGCGCCCTCGTCGTGTGGCTGTACCGACGCGACGAGGGCCGCCGCTACCGCTGATCTCGAGCGGGGCCGCGGGGCCGGACGTCGATCAGGTGGGGAACGACTTGATGCGCACGAGCAGGTCGGGACCGGTCCGTTCGATCGTGCGCCCTCCGACGAGCACCCCGACGATCGCGACCACTGCGCCGAACACGACACCGGCGGCCAGCGCGATCCAGCCCCACATCGCGTCTCCCGTCACGGCGTTCACGACGGCGGGCACGATGGCCGGCAACGACAACGCGATCACCGCGGCCCATACGACGAAGACCAGCAGGCCCATGATGGAGTTCTGACCCGGGGTGCTCTTGAACGGGCTGTCACCGGGTGCGGGCACCGGGGTGACGATGAGCGCCGACGACACCGCGCACGCGCCGTATCCGGCCAGCAGCACGCCGAGGGCCGCTCCCAGCACCGCGGGCAGGTGCGCCGCGTCGCCCGACACCACCGCGGTGGCGACCGCGATGAGGCCGATTAGCGGAACTCCGACGCACGCGGCGCCGAGCAGGCGACCGAGGCGGTCGGCACGGCCGGAGATGCCGGTGGCGAGGGTCGTGCCGAAGGCCGTGCCGTCGAAGGAGACATCGGCGTAGCCCACCGCGGCCATGACGAGCGCGGCGAGCACCGGCGAGATGAGGAACATGAAGCCGTCGGTCCCGCCGGTGAAGGCGAAGAGGACGGGGAACAGCGGGATGACGATGAGCTGCCGCAGGTACCGCGGATCACGCAGCCATCCCGAGAGCGATCGCGCCCACGTCGCGCCGACACCACCGGTCGGCATCACGCCGAAGAGGCCGAGCTTTCCGGCAGCCACGGTGCGAGTCGCGCGCTGGCGCGGCGACGACACGGCCGTCTCGATGACGCGGTCCCACACGATCCAGAGCACCACGACGGTCACGATGGCGATCACGGTGCTGGCGAGCGCGGGAAGCCACTGCCCCGCCGCCGCGCTCGGGGCGACCGACCAGGCGGCACCGAGCGGAGTCCAGGCGAGAATGCCGGCGGCCTGCTGCAATCGCGTCCACAGATCGCCACCGGCCTGATCGAGCAGCGCGGCGATGCCGGTGAGGATGGGACCGGTCATGATGAGGACGACGAGCACGACGGTGCCGATGATCTCGCGCGAGCGCCGGCCGCCCATGCCGCCCGAGAGCTCGCCCATCAGGCGCGAGGCCAGCACGCAGGTGAGAACGCCGAGCAGTACCGTCGGCACGGCGACGATGGCCGCGACCGGCCACCGCACCCACACGATCAGCGTCGCGAGGGCAGCGACCGTGGTGACGATGCCGGGGATGCCGGTGAGCCCGGCACCCGCGAGGGCGAGCATGACCTGACGGCGCGTCAGGGGGAACGGCGCCAGCCGCACGGCGTCGACCGTGCTGTCGAGCCCCGCGATGATGATCGGCCCCACGAGCCAGCCGAGGATCAGCAGCGAGCCGCCGAGGACCGCGACGACGGTCGCGGCCTCGAGGTTCTCGAACACCGACAGCGCGACGAACCCGACGACGAGCCCGCCGAGGATGCCGAGACCCCAGAGCGATCCGAGGATGAAGCCGACGAGCTGCCAGGGGCGACGGGCGAGCGTGTTCCCGAGAACGCGGTAACGCAGCTTCAGGACTGTCGCAACCACTGCGGTCCCTCCGACTGGTGGCGTCCGCCGACGAGCGAGACGAAACGGTCCTGCAGGCTCTCGCCGGCACGCACCTCGTCGATCGTGCCCGCGGCGAGCACGCGGCCTGCGGCGATGACGGCGACGTGGTCGCACATGCGCTGGACGAGGTCCATCGAGTGGCTCGAGACGATCACCGATCCGCCCGAGCTGGTGTAGCTGCGCAGGACGTCCTCGATGTTCGCGGCCGACACCGGGTCGACCGACTCGAAGGGCTCGTCGAGCACGAGCAGGCGCGGGGCGTGCACGAGAGCGCACGCGAGCGCGACCTTCTTGGTCATGCCCGCAGAGTAGTCGGCGACGATCGTCCCGGCTGCGCCGCGCAGGTCCATGAGGTCGAGCAGGTCCGACACGCGCGGTGCGATCTCGGGGCGCGGCAGCCCGAACATCATCGCGGTGTAGGTGATGAGCTGCTCGCCCGTCAGACGGTCGAAGAGCCGCACGCCGTCGGCGAGGTTGCCGATCGTGCGCTTGGCGGCCACCGGGTCGCGCCACACGTCGATCCCGTGGACGCGCGCGGTGCCGGCATCCGGGCGCAACAGCCCCGTGGCCATGGAGAGGCTCGTGGTCTTACCTGCGCCGTTCGGCCCGACGAGTCCGTAGAACGAGCCGGCCGGCACGACGAGGTCGATGCCGTCGACGGCGACCTTCTCACCGAACCTCTTGACCAGGCCGAGCAATTCGAGGGCGGGGGCGGCACCGGCCGCCGGAGACGATGGGGTGACGCTGGCTGGGATCTCGCTCACGGCCCCGACACTATCGGGAACCGGAGGGCGGTGTCAGACGCAGATGCCAGAGTGAGGGGATGCTGCGCACTCTGGCTGTATCGGGATACCGCTCGCTCCGCGACGTCGTCGTGCCGCTCGGCGACCTCACCGTCGTCACCGGCCCCAACGGCTCGGGCAAGTCGAACCTCTACCGCGCGTTGCGCCTGCTCGCCGCAGCGGCACGGGGCGACATCGTGGGCGCGCTGGCACGCGAAGGAGGGCTGCCGTCGGTCCTCTGGGCCGGGCCCGAGAACGGCGGAGATCAGGGAACGGTGCGCCGGGGACCCGTCGCGGTGCAGCTCGGCTACGCGTCCGACGAGCTGGGGTACCTCATCGATCTCGGCATCCCGCAGGGCGACCAGACCAGTCCGTTCGCCCGCGACCCCGAGATCAAACGCGAACAGGTGTTCGCCGGTGTCGTCGCCAAGCCGTCGACACTGCTCATCGACCGCACGCGGCAGCTCACCCGCGTGCGCGAGCACTCCTGGACGATGCTCGACCAGCAGCTGGCGCCGTACGAGAGCATCGTCACCGATCTCGCCGACGGCGACACCGCCCCCGAACTGCTGACCCTCCGCCGCGCGATGACCGCGTGGCGCTTCTACGACCACTTCCGCGTCGACCTCGACGCCCCCGCCCGACAGCCGCAGGTCGGCACTCGCAGTCACACCCTGGCGCACGACGGAGCGAATCTCGCCGCGACCTGGGCGACGATCGTCGACGCCGGGCACGGCGACGCTCTGGCGCGTGCGGTCGACCAGGCGTTCCCGGGCAGCCGCGTGCGCGTCGTGACCTCCGACGGACTCTTCCGCCTGACGATCGAGCAGCCCGGCCTGCTGCGTCCGCTCGATGCGGCCGAGCTGTCGGACGGCACGCTGCGTTACCTGCTGCTGTGTGCCGCGCTGCTGCCGGCGCGACCCGCACCGCTCCTGGTGCTGAACGAGCCCGAGGCGAGCCTGCATCCCTCCCTCCTCGCGCCGCTGGCCTCGCTCATCCGAGCGGCATCCGAGCGCACGCAGGTGCTCACGGTGTCGCATGCCGATGCGCTCGTCGACGCTCTGCCAGAACCGTCGCGCGTCGAACTCCAGCGATCGAACGCCGAGACGACGGTCCGCGGTCAGGGTCTGCTCGACGTTCCGGCCTGGAACTGGGGCTCGCGCTGAGCCCCTCTCGGTCGGCCGGCCAGTCACGGGAACGCGTCGGGCGCAGTTCCGGACGTGGAGCGCGCCCGTAACCGCGCGTGACGTCGGGAACTGCGCCCGGTACGCAGGTCAGTCGCGGATGACGGCGCCGAAACGCTCGGCCGCGACGGCGACGCCCGCGAGCTTGGCCTCGCTCGCCTCGGCCGCCGTGAGGGTGCGGTCGTCGGCGCGGAAGCGCAGCGCGAACGTCAGGCTCTTCGAGCCCTCGGGAACGCCGGCACCGCGGTAGTCGTCGACGAGACGGAGCGACTCGAGCAGCTGGCCCGCCCCCTCCGACAGCGCCGACGCGAGCGCACCCGCCGTCACGTCCGCAGGAACGACGAGCGAGACGTCCTGCGTGGCCGCCGGGTAGCCCGACAGCGACGCGACGACGACCCGCTCCCCCGCGCTCGCCAGAACGGCGTCGAGGTCGATCTCGGCGACGAGGACACGGCCCGACAGGTCGGCCGCAGCCGAGACCTCGGGATGCAGCTCCCCGGCGTAGCCGACCTCGACACCTCCGACCGTGAGCGCGGCGGCGCGACCCGGGTGCAGCGCGGCACGACGGGCCTGCGAGATCTCGATGTCGACGCCGGCCGCCGAACCGATCGCGGCGACAGCCGCAAACACGTCGCTGAGATCGGCCGCGACGGCGGCATGCCCCGGCGACTTGGGCGCCACGTTGCCGGCGACGAGCACCGCAACGTGACGCGGCTGCGGCGGGATCGACGCGTGGAGCTCCGCGAGCGTGGCGTCGTCGGGACGCGCGGCGAGCGGCGGCACCGTCGCGGTGCCGTACTGCGTGCCCGGCTCGGGGAGGAAGACGGCACCGACCTCGAAGAGGGCGAGATCGGTCAGTCCGCGCGAGACGTTGCGGTGCGCGACCTGCAGCAGGCCCGGTACGAGCGAGCGGCGCAGGTAGGGCGCCTGCCCGTCGAGCGGATTGGCGATCTTAACCGAGGGCACTTCCTCGCCCGAGGCCGAACCGTGGAGATCGTTGCTGTCTCGCGTCGTGAACGGGAACGACGGGGTCTCGACGAAGCCCGCGGCCGCGAGCGCGTTCGAAACGCGACGTCGCCCCTTCTGCGCATCCGTCAGACCGCGACCGGAGGGAGCCGTCGGGAGGACCGACGGCACGCGGTCGAGGCCGTGGATGCGCGCGACCTCTTCGGCCAGCGTCCACTTGTCGGTGAGGTCGGGGCGCCACGACGGCGGGATGACCTCCCAACCGACATCCGTGTCGGTCACCTCGGCGCCGATCGTCTCGAGCGCCGAGACGACCTCGTCGTCGGTGTAGTCGATGCCGATGAGGCCTGCGACGAAGCCGCGCGGCAGATCGATCGCCTCGAGGAACACCTCGCCGAACAGCGCGCCACCGACCGGCTCGAGCGTGCCGCCGGCGAGCTCGACCATGAGGTCGGCGACGCGGCGGGCGGCCACGAACGGCAGCAGCGGGTCGACGCCGCGCTCGAAGCGCCGCGAGGCCTCGCTCGGCAGCTTGTGCCGACGAGCGGTGCGGGCGATCGTGACGGTGTCGAAGATCGCGGCCTCGATGAGCACGTTGCGCGTCGCATCCGTCATCTCGGTCGTGCCGCCGCCCATGACGCCGGCGAGGCCGATGGGGCCCGACTCGTCGGTGATGAGCAGGTCTTCGCCGTCGAGGGTGCGCTCCTTGCCGTCGAGCGTCGTGAGCTTCTCGCCCGCCGTCGCGCGACGCACCGTGATGCCGCCGGTGAGCTTGTCGAGGTCGTAGCCGTGAATCGGGTTGCCGAGCTCGAGCATCACGTAGTTGGTGATGTCGATCAGGATGCCGAGCGAGCGGATGCCGGCGAGCGTGAGACGCGCGACCATCCACGGCGGCGTCGGCCGCGACGGGTCGACGCCCGAGACGACGCGCACCGCGAACTCGGTCGCACCGACGCGGCCGCGGATCGGCGCCTGGTCGTCGACCGCGACGTCGAAGCCCGTCGCGGGGTGCTCGAGCTCGTCGAACTCGCGGAGACCAGGGTCGCGGAATGCCGCGCCGGTCGCGTGCGAGTACTCGCGCGCGATGCCCCGCACCGACAGCGCGTAGCCGCGGTCGGGGGTGACGTTGACGTCGATCGCGGCGTCGTCGAGTCCGAGCAGCGCGATCGCGTCGGTGCCGACCTCCGGGTCGAGTCCGAGCTCGGTCAGACGCAGGATGCCCGAGTGCTCGTCGCCGAGGCCCAGCTCCTTCGCCGAGGCGATCATGCCGTCCGAGACGTGGCCGTACGTCTTGCGCGCCGCGATCGGGAACGGACCGGGCAGCACAGCGCCGGGAAGGGTCACGACGACCTTGTCACCCTCGAAGAAGTTGCCGGCGCCGCAGACGATGCCGCGCACGCCGCCGTTCGCCTCGCCGACATCGACCTGGCACCAGCGGATCGTCTTGCCGTTGGACTGCGGCTCGGGCTCGAACGAGACCACGCGGCCCACGACGATCGGACCGGTCAGGTCGAAACCGTGGACGTCCTCCTCCTCGAAGCCGACCGACACCAGCGCCGCGAGGATGTCCTCAGGCGCGGCATCCGCCGGTACCTCGACGTACTCACGCAACCACGACAGCGGAACGCGCATCAGACCACCATCCCGAACTGCTCGCTGAAACGCACATCGCCCTCGGCCATGTCGCGCATGTCCTTCACGTCGGAGCGGAACATCAGCGTCCGCTCGATGCCCATGCCGAAGGCGAACCCGGAG
Organism: Microbacterium sp. M4A5_1d; assembly: GCF_053345465.1. NCBI lineage: Bacteria > Bacillati > Actinomycetota > Actinomycetes > Micrococcales > Microbacteriaceae > Microbacterium > Microbacterium sp. M4A5_1d. The sequence continues at coordinate 870,644 of NZ_JBKFAD010000001.1, forward strand.
TAGACCTCGGGATCGATGCCCGCGGCACGGAGCACGTTGGGGTTCACCATGCCGCAGCCGCCCCACTCGATCCAGCGCGCTCCGCCGGCGAAGGTCGGGTGCCACAGGTCGAGCTCGGCGCTCGGCTCGGTGAACGGGAAGTAGTTGGTGCGGAAGCGCGTCTTCGCCTCGGGGCCGAACAGCTCGCGCGCCGCGTGGTCGAGGGTGCCCTTGAGGTGCGCCATCGTGATGCCCTTGTCGACGACGAGGCCCTCGAACTGCGTGAACACGGGGAGGTGGGTCGCGTCGTACTCGTCGGTGCGGAACACCCGGCCCGGCGAGAGGACGTAGATCGGGATGTCGCGCTCGAGCATCGACCGCATCTGCACGGGGCTCGTCTGCGTGCGCATGACGAGGTGCCGCGCGACCGGGTCGACGAAGAACGTGTCCTGCATCTGGCGCGCGGGATGGTCGACGTCGAAGTTCAACGAGTCGAAGTTGAACCACTCGTGCTCGAGCTCCGGCCCCTCGGCGATCTCCCAGCCCATCCCGACGAAGAGGTCGGCGACCTCCTCCTGCAGGAGCGAGATCGGATGCCGCGCCCCGACGCGTCCGCGCGGGGCGATGGCGGTGACGTCGAGCGCCTCGGCCTCGAGCTTCGCGGCCGTCTCGGCGGCGGCGAGCTCGCCCTCGCGGGCGGCGAGGGCCTGGGTGACACGGCCACGCGCCTGGCCTACGAGCTTGCCGAACTCGGCCTTCTTCTCGTTGGGCACCGACCGCAGCTGCGCGTTGAGGCGCGCGAGCGGCGACCCCTCGGCCGTGTGGGCGTTGCGGGCGGACTTCAGCTCGGCGGTGGAGGACGCGTCGGCGATGGCGGCGAGGGCCGCATCCACCGCCGCGGCGACCGCGTCAGGGGTGATCTCGGGTGCGTCGGACACGGGAGTCGAGTCTACCGGCGACGGGCCCCTCCGCTTTCGCGTGAGGGGCCCGTCGGGGTCGTGCTGTGCGTCAGGCTCCGCCCGAGCTGTTGGAGTCGTACTTGCCGATCCCCTTCTGCGTGGCGATGAGCTCGGTATCGGTCGTCGGCGCCACCGGGTGGTGCAGCGGGTCGACAGCAGCTGCGCCGCCGCCTGGGGTGCGCGGCGACCGCGAGAGGCGCTTCTCGAGGAAGCTGGCGAACCACGACAGCAGCAGGCACATCACGATGTAGATCGCGCCGATGACGATGCCCGCCTGGAGGATCGGGCGCCCCGGCTGGGAGGTCAGCTGCTTGGCGTAGTACAGCAGCTCGGGATAGGTGATGATGAAGCCGAGCGCGGTGTCCTTCAGCGTCACGACGAGCTGCGCGACGATGACGGGCAGCATGGCCCGAACCGCCTGCGGCAGCAGGACGAGGCGCATGACGCCGCTCTTGCGCAGACCGATCGCGTAGCCGGCCTCCTTCTGTCCGCGCGGCAGCGACTCGATGCCGGCGCGCAGGGCCTCCGCCAGCACGGAGCCGTTGTAGGCGACGAGGGCGATGACCACGGCCCAGTACGGCTCCATGCGGATGCCGAGCGTCGGCAGCCCGTAGTACATCAGCATCATGAAGATCAGCACCGGCACGGCCCGGAACGCCTCGATGACGACGCCGAAGGGAATCCGCACCCACGCATGATCCGACAGGCGGCCGATCGCGAGAACGAAGCCGAGCGCCAGGGCACCGACGGCCGCGAGCCCGAAGGCCGCGAGCGTGTTGCCAAGCGCCCTGAGGATGCCGAGCCACACGTTGCTGAACGTGAAGATGTACCACTTGTCGGCGGAGAACTGACCGCTCACCGCGAAGCGGAAGACCACGAATCCGATCGCCGCGGCGACCAGGAGGATGGTGACGATGCCGAGGATGCGGTTGCGCAGGATCGCGCGGGGCCCCGGGACGTCGTACAGGACGGAAGTCATCGCGCGATCCTCCACTTGTTCTCGAGTCGTCGCTGCACGGCACTGAGGACCAGCACCAGGGCGACGAAGACGACGGCGACCCAGAGCAGCACGGTCAGGGCGTTCTCGCCGCGCTCGCTCAGGTTCGCGCGGATGGCGCCGAGCTCGACCACGGAGAAGCCGGCAGCAACCGTGGTGTTCTTCAGCAGCGCGATGAAGACGCTCATCATCGGCGGCACGACCGACCGGAAGGCCTGCGGCATGACGACGAGCGTCATGACCTGGCCGAACGTGAGCCCGATCGCTCGGGCCGCCTCGGCCTGGCCGACCGGCACGGTGTTGATTCCCGCGCGGATGACCTCGGCGACGTAGGTCGCGGTATAGATACCCAGCGCCCAGACGCCGAGCACCGTGAAGCCGGGGTTCGGCAGGTCGAGCTGCGGGTAGCCGAACGCGAAGAAGAAGAAGACGAGCGTCAGCGGGGTGTTGCGGATGGTGTTGACGTAGACCGTGCCGAAGGCGCGCGCCACCGGAATCGGCGAGACGCGCATGGCGCCGATCAGGGTGCCGAGGACCAGGGCGATCGCTCCGCCGGCGAAGAACAGCAACAGGGTGTTGCCGAGAGCCTCGCCCCAGAGGTCGAGGTTGTCGGTGATGACGCCCACATCGTCTCCTTGGATGGTGCGGGGCGGGGACGCGTACGCCCCCGCCCCGTGGTCATGGTGTCAGTGCGACTCAGTACGCGTCGACCGCAGGCTGCTCGACCGTGATCCCGGACTGACCGAGGTTCTTGTCGAAGATGCCCTGCCACACGTCGCCGCCGTCGGTGAGCAGCTCGTTGATGTGCGCGCGGAACGCATCGTCGCCCTTGCGCAGGCCCACGCCGTACTTCTCCTCGCTGAAGGGCTCGCCGACGACCTTGATCTCATCGGGGTACTGCGCCGCGTAACCGATCAGGATCGCCTGGTCGGTCGTGACGGCGTCGACGGTGCCGTTGATGAGCGCGTCGACGCATGCCGAGTAGAGGTCGAACTCCTCGGTGGGAACCTCGGGGTAGTTCGTCTTGATGTTCTGGATGGGCGTCGAACCGGTCGCCGAGCACACGCGCGTGTTCTCGTTGAGGTCGTCCTCGCTCGCGATGTCGCTGTCCGCGGCGACCAGCAGGCCCTGGCCCGTGATGAAGTACGGACCGGCGAAGTCGATCTGCTGCTTGCGCGCGTCGGTGATCGAGTAGGTGCCGACGTAGTAGTCGACGTCGCCGTTCACGATGGCCTGCTCACGGTTGGCCGACGCGATCGCCTTGAACTCGATCTTGTCCTCGTCGTAGCCGAGGGATGCCGCGATCCACCGTGCGATGTCGACGTCGAAGCCGCTGCGCTCGTTGGACGTCGCGTCGAGGAAGCCGAGACCGGGCTGGTCCTCCTTGACGCCGACGATCACCTTGTCGCGCGACTGGATCGCGTCGAACGTCGGGCTGCCCTCGAGCGAGACGTCGGAGGCGACCTCCCACAGGGCTTCGTTACTGTCGCCGCCGTCACCGCCGGCGGCGCCGCCGGGCGAGGTGGGCGAGCCGCTGTTGCAGCCGGTCAGAGCGATCGCAGCGATGGCGACACCGGCGAAGGCGCCGGTGATTCGTGTCTTGCGCATGTGGTCCTCCTGGTTGGGGCTTCCGCGCCCGGTGCAGAGCGCGGAGGTCGGTGGTCTCAGTGGGTGATGAGCTTGGAGAGGAAGTCCTTGGCACGGTCGCTCCGGGGCGACGTGAAGAACTGCTCGGGAACGGCCTCTTCGACGATCTGGCCGTCGGCCATGAAGACGACGCGGTCGGCGGCCTTGCGGGCGAAGCCCATCTCGTGCGTGACGACGATCATCGTCATGCCGTCCTGCGCGAGGCCGACCATGACGTCGAGCACCTCGTTGATCATCTCGGGGTCGAGCGCGCTCGTGGGCTCGTCGAAGAGCATCACCTTCGGCTTCATCGCCAGCGCGCGGGCGATCGCGACGCGCTGCTGCTGCCCGCCCGACAGTTGCGCCGGCAGCTTGTCGGCCTGGTGCCCCACGCCGACTCGGTCGAGCAGCTCACGGGCGAGCTTCTCGGCCTCGGCCTTCTTCATGCCCTTGACCTTGATCGGACCGAGCGTGACGTTCTCGAGGATCGTCAGGTGGGCGAAGAGGTTGAACGACTGGAAGACCATCCCCACGTCGGCGCGGAGCGCCGCGAGAGCCTTGCCCTCGGACGGCAGCTTCTCGCCGTCGATCGTGATCGTGCCCTCGCTGATGGTCTCGAGGCGGTTGATCGTGCGGCAGAGGGTCGACTTACCCGAGCCCGAGGGACCGATGACGACAACGACCTCGCCGCGGTTGACGGTCAGGTCGATGTCCTTCAGAGCCTGGAACGAGCCGTAGTGCTTCTGCACGCCCTCGATCACCACGAGCGGGTCGCCGCGGCGCACCGAGATGTTCGACGTCGGGGGCGCCGGGTTTTCGGGAGTCGTCATAAGAGATCACATTAAGAGCACTCCCCCGCCCTGGACCCCGCGGAACGCACCGAGTCACCGATCTGTAACAGAATCGGAATACACGGCGCATCCGGCTGGCGTCGTCGACGGGTTCAGCCGGCGCGCTGGGCGAACGCGGTCTCGTAGAGGCACACGCTCGCGGCGGTCGCCAGGTTGAGCGACTCGGCGGCGCCGTAGATCGGCAGCCGCAGCGCGAGGTCGGCCTGGGCCAGGGCCTCGTCGGCCAGGCCGCGCGCCTCGTTGCCGAAGAGCCACGCCGTGGGCTCCGCGAGCGTCGCACGGTGGTCGAGGAACTCCTCGCCCTTGACGTCCGCGGCGACGACTCGCAGTCCCGCCTCGTGCGCCCGCGCCACGGCGGCGTCGAGCTCGACACCGAGCACGATCGGCAGGTGGAACAGCGACCCGGTGGTCGAGCGCACCACCTTGGGGTTGTAGGGATCGACGGTGCGACCCGTCAAGACGACGGCATCCGCACCGGCGGCATCCGCGGCTCGGATGATGGTGCCGAGGTTGCCGGGGTCGCGCACCTCTTCGCAGATCGCGACGAGGCGGGGACCGGCGGCGAAGATGTCACGCAGCGACGACGGCGACTGACGCGCGACGGCGACGATGCCCTGGGGCGTGACGGTGTCGGCCATCGCCTCGAGCACGGCCTCGCTCGCCGAGACGACGGCGACGCCGGCCTTCTCGGCGTTCGCAGCCAGTTCGGGATGCCGCTCGATCGCGCCAGGTGTCGCGAAGACCTCGACCAGGGTGTCGGGACGGTACGCGAGCGCCTCCCGCGCGGCCTGCGGACCCTCGAGCAGGAACAGACCGGTCTCCTGACGCGCGCTGCGCTTGGTCAGCTTGGCGACGGCGCGAACGCGGGGCGAGCGGGGGTTCTCGAGCACGTTTTCAGCATACGGCGAAGGGGCGCCCTCCTCTCGGAGGACGCCCCTTCGTGCGGTGCGTGGAACGCGAAGACCCGATCAGGCCTTGGGAGCGTTGACGTCGGCGGGCAGCGCGCCCTTGGCCGTCGCCACGAGCGACGCGAAGACGGCGGGCTCGTTCACGGCGAGCTCGGCGAGCATACGACGGTCGACCTGCACACCCGCGAGGCCGAGGCCCTGGATGAAGCGGTTGTACGTGATGCCGTTCTGACGGGCAGCGGCGTTGATGCGCTGGATCCACAGACGGCGGAAGTCGCCCTTGCGCTTGCGACGGTCGCGGTACGCGTAGACGAGCGAGTGGGTGACCTGCTCCTTCGCCTTGCGGTACAGGCGCGAACGCTGTCCGCGGTAACCGGAGGCGCGCTCGAGGATGACGCGACGCTTCTTGTGGGCGTTTACTGCCCGCTTGACTCTAGCCATTTCGTTTGTTTCCTATTCGTGCGCAGCAGCGCTCAGATGCCGAGGAGCTTCTTGGCGACCTTCGCGTCGCCGGGAGCCAGGATCTTGTCGGCCGACAGGCGGCGCGTGCGCTTGGTGGGCTTGCCTTCGAAGTTGTGGCGGAGGTTCGCCTGCTGCTTCTTGATCTTTCCGCTGCCGGTGACCTTGAAGCGCTTCTTGGCACCCGAGTGGGTCTTCTGCTTCGGCATGTCTCTTCCTTCGTTGTGTTTCCCGCGAGGCGGGAGTCTGGGGGCTACTCCGCCGAGGCGGGAGCGGCGTCTTCGGTCGCGGGTGCGTCGCCGGAGCGGGCCTGGCGTGCTGCCTCCTTGTTGGCGGCACGCTGGGCGTTCTGCTCGGTCTTCACCTCGGACTTGTTCTTGTGCGGCGCGATGACCATCACCATGTTGCGGCCGTCGATCGTCGGGTTCGACTCGACGGTGCCGAGCTCGGCGACATCCTCGGCGAACTTGCGGAGCAGGCGCACACCCTGCTCGGGACGCGACTGCTCGCGACCGCGGAACAGGATCATCGCCTTCACCTTGTCGCCCGCCTGGAGGAAGCCCTCGGCGCGCTTGAGCTTGGTGATGTAGTCGTGCGCCTCGATCTTCAGGCGGAAACGGACCTCCTTGAGGACCGTGTTGGCCTGATTGCGGCGCGTTTCCTTGGCCTTCTGAGCCGCTTCGTACTTGAACTTGCCGTAGTCCATGATCTTGACCACGGGCGGCTTCGAGTTCGGGGCGACCTCGACGAGGTCGAGTTCGGCCTCCTGCGCCAGACGCAGGGCGACCTCGATACGGACGACGCCGACCTGCTCTCCAGCGGGGCCGACGAGGCGAACCTCGGGGACGCGGATGCGGTCGTTGGTGCGGGGATCGCTGATGTGCGGAACTCCTGTTCGTGCGGTGGTGGCCACCGGGACGCGAGGACGCGACCCGGGCGGAAGAGCATCGCATCCACCCCGCACGACGCGCGTGCGTCGGCATTCGTGTTCCGCACCCTGGCTACCCCGGCCGCGGTGAGACGGACGGAGCGGAGTGCATGACCCGGTAGCCTGGAACGGCAAGCGCGGGTGGGATGTGATCCTCTTTCGATCCGGAGTAGAACACTCCGGTGCCCGCACAGTCTAGCAGAGAGCGACACGTGGACACGAACCCCGCCGACAACAGCACTTTCACCGACGACGAGGCTCGTCGCCAGCGGTGGGAGGAGCAGGAGCGCGCGGCCTCCGCCGCGACCCGCGACATCGCCGACGTGCCGGCGGTCGAGGTCATCACCACCGCCGCCGTGCACCTCATGAGCGCCGCCGCCGTCAAGGTCGGGCTCGCCGACGACCCGGCCACCCAGCTCGACCTCGACGAGGCCCGCAAGCTCATCAACGCCCTCGCCGGGCTCATCACCGCCGGCGCTCCCGAGATCAGCGACATGCACGCGCGATCGCTGCGCGACGGCCTGCGCTCGCTGCAGCTCGCCTTCCGCGAGGCGTCGACGATCCCCGACCCGATCGGCAAGGGCCCCGGCGAGAAGTTCACCGGTCCCGTCAACTGACGAGCTCCCGGGCTCGAGCAGGGCTCGGGCCCGGGACCTCCGTCAGGAAGCGCGCACCAGCTTGACCGTCAGCGAGTCGACGAGCACCGCGATGCGGTCGTCGGCGGCCCACCGCGACGCCAGCCGCGACAGCACCGCGTCGAGCTCGGCGGCATCCAGCCCATCGATGAGATGAAGCCGGACGATCAGCTCGGGGCCGCGCATCCGGGCGTCGGGATCACCCGCCGCGACCGACAGGTCGAGCACCGCGAGCTCTCCCCCGATGCTGGCCTGGAGAGCGGTGAAGACCTCGGGCGAGGTGGGCGCCGGTTCCCAGGGCAGTCCCTGTCCGATCGCCCAGACGGCGGGGCGTCGCAGCACGAACTCGGTCTCGGAGCCCGGGTCGATCACGATCAGGTCGGTGTCGTCGGACGCCGCCGCCATCGCCGTGCGCACCCCGTCGGCCGGAACCGGACGCGCGACGGCATCCCACCGCGCGAGTGCGGCCACCGACGTGAAGACCGGCAGAACGCGCCGACCGTCAGGAGCCGCGACCGTGACGATCGACAGCTCCTGGGTCTTGTCGACGCGCAGCCCTGTCGGCCCGACCCCTTCGTCGCCCTTCTCGGGCACGAGCGGGATCAGCAGCCGCGCCGCGCGATACGCCTCGACGACCGCGACGGCGTCACCGGTCCCCGCGCGGAAGGCTTCGAGCGCCGCGAGCAGCGCGGGATCGGCCGAGCCGTCGTCACCGGCGTGAGGGTTCGACTCGAAGCTGCGCCCCTCCCAGGGAACGCCCGCCGAGTCGGCGGCGTGGCCGCAGCCGTCGTCAGTCTCCGGCGACATCCAGCGCCTCAGCCAGCGTGAACGCGCCGGCGTAGAGAGCCTTGCCGACGATCGCACCCTCGACGCCCAGCGGCACGAGCTCGCGCAGCGCGGCGATGTCGTCGAGGCTCGAGATACCGCCCGATGCGACCACGGGCTTGGGTGTGCGCGAGGTGATCTCGCGCAGCAGCTCGAGGTTCGGGCCCTGGAGCGTGCCGTCCTTCGTCACGTCGGTGACGACGTATCGGCTGCAGCCGGCGTCTTCGAGACGCTCGAGGACGTCCCACAGGTCGCCGCCGTCGCGGGTCCAGCCCCGGGCGGCGAGCGTCGTGCCGCGGACATCGAGTCCGACCGCGATCGCGTCGCCGTAGCGGCCGATGACATCGGCGGCCCACTCGGGGTTCTCGAGCGCGGCAGTGCCCAGGTTGATGCGCGTCGCACCGCTCTCGAGCGCGGCCTCGAGCGTCGCATCGTCGCGGATGCCGCCCGACAGCTCGATCTGCACACCCTTGACCTGCTTGATGACCTTGCGGAGCACGGCGGTGTTGTTGCCCCGGCCGAAGGCCGCGTCGAGGTCGACGAGATGGATCCACTGCGCACCCTGCTTCGCCCAGGCGAGCGCCGCGTCGACGGGGTCGCCGTAGGTCGTCTCGCTGCCGGCCTCGCCCTGGGTCAGGCGCACGGCCTTCCCGTCGGCGACGTCGACGGCGGGCAGGAGGATCAGTTCGGGGGTGGACGCGAAGTCGTTCATCACATTCCAGGGGTGGGTCGGGATGCACGCTCGTCCACGCGAGCGCACCAGAGGGAGACTAGTGGCGCGGCAGGGCGCCGATCCAATTGGCGAGGAGACGGATGCCGGCGGCCCCCGACTTCTCAGGGTGGAACTGCGTCGCCGAGAGCGGCCCGTTCTCGACGGCCGCGAGGAAGGGCGCGCCGTAGTCGCACCAGGTCAGCACGGGCTCGGCGAAGGGCTTCATGACCTCGAGGCTCCAGTCCTGGGCACCGTACGAGTGCACGAAGTAGAAGCGCTCGTCCTCCAGACCGTCGAACAGCGTCGACCCTGCGCCCGCGCGCACGGTGTTCCACCCCATGTGGGGCAGCACCGGGGCCTGCAGCTCGGTGACGGTGCCCGGCCACTGCCCGAGGCCCTCGGTGTCATCGCCGCGCTCGACGCCGTTGCCGAACATGATCTGCATGCCGACGCAGATGCCCAGCACCGGGCGCCCCCCGGCCAGGCGCCGCTCGATAATCTCGTCGCCGCGGCTCTCGCGCAGGGCGGCCATGACCGCACTGAACGCACCGACCCCGGGAACCAGAAGACCGTCCGCATCGCGGATGAGACCACGATCGGACGTCAGTCGGGCGTCCGCACCCGCGGCGGAGAGTGCCTTTACGGCCGAGTGGATGTTGCCCGAGCCGTAATCGAGGACGGCGACGAGCGGCGCGCGTCCGGTCGTGTCGCCCTCGGTCATAGGGCGCCCTTCGTGCTGGGGATGCCGTGCACGAGCGGATCGAGCGCCTTGGCCTGCCGGAAGGCACGGGCGAAGGCCTTGTACTCCGCCTCGGCGATGTGGTGCGGGTCGCGTCCGCCGAGCACGCGGACGTGCATCGTCAGGCCGGCGTTGAACGCGATCGCCTCGAACGTGTGCCGCACGAGCGACCCCGTGAAGTGCCCGCCGATGAGGTGGTACTCGTATCCCTCGGGCTCTCCCGTGTGCACGAGGTAGGGACGCCCGGAGATGTCGACGACAGCCTGCGCGAGCGCCTCGTCGAGGGGCACGAGCGCATCGCCGTAGCGGGAGATGCCCGACTTGTCGCCCAGCGCAGAGCGCAGCGCCTGCCCGAGCACGATCGCGACATCCTCGACCGTGTGGTGCGCGTCGATGTGCGTGTCGCCCGTCGCGCGTACAGTCAGGTCGGTGAGCGAGTGCTTCGCGAACGCCGTCAGCAGATGATCGAAGAACGGCACGGTCGTCTCGATCGTGCTGATCCCGGTCCCGTCGAGGTCGAGCTCGAGTTCGACACTCGACTCGCTCGTGGCACGACGGATGCTGGCCGTTCGGGGGCTGGTCATGCCTCCGAGTCTATCGACGCCAGTGCTTCGAGGAACGCGGTCGTCTCGTCTTCCGTACCGGCACTGACGCGCAGGCTGTGCGGGATGCCGACGTCGCGGACGAGGATGCCGCGATCGTAGAGCGCCTGCCAGGTGGCGCGCGGGTCGTCGACCCCGTCGAACAGGACGAAGTTCGTCCAGCTCTCGTAGGCGTGGTACCCGAGGGCATCGAGCGTCGCCGACATCCGATCGCGCTGCGCGACGATCTCGTCCACCATCCGGAGCATCGTCGACGAGTGCGACAGCGCGGCTGTCGCGGCCGCCTGCGTGAGGGCGCTGAGGTGGTACGGCAGGCGGACAAGACGCAGAGCGTCGATGAGGGTCGCGTCGGCGGCGAGATAGCCGACGCGCGCACCGGCGAAGGCGAACGCCTTGCTCATCGTGCGCGAGACGACCAGGCGCTCCCGCTCGCCGAGCAGCGTCAGCGCGGAGGGGCTCTCGCGCGGCGCGAACTCCTGATAGGCCTCGTCGACGATCACGATTCCGTCGGTGGCGTCGTACACCGCCTCGATGACGTCGAGACCGAGCGGCGTGCCGGTCGGGTTGTTGGGCGCGCAGAGGAAGACGACGTCGGGGCGTAGTTCGGAGACTTGTGCCGCGGCGGAGGCCGGGTCGAGCGTGAAGTCGGGGCCGCGCGTGCCCGCGACGTACTGCGCGCCGGTGGCTCGCGTCAGCAGCGGGTACATCGAGTACGTGGGGCCGAAGCCCATGGCGGTGCGCCCCGGGCCGCCGAAGGCCTGGAGCAGGTGCTGCAGCACCTCGTTCGATCCGTTCGCGGCCCAGATGCGATCGGGGGTGAGGCCGTGACCGAGGTACTCGGCGAAGGACTCGCGGAGGTGCGTGAACTCGCGGTCGGGATAGCGGTTGACGTCGCGCAGGGCACGGGCGACGGCATCCAGGATGTCGTCTGCGACCTCTTCGGGAACGGGATGCGTGTTCTCGTTGACGTTCAGCGCGACCGGAAGCGGCGCCTGCGCGGCGCCGTACGGGGTGAGGCCTCGCAGATCGTCTCTGAGGGGCAGATCATCCAGACTCGGGCTCATCCCACCCATGCTAGGCCGCGTCCGAGTCCGGCGTGGCCGCACCCCAGCTTCTGCGCCGAAGACGGCGGGCTTCAGCTCGCGGCGTCGTACTCGGCGGGGATGGCGAGTGTCTGGCCTGCCTCGAGCTGACCAGAGCCGAGGGCGTTCAGCCGGATGATGGCGTCGACGACGTCACGGGGGTCGGCGGCCGGCGCCACCTCTTCAGCGATCGACCAGAGCGATTCGCCCGACATGACGGTCACCGTCGTGAACGACCCCTCGGGCGCGCCCGCCTCGTTGGAGGCGAGTGCTCCCCCGCCGGAGAGCACGGCAGCGGTGACGGCGACGACGGCGGGAAGTGCGGCGATCGCTGCGATGACGCGACGTCCACGGCGCGTCAGGCGCAGACGGGTGCGGGGGGCCGGTGCGAAGCGGGCATCGATCGTGATCATGACATCTCCTCGGGAGCGGTAGGAAGATTCGCTCCCGCCTCTCGGCCGGGAGAGGCGGGTGCGAACTTCGGTTCCGAACGTATCTTCGATATTGTGTGGTGTCAACCACCCACCGAAATCGGAGACCGATCGAAGAGACACGCGGAGCGTTCCGTGATGTCGCTGTCGGATCGGGCTACCTTTTCGACAGCGAGAGCCCACCACGAACCTCCGACATCGGGTCGGGGACGGGGCGCGACGACAGGAGACCGGCGGTATGAGCGAGAAGCCGCAGACGCGACGACGCAAGAATCTGAGCGATAAGCAGCTCGCGATCCTCGAGGTGATCCAGCACGCGATCGCCCGCAACGGCTACCCGCCGAGCATGCGCGAGATCGGCGACGCCGTCGGCCTCAAGTCGCTGTCGAGCGTCACCCACCAGCTGAACCAGCTCGAGCTGAGCGGATACCTCCGCCGCGACCCCGGCAAGACCCGCGCGATGGAGGTCCTCATCGACCTCCCCGGCACGGCCGGCGAGAACCCCGCCGACGCCGCGCCCGCCCTCGGCGACGCCGCCCTCGTGCCGCTCGTGGGCCGCATCGCGGCGGGCGTCCCGATCACCGCCGACCAGCAGGTCGAGGAGATCTTCCCCCTGCCGCGTCAGCTCGTCGGCAAGGGCGAGCTGTTCATGCTCAAGGTCGTCGGCGACTCCATGATCGACGCCGCCATCTGCGACGGCGACTGGGTCGTCGTGCGGGCACAGGCGACCGCCGACAACGGCGAGATCGTCGCGGCCATGCTCGACGGCGAGGCCACCGTCAAGACGCTCCGTCAGCGCGACGGCCACACCTGGCTCCTCCCCCGCAACTCGGCGTTCGAGCCGATCCTCGGCGATGACGCCACCATCCTCGGCAAGGTCGTCGCCGTCCTCCGCACGGTCTGACCTCGCCGCACCGACGGAACTGCGGGAGGGGATGCCGCGACTCGGCGGCATCCCCTCCCGTCGTCCGGCACGACCCGGATCCGCTCGCGTAGCGTGGCGGTATGTCGCAGCAGCAACTCCCGTACGGTTCTTGGCCCTCCCCCCTGACCGCCTCGTGGGCCAGCGCGTCCTCGTTGCGCCTCGACGGCGCGCGCTTCGTCGGGGATGAGATCTGGTGGGGCGAATCCCTTCCCGATGAGGCCGGTCGCGTCGCCGTCATGCGCCGCCGCCGCGACGATTCTGTGGAGGTCGTCCTCCCCGCGCCCGGGAACGCGCGATCGCGTGTGCACGAGTATGGCGGCGGCGCCTGGACGGCGTCCGACGACGGCGAGCTGTTCTTCGTCGACAAGTCGGACCAGCGCATTCGACGCCTCCGCCCGGGCGGCGAGCCCGAGGCGCTCACCCCAGAGGAGAGCGGCACCCACTACGGCGGTCTCCGCTGGCAGCACGGCGCGCTTCTCGCGGTGCGCGAGCGCGAGCGCCCGGGGCGCACTCCCGAACGACACATCGTGCGGATCGACGGCGCGAGCAGCGATGAGAACGCCGCGAGCGGCGACGAAGCGGGAGTGACGGAGCTCGCCGGGGGCAGCGACTTCGTGGCTCAGCCTGCGCTGTCACCCGACGGATCACAGCTCGCGTGGGTGGCGTGGGATCACCCGGACATGCCCTGGGACCGCACCCGCATCCGTGTCATCGAGCTCGACGCCCCGGATCGTGTCCGTGAGCTGGCCGGCGGCAGCACGGCCGCGCTGCAGCCGGAATGGACATCGGACGGCCAGCTGTTGCTGCTCGACGAGCCGACGGGGCGCTGGAACCTCCATCGCGTCGACCCCGCGACCGGCGCGGCACCCGTCGCGGTCTCCCCCGCCGACGCCGACACGGGCGGTGGCCTGTGGGTCCTCGGCACCCGGTGGTACGCGCCGCTCGACGACGGCCGCGTCGTGGCCGTCCGCACGCACGGCTCGGACCAGCTCGTGATCGTCGACCGCGACGGCGGCGCGATCCCGCTCCCCTTCCCCGCCACCGCTCGACTGCAGATCGAGGACGTCCGCGGCAGCCGCGCCCTCGTGAGCGGCGCCATGCCCGGGGCGAGCGGGCTCTGGCTGGTCGATCTCGACAGCGGCGAGACGACAGCGGTGCGCGGCGGTACCCCCGATATCGACGAGGCATGGATCCCCCATGCCCGTCAGATCACCACCGAGGGTCCCTACGGCCCGGTGCACGCCTTCGCCTATCCGCCGACGAACCCCGATGTCACGGCGCCGACCGACGAGCTGCCGCCGTACCTCGTCTGGGTGCACGGCGGGCCGACGTCGCACGTGGGCGGCACCGCCGACGCCAAGGCGGCCTACTTCACCAGCCGAGGCATCGGCGTGCTCGACGTGAACTACGGCGGGTCGACCGGGTACGGCCGGTCGTACCGTGAACGGCTGAAGGGCCAGTGGGGCGTCGTCGACGTCGATGATGTCGCGGCGGCGGCACGCGGCCTCGCCGCCGACGGACTCGCCGATGCGTCACGGCTCGCGATCGAGGGCGGGTCGGCCGGTGGCTGGACCGTGTTGGCGGCGCTCGTCGGCACGGACGTGTTCGGCGCGGGCGTCTCGCGCTACGGCGTCGGCGATGCCCGCGCCCTCGCGGCCGAGACCCACGACTTCGAGGCGCGCTACCTCGACGGCCTGATCGGTCCCCTTCCCGAAGCGGAGCACGTGTACATCGAGCGCTCGCCGCTGAGCCACGCCGAGGGTTTCCGCGTGCCGCTGCTGCTTCTCCAGGGCGACGAGGACGCCGTCGTGCCGCCGGCGCAGGCCGAGGCCATCCGCGACGCACTCGTCGCGCAGGGCGTGCACCACGCCTATGTCCTGTACGCGGGCGAGGGGCACGGGTTCCGACGGACCGAGACGATCGTGAACGCTCTGGAGAGCGAGCTGGCGTTCCTCGGTCAGGTGTTCGGTTTCGACACGCCCGGCGTCGCGCCGATCGAGCTCGACTGAGCCCGGCGACCGCCTGGCGCTGATACGCCTGTCAGGCCGGCGATGCTGGTGAGGCCTTCCGCATCCGCGGCGGGCTCACCAGCACCGCCGAGCCTGCAGGTGTATCGCCGACCGCGGGCTCAGACGGCGTAGGGCGCGAGCTCAGCCGCGAGACGCTCGGAGACGTGCGCGTGCACGGCCGTGCCGTCCTCCTCGTGCGAGGTGGCGACGATGTGGCCGCTCTCGTGCACGGCCGAGATCAGGTCGCCACGGTCGTACGGCACGAGAGCGCGCACCTCCACCGCCGGCAGCGGCAGCGCATCCTCGATCGCGGCGCGCAACTCGTCGATGCCCTCACCCGTGCGCGACGACACGAAGTGGGCCGTCGGCTCGAGCCCGCGCAGCAGCAGCCGCGCATCGTCGTCGACGAGGTCGGCCTTGTTGAAGACGACGAGCTCGCGGGTGGCGCGAGCGCCCACGTCGCCCATCACGTCGCGGACGGTCGCGAGCTGCGCGGCGGGGTCGGGATGCGAGCCGTCGACGACGTGGACGATGACGTCCGCGCCCGAGACCTCCTCGAGCGTGGACCGGAACGCCTCGACGAGCTGGTGCGGGAGATTGCGGACGAAGCCGACGGTGTCGGTGAGCGTGAACACGCGCCCGTCGGCGGCCTCGGCCCGACGCACCGTGGCATCCAGCGTCGCGAACAGAGCGTTCTCGACCAGGACACCCGCGCTCGTCAGCCGGTTCAGCAGGCTGGACTTGCCGGCGTTGGTGTAACCGGCGATCGCCACCGAGGGGATCGTGTTGCGCCGACGCTCGGCCCGCTTCGCCTCGCGCGACGGCGCGAACTCCCGGATCTGCTTGCGCAGCTGCGCCATGCGGGTGCGGATGCGGCGCCGGTCGAGCTCGATCTTCGTCTCACCGGGACCGCGCGAGCCCATGCCCGCACCGCCCGCGCCGACCTGGCCACCGGCCTGGCGGCTCATCGACTCGCCCCACCCGCGCAGACGCGGCAGGAGGTACTCGAGCTGCGCGAGCTCGACCTGGGCCTTGCCCTCACGGCTCTTCGCGTGCTGGCTGAAGATGTCGAGGATGACGGTCGTGCGGTCGATGACCTTGACCTTCGCAACATCCTCGAGGGCGCGCCGCTGGCTCGGCGCCAATTCGGTGTCGGCGATCACGGTGTCGGCGCCGACCGCGGCGACGAGGTCGCGCAGCTCGGCGGCCTTGCCGCGTCCGATGTAGGTGGCGGGGTCGGGATGCGGTCGGCGCTGCAGAACGCCGTCGAGCACGACCGCACCGGCGGTCTCGGCCAGGGCCGCGAGCTCGCGCAGCGAGTTCTCCGCGTCCTCGTGCGACCCCTGGGGATACACGCCGACGAGCACGACGTTCTCGAGTCGCAGCTGTCGGTACTCGACTTCGGTGACGTCCTCGAGCTCTGTGGACAGGCCAGGGACACGGCGCAGCGCCGCGCGCTCCTCGCGATCCCACTGGTCGCCGTCGGTGTCTCCGTACGACACCGTCGACTCATCCTGCAGCGCCTGCGCGCCGCCGAAGACGCGGATCGACGAGCGCGTCTCCGCGCTCGCGAGCACGCGATCGACCGGGTCCACCGCGATGTCGCCGTCGCCGTCGGGGGTGGTGATATGCGTCATAACTCTCTTCCCGGGATGCCCGTGCCCGGGCATCCGTGAATTCTAGTCTCCCGCCGGTACGTCCGGCTCCGATACGCTCGGATGCATGGGGAGCGATCACTACTTCAGCGCGTCCCCGTCCAGCGAACAGAACCTCCGCCGTATCCGCGTGACCCTCGCGGGTCACGCCGTCGAGGTCACGACCGCGGGCGGGGTGTTCAGCCCTGACCACGTGGATTCGGGTACAGGGGTTCTTCTGGCCAATACTCCGCCGGCACCGTCCGGTGGGGATTTCCTCGACCTCGGCTGCGGCTGGGGGCCGATCTCGCTGTCGCTGGCTCTGGAGTCGCCTCACGCCACGGTGTGGGCCGTCGATGTCAACGAACGGGCTCTCGACCTGGTGCGACGCAACGCCGCTGATCTGGGACTCGGTAACGTCAACGCCGTCCTGCCCGACGATGTTCCCGACGACGTCGTATTCCGGACCATCCGCTCCAACCCGCCGATCCGCGTGGGCAAGAACGAGCTCCACGGGATGCTGCAGCGCTGGATACCCCGTCTGGCTGAACGAAGCGACGCGTGGCTCGTCGTGCAGCGCAACCTCGGTTCGGATTCCCTCCAGCGCTGGCTGGCCGCGACGTTCGACGACGGCTACGGCGTCTCGCGCGCCGCGACCGGACGCGGTTTCCGCGTGCTTCGGGTGCGCCGGCACGGCACTCCCCCGACGGGCGCGATCGAACTGCCCTGACCGGCGGCCGGACGTCCGGATGCCGCGGCGCTCGGATCAGTCGGCGAGGGTGACCTGCCCCGAGAAGACCAGCGTCGCGGGGCCCGAGAGCAGCACGTGCTCGCCATCGGCCTGCCGCACGATGCGCACGCCCAGCGTTCCGCCCGGCACGTCGACGGTCCAGCGGTCGGGTGCCGCAGCCCCGGCCCAGTGACGCACGGCCAGAGCGGATGCCGCGACCCCGGTGCCGCACGACAGGGTCTCTCCCACGCCGCGCTCGTGGACGCGCATCCGGATGGCCCCGACACCGTTCTGAACGAGCGGCTCGGCCGGAACGACGAACTCGACGTTCGCGCCGGCGGACGGACGAGGCTCGAGGGTGGGCTGTACCGTCAGGTCGAGGCCCTCGAGTTCATCCTCCCCGGCGAGCGCCACGACGACGTGGGGGTTGCCGACGTCGATCCCCTGCCCGGGGCGGGCGACGCCGAGCCCGCGTGCGCGGACGAGAACGTCGCCGTCCTCGGCCCGCCAGGTTCCGAGGTCGACCTCGAAGCCGTTGTCGACCCGGGTGATCGTCTTCACTCCGGCACGCGTGCCGATGCGGAGGCCGGCATCGATCGAGGCGAGGCCGGCGTCGGCGAGGTAGCGCGCGAAGACCCGCGTTCCGTTGCCGCACATCTCGGCCTTCGAGCCGTCGGCGTTGCGGTAGTCCATGAACCACTCAGCGCCGGCGGCAGCGGCATCCGCCCCCTCGGGGATCGCGGCCGAGCGGACCACGCGCAGCAGCCCGTCGGCGCCGATGCCGACATGGCGATCGCAGAGCGCTGCGATCTGCGCGTCGCTCAGGTCGAGGTCGCCGTCCGGGTCGGCCAGGATCACGAAGTCGTTGCCGGTGCCGTGCCCCTTGGTGAACGCGAGAGTCGCCATGAGCCCAGCTTAGGCGGGGCCGCCCGGGCCATCGACGACGAGGCGCTTGCCCGCGGACCACACGGTGAACGCCTCGTAGCCGAGCTCGTCGTAGAAGCCGCGCACCGCCTCGTTCTCAGGCCGCACCATGAGCTGCACCTTCGGACACCCCATGGCCTCGAGCAGGCGCTCGGACTCCGTGACGAGCAGGCGCCCGATGCCGAGCCCGCGGTGAGACCGAGCCGAGGCGAGGTAGTAGAGCCAGCCGCGGTGTCCGTCGTAACCGGCCATCACGGTGCCGACGACGGCTTCCGCCGTCCCGTCGACAGGCTGATCGACGGCCACGAGGAACAGTTCGGGCTGCACGGTGAGTTTCCGCCTGATGTCGGCACGCGGGTCGTTCCAGGGACGGGTGAGACCGGCCTCGTGCCAGAGCCGGATGACGGCTTCTTCATCGGCGAGCGCGAATGCGCGCACGGTGATGCTCACTGTTCCTCCCGTTCCGACCGGGGCACTGCCTCGCCCGGTCCGGCCACCGCCCCGATAAGGGACGCCGCGTCGACCTCGCGGGCGTCGACCCACCGCACGCTCTCATAGCGCTTGAACCACGAGACCTGCCGGCGCGCGTAACGCCGCGTGAGGGCCTGCGTCTCGGCGATGGCCTCGTCCTCGCTCAGGTCGCCGCGCAGCTGCGCGAGTGCCTGCGCGTAGCCGATCGCCCGGCCCGCCGTCACACCGCGTTCGAGGCCCTGCCGTCGCAGCGCCTCAACCTCGTCGAGCAGCCCGGCAGCCCACATCCGTTCCACGCGCACGTCGAGCAACGGGACGAGCTCGTCGCGCGGTACCGCCGTGCCGATGATCCGCGTCCGCGGCATCCAGAGCACCGGCGCCTCGGGCAGGGCTCCGCCATGCGTCTGTCCACCCGATGCCAGCACCTCGAGCGCGCGCACGATGCGGCGGCCGTTCCGCGGGTCGATGCGATCGGCCGCCTCCGGGTCGGCCGCGCGCAGGCGCGCGAACAGATGTCCGGCACCGTGTCGCTCGAGTTCGTCCTCGAGAATCGCGCGCAGCCCCTCGTCCCGCGGCGGGAAGCGGAAGTCGAACAGGACGCTCGACGCATACAGCCCGGAACCGCCGACGAGGATCGCGTCGGCTCCGCGGCCGTGGATCGCCGCGATCGTGTGGCGCGCGACTTCCTGGTACCACGCGACCGCGGCCTCCTCGGTGACGGCGAGCGCATCGAACAGGTGGTGCGGGATGCCGCGGCGCTCGGTCTCGGGGAGCTTCGCCGTCCCGATGTCCATGCCGCGGTACAGCTGCATCGCGTCGACGTTGACGACCTCGGCCGGGCGGCCGCGTGCGGCGAGCGCTGCGGCGAGGTCGAGGGAGAGACCCGTTTTGCCGGTGCCCGTCGCCCCGACGACGGCCCACAGGATCGGCGCTCCGGCAGCCTCGCTGACACCGGTGCCCGGGCCCGAAGCTGTCGTCACACGCCGACGCGCAGGGACGGCAGCCCCAGCGAAACGGAGCGCGGACCGCCATCCGACGAGGCCGGAGCCGGCACGCCGCATGACTCGGCCAGCGAACGGTCCCACGCGTCACCTGCTCGGGTACGGCGGACGCGCAAAGGCGAGCCGTCCGCACTGTCGGCCAGCAGATGGAAGGGGGCTGCGTGCGTCACGGTCACCGTCACGACATCCCCCGGTCGCGGGGTCTCGGAGCCTTCCGGCACCTCGAAGTGCACGAGGCGGTTGTCTTCTGCGCGCCCCGTGAGCCGGTGCGTCTCGGCGCCCTTCTTGCCGTCGGCCGACGAGACCAGCACGTGGACCTCACGGCCGAGCTGCTTCTGGTTCTCCTCCAGCGCGATGCGGTCCTGCAGGGCGACGAGGCGTTCGTAGCGCTCCTGCACGACGGCCTTGGGCACCTGGTCGGGCATCGTCGCGGCGGGTGTGCCCTCGCGGATCGAGTACTGGAAGGTGAATGCGCTCGCGAACCGGGACTGCTCGACCACCCGCAGGGTGTCTTCGAAATCGGCGTCGGTCTCGCCGGGGAACCCGACGATGATGTCGGTCGAGATCGCCGCGTGCGGGATGCGCTCGCGCACGCGGTCGAGGATCCCCAGGAATCTCGAGCTGCGGTACGACCGGCGCATCGCCTTCAGGATGCTGTCGGAGCCCGATTGCAGCGGCATGTGCAGCTGCGGCATGACCGCCGGCGTCTCGGCCATGGCGTCGATGACGTCGTCGGTGAACGCCGCCGGATGCGGACTCGTGAAACGGATGCGCTCGAGGCCGGGGATCTCCCCCGCTGCGCGCAGGAGCTTGCCGAACGCCTGTCGGTCGCCGAACTCGACACCGTAGCTGTTCACGTTCTGGCCGAGGAGGGTGACCTCGATCGCCCCGTCGTCGACCAGCAGACGGATCTCGTTCAGGATGTCGCCGGGACGGCGGTCCTTCTCCTTGCCGCGAAGGTGCGGCACGATGCAGAACGTGCACGTGTTGTTGCATCCGACCGAGATCGACACCCAGCCGCTGTAGACCGAGTCGCGCTTCGTCGGGAGAGTCGAGGGAAAGGTCTCGAGCGATTCGAGGATCTCGAGCTCGGCCTCGCCGTTGTGCCGCGCTCGCTCGAGCAGGCCCGGGAGGGCCCCCATGTTGTGCGTCCCGAAGACGACGTCGACCCACGGCGCCTTCTGCTGGACGGCCGCCTGGTCCATCTGCGCGAGGCATCCGCCGACGGCGATCTGCATACCGTCGTGCTTGTCTTTGCGCGACTTCAGGTGCCCGAGGGTGCCGTAGAGCTTGCCGGCCGCGTTGTCGCGCACCGCGCAGGTGTTGATGACGATGACGTCGGCCTCGGTGCCGGGATCAGCCGGGAGGTATCCGGCGCTCTCGAGCGAACCCGACAGGCGCTCGGAGTCGTGGACGTTCATCTGGCAGCCGAAGGTGCGCACCTCGTACGTGCGCGGGCGGCCGTCGGCGGCGCGCGCCGCGAGCGACGGCGCGATGAGGGTGGGTGCGCTCGAGGGAGTCGACATGATTCCCTCATTCTACGAGCGTGCTCGTGGGGTCGACCCGCGAAGGCCGACCCCACGATCGGTGATGGGCACCGTCAGGGCGCAGTGACCGGACCCGCCGACGCCGTGGCGAACGTCGTGGCCGCGATACCGCCGAGGCCGTCCGCCAGTCCGAGCCGCAGGGCAGCGACCTTGTACTCGGCGGTCGACTCGCCCGACGCCGCCGTGAACGTCGCGTCCGGCGGCGCGTTCGGCTGATCGGGCTGGACATTGACCATCAGCGATACCACCGACGGCAGAGCGTCGACCACGGAACCGAGTGCCGTGATGACTGCGGTGATCGCCGTCGCGAGCGTGCCGCCGAGGGTCGTGAGCGCCCCGGTGATCGTGGTCGAGACGGTGTTCGCAACGGCCGTCGTGAGCGGCGTCGCCAGCCCCGACACGTCCCGGACAAGCTGGCCCACGGTGGTGCCCAGGCCCAACGCGCGTAGGAGGGTGTCGATCGTGCCGCTCAGACCCGCCGCCTCGGCTGTGACCGTCAACGTTGGCGAGGTGCCGTCGATGAGCGCCCCCAACGGCCCCACGAACCCGATGTCAGTCGTCAGCACATTCAGGCCGGGAAGGATGCCGATGCCCGGCGCCGCCACGACGGCTTCGAGCGCGACGGTGACCGTCGCCTCACGGAGCTCCGCGGTGAGCGCAGCGACGATCTGCGACGACCAGTTGTCGAGCAGGACGCCGGCTCGATCCACGATCGGGTTCAGCACGGCGTCGTTGAGGACGATCTCGGTGTTCGGTGCCGCATTGTTGAGGGAGGGCAGCAGGGCGTCGAGGTCGACGTCGATCGTGCCCGCCTGCAGGTCGATCGTGACGACCCCGTCGGTGAGAGGCGTGTTCAGCAGCGTGGCGACCGACCCCAGGAGGTCGAGTCCGGTGATCGAAACGTTCCCACCGACCGTCGTGGTGAGGATGCCGGGCAGCCCGGCGTCGACCCCGGCGCCGATGGACGAGCCGATGAGCCCGCCCGGACCGGTCAGCTGACCGACCACGCCGCCGAGCGTGTTCACCGCGGTGGTGGTCGTGCTCACGAGGCTCTGGACGACCGGGGCGTCGAGCTGCAGTCCGAGCCCGGCGATGCCGTAGTCCCGCACGACGGCGCTCGCGGGCGCCGTCTCGCCCCACAGCTGATCGCGCAGCAGCGCGCACCCGTCGACCTGCGAGCTGGCCGCGACCGCGCCGACCTCGAGGTTGGCGTCGGCGATCCCGGTGACGGCCGGGAGGATGCCGCTCAGCCCGACGCGCGCACGTGCGGGCAGGGATGCCGGGGGCATTGTGTCCGACACGAGCACGGCCCCGGAGTCGTTGACGAGCCCGGACGCACCTGCCACCGAACCGTCGGCGGTCACCCTCGCATACTGGTTCACGGCGCCCAGTGCCGCTCCCGGCAGACCGACGGTGAAGCCGGTCAGGTCGACGTTGATCGCGCTGAGACCCGTGACGTCGAAGGGGTTGGCGTAGACGTACGATTCCGGCGGTGCCGAGCCGAGGTCGATCGCGTTGGAGGGCGACACGGTGACGTCGCCCGCTCCGCCCAGGGTGAGAGCCATCTGCTCGAGGTCGGCAATGGGGTCCAGGTCGAGTCCGAGAAGCGAACCGCTCACGAAGCGACCGGAGGCGACACTGGCGAACCCCGTGCCGTCGGTGCAGTCGAGGGTGGAGGTGCCGACCTCACCGTGCACCCACTCCGCGGTGTTCCAGGAGGCTGTGGTCGCGGTCACGGTCATCGGCACACCGATGACGGCCACCGCCGCGATCGCGACCGCGAATCGGGTTCGAGTTCTCATGCGCGGGCCTCCCGGCGGTGCAGGCGCAGGGCGAGCCCCGCGACGAGGAATCCTCCGGCAAGTGCCAGCACGGCAGCCAGAGCGGACAGGTCGCCTCCCGTCGCGGGGAGCCCGGGCAGACCGGAGCCGGAGGCCGGTGCAGCCGGGGGCTGTGGCTGCGGCGGGACGGCGTCGTCGATGGCGACAGCCGTCAGCACGAGACCGACGTCACCGGTCAGCCCCATCAGGGTCGTGTCGGCGCGGGCTTCGTCGCTGTCCTCGACCCCGATCGTGACAAGAAGGCTCACCGGCTCCGCCGCAGCGAGGTCGGGCAGGTCGAAGGTCGGGCTGGAGAAGCGGTAGTCGTCCGTAGGAGACGCCACTGTCACGGGTGCAGCACCCGATGCGCAGACCGGCGCGTCGGGCAGTCCCGTCCACTCCTCGGCACAGGACTGCACCCCGATCTCGAGGCCCCGCGGGTGCGCGACGAGGTCGCCGTCTTTCCGCAGCTCGAGCGCGAGAGTCGCGGTCGACGCATCCTCCAGTCGTGCCTGCACCTGCCACGCGCGCGTCTCGCCAGGGCTCAGATCTCGGAACTCCGCGGGATAGGGGTCGGCGGCGAGCACGAGGCGTCCGGGGGTACCCGTCTCGGGCACCTCCACGAGGGCCGCGTTCGCGGCGCCCGCCAGCAGGACCGTGCCCGTCATCAGGAGCGCGACGGAGCCCGCGGCAGCCGAGACGACGGCGACGCGATGACCGTGCGACGATGCACGTTTCATGGGTGGTTCTCCTTGTTCAGGTCTCGTGGGCGTCGGTGTCGGCGCGCGTCGGGGTGGGCCAGAGCGCCCAGGCGATCGCAAGCGCGATGGCGACACTGGCCGCGATCATCACGGGCGGCGTCTGCGCCCACAGCACCACCGAGCCGAGTGCGGGCGCGCTCGCGAGCACGCGAGGCGCTTCATCGACGACATAGGTCTGGCTGTCGGCGAACTCGTTGTCGTCTCCCTGGAGCGTCAGCTCGCGCTGGGCCGGCGCGGCCGCGACCTCGTCGATCGCGACGATCCGATGCGTCACCGGCTGCCCGGTGTCGGGGCGAGGCACCGTGACGACGTCACCGATACGCAGGTCCGCGGCATCCGTCAGCTGTGACACCGCAGCCGTTCCGACGGGCATGGTCGGCGACATCGAGCCGGTGACGAAGACGACGATCGAGAGTCCCCACAGCCAGGCGGCGAGAAGCCAGGCGATCGTGACGATGCCGATCACGCCGATCAGCGTGATCACGACATCGCGGATCCGGCCGAGCCGGGAGGGGCCGACGGGATCGGCTCCCCCCGACTCAGTCATGCCGCCGCCGTCTCGAGCCGCCGCAGGCGTCGTCGAGGATGGCGTGCGTGGACATGGGATCAGGACTCCGCCTGGAACTCCCACGCGGGGGCCACGGTCAGCCCCATGTAGTCGTCGATCGTCGTCCCCGGCGCGAGCGTCAGGGGATCGGGGAGCGAGATCTCGAAGCAGTACACCTGAGTACTGCCGGCGTCCTCGAGGAGCGACTGGCCGGCGCTGCCGCCGGTCGTCGCGAGCGGGCCGTCGGCGATGAGGGTCGTGGTCGTCCCTGCGGCGAAGGCGGTCGCATCGCACGTGAAGGCGGCCGTGGCCGTCGCGACGCGCACGTTCAACGCGCCGAAGAGCAGTCCCGCGGTGTCGTTGGTCGTCACGCCTGCCGCCGGAACGGCGGGCTGCAGATCGACGTCGCCGGCGACCGAGCCCGGCGCCGTGCGCAGTGCGACGGCCGCGTAAACGGTGTCGCCCGGAGCAAGGTCGAGGGCATCCGGACCGAAGACGATCTCCCCACCGGGGTTGGCGGGCTCGTTCACCCAGTCCGCTGCCGTGGTGTAGGGCGCGACGGTGTTCTGTTCGACGGAGAACGTCGACGTGCCGACCCCGGGGCCGCCGGCGCCGTCGCCGCCGAAGACCCATTCGGTGTCGGTCCAGGCCGCGAGCGTGGCGGTGACGCCCAGCCCCAGTGCTGCCCCGCCGGCAGCGATGGCGAAGACCTTGCGGCGGGTCGTCCCCCGTGTGGTGGCAGTTTTCATGGTCGGAGTTCCCCTCGTGTCTACCGGCCTCGTGTCAGCCGGATCCGGTGTGATTCGAGGCGACGCTAGGGCGGGGCGACAGCGCCACGACAGCGATCGACCGGCGCCTCAGTGGAGAAATGAGTAGCGCCGCCCCCGCAGGCCGCCGTGGTGCGACCGCGGTGTTCGCGAATCAGTAGAAACTCAGCCCAACCTCAGTAGTCCACGGGGCACCTACCGATAGCCGCGCCAGGATCGTCTGGGTAGGTTGTGAGCGTGAGCCGGATCTCGCTGGGGAGAGGAGCTGAGGCATGGCAGGGTGGGAGCGCCCGGAGGAGTCTCGAAGCGGAGATGACGCAACAGGCGACGTCATCGGAGACGGGAGGCTGCCGGATGCCGTCGCCGGCGCACTCATCAGTGGTCGATCGATCGTCATGGGCGGGCCGCTCGGATCGGGGAAGAGCTTCCTCCGGTCACGCGTCGTCGACGTGCTACAAAGCCGCGGCGTCGATCCCGTCGTCGTCCGAGCGTCAGCGGTGCTCCGTCGCACCTACGCCAATGTGCTCGAGGCGGCATCCGACCCTCGCGCCCTCGCACTCCTCCACGACGGGTCGGCCACGGCCACCCCGATCGTGGTCGTGGACGACGCGCAAGAGCTCGACGCGGTGTCGCTCGCCGCGCTGTTCCGAGCGGTCCATTCGGGGCGTGCGACCGTTCTCATGGCGGTGACCGAGCCTCGCCTCCCCACGAGCAGGACCGACGAGGTCGTCGACGTCATTCACGACCTGTGGCTGTCAGGCTCGGCCGATCGGATCGAACTCTCCCGGCTCTCCCCCCGGGACGCTGACCGGCTCCTGACCGTGTTCGCACCCGGCGACCCGTTCGACAGCGTGACGCGCGCCGCGATCCTGTGGTCGGCAGATGGTTCGCGGCTTCTGCTCCGCGCGCTCGTCGACGCGAGTCTCGCGGCGCTGGCGGAGGACCGTGACCCGATCACAGCCATCGCCGACGGCGCATCCTACGAAACCCTCGCGGCCGCGCTCCACGCCCACGTGCGAGATCTCGATGACGACCAACTGCGTGCGCTCGTCCTCATCGATCGAGCGCCCGGCATCTCCCGCTCCGAGGCGACCCGGCTCGTGTCCGCGTCGGTCGTGAACGAACTGCGGGCATGCGGACTGGTGTACGACGACAACAGCGCAGGTCATCGGCTCAGCGCCAACCGCGTGCTGGCGCGCGCTGCAGCGCGCGCACTCGGCAGACAGCGATCCGAGGCGGTGATCACCGAGGCGCTGGATCGGCTGTTGCGAGACGACGGTCGCTGGTGGAGCGCTCCGCTCGCCCGTCTCCTGGCAGACCGCTGGTTGCGCACCGTCGCGCGTCCCACCGACCTCGACGGCATCTCGCCGGACTTCATCGAGCGCGTGATCCTCGACGCGGCCCGTGAAGCGAACGACGCCGGCGATGCAGCCGACGCCGGCGCTTACGCCGCGTGGATCACGAGCGACGTCGACACACCCGCGATCCGGCTCGAGCACCGTGTCGCGACGGCCAGCCTCGATGACGGGCACGCGGCGCTACCGGTCCTCGACCTCGCCGACAGCGAACGGCGGCGGGCGCACGCACTCGTGACGGTGCGGCCCGCCGATGGTGAACGCGCAGCCGCGGACCGACATCACACCGTTCCCGACGACGCCCTCGTCCGATCCCGCCAGGCCGTCGCCGATCTCCGCCTGCGCGACGCGGTCGTCTTGACCGAGCACGTCCGCCGCAATCCGGCCACATCGCTGCTGCGCGATCGGGTCGATGTCGAGCTTCTCGCCGGCATGGCCCGTGCCTACCTCGGCGAGACCACCGCGATGCGCGAAGCCCTGGACCGCGCACTGCGCCCGTTCGCGTCGGGATCGAACCTCGACGACACCCTCGATCGTCTCGCGGCGCGCTCGTACGACCTCGCGTGCCACACCGTCGCGGGAACCGATGACCGTGAAGCGGTCGACCGACTGAATTTCGAACGCGACATGGCCGTGCGGGCGGGCGGCCCCGCGCTCGCGGCGGCATCGCTCGCGGCCGTCTTGGTAGAGGTCAGACGTGGCCGCGCCCTCGCCGCGCGACGTGAACTGCGCGCGGCCGCCGACCGAGCGCCTCACCTCGGCGGCGAATCATTCACGATGATCGAGCTCGAGACGGCGTACGGCCTCGCTCTGTTCGATCATCCGCGGGAGGCGCGGCAGTTGCTCGGCGCCATCGACGTGTCGTCCTCGGCGAGCCGGATGCTGCGGCAGTCTTTCGCAGCGACGTCGTCGGTCGTCGCCGCAGCCGACGGCAGGCTCAGTGAGGCGCATGCCCATGCCGCAGAAGCCTGGGCGCTCAGCAGCGTGACGGATGCCGTCATGCTTCAGGTCCGGGACGTGCACCGTCTCGCGGTCCTCGGCCACCCTCATGTGGAGCAGACGCTCGACGTGATGCGCGGGACGATCGCGGGTGTCGAGGCCCCGTGCGCGCAGGCGCTGCTGCGCGACGCCGAGTCAGCCGCTGCGGAAGGCGAACGCGCGATGGCCGTGTCTGCCGGTACGCTGCAACGGTTGCGCGCAGCCCTATCCATCCGCGAGGGTCGCGACGTCGCCGCGGTATCCGCACCCCACAGCTCGTCCAAGCTGCTCACGACGCGCGAGCGCGAGATCGCTCACCTGGTCGCAGACGGCTTGTCGAACCGCAGGATCGCCGAGGTCCTCTTCGTGTCCGTGCGGACCGTGGAGTCGCACATCTACCAGGCGCGGGCGAAAGTCAACGCTTCGACGCGACGAGAACTCGCCGCAGCCGTCGCAGGCGAACACAGGCCCGAGAAGCGGCCGACGTCACCGCCCTCGCAAATGAACGCGCGGCGGTGATCGTTCGGATCCGTCAGCCGTCTTGCTCCGAGAGCGCCTGACGAGCTGCATCCAGCGCGACGGACCCGCGGAAGCCCCGGCGCGCGAGTTGCCCGTGCAACCGCCGAAGTGCGACGTCGTGATCGAGCCCCGACATCCCGCGCGCGCGCTGCCGAGCGAACTCGAGCGCGCGCTCGGCTTCGTCGTCGGGCAGCGACGCCATGGCGATGTCGATGACCTCGCGGTCGAGGCCGCGACGAGACAGGGTCTGCGCGATCGCGGTGGCGCCTTGCGCCTTGCGCCCGAGCGCCCCGTCGAGCAGTTGCTCCGCCAGCCGACTGTCATCGAGATAGCCGTTGTCGAGGAAAGCGGCGATGACGGCATCGGCGTCAGCCTCGGCGAGTTCCGCCTCGCGCAGGACGTCGCGAGCCTCGCGCACGGACAGCGACCTGCCGCGCAGGCGTTTGAGCAGCGTGCGCTCGGCACGCGCGCGCACGGCGGCATCGTCCGCGGGGGCTTCGTCAGCGGACCTCACCGCTGCCGGCTCGACGGGAGCCGGTCGAACCGCGGGCGACGGACGGGAAGCAGCTGTTCGCGGTTCGGTGGTCCAGGTGGTGTGCCACTTCTGGCCGTCATCCGGGACGCGCGCGCTTCGCGGGCGAGGCGCCGACGGGGCGGCATCCGCTTGCCCGAAGAGCGGGATGACGGGGGCGAGGCGCTCGGCCTCGCCCCCGTCGTGATCCGTAGCGCTCACGCCGGGCGGCGCGCCGCGAGGTCGTCGCCCTGGACCGGAGCAGGGGCAGCGGGCTGACCGATATCGAGCTTCTGCTTGATCTTGTTCTCGATGTCGGCGGCGATGTCGGCGTTCTTGATCAGGAAGTTGCGGGCGTTCTCCTTGCCCTGACCGAGCTGCTCACCGTCGTACGTGTACCAGGCGCCCGACTTCTTGACGATGCCGTGCTCGACACCGAAGTCGATCAGGCTGCCCTCGCGAGAGATCCCGACGCCGTAGAGGATGTCGAACTCGGCCTGCTTGAACGGCGGCGCCATCTTGTTCTTGACGACCTTGACGCGCGTGCGGTTGCCGACCGCTTCGGTACCGTCCTTCAGCGTCTCGATACGGCGGATGTCGAGGCGAACCGACGCGTAGAACTTCAACGCCTTACCGCCGGCGGTCGTCTCGGGCGAGCCGAAGAAGACACCGATCTTCTCGCGCAGCTGGTTGATGAAGATGGCCGTCGTCTTGGTCTGGTTCAGGCCACCGGTCAGCTTGCGGAGCGCCTGCGACATGAGGCGTGCCTGCAGACCGACGTGAGAGTCGCCCATCTCGCCCTTGATCTCGGCCTCGGGAACGAGCGCAGCGACGGAGTCGATGACGACGAGGTCGATCGCCCCGGAGCGGATCAGCATGTCGGCGATCTCGAGCGCCTGTTCACCTGTGTCGGGCTGCGAGACCAGCAACGCGTCGATGTCGACGCCCAGCTTCTGAGCGTAAGACGGGTCGAGCGCGTGCTCGGCGTCGATGAACGCGGCAATACCGCCCGCACGCTGCGCGTTGGCGATGGCGTGCAGGGTCAGCGTCGTCTTACCCGATGACTCGGGTCCGTAGATCTCGATGATGCGGCCACGCGGGAGACCTCCGATGCCGAGAGCGACGTCGAGGGCGATCGACCCCGTCGGCACGACCTCGACGGGCGCGCGCTCGTCGGAGCCGAGGCGCATGACCGATCCCTTTCCGAACTGACGGTCGATCTGGGCGAGGGCCGATTCGAGGGCCTTCTCGCGGTCAGCGGGTGATGGCATGGCGTGCTCCTTATGCTCGCGTTTCCGACGCCTGTAGGCTGTCGCGCTCCCGGCTCGGTGCCGGGATGCTGCGACAAGGCATGGTGTGTCTCTCGACGCTGTCCACGGTACGGAGGGCCTCCGACATTCGTCGGCTACCGGGCCGTATCCGGGGATCCTCGACGGGATGAACCACCTGTGCAGGACACTACGCCCGTTTCGAACGAATATTCGACGACACGCCGCAACATCCGGTTCAGCATCGAACACGCACGGCGTCGGCGACCGCACGTGGGACCGTCAGCGTTCCCGCGGATCCAGCCGCCCGACCCCGTAACGTCGGGGCTCGGGTACGTCGGCCTCGACGCACAACGCGAGCCATACGGCGCGAGGCGGCTCGCCGTCGGCCAATGCCTGGCGCGCGGTGCGGTCGCCCAGCGGCCCCAGCGCGAGATCGTCGATCAGAGCAGGACCGCGGCCGGCGAACTCCGCCTCGACGGCGCGATCGAATTCACTGCGACGCATCGGACCGCGCGAAGCTCAGTGCAGCGAGAGCTCGGGTGCGATGAGGTCGTTGTCGAGACCCGCGATGTCGTCGGGCACGACATCCGAGAGCACCGGCAGCCCCTCCAGCACGGAGATGCGGTCGCCGACTTCGCGCATGATGCTCGAGATCGGCACGTCGAGGGCTTCGGCCACCGCGGCGAGGATCTCGCTCGATGCTTCCTTCTGACCGCGCTCGACCTCGCTCAGATAGCCGAGCGCGACGCTGGCGCGGCTGGCCACCTGCCGGAGCGTGCGACCCTTCTGCAGGCGGAGGTCACGCAGAACATCGCCGATCTCCTGTCGAACCAAGATCATCTCGGACCCCCTCCTTCGTCGTGGTGCTGGCTTGTCCCGGGTGGACAACGGTATCTCATCAGCACGCCACCCTAGCCCGCACCTGCTGTGGGTCGGATGAGAGTTGACATGCGCTGCTCACGATGACAAGAACCGCGATCGCCGC
This sequence comes from Microbacterium sp. M4A5_1d, assembly GCF_053345465.1. Taxonomy (NCBI): domain Bacteria; kingdom Bacillati; phylum Actinomycetota; class Actinomycetes; order Micrococcales; family Microbacteriaceae; genus Microbacterium; species Microbacterium sp. M4A5_1d. The sequence goes on from NZ_JBKFAD010000001.1 coordinate 901,132, forward strand.
TCGTCTATTCCGTCACAGCGCGTCGAGCGCCAACCGGATCGCCCGGGCGGTGGCCTCCGCGCGGATCTGCGCACGGTCGCCCCCGAGGTGCAGGCTCTCGACCCGCACACCGAGCGCCGTCGCCACCGCGATGTGCACCGTTCCGACGGGCTGTCCATCAGGTGAGCCCGGTCCCGCAATACCGGTCGTGGCGATGCCGACATCCGCCACTGCATCGCCCGGCCCGAGCGCGGCGCGCGCACCCTCGGCCATCTGACGCGCGACCCGCGGGTGCACCGCCCCATGCGCCTCGAGCAGTGCGCCATCGACGTGGAGCAACCGCTGCTTCAGCTCGGTCGCATAGGCGACGACTCCGCCGCGCACCACCGACGACGCTCCCGAGACCGCGACGAGCTCGGCGACCACGAGTCCGCCTGTCAGCGACTCGGCCACGGCGAGCGTCCACCCCAGCTCGCCGAGTCGCTCGATGAGGCGCTCAGCGTCGGTGCGCCGACCCGGCGAGACGAGTGTCGCCTCGACATCATCCGGGAGGTCGTGGACATGCTCGCGCGCCGTCACGACCCCACTCCGCTCCGTCGCGCGCCGCGGACGGCGGTGATGACGTAATCGATGCCGCTCGCGACGGTCAGCAGCACGGCGATCCACATCGCGATGCCGTTGACCACGTGGATCCAGTCGCCGACGATCGTCCACAGCGGCAGGAGGGCCAGTGACAGTGCGATCGCCTGTGCGACGGTCTTGAGCTTGCCCATCCACGCCGCGGCGACGACGTGATCGCCCGCGACGATGAGCCGATGCACGGTGATGCCCAGCTCGCGCACGAGCACAACGATGGTGACCGCCCAGGGAAGCTCGCCGAGCATCGAGAGCCCGACGAAGGCCAGGCCGGTCAGAACCTTGTCGGCGATCGGATCGAGCAGCTTTCCGAGATCCGTGACGATGCGGTACTTGCGGGCGAGGTACCCATCGATGCCGTCCGTCGCGATCGCGACGATGAAGAGCACGCCGGCCCACCAGCGCAAAGCGCCGTCCGCTCCCCCGTCGACCAGCAGCAGCCAGAGGAAGACGGGGGCGCACAGGATGCGCGCGATCGTGATCGCGTTGGGCAGTTGCCGAGGGATCGCCACGGAGCCGAGCCTATCCGTCAGTCGCGTCCGGTGAGGCCCCAGGCGTCTTCGGAGGCGTCGTCACCGTCGACGACCTCCAGCCCCTCGAACTGCGCTTCGACGGGGTCGACGGCGCCGCCGGCGGGAGCGGCAGCCGCGGGAGCCGGCGGGTCCTCTCCCCGCAGCCGTGCCAGGACGGCCGGCAGCTGGTCGGGGGTGACGAGGACGTCACGCGCCTTCGAACCCTCCGAGGGCCCGACGATCTCGCGAGATTCGAGGAGGTCCATGAGGCGTCCGGCCTTGGCGAACCCGACGCGCAGCTTGCGCTGCAGCATCGACGTCGACCCGAACTGGGTCGACACGATCTGCTCGGCGGCGGCGAGCAGCAGCTCGAGGTCGTCACCGATGTCGGCGTCGATCTCCTTCTTCTCGGCGACCGCGGCCACGTCGGAGCGGTACTCCGGCTGGGCCTGGCCCTTCACGTGTGCGACGACCTTCTCGATCTCCGACTCCGCCACCCACGCGCCCTGCACACGGATGGCCTTGGACGTGCCCATCGGCAGGAAGAGGGCGTCGCCCTGACCGATGAGCCGGTCGGCGCCGGGCTGGTCGAGGATGACGCGGGAGTCCGTGACGCTCGTGACGGCGAACGCGAGCCGTGACGGCACGTTGGCCTTGATGAGGCCCGTCACGACGTCGACCGACGGTCGCTGGGTCGCGAGCACGAGGTGGATGCCGCTGGCGCGTGCGAGCTGGGTGATGCGGACGATCGAGTCCTCGACGTCGCGCGGAGCGACCATCATGAGGTCGGCGAGCTCGTCGACGACGACCAGGAGGTAGGGGTACGGCTTGAGCACGCGCTCGCTGCCCGCCGGGAGCTGGATCTCACCGGCCACGACGGCCTTGTTGAAGTCGTCGATGTGACGGAAGCCGAAAGACGCGAGATCGTCGTACCGCATGTCCATCTCTTTCACGACCCACTGCAGCGCCTCGGCCGCCTTCTTCGGGTTCGTGATGATGGGGGTGATCAGGTGCGGCACGCCGGCGTAGCTCGTGAGCTCGACGCGCTTGGGGTCGATGAGGACCATCCGGACGTCGGTGGGCTTCGCCCGCATCAGCAGGCTCGTGATCATCGAGTTCACGAAGCTCGACTTACCCGATCCGGTCGAACCGGCGACGAGCAGGTGAGGCATCTTCGCGAGGTTCGCGACGACGAATCCGCCGCCGACATCCTTGCCGACGCCGATCGTCATCGGGTGGGTCGACGAGGTCGCGGCGTTCGAGCGCAGCACGTCTCCGAGCGTGACGATCTCGCGGTCGGTGTTGGGGATCTCGACGCCGATCGCGCTCTTCCCGGGGATGGGCGCGAGGATGCGAACCTCGTTCGAGGCGACGGCGTAGGCGATGTTGTTCGTCAGGGCCGTGATCTTCTCGACCTTGGTGCCGGGCCCGACCTCGATCTCGTACTGCGTGACTGTCGGCCCACGCGAGAACCCGGTGACCTTGGCGTCGATCGAGAACTGCTCGAAGACACCGGTGATGGCCCGCACGATCGCGTCGTTCGCCTCGGACCGCGTCTTGGCGGGGGTGCCGGCGCCGAGTGCCGCGACGGCGGGCAGGCGGTACGGCGTCGCCGGGGGCTGACCGTGGAAGTCGCCGCCGAGGCCGGTGAGCCCGGGCAGCTCTTCGATCTCACCGGTGTCGTGGTCATCGCGCACGGCGGTGTCGGCCGGCCGGCCGGAACGGGCGGCCGTGGCCGCCCGCTCGATGACGGAGGGGTCGATGATCTCGGTCGGCGCGTCGGGAAGCGGGGGCGGCGTGGCGACGGCCTGCTCGAATCCGCCGGCGACAGAACCGGCGACGGAGGGGCCGAGAAGCTCGGTGAGGTCCTGCGACGCACTGCCGTCGTCGGGATCCTCCTCGCGGCCGCTCTTGTTGCGACGCCACCACGGCAGCGCGTCTTCGTCCTCGTCGTCGTCCACTTCCGCGGGCGTCGCCTTCTTGCCCTTCTTCGGCGAGAAGGCGACGGTCGGAGCGTCGCCATCGGGGTCGGCGGCCGGACGCTCGGCGCCGAACATCCAGGCGTACAGGTCGCCGAGGCGGCTGCCGATACGGTTCGGCGGCGTCTTGGTGAGGATGAGGATGCTGAGGACCGTGACGAGACCCAGGACGGCCGCAGCCCCGTAGACGGTGAGAATGGTCAGCGGCTCCCCCACGGCCCATCCGAACAACCCGCCCGACGCGCTCAGCTCGAGCGCACCGGCCTTGGGCTCGGGGCGCGTGCCGAAGACATGGCAGAACCCCGCCACAGAGAGGATGAACAGGCCGAAGCCGATGCCGATACGCCCGTTGTTGTTGACCGACGCGGGATGCCGGAACAGCCAGCCCGCGAGGAAGAGCAGCAGCACCGGCATGATGAACGCCTCACGACCGATGAGGAAGCCCACCGTGTAGGCGCTCACGAGCGTGCCGGCCTCGGTTCCGATCATGAACCATTCGACCGCGGCGCCCGCGATCGCGAGCAGCACGAGGAGGAAGGGCAGCCCGTCGCGACGCTGGTCCTTCTCGAGCGTCTCGGGTCCGAATGCACGGAACATTCCGCCCGTGGCGTGGGCGAGCCCCATCCAGGCGCGCGCGATCACCGGAGGCCGGTCGGCCTCGTCGACGTATCGCTTGGGTGTCGGTTCGCTCTTGCGGGCGCGCGAGGTCGAGGTCTTCGCCGGTGCGCGGCGTCCGGAGGGCGCGTTCGTGCTCCTGGCCATTCCTCCACGGTACGCGGGGGTTCCCCCATTACCGCGGAACGACGCGGGTCAGGCCTCGATGACGACCGGGACGATCATCGGGCGACGTCGGAGCGACTGATTCACCCAGCGGCCGATCGTGCGGCGGACGACCTGTGAGAGCGCGTGGTTGTCTCGCGTCCCCGATTGCACGGCCTCCGCGAGCGCAGCCGCGATCTTCGGCTTGACGCCCTCGAACACCGCGTCGTCCTCGGCGACACCACGCGCGTGGATGTCCGGGCCGCTCACGACTCGTCCCGTCTTGCCGTCCACGACGACGATGACCGAGATGAAGCCTTCCTCGCCCAAAATCCGACGGTCCTTGAGATCGGCGTCGGTGATCTCGCCCACGGTCGAGCCGTCGACGTACACGAAGCCGATGTCGAGCTGGCCGACGACCTCCGCGACGCCGTCCTTGAGGTCGACGACGGTACCGTTCTCGGCCAGGATCGTGCGATCCTCCGGAACGCCGGTGTCCTGCGCGAGTTTCGCGTTCGCCATCAGGTGACGGTACTCCCCGTGCACCGGGAGCACGTTGCGCGGCTTGAGGATGTTGTAGCAGTACAGCAGCTCGCCCGCGGCGGCGTGTCCCGACACGTGCACCTTGGCGTTGCCCTTGTGCACGACGTTCGCGCCGAGCTTGGTCAGCCCGTCGATGACGCGGTAGATCGCGTTCTCGTTGCCCGGGATCTGGCTCGACGCCAGGATGACGGTGTCTCCCGGCCCGGGCTCGATCGCGTGCTCGAGGTTGGCCATGCGCGAGAGCACGGCCATCGGCTCGCCCTGGGAGCCCGTCGACATGTAGACGATGCGATCGTCGGGCAGGTCCTTGGCCTTCTTGTAGTCGATGAGCACGCCGTCGGGGACGTTGAGGTACCCCAGGTTCTCGGCGATGGTCATGTTGCGGACCATGCTGCGGCCGAGGAAGGCGACGCGGCGACCGTTCGCGGCCGCGGCATCCACGACCTGCTGCACGCGGTGCACGTGGCTCGAGAAGCTCGCGACGATGACACGGCGCGGCGACTTGCTGATGACCTGGTCGAGAACGGGACCGATGCCGCGCTCGGTCGGCGTGAAGCCGGGGACGTCCGCGTTGGTGGAGTCGACGAGGAACAGGTCGACGCCCTCCTCGCCCAGTCGCGCGAAGGCACGCAGGTCGGTGATGCGGCCGTCGAGCGGGAGCTGATCCATCTTGAAGTCACCCGTCGCGAGGACGAGCCCCGCGGGGGTACGGACGGCGACCGCGAGCGCGTCGGGGATCGAGTGGTTGACCGCGATGAACTCGAGGTCGAACGGACCGACCTGCTCCTCCTGCCCCTCGGTGACCGTCAGGGTGTAGGGGCGGATGCGGTGCTCCTTGAGCTTCGCCTCGATGAGGGCGAGCGTGAGTCCCGAGCCGATGAGGGGGATGTCACCCTTGAGCTTGAGCAGGTAGGGAACCGCCCCGATGTGGTCCTCGTGGCCGTGGGTCAGGACGACACCGACGATGTCGTCGAGGCGATGCTTGATCGGCTCGAAGTCGGGCAGGATCAGGTCGACGCCCGGCTGGTGCTCCTCGGGGAAGAGCACGCCGCAGTCGACGACGAGGAGCTTGCCCTCGTACTCGAAGACGGTCATGTTCCGGCCGACCTCGCCGAGGCCTCCGAGCGGGTACACCCGCAGCGTTCCGGGTTCGAGAGCGGGCGGGCTGAAGACGTTCGTGGGCATTGGCACGCTTCCTCGGGACGCCGACCTATGCGGCATCCTCATTTGTTTTCGTCTAGCGGGTCGTCCCGTGCACCTTGGGCAGGGCACCGCCGGCGGCGGCGTTACGGTCGGGACGGAAGTTGGAGAAGTCGGCGCCGGGGACGCCCGAGACGAGGGCGAGCTCGTCCTCGATGATGGCGGCCTCCCACTCTTCGGGGCCGACGAGGGGCAGCCGCACGCGTGGGCTCGAGATGCGGCCCAGGCCGTGCAGGATGTACTTCGCACTCACGGTGCCCGGGACGTGCGTCATGACGGCGCGCACGAGGGGCTCGAGGCTCTTGTGCGCCGCGGTCGCCGCGGCGAGGTCGCCCCGGTTCACCGCGTCGACGATCGTGCGGTACGGGGTCGCGGTGATGTTCGCCGTGACGCCGATGAGGCCGCTCGCGCCGATGGAGAGGTGCGGCAGCACGTTGGCGTCGTCACCGGAGAAGTACATGAGGTCGGTCTGGTTCAGCACGCGGCTGACCTCGCTGAAGTCGCCCTTCGCGTCCTTGACCGCCAGGATGTTGGGGTGCTTGGCGAGGCGCAGGATCGTCTCGTACTTGATCGGAACACCCGTGCGTCCGGGGATGTCGTAGAGGATGACCGGCAGGTCGGTCGCATCGGCGACGAGGCGGAAGTGCGTCAGGATGCCGGCCTGCGTGGGCTTGTTGTAGTACGGCGTGACGATCATGATGCCGTCGGCGCCGGCCTTCTCGCTGGCCTTGTACAGCTCGATCGCGTGCGCGGTCTCGTTCGAGCCACCGCCCGTGATGATCTTCGCGCGACCGGCGGAGACCGACTTGCCGACCTCGACGAGGCGGAGCTTCTCGGGGTCGGTGAGCGTGCTCGTCTCGCCCGTCGTACCGGTGACGACGATGCCGTCGGCGCCGGCGGTGATGACGTCGTCGATGTGCTTCTCGACGGCGGGCCAGTCGACCTCACCGTCGGCGGTCATGGGAGTGACCAGCGCGACGAGGACCTGTCCGAAGGGATTGCCCGAGTGCGTCATGGTCTCAGGGTATCGGTTCCGCCTTTGCATCGCGTATGACCGACGGGCTGACTCCTGGTCGCCGATACGTTCGCAGGACCGGAGGTGCTGGTGGCGGCATGGCAGCGCCGCGAGGCGACATCCGCCCCGCCGGTCCGACGGATGTATCGCGACTGCGTCAGCGGCGTCGGCGGATCGCGTCGAGACGCGCGAGGACGGCTCGCTCGACGCGGGGCCAGTCGAAGACGACGAGGGCATAGTCGAAGCGCAGAGTCTCGTAGCCGATCGCCGCCGCTTCGGCGTCGCGCACGAGATCCTTGTGCCGCAGCGACGTGCCCTCGTGGTTGAGACGGCCGTCCACCTCTATGATGAGGCACCCCGCGACGAGGAAGTCGACCCGCCCCACGCCCGGGATGAGCACCTGACTCTCGACGGAGATGCCCAGCCGCGAGAGGCGCAGCCGCAGGAGGGACTCGAGCCCGCTGTCGGCATCGGGACGAGCGAGATCGACGAGGTATCGGAAGCGGGCCGGGAGCGCCAGGCGCACCTCCGCCCGGTCTGCGCGCGTGAGCAGGCCGAGCCGCCACGCCGACTCGAACGCCACGAAGAACACCTCCGCACCGAGGCATGAGGCCGCCTGCACGAGCGCGTGGACGAGCGAGACGGCACCGAATGCCGCTGGGTCCCCGTCGTGACGCGTGACGCAGCGGCATCCCGGGTGCGCGTGCACCCGCCCTGCACGCCCGACCCGCACGTGCAGGCGTCCCTGCGGCTCGAGCACCCACACGCCGCGCCGTCGCAACGCCGAAGCGCAGCACACCTCGCCGCCGTGGGCAGCGGCTTCGAGGACAGCCGGCTCGGCATCCGGAACCGCGTAGACACCGTGCCGGACCCTGATGAGCGCGCCCCTCTCGACCGCCCGCGCCAGCTGCAAACGAGTGACGCCTCGCGAGGTCAACCAGCGCGACCGCACGCACCCGCCCATCGCACGGATTCTCGTGGCCAGTTCGTATCCGGTCATTCACCGACGTTCGCCGCGAACGCGATCTCGTCGCTCCGGACATCGGCCGTCTGTGGAGGGAGCGGACCCGCTGCGGACTGGGGAGGAGCGCCGAGCGACCTCGAGTCGGATACAACCGTCGGACTCGCGGTGCAGGATGCGCCTCAGGGGCCGGCCGACGCGACACCAGCCCCGCCGGTCCGACAGATGTATCGCGGGGCGAGGGGCCCCCTAGGGTAGCGGCATGGCGTGGACGACGCGAAGCACCCGCACGACGTACGAGAACCGGTGGATCTCCGTTCGCGAGGACGAGGTGACCGGGCCGGCGGGAGACGGAATCTACGGCGTCGTCGAGATGCGGCATCCGGCCGTCTTCGTCGTGGCCGTCGACGAGCAGGACCGAGTCTGCTTCGTGGAGGTCGACCGCTACACGACGGGGCGTTCGCTCGAGGTGCCGGCGGGCGGGACTGACGGCGAGGAACCGCTCGTGGCTGCGAAGCGCGAACTGCTCGAGGAGACGGGCCTCGTAGCCGCCTCGTGGGAGGCCATCGGCCGGATGAATGCGCTCAACGGCATCGCGGTCGCCCCGGAACACGTCTTTCTCGCGCGCGGCCTCGCCGAGGCGGAGGACGCGGCGTCATCCCAGCGGGAAGAAGGCATCGAGCGCGTCGTGTGGATCCCGTTCGCCGAGGCCGTGCGTCAGGTCGCCGAGGGACGGATCGACGACGGCGAGACGGTCGCGGCGCTCGCGTACGCGGGCATCAGCCTGGGCCGATTCGTCTGAGTCGGTCCCGCGACGTCGCCCTCCGACCCGTCAGGGAGCGACGCGGCCGTTGGCGTTGAATGCCGCATGCGTGAGCGGCATGAGCTCGCGCCAGAAGGTCTCCATCTTCTCGGCGCACATCTCGATCTCGCGCTGCGGGAACGACGGGAAATGCGTTCCCTCGACCTTGGTCCGCAGCGACAGGAAGTTCATCAGCGAACGGGCGTTGACCGTCACGTACATCGACGAGTAGATGTTCAGCGGCAGCACGATGCGTGCGACCTCGCGGGCGACGCCGGCATCCAGCATCCGCCGGTAGGCCTCGTACGCCTGGATCGACGCCTGGCGCGTGCTCTCGTCGACGACGGCGAACTGCTCGTCGGTGCCGGGCAGGAACTCGTACGCGCCCGGCTTGCCGACCTGGTTGAGATTGCGCTCCCGGGCGGGGACGTAGAACACCGGGCGCAGCTCGCGGTAGCGGCCGGACTCCTCGTTGTACGAGGCCATGCGGTGCCGCATGAACTCGCGGAACACGAAGATGGGCGCCTGCACGTAGAAGGTCATCGAGTTGTGTTCGAAGGGCGAGCCGTGGCGGTCGCGCATGAGGTAGTTGATGAGGCCGCGATCGCGACCGGAGGCCTCGGTGCCGGCGGCCGCGGCATCCAGGGTCTGCTCCCCCTGCGTCGACACGCGAGCCGCGAACAGGACGTCCGAGTCGGCGGCACTCGAGCGGATGAGCTCGACCGTCACATCGCTGCGGAACTCGATCTCGGGGCTGGTCGGGGTCTGCTCGGCGTCGCTCACACTCTCAGATTACCCCCGGCGCCCGAGTGCTTCCGGCTCCCCCCGAAGGTCTACTCTGGGCTGTTGTGGAACTCATGGCGGTGGCGGTCGTCCTGGCCTGTCTGTTAGCGGTAACAGGCGGGATCGGAGTCTTCCTGCGGTGGCGCGCCTCACGGCCCTATCCCATCCCGCGTTTTGATGTCGTCGACCCGCGTCGACTCGGCGCCGACCCCGATGCCCTCGGTCGAACGGCGACGCTCCTGCAATTCAGCAGGGAGACCTGCCACCGGTGCCCCGCGGTGCATCGCACGCTCTCGGAGATGGCCCGGGAGACCGACGACGTCGTCCACCTCGACATCGACGTGACCGACCGCCCCGACATCGCGCGTCGATTCCAGATCGCGCAGACGCCCACCACGCTCGTCCTCGACGGACGGGGGGTCGTGCGGACCAGATTCGGCGGCGCACCGCGACGGGATGTCGTGCACCTCGAGATCCTGCGACTGCGGGCCGACTCCGCCTCGGTCTGAGCCCGCCGACGGACCCTGTCAAGACGTTCCGACGGGCGGCCGACCGACTTAGGCTCGACGCGAGCGCACACCGCGCCGTCTCGATACGGCACCCGAGGTGCCATCTGCGAACAGGAGAGTCATGAGCGTCACGAGCGAAGCAACCACCAGCTGGAAGGGCAGCCTCACGGAGGGGTCGGGACAGATCGCCCTCGAGAGCTCGAACCAGGGCCCGTTCGAGGTCAACTGGAAGGCGCGCAGCGAAGGCTCCAGCGCGGTGACCACCCCCGAGGAGCTGATCGCCGCCGCCCACTCCTCCTGCTTCTCGATGGCTCTCTCCCACGCTCTGGCCGAGAACGGCACGCCGCCCGAGTCCGTTGAGACTACGGCATCGGTCACCTTCATCCCGGGCACCGGCATCACCGGCTCGCACCTGAACGTCAACGCCGTGGTCCCGGGCCTGTCGGCCGAGGACTTCGACCGGCTGGCCCAGGAGGCCAAGAGCGGATGCCCCGTCTCAGCCGCCCTCGCGGGCATCGAGATCACCCTCGAGGCGACGCTTGGCTGATCAGGGCTCGGCGGGCCGTGTCGTCGTCGCGGGTGCGTCCGGTCTGATCGGACGCGCCCTCGTCGACGCGCTGCGCGGTGACGGGATCGAGGTCACGCGTCTCGTCCGCCGCTCCCCTGTCGCCGCCGACGAGGTTCAATGGTTCCCCGGAGAGCGCCCGCTCGACCCCGCGGTGCTCGACGGGGCCCGCGCCGTGGTGGGGCTCAACGGCGCGAGCATCGGTCGCTTCCCGTGGACCCGTTCGTACAAGCACGAGCTCGTGTGGTCGCGGCTGCTCCCGACCGAGACGCTCGCAACAGCCGTCCGCGCGCTCGGATCGGATGCGCCGGTGTTCTTGTCGTCATCGGCCGTCGGCTACTACCCGACCCGGCCCGGCGTCCGCATGACCGAGACCGCGCCGCGCGGCGACTCGTTCCTCGCCGATCTGTGCGGGGAGTGGGAGGCGGCTGCACTGACCGCTCGTGAGCACGCGCGCGTGGTCCTCCTGCGGACGGCGCCGGTCGTGCATCCCGAAGGCGTGCTGAAGCCGCTCATGCTGCTGACCCGAGCGGGTCTGTCGGGACCGATCGGTCGAGGCACGCAGGTGTGGCCCTGGATCTCGCTCGTCGACGAGGTCGCAGCCATCCGTCACCTCATCGACGCCGACGTCGCCGGTCCGGTCAACCTCACCGGGCCGACGCGCGCGACGGCCAACGACCTGGGCTTCGCTCTGGCCATGAGGATGAACCGCCCATACCTGGTCCGCGCTCCCGAGTGGGGGCTCCGCCTCGTCCTCGGACGCGATGCGACCGAGGCGCTGCTGACCAACGACACCGACGTGGCTCCAGCGGTCCTGCAGAAGTCGGGCTTCGTCTTCACGCATGAGCGCGTGGAGGACGCTATCCGCGCCGTCGTCCCGCCGCGCTGAATCAGGCGTTCCGCTCGGCTCGCTCGAGGGCGATCGCCGTACGGACCGCCTGTCGTGCGCGCCGGCGGTCGCCGGCGCCGTCGTAGGCGAGGCCCAGCCGGAACCACGCTCGCCAGTCCTCGGGCGCCTGCTCGACCGCTTCTCGGTAGCGCGGGAACAGGGCGTCGGCCTCGGCGCGGTCCGGTCGGCCGCTCGGAGCGAGATCGATGGTCTCCACGGGAAGCGCCGCCTCCTGCTCGAGCCGCTTGCCGAGCCGCGACGCGCTCGCGCCGAACACCAGCTCGCGCCATAACGCCCATGCGGCGATGACCGGAAGGACGATCAGCGCGACGCCCATCGCGATGCCCACGGGCTCGCCGGACATGACGAGCAGCACGGCGCGTTGCGCGACGAAGACGATGTAGATGGCGAGCAGCGCCGCCATGATCAACGCCAGGATGCGGGCGCTCATGCTCCGGTGGCTCGCGCGACCTGACCCGGGACGTCGCCCTCGTCGGTCGGCGCGTTCTCGTTCGTCGCGGCGGGCGGCCGGATCCCGATGTCGATGAAGCTGTCGAGCCCGACGGTGATGCCCCGCGCGTCTCGGGCGGCGTCGAGCGCGATTCGGATGCCGGGCTCATAGGCTCGCGCGGGCTCGATCGTGTCGTGCACGATCGACAGGGCCTCGCCCGGGCCCGAGAGGATCGTCTCCTGGCGGGCGATGACGCCGGGCCGGCGCAGCGAATGGATCGGGACGCTGGCGACCTTCTGTCCGCGGGCGCGCTGGTCCGCGTGGGGCGACTCGACCGGACCGACGCCGGTGCGGGCAGCGGCGATGAGCTCGGCCGTGCGGACTGCGGTACCGCTCGGAGAGTCGACCTTGGTGTCGCGGTGCGCCTCGATGATCTCGATCGAGGGGAAGAGCGAGGCGGCTGCAGCGGCGAGGGCGCTGCCGACGACCGAGCCGAGCGAGAAGTTGGGGATGAAGACGACTCCGACGCCCGCAGCATCCGCAGCGGGGCGGATCTGCGCGATCCGCTCCTGCGACCAGCCCGACGTGCCGACGAGCACATTGAGGCCGCGCTGGATGGCTGCACGCACGACATCCGTCGACACGGCCGGGGTCGAGGCGTCGACGACGAGGTCGGCGCCGTCGAGCTCGTCGAGGCTGCTGCGGCTCGTCAGGACCGCCGAGATCTCGAAGCCCTCCGACGCCTCGATGACGTCTCGGATGATGCCGCCGAGCTTTCCGGTGCCGCCCACGAGGGCCACGCGCGTGGTCATGACCACCAGCCTACGCGGGCGCGAACTGCATGAACGTGTCCCAAGCGAGCTTCACGACGAGGATCGACAGCACGACGAGGAACACGATCCGCACGAAGCCGCTGCCGTTCTTCGTCGCCATGCGAGCGCCGATGAACCCGCCCGTCATGTTCGCCGCCGCCATGACGACGGCGAGCAGCAGGAGGATCTCGCCGTGCACCCCGTAGACGAGGAGCGCTGCGAGATTCGTGGTGAGATTGGCGATCTTGGCGTTGACGCTCGCCTGGAGGAAGCCGTATCCGAGCACGGCGACGAGCAGGATGACGAAGAACGAACCGGTGCCGGGACCGAGGATGCCGTCGTAGAAGCCGACGACGATTCCGATGAGCGCCGAGCGCCACACGATCGCCGCACGCGACTCGTGGCGCGGCTCGTGGTTCAAGCCCATCTTGGGTTTCAGCAGCGTGTAGATCGCGACCGCCACGACCGCGACCAGCACGATCGGCGTCAGCAGTTCCCGCGGGACGTAGCGCGACAGCGCGGCCCCCACGGCCGACCCCCCGAATGCGCCGGCCACAAGCGGCACGAGGAGGACCAGTTGCACGCGGATGCGGCGCAGATAGACCCAGCTGGCCGAGAGCGTGCCCGCGAAGGACGACAGCTTGTTCGTCCCGAGGATGAAGGGCGTCGCGACATCCTTGGGCACGCCGATGACGAGGGCGGGGAGCTGGATCAGCCCTCCCCCGCCGACGACCGCGTCGACCCAGCCGGCCACCCCGGCCGCGACGATGAGGAAGATCAGCGCGGAGACGGAGACGGGAAGCCAGTCGGCGAGCAGAGGACCATCGAGCACCGATCGATTCTCCGGTTCGGTGCGCGCCGCGTCCAATCGGCAGGAGCCGGGCTCGCGCCGCGGATCAGCCGTGCATGTCGCTGAAGAACGCCGTCTTCGCTCGGGTGTAGTCGTCGTAATCGGCCTTGCCCGCGTTCGCAGCCGACAGTCGGCGCTTGAGGTCCTGATAGTGAGCGCTGAGCACGGGGTCGGCACAGAGGGCGTCGCGGAATCGCACCGTCTCGCGCGCCCATGGCGAATCGGAGCGGCGCACGTGCAGGATCACGTCGGCGCCGCGCGCGACGAACAGCCGCTTCTCCCAGACCTCATCGGGAACGTCCTCGGCACCACGCGGGATGTCGCGGCTGACACCGGGAGAATCAGGCCGAGACCCCCACTCGCGACGGAAGCCCACAGGTCCCAGTCGCGCGCTGAGCTCGTCCTCGGCCGGCAGGGGAAGGATGCTGACCTGGAGATCGATGATCGGCTTGGCGTCGAGTCCCGGTACCGCGGTCGACCCGATGTGGTCGAAGCGGGCGGCGTCGACTCCCGGCAGCCCGACGAGAGCGTTGTGGACGCGATCGAGGATCGCCCGCGCCTCGACGGCCCACGCGGGATCATGCGGCTGAAGCTGCGCGGGGTTACGGGGCTCTTCGGCGGGCGCCTCGGCCATCGGCTCAGACGGGAAGGATGTCGGGAAGGCCGGTGCGCAGCTCGACAGGGAGGTGCGAGAGGTCGTTGTGCGAGACCATCGTCCAGGGGCGGCCGGGGCGCTGCGCGAGCACGGTCAGCCCGCAGTGAGCCTGGTTGATCGTCAACCACCGCCAGTCGGGCGCCTGCAGCACCTCGCGCACGAACCAGGCGATGACGAAGTTGTGGGTGATCAGCAGTTCGTGGGCGTCGGGCTTGCGAGCGAGGAACTCCCCCACCGCATCCGCCATCTGCGCTGCGCCCGCCTCGGTCTCGGCCTCGGTGTACGACCCGAAGAAGGGCTCGTAGGCGGCGGGCGTATCGGGCGTCATACCGGTCGGGACGCAGTCGAACAGCAGAGACGACGCCTGCGGAGCCAGGGCCGGCAGGCGCTTGGCGACGGCGCGCGCCGTCTCTTGGGCGCGCTCGAGCGGCGAGTGCCAGACGGCGTCGAGGGGAACGCCGGAGATGCGATCGGCCAGCAGCTCGGCTTGACGGCGTCCACGCGGCGAGAGCGGGCCGTCTTCGAGACCGTGCTCGGCGTCCTGATGCTCTCCGTGGCGCACGAGGTAGAGATACTGCGTCACAGAAGCTCGATTCGAAACGATGAACAGGGCGCCATCCACCCTACGTCACCCCTCCGACAGGCGCTCCGCGGGATCACAGATCGGCTCACTCCACGGCGCGCGCGATCTCCGCGAGGTGCGAGCGACCGAGCCGGGCGCCGACACCCTGCACGAGCTGGTCGACGTGCGCGGGCCGGCTCGCATTGACGATCGGCGCCGTGACGACGCGCTGCGCGAGGAGCCAGGAGACCGCGATCGCTGCCGTCGAGACCGACAGCTCCTCCGAGATGCGGTCGAGCGCCTTCAGCGTCCGGGCGCCGCGACGGTTCATCCATGCGGCGAGCTGCGAGCCGCGCACCGATGACGACAGACCGGAACGATCGCGATGGCTCCCGGTGAGGTAGCCGTGCTCGAGAGCCTGCGAGGGCGTCACCGCGAGGCCCTGGGCGCCGGCGATGAGACGCAGGTCACCGTCGAACTCCGACCGGTGCAGCAGGTTGTAGGGAACATCCAGTGCGGCGAAACGCGGGTACCCCGCGGAAGACAGGATGCGGGCCTCGACGAGCTGCATCGCGGTGTATCCGGCCGCTCCCAGCGCTCCGACCTTCCCGCTCTCGACGAGCCATTCCGCCGTCGCGAGAGTGTCTTCGAGCGCCGTGACGCCGTCGGTCGCGGCATCCAGGTACAGCAGGTCGATGCGATCGATGCCCAGCCGGCCGAGCGACGCCTCCACCGACCGTACGAGATTCACCGAGCCGAGCCCAGGATTGTCGGGGTTGCCCCCCACCCGCACCGTGACGACGATGTCGTCGCGGTTTCCCCGACTGGAGAGCCAGCGGCCGATGATGTGCTCGCTGCGACCCGAGGCGTAGCCGTCGGAGGTGTGCAGGGCGTTGCCGCCGCGCTGCACATAAGCGTCGAGGACGGCGTGGCTCGCTGCGAGATCGATAGTCCACCCGAACTCGGAGCCGCCGAGGATGAGGGGGAAGATCCGCTTGCCGGTCTCGGCCAGGTCGACGCGGATGTCGGCGCCCACGGGCTTGCCGTGTACCGGGATCGGGCTGGAGGGATGCACGGCCGCGGCGGGCGCACCAGCGGCTGCGACCTGAGCCACCCGGTCCCCCGACATCACACACCTCCGTCGACACCGAGGAATCGCGGGGCGCGGCTCCTCGGCGCGCACTTCGAGAGTAGGACACCCCGCACCGGTGGGCGCGTATTGTCGCGAACGGGCCGTGAATTCCAGATAACTGTTTCATCACGGCCGCTCTGGGAACGACGGATGCCCGCCCCCGAGACGGGGACGGGCATCCGGGTGATCAGGAGATTCAGCCTTCGGCGGGAGCCTCGGGGCCCTCGCTCGCAGCGGCCGAGCCGTCCTGGTCAGCGGTCTCTTCGAGAACCGGCTCGAGGGAGAGCTTGCCGCGGTCGTCGATCTTCGTGATGCGCACGAGGATCTTCTGGCCGACGCCCAGGACGTCTTCGACGTTCTCGACGCGCTTGCCGCCGGCGAGCTTGCGGACCTCGCTGACGTGCAGCAGTCCGTCCTTGCCGGGCAGGAGCGAGATGAACGCGCCGAACGTCGCGATCTTCACGACGGTGCCCAGGAACTGCTCGCCGACCTCGGGGTTGGTGGGGTTGGCGATCGCGTTCACGCGGGCACGAGCGGCCTCGGCCGAGGGGCCGTCGGTCGCGCCGATGTAGACGGTGCCGTCCTCCTCGATCGAGATGTCGGCGCCGGTCTCGTCCTGGATCGAGTTGATCGTCTTGCCCTTGGGGCCGATCAGCTCACCGATCTTGTCGACCGGGATCTGGACGCTGATGACGCGCGGGGCGGTCGGTGCCATCTCGTCGGGACTGTCGATCGCGGCGTTGAGGACGCCGAGGATCGTCAGACGAGCCTCCTTGGCCTGGGTCAGCGCGGCCGAGAGCACCGACGACGGGATGCCGTCGAGCTTCGTGTCGAGCTGGATGGCCGTGACGAACTCGCTCGTGCCGGCGACCTTGAAGTCCATGTCGCCGAGCGCGTCCTCGGCGCCGAGGATGTCGGTCAGCGCCGCGTAGCGGGTCTCACCGTCGACCTGGTCGGAGACGAGACCCATCGCGATACCGGCGACCGGGGCGCGCAGGGGCACACCGGCGTTCAGCAGCGAGAGGGTCGAGGCGCACACCGAGCCCATCGAGGTCGAGCCGTTCGACCCGAGGGCCTCGGAGACCTGACGGATCGCGTACGGGAACTCCTCGCGGCTGGGCAGCACCGGCACGAGCGCGCGCTCGGCGAGGAAGCCGTGCCCGATCTCGCGACGCTTCGGGCTGCCGACGCGGCCGGTCTCACCGGTCGAGTAGGGCGGGAAGTTGTAGTGGTGCAGGTAGCGCTTGCTCGTCGTGGGCGACAGCGAGTCGATCTGCTGCTCCATCTTCAGCATGTTCAGCGTGGTGACGCCCAGGATCTGGGTCTCACCGCGCTGGAAGATCGCCGAGCCGTGGACGCGCGGGATGACCTGCACCTCGGCGTCGAGCGGACGGATGTCGGCCAGGCCGCGACCGTCGATGCGGACGCCCTCGCTGAGGATGCGACCGCGGACGATCTTCTTGGTGACCGACTTGTAGGCGGCGGAGAACTCCGCGAGCGCGGACGCCGGGAGCTGCTCGGCCTCGACGGCAGCGGCGACCTCGCCCTTGACGCGGTCCTTGATCGCGTCGTCGGCGTTCTGGCGCTCCTGCTTGTCGGCGATCTGGTAGACGCTCGTCAGCTCGCCGTAGGCGCGCTCGGCGACGAAGTCGTAGACCTCGGGCGCGTACGGCGGGAAGACGGGGTAGACGCCCGGCTCACGCGACGCGGATGCCGCCATCGACGCCTGCGCGTCGACGAGCTGCTTGATGAAGGGCTTCGCGGCCTCGAGGCCCTGTGCGACGACCTCTTCGCTCGGCTTGACGGCGCCGCCCTTGATGAGGTTCCAGCTGCCCTCGGTTGCCTCGGCCTCGACCATCATGATGGCCACTTCGCCGTCGGGGAGCACCCGGCCGGCGACGGTGAGGTCGAAGACGGCCTCTTCGACGACCTTCTGGTTCGGGAAGACGACCCACTGGTCCTCGTGCTCGCCGTGACCGGGGACGAGCGCCAGGCGCACGCCGGCGATCGGGCCGGAGAACGGCAGACCCGAGATCTGGGTCGACGCGGAGGCCGCGTTGATCGCGAGGGCGTCGTAGTACTCGCCGGGTGCGATCGAGAGGACCGTGATGACGATCTGGACCTCGTTGCGCAGGCCGTCGACGAACGACGGGCGCAGCGGGCGGTCGATCAGACGGCAGACGAGGATCGCCTCGGTCGAGGGGCGTCCCTCGCGGCGGAAGAACGAGCCGGGAATCTTGCCGGCGGCGTACGAGCGCTCTTCGACGTCGACGGTGAGCGGGAAGAAGTCGAAGCCTTCGCGCGGGTGCTTGCCGGCGCTGGTGGCCGAGAGGAGCATCGTCTCCTCATCGAGGTAGGCGGCAACGGCGCCCTGCGCCTGCTGTGCCAGGCGTCCGGTCTCGAACCGGACGGTGCGGGTGCCGAAGCGGCCGTTGTCGAGGACGGCTTCGGCTGCGGTGATTTCTGGACCTTCCAAGAGGTCCCTCCTTCTTTGTTTAGACTCGCACGCGCGTTTCGCGCACGAGATCGTGCGAAGGAGCGGGGCAGATATGGGCGCGCGGACGAAACCGCGAGAACCGCCTGCGCTGGTCACCAGTCGAAGATCACCATCTCCGCGATCGGCATTCGATCGGGATGGGAACCCACCACAGGGGACCAGCTTCCTGCCGGATCCGCTCCATGAGCTCAGTGTTGAATTGAGCGGGTGCCGGACGGCAACCTGCCCCAGCCTACCAGCGAGACCCTCGCCTGCGTATCGTGGCCTCATGAGCGAAGCAGACAAGCCCGCGGGCGCGGCATCCGACGATGTGAAGCGCAAGTTCCGCGAGGCGCTCGAAAAGAAGAACGCCCAGCACCGCACCGGAGAGGCACACCTCGACGGCGATTCGTCGGTGCACGCGTCGCACGGTGCCATGACGAAGCGGGAGTTCCGCCGCAAGAGCGGGTGACGCCGAACGGCCGCCCGCGAACGGGGCTCGGATGCTGACGCGTCCGGGCCCCGCCTGTATTTCTCGGGCGCTTCGGGGTGTGTGCAGAGTGGCGGGGCGATGTCGGAGGTTCGTGACAGTATTCGAACATGCATTCGAACGACGGGATCGGTAGCCGGGCAGGCTGCGGGATGGGCAGCGACGGCGACGTCGACGTCCTCGCTCAGCTGGTCGCGGATGCCGAGGGCGTTTCGGATGCCGCGCGAGCCGTGCAGATTCGTGAGGTTCGGGTGCTCGCGGCGGCTGGGCTGCTGGCCGAGAAGCAGGCCGCTGGGGCGTCGGAGAAGGTCAAGGCGCGCGAGATGGCGTTGCGGGGCATCGCCGCGGAACTTGCCGGAGTGTTCGTCACGACCGACCGCACTTTGCAACGGCGGATCGACGAGGCGCGGGACCTGGTTGAGAACTACCCGGTGACGATGGCGGCCTGGGAAGCCGGGCGCATCGTCCGCGGGCATGTCCGGGTGATTCAGGAGACGGGATGCCTCGTGCCCGTGGGCGAGCGGGCGGAGTTCGAACGGCTTGCGATCGAACGGTGCGAGGGCGAAAGGCCCAACCGTGTGCTGGAGACATTGCGGATGCTGGCGGAGCAGATGCACCCGCGGTCGTTCACCGAGCGGCACGAGGAGGCCGCGGCGGGGCGGTGCGTGCGAGTGCAGGCCGGAGCAGACGGGATGTCGGACGTGATCGCGACCCTGCCGACCGTGATCGCGGACGGGATCGTGGATCGGCTCACGCGGCAGGCGCGGGAGATCATCAACGCGCGGGCTCAGGCTGATGCGCCTGGCACGCCTGACACTCGAGCCGACGCAAACGGCGCTTTACCCGATGCCGACACGACGATTCGCGACGGGTCGTCGTTCGTCGACGATGCCCGCACCATCGACCAGGTCCGCGCCGACGTGTTCTCCGACCTCCTCCTCGCGGGGACGCCGGCGCTCGACCCGACCGGCACCGGTGACGGGGACGGAACGCTCGGGGCGATCCGGGCACACGTGCAAGTCGCCGTGTCCGCGCTGACGCTCATGGGACAGGACGAGGGCCCGGCTGATCTGGCCGGCCGCTCCCCCATCGATGCCGCCACAGCACGGGAACTGGCCGGCAAAGCCACTTCGTGGGATCGGTTGCTGACCCACCCGGTCACCGGGACCGTGCTGGAGTGCGATGCATACCGGCCCACCGCCGCGATGGTACGGCTGCTGCGGGCGAGGGACCGGCACTGCCGGTTCCCCGGATGCCGACAACCAGCCATCCGGTGCGAGTTGGACCATACGATCGCCGCATCCGACGGCGGGCCAACTCATGTGTGCAACTTGGCGAACCTCTGCAAGAGACACCACGACGTCAAACACCACACCCGATGGCACGTCCGACAACTCGCGGGCGGGCGGCTCGTGTGGACATCCCCCACCGGACGGGTCTACCGGGAAGACGCACCACCGCCGCTCGTCGCCTTCACGACCACGGCTCCACCCGGCCCCGGGGCCCCGCCATTCTGAGCGGTCGCGTTCCACCTTCTCCTCGCGGGGCCCGTCGCCCTGCGCGCCAGCGAGCCGGTTTCGGTTTCGCCTGCCGTCAAGAATGCCGGTGGCCACGGCATCCGATTTCTCGGATCCGCGGCCACCGGAGATCGGGAACCGTCAGCGCGTCGCGGCCTCGCGGCGGAGGCGAGCGCGCTCCTCCTTCGCCGCGGCCTCCTCGAGGGCGGCGTCACCGAGTCCCTGCGTGTTGACGGCGCCGGTGTCGTTCGACATCCCGTCGTGACCGTGACCGGTGAGCATCGCCTCGTCGAAGGGGCGCTCGCCGCTGAGCACGGCGCGGGCCTGGTCGCGGTCGAACTCGCGGGTCCAGGTTCCGATGAGGATCGTCGCGACCGCGTTCCCGGTGAAGTTGGTCAGCGCGCGACCCTCCGACATGAACCGGTCGATGCCGACGATCACGCCGACGCCGTTGACGAGGTCGGGCCGGTACGCCTGCAGACCGCCGGCGAGGGTCGCGAGGCCGGCGCCGGTGACTCCGGCCGCGCCCTTCGAGGCGATGATCATGAAGACCAGCAGACCGATCTGCTCGGGGATCGACATCGGAGCGCCCATCCCGGCGGCGATGAACAGCGACGCCATCGTGAGGTAGATGGCCGTCCCATCGAGGTTGAACGAGTATCCCGTGGGGACCGTGATACCCACGACCGGCTTCGAGACGCCGACGTGCTCCATCTTGGCGATCAGGCGGGGCAGCGCGGACTCGCTCGACGAGGTCCCGACGATCAGCAGGTACTCGCGGGCGAGGTACTTCATCAGGCTGAAGATGTTGATCCGCGCCACGGCGTAGAGCAGCGTGCCGAGCACCGCGACGATGAAGACGATGCACGTGATGTAGAACGCGATCATCAGCACACCGAGGCTCACGATGGCGGCGACACCGGTCTTGCCGACCACCGCGGCGATCGCACCGAAGGCGCCGATCGGAGCAAGCCACAGGATCATGCCGAGGATGCGGAAGACCAGCGTCTGCAGGTTCTTCACGGCGCTCATGATCGGGGCGCCCTTCTCGCCGAGTCCCTGCAACGCGAAGCCGACCAGCAGCGCGATGAACAGCACCTGGAGCACGCTCTCACCGGTGAACGCCGAGAAGAACGTGGTCGGGATGATGCCGAGCAGGAAGTCGGTCGTCGACTTCGCCTCGGCCGCCGCCCCGGCGTCGTAGACCGCGCTCTGCATGTTGAGCCCCTCACCCGGGTGGATGATGTTGCCCACGATGAGTCCGATCGCCAAGGCGAAGGTCGACATCACCATGAAGTAGAGCAGCGCGAGACCGCCGATGCGCCCGACCGTCGCGGCCTTCGCGATCGAGCCGACCCCCACGACGATCGTGCAGAAGATGATCGGCGCGATCATCATCTTGATGAGGTTGACGAAGCCCTTGCCGAGCGGCTCGAGACCGACGGCGAAGGAAGGCCATACGAGGCCGACGACCGCGCCCAGCACGACCGCCAGGATGACCGAGACGTAGAGCCACGTGTGCTTGTCCCAGGCCTGCTTGCCTTTCCGGGCGTTGTACCCCGGCAGGCGGAAAGATGATGTGAGAGCCATGGTCTCCTCCAGCTGAACAGTCGTTGTCCGATGCCGACGTCCCTGTCGGTGCGCTCTAAGCGTCCGGCTGTTCCGCGCGGACGCCGATTTATGGTCGTATTGGTCACGGCCTGCGACGTGGCAGCACCCGACGACGACGACGAGAGCGAGAGCGGCATGACAACGCGCACCCGCAGCGCCGCTTCGCTCGTGTTCGTCGCGGTCGCGGTGGCCGTGGCGCTCCTCACCCTGGCGATCGCCGGCATCCTCATCGCCGACGGCCAGCGGTCCGCGCGGTCCGAGGCCGAGCGCGTCACCCAGGCCGTCGCGCAGACCGTCGCCGACTCGGCGCAGGTCGCCGACCTCCTCGCCGCCGGCGACCGCGACCTCGCATCCGCGGAGCTGCAGCCCCAGGTCGAACAGGTGATCGTCGATGCCCGCGTCGACTTCGTCACGATCATGGACCCGAGCGGCATCCGGATCACGCACCGCGACGCCGAGCGGATCGGCGAGCGCTACCTGGGTTCGATCCCCACCACGTCACGCGCGTTGACGGAGGAGTTCACGGGCACCCTCGGCCCCTCGATCCGCACCATCGTGCCCGTGGAGAGCGGCGGCGCCGTCGTCGGGTGGGTCTCTGTCGGCGTGACCATCGGCAGTATCGCGGCGACTCTGGGGCCCCGCATCCTCGTCGTCGTCGGCATCGCGGCCGCGCTCCTGGCGGCTGGTCTCGTCGGAGCCGTCGTCGCGCGTCGGGCGACGCGGCAGGTCACCGGAGACCTGCCCGCCGGCGCCGTCCGCGACGCCGTCTCGTCGTTCGAGTCGCTCCGTACGCTCGGCGAAGCCCTGCGGGCGCAGACCCACGAGCACGGCAACCGCATGCACACCGCCATCGCCCTGCTGGAGCTGGGTCGCACCCCCGAGGCGATCGAGATCCTCGCCGAGACCTCGCGGCAGAGTCAGGTGCTGGTCGACGAGGTCGCGGCCCGCCGCGAGGGCGACCCGACCGTCGGGGCGCTGCTGCTCGGCAAGGCCTCGCAGGCCAAGGAACGCGGCATCCGGTGGCGCTCCCGCATCGAACCCGACGCGCCTCGCTCGGTGCTCTCGCCGGTCGACGCCGTCTCGGTCGTCGGTAATCTCATCGACAATGCGCTCGACGCCGCCGCCGGCGGGCCCGAACCGCGCTGGGTGGAGATCAGGATGACGCGCACCGAGGAGGACGAGCTCGAGATCGCCGTGTCGGACTCGGGAACCGGCGTCCCTCCCGAGCTCCGGCGCCGGATCTTCGAGCACGGCTTCTCCACGAAACCCGCCGGCGCCGAAGGACGTGGTGTGGGTCTCGCCCTCGTCGCAGCGATCGTCGACGACGCCGGCGGTAGCCTCACCCTCGATCACGACCCGACGACGTTCCGCGTCATCCTGCCGAGGAGGGAAACATGATCGGCGTGCTGCTGGTCGACGACGAAGCCCTCACCCTCGACCTCCACCGCCACTACATCGAGCGGCTGGACGGATTCCGGGTCGTCGCCGAGTGCAGCGGCGCACGTGCCGCCCTGCGAGCCCTCCTCGACAGCCCGGCCACGGACGAGATCGACCTCGTGCTGCTGGACATGACGATGCCCGACGGGTCGGGACTCGACGTCCTCCGTCACCTGCGGGCACGAGCGCGCGATGTCGACGTCATCGCGATCACGTCGGTGCGGGATGCCGACGTGGTGCGCCAGGTCGTCGGCCTCGGCGCGGTGCAGTACCTCGTGAAGCCCTTCACCTTCGCCGACTTCCAGGAACGGATGTCGCAGTACGCGCGCTACCGCGAGCGCGCGAGCGAGACCACGGGCGCGGCGACCCAGGCCGAGATCGACGCGATGCTGGGGGCGCTGCGCCCGGTCACGGCGCCCGTCCCCAAGGGGCTCTCTCCCGAGACGCTCGAGCGCGTGTCGAACCGGCTCCGCGAGGCCGGAGCCCTGTCCGCCCGCGAGGCTGCGGAGGCGCTCGGGATGTCGCGCGTCGCGGCGCGACGATACCTCGAGCACCTCGCCGACGCCGGCCGCGCCGAACGGGCCCAGCGCTACGGGGCCCCCGGCCGGCCCGAGGCCGAGTACCGCTGGCGCCCCTGACCGCGCGTCGCTCCCGGCGGGGCGGGGCTCGGCGGGCGGGGCGGGGCGGGCTACTGCTGCGGGAGGGACGAGCGGCGCGGGGCCGTGGGGCCGATGCGCACGTAGGCGGGGAGCTTGGGGGCGACGCCGTCGCCGGCCGTGCGGCCGCGCAGGCGCCGCCACATCCACGGGAGTGCATCGCGACGCAGCCACGTTCCCGGCACGACGGGATCGTCGTCGAGATGGAAGGCCTCGTCGAGCTCGGCGAGCGCCTCGGCGTGCGGCACCCCGAGCGCTTCCGCCGCGCGATAGGCCACGAGCCGATGCCCGCGCGAGCGCAGATGCACCTTGTCGTCGGCCCACAGCTCGAGGCGGGCGAGTTCCGGTACAGCCTCGAGGTCGACCAGGATGGCGCCCGTCCTCGACGCGATCGTTCGCAGCCGGGCGTTGTAGGCGGCGAAGCGCCGCGCGAAGATGCTCGCTGCGGCCCGCCCCGGAAGGAACACCGTGGCGAGCAGCACGTCCGCCCCGGATTCCCGCAACCGCCGGACCGCGATCTCGACCTCGTCGGCGACGCTCGCGACGTCCACCCGGGCCTGCACGAGGTCGTTGGCACCGATGAGCACCGAGACGAGTTCGGGCCGCAGCGCCAGGCACGCCGGAACCTGCTCGTCGACGAGGTGCCGTACCCGTTTGCTGCGCACCGCGAGGTTCGCGTACTGGAAGGCTCCGGTTCCCCCACCGGCGCGCGGCGCCGCCGAGGCGAGCAGCTGAGCGAGACGATCGGCCCATCCCCGGTGCATCCCCGCCGGCATGCGCGACGTGTCGCAGAGCCCCTCGGTGATCGAGTCGCCCAGCGCGACGTAGCGCCGCCACAGCGGGGGTCCGTCGCCCGCGACGGGCAGCTCGGCGCGCGGCCACACGCGAGCCCGCCGGGCACGGTCGATCGCATGCAGCTCGCCCGCACGCTCGTAGTGGCCGAGCAGGGCATCGCCGAGGCTCTCCCAGGTGCGCCCGGCGACGGCCTCCCGGGCCGCCGCGCCGAACGCGCGCCGCTTCGCCGCGTCCCCCGCCAGGTCGGCGACCCGGCTGCGGAGGTCGTCGGCATCGCCGGGCCGGTAGAGCCACCCGTCGACACTGCTGCGCACCAGGTCGAGCGGGCCGCCGCGACCCGTCGCGACCACCGGTACACCGCTCGCCTGCGCCTCCTGGATGGTCTGGCCGAACGTCTCGCTCTCGCCCGGGTGCACGAAAACGTCGAAGCTGGCCATCACGGTGGCGAGCTCGTCCCCGTGCAGATGGCCGAGGAAGACGGCATCCGGCAAGAGGCTCTCCAGACTCATCCGCGAGGGCCCGTCGCCCACGATGACCAGTCGCACGCCGGGCAGCGAGCTGAGCGCCGCCAGGTCCTCGATCTGCTTCTCGGGGGCGAGCCGCCCGACATATCCGACCACGACGTCGCCGTCGGCCGTTTCCGGAACGACCCGCCCGCGCCACGCCTCGTCGCGGCGGTGGGGCGCGAAGCGGATGCCGTCGACCCCGCGGCCCCAGATCGCGACGCGATCGACACCGAGGTCCTGCAGCTGCCGCCGTGCCGCGTCGGCGGGAGCGAGCGTCAGCGTCGCGCGGCGATGCAGCCGCCGCATGTGAGCAGCCGTGAGCGCCGTGGCGTGCGGCACGCCGTAGCGCTCGGTGTAGGCGATGACATCGGTCTGATAGACGGCGACGCTCGGCAGCCCGAGGCCCTCGGCGGCGAGAAGCCCCTGCCAGCCGAGAAGGAACGGCGATGCGAGGTGCACGACGTCTGGGCGGAACTCTCGCAGCACCCGCGCGACCGAGACCACGGGCGGGGCCGCCACGCGCACGGCGGGATACCGGGGCATCGGGATCGACCGCACCGCTCGACCCGGAACGGCGAGCGGATGCCGTCGCCCCGCGCCAGGCGCGACGACGAAGGCCTCGTGCCCGCGATGCTCGAGATGCTCGAGCACCCGCAGGACCGAACCGGTCACGCCGTTCATGTGGGGAAGGAAGGACTCGGTGACCACCGCGACTCTCACGAGACCAGGGTGTCGCCGACGGCGCGCCACTGTCTGCTGAACCAGCCGGAATCGCGCACTGTTCACACGATCCTCCGCGCTCGGTCACCTCGCGGACGCCTGACCGTCGCCGTTCCCGCTCCGTTCATCCACGGCTGATAGGGATGCCGCGTGCTCGACGACCTGCTGACCGCGATGTCCGGCGGCCCCTGGCTCCTCGTCGCGGTCTTCGCGCTCGTCCTCCTCGACTCCGTCCTGGTCGTCGTCCCCGGCGAGATCGCGGTGACGGCGGCGGGAGCGCTCGCCGCGTCGACCGGCGATCCCCCGCTGGCGGCCGTCGTCGGTGTCGCCGCATCCGCTGCGTTCTGCGGGGATGCGCTCTGCTACGCCGTGGGGCGTCGGATCGGCCTCCGCCGGTGGCGGTGGATGCGGCACCGGCGCGTGCAGCGCGCGTTCGCGTGGGCGGGGGGTCGGCTGCAGCGGGGAACCGCGACGGTCGTCTTCACCGCCCGCTTCATCCCCTTCGCGCGCCTCGCGGTCAATCTCACCGCGGGCGCCACGCGAGTATCGGCCGTGCGCTTCCTCGCCATCGCCGGAGTCGCGGCGACGGCCTGGGCCACCTATCAGAGCGTCATCGGCGCGGCGGTCGGCGCGCTCCTGCCCGATGCCCCGCTGCTTGCGGTGCTCCTGTCGGTGGCCGCGGCGCTCGCGCTGGGCGCCGCGATCGATGTGATCACGGCCGCCCTCACGCGGCGCCGCGAGCGGGTCACTCCCCGGCGAGACCGCCGAGCAGGTGACCGAACGACTTGCCCTCGCCCAGGTACGAGGCGGGGTCGAACGGATCCGCGTCCGTGACGGGCGTGCGTGCCACGACGGCCGCAGCGAGCTCCCGTGCGCCGCGCTCGACCCGCGCGCTCAGCGGAGCGACCTCGTCGGCCTTGCTCCCCCAGTCGCTCGACGCCGCGAAGACGCCGGTCGAGACCGGGGACGCGTGCAGGTACGCGAACAGCGGCCGGATGGCATAGTCGATCGCGAGCGAGTGACGAGCCGTGCCCGCGTTCGCCCCGATGAGCACGGGCTTCCCGGTGAGCGAGTCGGGGTCGAGCACGTCGATGAACGACTTGAACAGCCCGGAGTAGCTCGTCGAGAAGATCGGCGTCACAGCGATGAGCGCGTCGGCCGAGACGACCGAGTTGATCGCCGACTCGAGGGCGGGCGGGGCGAAACCCGTCAGCAGGTTGTTCGTGATGTCATGCGCGAGATCGCGCAGCTCGATGACGTCCGCTGTCGCGGTGATGTCGGATGCCGTGAGCTCGGCGATCGTCGCCGTCGCGAGCCGGTCGGCGAGCATGCGGGTCGACGACGGGTTCGACAGGCCGGCCGAGACGACCGCGATACGCCGCGCGCTCATCGTGCCGCCGCCACACCGAAGGCCGAACCTGCGGGCGCGGGAGCGTCCTGGTAGGGCGAGGGGCCGCTGAGGTTGTCTCCGCGATTGGCGCGGGGCCGCGCTTCGCGCGCCGGGCCGTCGCCGTACACCTCACGGACGCGCGCGGCGTGCGTCGGGGCGTCGGGCACTGCCGCGCCACGACCCTGCGCGAGCTCCTTCCGAAGCACCGGGACGACCTCGCCGCCCAGGATGTCGAGCTGCTCGAGCACGGTCTTCAGCGGCAGGCCCGCGTGGTCGATGAGGAACAGCTGACGCTGGTAGTCGCCGAACGTCTCGCGCATCGCCGCGTACCGGTCGATGACCTGCTGCGGCGACCCGACGGTGAGGGGCGTCATCTCGCTGAAGTCCTCGAGCGAGGGGCCGTGACCGTAGACGGGGGCGTTGTCGAAGTACGGGCGGAACTTCCGAACGGCATCCTGCGAGTTGGCGCTCATGAACACCTGGCCGCCGAGACCGACGATCGCCTGCTCGGGCGTGCCGTGGCCGTAGTGCGCGAAGCGCTGACGGTACAGGTCGATGAGGCGCTGGTAGTGCTCCTTGGGCCAGAAGATGTTGTTCGCGAAGAAGCCGTCGCCGTAGTAGGCGGCCTGCTCGGCGATCTCGGGGGTGCGGATCGAGCCGTGCCAGACGAACGGAGCGACGCCGTCGAGCGGACGGGGCGTCGAGGTGAAGCCCTGCAGCGGAGTGCGGAACTTGCCCTCCCAGTCGACGACGTCCTCACGCCACAGCTTGTGCAGCAGGGCGTAGTTCTCGATCGCGAGCGGCAGGCCCTGACGGATGTCCTTGCCGAACCACGGGTAGACCGGGCCGGTGTTGCCGCGCCCCATGATGAGGTCAACGCGGCCGCCCGACAGGTGCTGAAGCATCGCGTAGTCCTCGGCGATCTTCACCGGGTCGTTCGTCGTGATGAGCGTCGTGGCCGTGGAGAGGATGAGGCGTTCGGTCTGCGCCGCGATGTAGGCGAGCGTCGTGGTGGGCGACGACGACCAGAACGGCGGGTTGTGGTGCTCGCCGATCGCGTAGACGTCGAGCCCGACATCCTCGGCATGCTTGGCGATGGTCACGGCGGCGCGGATCTTCTCCGCTTCGCTCGGGGTGTGGCCGCTCGTCGGGTCTGCCGTGATGTCGCTCACGGAGAAGATGCCGAACTGCATCCCCGACCAGCCGGTGTTTTCGCTCGTGTGCGTGTTCACGTCGGTCCGCCTTCCCGGATGCCGCGGCATCCGTTTCATGCAAATGAATATAAACCATGCAACGCGGTCGCGCTCGGACTATTCCCCCGGGATAGTGTTTCATCCACGATGACGCATCCCGCCACCGGCACGACCGGAACGCGCCCGAAGCGGCGCGTGCCCTTCTGGGACAACGCCCGCTTCGCCTGTATCGTGCTGGTGGTGCTGGGTCACGCGATCCAGCGCCTGACGTACGACTCCGACATCGCGATGGCGATGTACCTCGTGATCTACGCGTTCCACATGCCCGCGTTCGCGATCATCTCGGGCTACTTCTCCAAGTCCGACCCGCAATCGCGGCGGCAGATGGCCCGCGTCATCACCGACATCCTCGTGCCGTACGTGATCTTCGAGGGACTCTGGACGCTCACGAAGTTCCTCGTCGAGGGCCACGCGAACCCCAACCCGACCCAGCCCTCGTGGACGCTGTGGTTCCTGCTGGCGCTCGGGATCTTCCGCCTGGTCCTGCCCTACCTCGCGCTCCTGCGGTGGCCGCTCCTGTGGGCCTTCGCGATCTCGGTCATCTCGGGGTACCTCCCGAACATCGATTCGACGCTCTCACTGTCGCGAACGCTCGGCTTCCTGCCCTTCTTCGTGCTCGGCTGGTGGCTGCGCGACCGCGACGTCGTCGACCGGTTCGACCTGCTGCGGCGCACCCCGACGACCGTGACGGCGGCCGTCGCGACGCTCGGGCTCGCGGGATGGGCGGCCTGGGCATTCATCGGAACATGGCGCGACATCAACCTCGGAAAGTGGATGTTCTACGACGCGAGCTACTCGGATGCGGGCAGCTCCGAATGGTGGGCGGGAGCCGTGCGGGTCGCCCTGCTGCTCGTGGCGCTCGCCCTCACGGCATCCTTCCTGGCCCTCGTCCCCCGCGGTTCGCACCGCTGGACCCGGCTCGGGCAGTACACGATGTACATCTACCTGCTGCACTCGTTCGTGCTGTACCCGTTCCGGGAGTCGGGCGTGCTGCGAGACGCCGAGCCCACGTGGGTGTGGCTGCCGCTCGTCGTGGTCGCGTCGATCCTCATCGCTCTGGGTCTGGCCACGGCGCCGGTTCGACGAGTGTTCCGGCCGCTCGTCGAGCCCCGCCCGGCGTGGCTCTTCCGCGACCCGCAGCTCGCGGGCCGCGAGGGCCGGCGCAGCGACCCGACGGGGTCGCGTCGTCCGCGCGAGGCCGGCGAGGTCATCCCGCGCAACAAACGAGCGGATGCCGCAGAGGGCTCGTAGCCTCACTGCATGAGCGAGCTCTCCCTTCCCGTTCTCGACTTCTCCCAGCTCGACGGCGACGCCGCCGATGTCGCCCGCTTCCGCGACGAGCTGCGCGCCGCGACGCACGACGTCGGCTTCTTCTACCTCACCGGCACCGGCATCCCCGCCGGTCTCGAGGACCGGCTCCACCGCGTCGCGCGCGAGTTCTTCGACCTGCCCGAGGCCGACAAGCTCGCGATCGAGAACGTCAACAGCCCGCACTTCCGCGGCTACACGCGCGTCGGCGGCGAGCTCACGCAGGGCCGGGTCGACTGGCGCGAGCAGATCGACATCGGTCCCGAACGGTCCGCGGTCGACGACCCCGACGCGCCCGACTACGCCCGGCTCATCGGCCCCAACCTGTGGCCGGCCGCGCAGCCCGAGCTGCGCGAGGTCGCCGACGCGTGGGTCGCGCACCTCTCCGAGGTCGCGCGGCGTCTGCTCCGCGCCTGGGCCGAGGCCCTCGGCGCCCCCGCGACGTATTTCGACGACCACTTCGGCGAGCCCCAGACCCTGCTGAAGATCGTCCGCTACCCCGGCAAGGACGACCCCACCCCGCAGCAGGGGGTCGGCGCGCACAAGGACTCGGGCGCCCTGACCCTCCTATGGGTCGAGCCCGGCAAGGGCGGCCTGCAGGTGCAGCGCAACGGCGAATGGGTCGACGCTCCGCCGGTGCCGGGAGCCTTCGTCGTCAACATCGGCGAACTGCTCGAGTACGCGACCGACGGCTATCTCATCGCGACGAACCACCGCGTCGTGTCGCCGCGCTACCCCGACGACCGCATCTCGGTGCCGTTCTTCTTCAACCCCGCCCTCGACGCCCGATTCCCGCTCATCGACCTGCCCGCCGAACTCGCCGCCGAGGCGAGAGGCGTCACGAAGGATCCGACCAACCCGATCCACGGGGTGCACGGCGAGAACGCGCTGAAGTCGCGCCTGCGGGCCCACCCCGACGTCGCCGAGCGCTGGCACGCCGATCTACTCGCCGCGGCCCACCGCTGAGCACACACCACCGAACACCCGCCGCCGAACACGCACCGTCTCCGCGACAACGCACCAGACGGCGTACGTTCTCGCGGTGAAGGTACGTTCTCGCGGCGCGGGCTCGGGAAAAGCCGAAGGCCGCCCCACACCTGGGACGGCCTTCGCAAGAATGTTTTGCGCGATTGTGCGCGGAGTCGCTCTCCTTAGCGGCGGAGACCGAGGCGCTCGATCAGCGTACGGTAACGCTGGATGTCGAGCTCCTGGAGGTAGCCGAGCAGTCGACGGCGCTGACCGACGAGCAGGAAGAGCCCACGGCGCGAGTGGTGGTCGTGCTTGTGGGTCTTGAGGTGCTCGGTGAGGTCCTTGATGCGCTGCGACATGAGCGCGACCTGCACCTCGGGGGATCCGGTGTCACCGGGGTGCGTCGCGTACTCTTCGATGATCGCCTTCTTGACGTCTGCTTCGAGTGCCATAGATGGGATCCCCTTCCTTCTCATTGCGCGGCGCCCGTCACCCGATGTGCGAGCTCTCTTTATCCGCGGCCGATCGAACGGCAACCGCTCTACTGTACCAGTCATCTAGGCTCGCATGATGCGCCTGCGTCGGGATCACCTCATCGATCTGCGGCCGTTGACCACCTCCCCCGCCTTCGCGCGCATGTGGGTCGGCTCGACCCTCGCCGGCCTCGGCGGGCAGTTGACCATCGTCGCGATCATGCTCCACATGTACGACCTGACGGCGTCGACGTTCGCCGTCGCGATGATCGCGGTCGCCGGGCTCGTGCCGATGATCATCGCCGGCCTCTACGGGGGCATGCTCGCCGACGCGTTCGACCGGCGCCGGGTCGCCATCATCGCGGCATCCGTGACCTTCGTCTCGACGGCCGTCCTGATGGTGCTGACCTGGAGCGGCGGCGAGACGGTCGCGTGGCTCTACGCCATCGCGGTCGTGAACTCTGCTGCCAATTCGGTCGTCATGGCGGCACGGCAGGCGATCGTGCCGCGGCTGATCCCCCGCGAGCTGCTGCCCGCAGCCTCGGCGCTCGGCGGCATCACCATGGGGATCATGGTCTCGGTCGGGCCGGCCGCGGCCGGGCTGCTCGTGGCCTTCACCGGCTACGGCTGGACCTACACGATCGACCTCGTGCTCATGAGCGCCCTCTTCCTCGGCCTCTGGTCGTTGCCCAGCATCCGCCCGGAGGGCGCCGTCGTCCGCCCGGGCCTGCGATCGCTCGCCGACGGCTGGCGCTTCATCAAGCGCGCGAAGAACATCCGGCTGCAGTTCATCCTCGACATCATCGCGATGACGTTCGGTCAGCCCACCGCCCTCTTCCCCGCCGTCGGCGCAGTGCTGCTCGGCGGCGGCGCGATCACGACAGGGCTCCTCACGGCCGCCATCGCCGTCGGCGCGTTCTTCTCGAGCCTGTTCTCGGGACCGATCGCGCGCTATCCCTTGCACGGCCGTGGCATCGAGAGGGCGATCATCGCCTACGGCGTCACGATCGCCCTGTTCGGCGCCGTCCTGCTCGCGGGGTCGTTCGGTGTACTCGCCCCGGGGACCGTAGGCGAGGAGTCCGCGAACGTCGCCCTGATCGCCCTCGCCGGCCTCGCGCTGGCCGGTTCCGGCGCGGCCGACAACGTCAGCTCGATCTACCGCAACACGATGGTGCAGGCCGCCGTCCCCGATGCGATCCGAGGCCGACTGCAGGGCCTGTTCATCGTGGTGGTCGCCGGCGGTCCGAGGCTGGGCGCGCTGTACGCCGGGACGCTCGCGACCGTCACGGCACTGTGGTTCCCGCCACTGTTGGGCGGCTTCATCATCGTCGGTCTGGTGGCGCTCCTCGTGCGCCTCGCCCCCGCGTTCCGCGCCTACGACGCGGCCCACCCGACCCCGTGAGCCGGACGACGCGCCCCCGGAGACACGACGAGGGGCGGATGCCGCAGCATCCGCCCCTCGGAGAGAACCGGGCGATCAGGCCTGGATGGAGCCCTGCAGGTCGAGCTCGATGGTGACGTCCTTGCCGACGAGCACGCCGCCGGTCTCGAGCGCGGCGTTCCAGGTGAGGCCGAACTCCTCGCGGTTGATGACGGTCTTGGCCGTCGCGCCGGCCTTGTAGTTGCCCCACGGGTCGGTGCCGAAGCCGCCGAACTCGACCTCGAAGGTCACCGGCTTGGTGACGTCCTTGATGGTGAGGTCGCCGTCGACGAGGAAGTCGCCGCCCTGCTGACGCACGCCGGTCGAGACGAACGTGATGTTGGGGTAGTTCTCGACGTCGAAGAAGTCGGCACTGCGGAGGTGGTTGTCGCGCCCCTCGTCCTTGGTGTTGATCGAGGCGACGTCGACCTTGGCGTCGAGGGTCAGCTCGAGCGGGTTCTCGGGGGCGACGATGGTCGCCTCGGCGACGGCGAAGGTGCCGCGCACCTTCGAGATCATCATGTGGCGGACGCTGAAGCCCACCTCGCTGTGGGAGGCGTCGAGCACCCAGGTGCCAGCCTTGTAACCGGGGATGTCGGTGGTCGTGGTCATGATCGTCCTTCGTCGTAGGTGTCCGGGAGGGCTCCGGCGTACAAGGGGTCGGCAACGCGGCCCGCGCACAGCCTATTCCCGCGAATGTAAATTTCCGGTGCCGAATGGCGACGGGCGGATGCCGCGCTGTGCAGCATCCGCCCGTCGAGCGGTGTCCGTCGGGTCAGCCGACCGCGAGCAGGTCGATGATGAAGATCAGGGTCTTGCCGCCGAGGAAGTGACCGCCGGCGGGGCCGTAGGCCAGGTGCGGCGGGATCACGAGCTCGCGGCGTCCGCCAACCTTCATGCCCGGGATGCCGTCCTGCCACCCCTGGATCAGACCGCGGAGCGGGAACTGGATGCTCTCACCGCGGTTCCACGACGAGTCGAACTCCTCGCCGGAGGTGTACTCGACGCCGACGTAGTGAACGGTGACGGTGTCGCCGGGCTTGGCCTCGGCGCCGTCGCCGACGATCAGGTCGCGAACGACGAGGTCATCGGGCGCGGGCCCCTCGGGGGCGTCGATCTCGGGCTTGGTGCGGTCGTCAGTCATGGTGTCCATCCAACCCGAGGGCGAGGACGGGTGCAACGCGGCGCCCACCCGAGCGCACCTCTTGACGCGGCGCGGCGGCGGGAGGATCATGAGGGCAGGCCAACTCAGCGCCCGGGAGACATGCAGGCATCGCCGCAGCACCGGGCGCTGAGTCTTTCCCGGGCGGTGTCGTCCCGGTCGAGGGTCACGGTCGCAGCAGGGCCTGTCGCAGGCGCGTGGCCCGGGCGAGATGCTCGCGCTCGTCGGAGAGCGCCCGATCGTCGCGGCCGGTCAGCGCCCGTTGGCGTGCGGCGGCGAGACGCGTCGCCTCGGCGATGAATGCCCGCATCGTCTCGGTGCGGTCGCCGGGAAGTGTCCGCGCCCAGGCCAGCGCGCGCCTTCGGCCTCCCCCGGTGGCGAGCAGGTCGACCTCGACGGGGGTGAACCAGCCCGCCGCGGCGTAGTCGTCGAGCCGCTCGCGGGTGAGGCGCGCCTCCTCGCGGCGCAGCAGCAGCACGCCGATCACGAACCCGATGAACAGAGGCACCTGGAGCGTCACGTAGAGGGCGAAGAAGTCGGCGAAAGCAGCCGAGCCGTTCCAGAGCGCGTGCAGCAGGATCGCGACGGCGAGGCCGGTCGCCCAGGGCCCGAACACGGCGGCGCCCCGTGCTCCCCGCCGCACGGCGAGTCCGACCGCGAAGCCGGTCGCAGCCGTGAACATGACGTGGGCGAAGGGCGAGAGGATGCCGCGCAGCACGAACGTGACCGACACCTGAGCAAGACCGCCGGTGATCAGGCTGTCGGCGAAGTAGAGGATGTTCTCGGTGAAGGCGAACCCCGCCCCGACCATCGCCCCGTAGACGACGCCGTCGACGGGTCCGTCGAAGTAGCGGCGCCCGAGACGGAGCATGAGGAGGATGCCGAGCCCCTTCGCGATCTCCTCCACGATGGGCGCCTGCACGACGCTCTTCATCGCCTCGAGGAGCGGGTCACGCGCCGGACCGGTGGCGATGGTCACGAGAAGGTCGACGCCGAGCGCGATGACCACCGACGCGACGGCGCCCCACAGCAGCGCGATCCACAGCAGCCGTGGCGGCTCGGGCTCCCAGCGATCGACGATGCGGACAACCCACAGCACTCCCAGCAGCGGCAGCAGCGCGAGCACGGCTCCCACGATCGAGGCGAACCAGCCGAGGAACGACACGAGGTAGGCCGCCAGTCCGAGGAGCAGCACCACGAGGACCGCGCCGACCCAGAGCGCCGCCCAGCCGCCGGGACGCGCCCGGACGGGGACGACGGGCGGCGAGGTCGGCGCGGCCGGGATGGGACCGGGGTGACCGGGCTGCGGCTGCGAGAGAGGCGACGGGAACGACACGCCCCCACCCTAGAGCGCGGGCGGCGTCCGCCCTATGGCGAGGACGTCGCGCCGCGACCGAGTCGTGAGCCGGGTAGCCTGAGAGCATGCGCTTTGCCCACGTGATGACCGCGGGGGCCGACGATCCCCGCCTCGTGCTCGTCGAAGACGACCGGGCCACGTTCGTCGGCGACCTGTTCGCCGGCGCACCCGAACGACTGCAGCAGCTCATCGAGCTCGGCGACGACGGGCTTGCGCGCGTCGCGGACGCGTCGACGAGCGAGGGCGTGGCGTGGCACGACATCACCGGCTCGGCCTTCGCATCGGCCGTTCTGGCCCCGCCGATCGTGCTGGCCGTCGGGCTGAACTACGCGGCGCACTCGAGCGAGCTGGGCCTGAAGGCCGACACCGCGCCCACCGTGTTCACCCTGTGGCCGAACTCGCTCACCGCGCACGACGCAATCACGTCGTGGCCGCGGAGCCTCAGCGAGTCGGTCGACTACGAGGCCGAGCTCGGCGTCATCATCGGCACGGCGGCCAAGGACGTCCCTGCAGACACGGCTCTCGACCACGTCTGGGGCTACACGGTGGTCAACGACATCACCGCGCGCGACATCCAGTTCTCCGAGGCGCAGTGGTCGCGCTGCAAGTCCTTCGACGGGTTCACGCCGACGGGACCCTACGTGGTGACCGCCGACGAGGTCCCCGACCCGCAAGACCTTCACATCTGGGCCGTCGTCGACGGCCAGACGGTGCAGGACGCCTCGACGGGACAGATGATCCGCTCGGTCGCGACGCTTGTCGCGCACCTCTCGACGGCGGCCACGCTCCTGCCCGGCACGCTCATCTCGACCGGCAGCCCGGGCGGCGCCGGCTACTCGCGCGACCCGCAGATCTTCCTGCGCGACCGCTCCGTCGTCACCGTCGGGATCGACGGGATCGGTGAGCTGCGGACGCACTGCCGCATCACGGACTGACCGGGCACCCGCAGCTTCCGCCGACCCGGAGCCCCACCTCGACGCGCACGCTGCGCCGCGCCGAGCCGTCTCCCGGATCGGTCAGCAGCAGGTGGGCGGCGATGCGCCCCATGAGCTCCATCGGCTGGCGCACGGTCGTCAGCGGCGGCGACGACATCCCGGCCGCCTGGATGCCGTCGAAGCCGGCGAGCCGCACGTCGCGGGGCACGACGATGCCCCGGGCGTGCAGCACGTCGAGCGCGGCGAGCGCGATCTGATCGGTCGCGCACAGCACCGCTTCGGGGAGCGTGCTCTCGCGTGCTCGTGAGCTCAGCCCCGGGAACACCGGTGCGCGCTCGAGCTCGACGGTGTCGATGACCTCGGCGCGCGCGCCGGGGTGAGAGGCGACAGCATCGAAGAAGGCGGCGCGGCGCTCGTCGGTGTCGAAACCCGCGGGTGCGTCGACCCACCCGAAGGTGGAGACGCCGTGGACCTCGACGAAATGATCGACGAGCATCCGCTCACCACCAGCGTTGTCGGCGAGGACATGGTGCGCGTCACCCAGCGGCGAGCTCAGCACGGCGACCGGGAGCGTCGACGACACCGAGCCGAGAGACGCGGTCACCGTCGGGCCCGGCAGGATCGCGAGGCCGTCGACCTGCCCCGCCGTGTCGGCGATCTCGGACGCCCCCAGCCCACCGGTGCTGAGCAGCACCGCGGTGCCGGCCCGCTTGCACTCGAGCACGAAGCCGCGCTGGATCTCATCGACGTAGAGCGGGAACGTCCGGGGAGCGCTCCGGCGGACGTCCTCGTCGGCGTCCCACGCGATCAGGTCGACGTCGAGGTCGAGCTCGGCGAGATCGGTGAGCCCGGGCGGCGTCGGCCGCTCGGGAGCCGCACCC
Organism: Microbacterium sp. M4A5_1d; assembly: GCF_053345465.1. Lineage (NCBI taxonomy): Bacteria > Bacillati > Actinomycetota > Actinomycetes > Micrococcales > Microbacteriaceae > Microbacterium > Microbacterium sp. M4A5_1d. Next base: position 938,082 of record NZ_JBKFAD010000001.1, read on the forward strand.
GAGGTCAACCCCGTCTCGACGGGCGGCGCCGATTCGACCAGCAGATCGAACAGATGCAGCCCGAGCACCCCGGTGCGGCCGCGCGCGAGGTTCCGGGCCGAGCCGCTGGGGACGTACCCCAGCTCGCGTGCGACCCGCAGCACCATGTCGCGGGTCTCGGTGCGCACCTTGTCGGGGCGCCGGAACGCGAATGAGACCGTCGCGATCGACACCCCGGCACGTTCCGCGACGTCGTAGACCGTGGGTCGTCCGACCACCATGACTACCTCGATTCCCCGGGGAGTCTACCGACGCACCTCACGCCGGCACGATCGACAGTCCGGTCCCCCGCGGGAAGATCGGCTCGTCCGTGTCGCCCGGGACGTCGGTCCGGGAACGGCGCACGGCGTCCATGGATCGCGGGATCTCGACGGGCAGCGTGCCACGTGGCGGCACCGCGCCGGTGAGCGCGGCGAGCACTGCGGCATCCGAGCTGCCGTAGTCGGCGACGATCGCCGAAGCGACGGGAATGAAGGGGGTGAGGACCGCGGGCCGGTCGAGGCCGACGACCAGCACGAGAGGGGCGTGCGTCGCGACACGACCCAGTCGCGACACCAGCCCGGGGCCGAAGTCGAGGGAACCCTGGTGGAACCACTTCTCGAGGAACAGGTCGTCGCGAGGCTCGAAGGGCGCTCCGACACGGACGATCGCGACGTCAGCGTCCTCGGGCCGCTCGACGCGGTCGCCGTACGGGGCGATCGCGGCGTCGCCGACGTTCTCGGCGTAGATCCTCGGGCGGGGCGCCGAACGGATCGGCAGCACCTCGTCGCGGTTCTGCAGAACGGTCAGCGACTCCGCCTGCGCGCGGGTGCCGAGCGCGCGGAAATCGGCGTTGCCGACGATGCGCTCGGCCTCGTCCTCGTCGACGTACGGGTCGTCGAAGAGGCCGAGCCGGAATTTCACGAGCAGGATGCGCCGGGCCGACACGTCGATGCGCTCGAGCGGCACGGTGCCGGATTCGACGAGGCCGACGAGCAGCTCCGTGCACTCCTCGCCGCCGAACTGGTCGACACCGGCGTCCAGGAGCCGCAGCATCCGCTCGGTCGGGTCGAGCTCCTCGACGCCCCACGCGCGAGCGGGCAGCACCTGGTCCCCGACGTGGTTGTCGTTGACGAGCTCCCAGTCGGTGACGACGACGCCGTCGTAGCCGAGCTCGTCGCGCAGGAGGTCCGTCACGATCTGACGGTTGTAGGCGAATCCGACCTCGGCGATCGGCACGCCGTTCCGTTCGAGTCCGACCGGCATGCCGTAGTACGGCATCATGCCGGCCGTGCCGCGCCGGATCGCCTCGCGGAAGGGCTCGAGGTGATAGTCGAACATGCCGCCCGGGTAGACCTGCTCGCGTCCGTACGGGAAGTGCGCGTCTTCACCGTCGAGCTGCGGCCCGCCGCCCGGGAAGTGCTTCGTCGTGCACGCGACGCTCTCAGCGCCGAGCACGTCGCCCTGGAAGCCGCGCAGGTAGGCGGCGGTGATCTGCGAGACCCGCTCGGCGTCGAAGCCGAACGTCTGGGCCTGACGACCCCAGCGAGCTTCGGTGGGGAGGTCGATCTGCGGGTGCAGCGCCGCCCGGATACCGACCGCGCAGTACTCGCGACGGGCGACGTCGGCGAACTGCTCGATGACCTCGAGGTCGTCGAGCGCGGCGAGCCCCAGCGGCTCCGGCCACTGCGAGAAGGGACCCGCGGAGAAGGCGACGCCGGTGTTCTCGACGAACGCGTGCCGCGGATCGGTGCTGATCGTCACCGGGACGCCGTGCGGCGTGCTCTCGGCGAGTCTCTGCAGGTTGTTGTTCCAGCGAGCGCCCTCACGAGCCGTGCGGATGGCGTGCACGTTGAAGTGCGTCATGTTCTTGCCGACCACGACGTCGGTCGTCGGCGACTTCGAGATGGCGCCCGGTGTCTCGAGGAGCTCGCCATCGGGACCGATCTCGATGACGGTCTGGAACATGAGGCCGATCTTCTCGGCCGGCGACATCCGGCTGAGCAGATCGTCGGTGCGCTCCTCCGGGGTCAGGCGCGGGTCCTCGTAGGGGTCGAGGACGCCGTTGCCGTTGAGGTCGCGGAAACGGGTTCCATCGGGCGCGGTGTGGAATTCGGGTCGCATGAGGTGCTTTCGCTTGTGGGGGGACGGATGCGGCGACGCGGAGGCCGGCGCGTAGGTCACTTCAGACCGGTGGTGGCGACGCCCCGGATGAACCAGCGCTGCAGGAAGACGAACAGCACGATGATGGGCGCGATGACGAGCACGGATCCGGCCAGGAGCAGTCCGTAGTTGGTCGCGTTCTGTCCCGTCGAGTAGAGCGAGAGCGCGACGGGAAGCGTGTACATCTCCTCGGTCTGGGCCGCCACCAGCGGCCAGAGGAAGTTGTTCCAGGAGGCGAGGAACGTCAGGATGCCGAGGGTCGCGAGCGGCGGCCCGCACAGCGGCATCACGATGCGCGAGAAGATGCGCCACTCCCCCGCCCCGTCGAGGCGGGCGGCCTCGAGCAGCGCGTCGGGGATGCCCATGATGAACTGCCGCATGAGGAACACGCCGATGGGGGCGGTGATGAAGGGGAGGATGAGCGCGGGGTAGGTGTTGACGAGCCCGAGCGAGGAGACCATCACGAACAGCGGCACGAAGGTGACGACCCCCGGCACCATGAGCGTCACCATCACGAGGAGGAAGAGCACCTTCTTGCCGGGGAAGTCCATCTTCGCCAGGGCGTAGCCCACCATCGAGCAGAACACGATGTTGCCGAGGACGGTGACCACCGCGACGATGAGGCTGTTGGCGAAGAAGTGTCCGAAGTCGAGAGGCCCGAACCACTGCGCGAAGTTCTCGCCCGTCGGGTTCTCCGGGAACCACGTCGGCGGGCGGCGCAGAATCTCCCCCTGCGTCTTGACCGATCCGAGCACCATCCACAGGAACGGGATGAGCCAGAGGGCGAGTCCGACGGCCAGGACGGTGTAGGTGATCGCACGCGGACCGAACCGACGGCGGCGGCGCCGCGGAGCGGGCGGCGGCGTGCCGGTGTCCACCACGGGAGCGGGGATGGTTGTCATCGGGTCAGTCCTTCGAACGGAGCAGTCGGAACTGGAGCAGGCTCAGCAGGGCGATGGCCAGGAACAGGACGTAGCTGGCGGCGGAGGCCAGTCCGTACTCGCCGAAGCCGAACTGCTGGAAGGTGTAGTAGGCCACGGAGAGCGTGGAGTCGAGCGGTCCGCCCTTGGTCATGACGAAGGCCTCCTCGAAGAACTGCAGGTAGCCGACGGAGATGAGGACCGCGCCGAGGAGGATCGTGGGGCGCAGCAGCGGCAGGGTGACCGAGGTCAGACGCCGCCACGATGACGCGCCGTCCATCGTCGCCGCCTCGTTGACGTCCTGCGGAACGGCCTGCAGGCCCGCGAGGAAGATCACCATGAGCGTGCCGACGTTGCGCCACACCGCCATCATGATGAGCGAGGGCAGGGCGAAGGCGGGGTCGTTGAGCCAGTTCGGGCCGTCGATGCCGACGAGCGCGAGGGCCGAGTTGAGGAGGCCGTCCGGCTGGAGGATGTAGCGCCAGACGACCGCGACCGCGACGATGCTCGTGACCACCGGCGCGTAGAAACCCACCCGGAAGAACGCGACGATGCGGCCGCCGCCGCTGTTGAGGGCGAGCGCGAGGGCGAGCGCCAGCACCATCGTCACGGGGATGCCGACCACGACGAAGACCGCGGTGACCCCGAGGGACGTGATGAAGCGCGGGTCCCCGAAGAGCGTCGCGAACTGGTCGAGCCAGACGAAGTTCACCGCGAACGGCGAGGTGATGTCGCGAGCGGTGAAGTCGGTGAACGACATCGCGAACGACCCGACGATCGGGAAGAGCATGAAGACGGCGAACACGGCGACGAAGGGCAGGCAGAACGCCCAGGCGATGAGTGCCTGACGCTTGCGCAGCCGTGCGTGCAGCCCGTCGGGGCGGGAGGCCCCGCGGCCGGAGTCGGCTCCGGCCGCGGGGAGGGTGGTGGTGGACATCGAGGTCACTCGAGTCCGATCGCGTCGGCGTCGGCCTGCAGCTTCTGCAGCACCGCGGGAACATCCGCTCCGCCGCGACGCAGCTGCTCGAGGGCCTGGTCGCCCTTGGCGGCCACCTGCACCCAGCTGGTCGTCACGGGCGGGGCCTTGGCGGTCTGCAGCTGCTCACCGAAGGTCGTCAGGCTCGCGTCGTCGGCAAGGGCGGGCGCATCCCACGCGGCCTGGAGAGCGGGCAGGTCACCCGTCGTCTCGTAGAACGCCGCCTGAGTCTCCGGCTCGCTCAGCCAGCGGACGAGCTTCCACGCCGACTCGGCGTTCTTGCTCTGGTTGAACACGACGAGGTTCGCGCCGCCGCTGAAGGACACCGACCCGGTGTCGGCGGGCAGGACGGCCGTCGCGTACTTCGAGGCGAAGTCCGCACCGCCCAGCAGCTCGAGCTGACCACGCAGGAACGGCCCCTCGACGACCATCGGCGTGGTTCCGGCCACGAACTCGGCCTCGGTCGCGCCGGCGGAGATGTCGGCGTTCGCGTCGGCGAGCCCCTTGTCGAAGAAGCTCTTGTAGAACTCCAGCCCCTTCGTCATCTCGGGGGTGTCGAGGGTCCAGGCGTCACCGTCGGTGAGCTCGGCACCGGCGGACCACGGCATCCACATGGCGCCCTGGAACGAGTCGTTGCCGCCGGGCATCCGGATACCGTACTCGGCGCCCGCCTTCTCCTTCATGTCGGCGGCGAGCTGCTGCAGCTCGTCCCACGTCGTCGGAGCCTGGGACCAGCCGGCCTGCTGCGCGAGGTCGGTGCGGTAGTACAGCACGCGCGTATCGACGTACCACGGCACACCGGCGGCGCGGTCGTCGAACTCCGTCGTGCTGAGGGCGCCGGGGAAGAAGCCGTCGGTCGCGATCTCGGCCGGGACGGTGGCGAACGCGTCGCCGAAGTCCGCCATCCACGTCGAGCCCACCATGGCGACGTCGGGGGTGTTCCCACCCGCGATCGCCGTCTGGAACTTGTTGTGCGCCGCGTCCCACGGAATGGCGGTGACGTCGATCTTCACGTCGGGGTTGGCTTCCTGGAACTCCTTGACGAACTCCGGCAGGGCCTCGCCCTCCGCACCCATCGCCCATACGCTGATCGTGCCCGTGGCCGGGCTGTCATCGATCGTCGTGACCTCTGCGGGCCCGGCCGCCGACTCGTCTGCACGGCCGCAGCCGGTCAGGATGAGCGACACCGCAGCGAGGGTGGCGATGCCGCCTGCCACTGTCTTGAACTTCACGTCTTCCTCCTTGAATCGCGGGATCGCCGCGGCGATCAAAGCGCTTAACCATTGCGCTAGCGACGAGTTTAAGCGCTTTGACTGCGCGGACGCAAACGTCCCGAGCGACTCCTGAGGTGGGCAGACGAAGAGCCCCCGCGGACGTTGTCCGCGGGGGCTCTTCGGGACGCGAACTACCGCGCGGAGGAGCAGGACTGCGTCTGGCCCCACACCGTCACGGTGTCGGCGCCCTCGACCACGCAGGTCTGGTAGATCTCGTTCGCCGCGTTGCCGAAGACCGAGAACAGGACGATCGCGACGACCACACCGATCACCATGAAGACGGCGCTGATGATGATCGCGGCGAGAGCGAGGCCGTTCTTACGGCCCGCTTTCTTGCTCTGGACGAGCGCCACGATTCCGAGGATGAGACCGACGAGCTGCAGCCCGACGGGAACCAGCGCGAGGATGAACGCGACGATGCCGAGGGTCTTTCCCGGCACCGGGGCGTTCGGGTTCTGGTACGACGCGTCGGAAGACGACGTCGGGTACGCCGGCGGCTGGTAGGCCGGAGGCTGCGGCGCGGACGGGTTGTTCGGGTCGGTCATGGGATCCCCCGGTCGGTCGGAAAGCGATGAACAGCCTCGACGTTATCGACAGCGGGCCCCGCGGCACAAAGCCTTGTCAGCCCGAGACGCTCTCCTCGGCGTCGGCGAGGACGATCGGGATGGCCGCTGTCACGGCCTGCAGACCCGACAGGCGCGCGGGCGAGAGCTGCTTGTCGACCTCTTCGCGCGACATCAGCCCCGCCTCGACGACGAGATCGCCCACGTTGCGGTGCGTCAGCAGCGCGGTCTTGGCCAGGGCCGCTGCCGCGGCGTAGCCGATGAAAGGCGTCAGAGCCGTTACGACACCGACCGAGGACCCGACCATGGCCCCGAGGCGCTCGCGGTTCGCCGTGATGCCGTCGACGCAGTTGACGCGGAGCGTCCGCATCGCCCGCCGCATCCAGGTGATCGACTGGAAGATGGAATGCGCGATGATCGGCTCGAAGGCGTTGAGCTGCAGCTGACCGCCCTCGACCGCCATCGTCACCGTCAGGTCGGCGCCGGCCACCGCGAAGGCGACCTGGTTGACGACCTCGGGGATCACCGGGTTGACCTTGCCGGGCATGATGCTCGACCCCGCCTGCCGGGCCGGCAGATTGATCTCACCGAAGCCGGCCTGGGGTCCGCTCGAGAGCAGCCGCAGGTCGTTGCTGATCTTCGACAGCTTGATCGCGTTGCGCTTCAGCGACGACGAGAACGACATGAACGAGCCGGTGTCGCTGGTCGACTCGACGAGGTCGACGGCGCTCGACAGATCGAGGCCGGTGATCTCGCGCAGATGGCGGACGACAGCGGGACGGTACTCGGGATGGGTCGTGATGCCGGTGCCGATGGCGGTCGCGCCCATGTTGATCTCGTAGAGCAGCGACGCGTTCTCGCCGAGGCGGGAGTGATCCTCCCCCAGCGTCGTCGCGAAGCCGTGGAACTCCTGCCCGAGCGTCATCGGGACGGCGTCCTGGAGCTGCGTGCGACCGACCTTGAGGACGTCGTGGAACTCGACGGCCTTCGTGAGGAACGATTCGCGCAGCAGCGCCAGCTCGTCGAGCAGCCCCTCCAGGTCGAGGGCGAGCCCGACCTTGATCGCCGTCGGGTAGACGTCGTTCGTGGACTGGCTGCGGTTCGTGTGGTCGATCGGCGACAGGAACGCGTAGTCGCCCTTGGGACGCCCCGCGAGCTCGAGGGCGATGTTGGTGATGACCTCGTTCGCGTTCATGTTCGTCGAGGTGCCGGCACCGCCCTGAACGACGCCGACGACGAACTGGTCGTGGTACTCGCCGTCGATGACGAGCTGAGCGGCACGGTCGATCAGGTCCGCGCGCTCGGCATCGAGCACCCCGATCTCGCGGTTCGCGCGCGCCGACGCCTGCTTGACCATCGCCAGGGCCCGGACGAGGTCGCGATAGACGGAGATCGGCCGCTGCGAGATCGGGAAGTTCTCGAGGGCACGAGCGGTGTGCACGCCCCAATAGGCGTCGGCGGGAATCTCGAGCGAGCCGAGCGAATCGGTCTCGGTGCGGGTGGCGGGAGTGGACGACATCATGCGCTGGTCCTTGTGGGTCTCACGGCGATGGGAGGGACGGTCCCAGCCTAGTCAGCGCTTGCGCGAAAACGCCTCGAGACGCTCCTGCGGCGACAACCGCGCCATGTCGGCGACCCATTCGGCGGAGAAGTACTCGCCGGTCGGAGCCTCGACGACGGGCACGACGGTGTGGGTGATCACCTCGTCGTAGACGTGCACGAGCTGGAACGCCTGGCCGGCGTCCATGCCGTTGACCGCCTGCGGCGGGCGCTGGAGGTTCATCGTGTAACACGTGGCGGAGGCGACGGAGACGGGAATCCCCGCGAAGGTGCCGGACGTGGAGTAATGCAGGTGACCCGCGAGGATGCCGCGCACGTCCGTTCCCGCGATGGTCTCGGCGAGGGCGTCCTGGTCGCGCAGCTCGAGGATGTCGAAGAAGGGCACGTGGCTGGGCAGCGGCGGGTGATGCATCGCGAGCATCGTGCCGCGGGGCGCGGGCTCCGCGAGGATCTCGCGCAGCCAGTCGCGCTGACGCGCGTCGATCTCACCGTGGTGCCAGCCGGGCACCGTGGAGTCGAGGGCGATCAGGCGCAGGCCCGCCAGATCCCAGACCCCGGTCAGCGGTTCCTGCGTCGGGGGCCCGCCGAACAGCCCCACGCGCATCGCGTCGCGCTCGTCGTGGTTGCCGGCCACCCACACGACCGGTGCGCCCAAGCGGTCCGCGACGGGCTCGACCGCGTCGCGGAGGCGGCGGTAGGCGTCCGGCTCGCCGAGGTCGGTCAGGTCACCGGTGAAGACCAGCGCGTCGGGTCGGACGCCGGTGCGCTCGATCGCCGCGAGCGTGGCGTCGAGGTTGGCCTCGACGTCGTAGCGCCCGCCGAGCGCGGCCCCGCCCGCCAGCAGGTGGGTGTCGCTGACATGGACGAGGACGTGCGCCGCGGGCTCGTGACGCCCGAAACGCACGGATGCCGCGCGGTCGCGGGGCTGCGTGGAACCGTCCGACGGCACTGCTGAGGTCATGGCCACAGCCTATGCCGGGGGTCCTACCGTCCCGCCACGATGAGGACGATGCCGCCGAGGACGGCGAGACCGCACAGGGCGAAGGCGCCGTAGGCCGTGACGAGCGCGATCCTCTTCTGCCCCGCCGTCAGCGGATTCTTCTTCGCCGCCTTGGCCGCTGCCTTCGCGTGACGGCGCGCCTGCTTCTCGCTGATGACGGCGATCGCGTCGGTGAACTCCGCGGGAGTCACCACCGGCACCCGGCCCGCGCGCACCAGCATCCGGAGCCCGAGTGCGTAGAAGCCGACGACGAGCACGGCGCCCGTGATGGCCGCCGCGAACACCTGGACGAAGGCGAACCAGTCGATCGAGACGTTCATCGCTCGCCCTCCGTCTGCTCCGAGCCCGAGCTCTTCGCCGCGGCCGCCGCCTTCGCGCGCCGCTGCCGCCGCGTGGGCGGCGGATCGGAGGGCACGTCGACGGCCAGGCCGGAGTCGGCGACCTCGCTCATGGCGTTGCCCGCGTGCACCTCGTTGCGGCGCGAGCGGAGGAACAGCGCCAGCACGATCGCGACGGCGGCGATCGCGTCGATGACGATGCCCACCGGGCCGAGCCACACGACCAGGAGCGCCGCCACGGCGCCGACCGCGCCCGACGCGGGGAGCGTCAGCAGCCAGCCGACGGCGATGCGGCCGACCGTGCCCCAGCGGACCGTCGAGCCGCGGCGTCCGAGTCCGGAGCCGATCACCGAGCCGGATGCGACCTGCGTCGTCGACAGCGCGAAGCCGAGCGCGCTCGAGGCGAGGATCGTCGACGCCGTCGACGCCTCGGCCGAGAAGCCCTGCGCGGGCTTGACGTCGGTGAGCCCCTTGCCGAGGGTGCGGATGATGCGCCATCCGCCCATGTAGGTGCCCAGCGCGATCGTGACGGCGCACGCCACGATGACCCACAGCTGCGGTTCGGCGTGCTCGGCGCTCTGCCAGCCGGCCGCGATGAGGGCGAGCGTGATGACGCCCATCGTCTTCTGAGCGTCGTTCGTACCGTGGGCGAGCGCGACGAGCGACGACGTGAAGATCTGGCCCCAGCGGAATCCGTCGCGGCCGTCCGGCTTTCCGTCGTGGCGACGGGTCACGGCGTAGGCGACCTTCGTGACCGTGAAGGCGATGAGGCCGGCCGTGACGGGGGCGATCAGCGCCGGGAGGATGATCTTGCTCAGCACGACGCCGAAGTCGATGGCCATCGCGCCGACGCCCACGAGGGTCGCGCCGATGAGGCCGCCGAAGAGGGCGTGCGACGAGCTCGACGGGAGGCCGAGCAGCCAGGTGAGCATGTTCCACGTGATGGCGCCGATCAACCCCGCGAAGATCAGCGGCAGCAGCGCGGTGGCGGCGAGCTGATCCTCGTGGATGATGCCGTGCGAGACGGTCTTGGCGACCTCCGTGGACAGGAAGGCTCCGACGAGGTTGAGGCCGGCGGCCAGGAGGACCGCGACCTTCGGTTTCAGGGCCCCCGTCGCGATCGGCGTCGCCATCGCGTTGGCGGTGTCGTGGAAGCCGTTGGTGAAGTCGAAGAAGAGTGCCAGTCCGATGACCAGCAGAAGAATGAGTACAGCGGTTTCCACTGTGCGCTCTCTGTGCGTGCGGGCCCGCGAGCGCGGGTCCTCGAGTACGGGTCGGGATGCCGCGGCAGCGGCGGGCGCGAACGAAGAGTTCACCGTCTGTTCAGGGTCCGGCAACCGGACCATCGAATCCTGCCACACCATCGCCGTCACCGTGAATCCGAGCGGCCGGATCAGGCGGCCGCGGCGCTAGCGTGGAACGGTGACCGACACCCGCGACATCCCCACTCCGTCCCCCTCCGACGCGCCGGCGGCCCCCGTTGCAGCTGTGCGCGAGCACCGCCGTACGCACCACGACGACGAGTTCGTCGATCGCTACGAGTGGCTGCGCGAGAAGGAAGCCGGCGAGGTCGTCGCGCACCTCGAGGCCGAGAACGCGTACACCGACGCCCGCACGGCGCACCTGAGCGGGCTGCGCGAGCGGATCTTCGAGGAGATCAAGGGGCGCACCCTCGAGACCGACCTGTCCGTTCCGAGCCGCCGCGGCGACTGGTGGTACTACAGCCGCACGGTCGAGGGCAGCCAGTACGGCATCCACTGCCGCGCTCCCCTGGCCTCACCCGATGACTGGACTCCCCCGCAGCTCGAACCCGGCGTCGACGTCCCCGGCGAGCAGGTGCTGCTCGACGGCAACGTCGAGGCCGAAGGAGCGGAGTTCTTCTCGCTGGGCAGCTTCGAGGTCTCCACCGACGGTTCCCTGCTGCTGTACGGCGTCGATACCGAGGGCGACGAGCGGTACACCCTTCGCCTGCGCGACATCGCCAGCGGCGAGAACCTCGCCGATGAGATCGCCGGCACCTTCGCCGGAGCCTCGCTGTCACCGGACGGCCGGTTCGTCGTCTATTCCACCGTCGACGACGCCTGGCGACCCGACTCGGTTTGGCTGCACGAAATCGGCACCGACACGGCCTCCGACGAACGCCTCTTCCACGAGCCCGACGAACGGTACTGGGTGGGTGCCGGCTTCACGCGCAGCGACCGGTATCTGGTGATCGAGGTCGGCTCGTCGATCACGAGCGAGGAGTTCCTCGTGCCGGCCGACGACCTGCGGGCGGAGCCGCGCTCGGTGTGGCCTCGCCGTGAGGGCGTGGAGTACTCCGTCTCGCACGCGATCGTCGACGGCGCGGATGTGCTCTACGTCCTGCACAACGACGACGCGCTCGACTTCGAGCTCGTGCGGGTCTCGGCCGAAGACCCGACGGGTGCGCGCGAGGTCGTGCTCGCCCACCAGCCGGGACGCCGTCTGGAGGGCCTCTCGACGTTCCGCGACTGGGCGCTGCTCGGCTACCGGCGCGACGGGCTGCAGCGTCTCGGCATCTTCGACTACGCCTCGGGCTCGGTCACCGAGCTCGAGTTCGACGAACCCCTCTACACGGTGGGCTCCGGCGGCAACCCCGAGTGGGCGCCGCCCGTCCTGCGTCTCGGCTACGGCTCGTTCGTCACCCCCGGCACCGTCTACGACTACGTCGTCGCGACCGGAGACCTGCTGCTGCGCAAGCGCCAGCCGGTGCTGGGCGGCTACGACCCCGCGGACTACGAGCAGCGACGGGTGTGGGCGACGGCCGATGACGGAACGCGCATCCCGGTCTCGGTCGTCTGGAAGCGGTCGTTCGGAGACCCCGCGGACGGGGCGAGCGGTCAGCCCCGCGCCCTGCATCTGTACGGCTACGGCTCATACGAGCACTCGATCGACCCGGCCATGTCAGTGGCGCGCCTGTCGCTCCTCGACCGCGGCGTCGTATTCGCCGTCGCTCACGTGCGCGGTGGCGGCGAGATGGGGCGGCAATGGTACGAAGACGGGAAGCTGCTGCACAAGCGCAACACCTTCACCGACTTCGTCGCCGTCGCCCGCCACCTCGTCGAGACCGGCTACACCTCGCCCGACCGGATGACCGCCGAGGGCGGATCAGCGGGCGGACTGCTCATGGGCGCCGTCGCCAATCTCGCCCCCGAGCTGTTCGCCGGGATCCTCGCCGCGGTCCCGTTCGTCGACGCGCTGACGACGATCCTCGATCCCTCCCTGCCGCTGACGGTCATCGAGTGGGACGAGTGGGGCGATCCTCTGCACGATCCCGACGTGTACGCGTACATGAAGTCGTACTCGCCGTACGAGAACGTCCGCGAGGACGCGACACACCCGCGCATCCTCGCGGTCACCTCGCTCAACGACACCCGCGTGATGTACGTCGAGCCCGCCAAGTGGGTCGCCCGCCTGCGCGAGGTCGGTGTCGACGCGTTGCTGAAGTGCGAGATGGTGGCCGGTCACGGCGGGGTGAGCGGCCGGTACAACTCGTGGCGCGAACGCGCCTTCGAGCTCGCCTGGCTGCTCGACGTCGTGGGTCTCGCAGACCAGCAGGCCTGACGCTGCCGCGGGGGCGCTGTCAGAGCTGGCGGCGTCCCTCGAACGCCCGGCCCAGCGTGACCTCGTCGGCGTATTCGAGGTCGCCCCCGACGGGAAGGCCCGATGCCAGGCGCGTGACCCGGATCTCGAGGGTCGTCAGGAGGCGGCTGAGGTAGGTCGCCGTCGCCTCGCCCTCGAGGTTCGGGTTCGTGGCGAGAATGACCTCCTGCACGGTGCCGTCGGCGAGGCGCTGCATGAGCTGCGCGATGCGGAGGTCGTCGGGGCCGACGCCGCCGATGGGGCTGATCGCTCCGCCGAGCACGTGGTAGAGGCCCCGGAACTCACGGGTGCGCTCGATCGCGGCGACGTCCTTGGCGTCCTCGACGACGCAGATGAACGTGCCGTCGCGCCGCGGGTCGCGGCAGATCGCGCAGCGGTCCTGCTCGGACACGTTGCCGCAGATATCGCAGAACCGTACGCGTTCGCGCAGCTCGCCGAGCAGGTGCGAGAGCTTCGAGACGTCGAAGGTCGGGGTCTGCAGGATGTGGAACGCGATGCGCTGCGCCGATTTCGGTCCGATGCCGGGCAGGCGGCCGAATTCGTCGATGAGGTCCTGGACGATGCCGTCGTACATGGCTTAGCCGAATCTCGTGGGTGAGGTGAAGGGTTCTTCGCGGACGAAGGTGGCACCGAGCATCTGGCGCACGACCGCCTCGCCGTATCGCTCGATCCCGCCCCGCGCGGGCGCCGCGTTCGCTCGACCGTTCGAGGGCGCGGCAACGGGGGCGGCAGCGGGCCGTTCGGGACCGGAGCCGTTCCGGTCTGCGGTCGAAGGCGCGGCCGTGGGCCGCTCCACGGCGACCGGCGCGCGCGGGGGCAGCGGCGCGTAGTCGTCGACGGGCGGCGGCGGGTAGTCGCGGTCCTCCTCGTCGATGGGCGGCAGAGGCTCGGGGTACGGGTCGACGTCACCGTCGTGGGGGGCCGTGAGCGTGCGCACGGGCGCCGCGACGGCATCCTCGGGCTCGTCGTCCACCGCGAACTGCGGCGCCGGGTCGCCCTGCGGAATCGGCGCAACCGCCCACTCCGTGACGGGGGCGGCGTAGGAGGAGGAGCCGGAGGGTGACGCGGTTGCGGTCGGGCGGCCGCCCGGAGCCTGCTGCGACGAGGGCGCCTGCACCGGCTGCCGCTGATCCGTGGAGGGCTGCTGCCGGGGAGCGCCGCCGGGCTGCCCGCCGGCAGGCGGAGGTGTGGGCCCGCCCGGGGCCGGTCCGCCCCCGGGGTCGGAATCGTGACGAGCGACGTACTTCACTCGCACCCCGAGAACGCCGAGGATCGCGCCGCGCAGGTCTTCGCTCGGGCCCTTGCCGGCGTTGAGCTTCTTGAACTGCAGGACGTCGGACTGGCTCTGGAACGAGAGGGTGAGCACGCCGGTCTCGGAGAAAGCGACGGGCGAGGCGACGGAGGCGATCATCCACGAGGTGCGGCTGATCGTCTCGAGACGCTGCAGCACCTCGGGCCAGGCGTCGCGCATCTGCGCGAGCGTCACGGTCGACGGATCGCGCGGTTCCGCCGGGGCCGCGGCCGCCGAGCCGGATGCGGCCGCCGCAGCGCCGGTCGCCGGCGCGGACGGCTGTGCCGCGGGAGCGGGCGAGGCCGCTGCACGGTCGGGCTGCGCGGAGGCCGGACCCTGCGCCGGAGCGGGGGTGACGATGCGTGGCGGGGCTGCGGGCGCAGACGCGGGCGACGAGGCATGCGACGCGGGGGCCGCGGCGACCGGCGCCTGATCAGCTGCGGGAACGCCGTGCTGGGCCGCGGCGAGCACACGCGCGACCAGCAGCTCGAGCTGCAGCCGCGGTGATGTGGCCCCCGACATCTCGTCGAGCGCGGTCACGACGAGATCGGCCGTGCGCGAGAGACGGTCGGTGCCGAAGAGCGCGGCCTGGCGTCCCATCCGTTCGAGCTCTTCGGCGGACACGCCGCGCAACACGGCGGATGCGCCCTGGCCGGTCGCCGAGACGATGATGAGATCGCGGAGGCGCTCGAGCAGATCGTCGACGAACCGCCGCGGGTCCTGGCCCGTCTGGATGACGCGGTCGACGGCCGCGAAGGCCGCCCCAGCGTCGACGGCGCCGAACGCCCCGACGACCTCGTCGAGCAGCTCGGCGTGGGTGTAACCGAGCAGGGCGACGGCGCGCTCATACGCGACGGCGCCGTCGTCGGAGCCGGCGATCAGCTGGTCGAGCAGCGACAGCGTGTCGCGCGGCGACCCTCCCCCGGCACGCACGACGAGCGGGAGGACGCCGGCTTCGACCTGCACGCCCTCCTGGGCGCAGAGCTGCTCCACGTACTCGAGCATCGCGGCGGGCGCGACGAGACGGAACGGATAGTGGTGCGTGCGCGAGCGGATCGTGCCGATGACCTTCTCGGGCTCGGTCGTCGCGAAGATGAACTTCACGTGGGCCGGCGGCTCCTCGACGAGCTTCAACAGGGCGTTGAAGCCCTGAGCCGTGACCATGTGCGCCTCGTCGAGGATGAAGATCTTGAAGCGGTCGCGAGCCGGGGCGAAGACGGCGCGCTCGCGCAGGTCGCGAGCATCGTCGACACCGTTGTGGGATGCCGCATCGATCTCGACGACGTCGAGCGATCCACCGCCGCCGCGGCTCAGCTCGACACAGCTGTCGCAGGTGCCGCACGGGGTGTCTGTGGGTCCCTGCGCGCAGTTGAGGCAGCGGGCGAGGATGCGGGCCGAGGTGGTCTTGCCGCAGCCGCGGGGACCGGAGAAGAGGTACGCGTGACCGACGCGGTCGGAGCGGAGCGCCGTCATCAGGGGTTCGGTCACCTGCGACTGGCCGATCATCTCGCCGAACGCTTCGGGACGGTAGCGGCGGTAGAGGGCGGTGGTCACCCAGACAGACTACGGCGTACCGCTGACACCGGCCCTGTCGGCATCCGCCACCGCGGGAACAGCGCGCGCCCGCGCGCGGTTGCACCGGGCATGGAAGCCGCCCGGGTCGACGTCGTCGTGATCGGCGCAGGGCAGGCCGGTCTCTCCGCCGCCTACCATCTGCGGCGTCGCGGGTTCGTCCCGGTCGCCTCCGGAGACGCGCCCTCCGATGCGCCCGTGCGAACGTTCGTCGTGCTCGACGCCGAAGACGGCCCCGGCGGCGCCTGGCAGCACCGGTGGCAATCACTGCGGATGGAGACCGTGAACGGCATCCACGAGCTGCCGGGATTCGCCGTGCCGCCGGCCGATCCGCGGGCTCCGGCACGCACCGTGCTGCCGGCCTACTTCGACGACTACGAGCGCCGCTTCCACCTCCGCGTGCATCGCCCCGTGGAGGTGCGGCGCGTCGAACGCGAAGACGCCGATCCGCGCGGTCGTCTGCGCGTGGTGACGGGCACCGGGTCATGGTCGGCGCGCTGGGTCGTCAACGCCACGGGGACGTGGCGCCGCCCGTTCTGGCCCCGCTACCCGGGAGCCGAGACCTTCGCCGGCCGTCAGCTGCACGTACACGACTACGTCTCGGCCGACGAGTTCGCCGGGCAGCGGGTCGTCATCGTGGGCGCCGGGATCTCGGCCATCCAGCTGCTCGACGAGATCTCCCGCGTCGCCGACACCTTCTGGGTGACGCGCGACGAGCTGCGGTGGGATGCCGGCGGGTTCGACACCGCCGCGCGCATCGCGGCCATCGCGGGGGTCGAGGAGCGCGTGCGGCAGGGGCTTCCTCCCGGCAGCGTCATCTCGGTCACCGGCCTGCACTGGAATCGCTGGGCGGAGTCGGCGCAGCAGCGCGGCGTGCTCGTGCGGCATCCGATGTTCGAGCGGATCGAGCCGACCGGGGTGCGCATGCCGGACGGCGGTCTTGAGCGCACCGACGCCATCCTGTGGGCGACGGGATTTCGAGCCGACATCCCCCACCTGGCACCGCTGGGCCTGCGGACCGCAGCCGGCGGCATCCGGGTCGCGAACGGGCGGTCGGTCGACGAGCCGCGGCTCTTCCTCATCGGCTACGGCCCGTCGCAGTCGACGGTCGGAGCCAACCGCGCGGGCCGCGACGCCGTCCGCGCGATCATGACCGACGCGACCGCCACGGCCGCCGGGGCACGCGAGGTCGCCGCGCGGGCCTGACCCGCCGCAGACGAGGACCGGATGCCCCGGCGTCCGTCAGGAGTCGGTGCTCACCTGCTGGTCGGCGAAGGTCTGCGCGTAATCATCGACGACGGGGATCTCGCCGGTGATCACGGGAACCTCCGTCGTCACCGTGGGGATGGACGTCGTGACGGTCGCATCCGGGATCGACGCCGACAGCAGCGACCCGTCCTCGCGCCTGGCGTCAGCGAGCTGGCGCAGCGACGGCCGCCCCGAGAGCAGCGGGCCCTGACCCGCGAGCCGTATCCGGACGGTCTCTCCGCCCTCGACCCGCACGTCGCGTCCGCGGACGGAGAATTCGACCGCGTCGCCGGGGCCGGCGGCGACCGTCATCGCATCGGCCGTCAGCGTGATGTCGAGGCGCGTGCCCTGCCAGTGCAGCGTGTACTCCAGCGAGGGCCAGTCACGCGGCAGACGCGGGTCGAAGCTCAAGGCGCCGTAATGGTCGCGCATACCGCCGAAGCCCGACACGAGGGCGGTCCACACACCGCCGGCGGAGGCGACGTGCACCCCGTCCGACGCGTTGCTGTGGAGGTCGCCGAGATCGACGTAGATCGACTCGAGGAAATACTCCAGCGCGAGGTCCTGGTATCCGACCTCGGCCGCGAGGATCGACTGCACGACACCCGACAGAGTCGAGTCGCCGGTCGTGAGCGGGTCGTAGTACTCGAAGTCGGCCAGCTTCTCCTCGTCGGTGAAGTGGTTGCCCTGGAGGAACAGCGCGAGCACCACGTCCGCCTGCTTGAGCACCTGGTAGCGGTAGATCACGAGCGGGTGGAAGTGCAGCAGCAGCGGACGCTGGCTGTCGGGGGTGTTCTCGAGGTCCCACACCTCGCGTTCGAGGAAGACCGCGTCCTGAGGGTGGATGCGCAGCGACTCGCTGAACGGGATCAGCAGCGCTTCGGCCGCCCGCTCCCACCCGTCGGCCTCGGCCGGGTCGAGGTCGAGACGCTCGGTGAGGGCACGG
The DNA here is from genome assembly GCF_053345465.1 of Microbacterium sp. M4A5_1d. Taxonomy (NCBI): domain Bacteria; kingdom Bacillati; phylum Actinomycetota; class Actinomycetes; order Micrococcales; family Microbacteriaceae; genus Microbacterium; species Microbacterium sp. M4A5_1d. The sequence goes on from NZ_JBKFAD010000001.1 coordinate 955,572, forward strand.
TACGCCTCCGGCGCCTGCTCGGCCATGTCGCGGACCGTGCGCGCCGCGAAACGCAGGTTGAACCGCGCCATCACGTTCGTGAACAGGTTGTCGTTCACGACCGTCGTGTACTCGTCGGGGCCGGTGACGCCGTGGATGTGGAACGACTCGGCGTCACCGTTCTCGCTGAAACGCCAGAACCCGAGCGTGGACCACAGCCGCGCCGTCTCGACGGCGATGTCGACCGCCTCGCGGTAGAGGAAGTCGACGTCACCGGTCGCCCGCACGTACTTCGCGAGGGCGAAGCTGACGTCGGCGTTGATGTGGTACTGCGCGGTGCCGGCGGCGTAGTAGGCCGACGCCTCTTCGCCGTTGATGGTGCGCCAGGGGAACAGGGCGCCCGCCTCGTTGAGCTGCCGGGCGCGGCGGCGTGCGGCCGGCAGCATCAGGTAGCGCATGCGCAGCGCGTTCCGGGCCCAGAGGGGCGTCGTGTAGGCGAGGAACGGCAGGACGTAGACCTCGGTGTCCCAGAAGTAGTGTCCGCTGTACCCCGAACCCGTCACGCCCTTGGCGGGGACCCCCTGCCCGTCGGCGCGGGCGGCCGCCTGCGCGAGCTGGAACAGGCACCACCGGGTCGCCTGCTGCAGGTCCTCGTGGCCGCCGATACGGACGTCGGAGCGGCGCCAGAAGTCGGCGCACCACGCCGCCTGCCGCTCGAACTGGACCTCGACGCCCTCCTCGCGAACCCGGTCGAGCACGCGACGGCTCCGCTCGACGAGCTCGCGGGCGGGCACGCCGCGCGAGGTGTGGTAGCTGACGAGCTTGGTCACTGTGATCGGAACGCCCCGGCGCGCGTTGACGCGGAAGACGTTCTTGGCGATGTCGGGTTCGACGAGTCGCCGTGTCGAGAACTCGTTCTCGGTCTCGATCAGATGATCGGCGACGACCGACACCGTCATGCCCGAGTTGGACGACTTGTACGACAGCACCGACCGGCCGTCCTCGTCCTGCCAGTACTCCTGGGGCTGGAGGACGCGTTCCTCGATCTTCTCGGTCTTGCGCGGGTCGAAACCGGGAGCGGCACGGCCCGGCGCCGAGCCGCCGTAGACGTCCTCGCCGTCCTGGCGGTTGACGATCTGGCTGCTCACCGACACCGGAGCGTCGGAGTTGAGCACCGTCACCGTCAGCCGCATGATCGCCAGGTGCTTCTGCTCGAACGACACGAGGCGCTCGAAGTCGACCTGCACTTCCTTGCCGCTGGGGGTGACCCACAGCAGCTTGCGCGTGAGGACGCCGGTGCGCATGTCGAGCACCCGCTCGTAGTCGCGGATATCGGCGATGTCGAGCGAGAGCGGCTCGTCGTCGACGTAGACGCGCATGACCTTCGCGTCCGGCGCGTTGATGATCGTCTGACCGACCTCGGCGAAGCCGAAGGCCTGTTCGGCGTGGCGGATCGGGAAGATCTCGTGAAAACCGTTGATGAAGGTGCCGTGCTCGTGCGCGTATCGCCCCTCGGGGTGATTGCCGCGCAGCCCGAGGTAGCCGTTGCCGACGGCGAAGAGCGTCTCGGTGACGCCGATGTCCTCGACCGAGAACCTTCTCTCGACGAGACGCCAGGGGTCGACGGGGAAGCGATCGCGATCGATCATGATGGCCTTCCGGAGGACGGGTTCCCGCTGCTGGAGGCGGGCGATGCGGGCGGGTGTAGACGTGATCAGACGAAGGCGTCGAGGTCGTCGACGACGACGTGGGCTCCGAGCGCACGCAGCGCATCGGCGCCGGCACCGCGATCGACGCCGACCACGAGAGCGTAGCCTGCCGCGACGGCCGACTCGACACCCGAGTGGGCGTCCTCGATGGCGACGGAGCGGGCCGGATCGACGCCGAGCATGCGCGCCCCCTCGGCGAAGACGTCGGGCGCGGGCTTGGAGGGCAGATGACGCTCTTCCGCGACGACGCCGTCCATGACGACCGGGAACCTCTCGAGCAGGCCAGCGACGGCGAGGACCTCGCGCGCGTTCTTCGAGCTCGAGACGACCGCGATGGGGGTCCCGGCTGCCTGGAGCTTGTCGACCAGGGCGAGCGATCCCGGGTAGGGCGCGATGCCTTCGGACCGCAGGACGCGCTCGAACACGGCGTTCTTGCGATTGCCGATGCCGCAGATCGTGTCCGCTGACGGGTCGTCGCTCGGATCGCCCCACGGCACCTCGACGTCACGCGAGCGCAGCAGGCTCGCGACGCCGTCGTACCGCTTCTTGCCGTCGAGGTGGCGGAAGTAGTCGTCGGCGGTGTACGCCGGTGTGATGCCCCAGGCGCTGAAGAGCTCGGTGAACATCGTCTGCCAGGCGTGCATGTGCACGTCGGCGGTCGGAGTGAGCACGCCGTCGAGGTCGAACAGGACGCCGTCGTAGGTGGTCAGGTCGGGAAGCTCAGCCGAGGTCACGGAACCAGCGTAATGAGTCGGGTAGTCACGCCGTCACGGCGATGGTCTGCCGGGCGATCTCCAGCTCCTCGTTGGTCGGGACGACCAGGACCTCGACGCGCGAGGCGTCCGTGGAGATCCGGCGGATGCCGCGCCCGCGCTGCTCGTTGCGGGCCGGATCGATCTCGATCTCGGCGAACCCGAGCGTCTCGAGTGCCGCGGCACGAACCTGCGGAGAGTTCTCGCCCACGCCCGCGGTGAAGGAGATGACGTCGACCCCGCCGAGCTCCGCGAGGTACGCACCGGCGTAGGCGCGCAGCCGGTGGGCGTAGACCTCGAACGCGAGCGTGGCCGCCTCGTCGCCGCGGGCGACGCCTTCCTCGATGTCGCGCATGTCGGAGACCCCGGCGAGGCCGAGCATTCCGCTGCGCTTGTTGAGGAGGTCGTCGAGCTGCGGGATGGTCATCTCGGCGCGTCGGGCGAGGTGGAAGATCACCGCGGGGTCGATGTCGCCCGAGCGCGTGCCCATGACGAGGCCCTCGAGGGGCGTCATCCCCATCGACGTGTCGACCGAACGGCCGCCATCGATCGCCGTGACGGATGCGCCGTTGCCGAGGTGGAACACGATCTGGCGCAGCTCGGCGAGCGGTCGCCCGAGGTGAGCGGCCGCGGCTTCGGAGACGAACTTGTGGGAGGTGCCGTGGAAGCCGTAACGGCGGACGCGGTGGGCCTCGGCCAGCGCGGTGTCGATCGCGTAGGTGTAGGCGGCAGGTGGCATCGTCTGGTGGAAGGCGGTGTCGAAGACCGCGACGTGCGGCAGGTCGGCGAAGGCCGCCTTCGCCGCGCGGATGCCCTGCAGCGCACCGGGGTTGTGCAGCGGCGCGAGCACCGACAGCTCGTCGATGTTGATCTCGACGAGAGGCGTGATGAGCGTGGGCTCGAAGAACCGCGCGCCACCGTGGACGACACGGTGGCCGACGGCGACGGGCGGATGCTGCTCGAGCGACGGGCCGTTCTCGGCGAACGCGTCGAGCATGAGCTGGAAGCCGGCCGTGTGGTCGGCGATCGGCAGCTCGCGCTCGGAAGTGGCGTCGGTGGCGGTCACGGCAGGCTCGCCGGCAGCGGCGGGCGGGAAGAACACGGTGTGCTTGACCCGGCCCTGCTCCTGCCCGATGCGCTCGACGAGACCCGATGCGTGAGGGATGCCGGTCTCGGCGTCGATCAGCTGGTACTTGAACGACGACGAACCGCTGTTGATGACGAGCACGATGCTCATGCGGATGCCCCTCCCTGGGCCTGGATCGCGGTGATCGCGATCGTGTTGACGATGTCTTCGACGAGGGCTCCGCGGGAGAGGTCGTTGATGGGCTTGTTCAGGCCCTGCAGGACGGGGCCGATCGCGACGGCGCCGGCCGACCGCTGGACGGCCTTGTAGGTGTTGTTGCCCGTGTTCAGGTCGGGGAAGACGAACACCGTCGCCTTGCCGGCGACGGACGATCCGGGCATCTTCTTGGCCGCGACGGCGGCGTCGGTCGCCGCGTCGTACTGGATGGGGCCTTCGACCAGCAGCTCGGGAGCGCGCTCGCGGACGAGGGCGGTGGCCGCGCGCACCTTGTCGACGTCGGCGCCGGTCCCCGACTCCCCCGTCGAGTACGACAGCATCGCCACGCGCGGGTCGATGCCGAACTGGCGGGCCGTCTCGGCCGACGACACGGCGATGTCGGCGAGCTGCTCGCTCGTGGGGTCGGGGATGACGGCGCAGTCGCCGTAGACGAGGACGCGGTCGGCGAGCGCCATGAGGAAGACGCTCGAGACGACCGAGACGCCCGGCTTCGTCTTGATGATCTCGAAGGCCGGACGGATCGTGTGCGCCGTCGTGTGCGCGGCACCCGAGACCATCCCGTCGGCGAGACCGAGGTGCACCATGAGCGTGCCGAAGTACGACACGTCGGTGACCGTGTCGGCCGCCTGGCCGTACGTCATGCCCTTGTGCGCGCGGAGGCGCTCGTACTCGCGGGCGAACTTGTCGACGTGCACGGCGTCGAAGGGAGAGAGGATCTCGGCTCCGCGCAGGTCGAGACCGAGCTCGAGCGCGCGCGAGCGCACCTCGATCTCCTCTCCCAGCAGCGTGATGTCGGCGATGCCGCGGGCGAGCACGATCGAGGCCGCGTGCAGCACGCGATCATCGTCGGCTTCGGGGAGGACGATGCGGCGGCGGTCGGTGCGGGCCCGCTCGACCAGGCCGTAGGCGAACATCAGCGGGGTCACGACGGTCGAGCGTGCGAGCCCGAGCGCCTCGGTGAGCTCATTGGTGTCGATGTGCCGCTCGAACAGGGCCGCCGCCGCCTCGTAGTGGCGCCGGGAATCGGCCGCGAGGCGCCCGCGGGTGCCCATGATGCGGGCTGCGGTCTCGTAGGTGTCGAGGTCGGTCGCGATGATCGGCAGCGTCTCGCCGACGCCGTCGATCAGACGGTCGACCGCCTCGGGCAGGGGGAATCCGCCGTTGATGACGATCGCCGAGAGCGAGGGGAAGGTCCCCGACCCGTGCGCGAGCAGGGTGGCGAGCAGAACCTCGGCACGATCGGAGGGAATGACCACGACCGAGCGCTCGCTGAGCCTCGGCAGCACGTTGACCATCGACATCGCACCGATGACGACCCCGAGCACCTCGCGCCCCAGGAGGTCGGCGTCGCCCTTGACGAGCGACCCCTCGACGGCGGCGAGGACGGTGCTCACCGACGGCGAGACGAGGAAGCGGTCCTCCGGCACGGCCCAGACCGGGACGTTCTGCGGTACCGCACCGCGCACGGCCTCGACGATCTCGTCGAGACGATCGCCGTCGGCACGGTTGGCGACGACGGCGAAGAGCTCGGCGCGGTCGCCCCGCAGCTCGGCGACGGCCAGCGAAGCAATCTGCCCCATCTCGTCGGGGGTGCGTGCCGGGGCCGAGCCGAGCTTCTCGCCGCCGCCCTGGCCTGCCCGGCCGCCGAGCACCAGCAGGACCGGCGCCCCGAGGTTCACGGCGATGCGACCGTTGTAGCTCAGCTCGGCGGGAGAACCGACATCCGTGTAGTCGCTGCCCATGATGACGACGGCGTCGCACTTGGCCTCGACCGACTTGTAACGCTCGACGATGCGGGAGAGCGCACCGTCGGGGTCGCGCCGCATGTCGTCGTAGGTGACGCCGATGCACTCGTCGTACGCGAGGTCGACGCCGTCGTGGTCGAGCAGCATCTCGAGGACGTAGTCGCGTTCCTCCGTCGACCGGGCGATCGGCCGGAACACTCCGACGCGGGGCGCGACACGACTGAACGCCTCGAGCACCCCCAGCGCGATGATCGACTTCGCGGAATGGCCTTCTGCGGACGTGATGTAGATGCTCTGAGCCACGGGTTCAGCCTAAGAGGGAGAGGCCTGACCACGAGCCGTGAATATCCCCACGGGTCGTGGCGGCGGGTGCCGCAGGCCACGACGGTGGGGGAAAAGTAAGACTCTCCGCGAACCCGGCAGAGCCCGGTTACCCTTGCTACGTTTCCGTCCTGGGGGAGTTGGCCTGGATGCCGCCTCGCGGAGAGCTGTCACCATCCTAACCCGGAACCTGAGTCCTCCCGTCACCGGGGGCGGTTAGGCTCTCGCCAGATGGGCGCGACGCGGCGGGACACGCGGCGCCGAGAACGAGGGGATCGCATGACCAACGACGGCATCCAGGCGGCTTTCGGCCCGGACCGGTTCGCCGCCACCACCGACGCGATCTCGGCGAGCATCGCCCGCGTCATCGACGGCAAGCCCGAGGCGGTGCGCTCCGCGCTCGTGTGCCTCCTCGCCGAGGGTCACCTCCTCATCGAGGACGTGCCCGGGGTCGGCAAGACGATGCTCGCGCGAGCGCTCGCCGCGACGGTGGATGCCACGGTGCGCCGCATCCAGTTCACCCCCGATCTGCTCCCGGGCGACGTCACGGGGGTGAGCGTCTTCAACCAGGCCGATCGCGAGTTCGAGTTCAAGCAGGGGGCGATCTTCGCCCACATCGTCATCGCCGACGAGATCAACCGCTCCTCCCCCAAGACGCAGTCGGCGCTGCTCGAGGCGATGGAGGAGCGTCAGGTGACGGTCGACGGCCGAACCCACGCGCTGCCCGCGCCGTTCCTGGTGGTCGCGACGCAGAACCCTCTCGAGATGGAGGGCACCTACGCCCTGCCCGAGGCGCAGCGCGACCGCTTCATGATGCGGATCTCGATGGGCTATCCCGATGCCGCCTCCGAGGCGCGGATGCTGCGCCAGCGCGACACCGTCAACCCGCTCTCGTCGCTCGCTCCGGTCATCACCGCACGCGAGGTGCAGGATCTCATCGCGTGGGCCCGCAGCCTGCACGTCTCACCCGCTGTCGAGGAGTACGCGGTCGCGATCGCGCGGGCGACCCGCGACCACCGCGACCTGCGTCTCGGGGCCAGTCCGCGAGCCACGCTGCAGCTGGTCCGCGCCGCGAAGGTGTGGGCAGCGCTCGACGGGCGCCCCTTCGTCATCCCGGACGACATCGTCGCCCTGCTGCAGCCGGTCTTCGCTCACCGACTCATCCCGGCACGCACGACCGGCGCCTCCCGCGGCAAGAGCGGTGCCGAGGTGGTCGAGGCCGCACTCGCCGACATCGCCGCGACGGTGCCGGTGCCTCTCCCGGTCCGCTGAGCCCGCCATGTCCGCTTCTCCCGCCCCGGCTCGACGCCGGCTGCACCCGCTGGGACGCGCTCTCCGACGGATGTGGCCGCTGACGCCGCGCGGCGTCGGCGCGGTCGTCATCGGCATCGCCGCCATCGTCTGCGCCCACGCCTTCGGCGTCGTGGAGCTGGTGTACGTCGGCGTGCTGCTGCTCGTGATCGTCGCGCTCGGGTGGGTGTCGCTGTGGTTCGTGCACCGCTACAGCGAGGTATCGCGCTCGTTCTCCCCCGACGTCGCCGCGGTCGGAACCGAGAGCGTCGTCACGGTGCACGCGACGGCGCGCGGCGGTCTGTCCGGCGCGATCGCACGATGGACCGACATCCTGCCCGAAGGCGTGGAGGGCGAGGCCTCCGGGATCCTGGCCGGCGCCGCAGCCCTCGACCACGTCCGGCTGACCTATCGCATCCGGGGCACTCGACGGGGCATCCGCGACGTGGGACCGTTCTCGATCGTCGTCACCGATCCGTTCGGGTTCACGCGTCGCAATGTGCGGGCGGGTGGCGTGGAGCCGATCACGGTCGCGCCGGCGACGGTGACGCTGCCTCCCCTGACGGAGTACCCCGGCGAGGCAGGCGGCAGCCTCCACACCGCGACCCATCAGCTGGGCGAGGGCGCCGACAACCTCATCCCCCGGGCCTACGCCCCCGGCGACTCGATGCGGCGCATCAACTGGCGTGCCAGCGCGCACCACGACGAGCTGATGGTGCGTCAGGAGGAACAGGAATCCACCCCGGAGGCGACCGTCGTGCTCGATCGCGCGGCGGCGCGCTGGGCTCCCGCCGCGTCGCGACCGGGCGAGGACCCGACGTTCGAGGCCGCGGTGACCGCCACGATCTCGGCCGCCGCCCGTCTCGCCCGCGAAGGCTACGACGTCACCGTCATCGACACGGATGCGCGCCCCATCGGCGCACCCGTCCCGGCGGGAGACATCATCGCGGTCGAGCAGCTCGCCCTCGACCTTGCGACGATCGTCACCGGATCGGACGACCGTCTGGCCTCGCTCCCCCGCCTCTTCGCGGGCACCGTCGCCGGTCCCGTCGTTGTCGTGTCGGCGCGGGTCACCGCCGCCGATGCCGAGGCCCTGGCACCATTGGTCGCTCACAGCGCGCTCCCCGTGCTGCTGGCCGCCGATTCCTCGGACGACGCCCTCGAGCGGGCGTCCGCGGCCGGCTGGCGGGCCGCCGCCCTCTCCGCCGACGGCGACCTCACCGAGACCTGGCGCGCCGCGACCGAATGGGGGACGGCTCGTGCCCGCTGATCCGTCTCGCCGGTTCTGGCGCCGCCCGGCGACGATGCCCGCGCGCGGTGAGCTGACTCGAACCGGTGACGTGCGCCTGGCGACGGCCCTCCTCGTCGCCATCATCGCGGCGATCCTTCCGCTGCTGCGCGTCGTCGCCGCCGGCACGTGGCTCGTCGTCGCGGTCACGGTGGCCGCGGCCGTGCTGCTGGTCGGCATCGGATTGCGACGACTTCGCACGCCCGCCGTCGTCGTGACTCTGACCGAACTGGTGGCCGCCGGCGCGCTCGTCACCGCGGTGTACTTCGGCGACACCGCGTTGCTGCTGGTGATCCCGACGCCCGGAACGTTCGCCGAGGTGCCCTCTCTCGTGGCGGGCGCGAGCGACCAGATCGTCAACGGCATCGCGCCGCTCTCGGCGGAGCGGCCACTGTCAGCCCTGGCCGTGACCGGTGTCGCGGCTCTCACGGTGCTGCTCGACCACACCGTCATCACTGCGCGGATGCCCGTGCTGGCGGCCATCGCTCTCGTCGCGGTATGGCTGATCCCCGCCCTGTCCGTCCCTTCCGCCGTCGACCTGGTCGGGTTCGTCGTCTTCGCCGCCGCGCTGCTGCTGCTCATCCGCGCCGAGACCCGGTCTCGCGAGCGCGCCCTCGCCCGATCCGTCGCCGCGGCGGAGAAACCGCGCGGTGAGGCGGCCTCCGCCGCGCGTCCGCGCCGCGCGGGAGCGGTGCTCGCCGCCGGCCTGGCCGTGACCGCGATCGTCGCGACCGTCATCGTGGTCCCGGAACTCCCCCGCCCGGCACCCCGCATCGGAGTCGGCACGGGGCCCGCCACGACCATCAATGCCAGCCTCGAGCTCGGCGACGACCTGCGACGCCCCACGGACGTCGAGGTGCTGACGACGCGCACAAACGCGCCGAGCATGCCGTACCTGCGGGCGGCGACGCTCTCTCGCTTCGATGGCCGGGTGTGGGAGCCCGACCGCGACGAGACCACACCGCTCACCCCCGAGGCGCTCGGTCCCGTCGTCGCCGACCCCGACATCCGTGTGACGGAGTACCAGACGACCGTCAGCATCACCCAGCTCTCCTCCGCCTGGCTGCCGGTTCCCGGCCCGGCCGTGCGCGTCGATGACCTCTCGGGCGCGTGGGAGGCGATGCCGTCGAACCGCACGGTCATCGCAGGAGACGCCGTCACGCAGGGCCAGGAATACGTCACGACGACGCACGTCGTGCGACCGACCCTGGAGCAGATCCAGGCGGCCGGGGCCACGATCGACGGCCTCCCCGAGACGGTCAGCGAACTGCCCGCCGAGATGCCCGCCTCGATCGAGCGGACGGCGCGCGAGGTGACCGCGACGGCGGAGAACGACTTCGACCGGCTCGCCGCCCTCCAGCGCTGGTTCCGCAGTGGGGAGTTCACGTACTCGCTCGACGCTCCGGTCTCCGACGGGTTCGACGGATCGGGCGTCGATGCGATCGCCGACTTCCTCGAGGTCCGCAGCGGCTACTGCGTGCACTTCGCCTCGGCGTTCGCCGTCATGGCGCGGACACTCGGCATGCCTTCCCGCATCGTCGTCGGATACCTGCCGGGGACGCTGACCGGCCGGGTCGCCGACGGTGAGAGCGTCGCGACGGTGCTCAGCTCGCAGCTGCACGCGTGGCCGGAGGTGTACTTCGCCGGCATCGGCTGGGTGCCGTTCGAGCCCACCAACAGCCTCGGGACCCCCGCCACCTACACGCGATCCACTCAGCCGGTGCCTGACGACGGCGGGCAGGACGTGCCTCCGGCGCCCGCGCCGCAGCAGACGGCGACGGTCGCGCCGGACGGCGTGCCCACACCGACGCCGACCGCCTCGACGGGGACGGGAGCGGGCTTCGGGACGTCGCCCCTCTCGCTCGTGCTGCCCTACGGCGGAGTCGCCCTCGGCTTCGCGGCCCTCGTGCTGCTGCCGGCCCTCCTCGGAGCGGCGCGGCGGCGGTGGCAGGCGACGGCGGCTGAACGCGGCGATGTGCTGGCCGCGTGGCGCATCGTCCGCGAGAGCGCTCGCGACGTCGGCCTGCGCGTGGACGACGCCGAGAGCCCCCGTGCCCTCGGCATCCGGCTGGCGGCGGTGCCGACGGTTCCCGCGAACAGGATCGAGGCCCTCGTCGCCGCGGTCGAACGCGCGAGCTACGGCGTTCCCGGCAGCGAACGCGACGCGGAGATCGGCCGCGCCGCGGCATCCGACGCCCTCGCCGTCCGCCGCGGGCTGCTCGCGTCCGTCTCGACGCCGCGGCGCATCGGCGCCGTCCTGCTCCCCCGCGCCCTCGTTCACGCCTGACCTACCCGCTACGCGCGCCCCGTGCACGCCGATGGGGCGCACTTCCTGAGGTCGAGCGCAGAAGAAGCTGCGCCGGATGCCGGAAAGTGCGCCCCATCGCGGGTGGGCGCGAGCGTCAGGCCCGGACGGAGGGCTCCAGCTCGTCGGCGCTGTCGTCGGCGAACGGGTCGCCCGAGCGCTCCGCGTCGTACAGCTCGCGGTCGAGGATGCCCTCGCGCTTGGCGACGATCGTCGGCACGAGCGCTTGACCGGCGACGTTGACCGCGGTGCGCCCCATGTCGAGGATCGGGTCGATCGCCAGCAGCAGGCCGACGCCCTCGAGCGGCAGGCCCAGGGTCGTGAGCGTCAGTGTGAGCATGACGGTCGCGCCGGTCGTGCCTGCCGTCGCAGCCGAGCCGACCACCGACACCACCACGATGAGCAGGTACTGCACCGCGTTGAGCTCCAGGCCGAAGAACTGCGCGACGAAGATCGCCGCGATCGCCGGGTAGATCGCGGCGCAGCCGTCCATCTTGGTCGTCGCCCCGAACGGCACGGCGAACGAGGCGTATTCGCGCGGGACACCGAGGTTGCGCTCCGTGACGCGCTGCGTGAGCGGCAGCGTGCCGATCGAGGAACGCGAGACGAACGCGAGCTGCACGGCGGGCCAGACACCCGAGAAGTACTGCCGGATCGACAGGCCGTGGGTCTTCAGCAGCACCGGGTACACCACGAACAGCACGAGCGCGAGGCCGATGTAGATCGCCACGGCGAACCAGAGCAGCGTCGTGAGCTTCTCCCAGCCGTAGGTGACGACAGCGGATCCGATGAGGCCGAGGGTGCCGATCGGGGCGATGCGGATGATCCACCAGAGCACCCGCTGGACGACCTTCAGTGCCGACTCGGTGACCGACACGAACGCCTCGGCGCGCTTGCCGAGCTTGAGGGCGGCGATGCCGATCGCGACCGAGATCACGATGATCTGGAGCACGTTGTACCCGACGCTCGAGCTCGTGGCACCCGTCTCGGGGTTGATCGAGGTCGACACCGACAGACCGAGGAAGTTCTGCGGGATGAGGCCTGTGAGGAAGCTCCACCACGAGCCGACGCTCGAGGGGACGTCGGGCGTGAGCTCACCGGCGTCGACGCGCGCGCCGGGCTGGATCGTGACGCCCAACACGATGCCGATCGTCACGGCGATCAGCGCGGTGATCCCGAACCAGAGCAGCGTCTGGCCCGCCAGGCGCGCGGCGTTCGTGACGTTGCGCAGCTGCGTGATCGAGGCGACGATCGCGAGGAAGATCAGCGGCACGACCGCCGTGCGCAGCAGTGTGACGTAGCCGCTGCCGATGGTCGACAGCGTCGCGGCGAGCCCGTTCGGGTTGCCCTCGGCATCGGGCCCGAGCTGACGTGCCAGCAGGCCGAGGAGGACGCCCGCGACGAGGGCGATCGTGATCTGGAAGCCGAACGAGCGGTAGAAGGGCTTCTTCCGCTTCGCCGGGGCGGCGGCGTTCTTCGAGGTGGCAGAACTCATGGTGGTGCTCCTGAGAGGGATGACGTCGCGATGGCGACCCACCGACGCTAAACCCGATTCGAGGTCGTCGGGGCCATATGACCCTCCGTGACACCCGCTGACTCCGACACGCCGTCGCTTTCGGGACACGGCCGCTCTGATGTCTGCCGGAGTCGGTAGCGGGGCGGTCCGGGCCGTCGCCGCCACCCCAGAATGAGCGCATGATCCGTGATCTCGACCGTCTCCTCGCCCCGCCGACGCCCACCGCCGCGCTGGCTCTCGAAGCGGTGAGTCGATGGTCCTCGCCCGCGCTCGTGGACCACGGCATCCGGTCGTGGCCCTGGGCGCGGCTGCGCGCCGAGGCGCTCGGGCTCGACCACGACCCCGAACTGCTGTTCGTCGCCGCAATGCTCCACGACCTCGGCGTGACGCCGGCCTTCGACACGCACGAGGTGGCGTTCGAATCGGCCGGCGGGGCGGCGGGGTGGCTCTTCGCGGCCGGTGCGGGGTGGCCCCCGGAGCGCCGCGAACGCGTGCGCGAGGTCATCGAGCGGCACATGTGGCTGAGCGTCGACCCGGCACTCGACCCCGAGGGTCACCTGCTGGAGGTCGCGACGAGCCTCGACGTCTCGGGAGTCGCGCCGGAGCTGTGGGATGCCGCGACCCTGCGGGCGGTCACCGAGCGGCATCCGCGTCGAGACTTCACCGCGCAGTTCGCGGGATGCATCCACGCGCAGGCGCGCCGCAAGCCCGGCACCGCCGCGGCCCGGCTCGACGCGTCGGAGCGCATCAGCGAGGGCGGGCGGGTGTGGGACGGCATCCTGGCATGACGAAGGGCGCCACCCGGATGAGTGGCGCCCTTCGTTGTGGCGGAAGTGACAGGATTTGAACCTGCGAGGCGAGTTACCCCGCCTACATGGATTCCAGCCATGCTCCTTAGGCCGCTCGGACACACTTCCGTCGTCGAGTTTATCAGTCCCCGGCGTGCTCGCCCGCCGCGTCGGTCTCGGGCCGCGGAGCTAGGCTCGTGATGTGACTGATTCCTCTCTCGTCCTGGTCGCCAACGCGGGTGACAGCACCATCAGCGTGTTCCGTCTCGACGGCGACGCCCTCGAACGACTCTTCGTCGCCGAAGGCCTCACCGGAACCGGCACCTTCGCCATCGACGGCGAGCGCGACCTGGTCTACGCCGGGGTCAAGGGCGCGTCCTCGGACGAGCCTGCTGCGATCGTCACGCTCACGCTCGATCGCGGCACGGGCGAGCTCACCCCCCTCTCGCGGTTCGCGCTTCCGGACGGGTCGGTCAGCTACATCGCGCTCACCCGCGGGGGCACGGCGCTGCTCGCTGCGTCGTACGGCGGCGACTACGGCCTCGTCGCCCCGATCACCGACGGCGTGATCGGCGACCCTACCGGCCGCGTCGAGTTCGCCAAGCTCCACTCGGTGCTGCCCTCCTCCGACGGCCGCTTCGCCTACTTCGTCTCGCTCGGCGACGACCTCGTCGGGCAGTTCGCGCTCGGCGACGACCTGACGCTGACTCCGGTCGGCTCGGGCACCGCCGCAGCGCCCGCCGGCAGCGGCCCCCGCCATCTCGTGCTCAACAGCGCCGAGGACGCTGTCTACGTCATGACCGAGTACTCCGGCGAGGTGCTGCACTACATCCGCGATCTGGAGACGGGCGGCCTGCAGCTGCACTCCCGGGCCAACGCGGTCGACCCGGCCGCCGGGCTCGTGCGCGGTGAGATCGGCGGCGACCCGGTCGCCAACCACGCCGTCTGGGGCGCCGACATCCACTTCGGCGCGGACGAGCGGTACCTCTGGATCTCGGAGCGTTCGACGAGCACGCTGGGCGCCGCGCCCGTCGCCGAGGACGGCACCGTGCAGGACGTCGCGTCCTTCATCCCCACCGAGCCGCAGCCGCGCGGATTCGTCCTCTCCCCCGCCGGCGACCGCCTGATCGCGGCGGGCGAGAAGTCGCGCACGGTCTCGCTCTACGCCGTCGACGGTGCCGAGCTGAAGCTGCTCGAGCAGGCCGAGACCGGCGCGGGCGCGAACTGGGTCCGCTTCGCCTGACCCGCGGCGCCCCGGGTACCGTGGATGAGGTGGCCCTCTCCTCTCGCACCGCTACCCGTACCCCGCGCCCGAGCATTGAGCTCGAGGTGGTCGGAACCGAACGCCTCTCGGCGCACCTGGTGCGCGTGACCCTCGGCGGCGAGGGCTTCGCTGCGTTCCAGAACCGGCCCGAGACCGATAAGTACGTCAAGCTGAAATTCACGACCCCCGCGCCCGAGTCGGCGCCGGTCACTCGGACGTACACCGTCCGTCGGGTGGATGCCGTCGCCGGCACGCTCTCGATCGACTTCGTCGTCCACGGCGACGAGGGCCTCGCCGGACCGTGGGCGGCGCGCGCGCAGGTGGGCGACCGGATCGAGCTGATGGGACCGGGCGGCGGCTACGCCCCGGATGCCGCGGCCGACTTCCACCTCTTCGCCGGTGATCTGTCGGCCGCTCCGGCCATCGCGGCGACGCTCGAGGCCCTGCCGTCGGATGCGGTCGGACACGCGTTCATCGAGGTGGAGTCCGACGACGCGATCCTCGCCCTCGAGGCGCCCGCCGGGGTAGAGGTTGAGTGGATCGTCGACCCCACCCACGATCCCGAGGCTCTCGCCGCCGTCGTGCGGCAGTACGACTGGCCGGCGGGCGACGTGCAGGTCTTCGCCCACGGCGAGCGCGAGTCGATGAAGGCTCTGCGACGCGTGCTCTTCGACGAGCGCGGACTCGACCGCGGCCGGGTCTCGCTGTCGGGCTACTGGGCCCGTGGGCGCAACGAGGACCGGTTCCAGGCGGAGAAGCGCGAGCCCATCGGCCAGATCCTCTGACCAACCCGGTCTCTACAAACCTGCGGGAATGCCGGGGCCGGTTCCAACGGTTCACCTCCCCATGACCACTGTGGGAATCATCGGAGCAGGACACATCGGAAGCGCTCTCGCCGAGGGGCTCGTCGCACGCGGCTACGACGTCGTGATCGCCAACTCGCGCGGGCCGGAGACGCTCAACGATCTCGTCGCGAAGCTCGGCGACCGTGCACGGGCGGCGACCGCCCAGGATGCGGCAGAGGCGGCCGATTGGGCCGTCGTCACGGTGCCGCTCAAGGCGCTCGAGGACATCCCCGCCGAACCACTGGCGGGCAAGATCGTGCTCGACACGAACAACTACTACTGGGAGCGCGACGGCCGCATCGCCGAGCTGGAGGCGAAGCGCACCACGACGTCCGAGATGGCGCAGCGGCACTTCGCCGAGTCGAAGGTCGTGAAGGCGTTCAACCACATCCCCGCCGCCGACATCAACACCGGGGGCTCCCCCGCCGGCACCCCCGACCGTCGGGCGCTCGCGACCGCGAGTGACCACCCGGATGCCGTCGCGCACGTCACCGCGCTCTACGACGAGTTCGGCTTCGACACCGTAGACATCGGTTCGCTCGCCGAGAGCTGGCGGGTCGAGCGCGACCAGCCCGCCTACGTCGTCCGGCAGAACGCCGACGAGCTGCGCGCCAACCTCGCCCGCGCCCAGCGCTGAACGAAGCGCGGCTACGCCTCCGCGGGCCGGTTCGAGCGGATCACCATCCCATCGAACCCGGGATGCCCTTGAACGGGCCCGCGAGGTTCGACGTCACCCAGCCGCCGTAGAAGCCGCCGGGCTGAGGCACGACGACCTCGCCGTCGACCGTGCACCGGTCCATCCCTCCCGCATAGACGGCGACGCGGCCGACGAGCTCCTCATAACCCGGCGACGGGTTCGGGTACCCCCACGCGGCGCGCTCGCGTACCGCCGTGCCGCGCACGACATCGAAGTACTCGGCTGCGCCCTTGAACTCGCAGTACGAGCTGCCTGCCGCCGGGACCAGCGAGCCGGGCACGAACGCTGCGGCCGGCAGGTAGTACACGGGCGGATGGCTCGTCTCGAGCACCCGCACCACGTCGTCGGTGTCGACGATCGTGACAGCGGCGAAGTCGATCGTCACGCGCGAGTGAACGCGTTCGAGGCGGGGCGGACGGGGATAGTCCCAGACGGACTCCTGTCCGGGACCGACAGGATCGGGAGTGGGGCGGCGCATGCCCGACAGGTTACGCGCGGCGAGCGACATCCCGGCTGCGAGACCGCTCACCGCGGCGCGAGCGCAGCGAACGGATGCCGCGGGCGACGAGGCGCCATCCGACCAGAAGCGCGAGCAGCGTCAGCGTCGCGACGATCACGAACGGCAGCGCCGTCCCCTGACCCGACACGGCGCGAAGCAGCATCCCGCTGACGACAGTGACCGCCCACACGACGAGACCCGTCGGCACGATCCCGGTCGGCGATCGCCATGCCCGCACGGCCACCCACGCCACCAGCAGGCCGGCGAGGAACGGCCACGAGGTCTGCCAGAGGCCTGCGAGCACATCGGAGTCATGGCTCGCCCGGCCCGTCGCCGCGAACGCCACCACGAGGACGGCATCGAGCAGGAAGGCGAGGACGGACGCACGGATCATGTCCCCATCCTCTCCCGCCACAGCGGTGTCGGCCGCCCTCGATAGCGTCGCAGGCGTGCGACTGCTTCTCCTCTCCCTGCATCCCGGCGCGCTGAGCTCGTTCCTCGACGGCTGTGACCGTCCGGGCCCGATCGTGTACATCGACGACGCGCAGGCGGCGTTCCGCGATGCGCCCTTCGTCGCCGCCGAACGCGAGGCGGTGAGCTCGTGCGGCCGCGACGTGATCGACGCGACGCTGCGAGACACCGCCCCCGAGGACGCGGACCGTCTGCTCTCGCGCGCGGGGGCGGTGTACGTCGCCGGCGGAAGCACCTTCGCTCTGCTCGAAGCCCTGCGGATCTCCGGCAACGACGACGTCCTCGTCGACCACGTCCGGCGCGGGCTCCCGTACATCGGACTCAGTGCCGGATCGATCGTGGCGGGACCGGATGTGACGCCCGCATCGCTCATGGACGATCCTGCCGACGGTCCCGCGCTCGAGAACCACGAAGGGCTCGGCCTGATCGATGTCACGCCGATCCCCCACGCCGACGGAGCACTGCCGCCCTACCCGCCGGAACTGATCCGCCGCACCTTCGACACCTACGGACCGGACTTCGCGCTCCTCGCGCTACGCGACGATCAGGCGCTGCTCGTCGAGGACGGCAGCGCCACGGTGATCGCCTCGCGCTGAACCCGCGCATCCCATGCTTCGCCCAGCATCCGCTCCTTCCTAGACTCGGAAGGCGTCCGCCGCGCCTGCTCCGGACGAGAGAACAGATCCGAGGCCCATGTCTTCTCCCGATGCGACGGCGGCGACGGCCGCATTCCGCGCCGCCCGCGACTTCCTGCTCGACAACGCGCACTCCCCCGAGGCAGCCCACGCCGGGTTCAGCTGGCCCGACGTCGGCGACCACTTCAACTGGGCCGTCGACTGGTTCGACGCCATCGCCTCGGGCAACGACCGCATCGCCCTGCACGTCGTCGACGAGGACGGCAGCGAGACGCGGGTCACGTACGACGAGATGCGTCGTCGCTCCAACCGCGTCGCCAACTGGCTCACGGGCCTGGGCGTCGGGCACGGCGATGCCGTCATGCTCATGCTCGGCAACCGTGTCGAGCTGTGGGAGGCGATGCTGGCGATCCTCAAGATCGGTGCCGTCATCCTGCCGACCTCCGTCGTGCTGGGCGCCGACGACCTCCTCGAGCGCGTCGACCGCGCCGACATCCGCGCCGTCCTCGCCGACCCGGTCGACGCCGCCAAGTTCGACGGGATCGCGGGCGGCTTCGAGCGCATCGTCGTGGGTGGCGAGCGTCCGGGATGGCACTCGTTCGCGGACGCGGCCGACGCCGACGACGCGGCACCCGGTGTCGTCGTGGCCTCCGACGATCCGGCCATCGTCTACTTCACCTCCGGCACCACGTCGCGACCCAAGATGGTCGTGCATACGCACGTGAGCTATCCGGTGGGTCACCTGTCGACGACGTACTGGATCGGCGTCCGTCCCGGCGACATCCACATGACGATCAGCGCCCCCGGCTGGGGCAAGCACGCGTGGAGTCTGTTCTTCGCGCCGTGGATCGCCGAGGCGACGATCTTCGTCTACAACTACTCCCGCTTCGATGCCGCACGCCTGGTCGATCAGCTCGACCGCAACGACGTGAACACCTTCTGCGCCCCGCCGACGGTCTGGCGCATGCTGATTCAGGCCGACCTCGAGAAGCGCCCCCGCGCACTGCGCGAGCTTCTCTCGGCGGGCGAGCCCCTCAACCCCGAGGTGATCGACACGATCCAGCGCTGGTGGGGACTGCAGATCCGCGACGGCTACGGGCAGACCGAGCTGACGGCGGTCATCGGCAACACCCCGGGAGTCGCCGTCAAGCCCGGCGCGATGGGACGCCCGCTCCCGGGCAACGACATCGTGCTGATCGACCCGCTCACCGGACGCATCGGAGATGAGGGCGAGATCTGCCTGCCGACCGCGCCGACCCGTCCGCTCAACCTCATGCCCGGCTACCTCGGCGAGCCCGAGCGCACCGCCCGGGTCGACCACGACGGCTACTACCACACGAGCGATGTCGCCGTCCGCGACGCCGACGGACAGCTGACGTTCGTCGGACGCACCGACGACGTCTTCAAGGCCAGCGACTTCAAGGTCTCGCCCTTCGAGGTGGAGTCGATCCTGTTGACGCACCCCGCGGTGGCCGAGGCGGGCGTCGTCGGGGCGCCCGACGCCGTACGGCTCAACATCGTGAAGGCGTACGTGGCGCTCGCGGCATCCTGGGAGGAATCCGCCGAGACCGCGCGGGCGATCCTCGCGCACGCCCGCGAGCACATGCCGCCGTACATGCGGGTGCGCCGTGTCGAGTTCTTCGAGCTGCCCAAGACGATCTCGGGCAAGATCCGCCGGGTCGAGCTGCGCGAGCGCGAGGTGGCCGCGGCGGATGCCGGCGAGCGCGCGACGACCGAGTGGCGCGAGTCGGACTTCCCCGACCTCAAGGGCTGAAGCGCGGGTCGCCTGCCGCTCAGGCGAGCCATTCGCAACCCCTGGCACGCGCACAGGCGGCGGGAGAAGACTGAGGGTGTCCCGACAGCCTCAGTAGAAGGAGCCCCCGTGCCGCAGAACATCGCCGAACAGATCGTCGCTCAGCTGATGGATGCGGGGGTGAAGCGGATCTACGGCATCGTCGGCGACTCGCTCAACCCGATCGTCGACGCGGTGCGACGAACCGGAGGCGCGGCGGAGGGCGGGATCGACTGGATCCACGTCCGCCACGAGGAGGCCGCCGCGTTCGCCGCCGCCGCTGACGCCGAGCTCACCGGCGAGCTGGCGGTGTGCGCGGGCAGCTGCGGTCCCGGCAACCTGCACCTGATCAACGGACTGTTCGACGCGCAGCGATCGGGTGTGCCGGTGCTCGCGATCGCCAGCCACATCCCGAGCCTGCAGATCGGGTCGGGGTACTTCCAGGAGACGCATCCCGAGCGCCTCTTCACCGAGTGCAGCGACTACTGCGAGATGATCCTGACGCCCGAGCAGTCGCCGCGCGTCGTGAACTCCGCGATCCGTCACGCCACCGCGGGGTCGTCCGTCTCGGTGATCGTGCTGCCCGGTGACCTCGCCGAGTTGCACTCGACCGGCGAGTTCCCGCCATTCGTCGCCGCTCGCCCCGGTCGCATCGCGCCGGACGAGCGTAGCGTCGCCGACCTCGCGGCCGCCATCGACAAGGCCGAGAAGATCGCGATCTTCGCGGGCGAGGGCGTACGCGACGCCCGCGAGGAGGTCATCGCGTTCGCCGAGCACCTGCAGGCACCGATGGGGCACTCGCTGCGCGGCAAGCAGTGGATCCAGTACGACAACCGGTTCGACGTGGGCATGTCGGGTCTGCTCGGCTACGGCGCCATCGACCACGCGATGCACGAGGTCGATCTCCTCCTCATGGTGGGCACCGACTTCCCCTACGACCAGTTCCTCCCCGACGGCGCGAAGACCGTCATCGCGCAGATCGACGTCGATGCCCAGCGGCTCGGACGTCGAGCGGGCGTGACGCATCCCATCCACGGCGATGTCGGCCTCACCCTCGCGGCCCTGCGCGCACGGACCGCTGCGAAGACCGACGACACGTTCCTCGAACACACGCTCAAGCGGTATCGGAAGGCGATGAAGGACTCGGTGGCGGCGTACACCGACTCGGATGCGCAGCCGATCCATCCCGAGCGCGCCATGTCGGTCATCGACCGGGTCGCGGCATCCGACGCCGTCTTCACCGCCGACACCGGCATGGGCAACGTCTGGCAGGCCCGCTATGTCACTCCCGGGCCCGAGCGCCGTCTGCTGGCGTCGTGGCGGCACGGGTCGATGGCCAACGCCCTCCCCCATGCCTTCGGAGCGCAGATGGCGTATCCCGACCGGCAGGTCATCGCGATCGCGGGCGACGGCGGACTCTCCATGCTCCTCGGTGAGCTCATCACCGTCGCCGCCTACGACCTGCCGCTGAACGTCTTCGTCTTCAACAACTCGACGCTCGGGATGGTCAAGGCCGAGATGCTCGTCGCCGGCTTCCCCGACTTCGGCGTCGACGTGCCGATGGTGGACTTCGCCGCCGTCGGGCGCGCGCTCGGGTTCCACGCGCAGCGCGTGACCGACCCGGCAGACCTCGAGGTCGCCGCCTCCGCCGCCCTCGCGCACCGCGGTCCGTCCATCGTCGACATCGTCACCGACCCCGATGCCCTCTCGATGCCGGCGTCGATCACCGCCGAGCAGGTCGCGGGCTTCGGGATGTCGATGGCGAAGATGGTGCTCGGCGCGAAGGACTCCGGGGGCATCGGCGCGGTGCTCGAGACGGCGAAGTCGAACATCAAGCACATCCGCAGCCTCTGATCCCCGCCGGCCCGCGCCCGCCCCGCCCCGCCCGTGTCCGCCGATACATTCGTCGGAGGCGCGGGGCCGGTGCAGTCTCGCCGCTTCCGCGAGACGACACCAGCCCCGCCGGTCCGACGGGTGTATCGCCTCAGGCGAGGTCGGCGGGCAGCGGGAAGCGCAGCACAGCGGCCACGGGCGCGCCGTCGGGCAGATCGGTGCTGCGGACGGCCCGCACCCGACCGCCCGAGCCCAGGACGCGCGCGGCGATCTCGTCGAGGATCGCGTAGGTGCTCGGCCCGGCGTCGGGCGCGCGGGTGATGTGCCCGGCCTCGTCGATGACGCCCTCATGCTCGAAGGCCAGGTCGAACAGCAGCTCGTCGACGGCGGCGGTGCTCGCGGCGACGGCGGCCTCGCGGACGGATGAGGTCGCGAGCCCCTGCGCCCGGAGCGAGCCGAATCGCTCACGCCACTGCGCGAGCTCATCCTGCTCGTGGGCGTCGAGGATGTCGCGCGCCGCCTGTTCGAGATCGGCGCTCGAGAGCGAGTCCGGGTGCGCGTCGATGCCGCGCTCCAGCAGCAGGCGGTGGGTGTTGACCGCGCGGTAGGCCGGCTCGAGGTCCTGGGATGCGGCGAGGATCAGCGGAACGTCGGTGGGAACGACGCGCACGACGGCGTCCTGGATGATTCGGCTGAACTTCTCGCGCTCGATGCGGTCGCCCGTCGTCCCCTGCGGCCTCGGCATGTCGCGCTGGCCGTCGGTCGTGGTGTGCTCGAGCGCGGCCCACAGGTCGTCGGGAAGCTCGAGTCGACGCTCGGTGAGCCCCAGATCGGGCCCGAGTTCGCTGAGGCGGCCGCCCTCGCGCGACACCTGGATGACGAATGCTCGACGCGGGAACGACACGGCGCGCAGCAGCTGACCGGCGTCGAAGCGGTCGCCGACCGATGCGCGCGCCTCGAGGCGGCTCGGCAGACGGAACGCCTCGACGCGGCCCGGGGATGCGAGCACCACCGTCGAACGCGACTGGCTCTGCCAGAACTCTTCGTCGTCGAGCAGCGCGCGCAGCGATGCGAGCACCGCGTCACGATCGGCGTCGTCGACCTCGGCCTCGGCCAGTTGTCGGGCCGCCTCGTCGATGCCCTCGCGCAGCTGGAGCTGCGCGTGATGCCGATCCGTGGGGATCGGCGACGACGGGGCCACGATCGTCACGCTCGCGGGGTGGCGGGCGCCGATGAGGTCGAGCAGGGATGCGGTCTCAGGAAGATCGGATGCCAACATCGTCTCAGGGTAGGCAGACGACCGCGCGCGGCGTCGAGGGGTTGCATCCAGCCGTGGATGCCGTTAGGTCGTGAACCCGGCGAGACCCGATCAGGCGAGGAACTCCCACGGGTCGAAGGTCTCGATCGGGATGACGCGCACGCGCGGCAGCGGGGCATCGAACGCGTGCACGTCGTACTCGAGGTCGAAGAACTCGACGCCGGGGATCGCCGTCAGCTCGCTGCTGCGGAACTCGGAGAACGCGAGCACGCCCACGCGTCGGTCGGGCCCGGTCAGGGCGGCCACCTCGGCGACGAAGTCACGGTCGTGACTGACGAGCACGACGTCATCGGTCCGCTCCTTCAGCGCCGCGAGCGTGCGCTGGATGGCGATGTCCACGACCTTCTCGTCAGCGTCGCCCGACAGGGGAACCGGCTTGTAGCCGAGCGCCAGCAGAGCCTGCACGAACGACATCGGGAGGTGATTGCTGGCGTTGAGGAAGAACAGGCCGCGCGCCGGCTGCTTCCACTGCTCGTCGACGAACTGCAGCAGCCGGTCCCAGCGGGGGCGCTCGTCCGGCAGCGGGCGACGGCCGAGGATCGACTGACCGAGCGTCGCGTCGATGTTCTCGCCGTCCACGAGCAGCCACGTCACGCGTTCGGTCATGAGGTCCCCTGTCTGCGGATGTCCTCTGAGAACGCTATCAAGCCGGTTCAGCCCTCGGGCGCGAGCGTGACCCGCGCCAGCCGGTCATCACCGGCCGCCGCGTTCCCGCGGCCGTCGGTGTTGTTCGTGAGCAGCCAGAGTTCGTCGCCCGCGACGACGGCATCCCGGACGCGGCCGAGCTCACCCGGCCAGAGCGCGACCGGCTCGCCGACGAGAGCGCCCGCTTCGACGTCGATCTCCCAGACGCGTTCGCCGCGCAGGCCCGCGACGAAGAGCGTGTTGCCGCGCGCCGCGACGCCGCTCGGGCTCGCCTCCGCGGGCGTCCAGGTGATCAGGGGCGCGATGAAGCGCTCGTCATCCGATTCGCCCTCCACGACGGGCCAACCGTAGTTGCCGCCCGCCTCGATGCGGTTGAGCTCGTCGAAACGGTCCTGTCCGAACTCGCTCGCCCACAGGATGCCGTCCTGGGTCCACGCGAGACCCTGCACGTTGCGGTGTCCGAGGGAGTACACCTCCGACCCGAGAGGGTTGCCCGGGGCGGGCTCTCCCTCCGGCGTCAGCCGCAGGATCTTCCCCGCCAGCGAAGCGGGGTCCTGCGCGGCGTCGGACTCTCCCGCATCTCCCGTGGCGACGTAGAGCATGCCGTCCGGCCCGAAGGCGATGCGCCCGCCGTTGTGAACGCGGTCGCGCGGAATGCCGTCGATGACGACCTCCGCACCGCCGAGCCGGCGGTCGCCGGCCTCACCCTCCAGCTGCATCCGCACGACGCGATTGTCGTCAGCCGTCGTCACGTAGGCGTAGAGCAGCGCATCGTCCTCGCCCTCGCGGACCGCGATGCCGAGAAGACCCCCCTCGCCGACCGCGGCGGTGAGGTCGATCTCGCCGACGACGCGCGCGAGCCCGTCCGCGTCCACCTCGAGGACAGCACCGTCGTCGCGCTGGCTCACCAGCTGCGTCCCGTCGTCGAGGACGACGACCGACCACGGCACCTCGAACTGGGTGACGACGTCGATCGGACTGCCGGTCGGGCGCCACCAGCCGGGAGAGGCATCGACCGGCGCGGTCGACGTCTCGTCGGGAGTGGGCGTCGCCTCGTGGTCCGGAGGCCGCCGGTCGGCCACGCCGGTGCATGCGGAGAGCAGCAGTGTCGAGGCGAGCAGGGCGCCGACCACGGCCGCCGGCCGAGACCGGCGAGCAGGGATGCCGGTTCCCGTCGAGCGCGTCATCGTTACAGGCTACGGGCCGGTGAGGATCGCGGCTGCGTCCTGCGCCCATCCGAGCGCCACGGCAGGGCTCGCGAGCGTGGTGGCGTCGTCGGCGCGCGCGAGCACCGTGATGACGACCGGCGCGGCGCCCTCGCGTTCGAGGTACCACGATCCGGCGAGCACCCCGACCGAGCTGCCGCCCTTGAACGCGACGAACGTCCACTCGTCCCCGAACGCGAGACCGGGATTGGCCGACAGGATGTCGCGGACCGGCGCTCCCGCCTCGGTTCGCGCCCGCTCCTGCAGCGCCTCGTGCGCCGCGGCCAGATCGTCGGGGGTCGCGAACCAGTCGGCGCCGTCGCGCCATCCCGGAGTCGCCGCGGATGCGGCGGAGAGGTCGGGCACACCCGCGGGGAGCCGCTCGATGACGGAGCGACGCGCCTCGGGATCGTCACCCGCTCCACCCCACAGTGCGCGGAGGTCGGGGTCGCCGAACAGGAGCCAGAAGAGCTCGCGCGTGGTGAGGAACGGCATGTTCGCGCCCGGGTCTGCATGCCCCATCGAGACCATCGCCGATTCGACGGCATCGCGCCCGACGGCACGGATGAGCATGTCGGTCGCGGTGTTGTCGCTGATCGCGATCATCTTCTCCGCGGCCTCGCGCACGGTCACCTTCGTGCCGTCGGGACGGTCCTGCAGCTCGCCGCTGGGGAGGCTCCGCACTTCGGCGTCGACGACCAGCTCGTCATCCCAGGCGAGCCGGCCGGCCGCGACGGCGTCGACGACGGCTCCGAGCACCCACAGCTTGAAGACGGATCCGATGGGTCCGGCCGCCTGATCGCCGCCCTCGTAGAGCACCTCGCCGTCGACCTCGCGGACCTGAACGCCGACCGTGAAGGCGGCCTCGTCGATCTGTTGCGTGAGCTCATCCCACGAGGCCGCGGGAGTCCGCTCGGGCTGCGGCGGGGCGAAGAGGAGCATCGCGATGCGGGCGTCGGGGGTCACCGAGATCGACATGTCGTACGTCACCTGCTCGGACTCGATGGTCACGCGGGCCTGGGTCTCGACGCCGTCGTACGCCACGGCCGTCCACGGGGCCGCGGCCTGCATCTGCGTGAACACCTTCTGCAGTTCGGCGGGCGCCAGCTGCTCGAGCGCTGCGTCATCGAAGTGCGTCTCGATGTCGTCGGCGTCTGTGGTCTCATCGCCGTTGATCTCGTCCATCACCCAGCGGACCTGCTCGCCGACCGGCGTGGCGGGAATCTCCACCGAAGCGGCAGACGAGGCCGATGCGTCGTCGGGTGCGGGGTCGGCCGCGCAGCCCACGAGGACTGCGGCGGTCGCAGCCGCGACGGCCACGGCAGCCGAGCGCCGTCTGGGGGCACGGGCGGACGAACGGGTCGAAGGGGTATCGATGGGGGAACTCACGCATCCAGCTTGGCGTGGCGCACCTTCGGCCACCTCCCCCCACAGGAGGAGATCGCACCGGCGTTCACGCTCGCCGCGGCATTCGCCGGCTTCGGGGATCCGACGGTGCTGTTCATCGCCAGCCTGTTCCTCGACGCTCGCCACCGGCGCCATCACTGCGGCGGGAGCGGCAGCTCTCGGTCGAGATCCCAGTCCTCGGTCCACCCGAGTTCGGTGAACAGGCCGTCCAGCAGCATCGCCGTGAAACCCCAGACGAGGAACTCTCCGGCATCCTGACGCACGACGAAGCCCGGCCCCCGCCATTCGGCGCCGTCGCGGCGCAGCACCGTGACACCGCGGTTCGCCGGCGCGAGCAGGTCGGCCACCGGCGCTCGGAACACCGCCGCCGACTCCGCGACGTCGACGACGCGAACGGGTGACGGGCGGCGCCACCAGGCGAGCACGGGCGTGACGAGGTGGCGGGAGTACTCCAGTGGCAGCGGCGGAAGCAGGCCGAGCACTTCCACCCCGGCGGTGTCGAGGCCCGTCTCCTCCCGCGCCTCGCGCAGCGCCGCGGCGACGACGTCCTCGTCACCGGGATCCACCCGTCCGCCCGGCAGCGCCACCTGTCCCGGATGCGACCGGAGCGTGGCCGCGCGGGCGAGCAGCAGGACATCGAGATCACGCGAGAGAGCGGCTTCGGGCGCGCGATCGCTCGGACGGTCGTCGAGGATGCCGAAGAGCACGAGCACGGCGGCGGCACGGGTGCCCGGCGCGGCCTCGGACCCATGGAGCAGCCCGCCCCCGGCGAACCCGGGCCGTGCGGCACGCGCCGCGAGCGCGGCGAGCTGTTCGCGCGCACCGGTTGCAGGCGTCTCGAGGGGCATGACCTCAGGCTACCGAGCCGTCAGTCGCGGCGACCGAAGACGCCCGCCAACAGGACGTGCAGCAACGGCAGCGCCGACAGCCCCATGAGTACCGTTCCGAGGGTCTCGTCGTCGGGGCGCAGGAGCACTCCCCCGACCAGCAGTCCCGCGAAGAGGATCCCCGAGACCGCGCGTCGTCCCAGTCGTTCCAGGCGCGACATGCGCCGTTCGAGCCTGCCGCTGTCGAACCCGAGGTTCCCGTCCTCGAGATGCGTGATGAGCCCGTCGAGCCGCTGCGGCAGGCGCATCGTGACGTCGGCGAGGCCCATGGCACGCCGCGCCATGTCGCGCATGAGATCTCCGCGTTCCTCGCGGAGCAGCCGAGCCGCGTACGGCTCCACCGCGTCCCAGAGGTTGAAAGCGGGGTCGATCGAGGTGCACACACCCGACGTGAGCGAGGCGGCCCGGATGACGAGCAGGAAGTTCTCCGGCAGCTGGAAGGGCAACGTGCGGGCGAGCTCGCCGAACTCCCCCGCGAAGTCGCGGAACTCGCGCGGATCGACCTCCTTCAGCTCCGCGAAGCCCATGCCGCCGAAGCGTGCGAACAGCTGCGTCATGGCGCGCTCGAGCTCGCGGACGTCGGCCGAGGGCAGCAGCGCGCCCACCTGCGACATCCCGGCAATGAGCCCGCGGCCGTCGCGAGCCGCGGCCGCGACGAGCACCGTGCGCAGCGCCTCCCGCGTCGAGGGCGATATCTCGCCCATCATCCCGAAGTCGATGAACGTCAGCAGCCAGTCGGGCCGGTCGTCGCGGCGCTGGTCGGACGGCACCGGCGTGACGAAGACGTTCCCCGGGTGCGGGTCGGCGTGGAAGAACCCGAACCCGAAGAACTGGTCGAACATCACGGAGGCGAACACGCTCGCCACCTCGTGAGGATCGATGCCCGCGGCCCGGAGACCGTCGACGTCGGTGACCTTGATCGCGGTGACGTCGGCGAGCGTCAGGACCCGCGACGTCGAGCGCTCCCAGGCGATCTCGGGAACGGCGACCCGGGGGTTGTCGGCGAACTTCTCCCGAAAGCGTTCGGCATTGGCCGCCTCGTGCCGGTAGTCGATCTCCGCGAGGCTCGTGACGGCGAACTCCTCGACGAGCGCGGGCATGTCCGCGCGGCGCGAGACGAGGCGGATGCGGCGGAGCCATCGGGCGATACGTCGCAGCGCAGCCAGGTCGACGTCGACGATCGTCTGGATGCCGGGGCGCTGCACCTTCACGATGACATCGGTGAACCCCGCGTCGGCGGCCTGCTCCGGCGTCAGCCGGGCGCGATGCGCCTGACCGAGGGATGCCGCGGCCACCGGCTGTTCGTCGAACGACGCGTAGGCGTCGCGCAGCGGCATCCCCAGCTCCGCCTCCGCGGCCGCGCGGATCCGGTCGAAGGGCACCGGCGGCACCTCGTCCTGCAGGCCGGCGAGCTCGGTCGTGATCTCGGGAGGCAGGACGTCGAGCCGGGACGACATGAACTGCCCGACCTTGATCATGAGCCCGCCGAGCTCGACCGCGAGCGCATGGAAACGACGGGCCAGTCGGCGCAGTCGCGCGGTCCGACCCCGTTCGGCGAGGCGCTCGAGGCCGAAGCGGGGCAGGACGATCTCGAACCACCACGTCTGCACGAGTGCGCGCGCGGCGAACCGCAGGATGCGGCGGTAGCGCGAACGCGCGCGCGCATCACCCGGCACCGAGGGGATGCCGGGTGATGCGACGCGATGCGAGTCGGCCGAGGCCACCCGCGTCAGGCCTGCGCGAGCAGGGCGTACAGCTTGCGACGCGCGTCGTCGAGGATCTCGACGGCCTGCTGGACCTGCTCGGGCGATCCGCTGCGGCCGACCTGGGCGGCGGCCTGCGCGAGCTCGACGCCTGCCTTGGGCAGTGCCGTCACGCGGCTGTGGTCGCGGCTCGTGCCCTCCCACGGCGCCGACTTCTCGCCCGCCTCGCCCGCCGCTGCGCGGCCGGCCTCGGTGAGGGAGTAAGTCTTGCGTCCGTTGGACTCCTGGGCGCTGACGAGGCCCTC
Source organism: Microbacterium sp. M4A5_1d (assembly GCF_053345465.1). NCBI lineage: Bacteria > Bacillati > Actinomycetota > Actinomycetes > Micrococcales > Microbacteriaceae > Microbacterium > Microbacterium sp. M4A5_1d. The sequence goes on from NZ_JBKFAD010000001.1 coordinate 984,074, forward strand.
GTCGGCGAGCAGCTGGAGGGTCGGGTACACCGAGCCGGCGCTGGGCTTCCAGGACCCGCCGCTGCGCTCCTCGATCTCGTGGATGATCTGGTAGCCGTGCATGGGCTGCTCGGCGAGGAGGGCGAGCACGGCGGCGCGGACGTCGCCGCGTCCGACCCGGGTGTTCACCTTCTGCTCGAAGGTCGACTTCAGCTGGTCGAACGCTTCGAACACGTTGTTTCCGAGATCGGAGACGTTGAATCCGCCGCGACCTCCGAAGATGTTGTCACGGCCGCCGAAACCGCCGGTGGGGAATGTTCCGCTCATGCTGACCTCCCGGTCGTCGATACGTTAGCGATACCTGACGATATATCGTTACCGCCACCGACGACAGGGTTCGCATGGAATACCCAGCCTCACTCGCCGCGGTCGACGATCTCGTCCGCGTGCGCCGCGATCCACTCCATGAGAGGCATCATCCACTCCATCAGCTCGTCGCCACGTTCGGTCAGCGAGTACTCGACGCGCGGCGGGACCTCGGGGTACGCGGTGCGGTTGACGATGCCGTCGGATTCGAGCGTTCGCAGCGTCGAGGCGAGCATCTTCTCGCTGATGCCCGTGACCGAGCGACGCAGCTCACCCCATCGGGCGGTGCCGTCGGTCAGAGCCATCAGGACGAGCACACCCCATTTGCTCATGACGTGGTCGAGTACGACTCGCGTCGGGCAGTTCTCCGTGAACACCTGATCGGATGTCGCCCGGATCTGCGCGAAACTCACTGCCATGTAGGTAGCTTACCGAAAAGTGGGTACCCGTCGTCTGGAATGTTTGCCCGCCCCGGAACGGTTGACCCGAGCATCACCCGATCGAAAGGATCACCGATGACCATCCTCATCACCGGAGCGAGCGGACAGCTCGGCCGCCTCGTCGTCGACGCCCTGCTCGCCCGCGGCGCCGCCCCTGACACCGTCATCGCGGGAGCGCGCGACGTCGCGAAGATCGCCGATCTGGCGGACCGCGGGGTGCGCACCGCCCGCGTCGACTACGACGACCCGGCCTCGCTGCGCGAAGCGCTCGCGAACGTCGACAGCGTCCTGCTGATCTCGGCGTCCGAGCCGGGCAGGCGCTTCGCGGGCCACAAGAACGTCATCGACGCTGCCGCCGCGGCAGGCGTCTCTAAGCTCGTCTACACCAGCGCCCCGAAGGCGACGACCTTCGAGTGGGCCCTCGGCGCCGAGCACAAGGCGACCGAGGAGGCCATCGCGGCCAGCGGCGTTCCTGCCGTCGTGGTGCGCAACAACTGGTACATCGAGAACTACGTGCCCGACGTCCAGCGCGCCGCCGAGAGCGGTGTCATCGCGGCATCCGTCGGCGACGGCCGGATCGCGCCGGCCTCGCGCGCAGACTTCGCCGAGGGCGCGGCCGTCGTTCTCCTCGAGGATGGCCACCTCGGCGAAACGTACGAGTTCGCCGGAGACACCCGTATCGGGTACGACGCGATCGCCGCCGCGGCCTCCGAGGTGCTCGGTCGCGACGTGACGTACGCCCGCGTCTCGACGGACGACCATGTCGCCGCCCTCGAGAGCGCCGGACTCGACGCCGGCACCGCGCAGTTCGTCGCCGGGATCGACACCGGCATCCGCGACGGCGTTCTCGACGTGGACGACCACACCCTCTCGCGCCTCATCGGGCGACCGACGACGTCGTTCGCCGACGGGCTTCGCGCCGCGCTGGCCTGAGCCGCGGCATACCGGCGCGCACCCACCTCGGGGGCGGTGCGCGCCGGCTCTGCGGGCCTCAGTTCAAGGGACGCGTGGACGGCGGGATGACCCCGTTGGCGTACAGCTGCTGGGCGACATCCTGCAGCGCCGTCAGAGCGACCCGCTGTGTCGTCGGGCCGTAGGAGATGCGGGCGACGCCGAGATCCTCGTACTCCGCCGCGGTCAGCGCACCGGGAAGCCCGATGACGCTGAGCTTGCGCTCACCCAGACCCTCCACGAGGCGCCGGGTGATGTCGGCGTCGAGGATGCCCGGGACGAACACCAGGTCGGCGCCGGCGTCGAGATACGCGCGACCGCGCTCGATCGCGTCGGCGATCGACTCCTCGGTCGACCGGTCGCCCGCGCGCACGAAGGCGTCGGTGCGGGCATTGAGGGCGAACCGGACGCCCTCGGCCTCCCCCGCCCGGACGATGGCCTCGACCGCGCGGACCGAGTCCGCCAGCGGCTGCAGGCGGTCTTCGACGTTCGCACCCACGATGCCCACGCCGATGGCCCGGCGCGTCGTCTCACCGGGGTCGCCGAAGCCCGCGTCGAGGTCGGCCGACACCGGGACGTCGCCCGCCACCGCGACGATGCGGCCCACCATGTCGAGCACGATCTCGAGCGGGATGTCGGTGCCGTCCTCGTATCCGAAGGATGCCGCGATCGAGTGACCGGCCGTAGCGATCGCACGGGTCTCCGGCAGAGCCAGGATGGCCTCGGCCGACACGACGTCCCACACGTTCACCACCCGCAGGATCTCGGGGGCGGCATGGAGGGCGGACAGGGTCTGGGCTCGCTCAGCGGGAGTGCTCATGTCGCTCACGCTAATCGTGCGGGGCAGCCGGAGGGCATATGTTGCGCGGATCGACGGCACGTGTCATCGGGCCGCGCCTCAGCCCTGGCGCCCCTTGAAGCGCGGGTTGAGCTTGTTGATGACGTACACGCGGCCACGGCGGCGCACGACCTGCGCGCCGGGCTGGTTCTTCAGCGACTTGATGGATGCGCGAACCTTCACGATGACCTCCTATTGAGAACTGTTATCAACAACAAGGTACGGTGGAGGATCGATCGCCACAACTCGAGCCGGAGAGAACACCGTGACCACTCACCTCGCCGTCACCGGCGTCTGCAGCGCCGAACGCCGTCGTTACGCCCGTCTGTGCGTCATCGCCGGGCGCCACCGCTCCCTCCGCGTCGTCGATCTCGCCAGCGACGCCGACCCCGCTCACGTCCACGCCACCGTGCACGGCATGCCGTCGCTCTGCGTGCTCGATGCCCGCCACGCGATCGACGACCTGCGCGACGAGGCGCCGCTGCGTCGGGCCGTTCCGCACGGAGACGGGCGAGCCGACGTCGGCGCACGCGCGCGGTTGGCGGCGCAGCTGATCGAGGCGGCGAGCGCCGTCGTGATCGTCAACTGGGAACGGATGCCGACGGCCGACCTCTCGATCCTCATGGCGCTCGCGTCGCACCTGGCGCCGACCGCCCGCATCCGGCTCAGCCGCGGCGTCGTCGACGACCTCTCCGCGCTCGGTTTCGGCACCACCCTCCCCCTGCGGGACGCGGGCGACCGCGCCGGATGGACGCGTGCCCTCAACGGCGAGCACGATCCGTTCCTCACCGATCGGCGCGTCGCCACGATGCGCTACGAGCAGTTGCGCCCGTTCCACCCCGGCAGGCTCGTGCTGGCTCTCGATCTGCTCGATTCCGGCTCGTGCGGACTGGTCGTGCGATCGGTCGGGGTCTGCCGTCTCGCGACGCGAGCCGCCACCCCAGCCCGATGGGAGCAGGCGGGTTCGGCCATGTGGATCGATCCGATCGAGGCGGGTCACGGGCTGGACGACGTCGGCCAGGACATCGCCCTGACGGGCATCGACCTCAACACCGCCGCTGTGCGGCACGTCCTGGATGCCGCCGTGCTCGACGACGCCGAGCTGTCGGCGGGCCCGATGGCCTGGCGACGGCTGCCCGACCCCCTGCCCGAATGGAACGTGGCGGTCGGGTCCGAGGACCCGACCGCCGACTGAGCCGCTGGGTGCGGTTCAGACCCGTCCGCGACGATGCGCGCGCCGGCGGATCGCCGTGAGAAGCGCACCGCCCACCAGGAGCACGAGAGCGATCCCGGTCACAGTGGCGGTCGTCGAGGCTTCCCCGCCGGTCGCAGCGAGATCGCGACGTGAGCCGGTCCCGTCACCCGCGCCCGCCGCCTCGGGGTCGGCCGCGCCGGTGCCGCCGGACGGAGCATTACCCGCGCCACCGCCGGTGTCGCCGCCGCCCGTGCCGCCGCCCGCGCCCGGGTCCGACCCTCCGCCCGAGCCGTCGCCGGGGTTCTCGGGCTCGGCCGCGGCGATGACCGTGAACAGCGACACCCGCGAGTCGTCGACGGCGCCGAACGGATCGCTCGTGCGCACGTACCACCCCCGCTCACCCTCCTCCGCGAGCGGCCATGCGGCCGAGAGGATCGAGCCGCTCGCGACGTCCGAGAACGTCGCGATCTCGGTGTCCCCCAGAACCTCCGCCGAGAAGGCGTCGGTGCCGAGCGTTCGCGTGCCGGGCTCGATGCGCAGCTGGTCGTACGTCAGCGCGAACTCCTGCTGCGAGTAGTCGCCCGCCCCCGCCGGGCCGAGCAAGCTCGGCTCGTCGGAGTTGTACACGTCGAGCGAGGGCGAGTAGGTGCGCACGAGCATCTGCCGGCCCTCGTTGTCGAAGTGCAGGAGACGCAGGAACCCGAGACCGCCCTCCGGGAGACCCTGATAGTCGAACAGCATCGAGTACACCGCGCGGTCCAGGGCGCCGTCACCGTCGTCGTCGAATCCGTCCTCGCGCAGGAACGCGTCGTGGTAGTGACCCGAGAAGACCATGCGGACGTTCGGGTTCGTCGCGACGACCTCGTCCATCACCCGCTGCGGGATCGCCCCGAGCCCGCCCGTGGTGAGGATGAACTCGTGCTGGGCGATGATCGCGACGCGGTCGGGGTACTGCGCGAGCACCTCGTTCATCCAGGCGATCGAGGCGTCACCGGGAAGCCACCCGGTGTAGAGCATCAGGAAGTCGATGCCGCCCGCCGAGATGAGGTCGTAGTGACCGCGGTTGTCCTCGAAGCTGCCGCCGTACCAGGGGTTGCCGGCATAGCGGTCCGCGCCGAAGTACGCACCGTAGTTCGAGTAGTCCTCGAGGTGGTGGCCCACATCGTGGTTGCCGGCCAGCACGCCGTACGGCAGCCCGGCCTCGTCGAGGCGGCGGTACTCGGGGTCGGCCCGCTCCCACTGCTCCATCACGTCGTAGTCGTCGATGATGTCACCGGTGTGGAAGAGGTACTGCAGGTTCAGCTCGTCGCGCCGATCGAGCAGGTACGAGTGGATCGCCTGCTGGTGGCGGTAGGGCTCACCCGGCATGGTGTTCTCGTTGTAGTACTGCGTGTCGGACTCCCAGGCCAGAGTGAAGTCGTAGTCGCTGCGCGGCACATCGGCGACGTTGTGCGGCGTGACCGGAGTCGTCCGGTCGGAGCGGTCCGCGCCCGCGAAGCCCTCCGAGTGCTGGACGAGCATCCGCACCACCCGGCCCGCGCCGTCCGACGCGGCGAAGGCGTAGTCGTCGACCGCGACGACGGCGTCGAGCGAGAACGACTCGTCATCGGCCGCGCTCACGTGGCGATCGACCTCGTCCCAACCCGACCCGTCGGCTCGCTGGACGTAGAGGATGACCGTCGCCCCCGCGTCGGCGTGACCCGACCACGTCGAGCGGACGTCCGAGCCGGCGTCGGCATCGGTGACCGCGACGTCGAACGACTGGTACGGGAACGCCCGGTCGCTCGTGATCTCCTCCGAGACGCCGTCAACGGCGGCGAGGGTGCGCAGCTCGTCGGCCGTCAGCTGCTCGGCCTCGGCGCGGTCGACCGCCCGAGCGTCCTGCACGGTGCCGGACTGCGCGCTGACGTCGCCGTCGGACAGATCGAGCCGGCGCCCCTCGAGGAAGCTCACGTCGAGTACGTCGCCCGTCGGGTCCTCGACCTTCGCCTGCAGGGTCACATCACCCGCTGCGACCTCGGCCCCTTCGGCCGGGGCGAGGACACCGGCGCTCGGCTGCTCCTCATAGGTCGTGAAGGCGGCCGTCCACGTGTCGGTGTTCCCCACGTGGTCGGTCGCGGTGATCTCGACGCGGTGATCCCCGGCCGCGAGGTCGACGGACGACGTCTCGTGAGGCAGCGCGATCTCGACGCCGTCGAGCCGGGCGACGGTGCTCGCGACGCCCGATCCCGCGTCGGCGACCTCGGCGTCGATGACGATGGGCCCCTGATAGGCGGTGCCGTCGACGATCTGCGAGGTGACGACGGGAGCGGTGTTGTCGACCGTCACCGTCCGCGAGAGGGTCGTCTCGCCGTCGGTGGCCGCCACGACGGCGGCACCGTCGGCGCGGGCGGTCGTGTCCCACGAGGCCGAGAGAGCGGCGAACGCGTCGTCGGGCAGCGCGAAGCGCGCCTCGTAGTAGTCGAGCTTGCCGGTGGCCGCCCCCGTGTCGGTGACGCTGTCTCCCATCCGCAGGACCGCCGCGGGATCGTCGTACCCGATGGGCGTGAGCGTCCGCCCGTCGGGCAGGACCAGGCGCAGACCCCGGATCTCGAAGTCGTCGTTGTTCTCGGCGAGGTCGATCTCGGGCGCCTTCTTGGTACCGGCCCACACGCTCACGACGAGCTCGTCACCGCGGACGACGTACTCGACCGGCACCGGGGTCACGATGGTCTCCCACCCCTGCGTGCCGATCTCGAAGATGTTGAGGACGTCGTCGCCGATGCGCACGCCGTTCTTGAAGTAGTAGTTGACGTTCGTCGTGTCGAAGACGAAGCGCGGCTGGTCCTCCAGGGTGGGGGTGGTCTCCACGGCCGCGCCGTCGATCGTCAGCTCGATCGGGCTCGGGTACGCGTCGCCCGCGGCGACGATCTCGGTCGTTCCCGAAACGAACCGGCCGTCCTCGAGGTTGAGTCGGACCGGGTTGGTGTCGACCCCGGCCACCGGAACGCGACGGGTCGACGTCGAGGTGGAGTTCGTGCCGTCGCTCGCGGTGATCGTGTACTCGTACCAGCTCTTGCCGATGAGGTCGGCGGCGTTGACCACGAACGTCACCGAGCCGTCGCCGGCGTCGAGGAGGTTGATGCGCGCCGGAGCGGGGTCGACGTCGTTGGCGAGCTGCAGTGTCACGGTCCGCGCCAGGACGTCGTCGGTCACGGTCGCGGTGATGGCGAAGTCGGTGCCCGGCTGGATCTCGGCGGCGGTGCCGTCGACGATCGTCGGCGCCTGCGTGTCGGGCGCAACGATCATGAGACCGCCGGGAACCTGGTCTGGCTGCACGGCACCCGGCGATGCCGGGGCGAGGTCGACGATCCGCTGCGTCGCGACATCCGCTCCGACGGTGTAACGGATCCCCTGGTCGGCGACGGTGTCATCGGCGCCGTCGAGGTTGTACAGCGCGGTGCTGACGTGACGGCCGCTGTTGGTCTCGATCGCGACGCCCCGAGGCGAGCCGTTCGCCATCCCGGCCGAAGAGATCTCGACGAGGCTCTCCCCCGCGACGAGCCGCGAGCCGAAGTGGTCGTTGAAGTCGGCGGCGGTCAGGGCGTCGTTGGCGCCGTTCTTGATCCACAGCACGAGCGTCTCGCCCGCCGGGATCACGACGTCACCGGGAACGGCCGGCCAGACGCTCGACGAGCCCTCGACGGGGTAGAGGTAATCGATCGTGTAGTCGGAGAAGTCGATCGGATCGCTCGAGGCATTGTAGACCTCGATGAACTCGAAGGCATCGGAGCCCGCGACGTTCGCCGAGTCCGGCAGCAGCTCGGTGATCTGCAGCGGCGCGGTGACGACGCTCGGGTCGGGCTTCGGGTCGAAACCGGGCTGTCCCCCGGGCTCCTCTCCCGCGGGCGGGGTGATGGCCTCGGGCGCCACGACACCCGGGGTGGCCGGGGCCGGCTCGGCGAGGATGTCCGTGCCGCCGTCGACGCGCTCAGCGGGCAGGCGGAAGTGCGCCGATTGCCCGGCTGCCGTCGCGGTGCGCCCGTAGGTCGACCATCCGACGGTCTCGTCGTTCTGGAGGATGCGGATGCCGCGCGGCGCGCTGTTGGCCATGCCGGCCTGCCCCGTCACGCGTACGACGGGGGTGCCGGCGTCGGCGCCCCAGTGAGCGCGGAACTCGTCGATCGAGTGCGCGAAGGAATCCACGCTCCCCGCGGTGTAGCTCAGCCAGAAGACCGCGGTTCCGCCGGCGGGGACCACGACCGGATCGGCCACGGTGAGCGGCACGTCGCGGGCACGGTCGGCACCGTCGACGTACGTGTAGGCGAACGAGAAGCCCGCCGCCGCCAGATCGAGGTCGGTCGCGCCGCGGTTGTGGACCTCGAAGAACTCGTAGTCGTCGACCCCGACGTTGTCGGGGGCGATCTCGGTGACGATCAGCGCGCCGGATGCCGCGTCGGCCGCCGTCGGCACGAGAGCGGTGGGCGATGCGAGCGCGGGCGCCGCGAGCGCGAGCGAGAGGGCTCCGGCGGCGAGCGTCGCCGTCGTCGCGATGGTCAGGAAACGGGCGCGTGGGCGCTCAGCGGGCATGACAAGCCACCTTCGGTGCAAGAGGGATGCTGCCGACCGTAGGGACCGCGCACGATCACGGAGTGAACGATCCCTCCCCGCGAGATGTCCGCCCGGTGACGCGCCACGTCATCTCGATGTGCTAATCGCGCGTGGCGTTCACCGGCTGTTCACGGATCGGTGGTGCGCTGGACGGGTGTCGAACCTCGCCGCCGTGTTCGCGGTGTTCCTGCGCCTCGGACTGACATCCTTCGGCGGCCCGATCGCGCACCTCGGCTACTTCCGCGACGAGTTCGTCGAGCGCCGGCGATGGATCGGCGATCGGACCTACGGCGAACTCGTGGCCCTGTGCCAGTTCCTGCCCGGGCCCGCCTCGAGCCAGGTGGGGTTCGCGATCGGCCTGCGCCGCGCGGGACTCGCGGGCGCGGTCGCGGCCTTCGCCGCATTCACCCTGCCCTCCGCCGCACTCATGGTCTGGGCGGCGAGCGGAATCGGGGCCGTGACCGGCACCATCGCGACCGGAGTCGTCGACGGGCTCAAGGTGGTCGCGGTGGCCGTCGTCGCACACGCCGTCTGGGGCATGGCGAGAAGCCTCGCACCCGACCGACCGCGCGGGACGATCGCGATCACGGCAGCCGTCGGGGTCGCACTGGTGGGCGGGCCGTTCGCCCAGTTGGGGGCGATCGCCCTCGGCGCCCTCGCGGGGATCCTGTGGCTCGGCGAGGGGTCCTCCGACTCGGTTGACGCCGCCGACGCGGACGCCCTTCCGAGCGCGAGCACCCGTGTCGGGGTCACCGCGCTCGTGATCCTGACCGGCCTCCTCGTCGCGAGCCCGATCGCGGCTCGGGTGACGGGAGACGGCTCGCTCGCACTGTTCGACGCCTTCCTGCGCTCGGGCGTGCTCGTGTTCGGCGGCGGCCACGTGGTGCTCCCCCTTCTCGAGAGCGCCGTCGTCGGCCCGGGCTGGGTGGATGCCGGGACGTTTCTGGCCGGCTATGGTGCGGCGCAGGCCCTGCCCGGTCCGCTGTTCGCCTTCTCGGCCTATCTCGGGGCGCTCGCGAGCGTCGGCCCGGGTGGCGTGGCCGGGGCCATGATCGCGCTCGTCGCGATCTTCCTGCCCGGCTTCCTGCTGCTCCTCGGTGCGCTGCCCGTGTGGGCCGTCGTGCGGCGCTGGTCCCGGGCACGAGGCCTGGTCCGCGGAGCGAGCGCCGCGGTCGTCGGCATCCTCGGCGCCGCCCTCTACGACCCGGTGTTCACGACGTCGGTCACCCGCGTCGACCAGTTCGCGCTCGCCCTCGTCTGTTTCGGGCTGCTGACGCTCTGGCGCTGCCCGGCCTGGGTGGTCGTGATGCTGGGCGCCGGCGTGGGGGCGACGACGGCAGCGCTGATCAACGGCTGACGAGCGACGGTGCGGAGTGCGCTCCACCCGATGTCCGGGCCTGTTCCTCCGCGCGTTCACGACGCTCGATCACGACGTTGACGACCCCGAGCACGAGGACGAGGACCGCGGCGATCGTCGGCAGGAGCATCGCCAGCCGGACGTCACCCGCCTCCGCGATCGCGCCGGTCGCGGCTGACGCGAGCGCTTGCGCCAGCGTCAGCGCCGATCCGAGGAGCGTCATCGTGGTCGCCGACCGGCCGACGGGGCTGCGGTGTCCCGCGATGCTGAACAGCGTCACGAGCGTCGGTCCGACGCCGAGCCCCATCAGCAGCAGCATGACGATGACCGCGCCCAGCGAGTCCGAAGCGGCGTAGCCGCCCGCCGAGACGGCCAGCACGGCGGCGAAGACGAGCCAGCGGTGACGCAGGGCGAAGCCCGACGGCAGGAGCACCACCGCGAGGGCGAGGGCGGCCGAGCCGATTCCCATGAGGCCGTAGAGCAGCCCGGCCTCGACGTCGTCGCCGGCGGTCTGCGCGAACGCGGTGAGCGAGGTCAGCGTCGCTCCGAAGAAGAGTCCCACGCCGAAGGTGCCCGCGACCAGGACGAGGACGCGCCCGCGCAGCACCTGCGCGATCGGCGCCCGCTCCTCGCTCTCACCGGGGTCGAGGGCGGTCGCGGCGATCCGCCCGCTGGGGTGGAGGGCGAAGGCGGTGACGAACACGAGGCTGAGAGCTGCGGCGATCGCGATCGGGGCCCAGGGCGCGATGACGGCCGCGAGGATGCCGACGAGGAACGGGCCGATGACGAACGCCGTCTCGTCGGCCGCCGACTCGTACGACATGACGCGCGAGAGCGTGCGTGGCCGGTGCTCGGCACCGAGGCGCGCCCGGATGATGCCCATCAGCCGGCTGCGCGACATGGCTGCCGCTTGCGGAGCGCTCAGGCCGATCGCCGCGGCGGCGGTCAGGATGAGCGGGTCGGGTGATCCGGCGGTGACGACGATCGGGAACACCCCGAGCAGGATGCCGTTGAGGATGCCGAGTGGAACGAGCACCCGCCGCTGCCCGAACCGGTCGACGGCGTCGCCGATCACCGGGCCGGCGATGACGACGCCGATGCCGACGGCGGCCGACGTGAGCCCGCCGAGCCCCACCGACCCGGTCGCAGAGACGACGAGGGTGAGGACACCGACGACCATCATCGCGAAGGGAAGCCGGGCGATGAACGCGATCGGGAAGAACGCCCAACCCGTGTGGTGGATCAGGGAACGATCATTCGACGTCATGCATGCCTCCGAGCAGTCAGCTCGTTCTCACGTGCCGCCTTGCTCCGTCAGCAGGTAGTTGCATCGTTTCGTCCGGGCCGGCGCCGCGGACTGCTCGATTCTACCGGCGGAACAGCTCCTCGGCCACGAGCGAGAGATCGTGCAGGTCGGAGACCCCGGCGAGTTCGCGCGCCGAGTGCATCGAGAGGATCGGGATCCCCACGTCGACGGTGCGGATGCCGAGCCGCGTGGCGGTGATCGGCCCGATCGTCGACCCGCAGGGCACGCTGTTGTTCGACACGAACTCCTGGCTGCGCACGCCCGCCGCGTCGCACCAGCCGTTCCATGCGGCGGCCCCGACGCCGTCCGTCGCGTACCGCTGGTTGGCGTTGATCTTCAGGATCGGCCCCGATCCGAGCACCGGCAGTACGACGGGGTCGTGCTTGTGGGCATAGTTCGGGTGCACCGAGTGCCCGACGTCGCTCGAGACGCACCAGGATGCGGCGAGTGCGCGCATCCCCTCCTCGCGATCGGCACCGAGGCCGAGCTGGATGCGCCCGATGACATCGGCGAGGAAGGGACCGGCCGCACCCGAGCGGGTCGCCGACCCGACCTCCTCGTGGTCGAAGACGGCGAGCATCGCGATGTGCCCAGCGTCGAAGCCTCCGGCGGCTCGCTCCAGCGCGACGACTCCGGCATGGACGGAGGCGAGGTCATCCAGCCGACCGGCTGCGAAGAAGACGTCCCCCGCGCCGAAGACCGAGCCCCGGGCGGCATCGGCCGTCACAACGTCGTAGCCGCGGATGCGGGCGGCATCCACTCCCGCCTCGCGGGCGAGCTCGCCGAGCAGGTCGGCGGAGTCGGCGGACCCGAGCCCCCACACCGGCTGCGTCTGCGTCTGCTTGTCGAGGGCGAGGTGGTCGTTCGCCTCGCGGTCGAGGTGGATGGCGAGCTGCGGCAGGCGGAGGAGCGGGCCCGTCGCGGCGAGCACCGCGGTGCCGTCGTCGAGCACGAGGCGGCCGGCCAGCCGCAGCTCGCGGTCGAGCCACGAGTTGAGCAGCGGTCCGCCGTAGACCTCGACCCCGGCTTGCAGCCAGCCGAGCCGGCCGGTGGTGGGGCGGGGCTTGAGCTTGAAGGCGGGCGAGTCGCTGTGCGCGCCGAACACCCGGACGGGCGTCACCGCGGTCGCCGCTGCCGGCACGATCCACGCGAGCACGGCGCCGTCGCGCACCACGAGGTAGCGCCCGCCCGGTTGTTCCGGCCACTGCTCGTCTTCCGCCAGCGCGGTGAAACCGGCTGCGGTGAGGCGTCGCGCCACCTCGGCAGCGGCATGGAAGCTCGACGGCGACGCGGCGACGAACTCGGCGAGGTCGTCGGCGTGGGAGCGGGCGGCGGCGGTGACGGCGGACACGGTGACTCCTGGATCGTTGAGGGGCTCCCTCGATCGTAAGCGCACCCGCCGCCGCGGCCCGGGCTCAGCCGTTGGCATCGGTGCGCATCGGCGGGCACTCCGATCCCGGCGTGGTCGCCAACTCGAAATGCCACGGCTCGTTGCCGTAGGTCTGGCAGATGCGGAACTCCGAGCCGTACGAGATCAGCCAGTACTGCGCGTCGACCGGCCCGATGTCGATGGCGTCGCCGCTGACGTGACGCGACTGCTCGGGGGTGGCGACGTAGGCGCGGGCGGTCTCCTCCCCCACCGAAGCGATGCGGTCGTCGAGGAGCCACTGCTGATACCCCGCGCTGCGCCATCCGCTCGTCACGCCCAGGCGGATGCCGTCGTCCGCGGCACGCGCCTCGGCAGCGCGCATCGCCGCCAGCAGCTCCGGGTCGAGTCGCGAGATGGCCGGCAGGTCGTCATCCCACAGACTCACCTGCACCCCGTCGTCGATGAACCCGTCGTCGGCCGACGGCGTGAAGACCGTGCCCGGGAAGACCGGCGGCATCGGCGGCAGCTGAAGACCCGATGAACCGGCGAGCGCACCGATGGCGGACGCGCCGAGGGCGACCGCACCCGCGACGGCAACCGCGCTGAGGGCGAGGCGGCGACGGCGAACACGACGGGATGTGCGCGCTCGCGGGCGCGGCGGCACGAAAGTCACCCGCCGGCCGGATTCGGTCGTCGGCAGCGCGAGCGGGCGGGTCGGAACCGGGGCGGAGGAAGTGCTCATGCTCCCAGTGGACGAGAGCGGATGTTGCACCGGTGTCGCCGATTCCGCATACGCCCGCGATACATGCGCCCGCCTATCCTGAGGCCATGCGTGTGCTGATCGTCGAGGACGAGCTCTTCCTCGCCGAGGCGATCCGCGACGGCCTCCGCCTCGAGGCCATCTCGGCCGACCTCGCCGCCGACGGCGATACCGCGCTCGAGCAGCTGGCGATCACCGCGTACGACGTGGTCGTGCTCGACCGCGACATCCCCGGCCCGAACGGTGACGAGATCGCGCGCCACCTCTCCCAGCAGACCGGGGCGCCCCGCATCCTCATGCTGACCGCGGCCGATCGGCTGGACGACAAGGCGTCGGGCTTCGAGTCCGGTGCCGACGACTACCTGACCAAGCCGTTCGCGATGCGCGAGCTCGTGCTGCGACTGCGTGCGCTGGCGCGGCGCTCGGCCAGCTCCGCTCCCCCGATCCGCGAGTTCGGCGGCGTGAGGCTCGATCCCTTCCGCCGCGAGGTCTACCGCGATGGACGGTACATCGCGGTGACACGCAAGCAGTTCGCCGTGCTCGAGGTGCTCCTCAGCGCCGGCGGTGGTGTCATCAGCGCCGAGGCGTTGCTCGAACGCGCCTGGGACGAGAACGCCGACCCGTTCACGAACGCGGTCCGCATCACGATCTCCACGCTCCGCAAACGGCTCGGCGAGCCCTGGGTCATCGAGACCGTGCCGGGTGTCGGATACCGGATGTCGGAACCCGCGCTGTGATCGCCCGCCGCCGCGGGCTCTCCCTGCGGGTCTCACTCACCCTCAGCTACGCCGGGTTCCTGGTCGTCGCGGGCGCGGTGCTCTTCGGCGTCGGGCTGCTGGCCCTGCGGTTCGTGCCGAGCGGCGACCTGTTCAGCCAGTCGACGGGCGGGTGGGCGCCCGGACGCGGCGACCTCACCGACGTCTTCGTCAAGTACGCGTGGTGGGCTCTGGCCGCCCTCCTCGTCGTCGGACTCGTCGGCGGCTGGTTCCTCGCGGGGTGGATGCTCGCGCCGCTCGGACGGGTCACCGAAGTAGTCGGCCGGGCCGATGCCGGAACGCTTCACCGCCGAATCGCGCTGCGCGGACGCCGGAACGAGCTGACCGACCTCGCCGACGCCTTCGACGACATGCTCGACCGGATCGAACGCGCTGTCGCAGAGGAATCGCGGTTCGCGGCGAACGCGTCGCACGAGCTGCGCACCCCGCATGCCGTCATCCGGACGATCATCGAGGTGGCGCGCGCCGATCCGGGCGGCCGCGACGCCGACCTCGTCCTGAGCAGGGTCGCCGAGACGAACGAGCGGGCGATCGCCACGACGGAGGCCCTGCTCGACCTCGCGCGCGCCGGACGATCCGGCCTCGACTTCGCGCCGGTCGACCTCGCAGCCCTGGTCGAGCAGGTCGTCGCAGACGCACGCGACGGCGCGGATGAGGCGGCCCGTGGAGGGTCACCGAGCATCCGCGAGGAGCGGGGGCCGGCCACGGCGCGCGGGAACGCCGCCCTCCTCCGGCAGCTGGTGTCGAACCTCGTCGCCAATGCCCTGATCCACAACCTCCCGGACGGGGCCGAGGTCGCCGTACGCACCCGGACGGCACCCGATGGCTCAGCGCTGCTCGAGATCGCCAACACCGGTCCCGACCTCGATCCGGCTCGCGTCGCAACGCTCACGGAGCCGTTCGTTCGCGCGGGAGACCGGACCCGCGCGGCATCCGACCGGGGGATCGGTCTCGGACTGACGATCGTCTCGGCCATCGTCCGCAGCCATCGCGGCGATCTGCGGATCACCCCGCGTGAGGGCGGGGGCCTGATCGTCCGCGTGACACTGCCCGGCACCTGACAGCGCCTAGGCCGTCTCGGCCCGGCTCTGACACTCGATGCACGCGGGAGCGTAGGGCACCGCTTCCAGGCGTGCCGGCGCGATCGCGCGGCCGCATCCGACGCAGCGCCCGTACGAGCCCGCGTCGACGCGATCCAGGGCCTCGGTGATCAGGGTGATCGTGGCGCGGTGCGATGCGGCGGTCTGATATGCCACCGGGTCGACGGAAGGAACCGCGCGCGGCTCGATATCCTGCAGCAGCTCGCGGCGTTCGGCGAGCAGCGCTTCGAGGCGCATTCGAACGTCGCTCGACGTCGCGTCGGCGGTCTTTTCCATTTTTCTTCCGTTCTGACTTTTCTGGTGCGCGAAAAACCCCGGTCTCAAGCCTGCAAGGGCGAAACGACGGGGCGGTGACCACCCACCATAGCCAGTCCGCACAGAAAAGCAAGCTGCGCCGAGGCGGCCTGAAAGGCGGATTTGACTTCTTTTTCTTCCGGGCTATGGTCGGGAGTCACACGCCAGCCACGAGGGGAAGCGAGTTCTCATGTCGACCAAGACACCACGCACACGAGGCGACAAAAAGGCGCCGCAATTGTCGTTGAAAGAAAAACGCGCGGCCAAGCGCGAGAAGCAGGAGGACGGCGCGTTCCTGAAGCCCCGCAAGGGGTCCTCCCACTGACACCGCGAGCGCGCATGCGGGATATCCCTTGGCGCATCTCGAATCGATTCGATACACTGATTGACGGCGGCGCTCCGGCGCCGCCGTTGTCGTGCCCGCATCTTCTCGAAGGCCACCGCGATGTCCCGCACCCTCACCACCGGCAGCCCCTGGCGCGTCATCCTCGCGTTCTCGGTGCCTCTCCTGATCGGCAACGTGGTGCAGCAGATGTACCACATCGTCGATGCGGTCGTGGTCGGGCGCTGGCTCGGCGTCGACTCTCTCGCCGCCGTCGGCGCGACCGGCTCGATGCTGTTCCTGCTCATCGGGTTCGCGTGGGGACTCACCTCCGGATTCGCGATCCCGACGGCGCAGGCCTTCGGCGCGGGCGATCACGCCGCGGTCCGCCGGTCGGTCGCGGCCGGCGCCACGCTGACCGCGATGACGAGCGTCGTGCTCACCGTCGTGGCTCCGTTCCTGTCGCGTCCCCTGCTCGAACTGCTGCAGACTCCCCCCGAGCTCCTCGACGATGCGACGGCCTTCGCCGTCGTCAGCTTCCTCGGCGCCGGGGCGACGATGTTCTTCAACTACCTGACGGCGATCATCCGCGCGATCGGCGACTCCCGCACTCCGCTGATCTTCCTGACGGTGGCATGCGTCTTCAACGTCGTGCTCGTCGTGCTGATGGTCGGGCCGCTCGGATGGGGCGTCGGTGGCGCCGCCCTGGCGACGGTCGTGTCGCAGGCGTTGTCGGTCGGGCTGTGCCTCGACTACATCCGCCGCCGTATCCCGGTCCTGCGCATGCGGCGCGCCGACTGGCGCATCACGCGCGCCGACCTCGCCCTGCACCTGCGACTCGGACTGCCGATGGGTTTCCAGGCGTCGATCATCGCGATCGGCACGCTCGCGGTGCAGGTGCGCCTGAACGAGCTCGGCGCCGACGCCGTCGCCGCCTATACGACCGCTTCACGCGTCGACGGGCTCGCGATCGCTCTGCTGCAGTCGCTGGGACTCGCCGTCTCGATGTTCGTCGCGCAGAACTACGGCGGTGGACGTCCCGACCGCATCCGCCAGGGCGTCGCACAGGCGACGTGGATGGCCGTGATCGGCGCCGTCGGACTCGGCGCGGTGCTCATCACTCTCGGGGCGCCGCTCGTCCGCCTGTTCGTCGGTGACGGCTCGGACGACGTGGTCTCGCTCGCCGCCCTCATGCTGATCATCAACGGCGCGACCTATACGGCGCTGGGCGTCCTGTTCGTGCTCCGCGGGGCGCTGCAGGGCCTCGGCCACACTCTCGTGCCGACCATCACCGGAATCGTCGAGCTCTTCATGCGCGCCGGAGCCGCTGTCGTGCTCGGCGCGCTCATCGGTTTCGCGGGGGTCGCGTGGAGCAACCCCCTCGCCTGGCTCGGTGCCACCGCCATCCTGATCCCGGCCTACCTGCGAGCGCGTCGCGAACTCGCGAGCATGCCGGTCGCACGCGCGGATCACATCAGCGCGGCCACGACTCCCGTTCCGGTCGTCGGCCCCGCGAGCGGATCGATGGTCGTCGATGCGGTGGTCACGCAGCCGGTCCCCGTCGTCCCGGCCCGGCGACGCCGGCGTACGGTCGCCGTAGCGCTCCGCCGCAGCCGCGGCTGACCCGCCGTGACCTGCGGATCAGCTCGCGGATGAACCGGGGCGTGATGCCCGGCGCGGCGTCCGCTTGACGGGGGCGGCTGCCGCCGCGGGCTCTTCGGCGCGCGGCTCCACGGCGGGCTCCGCGGGAGCGTCCGTCACCGGAGCCTTCCGGCTGCGGGGTGCCCGCTTCGGCCGAGTGGGCGCCTCGGCTTCGGCCCCGGCTTCGGCTTCGGTGTCGGCTTCATCCGACGGTGTCTTCGGAGCGGCGGCCCGGCTCCGCGAAGCGCGCTTCGGCCGAACCGGGGCGTCGGTCGAAGGCTCGGTCTCAGCCGGAACGGACTCGGCGACGGGATCGACGTCAGCCGCGGGGGCGGACGCCGCATCGGTGCTCGGAGCCGGCGCAGCCTCGTCCGTCTGCGTCTCCGTCGACGCGTCGGCGTCCGTCGCGCGCTTCGCGGCGGTGCGGGCACCGGTTCTGCGAGGGGTCCGGGTCTTCGACTCGCCGCTCGCCGACGTCGTCTCCGCTTCGGACTTCGCGCTCGTCTTCGCCGCTGTCCTCCCGCCGGTCTTCTTCCCGGCCCGGCCCGCAGCGGGCGCCTCATCCGTGACCGGAGCGGCGTCAGCCGAAACCGCCGGCTCGTCAGTGCTCGCGACGTCCGACGTCTCGGTCGCGTCGGATGCCGGCGCGGGCTCGATCGTTGCCACGCCGGCCGCCGTCTCCGTGCTCTCCGACGGCGCTGCGGACGCCGCGGCGTTGCCGCGCGCCGCCGACGAGACCGCGTCGAGAGCCGCATCCAGGGCTGCGCCCAGCGTGAGCTGCTCGATCATCGGACGGCGGTTGCGCGGCGTCGATCCGCTCGTCGGTTCCGCCGGAGGCATCGCCCGCGAGTCCTCGTCACGCGCCTCGGCGGCGACCTCCGGGGCCGGCGGCTCAGCGTCCTGCGCGGCGCTCTTGGCGCGGGACGGCTTGCGCCGCGAGCGACCGCCGGTCGTCCCGGCTTCGGCCTCGCCGCGAGCGTCGCCGCGCCCCTTCGCGGACGCATCCGCAGGGGTGTCGTCGGAGCCCTTCACGCCCGCTGCGTCCTTCGGGCGAAGCGACATCCCGCCCGGCTTCGACTCGATCGTGAACAGCCCCACCGCCCGCACGAGATCCGAGAGTTTTGCGTAGCCCCAGTTGCGGGGGTCGAAGTCGGGCTGCTGCTTGCGCATGAGCTGACCCACCGTCCCGAGGTCGGACCAGCCGTCATCGGCGGAAGCCGTCTCGACGGCGCTCCGGAGGAGAGCCACGAGGCGCGCATCGCCGCGCAGCGCCGCGGACGTCCAGCGCTCAGCCGTCGTCGAGCGGGCGGCATCCTTCTCGTCGACGACTCCGAGCACCTCGAGGTAGGTGAACTGATCGCAGGCGTTGCGGAAGGCCTCGGGCGTCTTCCGCTCGCCGAAGCCGTAGACGGTCACACCCTCCTCGCGGATGCGCGAGGCGAGGCGCGTGAAGTCGCTGTCGCTCGAGACGATGCAGAACCCCTGGAATCGGCGCGTGTACAGCAGGTCCATCGCGTCGATGATCAGCGCACTGTCGGTCGCGTTCTTGCCCGTCGTGTTGTCGAACTGCTGCATCGGCTGGATGACGTGCTCGCTCGCGGCATCCTTCCATCCGCGCAGCTGCGACTTGGTCCAGTCGCCGTACACGCGCTTGACCGAGGCGGTGCCGTAGGTGGCGATCTCGGCGAGTACTCCGCCGATCCGCGATGGCGAGACGTTGTCGGCATCGACGAGGACGGCGAGGAGATCGCTCTGCTGAGGCATACCTCCAGCATGTCATTGACGGCGGGCCGGAGCACTGTCAAGCCGCTCCCGCCGCTCCCGCGCCCGCCGTAGCGTGAGGTCCGATGACACTCGAACGCCGGCCCCCGCTGCACCGTCCGACCGTCTCGGTCGTGATCCCGGTGAAAGACGATGCTGTGATGCTGCGGCGGTGTCTGCGCGCTCTCGCCCAGCAGTCCGAACAGCCCGACGAGATCGTCGTCGTCGACAACGGTTCACGCGACGACTCCGCCGAGGTCGCGCGAGCCGCTGGTGCACGGGTCGTCGAGTGCATGACCGCCGGCATCCCGGCGGCGGCCGCCACCGGCTACGACCATGCGACCGGCGATCTCGTGCTGCGCCTGGACGCCGATTCGCTTCCGGATCCGACGTGGGTCGCCGACTTCCGCCGCGACTTCGCCCAGCGGCCTGACGTCGATGTCCTGACCGGCGCCGCGCACTTCGTCGACGGGCCCCGCGCCCTGCGGGTACCGCTCGCAGCGACGTACCTGGGGCTCTATGCGCTGCTGGGCTTCGCCGCTCTCGGCCACCTGCCGTTGTTCGGCTCCAACCTCGCCTTCCGTCGCGCGGCCTGGCGCAGCGTACGGACGGAAGTCCACCGCGGCGACGCGGAGGTGCACGACGACTTCGACCTCGCGTTCCACCTCGGCGGGCGACACCGCATCGCGTACTCGCGCCGTGCCGACATGGGGATCTCGATGCGACCCTTCGACGACGGGCGAGCCTTCCGCACGCGTATCGCCCGCGGCTTCCGCACCGTCCTCACCCACTGGCCGGACGAGCTGCCGCACCGCCGCGTCGCCCGGCGGCTCCGCCGCGCGCAGCGCGCGGCCCCGGAGCACCCGGCCTCGGCGCTGTCCGCGCAGGTCAGCCCATGACGGTCTCGACGGGCACGGCTGCGGCGATGCCGCGCATGTTCGGCCTCGACGAGATGCATCCCGACGACCTCCACGTCGCGACCTGGAACATCCGACGGCGCATCGACGGGCCCACCTGGCCCCCGAACGACCGCTGGTCGGTGCGGGGCCGGCGCCTCGCGATGGTTCTCCACGCCGACCCGCCCGCCATCCTCGGAACGCAGGAGGCGATGCCCGATCAGGCCGATCTGGTGCGGGCCTCGCTCGGCACGACCTACCGCTTCGTCGGTCACGGCCGGGGCGCCGACGGCCACGGCGAAGGCTGCCCGATCTTCTTCGACAGCGACCGGCTGGAGCTCACGGACCACGAACAGCTCGCTCTTTCCGAGACACCCGAGGTCGCGGGCTCGACGTCGTGGGGCAATCCCGTGCCGCGGGTGGTGGTCCGCGCGGCCTTCCGCGATCGGGTCACCGGCAGCGATCTGACCGTCCTCAACACCCACCTCGACGTGTTCTCCGCCCGCTCCCGGCTGCGCTCGGCGTGGCTGCTGCACGACCTGGCGGCCGAGACGACAGGGCCGGTGGTGGTCATGGGCGACATGAACGCCGGGCCGGGATCCGCACCTCTCGCGGCATTGTTCAGCGGCGACCTGGTAGACGCGTGGCACATGGCACAGGTGCGGACGACCCCGCTCTGGGACACCTATGGCGGATATCACCCGCCGCGCGTGCGGAAAGGACCGATCGACTGGATCGCCGTCGACCGGCGCACCCGCGTCACGCGCGCCGCGGTCGACACCCGGACGATCGACGGTGCCGCGCCCTCCGATCACCTGGGGATGCACATCCTCCTCCGCCTGAGCAGGGAGCAGTCGTGAGCCGGCCCGTCATGATCGACAACTTCCTCCGGCCGCCCCGCACCACGAGCGCTGTCGCCGCGGACGCGGTGCGGCTGTGCGGCGTCCTCAGCATCGTGGTCGCGGTGCTGTGGTTCGAGCCCACGGACGCCGGCATCCTCGCCTTCGCCCTTCCCGCACTCGTCGCACCGCGGTTCGTCGGCGTCCGTCCCGCATTCGACATCCTGTGCGGCATCACGGTCCTGGTGGCGGCGTGGAGCAACGTCGTCGATCTGTACCGCAGCGTCCCGCCGTGGGACATCCCGGTGCACCTCGTGTGCACGGGCGTCCTCGCCGCGCTCGCCTATATCGCGGCGGCTCGCGTCTCGGTCGTGCCGCTCCCCGGCACCGCGGGCTTCCGGCGGCGGACCGGCCTCACCGTCACGACGGCGTTCGGTCTCGCCTTCGCGGCCCTCTGGGAGATCGTGGAGTGGGTCGGCAAAGCCTTCGTCGACTCCATCCTCGTGACCTACGACGACACGATCGGCGACATGGCCGTCGGTGGACTCGGCGCGCTGATCGCCGGCATCCTCGTGGCCCGCGTGCGGCTGACGGTCGAGCGCACGCCCGCGGCGGGCAGCGACGCCGACCACGATGCCGCGGGCGTCACGCCCTCCCGGTGAGGATGAGGTTCCAGTAGACCCAGGGCAGCACGCGCCGGTCGAAGAACCACGACAGCGCGCTCTCGCGGTACATGCGGCGGAAGAAGGGGATCGTCGGCATGAGCTCGCCGGAGGGCCCGAACTCGGCCCACACGACGCTCGAACGCGACACCGTCATCGGGCATACGCCGTAGCCGTCGTACCGCGCACGGGGTTCGCCACCCGAGGCGACGGCCGCGAGGTTCTTCGCGAGCACCATGGTCTGCTTGCGCAGCGCTCCCCCGCTCTTCGAGTTCGTCGTCGCGGCGGCGTCACCGATGGCCCACACGTTGCCGAAGCGCGTGTGGCGGAGGGTCTCGGGGTCGACGTCGACGAACCCGTCCGCATCGCCGTCCGCTGCCAGGCCCGAGGCGCGGATCCAGTCGGGTGCCGACTGCGGCGGCACCACGTTGACGAGATCGAACCGGAGGCGTTCGATGCCGGAGGGCGAGCCGATGACGACTTCGGATGCCGCGGCATCCACCTCGATCAACGCGCTCTGCGTCCGCAGCTCGATGCCGTAACGGTCGATCGCCCGCTGGATCTCGTGGTCGAAGGCCGGGATGCCGAACACGGTGCTCTCCGGCACGACGAGGACGACTCTGATGTCGTCGAGCACACCGGTGCGCTGCCAGTAATCGCACGCCTGGTACATGGGTTTCTGCGAGGCACCCGCACACGAGGCGGGGCCTGCGGGCTGCGTGAAGACGACGGTGCCCTGCCGCAGATCGCGCAGGCGCAGCGACGTGCGCGCCGCGAGGTCGCCCTCGTAGTGCGTGGTGACGTCGCCCGTGCCGATCGACTCGGCGAGGCCCGGAACGCTCGCCCAGTCCTTCTGCATCCCGGGGCTGAGGACGAGGTGGTCGTAGCCGATCTCGTCGCCCGAGATCAGGCGGACGACCGATCGGCGCGGGTCGACCGAGACGACGGCATCCTGGATCCACCGGACGCCGTCGGGGATGACGCTGCGCTGTGGCCGGACCGTCTCGCTGATGCGCGCGGTGCCGCCGGCGACGTGCGAGAACAGCGGCTGATACTCGTGGACGTCCTTCGGCTCGATCAGCGCGATGTCGTCGAGTCCGCGCCGCTGCAATCGAGCCGCGGCGGACACCCCGCCGTTGCCGCCGCCGACCACGACGATCCGATGATGCGCGGTGTGCGACCGGGTCGCTCGGGGATCGGATGCTGCGTCTGCCGTCGCCATGCGACCACGGTAGGTGGCAGGCGCGGAACGACCGAGGTGCTTGCGTCGCGCGACGGCGGGGTCTAGAGCGTCTCGGTGATGTAGATGAGCACGAAGATCGCGAGAGACCCGACGGCGAGGATGCCCATCGCGACGGCCAGCCGCCGATTGCGGACGGGGGCATCGGCCGACGACCGGGCGGCGACGACCATCATCGCCCAGCCGACGACCGCGAAGATGATGCCGACCGCGGGCAACGCCGTCTGCAGCTGGAATGCCAGCACGTAGAGCACGATCGCGACCGCGGCCAGGACGCCCGCGGGCACGAGCCACCGCGAGGCCGATCCGTGCCGGAAGCTGGCCTGATTGGTGAGATCGGTGGGATCGGGCCGGGGGTGGCGGTCCGGCATCTGCTCTGGTCCGTGGGGCTCGTTGCGCTTGTCGACCATGTCGTCCTCCCGTTCGCCCCCACGGTATGCGCTCCCCGCGCCCCCGCCGACCCCCTTGCGCATCACGCGCCGAGCACGCACCGTCCGCGCCAGAACGCACCCTGCACGGTGCGCTTTCGGCGCGACGGTGCGTACTCGCGCAGCACAGCCGGCGCGGGCGGGTTAGCGGGCGAGGGCGACCATCTCGGCACTCCGGTCCCAGAGCTCGCGGGCGAGGTCGGCGTCGGTCGCATTGCGGTGGGAGCGGGTCGGACGGTCGTTCTCGTAGTAGGCGCCGGGCACCCAGTCACGGTTGGGGATGCCGTCGGCGAGGAAGACCAGTCGAGCGCCGCCCTCGTCGGTGGTCGTGAGCAGGCGCCGGGCGAGGGGGTTGTGGTAGACCCATCGGAGCGGGCCGGGAACGTTCGCGGCGAACTGCGTCGCGACGACGCCGGGGTGGAACGCGGCCGCCGAGATGCCCTGTTCGCCGAACCGGGTCTGGAGTTCCCGCGTGAACAGGATGTCGGCGAGCTTGGCGTTGCCGTAGGCGATGCGTCCCGAGTAGTGCTTCGCCGCGTTCAGGTCGGTGACGTCGAACCGTGAGAACAGGCGAGCCGCCACACTCGCCGTCTGGATGACGGATGCCTCGCTCTCGATGAGCCGCTCCAGCAACAGGTTCGTCAGCAGGAAGCCGGCGAGGTGATTGACCTGAAAGGTCTGCTCGTAACCGTCCACGGTGAGAGCGCGCGGGCCGAAGATGCCGCCGGCATTGTTGGCGAGTACGTCGATGCGCGGATAGGCCTCGAGCAGCTCGTCGGAGAGCCGACGCACCTGCGCGAGCTCGGCGTAGTCGGCCAGGTGATAGGGCGCGCCGAGCTCGCTCGCGAGAGTCCGCGTCTTCTCCGGCGAACGCCCGACGAGCACGACCCGGTGCCCTTCTCGCGCGAGGCGCCGCGCCGCGGCCGCCCCGATTCCGTCGCTGGCTCCCGTGATGACGATCGTGCGCATGCCCGCAGTCTCGCAGGCTCCGGCCGGTCGGCGGCAGTGCTGGCGCATCCGACCCCGGTGTGTCAACGGCTTCTCCCCCGGCACCGGCCGGCGGAAGGATCGCGGCAACCGAAGCACAACGGAAGGAGCCGGCATGGCTCAGGAACTGTCGAAGGGCGACCGCGTCAGCTGGGACACCTCCCAGGGGCGGACGCAGGGGAAGATCGTCGAGAAGAAGGAGAAGGACTTCCAGTTCGCGGGTCAGAAGTTCACGGCATCCGCCGACGAGCCCGCCTTCATCGTCGAGTCGGAGAAGAGCGGCGACCAGGCGGCCCACAAGCGTTCGGCGCTGCGCAAGCTCAGCGATTGAGCGGCTGCCACCCAGCAGCGCGACGAGAGGCCCCTCCGCCGAACGGAGGGGCCTCTGGTCGTAGCGGTCAGCGTCGAGGTCAGTTCTCGATGTCGCCGCGCCAGGCTCCGGTCTCGGTGCCGCGCGACTCGATGAACTCCTTGAAGCGCGTGAGGTCCTTCTTCACGGCGTGGTCGTCGATGCCGATGGCCGCGCCGACCGACTCGACGAAGCCCTCGGGCTTCCAGTCCAGCTGAACCGTGACGCGGGTCTCGTTGTCGCTGAGCTTGTGAAAGGTCACGACACCGGCGTGCTCGTCTTTGCCGCCGACGCTGTTCCAGGCGACACGCTCGTCGGGGTGCTGCTCGGTGATCTTCGCGGTGAACTCGCGCTCAGCTCCGCCGATCTTGACCTTCCAGTGGGTCGTGCCGTCGTCGAGCTGGGTGACCGACTCGACGAAGCTGAGGAAGTGCGGGAACGACTCGAACTGCGTCCACTGGTTGTAGGCGACGGAGACGGGAACGTCGACGTCGATGGTCTCGATGATGCGAGCCATGGGCGGCTCCTTTCGTTTCGATTGCGGGGCTGTCACCATGCTTCGCCGTCACCGGCGCCATCGCGACCGACTTGCGACCTCGACGGTCGGCTGGTAGGCCAGGGGCGGAGTCAGTCGAGTCCGCGTACCGGCACCCCGAGCCATTCGGCCAGGTCGCGGATCTCCGCCTCGACCATCTCGCGCTCCTCGCTCTCCCAGGGCACGAGCTCGTGCAGCGCCGCGACGACGAGGTTCTCCTTCGGCTTGTCGAGCGCCGCGTCGAGGAGGCCGATGAACCGGTCGCCGCAGAGGATCGGATGCGCGAAGTAGCCGTAGACGCGCTGCGCCTTCGGCACGAACTGCTCGAGCTTGTAGGTGAAGTCGAACGCCTCGACCAGTCGCGGCCGGTCGAACAGCATTCCGTCGTACGGATTGAGGATCGCCACCCTCCCTCCGGGGTCGTCGTCGATGGCTTCGAGCGCCCGCGGGTCGACCCGCCACTTCCACGTGCTCCCCTCGACGACGGCCGGCTCGCCGGCCATCCCGACTCCCGACCACGACGACTTCTGCCGCGCGAGCCCCGCGCCCTGCAGCCGGCGCTCGTCGAGGATCGCCCCTGCCTCGTCGTAGGTCAGGTCGGCGGGCTCGGGACCGCGAGCCCGCTCGGCGACATCCCAGCGGCGCAGTCGACCGGCGCGCCCCACGACCGCGACCTCGCCGAGCCGCTCGAGCAGGTCGAGCATGCGCGGCACCTGGTTGTCGCTGTACCAGCCGCTGTCGTTGCCGGCGGGCACGGCGGCGGTGTCGGGGATGTCGGCCGCCAGCAGCGGTCCGTCCGTGCGCAGGCGCGCCAGCACGTCGGCCCGGAACGCGCTGTTGGCCTCGAGCCACGCCGCGGTGCTCTCGCGCACAGGACGCATCCGCATCCGCACGCGCATCGCGGGCAGCATGCTCGCGGGGTGGAACGATCCGGAGTACTCGAAGAGGTGTCGGTCGTCTTCGACGGCCTTCGTCAGCTGCCCCGGCTCATATCCCCAGCCGATCCTCGACCACGGGATGGCCTGCTCGCTGGGCGCGATGACGGCCGTCGGGTCGATCTTGATGGCGCCGATCTGCTCGGCCACCTCGACGACGTCGCCGGGACGGTCTGCCTCGAGCAGCTGCGCCCGCACGATGACGCGGCGCGCCTGCTCGCGCGTGAGCCGATGCGGTTCCATGCGATGACGCTACCGCCGACCCCCGACCGCGACGCTCAGAAGCGGGCGACCCACTCGGGAACGGTCGCCGTCGCCGGGCCGAGCAGGACGTCGTCGAACAGGCGAAGGTCCTCGTAGGCCTCGAGGTTCAGCAGAGCGGTGCGGGCCCCGGCTTCCGCCGCCACCGCGACGAGGGATGCCGCGGGCGTGACCGCCCCCGACGTCCCGATCACCCAGAACTGCTCGCACAGCGCCACCGCGTCGAAGATGTCGTCGAGCCCATATACCGCCTCACCGAACCAGACCACGTCGGGGCGGAGCGCTCGGGCTCCGCACACGGGGCAGGGCGGCCCGTCGGCGAGGTCGCCGTGCCACCGCATCCGCTCTCCGCACGCCTCGCAGAGCGCCGACTCGAGCTCGCCGTGGATGTGGCTGACGCGCACCGACCCGGCACGCTCGTGCAGATCGTCGATGTTCTGCGTGACGATGAGCACATCGCCCGGGCGCCGTGCTTCGAGGTCGGCGAGCGCGATATGCGCCGCATTGGGCTCCGCGGCGGCCGCCGCGCGACGACGCTCGTCGTAGAACGCGTGGACGAGAGCCGGGTCGGCCGCATAGCCCTCGGGAGTCGCGACATCCTCGATGCGATGGTCCTCCCAGAGCCCGTCGGCGGCGCGGAACGTACGGATGCCCGACTCGGCGGAGATGCCGGCCCCCGTGAGGACGACGATTCGCGCCACCGTCAGCGCCGCGCCGTCAGGTCGGGGGCGAGAGCCTCGCGCTCGTCGAAGACGAAGCACTCTCCGTTCCAGTGCGCACCGCCCGCGTGCTCGAAGTAGCCGAGGATCCCGCCCTCGAGCTGGTAGGCGTCGACCCCCTCCTCGCGCAGGACGATCGCCGCCTTCTCGCAGCGAATACCTCCCGTGCAGAAGCTGACGACCGTCTTATCGGCGAGCTGGTCGCGATGCGCGGCCGCAGCATCCGGGAACTGGGTGAACCGTTCGATCCGCCAGTCGACGGCGCCCACGAAGGTGCCGTAGTCGACCTCGAACGCGTTGCGGGTGTCGAGCAGCACGATCTCGCGGCCGGTGTCGTCGTGGCCCTGGTCGAGCCAGCGCCGTAGGTCGTCGGGCGACACGCTGGGCGCGCGTTCGGCGGCGGGGCGGATCGCGGGGCGGTCCATGCGGATGATCTCGCGCTTGACCTTCACGAGCATCCGGCCGAACGGCTGTTCGTCGGACCAGCTCTCCTTGGCCGTCAGCGCTGCGAAGCGCTCGTCGGCGCACAGGTCGTCGAGGAAGCCTCGGACATCGCTCTCCGGACCGGCGAGGAACAGGTTGATGCCCTCCTCGGCCAGCAGGATCGTGCCCTTGAGCCCCGCGCCCACGGCACGCTCGCGCAGCACCTCGCGCAGTGCGGCGGGGTCGGCGATGTGCGTGAAGAGATACGCCGAGACGTTGAGAACGGATGCCACGCCTCCAGCCTACGAAACCGGCGGCCGCACGCGGATCGGGCGCAGTTCCCGACGTCCGCCGCAGAAGAATCTGCGCGGGATGCCGAGAACTGCGCCCGAAGCCGAAGCCGGAACGGCCCGAGGGGGGTCAGTTCACCTCGGAGGGGTGGGCGCTCACGCGGCCCGAGCCGTCGCCCGGGTCGAGCGCCGAGATCGCGTCGACCTGCGCCGTGGTGAGCTCGAAGTCGAACAGCGATGCGTTCTCGACCATGCGCTCGCGGCTGACCGTCTTGGGGAAGACGATGAAGCCACGCTGCAGGTGCCAGCGCAGGACGACCTGAGCCGGGCTCTTGCCGTGCGCGGCGGCTGCCTCGGCGACGGGCTCGGCACCGAACAGGTCGTACTTGCCCTGGCCGAGCGGACCCCACGACTCGATGCGCACGCCCTTGTCGGTCGCCCAGTCGACCACATCCTTCTGCTGGTAGGCCGGGTGCAGCTCGATCTGGTTGACGGCGGGGAGCACACCGGTCTCGGCGTGGATCTTCTCGAGGTGCTCGACGAGGTGGTTCGAGACGCCGATCGAGCGGGTGTGGCCCTCGTCGCGCAGCTCGATGAGCTTCTGCCACGCGTTGACGTAGTTGCCGTTGGCGGGGGCCGGCCAGTGCACGAGGTAGAGGTCGACGTGGTCGAGCCCGAGCTTCTCGAGGCTCTCGGACAGTGCCTTGCGAGGCTCATCGCCGCCCTGGCGGTCGTTCCACAGCTTGGTCGTGATGAACAGCTCGTCGCGCGGGATGCCGCTGGCGGCGATGGCGCGGCCGACGCCCTCCTCGTTGCCGTAGATCGCGGCGGTGTCGATGTGGCGGTAGCCCGCCTCGAAAGCCTCGGAGACGAGACGCTCGGTCTCGGCCGGGTCGACCTTGAAGACGCCGTAGCCGAGCTGCGGGATCTCGAAGCCGGAGTTGAGGGACACGTTCGGGACGTGGATCTGATCTGCCATGAGTCCACCCTACGAGCGCGCTCCGACCGCGTCGTCGGGATTGACGCGGAACGTCCCGAAGCGCAAGGCGGGGATCAGCCGGCGAGCGCGTGCAGGGCGTCGCCGGCGAGGCGTTGCGTCGTCCATTCCGTCATGGGCTCGGCTCCGATCGAGCGGTAGAACGCGATCGAGGGGGCGTTCCAGTCGAGGACGGTCCACTCCAGCCGCGAGTATCCGCGTTCGACGCAGACCTCGGCGAGCGACGCGATCAGCGCCTTGCCGTAGCCGGTGCCGCGCTGCGATTCGTCGACGAAGAGGTCTTCGAGCCAGATGCCGTGGCGTCCCGTCCAGGTCGAATAGGTCAGGAACCAGATCGCGATGCCCATGATCGCGCCGTCGCGCTCGACCACGTGGCAGAAGGCGCGGGGCTCTGGTCCGAACAGCGTCTCGGTGAGCATCTCGGCGGTGTTCTCGACGGCATCCGGTTCGCGCTCGTAGACGGCGAGGGCGTGGATGCAGGCCAGGATGCCGGTCTCGTCGCCGGGGCGGGCGGCGCGCAGCACGGCGCCGCCGGTAAGGTCGCGCGGGGTCATCCCGCCAGCGTATCGAGCGTGGCGTCCGCCGCCACGCCGCGCCAACTCCTCACTTTCGGGCGTTGCCCGCACCGGACGGCCCGGGATGCCCGCGATGGCCGCCGAGACGACCTCCGACCATGAGGAGTTAGCGCGAGCGTCGGGAATCACCCGACGAGCGGGCCGCCGTGCCGCCAGTACCCGAGGAACGAGATGCGCTCCTTCGGCATGCCGACCTCGGCGGTCAGGAACCGGCGGATGCCGGTGACGACGCCCGACTCGCCGGCGAGCCACACGCCGTAGCCCGGGTCGGCCGCGGCGGCGGCACCGTGCTCCGCGGCCCAGGACCGCACCGCCGTGGAGAGGGCGTCGTCGCCGGCGCGGTGCTCGACACGCGTCACGAGGGCACGGTCGGCGATCGATCGCGTGACGAGGTCGTCGGCGGGGTCCGCCGCGCCGACGATCACGTGCGGCTGCGCCTCCTCCGGCAGCGAGTCGACGATGTTCCGCAGGGCGGGGAAAGCCGTCTCGTCGCCCACGAGGAGGAAACGGCTCGCCTCGCCCGGCGTCCAATGGATGCCGTATCCCGTCCATCCCATCCGCACGTCGGGTCCCGTGATGACGAGCGGGTCGCCGGGGCGGGCGGCCAGGGCCCATGCCGAGGCGGGGCCGACGGGCTCGTGCAGGAAGAAGTCGACGTCGATCTCGCGTTCGGCGACGCGAATCGCCGACGGCGTATAGGTGCGCAGCACGTTGCGGTCGTCCTCGTCGAGCGCCTTCCACCGGGCGTACCAGTCGGAGGGGTGCGGGGTCGGCTCGTCGAGCAGGCCGAACTCGGCGAGCCCCGGGTGTGGGCGCCCGGGCATCGGCAACACGATCTTGATGCGCTGGTCGAGCCCCCACGGCGCGAAGTTCGCCAGCGCCTCCCCGCGAAGGGTGATGCGGATGAAGCCGGGGCTCAGTCTCGCCACGGCGGCGACCTCGACGACGAAGGCGCTGTACGCCCAGGGACGCTCAAGGCTCACGGTGCTTCCTCCCCCGTCACTGCCCTGGGCCGACGCGCGCGCAGCGGCACGACGAGCGGCCCACCCGTGACCGGATCATCGACGACGATGTTCGCGAGCCCGAAGACCTCCTGCACCCGCTCGCTCGTGATCACCTCCGCCGGGGGTCCCTCCGCGAGGATGCGCCCGTCTCGCATCGCGACGATGCGGCTCGCGTACCGGGCGGCGTGGTTCAGGTCGTGGAGCACCGCGACGATCGTACGGCCCCGCTCGTTCAGCTCGGCGAAGAGCTCCATCAGGTCGACCTGGTGGGCCATATCAAGGAACGTCGTCGGCTCGTCGAGCAGCAGCAGGTCCGTCTGCTGCGCCAGGACCATT
This sequence comes from Microbacterium sp. M4A5_1d, assembly GCF_053345465.1. NCBI lineage: Bacteria > Bacillati > Actinomycetota > Actinomycetes > Micrococcales > Microbacteriaceae > Microbacterium > Microbacterium sp. M4A5_1d. The sequence goes on from NZ_JBKFAD010000001.1 coordinate 1,014,595, forward strand.
GCGACCCAGACGCGCTGCCGCTGGCCGCCCGAGAGGGCCTCGACCGCGCGCGAGGCGAGCTGCGTCGTCCCGGTCGCCGCCAGCGCCTCGTCGACGGCCGCATCATCGGCGGCCGACCACTGCCGGAAGAGGTTCTGGTGCGGATAGCGCCCGCGTCCGACGAGCTCGCGTACGGTGATGCCCTCGGGCGCGATCGCCGATTGCGGCAGCAGACCCAGTCGGCGGGCGACCTCCTTCGCGGGCAGCTCGGTGATCGCGCGCCCGTCGAGCACGATGTTCCCCGCACGCGGCGCGAGCAGGCGCGACAGGCCGCGCAGAAGAGTGGATTTGCCGCAGGCGTTGGGCCCGATGATGACGGTGAACGACCCGGGCTCGATTCGTACCGACAGATCGCGGACGATCTCGGCGCCGTCGTAGGCGAGGGTCACGGACTCGGCGGCGAGCGATGTCGCCGAAGGGAACGGGTCAGGCACGGCGGCGGACCTCCAGCACGATCATGAGGACGAGGTAGGCGCCGCCGAGCGAGACGGTGACGACGCCGACGGGAAGCGGAGCGGGCAGCACGTGCTGCGCGATGAGGTCGGAGGCGATCAGCAGCACGGCGCCGATCAGGGCGGAGAGCCCGAGCGACAGGTGCGGAGTGCGCGCGATGAGGCGCCCCACCTGCGGCGCGGCCAGCGCGACGAAGGCGATGGGACCGCCGACGGTCGTCGCGGCCGCGACCAGCACGACCCCGACCAGCAGCGCGAGCGTGCGAACGAGCTGCGGTCGGGCGCCGGTGGCGGCAGCGAGGTCGTCACCGAGCTCGAGCTGACGCAGCCGCGGTACGAGCGCGAACGACAGGGCGACGAACGGCGCCGCACACGCGAGTGCACCGGCCACCGCCGGAGCCGTGACGCCGTTGAGACTGCCTGCGCCCCAGGCCGAGGCGAACATCGCGGTCTCGAGCTCGATCTGCAGCAGCATCCAGGTGTTGAGCGACGCGAGCATCGCCGAGACGCCGATGCCGACGACGATGAGGCGGAACCCCTGCAACCCGCCGCGCCAGGCGAGCGCCCAGATCGCGACCGCGGTGCCGAGAGCACCGATCAGCGAGCCGCCCACGAGCACCGGCCAGCTCGACGACACCAGAACGAGCGCGGCGAGCATCCCGGTGAACGCTCCGCTCGACAGCCCCAGGATGTCGGGGCTCGCGAGCGGATTGCGGGTGACGGTCTGGAAGAGCGCCCCCGCGATCCCGAGGATCGCCCCCACGCCGAGGGCTCCGAGCGCTCGCGGCAGCCGCCACTCGCGGACGACGGTCTGCACGAGCGCATCATCGCTCGCGCCGGCCAGCGCCGCGATGACATCGCCCGGCGCGACGGGGAACGTACCGGCGCCGAGGGCGACGACCAGCAGGACGCCCGCGACCACGAGAGCAGCCATCCCGACGACGACGCTGCGCAGGCGGACGGGAACGTGCAGTCCACCGACCCGCAGGCGCAGCATCCGCGGCCCGCCGCTCACAGTGCGCTCGCCCGGCGTCGGCGCGCGAGCGCGATGAGGATCGGAGCTCCCACGAACGCCGTGACGATGCCGGCCGGCAGTTCCGCGGGCGCGATGAGCACGCGCCCCACGACGTCCGCGGCGAGCACGACGACCGGGGCGAGCAGGGCGCTGACGGCGAGGATCACCCGGTGATCGGCACCGAACAGCCAGCGTGCGATGTGCGGCACCATGAGCCCGACGAACGAGATCGGCCCCGCCAGTGCCGTCGCCGCCCCGGCCAGGAGGGTCACCGCGACGGTGACGCCGATCCGGATGCCGGCGAGGTTCGCCCCCTGCGCCCGAGCGACGTCATCGCCCAGTGCGACGGCGTTGAGTCCGGCGCCGAGCACGAGCGCCAGGACGAGCCCGAGCGCGATGAAGGGCGCGACCGGCACGATGGTGTCCCAGCCGCGACCCAGGAGCGACCCGGCGTTCCAGCTGCGCATCGCGTCGAAGGCGTCGGGATCGCTGAGCACGATGCCCGTCGTGATGCCCGAAAGCACGGCACCGAGCGCGACACCCGCGAGCGTGAGCCGGATCGGTCCCGCCGCCCCGCGCCCGCCCGAGCCGATCAGGTAGACGGCGACCGTGACGACGAGTGCGCCGACGAACGCGAACCAGACCGCTCCCGAGGTCGTGTGGACGCCGAAGACCGCCATTCCGAGCGCGACCGCGAGAGCGGCGCCGGCGTTGACTCCGAGGATGCCGGGATCAGCGAGCGGATTACGCGTGAAGGCCTGCATCAACGCTCCGGCGACACCGAGGGCAGCACCCGCGATAAGCCCCACGACCGTCCGCGGAACGCGGAGCTCGGCGACGACGAACGTCGCCTCGGGCGAGCCCTCGCCGCGCAGCACCCCGATGACGGTGTCGAGTGACAGCGGATTCGCCCCGACGGCCAGGGATGCCGCGACGACGAGCACCAGGGCCAGGGCGATCGCGGCCCCCGCCGCCGCGCGTCCGGCTCTCGAGCTCACCGCCCGTCGAGGAAGCGCTCGATGTCGCTCAGCACGCTCTGGGCGCCGCGCGGACCGACACCGGCCACCCAGGTGCTCGTGTCGACGAGGGTCACCGACGGGAAGGCATTCGCGTTCTGGGTGATCGCCGCCGGAACCGCCGATGCGTCGGTCGTGTCGGATGCCGTGACGAAGACGGCGTCCGCACGCGCGTCGAGGACGTTCTCGGGAGAGATGTCGGCCTGCAGTCCGTCGGCCCAGTCGTGCGCGGGCGTCGTGTAGCCGACGCACTCGAGCAGGCTGCCCGCGAACGAGACGGGTCCGTACAGGCTGAGGGTCGTCTCGTCGCGGGGGCGGATGACCTGTGCCGTCTTGCCGGCGAGATCGTGGGCTTCGCCGATTTCGGCGCAGCGGTCGTCGACGGCGGCGATCTGCGCCGCGACCTCATCCTCGCGCCCGAGCGCCTCGCCGATCAGCTCCGCGTTGTCACGCCACGGGTCCGCCTGCGTCGCGATGAAGACTGTCGGGGCGATCGCGGACAGCTGGTCGTACAGCTTCGAGTGACGCGCCTCGGTTCCGAGGATGAGATCGGGCTTGAGCGCGGCGATCGCCTCGAGGTCGGGCTCGGGTACCGTGCCGACCGGTTGAACGCCATCGACGCCGAGGTAGGCGGGGATGCCCGCGACGTTACTCGCGACCGCGGCTCCGACCGGCGTGATGCCGACGGAGACCGCGGTGTCGAGTTCGAGGGGCTCGAGGGTCACGACGCGCTGGGGCTGCTCGGGAATCTCGGTGACGCCGCGGGCGTGCTCGACGGAGCGAGCCGCGGCGCTGGCCTCAGGGGCGGCGTCGGCAGCAGAGGGCAGCGCCGCACATCCGGCCACGACGAGGGCCGCGGCGGCCGAGATGGCGACGGCGCTCAGGGCGCGCCGAAGGGGACGAGACAGCATGTGGAGGCCTTCCCTCGGGTCGATCTCGCGGCGAGCGCGATGAGGCAAGGCAACCCTAACAAAAACGGTCAGTCGGCTGTGAGGGCCGCCTCGATCGGGGTGTCGCCGCCCGTGAACTCGATCATGCGTCCGGCCGTCGAGGGCTCGGCGAGGACGGCTGCGATGACCGCCGCGACATCGCCGCGGGGAACGGACTCCTCGCCCGAGCCGCCCACCGTGATCTTGCCGGTCGGCTCGTCGAGCGTCAGGCCGCTCGGCGCGACGATCGTCCAGTCCAGCCCGCTCTCGCGCAGGTGCGCGTCGGCCTCCGCCTTCGCCTCGGCGTAGGCGTAGAAGGAGTCGTCCTCGGGCACGCCGTGATCCGGTCCCGCACCGAAGTAGGACACCATGACGTAGCGGCGCACGCCGGCTGCCGCGGCGGCGTCGATCGAGCGGATGGCCGCGTCGCGGTCGACGGCCCAGGTTCGGGCGGCATCCCCTCCTCCGGCTCCGGCAGCCCAGACGACCGCGTCGTTGCCGCTGAGCAGGTTCGTCAGCTGGTCGACGTCGAAGGACTCGACGTCGGCGACGAGTGGCGTGGCACCGGTCGCGGCGACGTCGGCCTCGTGATCGCGGTTGCGGATGACGGCGGTGACGGTGTCACCGCGCTCGGCGAGGATCGGCTCCAGGCGGAGCGCGACCTTGCCGTGGCCTCCGATGATCAGGATGCGGGACATGGGTGTTCCTTTCGTCGGGGGGTGTGGATCGGATGCGGCTGCGCCGGCTCTTCGGGCCGGCGCGTCAGCCGCGGAAATCGTCGGGATCGATGTCGTCGAGGAACTCGCGGAACTCCGCGACGCGCTGCTCGGCCGCCTCGGGAGTCTCGGCCCCCTCCGGCGCTTCGCTCACGGTGTCGGGGATGCCCGCCTCGGCGAGCACGTCGTCGGCGACGAAGATCGGCGCCCCGGCACGCGAGGCGAGCGCGATCGCGTCTGAGGGGCGGGCATCGACCACCCGCGATCCGGTGAGGGCCGTGACCGTCACCTCGGCGTAGAAGGTGCCGTCGTCGATGCGGGTGACCTCGACACGGTCGACGGTCGCGTCGGTCGCGTCGAGCAGGCGAATCATGAGGTCGTGCGCGAGGGGACGCGGGGGCGAGACCCCTTCGACCGCGACGAGGATCGACGTCGCCTCCTGCGAACCGATCCAGACCGGCAGCACCCGATCCGACAGCGCGTCGACGGGCTTGAGCAGGATGACGTGCTGCTGAGCGGGATCGAGCGCGACCCCGAGAACGCGGACCTGGACCATGACACCTCCCGGGGTCGGTTTCGCCCAGCCTATGCACGGGGGAATGCGAACGGGGCCACGGGCGTTGCGGGTTGACATGCAGCGTTTCGGCACTCTCTCGTTCGGTCACTACGGTCCCCTGGGCGGCGGTCGCGAGCTCACCGCCGGTGATTCGCTGCGTCAGGCCATCGACCTCGCGCAGGGAATGGACGACCTCGGCGCCGTGGGCGCCTACTTCCGCGTGCACCACTTCGCACGGCAGCAGGCGTCGCCGATGCCGCTGCTGGCCGCGATCGCCGCGACGACGAAGAACATCGAGATCGGCACCGGCGTCATCGACATGCGGTACGAGAACCCGCTCTACCTCGCCGAGGAGGCCGCGGCCGTCGACCTGATCTCCGACGGGCGACTCGCGCTCGGCGTGAGCCGCGGGTCACCCGAGACCGTCGTCCGCGGGTACGAGGCGTTCGGGTACACCGGCTCGCAGGATCCCCGCGGCGCCGACATCGCACGCGAGCACTTCGACACCTTCCTCCGCGCCATCGAGGGCGAAGGACTCGCCGAGCGCGACCCGAACAGTCCCTTCGGCGGCGGGAACGGGATGCAGCGGATCGAGCCCCACTCCTCCGGACTCCGCTCCCGCATCTGGTGGGGCGCCGGCACGACCGAGACCGCTGAGTGGGCCGGACGCAAGGGTGTGCACCTGATGTCGTCGACGCTCCTCACCGAGGCGGACGGTACGCCGTTCGACATCCTGCAGGCCCGACAGCTCGATGCGTTCCGCGCCGCGTGGCGCGAAGCCGGGCATCCCGGTGAGCCCCGCACCTCGGTCAGCCGCTCGGTCTTCCCGATCACGACCGCCGAGGACGAGCTGTACTTCGGCGGCAGCAACGACCAGGACGGCATCGGTTACATCGACGGCATGCGCTCGACCTTCGGCAAGACGTACGCCGCGGCGCCCGACGTCCTCGTCGAGCAGCTGCTGCAGGATGCCGCGGTCATGAGCGCCGACACCCTCATGCTGACGGTCCCGTCGCAGCTGGGCGTCGAGTTCAACCTGCGCATCGTCGAGTCGTTCGCGAAGCACGTCGCTCCCGCGCTCGGCTGGAAGTCGGCACCCGCCACCGTCTGACCGCCTAGGCTCGGCGGCGTGACGAGGCTCGACGTCCATCCATCTGCACCGCTCGCGATCGCGTCGGGCGCGGTCGTACTCGCGGGACTCGACGTCGCGTCCGGCCTGATCGCGGTGCGAGATGACGAGGCGTATCTCGCTATCGCGGTGTCCGCTGGCCTTCGTCTCTTCGCGGCGCTGTGCCTCGTCGTCGCGCTGGTTGCGGCGTTCCTGACCCCGAAACGGCGGGGCGTGCAGATCGCCGGGGTTCTCGCGGTGGCGGTGGTTGCGATCGCCGTGGTACTCATCGGCGAACACCTCGCCCGCGAAGCGAGCGCCTTCATCCCCTGACCTGACACAACCCAGCCAGCCGTTAGCGTTGAGCGCGAGCGCCGCTGACCGGCGCACGGCTGCCGCGACCGCGGCACCGCCCGCCCCCGAAGCGAAGGCGCCGCCATGATCATCGAGCTCGTCCGTATCGACCCGACGGGAGCCGACCGCGAGGAACTGATCGCGTTCATGACCGGCGAGGTGTTCCCGTTCCACGTCGGGACCCGGCCGACGCGCGAGCAGGTCGAGGACGGCATCGCCGCGGGACGGTTCCGCGACGACGACAACGACTCGTTCTGGATCGACCATGTCGAGCACGGCCGCATCGGGTTCTTCCGCCTCGAGGAGATCAGCGACGGCGCACCGCTGTTCGATCTCCGGCTGGCGTCGGCGTGGCGGGGCCGCGGCCTCGCGAAAGACGTGCTGGCGACGGCGGCAGACCACGTGTTCACGACGATGCCCGACGTCGACCGCTTCGAGGGGCAGACCCGCGAGGACAATCGCGCGATGCGCCGCGTCTTCGATGCGTGCGGCTGGGTCCAGGAGGCCTACTACCGCGAGGGATGGCCCGTCGAGGGGGCCGAACCGCTGGGATCGGTGGCTTACAGCATCCTCCGCCGCGACTGGGAGACGGGCGAGGTCACTCCCCTGCGCTGGTCTTAGCTCCGGCCGAGTACGCACCATGGCGGCGAGAATGGACGGATGACGCAGCACCGCCGCACCATCATCGACCGTGACGGCGTCTCGCTCACGGTGACCGAGGCGGGAGGGTCGGGTTCCGCGGTCCTGCTGCTGCACGGGTTGGCGGGCAGCTCGCGCGAGCTCATGCCCACGGCGGACGCGCTCACCGACCGGCATCGCGTGCTGCTGCTCGACCAACGCGGTCATGGCTGCAGCACGCGGCGACCCGACGATCTCTCCCGCGACGCCTTCGTTGCGGATGCCGTCGCCGTGATCGAGCGGTTCGCGCCGGACGAGCGGGTGGCGCTGGTCGGACAGTCGATGGGCGCGCACACCGCGTTCCTCACCGCGAGCCGCCATTCCGACCTGGTGAGCCGGCTCGTCATGCTGGAGGGATACCCGGCGGGAAGCGCCGATCCTCAGGATGCCGCCGACCTCGGCGCCTTCTTCGCCTCGTGGCCGACCCCGTTCGCCGACGCTGCCGCCGCGCGGGCCTTCCTGGGCGACTCGCCGCTCGTCGACGCCTGGGTCGCCGACCTCGAGAAGACGCCGTCGGGATTGCGGCCGCGCTTCGACGCGGACGTCATGCAGGCCGTGATCACCGCGGTGCACGAGCCGCGATGGCCCGAGTGGGAGAGCCTCACGGTGCCGACGACCGCCGTCTTCGCCCACCGCGGCATGTTCTCCCCCGAGCAACAGGCCGAGCTTGTCCGCCGACGCCCCGGCACCCGCATCCTGCCTCTCCCCGACGGCACCCACGACGCACATCTCGACGCATTCCCCGCTTGGCTCGCCGTGCTGCGTGAGGCGCTTGCCTGACGTAGCTCGGCCGAGTACGCACCCATGGCGCCGAGAGCGCACCGTCGCGGGTGCGTTCTCGCCGCGACGGTGCGTGCTCGCCGCTCGCACGGGCCCGCAAGGGTACAACCACGGCGGGAGTGGGCGAAAGAGCGAACGTGATCCCGCGGGCGCGGCCATAACCTGTCGTCCGCCCCCGGGTGCCCACCGGCACCTGTTCCAGCGAAGAAAGAAGAAGCACCATGCTCTGGACGATCCTCGGCCTCATCCTCGTCGGACTGATCGCCGGCTTCATCGCACGCGCCGTCATCCCCGGCAAGCAGAACATCGGCATCCTGATGACCATCGTGCTCGGCATCGTCGGCTCGTTCGTCGGCGGATTCCTCGGATTCCTCATCTTCAACCACAGCCCCGAGGGCGGCTTCCTGCAGCCCTCCGGCATCATCGGCTCGATCATCGGCGCCATCATCGTGCTCGGCATCTACGTCGCCGTCACGCGCCGCGGCTCGACCCGCACGCGCTGACACCGCCGCGCACGCGCACCGCGCCAACTCCTCAGATTCGGCGGCCCCCTCCCCTGGCGGGGGCTCGGCACCGCATGGCGGGTCGGATTCTGAGGAGTTGGCGCGTCGTCGTTGGACCGGAATACGAACTCGCCCCCACACCTTGAACCCAACATGAGCACGATCGGAAACAGCGACCTCTCCGTCTTCCCCCTCGCCCTCGGCGGCAATGTCTTCGGCTGGACCGCCGACCGCGACGCGTCGTTCGCGATCCTCGACGCTTTCGTCGAGGGAGGCGGCAACTTCGTCGACACCGCCGATTCCTACAGCGCCTGGGCGCCCGGCCACAGCGGCGGCGAGAGCGAGACGATCATCGGCGAATGGCTCGCCGCGCGCAGCCGCCCCGAGGTCGTCGTGGCGACCAAGGTCAGCCAGCATCCCGACTTCCGCGGCCTGTCCGCCTCGAACGTCCGCGCTGCCGCGGAGGCATCGCTGAAGCGCCTGGGCGTCGACGCGATCGACCTCTACTACGCCCACTTCGACGACGAGGAGACCCCTCTCGAAGAGACGGTCGGCGCGTTCGGCCAGCTCGTCGCCGACGGCCTCGTCCGCCACATCGCCGTGTCGAACTACACCGCCGAGCGCATCGAGGAGTGGCTGCGCATCGCCGACGAGACCGGCGTCGCCCGCCCCGTGGCCATCCAGCCCCACTACAACCTCGTGCACCGCAACGAGGTCGAAGACACGATCGTGCCGATCGCCGAGCGCGAGAACCTCAGCCTCGTCCCCTACTTCGCTCTGGCGAAGGGCTTCCTGACCGGCAAGTACCGGTCGACAGACGCCTCGGGGCACGACACCCCGCGCGCCGAGGGCGCCGCCGTGTATGCGACGCCGCAGGGCCTGCAGATCATCGAGACGCTCGAGCGCATCGGCGCCGCACACGACGTGTCGATCGCCTCGGCCGCTCTCGCGTGGCTGCGCTCGCAGCCGACCGTCGTCGCGCCGATCGCGAGCGCCTCGCGCCTCGAGCAGGTGCAGGGCCTGCTCGACGGCGGACGCGTCGAGCTCACGGCCGACGAGATCGCCGAGCTCACCCGCGTCTCGACGTGGAGCCCGGAGGCCTGACCCGCGGCATCCGTAGCTCGGAGAATCACGCGAACCTCGGAGCCCCGCGCACGCGGGCTCCGAGGTTCGTCATATGCTCCGACGTTCGCGTCGACGCGCGCTCATCGCCGCAGGTCGACCGCAGTGGAGTCGCGGGCATGCAGCGAGGGCAGCACGTGGGTGCGCTGAACGGGTCGCGCGGCCCCGCCGGCCAATCGCGCCGTCACCGCCTCGACCGCGAGCCTGCCGATGTGCTGCTTCGGCGGCCGCAGAGCCGTGATGGCGGGCTCGGCGCTCGCAGCGACCTCGTCGTCGTAGGCGATGATCGCGAGGTCGTCGGGCATGGACCACCCGAGGTCGCGCGCCTGCTGCTGCACGAGGACCGCCTGAGGGTCGGAGTGGACGAGCAGCGCGGTCGTCCTGCTCCGGCGGCACTCGGCGAGCAGGTCCGCCACGACGCTCTCGCGCGTTGCGGCGTCGAGCTCGTCGAGGGAGAGATCGCGGTCGATCGTCGGGACGAGCCCGTCGTTCTCGATGGCACGCCGCCAGCCGCGTCGCAACGGGGGTGATGTCGGCGAACCGGCCGATGTCACGAAGCCCACGCGGACGTGTCCGCGCGCCGAAAGATGGGCGGCGGCCAGCGATCCTCCGAAGTCGTGGTCGGTCGTCACCCACTCCAACCGGGTGAGCGCGAGGTGCGAGGGAGCGCTGCGCTCCGCCAGGACGACGGGGATCGGCAACGCGTCGAGCCAGTGCAGCAACGCCGCACCGTCGGCTCCGAGCGTCTCGGGCGCCACGATGAGCCCGTGAAGATCGCCCATGTCGAGCAGCGACGAGATCTGACGGCGTTGGTCGTGCACCGAATAGCTCGCCCCCCGCAGGATGAGCTGCACGCCCGCATCCGTCGCCGCAGCACGGGCACCGATCACGATTTGCGGCCAGTAGTAGGTCAGCGACGGGACCACCATTCCCACCCGGAACAGAGTCGGACGTCTGCCGCCCACCCCGAGCGGTACCGAGGTGTCGAGGCGGCTGCGCAGAGTGGCTCCGCCATGCACCCGCGTCAGCAGCCCGCGGTCGGCGAGGTAACCGATGTCGCGGCGGATCGTGAGTTCCGCGACCCCGAAGCGGCGAGCGAGATCGGCGACACGGACCGAGCCCGCGTACCGGAGCTCGTCGAGGATGCGCTCGCGGCGCGACACCGCGAATCTCGCCCCCATCGGCTCCTCCACGCCACCCACCATAGCGATCGCCTCGGTTCGAGTGTGTTCGAACGCGATCGGATGCCTCGCCTCGATGGCGCCCGGGTGGTTCCCTCGAAGCATCCCCACTGGACCTTCACCGACGAGGAATCCACCGATGACGAAGATGTCATGGGCTCGGGCGTTCGCGCCCGTCGCCGCCGCTCTCATCACGACGACCGGACTGGTCGTCCCCGCAACCGCGGCGAACGCCGTACCCCTCTCGTCCGTCGCAGCGGATGCCGCCACGGCGACCTCCGGCGCTTCCGAGCTGCCCACGCTCACCTATGACGACGTCGCAGAATGGGCCGAGCTGCTCGTGGACGGCGAGGACGTCGAGCGCGATGCATCGGGCTCGCCGTTCAACACATTCGGCGGCTTCGGCTCGGTGTCGTGCAACAACACCTCGAACCTCCTCCTCGATTACAAGGAGGAGCACCCGGACGTCTATTGGCGCATCCTGCGGATGCTGTTCGACCCGGTGGAGGGCGCGGGTCTGAAGCACATCAAGGTCGAGCTCGGCGCGGACAACAACACCTCGTCGGGAACCGAGCCCGCCACGAAGCGATCAGCCGACGAACCTGCCAACGTGCTGCGCGGCGCCGGCTTCCACTTCATCGCCGATGCGAAGTCGATCAACCCGGACGTCGAGGTCGAGGCCCTCCGCTGGGGCGAGCCGTCGTGGACGAAGGCCGAGCCCGACCTGCGATACCAGTGGTACAAGGAGACGATCGACGCCGCCTACGACACCTACGGCGTCGAGTTCGACTACCTGAGTCCGTCGCAGAACGAGGTCCACGCGAACTACATCGGCTCCGAGCTCGCTTGGACCGTCGACTTCGCGAAGCGCCTCGAGGCCGACGCGCAGGCGGAGGGTGCTCGCTACGACTACGGGAACATCAAGATCGTCGCTCTCGACTCCTACCGCAACGTCGGTCAGGTCTCGCGAGCCATCCTCGCCAGCCCCGAGGCGCTCGAGCAGGTCGATGCGATCGGCTACCACTACGACATCTCCGGTGATCCGGCGCTGACCCGCCTGAACAAGGAGTTCGGGATGGAGGTGCTCTACTCGGAGGGCGTCGCGCCGATGATCGACCCCGAGTACCGCGTGCAGGCCGACCCCGCGCGCGGCGGCATCGGGGGCACCGTCGGCGCCGTCGACATCGCCGACCGGTTCATCAACGCCTACCGGTGGAGCGGCTCGAGCGCCGACCCCGGGCACATGACGACGTTCCTCTTCCAGCCCGCCGTCAGCGCGCTGTACGAGGGCTCGCAGTACTCCCCGAAACACCTCATCCGGGCGTCCGACCCGTGGTCGGGCTACTACGAGGGCGGTGTCGGCATCGCGCTGGTGCGGCACTTCACGCAGTTCATCGAGGAGGGCTGGGAGTACATCGAGGGCGCGTCGGGCGGTGACGGGCAGAAGGGCGACGGCGGAACCGTCGTCGACACCTCGACCCGCACGGCGCTGACCCTGCGCACACCGGAGGCCGACGTGGCCGCCGGTGAGAACCTCGAATTCAGCCAGGTGCACGCCAACAACACCTCGCGCGTCCGCAACTTCGAGGTCAAGGTCGCGAACCTCGACACCGACGAGGACACCCCGCTGTACGTGTGGGAGACCACGGGACCGGATGCCGGCGACGCGTTCGACGCGGACTGGTTCCAGAACACCGGAAAGGTCGTCCCGGTGCGCACCGAGACGACGGACGGGGTGGAGTACGACGTCTACCGGGTGCAGGTGCAGCCGTACTCGATCCTCACGCTCGCGACGCAGCAGCACGGCATCCATGACGCCGCGACCGACTACGAAAGCGGCCAGTACGCCGCCACGGTGACCGACGACGTCCTGCCGCTCCCCTACACCGACGACTTCGAGTACGCCGACTACGCCGTTCAGGACGTCGGCGGCGTCCCGATGGACTACGTCACCCGCCGGGGCGGGTCGCCCCGCTACACCGCCGACCAGAACGGCGCGTTCGAGGTCATCGGCACGGATGCCGGCAACGTGATGCACCAGGCGATCCACGCCGACAACCGCGGCTACACCTGGAACGTCTGGGGCGACGGCTCGCAGCGGAACCCCTCCACCACGACGCCGGCGACGGTACTGGGCGACCACACCTGGACGAACTACACCGCGAAGATCGACTTCCGCCTCGACGGTGTGGTGCGTGACGCATCGCTGGCGAACTTCGCGGGCCTCGGGGTGCGGCAGACGACCACCGAGGGCACCGGCGCGGACCTCGCGACCTACACCGCTCGCGTGCACGCCGACGGAACGTGGGAGCTGCGCAAGCTCGGCCAGAACGTCGCGACCGGCACCATCTTCATGTTCGACGCCGATGCGTGGCACGAGCTCGAGGTCGAGGCCCGCGAGAACGTCATCACCGTCCGCCTCGACGGTCAGCAGCTCGGCACCTACGCCGACACCACGCCGAACCCGACGATGGCCGGGCGCGTCTCGATCGTGAGCGGCTACTACAACACCCAGTTCGACGACCTCGCGGTCAGCCCCATCGAGGATCTGTCGTGGCACGCCGTGAAGGTCGATGACGCCGACGCCCGCATCGCGTACCCGCAGGGCTCGTCGTTCACGCAGGCCGGCTATGCCCACTACAACCGCACGCAGCACGTCGTCGCCGCGGGTCGCTCGTTCGCCTTCGACCTCGAGGGCACCGGCTTCAACCTCAACGGTGCGACGGGCGCCTCGGTCCTCTCGATCATGATCGATGATCAGCCGGCACGCTCCGTCACCGTCTCGGGCATCGGCAACCGTCAGACCTCGGCATGGGTGCGCGGACTCGAGGATGGCCCGCACCGCGTGACGGTGCAGGTCGTCTCGGGAACCTTCAGCCTCGACAGCGTCGACCTGCTCGTCGGCGGATCGAGCGGTGGCACGGCCGACCCCGAGCTGCGGCCGGTCGAGGTCCTGACGGCGCTTCCCCGCCTGTCGACCGCTCCCGCGGCGGTCCCGGGGCTGCCCGACACCGTGCGCGCTCGCAGCGAGGCCGGCGGCGAGATCGACGCCCCGGTGACGTGGAGCACGACTCCCGCGCAGTTCGGCACCGCCTACGATCTCGTGAAGGTCGACGGTGTGTTCCGCGACAACCCGGCACTGGCGGTCAGCGCCTACGTCGAGGTGGTGCCCGCCGGCATCCGCTACTTCGTCGATGCCAACGCCCCCGCCGATGCGCCGTCGTATCCCGCGGTTCGGGATGCCGCGGCCGACACTCTGCGCAACACCGCCGCCGACGCCGCCTACTCGGCGAGCGCCGGATGGGGCCGCGTCGGATCGGCGTCGGCGAAGGGCCGTTTGAATCAGACGCCGTACGACAAGACGCGCGAGACCGGCTGGTACAGCGCGAACGCGGCGACCCCCCTCGTCTACCGCTTCGCCCTGGAGGCGGGCGAATACGACATCGCGACCGGCCACACCGAGTGGTGGAACCCCGGCTCGGGGCGCAGCCGGGTGGTGACGGGTACGGTCGAGTACACCGCGGGCGGCGAGACCGTGCAGGTGTCGATTGGCAGCCACACCTTCGCCAACGGCAGCCTCGGCCAGAACACCGTACTGCGAGGTGGATTCACTCTCGACGCAGCGACCGACGTGACGGTGCGGATCAGCGGAACCGGCGGAACGGAGGCCCCGGCCCTCAGCTGGATCGGCATCTCCGACCACACCGAGACGGCCGATCGCACCGAGCTCGCCGCGGCGTTGGCCGAAGCGACGACGGCGCCGCGGCAGGCCTACACCCCCGAGACCTGGCAGGCATTGCGCGACCAGGGCCTCGCGGCCAAGGCCGTTCACGACGACCCGACGGCGACGCAGGAGCAGGTGGATGCCGCGACCGCGGCGCTGCGCGCGACGATCGACGCCCTCGTCGAGGTCGCCTACCTAGCACTGCCCGACTACCGCGTCGCCGTGGTGGCAGGCGAGGAGCTCGATCTCCCCGACACGGTCGAGCTGGCGACGCGCAGCGGTGCGACGCAGGAGGTCCCCGTGCAGTGGCAGGAGACGCCGACCGCCGAGACGCCCTACGCGGTCGTCCCGGTCGCAGGTCGCGCCGGTCAGACCGGTCAGACACCGGTGACGCTCCAGCTCGAGGTCGTGCCGGACGGCGTCGTTGCCTTCGTCGACGCGGCATCCACGCAGGGCGCCGCCGACCCCGAGGCGCCGGGGGCGTCACCCGCCTTCGATGCTGTCGCCGAGCTCCGCGGCGACGCGCTCATCGGCGACGTCCCCGATCAGGTGTTCGACGACGAGACCGGGTGGGGGCTGCGCAACCCGATCGGGTCGGGCGAGAGCTATGTCGGCCTCCGCGCCCGCGGCACCGGCGTCTACGACAAGAGCCGCACCACCGGGTGGTGGGCGAGCTCAGGCGGATCGGTCGACTACGGCTTCACCCTCCCCGCCGGCTCGTACGAGCTGACCAGCGGGTACCAGGAATGGTGGAGCGTGACGCGCCAGGTCGCACCGAGCGTCGAGATCGGCGGCGAGCGGATCTCCGGCGATCGGGTGAACCTGTCGGGATCGACCCCCCAGGGCACCTCGACGATCGCGTTCACGCTCGACGAGGAGACCGTCGTCGACTTCCGGGCCGCGCGCGGCACCGGGACCGCGGACCCCGTGCTCAGCTGGATCGCCATCGCCGATGTCACGGCGCCCGGCGCACCCTCCGGCGTCGCGGCCGAGGCGACGTCGACGACGACCGCGACGGTGTCGTGGCAGGCACCAGCGGGTGCCGGTACCCGGTACGACGGTTTCCGTGTCTTCGTGGGCGACGCGGCCGAGCCGGTGTGCGAGGTGGCATCGGATGTCACCACCTGCGAGGTGACCGGGCTGACCGCGGGCAGCACCTCCGACGTCTCCGTCGTCTCTTTCGACGCCGATGCCGAGAGCGAGCGCGCCACGGTGAGCCTCGTCCTGCCCGAGGTGCCGGCCGACGACGCCCGCTCGGTACCCGGCAAGGCGGTGCTGAGCTCGGACGACGGCTGGGACACGGGCCTGAGGGACGGGACGTTCCGGGTCACCATGAACCTCTGGTGGGGTCAGAACGGTTCGCTGTTCAAGCTCTACCGCGACGGCGAGCTGGTCGGGTCGGTGCCGTTGGAGATCGCGAGCGGCCCGAGCGCACAGCAGGCGGTCGTCGACATCGCGGGGCTGCCGAACGGCACCTACCGGTTCACCGGTGAGCTGGTGAACTCGCGCGGGACGACGGCGACGGCACCGCTGACGGTGACCGTGACCGACGCCTCCCCCGGCTCGCCCGTGCTCTCTCACGACAACCACGACGGCGACGGCAGCTACACCGTGCGCGCCGACATGTGGTGGGGCACGAACGCGACCTCGTACCGGTTCCTCGAGAACGACGTCGAGGTTGCCACGGGAGACCTCGCGTCCGCCAGCCCACGAGCCCAGATGGCGACGCTCGCGGTGTCGGGCAAGACCCCCGGGCGGTACCGGTACGTCGTCGAGTTCATCAACGCGGCGGGCACGACGGTGAGCAGGCCGCTCGTGGTGACCGTGCGGTAGCGGCATCCGTAGCTCGGAGAATCACGCGAACCTCGGAGCCCCGCGCACGCGGGCTCCGAGGTTCGTGGCTTTCTCCGAGGTTCGCCGGCCGAAGTGCTCGACGGCGTGAGCAAAACGACAAAATTCACGGTGTGGTAGGACCACACCGGTTTTCCGTGTTTAATGAGTCCTATGAGCACCGCGACCGTCGGATACAGCGCCATCTCGAGCTACTCCCGCGTGGAGATCCTGCACCTCATCCAGGAGCAGCCCCGCCGGACGATCCTCGAGCTCCAAGAGGCCACCGACCTGCACCCCAACACCATCCGCGAGCACCTGGCACGCCTGATCTCCGACGGGTTCATCGTGGCCGAGAAGGAGCACCGCACCACCCGCGGCCGCCCCCGCGTGCTCTACAGCGCCGCTGACGGCGACGCGACCCGTAGCGCCATCCAGCGCCGCAAGGTGCGGGATGCCGCGCAGCGCGGCGACCTCATGCGCCGCGTCCTGACCCTCGACGTGCCGGACGTGCTCGAGACCCGCGCCCTGCACCAGATCGATGCCCTCGTCGAGGAGCTCGAGGACGAGGGCTTCGACCCGATCATCGACGACGCCGCGCTGACCGTCGACCTCACCCCGTGCGCCCACGCGACGGCGCAGGCGGATCACCGCGAGGTGCTGTGCAGCGTGCACTTGAGCCTGCTGCAGGGTGTGCTCACCGAGGCGGGCGGACCGCTCGCTGTAGATGGCATGCGCTCCTCGTGCGACCCGTCGGTGTGCATCATCCAGCTGCTGCACGCAGCGACCACCCACGACTGACCCCGATCGGGCTGGGCACGGCACCCGAGCCCGGCGTCAGACCCCGGCGGCCGCGATCAGGATCGCCGCCGTCGAGCGCGCGTGCGCGGTGTCGTGATCGCGCTCGCGCAGCCGCATCGCCAGGTCTCCGCTGACGACGAGAAGCAGCCGCTCCGCAAGCTCGTCCGCGGCGGCGCCGGCGACGGGACGCGCGAGCGCCGTCAGCCGCGCCCGCATGCCCTCGGTGTCGGCGCGGACAGCGGATGCCACCTCCGGCGGCGGGTCGGCATACTCCGCGGCCGCCCCGAGGAAGGCGCACCAGCGCGACCCGCGTGGCTCGTCGCGGAACGCCGCCAGCGCGTCGAACACCGCCAGCAGGCGCTCCACGTCGTCGGCGCTGCGCGCCACAGCGGCATCCCACGTCTCCAGCCACACCCGCTGCCGCCGCTCGAGCGCCGCCGCGAGCACCGCCTCTTTGCTGGGGAACCCGCGGTAGAGCGTCGCCGCCGACACGCCAGCACGCGCGATCACCGCATCGATCGGCGTCGCGGCGATGCCCTGCGTGAAGAAGAGGTCCTCGGCGGCGTCGAGGATGCGTTCCTCCGTGCGCGGCCGCATTCCCATGCCAGCACTCTATGCTCGGTAAAGTGAAACGGTCGTTTTTGTTTTGGCGGTGGCCCCTCGTCGCTTCGGGTGTCGCGCTCATCGCGGCGACCTACGGCCTCGTGCGCCTAGCCTTCGGACTCCATCTGCCCGATATGAGCGACGACCTCGGGATAGACACCGGCGCGGCCGGCCTCATCTCGGCGGCGGGCTCGATCTCGTACGCGGTCGCCGCGGTGATCGGGTTCCTCGCCGCCGAGCGCCATCCCCGGCTCCTCGTGATCGCAGCGACCCTCACCGCAGGCGGCGGCGCCGTCGGGATCGCCGTGGCGACGGATGCCGCGACCTGCGCCCCCGCGGCGGCGATCGCCTCGGCCGGGGCCGGGCTCGCCTCCCCCGCCCTCGTGCGCCTGGTCGCTCGCACCTTCGCCGAGCATGAGTCGAGCACGCCGCAGGCGATCGTCAACGCCGGAACCGGCCCGGGCCTCGTGGCTGCCGGAGCAATCCCCCTGATTCTCACCGCCGATTGGCGCATGTGCTGGATGATCGCGGCCGTCGCCACCGCGGTGGCGGGGATCGCCGTCCTCATCACCGACCGCGCGCGCGAAAGCGCACCGGTCGACACGCGCGCGAACCGGCCCGCCATCCTCCCGCCGCGCGAATGGTGGGCGGCGCATCGGTCCGCGGTCGCGGCATCCGTCCTCCTCGGGGTCGGCGCGTCCGCGATCTGGAACTACGGCCGTACCGTCCTGGTCGAGGCGGGAGCATCGGAGGCGCAGTCGGTGACGTCCTGGATCCTGCTCGGATGCGGCGGCGCCGCCGTCATCGTCACGTCGCGGCTTCTGCGCGGGCTGCAGCCGCGCGCCCTCTGGCTGATCGGCGCGAGCCTCATCAGCGTGTCGACGCTGGCGATCGGCGCTGCCCCGGCCCAGGGCACGCTCTCCGCCGCAGCGTGCGCCGTGTTCGGGTGGGCGTACGTCACGGCGTCGGGGGCCCTCATCGGATGGACGACGCAGATCGATGCTGCCCACGCGGCAGCCGGCACAGCCCTGCTGTTCGTGACCTTCATGGTCGGCCAGGCGCTCGGAGCGGCGGTTCTCGGCGCCCTGCTCCCCCTCGTCGGGCCCGTGACCGGGTTCGCCGCCGCGGCCGCTCTGGGCATCGCCGGCGGCGCGAGCCTGATCGCACCGGCCCGCCGCGAGGCGACCGCACCCCGCGTCTGAGCCTCGACCTCGGCCTAGCCGCCGATGGCGTTCATGCCGCGCGCAGGCTGCAGGAAGGCGGGGTCGTCGATCGCGTGACCGGCCTTCTTACCCGCGATGCAGTTGCGCAGCACCTGATCGATCCGGTCGGCACGGCCCTCGGGCGTCATCTCCGAGCGGAGAACCGGGAGCAGGTCGTACTCGTCGATCGAGAAGAGGCAGTTGCGCAGCTGACCGTCGGCCGTCAGCCGCATCCGGTCGCACGCACCGCAGAACGGCGCCGTCACCGACGCGATGACGCCGACCGTGTGCGGGCCGCCGTCGAGGCGCCATCGCTCGGCGGGCGCACCGCCACGCCCGGGGACGGGCTCGAGACTCCAGCGCGCGGACAGCGCCTCGAGGATCTCCTCTCGGGTGACCATGGTGGACCGGTCCCACGTGTGCCCGGCATCGAGCGGCATCTGCTCGATGAAGCGCATCTGGGCGTCGTGCTCGACGGCGAAGGCCACGAGGTCGGCGAGCTCGTCGTCATTGACGCCGCGCATGGCCACCGCATTGATCTTCAGGGGGCGGAGCCCGGATGCCTGCGCGGCGCGCACGCCGTCGAGCACGTCGTCGAGACGGTCGCGACGCGTGAGGTTGCGGAACCGTTCACGGTCGAGGGTGTCGAGCGAGATGTTCAGGCGAGCCAGCCCGGCGGCGACGAGGTCGGGCAGCACCTGAGGCAGCCGGATGCCGTTGGTGGTCATGGCGATCTCGATCGGGCCGTCGGATGACTCGATCGCCGCGAGCCGCCGCACGATCTCGACGAGGTCCGTCCGCAGCAGCGGCTCGCCGCCCGTGAGCCGGAAGGTCGTGATGCCCGCCGCAGCCGCGACGGTGGCGATCTCGACGATCTCGTCGAGGGTGAGGATGCTCTGCCGAGCGAGCCACTCGTTGCCCTGCTCGGGCATGCAGTACGTGCAGCGCAGCGAGCAGCGGTCGGTCAGCGATATGCGCAGGTCGCGGTGGACCCGGGCGAATCTGTCGACGAGCGGCTCCCCCATGGGTCGAGCGTAAGCGGCTCCGGTGCACCCGCGGGTCGATCCCGCCCGATCGGCCCGCGTCGGCTGTGGTCTGACAGCACCTTGATAAGTGGTCAGACCACGCGTAGCATTATTCCCGGCCGCCCCTGAGACCGGGGAAAACCACACTCGATACCTTCAGCCTGTCGAAACCTTCGCCTCCCGAAAGGCACCTCCCGATGGACTTCCTCGATCCGCTCCTGCTGGCCCGCTGGCAGTTCGGTCTGACGACGCTTTACCACTACCTCTTCGTGCCGCTGACCCTCGGGATGGCTCTCGTCGTGGCGATCTTCCAGTCGGTGTGGCACCGCACCGGCAACGTGAAGTGGCTGCACCTGACGCGCCTGTTCGGCAAGATCTTCCTCATCAACTTCGCGATGGGCGTCGTCACGGGCATCGTGCAGGAGTTCCAGTTCGGCATGAACTGGTCGGCCTACTCGCGTTTCGTCGGCGACATCTTCGGCGCACCGCTGGCCTTCGAGGGCCTCCTCGCCTTCTTCTTCGAGGCGACCTTCATCGGCCTGTGGATCTTCGGCTGGGACAAGCTCCCGAAGGCGCTTCACCTGTTCTCCATCTGGATGGTCGTGCTGGGCTCGACCCTGTCGGCCTACTTCATCCTCGCGGCCAACGCGTTCATGCAGAACCCGGTGGGGTATCAGATGGCCGCCGACGGCGGCCGCGCCGAGCTCATCGACTTCGGGGCGGTCCTCACCAACCCGATCGTGCTGGCCGCCTTCCCGCACACGATCTTCGCCGCGTGGATGTTCGCCGCCGCCGTGGTCATCGCGGTCGCCGCCTGGCACCTCTCTCGCGCGCAGCACATCGAGACGATGCGTCCCGCGCTCCGCTTCGGCATGTGGGGCATGATCGTCTCGTTCGTCGGCGTCGCCCTCTCGGGCGATCAGCTGAGCCTCGTGATGGTGGCGACGCAGCCCATGAAGATGGCCGCGGCCGAAGCCATGTTCAACAGTGCCTGCGGCGCGGATGCATCCTTCTCGATCTTCTCCATCGGAACGCCCGATGGCACCGAGGAGATCTGGTCGCTGCGCGTGCCGTACCTGCTGTCGTTCCTCTCGACCCACAGCTTCGACGGGTGCGTCGAAGGGCTCAACGACCTTCAGGCCCAGTACACCGAGACCTTCGGTGCGGGCGTCGATTACCGCCCGATCGTCTGGGTCACCTACTGGTCGTTCCGCTGGATGATCGGCCTCGGCGGTGTCGCCACCCTCATCTCGGTCGCCGGCCTCTGGCTGACCCGCAAGAAGGCTCAGCGTCTCGTGGCCCGCTGGATGTGGAAGGTCGCGATCTGGTCCGCGCCCCTCCCCCTCCTCGGCAGCCTCGTCGGCTGGGTCTTCACCGAGATGGGCCGCCAGCCCTGGATCGTCTTCAGCCTGATGCTGACCGAGGACGGCGTCTCACCGAACGTCCCCGGCTGGACGGTCCTGATCTCGCTGATCGCGTTCACCGCGGTCTACGCCTCGCTCGCCGTCGTCGAGTTCGGCCTCATCCGCAAGGCCGCACAGAAGGGCCCCGACCCGCTGCCCGAGCCGGGCTCGCCCGAAGCCGAGAACCCCTCGGCGTCCCACACGCAGACCACCGTCTACTGAGGAGCACGACATGGATCTCGCATACGTCTGGTTCTTCATCGTCGGAGTCCTGTTCGTGGGCTACTTCGTCCTCGACGGGTTCGACTTCGGTGTCGGGATGTCGCTGCCCTTCCTCGGGAAGGACAACGTCTCACGGCGCCAGATCATCAACACGATCGGTCCGGTCTGGGACCTCAACGAGACCTGGGTCATCGTCGCGGGCGCGTGCCTCTTCGCGGCCTTCCCGGAGTGGTACGCGACCCTCTTCAGCGGGTTCTACCTGCCACTGCTGCTGATCCTCATCGCCCTGATCCTGCGCGGGGTCTCGTTCGAGTACCGCCACCAGCGCGATGATGCCACCTGGCGCAAGCGCTTCGACCTCATGATCGTCGTGGGCTCGGCGCTCCCCGCCTTCCTCTGGGGCGTCGCGGTCGCCAACATCGTTCAGGGCGTGCCGATCGACGCCGACAAGGAGTTCACCGGCACCCTGTTCACGCTGCTGAACCCCTACGGCCTGCTCGGCGGGGTCGTGACGCTCCTGCTGTTCTTCACGCACGGCGTCTACTTCGTCGCTCTCAAGACCGACGGTGACGTCCGCGAGCAGGCCCGCCGGCTCGCGACGAAGTCGGGACTGCTGACCCTCGTCGCGGCGGCCGTCTTCCTCGCCTGGACCGTGCTGTCGGCCATGGGGGCCCAGGCGCCGCTGCTGCCGCTGGTGTTCGTGACGGCCACCGTCGCCGCGGTCATGCTGATCGGGGCCATTCTCGCCAACGCGACCGGGCGTGAGGGTTGGGCCTTCGCGGGAGGTGCGGGAACCGTGATGTTCGCCGTCCTGACGCTGTGGCTCTCGCTCTTCCCGAACGTCATGCCGTCGTCGACGGATCCCGCATGGAACCTCACGATCGAGAACGCGTCGTCGACGGATTACACGCTGACGATCATGACCTGGGCGGCCGTGATCTTCCTGCCCCTCGTGCTCCTCTACCAGGGCTGGACGTACTGGGTCTTCCGCAAGCGCGTGACCCGGGCACGCATCGAAGAGGCCGAGCTCGTCACCCACTGACCGAGTGACGGGATGCCTCGGATCCGCGCGATCGCGCCGGACCCGAGGCATCCCGGTCCCGGGGTAAGGCAGGATCGAAGGGTGAGCATGGACGACCCCGAGGCGCCCGCGCGCTCGAGCGGACGACCCGTCGATCCGCGGCTGCTGCGCTACGCCCGCACCTCGCGCCTCTTCTTCGTCGCGATCGGCGCGATCGGCCTCGCCCAGACCGCCGTCGTCGTCGGGCTCGCCTGGCTGACCACGCAAGCGATCGTCGGAGCCATCGGCGGGATGCCGGTAGCCGACCTCATGCGCGTCCTCGCCGCCCTCGCCGCCGTCGTCGCCGCGCGCGCCGGGCTCCTCTGGCTGCGCGAGGCCGTCTCTGCTCGCGCCGCCGCCCGGGTGCGCAGCGAGCTGCGCGGCGGGCTCACCTCGGCCGTCGGTCGCCTCGGCCCCGGCTGGCTCGCGAACCGCAACTCTGCTCAGCTCGCGGTGACCGCGGGCCGCGGCCTCGACGCGCTCGACGCCTACTTCGGCCGCTACCTGCCGCAACTCGTCCTGACGGTCATCGCGACCCCGGTGCTCATCGCCGTCATCTGGTGGAGCGACTGGATCTCGGGCGTGACGGTCCTGCTCACGATGCCGTTGATCCCGCTGTTCATGGTGCTGATCGGACTCGCCACCCGCGCGGTGCAACGCGCGCAGTGGCAGACCCTCCGCCAGCTCGCAGCCCGCTTCGCCGACACCGTCCGCGGACTTTCGACCCTCACGGTGTTCGGCCGGCAGCACCGCGCCGCGTCATCGATCGAACGGGTGACCGAGAACTACCGCATCGAGACGATGCGCGTGCTGCGGGTGTCGTTCCTGTCGGGCTTCGCGCTGGAGTTCCTCGCGTCGATCTCCGTCGCGATCGTGGCGGTGTCGATCGGCTTCCGGCTCATCGACGGCTCGCTCGCCCTGTCTGTCGGACTCTTCGTGCTGCTGCTGGCCCCCGAGGCCTACCTTCCGCTTCGTCAGGTCGGGGTCCAGTTCCACGCCGCCGCAGAGGGTGTCGCGGCCACCGACGACGTCTTCGAGGTACTCGACGCGGCGCGCGCGCTGCCGCCGCAGGATGCCGCGAGCTCAGCGTCGACGACGGACGCCGCGACGAGCGTCGCGGCGGAGCGCGGCATCCTCCGCGCCCGTGAGCTCCGGGTGCGGCGCGGCGATTCGCTGCTCGCACCCGTGTCGTTCACGGCGAGGCCGGGCACGATCACGCTCCTCTCCGGGCCGAGCGGCGCGGGCAAGTCGAGCGTCTTCGCCGCACTGCGCGGCGTCGCCCCGTTCGAAGGGGAGCTGACCCTCGACGGCGAGCAGGTTCCGCCGCCGGCGTCGTGGCTCGCCTGGGCCGGACAGGACGCGGGGCTGATCGCCGGCACCGTCGCCGAGAACGTCACGCTCGGCGCTTCGACGGACCGCGTCGCCGGGCCCGCGGGTGAGCGCGCCGTCGTCCGCGCGCTCGCGGCCGCCGGCGCCGCTGACCTCGACCCGGCGCTCGAGCTCGGCGTGCGCGGCGCGGGCCTCTCCGGCGGGCAGGCGCAGCGCGTCGCGGTCGCCCGGGCTCTCTTCCGGCACGTGAACAGCGGTGCGCCGGTGGTCGCGCTCGACGAGCCGAGCGCCGCACTCGACGCCGAGACCGAGGCCGCGCTCTGGCAGAGCCTCCGCCGTGTCGCTGACGACGGCGCGACTGTCCTGCTCGTCTCGCACCGGGAGTCTGCCCGGTCGATCGCCGACGTCCTCGTCGACGTACGACCCCGATCGGAGGTGACGGCATGACCACGACGTCCGAGGTGCTTCGCGGCGCGATGCCCCCGCCGCGACGGTTCTGGCGCGCCCTCGCGACCGGGTTCGCCACGGAGGCCTCGGCCGTCGCGCTCCTCGCGTGCAGCGCGTGGCTCATCGTCCGCGCGAGCGAGCAGCCCGCGGTGATGTACGTGATGGCGGCCGTCGTCGGGGTGCGGGCGTTCGCGATCTCGCGTGCCGTCTTCCGCTACCTTGAGCGCCTCACGTCGCACGATGCGGCGCTGCGTCAGCTCGCAACGACGCGGACCGACCTCGTCCGACGCCTGATCCCGCTCGCACCCGACGGGCTCGGCCGCATCCGCCGCGGATCCGCGCTCTCCGCCCTCGTCGACGACGTCGACGACCTGCAGAACCTGCCGCTGCGAGTGGTGGAGCCGCTCGTGGCCTCGGCCACCGTCGCTCTCGCCGCCGTCGTCTTCGTCGCGACCGTCTCGTGGCCGGCCGGGCTCACCCTGCTCGGCTGCCTCGTCGTCGCCGCGGCGGCGGCCACCGGCTGGGGCTGGGTCGCGGGTGCTCGCGCGGAGCGCACGATCGCCCCGCTCCGCGCCCGGCTCGCCGACGCCGTCGCCGACCATCTCGGAAGCCTCGACGTGCTGCTGGCGTACGGGGCCGAAGAGCAGAGCCGTCGCCGTGTCGAGGCAGCGGACGCCGACCTCCGACGTGCGGTCGTCCGCCGCGCCGGTGCGCAGGCCGGAAGCGCAGCCATCGTCTCGCTCGCCGCGGGCGCCGCATCGATCCTCGCCGTCATCGTCACCGCCCCGGATGTCACCGCCCTCGGCGGTCCGTGGCTGGCGGTCGCCGTGCTCGTGCCGATGGCCGTGTTCGAGGTCTTCCAGACGGTTCCGCTCGCAGCGGCATCCTGGCGTCAGGTGCACGCGTCGGCGGAACGGATCGCCGAGACCGTGCCCGGCGACATCCCATCGGGACTCGTTGCGAGCAGCGTCGCACCCACGGGTGTCGCGCCCGCGCTCGGCGACGGCCTGCACCTCCGCGACGTGTCGGTGACGTGGCCCGGAGCCGATCGGCCGGCCCTCGCGGGCGTCGACCTGGATGTCCGCCCGGGTGAACGCCTGCTCGTCGTCGGCTCGAGCGGTGCGGGGAAGTCGACGCTCGCGCATGCCCTTGTGCGCTTCCTCGACGTCGATGGGAGCTACCGGATCGGGCGCACAGACGTGACCGGCCTCTCCCCCGACGACGTGCGCCTGACGGTGGGACTGTGCGAGCAGCAGCCGATGCTCTTCGACGAGGACATCCGCCAGAACCTCCTGTTCGCCCGCGACACCGCGACCGACGCCGAGTTGGAGGCCGTGCTCGAACGCGTCGGCCTGGGCGGCTGGCTGCGCGAGCGCGGCGGTCTCGACGCTCGCGTCGGCGAGCACGGCGCGCTCGTGTCGGGCGGCCAGGCGCAGCGCATCGCGCTCGCTCGTGCGCTGCTGCACGGCTTCCCCGTGCTCGTGCTCGACGAGCCGACGGCCGGGGTCGACCCCGCGGCATCCGACGCGCTGATGCGCGATCTGCTCTCGGCCGTCGACGAGGAGCGCGCCGTCGTGCTCATCTCGCACGTCCGGGTGCCGGGCTCGCTCGTCGACCGCACGGTCCGCATCTCCGACGGGCGCCTGTTCACCGGCTGACGCGCGGCCCCCACCCCGCGCCCACCCGCCCCCCACACCCCGCGCGGTCCCATTTCGGCCGGGAAACCCGCCCCCAAACCCGGCCCAACGGGGACCTCGGCGAGCCGCGTGACCGGGCCTCAGCGGTCGAGGTCGATGCCGAACGCCTGCGCGCCGGGCGAGGAGGGCAGGCGCTCGAACCCCAGGCGGTCGTAGAAGGCGAGCGCCCCGTCGTTGGCCGCCGACGCGACCAGGTGCAGACGGATGACGCCCGACGCGCGGAGCTGCTCCGACACCCGGTCGATCAGCCGTCGCCCCCACCCCTGCCCCTGGGCCGCGGGCAGCAGGTCGATGTGCAGGTGCGCGGGATAGGTCGCGGCGAGCGGCTCGGCTCCGGGGCGTCGACCGTAGGCGTATCGCAGCGTCCCCGCCTGCCGCGAGGTGTCATCGGGCGAGGGCACGGGCCAGCGGTCGGCGAACCGCGGCCACCAGTCGCCGCGGAACCACTCCTCGAAGGCATCGGTGTCCGGCGTCGCGACGACGTAGCCGATCGCCCGGTCCTCGTCATCGGCCACGACGAAGGCGGAGTCGGGATGCCGCTCGGCGTAGGGCAGCACGAAGATCGCTCCCCAGATGTCGTCGTCGTCGAAGAGTCCGGTGGCATCGGAGCCGTGGTCGGCGGTCCGCAGACAGATCTCGCTCAGCGCGGCGTCATCGCCGGGCCGGACGGCGCGCATGTGGGGCATTCCCCCATCGTGCCACTCAGTCCCATGTGATCGCGGCGGTCGGCAGCGAGAGCTGCACGAGGCCGCCCGCGCCGAGGTCCGCGGCCAGATCCACCGGGATGTCGACCGCCGCCGGCGGATCGGAGACGATCACCCGGACTCCGCCGACGGTGGGCTCGAGCCGAACGACGCGAGCCCACCACACGACGCGGTCGGCGTCCGACGGCGCAGCCCCCGACCGCGCGAGCCCGTCGCCGGCCGCGACCCCCTCGAGCCGGACGTCGCTCGGGCGGAACAGAGCGGCAGCGGCACCACCGTCCGCGCCGGGCCGGGGCACCGCGAGGGTGCCGGCCTGCCAGACCGTGTCATCGCCCTGGCCGACCACGTTGCCGACGACACGGTTCACTCCCGCGATGGCAGCACCGAACGCCGTGGCGGGGGTCCGCAGCACCTCTCGGACGGCGCCGCTCTGGGTCACGAGTCCCGCTTCGAGCACCACCAGCCGATCGGCCACCGCCGCCGCATCGAGGGCGTCGTGGCTGACGATCACGGCCGTCGCCCCGGCAGCCCGCAGCTGTTCGCCGAGCATCGCCCGCAGTGACGCGGCCGTCGCCGGATCGAGCGCCGTGAACGGCTCGTCGAGCAGGATGATGCGGGGCCGCGCCGCGAGCGCGCGGGCGAGGGCGACGCGCTGCTGCTGCCCCCCGGAGAGCTCCCGGGGATGCCGGCCGCCGACCCCGGCGAGCCCGACCCGCTCGAGCCATTCGTCGGCGATGAGGCGCGCCCGGCGTGCCGGCTCTTTGCGAGAGCGGAGCCCGAAGGCCACGTTCTCGCGCGCCGAGAGGTGCGGGAAGAGGCCGGGGTCCTGACGCAGCATCACGATGCCGCGGTGCTGCGGCGCCACGCGCCTGCGGGGGCTCGCGACCTCGTCGTCGTCGACGCGGATCGATCCCGCGTCGAGCGGCACGAGGCCCGCGATCGCCTCGAGCACCGTCGTCTTCCCCGCGCCGCTCGGCCCCATGACCGCGACGACCTCCCCCGGTTCGGCGACGAGGTCGACGGTCACGGTGAGGCCGGGCCGCTGCACCCGGACGCGTGCCGTGAGCCGGGCACTCATCGGGCACCGCCCGGCCGCCAGGCCCGCACGAGCAGAAGCGCGGCGATCGCGGTGATGAGCAGGAGGAGCGACAGTGCCACAGCCGTGCCCTGCGACACCCCGGCACCGTTGAACGCCGTGTAGATCGCCAGCGGCATCGTCTGCGTGACGCCGGGCGCGTTGCCGGCGAACAGTGCGGTGGCGCCGAACTCGCCGAGGGCGCGGGCGAAGCACAGCACGGTCCCTGCGATGAGCCCGGGCGCGGCGAGCGGCAGGGTGACCCGGAACAGGATGCGCCACCGTCCCGCCCCGAGCGCGGCGGCGGTCTGCTCGTACCCGACTCCCGTGGCGCGAAGTGCGCCCTCGAGCGCGAGCACGAGGAAGGGCAGAGCGACGAAAGTCTGCGCGATCACGACAGCCACGGTGGTGAACGGGATGCGGATGCCGGCTTCGCCGAGCATCGCGCCCAGCCAGCCGGTCCGCCCGAAGAGGAACAGCAGGGCGACGCCGCCGACCATGGGGGGCAGCACGAGCGGGACCGTCACGATGGCTCGCAGCACCGCCGCACCGCGGGCGCCTGCCCGGGCGATCGTCAGGGCGAGCGGAACGCCGAGCACGATGCACGCAGCGGTGGCCGCGAGCGCGGTCTGCAGCGAGAGCGCGAGCGCCGCGCCGGCCTCGGGCGACGTGACGTCGGTCCACACCGTCGTGGGGTCGACGCGGCCCACCAGGGCGGCCAGCGGGACCACGAGCAGCGCGAGCCCGACGACCGCCGGCACGAGAAGGACGCGCGGCACATACCCCGGCGCGCTGCGGCGCGTCGTCCGGTGACCGCCGGCCCCACCGCCGCTCACGGCGCCCCGAAGCCGAGACGGCGCAGCACCGTCTGGCCGTCTTCGGACAGCACGTAGGCGACGAACTCCGCGGCGGCCTCGGGCGACCGCGCGTCGGCGAGCGCCGCGATCGGATACCGGTTGACGACTCGCTCGGCGCCGGCGACCTCCACCGTCTCGACATCGCCGGTGAGGGCGGCATCCGTGACGTAGACGAGGCCGGCATCGGCCTCGCCGCCCGCGACCTTCGTCAGCACCGCGGTGACGTTCTGCTCGTAGCTGTCGACGCTCGGAGTGACACCGGCGTCGCGGAGAAGCGTCTCCGAGGCCGCGCCGCACGGCACCGCCTGTGCGCACAGCACGACGGTGCGGTCGGCGTCGGCGAGGTCTGCCAGGCCGGTGATCGAACCGGGGTTCCCGGCCGGCACCACGAGGGTGAGCCGGTTCGTCGCGAAGACGTCCGGGGCGGCGGCGAGCCCGGCGTCGACGACCTTCTGCATGTTCGCCTCGTCGGCCGAGGCGAACACGTCGCCGGGGGCTCCCTCGATCAGCTGCGTCGCGAGCGTCGACGACCCGTCGTAGCTGATGGGCGAGATCGTGACGGAGGGATGCCGCTGCTCGAACTGCGACGCCAGCTCGTCGAATCCCGTCTTCAGCGACGCGGCAGCGAAGACGGTGACCTCGCCCGAGACCTCGGATTCCGCGGTGCCCGGCCCCGACTCCGCGACGCCGCCCGCGGCGCACCCCTCCAGGAGGAGCATGACAGCCGCGAGGGCGGCGACGGTGATTCGCCGTGTGCGCACGGCTCAGTCCTTCGGAGTCTCGACCACGACCGTCGTGGCCTTCACGACCGCGACCGCGAGCGATCCGGGTTCGAGCTCGAGTTCGCGCGCCGCCTCGGCCGACATGAGCGACACGATGCGGTGCGGTCCCGACTGCACGTCGACCTGGGCCATCACCCCGTCGATCTGCACGCGGGTGACAAGGCCGACGAAGCGGTTGCGGGCGCTCGAGAGTCGGTCGGAGGGGTCCGCCGCGGCGGAAGCG
Organism: Microbacterium sp. M4A5_1d; assembly: GCF_053345465.1. NCBI lineage: Bacteria > Bacillati > Actinomycetota > Actinomycetes > Micrococcales > Microbacteriaceae > Microbacterium > Microbacterium sp. M4A5_1d. Next base: position 1,044,028 of record NZ_JBKFAD010000001.1, read on the forward strand.
AGCTCGACCGCGTGCGCGGCGAGCGCGTCGCCGGGCACCCTCGCCGGGCTGTCACCCGAGACCGGAAGGACACCCTGCTCGATCCAGCGGCGCACGGTGTCGTCGCTGACTCCGAGCAGGCGGGCCGCCTCCGAGATGCGATACGTCGTCATGGGCCGAACATACCCGCATCTGCGGAGCAGAAGGAGCGAATCCGCCGCATCCACGGACGCTCGCCCCGGGCCCGCCCACGTCCGCCCCCGCTACCCCTATGCGCGTCTAGCCTGATCCCATGACCCTGCCGCCCCTCGTCGATCCCGCCGAGACCCTGTCGAATCGTGAGCGCGAGCGCACCGCGAGGCATGCCGTCCTCGCGGGCCTGGGCGACCAGGGTCAGCGACGACTGGCGGCGGCCCGCGTCGCGGTCGTCGGTGCCGGTGGTCTCGGCTCGCCGGTGATCCTCGCCCTCGCCGCCGCCGGGGTCGGGACGATCACCGTCATCGACGACGACGTGGTCGAGTTCGCCAATCTCCAGCGGCAGGTGATCCATCGCGTCGACGACGTCGGCGCACCGAAGGTCGCCTCCGCGGTCCGAGCCGCCACCGCGTTGTCGCCCGAGACCCGGATCGAGACGCGCCGCGAGCGGCTGGATGCCGATAACGCGTCGCGTCTGCTGGCGGGGAGCGACCTCGTCATCGACGGCACCGACACGTTCGAGACCCGCACCGTCGTGGCCGCGGCATGCGCGGCACTCGGGCTGCCGCTCGTCTGGGGCGTCATCCAGGAGTTCCACGCGCAGGTCACCGTCTTCTGGACCGCGCCGCCGGCAGGCGTTCCGGCCGTCGGCCTCGACGACCTCTACCCCGCGGGCAGCGCGGACGACCTGCCGACGTGCGCCGAGGTGGGCGTGCTCGGGTCCCTCTGCATGACGGTGGGCGGGATGCTCGCGACCGAGGCGATCAAGCTCATCACCGGGGTCGGCGAACCGCTCCTCGGCCGGCTGGCCGTCGTCGATGCCCTCACCGGCGCCCAGCGCGAGGTCCCGCTGCGCGCGGCGTCGAGTGCGGCGTCCCCGGCCGCGGTTCCTCCGCCCCCTGCAGAGCCGAGACGGACCGCGGCACCCGAGGTCGATCTCGAGCAGCTCCGAGCGCAGCAGTCCGTCGGCGCGGTGGTGCTCGATGTGCGGGAGCCCCACGAGACGGCGACCGGTGTGCTGCCCGGCTCGGTGCTGGTACCGCTCGGCGAGCTTCTCGCTGATCCGAGCCTCGCCGGTGCCGACCGGGTCGTGGTGGTGTGCGCGCACGGCATCCGCGCCCATCGCGCTGCGGATGCCCTCCGGGGCCGCGGTGTCGCGGCATCCGTGCTCGCGGGCGGGCTCGCACGGTGGCAGTCGTGAGCGGGGGGCTGCGCACCGTCGAGGATCAGCTCGCGGACGTCCTCGCCGCCGTCCGCCCGCTGCCGACCCGCACGGCCGGGCTCGCCGACGGCGCCGGCTGCGTCTTGCGCGAGGCTGCGATCGCGCGCGGGGGGATCCCCGACTTCGACAACTCGGCGATGGACGGCTTCGCGGTGCGCTTCGACGATGTCGCGACGGCGTCCGCCGAGCGTCCCGTCGACCTCGCGGTCATCGCCGATCTGCCGGCGGGCACGGCGGACGATCCGCATCTGACCCCCGGCGAGGCCGCACGCATCATGACGGGCTCCCCGGTGCCCAGCAGCGCCGACACCATCGTGCCGTTCGAAGACACCGCGGGCGGCCTCGATGATTCGCTGACGACCGCACGCGTGCTCACCGCCCCCGCGAGGCGGGGCATGTTCGTCCGGCGCGCACACGACGACATCCGCCCCGGCGACACGGTGCTGGACGCCGGGACGCTGCTCGGCCCGCGGCAGCTGGCGGCCCTCGCCGCCGCCGACATCGCCCGGGTCACCATCTCGGAGTCCCCGCGCGTCGTCGTCATCTCGACCGGCAGCGAGCTCGTCGAGCCCGGCTTCCCACGCATCCGCGGACAGATCCCCGAGTCGAACGGCCTGCTGCTCGAAGCGCTCAGCCGTCAGGCGGGCGGTACGGTCATCCGCCGCGTGCACGTCGACGACGGCGGCGCCGCCTTCCGGCACGAGATCGCCGCGGCCACGACCGGCGGATCCCGAGCGGACGTCGTCATCACCTCGGGCGGGGTGAGCGCGGGCGCCTACGAGGTCGTCAAGACCGAACTGGGCGACGCGCTGCGTTTCTCGCGGGTGGCGATGCAGCCGGGCAAGCCGCAGGCCTTCGGGGTCCTGCCGTCGGGAACGCTCGTCTTCGGCCTGCCGGGCAACCCGGTGAGTGCGGCGGTGTCGTTCGAGGTGTTCGTGCGCCCTGCCCTGCTCGCCCTCCAGGGCCGCTCCGACCTGCGGCGGCCGGCGCTCCGGCTTCCCGCGGCCGAGTCCTGGCGCACGCCACCGGGTCGCCGGCAGTACCTGCCCGCGGTGGTCGACCGCACCGACCCTGCAGGATGGTCCGTGCGCCCGGCGACACCGGGCGGCTCGGGCTCGCACCTCGCGGGCGCACTAGCCCTCGCCGAGGCGTATGCGGTCGTCCCGGAGGAGACGGCCGTCGTCGAGCCCGGCGACCTCATCGACGTCGTGCTGCTGGAAGGATGAGGGCATGAGCTTCACACACCTCGACGACGCCGGTCACGCCCGCATGGTCGACGTCACCGCGAAGCAGCCGACCGTCCGCGCGGCGACTGCTCGCGGATTCGTCCGCTGCTCGCCCGAGGTGGTCGCAGCGCTGCGCGACGGCGCCGTGCCGAAGGGCGACGTCCTCGCCGTCGCACGCATCGCCGGCATCCAGGCTGCGAAGCGCACCCCCGAGCTGCTTCCGCTGGCGCATGTGATCGGCGTGCACGGCGTCGTCGTCGACCTCGACATCACCGACGACGGCATCGAGATCGAGGCGACCGCACGCACCGCCGACCGCACCGGCGTCGAGATGGAGGCGCTCACCTCGGTCTCGGTCGCCGCCCTCGCCGTGGTCGACATGGTGAAGGGCCTCGATAAGGCGACCTCGATCGAGAACATCCGCATCACCGCGAAATCCGGCGGCCGCAGCGGCGACTGGCGACGTCCCGGCGAGGACGCCTGATGGCCCGCGTGCGCTACTTCGCCGCCGCCGCTGAACGCGCCGGCCGGAACGAAGAGCATCGCTCCGAGACGACCCTCGGCGCCCTGCGCGACGCGTTGTCGCGCGAGATCACTGGGCTGGCGGCCATCCTGCCGAAGTGCGCCGTGCTCGTCGACGGCGCACGCGTCGCCGACACCACCGAGATCGGCCCCGACGTCACCGTCGACATCCTGCCGCCCTTCGCGGGCGGCTGAGACGGCCCGGGTTCGACGCGATCAGCCGCCGATCCCCTTCCACGCCGTCGTGCCATCGGCCTCGATCTGCTGCTTCCAGATCGGCAGCTCGCGTTTGATCGCCTCGATCAGCTCGCGGCAGACGTCGAACGCGTCGCCCCGGTGCGCCGTGCCCACCGCGATGACGACCGCGGCGTCCCCCACCGCGAGGTCGCCGATGCGGTGACTGACCGCGACGATGCCGTCACGGTCGCCGAGGGCCGCCTCGGCGATGGCTCGGAGCGTCGCCTCGGCATCGGGATGTGCCTCGTAGTGCAGCGCGGCGACCGTGCCCGCGGCATCCGGGTCGTGGTCGCGCACGGTGCCGACGAAGCTCGTCACCGCTCCGACGGCGGATGAATCGACGGCCTCGAGGTGCTGGGAGACGTCGAGAGGCTCCGCGGTGATGCGGGCGATGCGGATCTCGCCCATCAGTGATCGTGCCCGTCGAGCTGGGCGACGACGTGCCCGGCGATTCCCGTCACCACGTCCATGCCGGATGCCACGGCGCGCGGCGACCCCGGCAGGTTCACGATGAGCGTTCGGCCGGCCACCCCGGCACGTCCGCGTGAGAGCACCGCAGTGGGCGTCTCGGCGACACCGCGGCGTCGCAGCTCTTCGGCCACGCCGGGCAGCTCGCGCTCGATGACCTCGCCGGTACCCTCGGGAGTCTCGTCGCGCGGTGCCACGCCGGTGCCGCCCGTCGTGACGATCAGGCGTGCTCCGCCGGCGATCGCGACGCGCAGCGCCTCGGCGACGGGGGCGGCTCCGTCGGCGACGACCACCGCATCGCCACACTCCCACCCCGCGGCGCGCAAGGCCTCGACGGCGACCGGGCCGGCCGCATCCGGACGCTCGCCGCGCGCTGAGCGGTCGGAGACGGTGATGACGACGGCGGAGCGGCTCATGACCCCACCCTAGAAGCGTCCGCGCCCGCGGGGGCGGTGTCATCGTCGGCGTGGGTGTTCTCGACGGCGATCCGCCCCTCTTCGACCTTCCCCTCGGCCATCTCCGTGATGCGCGTGGCCATCGCCGTGAAGATGAGCCCGTGGAACGGCAGCACACCGAGCCAATACAGCCGCCCGGCCAGTCCGCGCGGGAAGAAGATCGCGCGCTGCTCATAGCGGGCACCACCATCCCGCGGTGCGACTTTGAGCTCGAGCCAGGCCTCCCCCGGCACCCGCATCTCGGCACGCAGCCGCAGCAGGCGGCCCTCCTCGACGGCCTCGACGCGCCAGAAGTCGATCGCATCCCCCACCCGCACCTTTCCCCGGCTGCGGCGGCCGCGCGCGAGGCCGATGCCGCCGACGAGACGGTCCATCCAGCCGCGGATCTCCCACAGCGCGCGAGCCGAGTACCAGCCGTTCGTCCCGCCGATGCCGGCGATCACCTCCCACAGTCGCTCGGGCGACGCGCTCGTTTCGGCGGAGCGCTCGTCGGTGAACACGGTGCGGCCCGCCCATTCGGGGTCGCTCGGCAGCGGATCGCTCGGCGCGCCGAGCACGTCGGCGTCCTGCCAGCTCGTCTCGACCTCGTCGGCGTCCACCCGGCCCAGCGCCAGCCGCACGCTCGTCCGGTACGACGTCAGGCCGCCCTCGGGCTGCGGGATGATGTCGTCGATGTCATGGTCGTCCATGACGCACTCGTTCTGAAGCGACGCGATGAGCGGGCGGGCGATGGCGCGCGGCACCGGCGTCACGAGGTTGACCCAGTGGGAGGCCAGCCCGGGCGTCAGCACCGGCAGGGCCGCGATCGCGCGCTGCCGCAGGCCCGCCTCGAGGGCATAGCCGTTCATCATCTGTCCGTACCGCAAGACGTCGGGACCGCCGATGTCGACGGCACGGTTCAGCTCAGGATCGACGCGGGCTGCGCCGAGCAGATAGTGCAGGACGTCTCGCACGGCGATCGGCTGGATGCGGTTGCGCACCCACTTCGGCGCCGGCATGTACGGCAGCACATCGGTGAGATGACGCACCATCTCGAACGACGCCGACCCCGACCCGATGACGACCCCCGCCTGCAGCACGAGGGTGGGCACGCCGGACTTCAGCAGAATCTCGCCGACCTCCACGCGCGAGCGCAGGTGCGGCGAGAGCTCCGCATCGGAGGGGTGCAGGCCACCGAGATAGACGATGCGCTTCACGGATGCCGCCGCCGCGGCGTCAGCGACCGTGCGGGCGGCCCGCTCGTCGGCCGCCTCGAACCCGGCCCCCGCTCCCATCGAATGGATGAGGTAGTAGACGACATCCACGTCGTCGACAGCCTCGGCGACGGCATCCGCGTCGTCCGCCGAGCCGCCCACGATCTCGACGGCGTCTCCCCACGGGAAGCTGGCGACCCGCTCGGGCGTCCGTGCCAGCACGCGCACGCGATACCCCGCCGCGACGAGGCGAGGCACCAGCCGTCCGCCGATGTACCCGGTGGCGCCGAGGACGAGGGCTCGCGGGGCGGATCCGTCCGGTCGGGGCTGCGCCTGCAGCTCGGGCTCGTGTCCGGTGGGTGCGGTCAGCTCGGTCATGATCAGACGGTAGGCGTCCGTCGGCCCCGTCCGACACGACTTGACACGTGACGGATGGACGGTCGCCGGCCGGGCGTACGGGCCGTTCGCCTCACGCGCGCGCGATAGGCGGCGACGCACCGGACCGCAACGCCCGTCCCCGAGGTTGCGCACGACCCCGCATCGGGGTCTACGCTCCCGTGAGCGAAGGACAGTCGTCTGGCGACCCGAGCCCGGCGGCGCTGCCGGAGGAGAATCGAATATGTCACGCACGCGCACCAAGCGGCCTGCCCGCCGACGTCTCGAGGTCGACGACGTCATCGTCGTCGAACGCAAGAAGGTACGCACCGCGATCTCGGGCACCGTCGTCGGCAACTTCATGGAGTGGTTCGACTTCGGGATCTACGGCTACCTCGCCGTGACCCTGACGGTGGTGTTCGCCGAGGACATCCCCGACCCCTGGGGCCTTCTCGTGACGCTCCTCGGCTTCGCCGTGTCGTTCCTCGTGCGTCCCCTCGGGGGGATCGTGCTCGGCCCGCTCGGCGATCGGATCGGGCGCCAGAAGGTCCTGTTCCTGACGATGGCGATGATGGCGACCGCGACCGCGCTCATCGGACTGCTGCCGACGTCTGCGCAGATCGGTATCTGGGCTGTCGTCCCCCTGTATGTGCTGAAGATGGTGCAGGGCTTCTCGACCGGCGGCGAGTACGCCGGGGCGTCGACGTATGTGACCGAGTTCTCCCCCGACCGCTCGCGCGGTTTCTGGGCATCATGGCTCGACGTCGGCTCGTACGTCGGCTTCGCCGCCGGCGCTACGGTCGTCGCGCTGACCACCCTCATCACGCAGGGGCTCTGGGGCCCCGACGCGATGGTCGACGGCGGCTGGCGCATCCCGTTCCTCGTCGCCATCCCGCTCGGCATCGTCGCCATCTGGTTCCGCCTGCGCATCCCCGAGACCCCGGCATTCGAGCAGGAGTCGGAGTCGGCCGCGGCGCCCAGCAAGGACGACCCGATGGCTCGTCACGGCATCGGCGGCATCCTGCGCCACCACTGGCGGACGATCCTGGTCGCCGTGGCGATCGTCGCCGCGACCAACACGGCCGGCTACGCGCTGACCAGCTACATGCCGACCTACCTCGAGAAGGAGGTCGGACTCTCGAACCTCTCGGCCGCGGTGGCGACCGTGCCGGTGCTGATCGTCATGTCGGCGACGCTGCCGTTCGTCGGGCGCCTCAGCGACCGGTTCGGCCGGCGTCGCATCTACGCTTTCGCGATCGGCGCGTCCCTCGTCCTGACGATCCCCGCCTTCGCCGTCATGCAGATCGGCGAGCTGTGGGCCGTGTTCATCGCGCTGGGCATCATCGCGGTACCGGTCGCACTGTTCGTCGCGATCTCGGCGAGCGCCCTGCCGGCGCTGTTCCCCACCGCGACCCGCTTCGGCGCGATGGGCATCGCGTACAACCTGGCGGTGTCGCTCTTCGGCGGTACGACGCCGCTGTTCAGCCAGGCGCTCATCGAGTGGACGGGCAACACCTACATGCCCGCGTTCTACATCATGTTCTTCTCGGCGCTCGCGGCCGTCGCGCTCTTCGCGATGCGCGAGACGGCGCAGCGGCCGCTGCTCGGGTCGGTGCCGACGGTCGAGACGATCGCCGAGGCCGAGGCGCTCGTCGCCGGGCAGGACGACGATCCGCGCATCGACACCTCGACGATGCCACTCGACATCATCCGTCCCTGAGACGCCCGCGTCCCGGGCGCGCCGTCGGCGCCGTCCGGTGCTCAGCGCCGTCCGGTGCCGAAGATTCCCCGGATGACGCCGGTCAGCACCTCCTGGGCCGCGCGCGAGCCGAGGATCTGCTCCGCCGGCGTTCTCCGGCGCGAGCGCGTGTTCGAGGTCATGCTGCGCAGCATCCGGTCGTCGTCGCGTCGCTCCTTCGCCTCGTCGGCCGCGGCCTGCTTCCGGATGGCGGCGAGCTGCTTCGCGTAGGCGGCGTCGGCCTTCGCCCGCAGCTTCGCGGCGTCCTGCTCGGCCTTGCGGCGCGCGGCCTCGGCCTCGGCCGCATCGAGAGCCGCCTGCGCGGCGTTCATGCGAGCGGTGAGGATCTCGCGCGCCGACTCCCGATCGACCGCCTCGGCGTAACGCGGCCGGATCTCGGATGCCGCCACCCGGGCCTGGACGTCCTCCACCGCTGCCGGCGACATCGACGCCTGCGGCGCACGGAGCCGTGTCCACGCGACGGGGGTGGGCGCACCTTTCTCGTTCATGACGGTGACGACGGCCTCGCCGGTGCCGAGCTCCTGCAGAACCCTCTCCAGGTCGTAGCCCGATCGCGGGTAGGTGCCCACACTCGCGCGCAGCGCCTTGACGTCATCCGGGGTGAAGGCACGAAGCGCATGCTGTACGCGCGAGCCGAGCTGCGCCAGCACATCGGACGGCACGTCCTTGGGCGTCTGCGTGACGAAGAAGACGCCCACACCCTTCGACCGGATGAGCCGGACCGTCTGCACCACCGCGGCGAGGAAGTCCTTCGACGCGTCGCGGAACAGCAGATGCGCCTCGTCGAAGAAGAACACGAGCTCCGGCTTGTCGACATCACCCACCTCGGGCAGCACCTCGAACAGCTCCGCGAGCAGGTACATCAGGAAGGTCGAGTAGAGCACCGGGCGGTCGGCCACACCGGGCACCTCGAGGAGGGTGACGATGCCCTCGCCTGCGTCCGTGGTCCGCATCAGGTCTCGGACGTCGAACTCCGGTTCGCCGAAGAACACGTCCGCCCCGGCGTCGGCGAAGGTGATGAGTTCTCGGAGGATGACACCGGCCGTCGCCTTGGAGAGTCCGCCGAGCTCCGCGAGCTCGGCTTTGCCGTCATCGCTCGTGAGGTAGGTCAGCACCGCCCGCAGATCGGCGAGGTCGACGAGAGCCAGGCCGTTCGCGTCGGCGTAGTGGAAGACGAGACCGAGACTCGACTCCTGCGTCGCGTTGAGTCCGAGCACGCGGCTCAGCAGCAGCGGGCCGAAGCCGGAGACGGTCGCGCGCACCGGCGTTCCCGACCCGCGGCCGCCGAGCGCCAGGAACTCGGTCGCGAAAGAACGCGGCGACCAGTCCTGCCCGATCGCGCTCGTTCGCGAGAGGAGCTTCTCGCTCGGCTCGCCCGCCGAGGCAAGACCCGAGAGATCGCCCTTGATGTCGGCCGCGAACACCGGCACGCCGTTGGCGGCGAGCTGCTCCACGAGAACCTGCAGCGTGCGGGTCTTGCCGGTGCCAGTGGCGCCGGCAACGAGACCGTGACGATTCGTCATCGCCAGCGGGATCCGCACGAGCGCATCACGCTGCGGCTCGCCGTTCAGGAGCGCCCCGAGCTCGAGGACGGGACCGTCGAACGTGTAGCCCCGGCGGATGTCGTCGACCTCGGATCCGTCGAGCGGAACCGCCGCCCCGGAGGGCTCGGCTTCCCCGGCCGCCGACGGCTCGGGTTCGCCGGTCGGAGTCGACGGCGCCGCGTCCCCGGCCAGGGCCGACCCGGCTCGCGCGGCAGCTGCCTCGGCGGCGGCCAGGGCGGCTCGAGCTCGGGCGGCGACGAGCGCGGCCTCAGCGGCTTCCGCTTCCGCACGCAGTCGTGCGAGATCGGCTGCGGCGATCGCGTCGTCGGAGGGCATGGCCGGGTCGTCGGGCGAGACGCTCATGCCGGCGAGCCTAGCCCCGCCGCTCTCGCACGGCGCGGCGCTCGCGTTCGAGCTGCTCGGTGAACATGGCGGCCACGATCAGGGCGACGCCGGCGCCCAGCAGCATCCCACCGACGGTGTCGGAGAGCCAGTGAGCGTGCACGACCGTACGGCTGAGCGCCATCAGCAGGGTCCACACGATTCCGACGAGCGCGACCCAGACGCGCGGGAAGAGGATGATCGCGACGATCGCGATCGTGGCCGCATTTGCCGTATGCCCCGAGGGATATGAGCCCGCATCCGTCGTCACGAGGATGTCTTCGGGTCTCGACCGATCGACGAGGTTCTTGATCAGCTGGACCACCAGCGCGCTCAGCGCCGACGCCACGAGGAAATAGCCCGCAGCCCAGGGCCGTCGCAGCAGGACCAGAGCCACGGCGACCGCGATCGGGATCGCGAAGACGCCGACCCACGTGCCGCCGATCCGGTTCATCACGAGCCCGAACACCAGGCCGACCGCGCCCGGGTCGGCCGGCAGCGTCTCGTTCCACCACCGGTCGATCGCGAAGGGCTGGCCGAGCTGCGTGAACAGCCACCATCCCAGCAGCGCACCGGCCACCACCAGCACGAAACCGATGGCGGCGCGGCGCGGCCAGAGTCGTCGGGGGTCGGTCGGCGGAGCGTCGTTCATCCGTCCATTGTGTCGACGGCGGCGGATTCGACCCCGCCCCTTGCGCTGGGAGCAGCGATCAGGGAGAGAGCTGCGGCACGCTGCGCGGCCGCACGACGAGCCACAGCGAGAGGACCGCCACCACGGCGCACCCCGCCATCACCGAGGCCATCGTCGTCGCGGTGATGCCCGAGCCGCCCGAGATCCACGCCGCGAGCGGCGAGATGAAGCCGGCGACGCCGAAGTTGACGGCGCCGATCAGGGATGCCGCGGTCCCGGCGGCTCGGCCGTGACGGTCGAGAGCGAGCACCTGAACGCAGGGGAAGGTGAAACCGCACGCCGTGATGAAGAAGAACAGCGGCACGACCGTGCCCCACAGGCCCAGCCCCAGCTGGTCGGTGACGATGATGGTGGCCCCGGCGATGACGAGCACGGCGGTCGAGACCGCCATGACCCACTGCGGGCCGAAGCGGGCGGCGAGCCGCGACGCCGTCTGCACGCCCAGCACGACTCCGAGGGAGTTGACGGCGAACAGGACGCCGTACTGCTGCGGATCGAAGCCGTAGGTCTGCTGGAAGAGGAACGACGACGACGACAGGTACGAGAACAGTCCGCTGAAGGTCATGCCGCCGATGATCAGCACGCCGATGAAGATGCGATCGCTCAGGACGCTGCGGTAGCGCTGCCAGACCGTGGCGGAACCGCTGTCGCGGCGGCGCGCTTTGGGCAGGGTCTCGGGCACGAGGAAGAGCGAGGCGATCAGCATCACCGCGCCGTACGCGGCGAGCACGACGAAGATGCCGCGCCAGGGCATGACCGTCAGCAGGCCCGAGCCGACGAGCGGGGCGGCGACCGGGGCGACACCGGAGACCAGGGCGAGTCGGCTGAGCATCACCACGAGCCGGCGTCCGCCGAAGAGGTCGCGCACGATCGCCATCGCGACGACACCGCCCGCCGCGGCGCCGATCCCCATGAAGACCCGGGCGGCGCTCAGCAGCTCGAGGGTCGGGGCGATGGCGGCGGCCGTGCTCGAGAGCACGTGGAGCGCGGTCACGCACAGCAGCGGGACCCGGCGCCCCAGCTTGTCGCTGAGCGGGCCGACGATGAGCTGGCCCAGCGCGAAGCCGACCATCGTTCCGGTGAGCGTCAGCTGAATCGCCGCCGCCGTCGTCTGGAAGTCGGCCTCCAGCGCGGGGAAGGCGGGCAGGTAGAGGTCGATCGTGAAGGGCCCGAGCGCCGTCAGCGCGCCGAGCAGGATGATGTAGATGACGCGGCGTGAGGTCGGGATCGCGTCACCCGGATGCAGCATGATGGGCGCGGTAGCCGGGTTCGAGCCCAGCGTGCGGATCGCCCCGGTGGCGGAGGAGGAATGATGGGGAGGAGTTTCGGGCACGTCTTCTTCGTTTCGTGGCAGCAGCGTTTTTGAGCGACCTTCTATCGTAACCCGCCGCCGCTCCGCGTCGTTCGCGCCTCTCAGCCGATTCACCATTCACGCGCATAGGCTGGCTCCGCGCCGCGCGCGCTCCGACACTCCCCTTGCCCCCGAACCGAGGTCACAGCAATGACTCCGTCCGCCGACAAGCGAACGAGCGGCAATCCTGCCGCCCAGGCCCAGATCAACCTCACCGTCAAGCAGCAGCGCGAGCAGCAGAAGCAGGCCAAGCTCGCCGAGTACCAGAAGCAGCTGGCGAAGCGACGTCGCAGCAAGCTGACGTGGTGGGTCGTCGGCTCGACCGCCGCGGTCGCCGTGGTGGGCCTCATCGCCGCGTCGGTCATCCTCGCGCCTCGGCCCGTCACGTACGAGGCCGGCAACAGCACGGGTCGCGAGATCCCCGGGGTCGAGACGTTCCAGAACATCACGACGCACGTGGAGGGCACCGTCGAGTACCCGCAGAACCCGCCGGCCGGTGGCGAGCACAACCCGTATTGGCTCAACTGCGGCGTCTACACCGAGCCGCAGGCGAACGAGAACGCGGTCCACTCGATGGAGCACGGCGCCGTCTGGATCACGTACGACCCGGCCCAGGTATCGGATGCCGACATCGAGACCCTCGAGGGCTACATGCCGAGCACGTACGCGCTGCTGACGCCGTACCCCGACATGGACACCCCCATCGCCGTGAGCGCCTGGAACGCGCAGCTGAAGGTCGACTCGGCCGACGACGAGCGCATCCGCGACTTCTTCACCGAGTACTGGCGCAGCCAGAACGTCCCCGAGCCGAACGCGATCTGCTCGGGCGCGATCGACGGCCCCGGCAAGGCGTGACGGACGACGTCACGGCGGAGACGGGCGCGCAGATCCCCGTCCCGTCATCCACCGGCCTGCGCTGGTGGGCGGTGCTCCTCATCGTCCTCGCGGTCGCGGGCTCGGCATTTGCGGTAGGACGATTCTCCGCCTTCGGCACCTCCCCGTCGGTTCCCGGCGGCTCCTCCCCCGAGGCCGGGTTCGCCCGTGACATGCAGGTGCACCACACGCAGGCGATCGAGATGGCGATGACGATCTATCGCAAGACCGAGGATGAGGGCATCCGCACGCTTGCGTTCGACATCGCCACCGCGCAGGCGGGCCAGCGCGGCGAGTTCTACGACTGGCTCGTCCAGTGGGGGCTGCCGCAGGCATCCACCGCGCCCCTCATGCAGTGGATGGTCGGGCACCCAGCTCACAACCACGGGACTCAGGCGCAGCAGCCGAGCGACGAAGAGCTCCGCGCCGAGATGGGCATGGCCACGCCCGCTCAGCTGGCGCAGCTGGATGCCGAGACCGGGGTCGCCGCCGACTGCACGTTCCTCGGCCTCATGATCCGGCACCACGAGGGCGCGATCCCCATGGCGCAGGCTCTCGTCGACCTCGGCAGCGACCCGCGGGCCGTCCAGGTCGCCGGCGGCGTCATCGAGACGCAGAGCGCCGAGATCGACCTGATGCGCTCGATCCAGCAAAGACTGGGGTGCGAGGGCTGACAGCCCCCGCACCCCAGCGGCATCCGATCCTGCCGATCAGCCCTTCGTCGCACCTGCCAGCAGGCCGCGCACGAAGAAGCGCTGCAGGGCGAAGAACACGATCAGCGGCACGATGATCGAGATGAAGGTTCCCGCCGACTGCAGGAACCAGCGGTTGCCCCACGTGCCCGACAGCGAGTTGAGCGCCTGCGTGATCGGCAGCGCGCCCGGCGACGCGAAGATCGTCGCGACCAGCAGGTCGTTCCACACCCACAGGAACTGGAAGATCGCGAACGATGCGATGGCCGGGGCTGCCAGCGGGACGATGATGCGGAAGAAGACCTGCCCGTGGCCGGCGCCGTCGACCCGCGCCGCCTCGATGATCTCGCCCGGGATCTCGGCGATGAAGTTGTGCAGCATGAAAGTCGCCAGCGGCAGGGCGAAGATCGCGTGGGCGATCCAGACGCGGGCGAAGCTGTACTGCACCTCGTTCAGGCCGAAGCCGGGGAAGATGGGCACGTCGTTGATCGTCAGGCCCTCCGAGAAGAGGCTGAGCAGCGGAACCAGGGCCATCTGCAGGGGCACGATCTGCAGTGCGAAGACGAACACGAACAGCGCACTGCGGCCCTTGAAGTCGATCCAGGCGAACGCGTAGGCGGCGAGGGCTGCCATCACGATGGGGAACACCGTCGCGGGGATGGTGATCGCGAGCGAGTTGATGAACGCCGACGCGAGCGTCGTGGACGTCCCTCCCGACGTCAGCGCCTCGGCGTAGTTGTCGAGGGTGAACTCGGGATTGGTGAAGACGGTCCACCAGCCGGTGGACTGGGTGTCGGCACCGGGTCGGAACGACGTCACGAACAGGCCGAACGTCGGGATCGTCCAGAAGACGGCGATGATGACGGCCGCGATGGTCGCGCCCTTCGACGTCAGCTTCTTGTGGGCGATCGCCTCGTTGCGGCGGGTGTCGCGCGCCACTTGGCGCTTGGTGCGGGTGTCGACGGGCGCGGCCGGGGCTGCAACGGTCATCAGCGGATCTCCCTCTGCTTGGCCATCGATCGGGCGTTGTAGATGATCAGCGGCAGGACGAACAGGAACAGCACGACAGCGAGCGCGGACGAGTGCCCGTAGCTCTGGAATCGCTGCTGCTGGTTGACCATCTCGAAGCCGAGCACGGTCGTCTCATCGCGACCGCCGGTCATGACCGCCACGATGTCGTACACCTTGAGCGACGCGATCGTGATGGTCGTGAGGACCACGATGAGCGACGACCGGATGCCGGGCACCGTGACGTTGCGGAACCGCTGCCAGGCATTGGTCCCGTCCAGCTGCGCCGCCTCGAGCTGCTCGGTCGGCACCGCCTTGATCGCGGCCGACAGAATCACCATGGCGAATCCGGTCTGGGTCCAGATGAAGACCACCAGGAGCATGAGGGTGTTGATGACCGGCTTGATGGCGAGCCACTGGATCGGATCGCCGCCGAATGCCGTGACGATCGCGTTGAGCAGGCCGACCTGCTCCCCCTGGCGGGCGTCGTACATGAACTTCCAGATGATGCCGGCGCCGACGAACGAGATCGCGACGGGCATGAACACCAGGACCTTCAGGACCTTCTCGCCGCGGGCACGATCGATGAACACCGCGTACGCCAGGCCGATGGCGACGGAGATCGTGGGAGCGAGGAGCGCCCACAGGATCGTGTTGACGACCGAGGCCGTGCCCGTCGGGTTCGTGAACACCCAGAAGTAGTTCTCCAGGCCCACGAACTGCTCGCCCGACTTGTCGTAGAACGACTTGAAGATCGTGGCGATCGCGGGGTAGATCAGTCCGAGCGCCAGCATGATGCTGGCCGGGGCCATGAAGAGGATGAGCTGGAACAGATAGCCCGCGCCCTGACGCGACCGGAAGTCCGCGAAGAAGAGCAGCGCACCGACGAGCAGCGCGATCGCGACGACGTAGAGGACGGCGTTGGCGTAGGGCCGCAGCAGCAGGAAGGCGAGCACCGGGATGACCAGGCACGCGACGAGCCGCATGATGAAGTAGCCGCGACCCGGGCGGGGCGCGTACTCGATGAGCACCAGGATGATGCCCACGACGAGCCCGAACACGGCCAGGATGACGGGGATCTGGATGAGCGGGTTCATCGCGCCCAACCAGAGGAAGAAGCTGTTGAGCGAGAACCCGATCGTGATGCGCGACGATTCCTCGCTCGATCCGGTGAAGATCAGCAGCAGGAGGATGGCGACGATCAGGGCGAATCCGGCGGCGACGATGATCCGAGTGATCGACCGCCCCTTCGGATCGGTGGCGTGCGTGGTGGTGGGAGGTTCGGTGTCGACGGGTCTGTCGACGGTCGTCTGCGACATGTGGATCCCCTTCTGAGTACAGCGGCGTACCCGGGCGGTACGGACGGGAGGAGCGGGGCCGGGCTTGTGCAGCCCGACCCCGCTCGGCTCAGCCGATCGTCAGGCGACGATCAGTTCTCGTAACCGGCCTGGATGTCGGACAGGACCGTCTCGGTGTCCTTACCGTCGATCCAGTCGACCATGCCCTTCCAGAACGAGCCCGAGCCCACCGTGGACGGCATCAGGTCGGATGCGTCGAAACGGAAGACCGTGGTCTCGTCCTGCAGCGTCGTCATGGCTTCCTGGAGGAACTCGCTCGAGGCGAGCGAGGGGTCGGCGTTCTTGTTCGCCGAGATCACGCCGCCGAGCTTGACGCGCGCGTCAGCGAACTCGGGCGAGGCCATGAACTCGAGAACCTTCTGCGTCGACTCGTCGTCCGAGAACGCGGCGACGAACTCGCCGCCGCCCTCGACCTGGAGCTCGCCTTCGGTGTACCCCGGCGTCAGGAACGCGTAGACGTCACCGTCGGGAGCGACCTCGGGGGTCGCGCCGTCGGCGGTCTGCACGTCGAGGAAGTTCGCCGACAGGAACGAGGCCTGGTGCGTGAGGGCGCAGTCACCGCTGGCGACAGCCGCGGCCACGTCGCCGAACGCGGTCGAGTTGATGCTCTTGACGTCGCCGTAGCCCGCGTTGACGTACTCGGGGTTGAGCAGGATCTCGCCCACCGCGTCGAACGCGGACTTGATCTGCGGGTCGGTGAACTTCACGTCACCGGCCACCCACTGGTCGTACACGTCGGGGCCGGCCTGGCGCAGGACGAGGTCCTCCACCCAGTCGGTGCCCGGCCAGCCCGAGGCGGCGTCGGAGGCGAAGCCGGCGCACCACGCGGGACCGCCGGTCGTCTGCACGATCTTGTCGGTGAGAGCGATCATCTCGTCCCACGTCTTGGGAATCTCGACGCCCCACTCGGCGAACTGCTTCGGCGAGTACCAGACGTAACCCTTCAGGTTCGCGAGCATGGGTGCCGCGTAGAAGGTGTCGTCGAACGTGCCGTACTGCTTCCAGTCGGGCGACCAGTTCTCGTCGACCGCGCTCTCGACCGCCTCAGTCGCGGGCAGCACCTTGCCGGTCTCGACGAGCGTCTTCAGCAGGCCGGGCTGCGGGACGATCGCGATGTCGGGGGCGTCGCCACCGGTCACCTTGGTGACGATGTTGCCCTCGAACGACTTGTCGCCGGTGTACTCCACCTTGATACCGGTGTCCTCGGTGAACTGCGCGAACGACTCGTTGAGTGCGTCAGCCTCACCACCGGTGATGCCGCCCGAGATGCGGACGGTCGTCTTCGCGTCGCCGCCGCCTTCGCCGCCACCTTCGGCGCACCCAGCCAGCACCAGTGCTGCCGCGCCCACGAGGGCGACGGGGGCAAGAAGACGGTATCGCTGTGACAATGCCATGTACTTCTCCTCTATCGGGATCATCGTTCACCCAGAGGAGCCTTGTCCGCATCCATTGGGGAACCGATTCCAGGACAACCTACTGTCCCGCCGAGTCCGGCACAACCAGCGGAATATCACGGATTGACAACCATCCCATGTGGTAATAAGCGAGGCCGTGGGAGCGCTCACACTCGAGGCGCCTGGAACCGGTTCCCGGTCGCGGTCGAAACCGCTACGCTCTGGTGGGAGTCCCCCGGCAGGTCTCCCCGAACGGACGAGGAGGTCCCATGAGCACCATCGCCGACGTGGCCACCCGTGCAGGGGTGTCGAAAGCGACGGCGAGCCGCGCCCTCACCGGACGCGGGTACGTGTCCGACGAGACCCGCAGGCGCGTCGCTGCCGCAGCACAGGAGCTGTCGTATGTCGCGCACTCGTCGGCGATGAGCCTCGCGACCGGTCGCACGCAGACCGTCGGCGTCGTCATGCCCCACGTCAGCCGATGGTTCTTCGGAGAGGTTCTCGAGGGCATTCAGGCGGCTCTCCTGGAGCACGGCCTCGACCTGACCCTGTACGACGCTCGCCCGGGGACGGAGACGCGGCGCCGGGTGTTCGAGGACTTCCTGGCCCGTCGGCGCTTCGACGGTGTCATCGCGGTGGGCCTCGAACCTGCCGAGAGCGAGCTGGACGCACTGCTGGCGCTGGGAAAGCCAGTCGTCAGCGTCATCGGCACCGAGGGCGACACCAGCCTCGTCACGCTCGACGACGCGCACGCCACCGCTCTCGCGACCGCGCACCTCGTCGAGCTGGGGCATCGCCGCATCGCGTTCCTCGGTGGCACCGACTCCACGCACTGGCCTCACGTCGAGTCCGAGCGATACGCCGGCTACGAGTCGGAGATGCGTCGCGCCGGTCTCGCCGACGAGATCTCGCGGGTGCCGGCCGAGCTCTCGATGCCAGCCGGGTACGCTGCCGCGGTCGACCTGCTGAGCGACCCCGCCGCCCGACCCACGGGCATCGTTGCGGCCTGTGACGACGTCGCGATCGGAGCGATCATCGCCGCCCGCCGCCTCGGCATCCTCGTCCCGTCGTCGCTGAGCGTCGTCGGCATCGACGATCACGTCAATGCCGAGATGTTCGCCCTGACGACGTTGCGACAGGTCCCCCACGAGCAGGGCCGGGCCGCCGTCGAACTGCTTCTGCGCCACATCGAGGACCCCGACGCCGACACCGTGACGATGCGGATCAAGCCGCGCATGGTGGTCCGGGGGACGACGGCGGGAGCACCCGGACACAGCTCCGTCGCCGTCCGCGACTCGACCCTCTCCCGCCGCGACTGAGTCCGGCGCAGACGACGACGGCCCCGGATGCAGCATCCGGGGCCGTCGTGCTGCTCTCGAGTGAGAGCGGGGAATTACTTGAGGGTGACCGTCGCGCCGGCCTCTTCGAGAGCGGCCTTCGCCTTCTCGGCGGTCTCCTTGTTCGCGCCCTCGAGGACGGCCTTGGGAGCACCGTCGACGACAGCCTTGGCCTCGCCGAGGCCCAGCGAGGTGAGCTCGCGGACCGTCTTGATGACCTGGATCTTCTTGTCGCCGGCAGCCTCGAGGATGACGTCGAACGAGTCCTTCTCCTCCTCGGCCTCAGCGGCACCAGCGCCACCAGCGGCGCCGGCAACGGCGACGGGGGCAGCAGCGGTGACGTCGAACTTCTCCTCGAACGCCTTCACGAACTCGCTGAGCTCGACGAGGGTCAGGCCGGCGAACTGCTCGAGCAGCTCCTCGGTGGAAAGCTTCGCCATGATGTATCTCCTAGATAGATGGGGTTGGTGTAAGAGCTCGCCTGTCGCTCACGCGGCGTCGGCGGTCTCCAGCTTTTCGCGAAGCGCGTCGATGGTGGCGGCAGCCTTGCCCATCGTCGCCTTCATCATGCCCGCGGCCTTGGCCAGCAGAACCTCGCGGCTCTCGAGCGAGGCGTACTTGTTGACCTCGTCGGCGGTGAGGGCGTTGCCCTCGAAGATGCCGCCCTTGATGACGAGGAGCGGGTTGGCCTTGGCGAAGTCACGCAGAGCCTTGGCGGTGGCGACGAAGTCGCCGTGCACGAACGCCACGGCCGAGGGACCCTTGAGGTCCTCGTCGAGCGCCGTGATCCCCGCGTTGTTCGCGGCGATCTTGGTCAGCGTGTTCTTCACCACGGCGTAGTTCGCGTCCTGACGGATGCTGTTGCGCAGCTGCTTGAGCTGGGCCACCGTCAGACCGCGGTACTCGGTCAGCAGAACGGCAGTCGAGTCCTCGAATGACTTCGTGAGCTCGGCGACCGATGCGTCCTTCTGCACCATGGTCACTCCTTGATGTGTGCCTGACGCCCCGCGGTGGCGGAGCGCCGGCCTCGACCAGCCCCGGACATGACAAAAGCTCCGGCGCAGAGGCACGGAGCTCGGTTCCCGAAGGAGAAGTTCAGTGTCACCTGCGCGGGCCCCTGCAGTGCAGAGCTTCGATCACGAGTGCGCTCACGCGCACACCGATGACCAGCGGTCTTTGGCTTACCCCCACCATACCCCCACACCCCCCATCCCCCAAATCCCCCCACCCCCGCGCCGAGCGCACGGCATCCCGCCCACTGCACGGCACCGCTACGCAGCGTGCCCGTGCACTCGGCGCGAGCTCGTTCGCTCGGCGCCGGCCGCGAGTTCTGCACATGTGGGGGTGGGGTGGGGGTGTCCCCACATGGGTGGGGGGATGGGGTGGGGTGCGGGGGTGGGGGTGAGCATGGGCGGGATGCGCAGACGACGAGGACCGGATGAGGTGCGGGCATTGCTCCACCGCCGACGCGACCTGCTCGTGGCGGGTGAGAGCGAACGCTCGATCGACCGCTCGGTGCGGGACGGCATCCGGGTGCACGTGCGACGCGGCTGGTACGTCGACCGCGCCGCGTTCGATGAGCTCTACGCCGAGGACGCGCATCTGCTCCATGTGATGGCGGTCGCGCACGAGGTCCGGGGGCACGCGGTCGTCTCGCACGAGTCCGCCGGGGTCCTGCACGGCCTCGATCTCTATCGCCTCCGGCCGACCCGCGTCCACCTCACGACGGCCCCGGGCGCCCGGGTCTCCAGCGGCCCCGATGCATTCCGCCACTGCGCGCCTCTCGATGCGCATGACGTCGTCGAGGTGAACGGCATCCGCTGCACCTCCCTGGCGCGGACGGTCTTCGACGTCACGCGCACCATGACTCCCGAGGCGGCGCTCGTCATGGCCGACCGCGCGGAACGGATCTGGTGCGACCGCACGGGCCGCTCCCCCGACGACTGGCGGATGGCGATGTCCGCTCGGATCGCCGAGGCGGGCGCGGCGCGAGGGATCAGGAGGGCTCGATGGGTGGTGGGCTTCGCCGACGGCCGGGCCGAGTCGACCCTGGAAAGCGTGAGCCGGTTCCGGTTGCACCAACTCGGCTTCCGGTCGGTTCGGCTACAGGTGCCGATCGCTGGCCCGCGCGGTGCGGGCTGGTACCGCGTCGACTTCGGCCTCGACGACGCCGATGCCTGGGGCGAATGCGACGGCGTCGGCAAGTACCTCGACCCGGAGCTCCGCTCAGCCCGCTCGGCAGAGAGGACGGTCCTCGACGAGAAGCGCCGCGAAGACTGGATCCGGGGTACGACCGGGCGCCGCCTCGTGCGCTGGGAACCTCGTCACGTCACCTCCCCGTCAACCCTCGCCGCCCACCTCAGGGCATTCAACATCCACCCTCCCCGTTGAGCGCACGGCTTGCCGCCGAATGACCGCGACATCTACGCACCGATGCCGTGCAATCGATGGGATGCCGTGCACTCGACGCCTACGCGTGAGGTGGGGTGGGGCGGGGGCACGCCGAGGGGCAAGGGCGGGGAGGGAGGGCGGGCGGGGTTAGGGTCTAATGCGTGTCACCCGAACTCGCTGCTCGCATCGTCGCGGACTCGCGCGACCGCGTGGCGTGGATCCGGGCTCGCTCGCGGGGCATCACGGCGACGGACGTCGCGGCGCTGACGAGCCCGAAGGCGATTGCGCGCGCCGCCGACGCCAAGCTCATGGGCTCGGGGTTCTCCGGCAACGCGTACACCGACCACGGTCGCCGCCGCGAGCCGGAGATCGCCGCCTGGGTCGCTGCGACGCACGGCATCCAGCCATCGTCCGCGCTCTTCCACGCCGTGGTCGAGAAGCGACACCTCGCCACGCCCGACGGCGTGATGGTGGATGCCGACGGCCGTGTCACCCTCGCCGAGATCAAGACCACGAATAAGAGCTGGCGCTCGATCCCCCGCACCTATCTGCGTCAGGTGTGGTGGCAGCAACACGTCCTCGGCGCCGAGCGCACCCTCGTGGTGTGGGAGCAGCACGACGACTTCGTCCCCATCGACGACGAGCCGCGCTGCGCGTGGGTCGACCGCGACGAGCGCGAGATCCGATCACTCGTGAATCTCGCGACCGATCTCATCGACGAGCTGTACCGCCGCACGATGCAGCGGCGCGCGGCGGAAGCGCCGCGGATCGTCGCATCGCGCCCGCGCGAACCCTTTCGAGCCCTCGCCCTCAGCGACTGACCGGCCTCTCGTCACGGGCGGGGCGATCACGCCAGCGGCGTGACCACCTTGGCCTCGGCATCCCAGAGGCGCAGTCCGGTCAGTTCACCCTCAAGGGTCGGCGCCCCGACGATGCCGAGCGCGCGTCCGATCTGCTCCGCCGTCATCCGGCGCGCCAGGGTGATGTGCGGTGTCCATCGGTCTGCCGCGGTGACGGCGTAGCGCACCGGCGGCGGTCCGATGAGGTCGACGATGCGGGCGTGAAACCTCAGCAGCGCGGCCGTCATGACGAGGGGCCGGGCCAGGACGAACCTCTCCCCCGCAGCGAACACCACCGCGCCACCGAGCCGGCACTCCACCGGCAGGGCGTCACCGAGACGCGCCAGTTCGCGCCCAGCATCCGTCGACAGGTCGTCGCGCACCGCGAGAGTCACGTGGGGGCGGTTCGATTCCGAGGGATGCCGCCCCGCGCTGGGCAGGTCGGCTTCGATGAGCCGCTGCCAATCGGCCCGCACGGCCACCTCGATGCGGGTATCGGGAAGCGCCTCCACACTGAACACGTCCCCATCCTTGTCGCAGCGAAGCGCGCGCGGGAATAGTTGACGTAACTCAACGATTGAACATATAGTTGACCGATCTCAACGGTTGACTTTCGTCAACCAGTTACGCCGCCCCGCGGCTACCGAAGTACCGTCCGCCGACGATCCGCGCCAACGCAGCCGCGTCCGTCCGAATCCCAGGAGGACTCATGTCCGCTTCCGCATCCACTCAACCCGAGGGGAAGAACATGTCGCGCCGCGGCGTGCTCGAGGCCCTTTCGGGCCTTCTGCTCGGCATGTTCGTGTCGATGCTCGCCTCGACCGTCGTCTCGACCTCGCTGCCGGTCATCATCCACGATCTCGAGGGCACCCAGGCCGCCTTCACGTGGGTCGTCACGGCGACTCTGCTGACGACCGCGATCTCGACCCCGATCTGGGGAAAGCTCGCCGACCTCACCAACCGCAAGGTGCTGTACCAGCTCGCGATCGTCATCTTCGTGCTGGCGACCGCGGCTGCCGGCTTCTCGCAGTCCCCCGAGATGCTGATCGCGTTCCGCGCGGTGCAGGGCATCGGCGCCGGTGGCCTCGCCGCCCTCAGCCAGGTGCTGATGGCCGACATCATCAGCCCGCGCGAGCGCGGCCGCTACATGGGCCTGTTCGGCGCCGTCATGGCCGTCGCCACGATCGGCGGTCCGCTGCTCGGCGGCGTCATCACCGATGCCTGGGGCTGGCGCTGGAACTTCTTCGTCGCCCTCCCCGTCGCCGTCGCCGCCCTGCTGATCGTGCAGCGCACGCTCCACATCCCCGCGCACCCGCGCAAGGAGACGCGCATCGACTACCTCGGCATCGTGCTGCTGTCGGCATCCGTCTCCCTGCTGCTGATCTGGGTGACGCTCGCGGGCGACTCGTTCGAGTGGATGAGCGTCGAGACCCTCCTGATGGTCGGTGGCGCCGTCATCGGCGCGGTGCTCTTCGTGATCACCGAGCTCAAGGTGCGCGAGCCGCTCGTGCCCCTCACGCTCTTCCGCAACCTGACCTTCACCCTCTCGGTGATCGCCTCGATCGCGACGGGCATCGCCATGTTCGGCGCCTCGGTGTTCCTCAGCCAGTACATGCAGCTCGCCCGTGGAGCCACCCCCACCGAGGCCGGCCTCATGACCATCCCGATGATCGGCGGACTGCTCGTCGCGTCGATCGGCGTGGGCGCGCTGATCACGCGGACCGGCCGCTGGAAGCCGTTCCTCATCGTCGGCGCACTGCTGCTGATCGGCGGAGCGAGCCTGCTCTCCACGATTCACTACGACACCGACTTCACGCTCGTCTCGATCTACATGGCGATGCTGGGCGCGGGCATCGGCATGACGATGCAGAACCTCGTGCTCGTCGTGCAGAACACCTCTCGCCCCACCGAGATCGGCGTCGCGAGCTCGGGCGTGACGTTCTTCCGGAGCCTCGGCGGCACGATTGGCGTCTCCGTCATGGGGGCGGCGCTCGCCTCGCAGGTCACCACGCTCGTCAGCGATCGGAAGGACGACATCCAGGCCGCGCTGATGTCGCTCGGCGACCAGGCCCAGACCTGGGCCGCGCAGCTGCAGTCGGGCACGCTCCCCCAGGTCTCGGCGATGCCCGAGGCGCTGCGGATCGTCTTCGAGGACATCTACGCCACCGGCATCTCGCACTCGTTCCTCATCGCCGTGCCGTTCGCGGTCCTGAGCCTGATCGCGATCGTGTTCCTGCCGAACAAGCCGCTGACGACGATGACCACCACCGAGCGTCTGCAGGCCGGCGAGGCCGACCTGGCCACCGTGTCGGTTCCGGAAGGCATGAACGCCCTCACCGCGACCGGCGCCGTCCACACGGATGCCGCCGACTCCGACGCCCCGGTCGACGCGGAGACGCGCCGCTCGGCTCGATAGGGTGATCGGGATGACCGCGCGAGAGTCCGCCGAGTCCCGGGGGTGCACCACCCCCGGGACTTCCGGCCCGTGGGGATCGGTCTTCGACGACGAGCGCACCGCGGCCGTCCGAGCGCTCGAGCTCGAGTTCGGTGAGCTGTTCACGCACGTCCGGCGGCTGTTCGCCGAGAACGCCGACCGGCTGAGCCCGGGAATGCTCCCGGGCGCGTACAAGGTGTTCACGACGATCGCGCGCCGTGGCGAGATCACGCTCTCCGCCCTCGCCGAGACGCTCCACTCCGACAAGGGCCAGATCAGCCGCACGGTCCGCGAGCTCGAGGAGCTCCAGCTCGTGCAGCGCACGCCCGACCCCGCTGACGGCCGCTCGAGCCTGCTCTCGGCCACCCCCGACGGCATCCGCCGGCTCGACGCCGTCCGCGCGCCGCGCGAGAACTCGCTGCTGACCGCGCTCGAGTCGTGGCACGTCGACGACATCCGCGAGCTCACCCGACTGCTCCACGCCCTGTCGTCATCCGAGACGCCCGACTGAACGCCCTCGCTCCCGCTTCCGGCGACGCCGAGCTTCTCCCTCCGGTGACCGCGGCGTAACACGGTCGAGACAATCTCACGATTGACTGAGATCGACCGAGCATCATCGCCGCCGACGCCGCGGTGTGAGGAAGGAGCGACGGATGAGATTCCGGCCGCTGCGCACAGCAACCGCCTCCCAGCCGACGACGCCGGCCGAGGCGACGCCCGAGACGATGCGAGCGGTCGTGTTCGATGAACCCGGCGCGCCCGAGGTTCTCCGCGTGACCAATGTCCCGGTGCCCTCTCCCGCCCTGAGCGAAGTGCTCGTGCGAGTGGTGGCCGCCGGTGTGAACCCCATCGACACCAAGACGCGGCTGGGACGCGGTGTGGCAGGACTCATCGATCGCTGGCCGAGCACCCTCGGCTTCGACTTCAGCGGCGTGGTCATCGCGAGCCCCTACGAGACCCACGAGCTGCAGCCCGGCACCGAGGTGTTCGGCATGCTACCGTTCCCCCGCTCGGGTGGCAGCTACGCGGAGTACGCCGTCGTGCCCTCGCTGTCCGTCGCCCGAAAGCCCGCGAGCCTGTCGCATGTGGAGGCGGCGGGGGTTCCCCTCGCCGCGCTCACCGCTTGGGGGCTGGTGGTCGAGACCGCCCACGCGCACGAGGGACAGCGAATGCTGATCCACGCCGGATCGGGCGGGGTCGGTCACTTCGCTGTGCAGCTCGCCGCGTACTTCGGCGCACAGGTGACCGCCACCGGCTCGGACCGCAACCTGCCCTGGCTGCGCGAGCTCGGCGCTTCGGTCGCGATCGACTACGCGACGACGCGCTTCGAGGACGTCGTCGGCGAGATGGATGTCGTCATCGACCTCGTGGGCAACGTGCACGACGACACCGGTTCCCGCTCGCTCGGGGTGCTGCGTCCGGGCGGTCTGTACGTCATGGTCCCGACCGGCGGATGGCCGGGGTACGCCGAGGCGGCCGCGGCGGCGGGCGTACGCGCGACCGGGTACAAGGTGATCCCCGACGGCAGCGTGCTGGCCACCCTCGGCCGCCTGCTCGACTCGGGCGCCATCCAGGTCTTCGTCGACAGCGTCCACGACCTCGCCGATGCCGCCGCCGCTCACGTCGAGGTCGAGCGGGGTCACTCCCGCGGAAAGGTCGTCCTCACGGTCGCGGAATCCTGAGTCCCCGCCCGACGGCCGGGTTTCGCCGAGCACGCACCGTCCAGCCCACCACATACCGTCACAGCGACACTCTCGCGACGAGCGTGCACTCTCGGCGAAGCGAGCTCGGGCTCACGCGACGGGCTCGAGCACGCGCCGGGCTTCTGCGACGATCTCCTCGGCGACCGCGTCGAGGAGCGGCGAAGCGAGGTTCCACTGCTGCCAGTACAGCGGCACGACGATGTCGTCTCCCCCGAGCCGCACCAGCTCGCCCCGTTCCACGTGCACGCGTGACTGCAGTGTCGGCAGGAGCGCCCACCCGAGGCCGAGCAGCACGGCGGTCGCGAAGTCCTGGGATGCCGGGACGCGGTGCCGCGGCGGTGCGTCGGCAGCCACACCCGCGCCGCGCAGCCACCGGGTCTGCAGCTCGTCGCGGCGGTCGAAGTCCACGACCGGCGCCGACGCGAGTCCGGCGCGATCGGGTCCTGCGCCCACGCCCGCGCCCTCCGCGAACCATCGCCTCGCAAAGGCGGGCGTTGCGACCGCCTCGTACCGCAACGCGCCGAGCGCCGACACCCGGCATCCCGCCACCGGAACCCGCCGAGAGGTCACCGCGCCCATGACCGTTCCGCTCTCGAGCAGGCCGGCGGTGAAGTCCTGATCGTCGCGATGCAGGTCGAACACGACATCCCGTGCGGACGCGACCCGGGCGAGCGGCGGCAGGAACCACGTCGCGAGCGAGTCGGCGTTGACCGCGAGCGGAACGCTCGTGGCCTCTTCGTCGGCCCCCTCGAACGCGTCGCGCTCGAGCAGGGCGAGCTGGCGGGCGTAGCGCACGAAGCGGTGCGCCGCCTCGGTCGCGCGCGCAGGCTTCGACCGCACGAGCAGAACCTGGCCGGCGACGCGCTCCAGAGCCCGCACCCGCTGGCTCACGGCGGATGGCGTGATGTGCAGACGACGCGCGGCGGCATCCAGGCTCCCCTCGTCGAGGATCACCGCGAGGGTCTCGACCAGCTCGACCGGAACGCGCATCTTCAGCTGTGCTTCATCGACTGCAGATCCATGAACTGGACTGTACCGACCTGCGACCCTAGCGTCGACTCGTGCTCTCCGCTTCCCTCTCGGGCCTCGGCCTCGGCCTGTCGCTCATCGTCGCCATCGGCGCGCAGAACCTGTTCGTGCTGCGGCAGGGCATCCGGCGGGAATACGTTCTACTCGTCGCGACCATCTGCGCCGTATCCGACGCCGTGCTGATCGTCGCGGGGGTGACCGGCCTCGGCCTCGTGGTGGCGGGCCTGCCGTGGCTGGTGCCCGTCGTGCGGTGGGCCGGCGCGGCGTTCCTCCTCGCCTACGGCCTCCTCGCTGCTCGTCGTGCCTGGCGCCCCAGCGGGCAAGCTCTCGACGCGCAGGCGGCGACCGAGCGCCCCGCGCCGGCCCGCCGCGCCGCCGTCGCGCTCACGTGCCTCGCGCTGACCTGGCTGAACCCCCACGTCTACCTCGACACCGTCTTCCTCCTCGGGAGCATCGCCGCGACCCACGGCGACGACCGCGTCTGGTTCGCTGTCGGCGCTGTGACGGCGAGCGTCGTCTGGTTCTTCGCGCTCGCGTTCGGAGCGCGCCTCCTCGGGCGCGTGCTCGCGACTCCGGGCGCGTGGCGCGTGCTCGACGGGCTCGTCGCCCTGGTCATGATCCTCCTCGCCGTGAGCCTCGTCTGGCCGTGAGGCAGGATGAGGGGATGCGAAGCGTTCACGTGGTCGTCGAGGGCCGTGTCCAGGGCGTCGGATATCGCTACAGCCTGCTGCTCGAAGCTGATAGGCGCGGCGTCGCCGGCTGGGTGCGCAACCGTAGCGACGGCACCGTCGAGGCTGCCCTGGAAGGCACGGATGACGCTGTCGACGCGGTGCTCGCCTGGATGGCGGAGGGCCCTCCCGGGGCGCGGGTCGACGCGGCGCGGGTCACCGACGCGCTGCGCATCGGCTCGATGGGCTTCGAGGTTCGCGACACCCAGTGACCGAAGCCGCGGCACCGCGCCGGCGCCGCGACCGGCCTCACGACGCCGGCAGCCCGGCGGCGAGCTCGCGCAGCACGTCTCCCGCGTCGTCTCGCGTGGCGAGACCTGCGGCCTGGCCCGCCCACAGCGACGAGAGCTCCGGGTCACCCCCGGCGGCGGCGCGGAAGACTCCCGTGAGCCAGTTCTGCGCCGGGAATGGCGCGATCACCCCCGCGGACTCGATGTGGCGGACGGCGCGATTCGGGATGCCGCGCGCGAGGCGCCCGCTCATCGCACGCGTGAGCACCGTCGAGGTGTCCTGAGCCCCGGCGATCGCGGCGCGATGGCCCTCGGATGCGGCCGACTGTCGCGTCCGGAGGAAGGCGGTCCCGACCTGCACCCCCGAGGCCCCCAAGGCGAACGCTGCGGCGACGCCGCGCCGGTCGGCAACGCCGCCCGCGGCGACCACCGGCACGGACACGGCGTCGACGACCTGCGGCACGAGAGCGAAGGTCCCCACGAGGGAATCCTCCGGCGCCCCGAGGAACGAAACGCGGTGACCCGCGGCCTCGGCGCCGCTCGCGACGATGACGTCGACGCCGCCGGCCTCGAGCGCCCGCGCCTCGGCGACCGTCGTGGAGGTCCCCATCACGCGGATGCCCAGCCGATGCGCGTCTTCCACGACCGCCGACGCGGGCACGCCGAACACCACGCTCAGGACCGCGGGTCGTGCCTCCCAGATCGCAGCGAGCTGCTCCTCGAGCGGCGGCAGGAAGCGCTCCGGCAGCTCGGGTACGGCCGCACCCGCGGCGGCGTAGAGCGGCCGCAGCGCGTCGCGCGACGGCGCGGCATCCACTCCGTCCGGCGTGACCTCGTCGCCGAGCGGCAGCCACAGGTTGAGAGCGAACGGGCGAGCCGTGCGCTCTCGGATCGACGCGACGGTCTCGCGGATCCGCGTGCCGTCGTACCCGTAGAGCCCGAACGACCCGAGTCCACCTCCCTCACTGACCGCGGCCGTCAGCGCCGCGGACGACAGACCCCCGAAGGGTCCGAGCACGATGGGCAGATCGATTCCGAGGACATCGGTGAGGGAATGCCGCATGAGCCGACGCTAGCGCGATCCGGGCGAGCCCGGAACGACGAACGGGGCCTCACCCGAAGGTGAGACCCCGTTCATGCGAATCGCGATCAGACGAGCGCGTTGACGTCCAGCGGGATGCCGGGGCCGAACGTGGTCGACACGGCGCCCTTCTGGATGTAACGACCCTTGGCGCTCGAGGGCTTCAGACGGACGATCTCCTCGACCGCCGCGTTGAAGTTCTCTTCGAGCTGCTCGGCCGAGAACGACGCCTTGCCGACGACGAAGTGCACGTTGGCGTGCTTGTCGACACGGAACTCGATCTTTCCGCCCTTGATCTCCTCGACGGCCTTGGCCGGGTTGGGGGTCACGGTGCCGGTCTTCGGGTTGGGCATGAGGCCTCGGGGACCGAGGACCTTGCCCAGGCGGCCGACCTGGCCCATGAGCTCGGGCGTCGAGACGGCCGAGTCGAAAGCGGTCCAGCCGCCGGCGACCTTCTCGATGAGCTCGGCGCCACCGACCTCGTCAGCGCCAGCGGCGATGGCGGCCTCAGCGGCCGGGCCCGTCGCGAAGACGATGACGCGAGCGGTCTTGCCCGTGCCGTGGGGCAGGATGACCGTGCCACGGACCATCTGGTCCGCCTTGCGCGGGTCGACAGCGAGCTTCAGCGCGACCTCGACGGTCGAGTCGAACTTCTTCGAACCGGTGTCCTTCGCCAGAGCGACGGCCTCGGTGGAGCTGTAGAACTTGTCGCGGTCGATCTTCGCCGCGGCTGCTTCGTAAACCTTGGACTTAGCCATTGTGTTCTCCCCCTCAGCTCTCGACCGTGATGCCCATGGAACGGGCGGTGCCGGCGATGATCAGCGAGGCGGCCTCGATGTCATTGGCGTTCAGGTCGGGCATCTTGGCCTCGGCGATCTCGCGGACCTGGTCCTTCGTGAGCTTCGCGACCTTGGTCGTGTGAGGCGTGGCCGAACCCTTGGCGACTCCGGCGGCCTTCTTGATGAGCTCCGCGGCGGGCGGGGTCTTCAGGATGAACGTGAAGCTGCGGTCCTCGTAGACGGTGATCTCCACGGGGATGACGTTGCCGCGCTGCGACTCGGTCGCGGCGTTGTACGCCTTGCAGAACTCCATGATGTTGACGCCATGCTGACCGAGCGCGGGGCCGATCGGCGGCGCCGGGTTGGCTGCTCCGGCGTTGATCTGAAGCTTGATCAGGCCGGTCACCTTCTTCTTCGGTGCCATTCGTTTTCCTTTCGTCGAGCGGATGCCGGCGGCATCCCTCTCCCGCACGCCCGGCATCTCCGAGCGGCGGTTGTGTCATGTAGGCGCACAAGCGCCCGCAAACTCCCCAAGCTTACCGCATCCTCGGCTTCGAGGATGCTGGCGAGGGCGGCGCCGGGACGACGAAGCGCCCCGGCCGCCGGGTGGCGGAGGGGCGCTCGTCGACGTGATGTCGCGTTACTGCTTGGTGACCTGGTCGAACGAGAGCTCGACGGGCGTCTCGCGCTCGAAGAGCGACACGAGCACCGTGAGCTTGCCGCTCTCGGGCTTGATCTCGCTGATCGAGCCGGGAAGGCCGGCGAACGAGCCCTCCTTGATCGTGATGGTCTCGCCGATCTCGAAGTCGACCTCGGTGACGACGCTGCGCGTGGGGGCGGCGACGCCCTTGGCCGCGCCGGCCTTGGCGGGAGCCGCTTCCTTGACCTCGACGAGCGACTTCAGCATGTTGAACGCCTCATCGAAGCGCAGCGGCGTGGGGTTGTGGGCGTTGCCCACGAAGCCCGTGACACCGGGGGTGTGGCGGACGACCGACCAGGTGTCTTCGGTGAGCTCCATGCGGACGAGCACGTAGCCGGGGATCCGGACGCGCGTGACCATCTTGCGCTGACCGTTCTTGATCTCGACGACGTCCTCCATCGGGACCTCGACCTGGTAGATGTCTTCCTCGACCTCGAGCGTCGACTTGCGCTGCTCGATGTTGGCCTTCACCTTGCGCTCGAACCCGGCGTAGGAGTGAATGACGTACCACTTGCCCGGCAGCATGCGCAGCTCGGTACGGAACGCCTCGTACGGGTCTTCGTCGTCGCCGACGGAGATCTCGATGCCGGCGGCGGCCTCGAACTCGGAGAGGTAGTCGACGGCCTCCTCGGAGACCTCGACGTCGGGCTCGGGACCGTCGTAGGGCTCGACCTCGTCGGCCGCCTCAGCGGCCTGCTCGGCGATCTCCTCCTCGAGGGAGTCGGTCAGGACCTCCGCGGCGGCTTCGGCCTCGGCGGTCTCGTCGATCTCGAGCGCGTCGTTCACGACGGCGTCGGCCTCGGGGTCGTCGATCTCCACACCGTCGAGGTCGGTGTCGTCCTGCTCGGCCTCATCGTCCACGACGTGGACAGCGGCGTGCTCGGCGGCGTCGGAGGCGCGCTCCTGGCCTGCCAGCACGTTGCCCTCCTGGGCTTCATCGTCCTCGCTGGACTGCTCGGCGGCCGTGGCCCAATCGACGTCGTCGGGGATGCGTTCTGACACTGCGTTCTCTTCCATCGGTTGTCGGGATGCCTGGCTGGCAGGCATTCGCGGGTCGTGCGGGCTGGGCCCGTCGATCAGCCCGGGACGCCGAAGACGACGGTCGTGATCCAGACGAACAGGACGTCGAGGCCGTAGACGAGCGCCATCATGACGACGACGAATCCGAGGACCACTGCCGTGAACTTCACGAGCTCCTGGCGGGTCGGGGTGACGACCTTGCGGAGTTCGGCGAACACCTGGCGGATGAAGATGATGATCCGCGCGAAGATGTTGGGCTTCTTCTCGCGGGGCGCGCCACCTGCGGCGACGACTTCGCCACCCTCTTGGACCATCGAACCCACCTGATACCTTCCGTGTGCCGGCTGACGCCGACGCGCAGGGCGGACAGGAATCGAACCTGCAACCTGCGGTTTTGGAGACCGCTGCTCTGCCAATTGAGCTACCGCCCTAGAGATCCTTCGGACCCCGGGGTCTACGCCCGCATTCCTCCACGGCCGTCGAGTCTTCGACGCTTGGGCATGGCGAAAGAATGCAGATTTCGACTGCTCCTCTCAGTGTACGTCATGACCGCCGGGGTCGCGAACGTCGGCGCGATTTCGGCACGGGCTCCTCCCCTGGCGCGACGTGGGACGAGTTGCCCACAGGGGCACGTACGTTCGACGGGAATGTCTGAGGCTGGTGCCAGGATGGGAACATGACAGCGAACCGTGGTAGCGGGCTCGGGGGTGACGGCGCCGCGGATGCGTCGCCGCACGCCGAGGCGTTCTCCGTGTTCGCTGAGGCGCTCGACCTGTTCCATGCGGCCGATGTTTCGCGGGTTCGGGCGTTGGCGGAGCTGGGCCGGTCGGCGATGCGTGAGGCGCGGCGTGACGGCGTGCGAGGCATGGCGTCGGACATGGAGCTGCGGTCGGTGGCAGCCGAAGCGGCCGGGATGGCGCGGCTGACGGATCGGCGCCTGCAGGGTGAGATCGACCACGCGATGACCGTCATCGACGACTACCCCGCCGTGTTCGAGGCGTGGGTGCAGCGGCGGATCGAACGCGGACACGTCGATGTCGTCGTGAAGGTTGGTGCGGGAGTGCCTGCGGAGGTCCGGGAGTCGTTCGCGGAAGCCGCTATTGGGGTGTGCGAGCGGGATGTGCCCTCTCGGGTGCGGGGTGCGCTGGACGCGTTGGGGGCCCGGCTTCACCCGCAGACGTTCACGGACCGACACAAGACCGCCGCCGCCGAACGGTGCGTGCGGGTGTTCCACGGGACGGACGGGATGTCGAACCTCGTCGCCAACCTTCCGACGGTCATCGCCGCGGGGATGCTCGACCGACTCACGCAGATGGGACAGTCCGTGAAGGATGCCCGTGCTGATGGGGCAGGGGAGGGCGCGGGTGCTGCCGGGCCGGCGGATGCCGCGGAGGTGGCTGAGCCCGCCGACACGCGAACCATGGACCAACTGCGGGCCGACATCCTCGGCGACCTGGTGCTCGGCGGGGCGCCGGTGGTCGACCCCACGTACGGGATCGATCGGGCTGGTGGGCTCGGGGCGATCCGCGCGCGGGTTCAGGTGGCGGTCACCGCCGAGACGCTGATGGGTAAGGACGAGAACCCCGCCGAAGCCGTCGGGGCCGGGCTCGTCGATGCCGACACCGTGCGGCAGCTCGCCGGGCAGGTGTCGGAGTGGGACCGACTCTTCATCGACCCGGTCACCCGCACCCCGGTCGAGATCGACACCTACCGGCCCACCGCTTCGATGAAGAAACTCCTGATGGCCCGCGACCAGCACTGCCGGTTCCCCGGATGCCGCAGAGCCGCGATCCGCTGCGAGCTCGACCACACCATCGACCACGCCCTCGGTGGGCACACCCACATCTTCAACCTCGCCCACCTCTGCCAGAGACACCACTCCATGAAGCAATTCACGAAATGGGAGGTCCGGCAGGTCGGCGGAGGCGTTCTCGAATGGACCTCGCCCCTTGGCCGGGTCTACCGCGAAGACGCACCCATACCCGCGGTCTGCTTCACCATCGACACCACGGATCCGCCACCGCACGCCGCATCCAGCGGACCGCCCGACGAGCCGCCACCCTTCTGAACCGGTCCGGTTGCCATGAGCCGGCGGTCGATAATTGCGCGTCGATTCTGGACGCGAATCAGAAATGCGCCCTTACCGGGAACTGTTACGCTCTGCTGTCGCACCGAGGACGCCATCGGTGGTGCTTACCCGAAACGAAATCAGGCGGATGAATACCGGACGATCACAGCAGTTCCAGGTCGACCTTCGCGGCATCGTCGACCTCCTGAGTCGACACATCTACTCGGGTCCTCGCGTCTTCCTGCGAGAGCTGATGCAGA
Organism: Microbacterium sp. M4A5_1d; assembly: GCF_053345465.1. NCBI lineage: Bacteria > Bacillati > Actinomycetota > Actinomycetes > Micrococcales > Microbacteriaceae > Microbacterium > Microbacterium sp. M4A5_1d. The sequence goes on from NZ_JBKFAD010000001.1 coordinate 1,077,550, forward strand.
ACGCCTGCGACGCGATCACCGCTCGGGCAGAGTTCGAAGCGAGCACATCCCCCGCAGGGATGCCGCGCCAGTCGAGCGGCATCCGCATCACCCCGCTCAGCGACCGCAGTGACGAGTTCATCGTGCGCGACGACGGCATCGGGCTCACCGCCTCAGAGGTGACGGACCTCCTCGCGACGGTCGGCCGCAGCTCGAAGCGCGACATCTTCGACCTGCCCAGGAGCGACTTCCTGGGGCAGTTCGGCATCGGACTGCTGTCGTGCTTCATGGTGGCCGAGACGATCGTCATCCGATCGCGGAGCGCGCGCGGGGGCGACGCCGTCGAATGGCAGGGCAACGCCGACGGCACGTTCACGGTGCGGACGATTCCCGACGACCTCCCGGTCGGCACGAGCGTGCACCTGCGTCCGCGCCCGGGCCAACGCGATCTCCTCAGCACGCCCGCGACGGTCGAGCTGGCCGAGACCTTCGGCGAGTTCCTCCCCATCACGGTGCGCGTCGACCTTCCCGGCGGCGGCGAGCAGCTGACGACCCGCACGCCTCCCTTCCGTGCCGCCACGACCGGCATCGACGAGGCGGCGCGCTGGGCCTACGGGCGCGATCTGCTCGGCCAGGACCCGTTCGACGCGATCCCGCTGCACGTCCCGGGAACCGATACCGTCGGAACCGCGTACGTCCTCCCCTACGCTCCCCCGCCCGGGGCCCGCCAGGCCACCCGCGTCTACCTCGGCCGGATGCTGCTGAACGAGAACGCCGACGACATCCTGCCCGACTGGGCCTTCTTCGTCCGCGCCGTGATCGACTCCACGGCCCTCAGCCCGACCGCGAGCCGCGAAGCGCTGGTCGAGGACGAGGCCCTCGAGCACACCCGCCAGGAACTCGGAGCCGCGATCCGGCGCTGGGTGCTCGACCTCGGCCTGACCGAACCGCACCGTCTCGCGCAGTTCGTCGCGGTTCACGAAGTCGCTCTCAAGTCGCTCGTGCGTCATGACGACGAGCTCGCCGCCTTCATCGTGCGTTGGCTGAGTGTCGAGACCACGCACGGCCGGATGCGGGTCGGCGACCTGATCGGCCGCTTCCCCCACCTTCGATACGTCGAGACGGTCGACGAGTACCGCCAGATCGCCGGCATCGCCGACCCGCGGCAGCCGCTCGTCAACGGCGGATATCTGTTCGACGCCGAACTGGTGCGCCTGCTCCCGCTCGTGTTCGACGGCGTCACGGTCGAGCACGTCGACCTCGCTGAGGAACTCGACCGGCTCGATCCGCCCCCGCTCGACGACCGCGCCCGCGTCCTCGCACTGGAGGAGCGCGCGAGCTCCGCCCTGTCGGCTGTCGGCTGCACCGTCGCGGTGCGTTCTCTCGACGCCGCCGAGATCCCGGCGGTCTACCTCGCAGGCGCCGAAGCGCTGCGCGCGATCGACCGTGGCCGCGCCCGATCGGTGGGCAGCCCGCTGTGGGGAAGCGTTATGGACCGCATCGACGCGACCGCCGAGAAGCTGCGCCCGGCGTCGCCCGAGAGCGCGTCCGGGGGCGTTCGGCTGTGCCTGAACTGGCAGAACTCGGTCGTGCGCTCGCTCCTGGACATCCCCGACGACCTCGCCTTCGCACGCACGGTCCACCTCCTCTACGTCCAGGCGCTCCTCGCCGCGCAGCGCCCCCTCAGCGGCGACGACCGCGCGCTCATGATGGGCGCGCTCCATGCGCTCGTCGAGCTCTCCGCGCGCCCTGCGTCCTGACCGCATCGCGCGCCTCGGCCCCCACGAAAGGACAGCATGACCAGCGACCGCATCCTCGAACTGTTCGAGCAGATCGACCGCACCCCGGTCGGCATCGAAGAGCGAGCCCTCATCAACGAGGCCATCGCCCTCGCCGTCGAGGCAGGCGACGAGCCCCTGGAGTACCGGGCCCGGATGCGGCTGACCTCGTCCGCCTGCATGAGCGGCGACACCGAGGCGATGCTGACCTCCTTCGCGTGGTGCCTCGGCAAGCATGACGACGACCCCGAGCGCTTCCCCGCCGACCTCGGCGACGAGACCGCCGACCTCATGTGGCAGTTCAAGTGGATGGCCGACAGCCTGGCCGCATCCCCGGCGTTCGACCGCGAACAGATCTCCGCCGTGCTCGACGACATGGAGAACCACTACCGCGCCGCCGGGCTCGGTCAGAGCGGCGTCCTCATGGCCCGCTTCGAGAACGCGTGGATGGCCGGCCGCCTCGACGAGGCCGAGCAGCTGCGCACCAAGCTCGAGACGACACCCCGCGACAGCCACAGCCACTGCGAGGCGTGCGTCCGCAGCGTCGTCGCCGGATACCTCATCGACACCGACCGCGAAGACGAGGCGATCCGCCTCGTCGAGGAGCTCGTCGAGGGCGACTTCTCATGCGGTGAAGAGCCGGAGCACGCGCTCGCCCGGTCGCTCGTGCCGTACCTGCACGCGGGCGAATACGACAAGGCACGCCTCGCTCACCTGCGCAGCTACCGCCTGGCGAAGGACAACGCGGACAACCTCGCCATCGTCGCCGACAACATCGTCTTCTGCGCCATCACCGGCAACGAGGCACGGGCGCTCTCGCTGGTCGAACGCCACCTCGACTGGCTCGCGCACGACGCGCTCGGCGTCGACGGGCATCTCTCCGCCCTCACCGCCTTCGCGATCGCCCTGGAAGCGGTCAGCGCCGCGGGTCACGCCGACACCATCGTGCGCGGCGCCGACTCCGAGCGGCTCCGCGCATTCTTCGGCGACCACGACGGCCCGTGGCGCGCCGCCGAGCTGGCCGCGGTGATGCGTTCGGGGGCCGAGCGGATCGCCGGCGAGTTCGATCGCCGCGACGGCACCGACGGTCACCGCCGACGCCTCGACCGGGCCTGGGCCGTCGGGCAGGAGCGCTACTCGCTCCCCCTCAGCGCCGAGCCCCTGCTCCCCCGGGTCGCCCCCGTGGCCGCACGGTCGGCCGAAGAGCTCGTCCAGCGGGCGATCGACCTCGGCGACTACGGCGCCTCCGAGGCCCTGGCTGCGGCGGATGCCGCCCTCCCCGGCGCGACCCTCGAGCAGCGCGCAAAGCTCCACTCGGCGCGCATCGCCGCTCTTGTCGCGCGCGACGACCTCGAGGGCGCCCAGGCGGCCCTGCAGGACCGTCTCGACGCCCTCCGCGCCGCCGGTCGCGACGCGGAGGCCCGGGTCGAAGAGCGCGCCGGGCTCGCGCTCTTCGGACGCGGCACCCCCGACGACCTCGAGACGCTTCGCGCGCTCCTCGCCGACGGCGAGAGCCTGCCGCCGCGCCTGCACGCGATCGTGGAGGTCGTGCTCGGCATGGCCGTCGCCGAGAGCGACCCCGATACGGCCCGCGGCCTCTTCGACGACGCCCGCGACCGCGACGCCGCCCTGGGTGACGACGACCTGCGGCGCATCGTCACGCTCGCGCGCGCGTCGTTCCAGGGCGCCGTGGGGGCGTTCGACGAGTGCGACGCGACGATCACCGCGGCCCTCGAGGACCCCACGCTCGGGGCGGGCGCACGGGCCCGGCTGCTCGGCCTGCGCGCTCGCATGCGCGGCGGACAGGAGAGGTTCCTCGACGGCGTGGCCGACGCCGACGAGCTCTGCCGCATCCTCGTCGAGCTCGACGCGCGCAGCGTGCTCCCGGGGGCATACGTGCTCGCGGCCGCGCTGAACGAGGACGCTGGCGCTCCGGGCGAGGCAGTCGCGCGCTACCGGTTCGCCGAGCGGGCCGCGACGGAGAACGGCGACTCCGTGACCGCGGTGCAGTACCGCCTCGCGCGGGCGCTGCTCGCATCCGGTTCGGCCGACGAGGCCGCCGAGCTGCTCGTGAACGTCTACTCCGACGAGACCGACCGCGAGGAGCCCGCGGCGTCTCGCGCCCAGACGCTCATGCTGCTGGCCCGCGCCTTCGAAGACGCCGGCGAACCCGGCCGCGCGGTCGGCGCCTGGGATTTCGCCGCCGAGCTGTTCGATGAGGGAGAGGCCCCGGTGGGTCGCGCCAACGCCCTCCTGTCGCACGGTCGCCTGCTGCACCGGTTCGGAGAGTTCGACGACGCCCTCGCCTCGCTCGAGACGGCGGTCGCGATCGCGCGCACGGAGCCCGACCAGAGCGGCCTGCTCGCCGAAGCGCGGCACTCGGAGGGCCAGGTCCGCGCCGCCCGCGGCGAGCAGGAGGCGCTGACAGCCCTCGACGAGGCCCGCGAGATCGCGTCCGGTCTCGGTGCCCCGTGGCTCGCCGCCGACATCACCGACTCCCGAGCCCGCGCGCTCGCGATGCTCGGGCAGGCGGACGAGGCGGTCGCCACCGCTCTGCAGGCCGCCGACGGCTTCGCCGAGGTCGGCGACGCGGGCTCTGCCGGCGCGTCCGAGCTCTTCGCCGCACGCGTCCTCACGCAGCACGAGCGCGCGGCCGACGCGGTACCGCTCTATCGGTCGGTCATGGAGCGTGCCGCGGAGATCCCGCCGCTGCTCCAGGTGGCTGCGGGCGAGCTCGGCGACGTCTACGAGGCTCTCGGCCGCCCCGCCGAGGCCGCGGAGGTCCGCTCTCTGCTCGACGCCTGAGCCCGGTCACCCCACGACCCCGATCACCCACGACGAAGGGCGCGCCGATCCGCTCGGCGCGCCCTTCGTGCTGCTCCGTGGGCTCCCGCGACGGGTCAGGCGCCCGTACGGATGAGCTTCTTGTTCACGAACTCGTCGGCGGCGAGGAGCCCGAGCTCGCGTGAGGTGCCGCTGCGCTTGACTCCGCCGAACGGCAGCCCGGCCTCGTCCGCGAGCACGAGGTTGATGTAGACCATTCCCGCGTCGATCGCATCGGCCACACGCTCAGCCTGCTCGGCATCCGTCGTGAACACGTACGACCCGAGCCCGAACGGGGTGTCGTTGGCGAGCTCGATCGCCTCGGTCTCATCCGCGACGCGGTAGACCACGCCGACGGGACCGAAGAACTCCTCGCGGTAGGCATCCATCTCCGGTGTCACGCCGGTGAGCACCGTGCCCGGGTAGAAGGCGCCGTCGCGGCGTCCCCCGGTCACGAGGGTCGCCCCCTGCGCCACGGCTCGGTCGACCTGCTCCGCCAGCCGCTCCGCCGCCGTCAGCGACGACAGCGGCCCGAGGACCGTGTCGTCGGCGAACGGGTCACCGACCTTCGCGTCGGCCAGCGCCCCGGCGAACTTCTCGACGAAGGCGTCGTAGAGTCCATCGACCACGATGAACCGCTTCGCTCCGTTGCACGACTGTCCCACGTTGTCGAGACGCGCCTCGGCGGCCGCCGACACCGCGGCATCCAGATCGTCGGTCGAGAGCAGGATGAAGGGGTCCGACCCACCGAGCTCGAGCGCGACCTTCTTCAGGTTGCGACCGGCGATCTCGGCGACCGCCGATCCGGCGCGCTCCGATCCGGTCACCGAGACGCCCTGCACGCGGCGGTCGGCGATCACATCGGCGGCCTGCTCGTTGCTCAGGTACAGGTTCGTGTAGACCCCGGCCGGGAAGCCCGCGTCGCGGTAGATCGCGTCGATCGCTGCGGCGGACTCGGGGCACTGCGGCGCGTGCTTGAGCAGGATGGTGTTCCCGACCGCGATGTTCGGCGCCGCGAAACGGGCTACCTGGTAGTACGGGAAGTTCCACGGCATGATCCCGAGCAGCACGCCGAGCGGGCTGCGACGGATGACCGCGGCACCCTCCCCCTCGATCGGGATCGGGGTGTCGCCGGTGATCTCGTCGATGTGGTCGGCGTAGTACGCGGTGATATCGGCGGCGAAATCGACCTCGCCCTCCGCCGCGGCGAGCGGCTTGCCCATCTCGCGCACGATGATGGCGGCCAGCTCGTCGCGGCGCTCGCGGTGCAGCTCGGCCACGCGGCGCAGACGCTCGGCCCGATCGGCCGGCGCGACGACGCGCGACCACGTGCGGTAGGCCGCGTCCGCCGCGGCCAGGGCGCGCTCGACGTCCTCGTCGGTCGCGGGGTCGTACGTCGCCAGGGTCTCGCCGGTGGCGGGGTTGGTCACGGCATACGTGCTCATCGGTTCTCCTTCGTCTCGTCAGTCGGCGGGGATCAGGGTGTACTTCGTCGAGAGGTATTCGTGGATGCCCTCGAGTCCGCCCTCGCGCCCGATTCCCGACTGCTTCACACCACCGAACGGGGCCGCCGCGTTCGAGACGACTCCGACGTTCAGGCCCATCATGCCGGTCTCGAGGCGATCGATCATCCGGTGGCCGCGCGCGAGATCCTGCGTGAACACGTACGACACCAGTCCGTACTCGGTGTCGTTGGCCAGGCGCACGGCCTCGTCCTCGTCGGAGAAGGTCGCGATCGCCAGGACGGGTCCGAAGATCTCCTCGCGCAGGATGTCGCTGCCCGCGGCGACCTCGGTCACGACCGTGGGCTCGAAGAACGTCCCCTCCCCGTCGATCGCCGAGCCGCCCGTGCGCACCGTGGCGCCCCGCGCGACGGCGTCCTCGACGAGCGCGCCGGTCTTCGCGACCGCCTTCTCGTCGATGAGGGGCCCGATCTGCACACCGTCCTCGGTACCGCGACCGATCTTCATCGCCGAGACGCGCTCGGTGAGCCGGTCGGCGAACTCGTCGGCGATCGACTCGTGCACGATGAAGCGGTTGGCCGCGGTGCAGGCCTGCCCGATGTTGCGGAACTTCGCGAGCATCGCGCCCTCCACCGCCTTGTCGAGGTCGGCGTCGTCGAACACGACGAACGGGGCGTTGCCGCCGAGCTCCATCGAGACCCGCAGCACCCCTTCCGCCGCCTGCTCGATGAGCTTGCGCCCGACCGGGGTCGAGCCGGTGAACGAGAGCTTCCGAAGCCGGGGGTCGGCGATGATGGGCGCGGCGACCTCGCTCGAGCGCGTCGCGTTGACGACGTTGACGACGCCCGCCGGGAGGCCCGCCTCCTGCAGGATCTGGACGAACAACGTCGTGGTGAGCGGCGTGAGCGCCGCGGGCTTGACCACGACGGTGCACCCGGCCGCAAGCGCCGGAGCGATCTTGCGGGTCGCCATCGCGAGCGGGAAGTTCCACGGCGTGATGAAGAACGACGGGCCGACGGGACGCTGCGAGACGACCATGCGGCCGGTCCCCTCAGGGTTCAGGCCGTAGCGGCCCGAGATGCGCACCGCCTCCTCGCTGAACCACCGCAGGAACTCACCGCCGTAGACGACCTCGCCGCGCGCCTCGGCGAGGGGCTTGCCCATCTCGAGCGTCATCAGCAGCGCCAGGTCCTCCTTGCGCTCCTGCACGAGGTCGAACGCGCGGCGCAGGATGTCGCTGCGCACGCGCGGCGCAGTGGCGGCCCACTCCTCCTGCGCCGCGACGGCGGCGTCGAGGGCGCGGATGCCGTCCGCCGGCGAGGCGTCGGCGATCTCGATGAGCGTGCGGCCGGTCGAGGGGTCGGTGACCGGGAAGGTCGCGCCGCCCTCGGCATCCACCCACTCGCCACCGATGAAGAGGCCGCGTTCGATCCCCGCCAGCAGTCGTGTCTCGTTCTCGTGCGTCATCGCGCCTCTCCTCTCGCGCGCCGGCTCACCGGCGCATCCTTGGTCAAAGTCTCGCCCCGGAAGAACGCGGGGCGCTTCACGGCCTGCCACACCATCACGACGACGCCGACGAGGATGACTCCCACGCCGAGGATGAACACCAGGCCGATGCCGCCGATCTGCGATCCGCTGCCGTACGCGGGATCCATCGTGTCGATGAGCGTCGTGACGAACAGCACCGCCAGGATGACGCCGCCCACGAGCGGGAAGAGGAACGTGAAGAAGACGTTCCGTACCGAGTCGAACCACTGGCGCCGGAAGTACCAGACGCAGGCGAACGCCGTCAGGCCGTAGTAGAAGCAGATCATCATGCCGAGCGCGAGGATGGTGTCCCACAGCACGTTCTCGCTGACGATGCGCATGACGACGTAGAAGCCCGAGGCGACGATCGCCGAGACGATCGTGGCGTAGCCGGGCGTGAAGAACCGGGGGCTCACCTTCGCGAAGCTCTCGGGGAGGGCCCCGTAGTGGCCCATCGCGAGCAGTGTGCGCGCCGGCCCGACGAAGGTCGACTGCAGCGACGACGCGGAGCTGGTGAGCACCGCGAGCGAGACGAGGAACGCCAGCGGGCCGAGGATCGGTCCCGAGAGGTGGAAGAAGACGTTCTCCTGGATGTCTTCGTTGCCGAGTCCGAGCTCGCCCGTGCCGACGCCCGCGAACATGATCATCGCGATCGCGAGCAGCAGGTAGAGAGCGACGATCATGACGACCGTGATCGTGGCGGCGCGCCCCGGCGTGCGCTCGGGGTCCTTCGTCTCCTCGTTCATCGTCAGGGTGACGTCCCAGCCCCAGAAGATGAAGATCGACAGCGACAGCCCGGCGGCGAAGGCGCTGAACGTCGGTACCGCGAAGGGGTTGAACCACGACCAGTCGAACGCCGTGGCATCGAAGGCGTTGCCCGAGACGGCCTCGACGATCGCCGCGATCGCGAACAGCACGAGGACGACGACCTGGAAGGCGACGAGTCCGTACTGCAGCTTCTGCGTCGTCTGCATGTCGCGGTACGAGATGAAGGTCGCGGCGGCGACGAACAGGACGCAGACGAGGACGTTGATCCAGACCACGGAGGCGAGGCCGGCAATCGACTCCTGTCCGGTGAGCTGGGCGATCAGCAGGAAGAGGAAGTCGACGGCGACCCCCGCGAGGTTCGAGAGCACGAGGATCGTGGCGGCGACGAGCCCCCAGCCGGCCATCCACCCGATCCACGGGCCGAAGGCGCGCGTCGCCCACGTGAAGCTCGTACCCGAGTCGGGCATGCGGTTGTTGAGCTCGCGGTATCCGAAGGCGACGAGCAGCATCGGGATGAAGCCGACGAGCACGATCGCCGGCACCTGAGTGCCCACGACGGATGCCGTCGGCCCGACCGCCGCGGTGAAGGTGTAGGCCGGGGCGATGCAGGAGATGCCGATGACGACTGCTCCGATGAGGCCGACCGTTCCGGCGCTCAGCCCCTTCCGGGAGATGCCGCCGGTGACGGGGTCGCCCGCGGGCACCCCCGTCTGTTCTGCTCGGGTCATGCGCTCGCTCCTTCGCGGTCGCTGCGGGTGCGGGGCACCACGATCATGGGGGCGGTGACGACGCGCAGCATGCGCGCCGCCGTGGAGCCGAGGAAGAGCCGTCGCGGCTGCGCGAGACGGCTGGAGCCGACGATGACGGCCTCGCCGGCCTCCCATTCGAGGTGCGACACGGCGTCCTCGATGCCGTCGCCGGCCGCGACCACGGCGGTGACCTCGGCCTCGGCCGGAAGAGCTCCGCGGACCTCGTCCAGGACCTCCTGCGCGTGGTTCTGACCGACCGTGCGGATGGCCCCGGTGTCGAGGCCCGCGGGCAGGTCGAGGGCGACGAGCGAGAGCAGCCGCACCGGCGCCGCGGTCGCCGCGGCGAGCCGGATGGTCGCCTCGACGAGGAGCTCGGTGCCCTCGCGCTCCCCCACGGCGGCGGTCAGGCGCGTGATGCCGGTCTCGACCGGAACCCGGCGCGCGCCGCGCGGAACCAGGGCGACCGGCACGTCGGACGAGTGCACGAGCTCGGTCGTCGTCGTGCCGAGCCGGTGCCGGCCCCGATTGCCGCCGTCGGCGGCCCCGACGACGATGAGCGAGGCCCCCAGCTCGTCGGCGGTGTCGATGAGCCCCGCCGCGACCGACTCGCCGTAGCGGACGTGGGCGCGGTGCGACACACCCTCGGCAACCTCCGCGGCGCCCTCCCGCAGCCAGCCGGCGGCCTGCTCGCGCAGCAGCCGCTCGTAGCCGGCATCCGGCGGGACGATCCCCGGCTTCTGGGCGGGGAGCACGAGCACGAGGTGGAGCGCGGCCCCGGATGCCGTCGCGAGGCGACTCGCGAAGGCCACGGCATCCCGCCCCGCCTTGGTCGCGGTGTATCCGACGACGATGCGGCCGCCGGACGCCGAGCGGCTCATGCGCGGTCCGCTTCGAGGATCTCGTCGGCGACGCGGTGGCCCATGCGGATCGCTCCGTCGACGTGCTGGTAGCCGAGTCCGGCGAGATCGCTGCACGCGACGTGCAGCGGTGCGACGAGCTCGAGCTGCTCAGCGCCGTAACGGGTCAGGCCGCCGAGGTCGAAGCTCGCGGCGTAGGCGCCGCGCGTCCACTCCTCGCTGCCCCAGTCGCTCTCGTAGTAGACGATCGGGTTCTTCGCCTCGGGTCCGTAGTAGTGCGAGAGCGACTCGAGGATGCGCTCGCGCCGCTCGTCCGCGGAGAGGCGGAAGAGGTCGTCGGCGTTCTGGTCGGACACGAACCCGACGAGCGTGCCCCGCTCGTCGCCGTGGTTGGTGTTGTCGTACGCCTCGTGCGACAGCTCGTACGGGCTGAAGGCGGTGCCCGACAGCCCCTGCTCGCGCCAGAACGGCCGGTCGTAGACGGCGTGCACCTTGATGACGAAGCCCATCGAGAAGTGCTGGTGCATCTGGTGCTTCAGACGCGGCAGCGGCGGCGAGAACGAGATGCGGTTGTAGAGCACCGGCGCCAGAGCGAGCACGACGTGGCGTGCCCGCACCGTGACCTCGTCGGTGCGGACGACCGCACCCGCGTCGGAGTACTCGATCGAGCGCACCGGCTGGCCCAGCAGGACGTCCTCGCCCAGCCGCTCCGCGAGGCGCAGCGGCACCTGCTGCAGACCTCCGACGACGCGCTTGTCGAGGATGAAGTCCGCATCGACCAGGTGCGAGTACGAGCCCGCCGACGCCGCCATGAGCAGCGACTGGAGCAGCGAGAAGGTGTGCGTCGGCTTGGTGAGCATCGCCGATCCCGTGGCGAAGGCGAGGTTGCGCACCGCCTCGTCGTCATCGGTCTGCTGACGCAGCCACGCGTCCCACGAGATGCGGTCCCACTCGGCCGCCTTCTCGTGCGCCCACGGCCGGTCGGGGTCGATCTCGGCGACCATCTCGTCCAGCCGCGCGGTGATCTCGTCGATGACGCGCTCGGTCTCCGGCGCCACCGGGAACATCTCGCCGCGGAAGCGCCGCGCCTGCCCGTCCGGACCGACGTACACGCTGTCGCCGTCGCGATACCGCGTGTACGTCTCGAGTCCGAGGTCGGCGAGCGTGTCGATCAGCGCGTGCTGGTCGGGCGAGACCCACTGTCCGCCGAGCTCGAGCATGGCGCCGTCGATCTCGTCGGTCCACAGGCGTCCGCCGACGCGGTCGCGCGCCTCGAGCACGACGACCGACAGCCCGGCCTTCCTCAGGTCGTTCGCGGCCGTCAGTCCGGCCGCGCCGGCTCCGACGATCGCGACGTCGCGGGTGATCTCAGTCATTTCCGACTCCTTCGTTGGCAGAACCCGTGACCGGGGCGACACTCTCCCGGTCGAGCCGACGGGCGCGCAGGTTGCGGCGCACGAGCGGCCAGAACACCAGTAGTACACCGGTGGCGATGAGACTCGTCCACACCTGCGAACGCCCCGACTCGGTCGTGAGCATGACCACCACGACGGCGGCGATCGCGACGATCAGGAAGATGTTGAGCCACGGGTGCAGCCACATCTTCAGCTTGAGCGCGGCCACCTCCTCGGGCGTCATCCGCTGACGCAGGCGCAGCTGGGTGAGGGCGATGAAGACGTACACGAAGAGCGCGACGAGGCCGGCCGAGTTCATGATGAAGTCGAAGATGCCCGACCCCGGCGTGAGGAAGTTCACGAGCGTCGCGATGAGCCCGCCGATGGTCGAGGCCAGCAGCGCCATCACGGGAACGCCGTTGCGCGAGCGCCGCGCGACGACCTTCGGGGCGAAGCCCTTGTCGGCCAGCGCCGAGAACATCCGCGAGGCCGAGTACAGGCCCGAGTTGAGGACCGAGATGACGGCCGTGAAGATCACGAGCTGCATGATGACGTCGGCCCCGGGGATGCCGAAGCGCGACAGCGCGACCGTGAACGGCGCGTTCGCGACATCCGTCGGCGCCGGCAGCTCATCCCAGGGCACGACGGTGACGATCACGAGCACCGACCCGACGAAGAACAGCAGGATGCGCCAGATGATCGTGCTGGTCGCCTGCCGGATGCCCTTGGCGGGATCGACGGATTCGGCCGACGCCATGACGGCGATCTCGGTGCCGAAGTACGAGAAGATCACGAGGGCAACGCCGGTGAAGGCGACGCCGATGCCGTTGGGGGCGAACCCGCCGTGCTCCCACAGGTTGGGGACGGCGAAGGTCGCCTGCGGCCACAGCCCGAGGGCGAAGAGGATGCCGGCGCCGAGGAACACGACGATAGCGAGCACCTTGATGCTGGCCAGCCAGAACTCGACCTCGCCGAACGTGCGGACCGAGATGACGTTCGTGCCGACGAAGACCGCGAGCAGGATCAGCGACCAGCCCCAGGAGGGGATGACCGGGAACCAGGTGTGCATCGTCTCGCCGCCGAGCACCGCCTCGTAGGCGAGCACGCCGACCCAGAAGTACCAGTAGAGCCAGCCGACGAGATAGGCAGCCCAGTCACCGAGCCCGACGCGGGCGTACTCCATGAACGAGCCGATCGCCGGACGCGACGCCGCCATCTCGCCGAGCATGCGCATCGCGAGGAAGACCAGCAGACCGCCCAGCAGGTACGACAGGACCGCGGCCGGCCCGACCGTGCGGATGACGTTGCCGGATCCGACGAACAGGCTCGCGCCGATGATGCCGCCGAGAGTGATCATCGTGACGTGGCGCGACCGCAGCTTGTTCGAACGCGCCTTCGTCACCGCCCCGAGCCCCGCGGACGTCTCGGGCGAGACCGGGTTCTCCCAGCCGCTGGAGCTCGGGGCCGCCACGCTCAGGCCCGCCCGAGAGCCGCGGCGATGACGTCGAGACCGTCGTCGAGCAGCTCGTCGCCGATCGAGAGCGGCGGAAGGAACCGGATCACGTTGCCGTAGGTGCCGCACGTGAGGACGATGACGCCTTCCGCGATGCACGCCTTGGCGATCGCCGAGGTCAGCGCGGCGTCGGGGGCGCCGGTGGCGGGGTCGACGAACTCGGCGGCGATCATCGCGCCGAGCCCGCGCACCTCCCCGATGCGGGGGTCGCTCTCGCGCATCGCGTTGAGACGAGCTGTCAGGCGCGCCCCGATCTGCTGAGCGCGCTCGATCAAGCCGTCGTTCTCAAAGGCGTCGATCGCGGCGAGGGCCGCCGCGCAGGCGACGGGGTTGCCGCCGTACGTGCCGCCCAGGCCACCGGGGTGCGAGGCGTCCATGAGGTCGGCGCGGCCGGTGACGGCCGCGAGCGGCAGGCCGGCCGCGATGCCCTTCGCCGTCGTGATCAGGTCGGGGACGATGCCGAAGTGCTCGCTGGCGAACATCGCGCCGGTGCGGGCGAAGCCGGTCTGCACTTCGTCGGCGATGAACACGACGCCGTTCTCGCGGCACCAGTCGGCGACCGCCGGCAGGAACCCGTCTGCGGGGACGATGAACCCGCCCTCGCCCTGGATGGGCTCGATGATGACGGCGGCGAGGTTGTCGGCTCCGATCTGCTTCTCGATCTGCGAGATCGCGCGGGCCGCGGCATCCGGGCCCGACAGTCCGTCGCGGAACGGATACGACAGCGGCGCACGGTAGACCTCGGGGGCGAAGGGCCCGAATCCGCTCTTGTAGGGCATCGACTTCGCGGTGAGCGCCATCGTGAGGTTCGTTCGGCCGTGGTAGCCGTGGTCGAAGGCGACGACCGCCTGACGGCCGGTCGCCTTGCGTGCGATCTTCACGGCGTTCTCGACCGCTTCGGCGCCCGAGTTGAACAGCGCGGTCTTCTTCTCGTGGTCGCCGGGGGTGAGCCGGTTGAGGGCTTCGGCGACGGCGACGTACGACTCGTACGGCGAGATCATGAAGCAGGTGTGGGTGAACTGCGCGACCTGCGCCTGCACAGCGGCGACGACGGCGGGATGCGCGTTGCCGACCGAGGTCACGGCGATGCCCGAGCCGAGGTCGATGAGCGAGTTCCCGTCGGCGTCGACGATGACTCCGCCACCCGCGGCGACGGCATGGATCGGCGCGGTGTGGCCGACACCGGCCGGGACGGCGGCTGCCTTGCGTGCCAGCAGCTCCTCGGAGCGGGGTCCGGGGATCGCGGTGACGACACGGCGCTCCTGCGGGAGGGTCGGGCCGCCGAGGGGGATGGTCGGCGTCGAGGTCGTGGTGCTCATTCCGCGACAGTAAGACGCGCATCGCGCAACCCGCATTCACCGGGTTGTACAGTGATGCCACCTCTTATCGCCAGCACGTACAGGATGCCGATGCCCGCCGCCGCTCCCCCGTCACCGACGATCCGCGCCCTGCTGGCCCGGCGTGAACTCGATCTGCGCCTCGCGACGCCTGCCGACGACGACGCCAACCTCGACGCGCCGGTGCGCTGGGTGCACAGCTCCGATCTTGCCGACCCCACCCCCTTCCTCTCGGAGGACGTCGTCCTGCTCACCACGGGCACCCAGTTCGCCGGGGACTCCGATGCGGAGGCGGAGGCGGAGGCCTACGTCGGCCGCCTGCGGGCGCGCGGTGTCCGCGGGCTCGGCTTCGGCACGGAGGTGGTCCGCGACGGCATCCCCGATTCCCTCCGGCTCGCCTGCACGACGGCAGGCATGCCGCTGTTCGAGGTGCCGTATCGGACCCCGTTCATCGCCGTCGCCCGAGCCGCCGCGGAAGCCATCGCCGCGCAGGCGTACGCTCGGCGCAGCTGGGCGCTCGACGCGCAGCGCGCCCTCGCGATCGCCGCCCTGCGGCCCGACGGGTTCGACGCGACGCTGGCCGAGCTCGCGCGCCAGCTCGGCGCGTGGGTCGGCCTCTACGACGCCTCGGGGACGCTGACGCACGAGCACTCCTCCGCCGGGTCCGCGGTCGACGGCGATCTGCGCGGGGCCGTCGGGGCAGAGGCTGCGGCACTGCTGCGACGGGGAGGGGGAACTGGCGCGGCGATGCGGTTGGCGGGCCATCCGGTGACGCTGCAGACGCTCGGCTCGGGGGGTCAGCGCGGCGTCCTCGTCACTGCCGGCGCCGAACTCGACCAGGACGCCCGCGCCGTCGTCACCGCCGTCGTCGCGACGACGGGCCTCGCTCTCGAGCAGCGCCGGATGACCGCGGGCGCGTGGAGCGGGCTGCGCGCTGCGCTCGTCGACCTCCTCGCCGACGGGCACCTCGCCCTCGCACGGAAGGTGGCGACCGATGCCTGGGGCGGCTTCCCCGCCGCGCCCTACGTCGTCGCGGTGGCGGATGCGCACGCGCCGACCGGCGCGCGCGAAGTGCTCGACAATCACGCCGCAGGCGGCCGGCTGTTCTACGGTCGCGACGAGGACGGCGTGCTCCTCATCGTCGGGACGAACGAACGGCACCTGCTCGACGAGATCGCCGCGCGGCTGTCGTGGCGACTCGGGACCGCGGCGGCCACGACCGACGACGACGTGACGGCGGCCCGCGACCGGGCCCGGCTCGCGCGCGACCGCGGGCGTCCGGGTGCCGTCACCGATGTCGTCGATGCTCCAGGCGACCTGCTCGACGATCTCGCGACGGCGCCCGCTCGCGCCCGCGCCGGAGCCGAGCTCACCCCGCTGCGCACCCACGATGCACGTCACGGCACGGCGCTCGAGGCGACGCTCGTCGCCTGGCTCGACCACGACGGCGCTCACGAGTCGACGGCGCGCGCCCTCGGCGTGCATCGACACACCGTCCGCACGCGCATCGCCCTGGCCCAGCGCCTGCTCGGCCGCGACCTGTCGAGCTTCGCCGACCGCGCCGCCGTCTGGACGGCCCTCCGCCTCTCCCCCTGACCCCGTGCTCAAGCCCCGAGATTGTCGGAGAGGACCTCGAGCACCTGCGCGCGCACGGCGCTCGCGCCGCCGGGCAGGCGCGCGGCCACCTCGTCGGCGAGAGCCTCGACGAACAG
The DNA here is from genome assembly GCF_053345465.1 of Microbacterium sp. M4A5_1d. Lineage (NCBI taxonomy): Bacteria > Bacillati > Actinomycetota > Actinomycetes > Micrococcales > Microbacteriaceae > Microbacterium > Microbacterium sp. M4A5_1d. Next base: position 1,093,450 of record NZ_JBKFAD010000001.1, read on the forward strand.
CGCGTGCGCGGCCCGCGACGTGTGCTCGAGCTCATCGCGGAAGCTCGTCCCCGCCGGCGCGATGACGAGCGCGTGCGTGGCCCGTTCGACGAGCGGGGATGCCGCGAACGAGGTGATCGCGATGACGACGGCTCCCCCGGTCGCGGCCGCCGCCGCGGCCCGCAGACTCGCCTCGTTCGCGCCCGAGCCGCTCACGACGATGCAGACGTCACGACTGCCGAGCTGCCGAGCGGAGATCTGCTGCGCGATGACGTCGGCGATCACCTCGGCGGGCCGCCCCACGGCGGTCAGGCGCATCGCGAGATCGCTCGCGACCGGCGACGAGAGTCCGTTGGCGACGACCAGCAGCCTGCCGGCGCCGACCACAGCCGTCACCGCTCGCTCGACCTCGTCAGCCTCGAGCAGGCTCGTCGACGCCGGCAGCGACGCCGCGGCTCGATCGATCGACCTGCGCACGCGCCCGAGCGCCCCGTCGCCGTGGTCGGATGGCGCCGGCGCGGCCGCTCCGAGTTCGGCGGCGAGCGCGACCCGCAGCTGCGGATAGCCGCGGAACCCGAACGTCTGACAGGCGCGGACCACCGACGAACGCGCGACCCCCGCACGGTCGGCCAGCTGCTGCGCGGTGAGTTCGACCACGACCTCGGGCGCGTCGAGGATCACGTCCGCGACGCGGCGCTCGGTCGGCTGCAGCCCGTTGCGGAGCGCCTGGATGCGCACGGTCGGCGGAGCGTTACCGGACACGTGCGCCCTCCATGATCCGTCGGCGGATGCGGCCCGAGATGCCGTCGATCGTCATCGTGACGACGATCACGACGATCAGCAGCATCCCCACCGTCGACCACTCACGGTACTGGGTGTAGGTCGTCAGCATGTCGCCGATCCCGCCGACTCCGATGAGCCCGAGGACGGCCGACGAGCGCACGTTGATCTCGAAGCGGTAGAGCCAGAACGACAGGAACACCGGGGTCGCTTGCGGCCACACGCCCCATCGCAGCACCTGCGCCGGGCTGCCCCCGGCCGCGCGCGCCGCTTCGATGGGTCCGGCGGGGACGGCTTCAACGGCTTCGTACCCCCACTTGCCGAGGGTGCCGATGCCGTTCACCGCGAGGGCGAGCGCCCCCGTGAGCGGCGTGAGCCCGGTCATCGAGAGGATGATGATCGCGAAGATGATCTCGGGAACGGCGCGAATCGTCGAGAACACGAACCGCAGGATCGAGCGCAGCCATGCCGGACCGAACCCTCGGGCCGCCACCAGGCTGAGCGGTGTGGCCACGATAACCCCGAGCACGGTCCCGACCCACGCCATCTGAACGCTCTGCCAGGTCTGCCACAGAGCGTCCGGCAGCTTCTCCCACGTCGGCGACGAGAACATGAGCCAGCCGTAGCGCACGAGCTCGGCGGGCAGGTCAGCCAGCCGCGACCAGGTGATGTCCACCGACCAGAAGGCCAGGATGACGACGATCGTCACGGCGGCGGCGACCACGGTGCGCACCCGTCGACGCGGGCGGGAGGGCACGGCCGGCGCTGACGTGCGTCGCGGATCGGCGAGAACGGGAGCGGTCATGCGAGCCTCCGTCGCAGGGCGGAGCTGGCGGCGTCGATGACGAGCACGACGACGAGGATCTCCAGGATGATGAGCGACAGCTGGTCGTACCGGTAGAAGGTGCGCACGGCGTCGATGATGAGGCCCATGCCGCCGGCGCCGACGAGCCCCAGGACGGTCGACGCGCGGACGTTGAGCTCGAGGACGTACAGCGTCTGCGCCGCGAACGCGGGCCAGGTGTCGGGCAGGGCGAGGGCACGATTGATCTGAAGCTGCGTCCCGCCCGCGGCGCGGCCCGCTTCGAGGGGCCCCGTGTCCATCGCGTCGATCTGCTCGGAGACCAGCTTCACGATGATGCCGACGTTGAAGATCACGAGGGCGAGGATGCCGGGCAGCGCGCCGACCCCGACCATCGCCACCAGGATCGCCGCCGACAGCAGGTCGGGAACGCTCCGGACGATGTTGAGTATCGCGCGGACCGCACCCCGCAGCACCGGGCGCGGGTTGGTCGGCCGAGCCGCCCACAGACTCAGCGGCAGCGAGAGCGCGGCCCCCACCGCGGTGCCGATCACCGCCATCTGGAGCGTCTCCAGCAGCGGGGCGACGGTCCGCGGGAAGAACGTCCAGTCCGGCTGCAGCAACCCGAGCACCTTGTCGGCGCCGTGCTGCCAGTTGCGCGCGATGCCCGACAGGTCGAGGCCGACGCCGATGCCGGGGAGGCAGGTGACCACCGTGATCGCGGTGACGATCCCCGCGACCAGCCACGGCACCGCACGTCCGCGGGGTCGCGGCGGGACGACGAGTGCGGGCGCGCTCATGCGTCGAGCCGGTCCTCGGCCGTCAGCGATCGCCCGTAGATGCCGGCGAAGTCCGCGTCGGAGGCATCCGCTGCCGGGCCGTCGTAGACGACCTCGCCCGCCCGCATCCCGATCAGTCGCACGCCGTAGGTGCGCGCCAGGTCGAGCAGGTGCAGGTTCACCAGCACCGTGATGCCGAGCTCGGTGTTGATGCGCTGGAGGTCTTTCATGACCCCGTGCGCCGTGGGCGGATCGAGGCTCGCGACCGGCTCGTCGGCCAGGACGATGCGCGGCTGCTGCGCGAGGGCGCGGGCGATCGCGACGCGCTGCTGCTGACCTCCCGAGAGAGCGGCGGCGCGATCCCAGACCCGCGGCAGCATCCCCACGCGCTCGAGCGCCTCGAAGGCGAGGCGGCGGTCGTCGGACCGGTAGGCGCCCAGCAGGGTGCGCCACACCGGGGTATGGGCGAGGCGACCAACGAGGACGTTGTTGAGCACGCTCGTGCGACCGGCGAGGTTGAAGCCCTGGAACACCATGCCGATGTCGCCGCGCAGGCGACGCAGCTCGCGCCCACGCGCCGTGTCGACGCGCACGCCGCCGACCTCGAGCACGCCCGAGGTCACGGGGACGAGGCCGTTGATCGTGCGGATGAGGGTCGACTTGCCCGATCCCGACAGCCCGACGACGGCGACCATCTCGCCCGCACCGATCTCGAGCGAGACCCCGCGCAGGCCGAGAGTGCCGTTCGGGTAGCGCACCGTGACGTCGTGCAGCCGGATGCCCGACGGCGATGCCGGGGCCGCGGCCCCGGCATCGCGTGCAGTGGTGTCGGTCACTGCAGTCCGAGCGCCTGCGCGGCGCGTGCGACGACGTCGAGCGACGAGGCGTCGGCGGGTGCGAGCTTCGTGATCGAGTAGATGCTCTGCAGCACCTCCGAGCCCTCGGCGGTGTTCGAGAAGTCCTCCAGCGCGGTCGCGATGCGCTCGCGCAGCTCGGGCGAGAGGTCCGAGCTCAGCGCGACACCGTCGTTCGGGATCTCCTCGGTCATCGCGAACACGACGACCTTCTGCCCGACGCCCGGGGTGTCCTTCTTCACGATCGTGCGCGCGTCCCAGAAGCTGAACCCGACTTCGGCGTCACCGTTGTAGACGGCGAGCACGGACGCGTCGTTCGCGGTCACGGGCAGCTGATCGATGTCGCTGTCGGTGTCGAGCCCGGCCTCCTGCAGCGCGAGGATCGGGTAGATGTAGCCGGCGGGCGACCCGGGTCCGAGCACGGCGACCTTCGCGCCCTTCACCTTGGTGATCGAGTCGAGGCCCGCGGGGCCCGTCATCGCGTCGGCGCCGTTGCAGAAGAGCATCCCGTCGCGCTCGACGGGAGCGTCGTCGCAGTACTTGTCGGGGTTGTTCGTCATGAACTGCGCGGGGTAGCTGATGTTGCCGTTGCGCTCGGTCTGCAGCACGACGTCAGCGCCGTACATGTCGTTGGCCTGCCACAGCTGCAGCGACGGGAGGAAGCCGATCTGCGCCTGGCCGGCGCCCATCGCCTCGACGGCGGCCTGATAGTCCTTCGAGACCACACCGGTGACCTCGATGCCGAGCTCGTCGCTCAGGTAGTCGGTGAGCGGAGCCGCGGTCTCGACGAGCCCGTTCTGGTCCTGCGAGGGGACGAGCGCGAGCACGAGCGACGTCGGGTCGGCGGCGGCCTCAGGGGTGTCACCGGCGGCGGGCGAGCCCGCGCAGCCGGCGAGGGTGATGGCGGCGATGGCGCTGACGGCGGCCGCGGCGAGAAGTCGGGTGGTGCGCATGAGTGGATGTCCTTCGGGTGAGGGGTGGGAAAGGAGTGGTGTGAGAGGTGTACGGAGTCAGGGGGCGGATGCCGCGGCCCACGCTTCGATGCGCGGCAGCAGTTCGGTGAGCGTGTCGGCGTGGAAGGTCGGGGATGCCGCGGCATCCGTCCACGGACCGACGAGCGCGGTGTCGTGTCCGCGCCGGTGCGCGGGCTCGAGGTCGTTGCGCCAGATGTCGCCGACCGCGAGCACCCGGCGGTCACGGACCTCGGGCGCGTCGAGCAGCCGTTCGAGCCCCGCGGGCTTGCCCGCGTCGGTGACGATGCGCGCGAAGGCGTCGCCGAGCCCCAGCGCGTCGAGGGTCTCCGCGACGCGGGTCGCCGGGGCATTGGTGACGAGGACGCACTCGGCCGGCAGGCGTTCGGCGACCGCGGCGAGCCCGACCGGCGCCTCGACGGGAGCGAGATCGGTGCCCAGCAGTGCGCGGCTGTCGAGGTAGGCACGCGACAGCGCCTCGGCCCCGACCCCCGCGTCCTCGGCCACGAGCCGGATCACGTCGTACGCGTCGAGCGGCGCCCCAGCACCGGACGGTCGGCCGCGCAGCCCGTCGTCGACCCGGGCGAGGAACCGGTCGGGATCGCCGGAGGCAGCGGCGGCAGCACGCGCGTAGGCGAGCACCGGCCCGTCGCCGAGGGCGACGGTTCCGTCGAAATCGAAGATGATGAGAGCAGGGTTCGGCACGGATCGGACTTTCTGAGTGGACGCTTCGTCCATCGTTAGGTGCACACGTGGACACAAATCCCACAGTCGATGAACTGCGGATGAACGAGATCCGACGACTCGATGCGGCGGCCGCGACCGCCGCGCGCGGCGACGCCGGGCAGGCGTTCGACGCGGTGCCCTGGCTCTCGCGATCGATAGCCCAGGATGCGGCATCCGGTCGCTTCGCACGCTGGTCGCGGTCGACCATCGTCGACGAGAACGTCGGTGCGCCCGTGCTCGACCGTGCGGTCTTCGACCGGCTGCACGATCTCGCCGGCGAGCCGAGTGCCTGGCCGGTCGGGAACGCGGGCCTCCTTCACGTGTACGGCTACCTGCTCTCGCTGACGCCGACGCCGTACGGCCTGAAGCGCGAACGGTGGCTCGGCCCCGAGCTCGCCCGCGCGTTCGGGCTCGCCGACGCTGCGTTCGCGCCCTGGGCGGACGGGCCGACGCTGCTCGAACGGGTGACGGACGCGGCGACGAGCCTGCTCCGCTCCCCCGCGGCGGCGCGGTCCGAGGCCGGCGGCGAGTACCTCACCGTGCTGTCGGCAACCGCCGGTGCCGCCGCGCTCGTGTACGCGCGTGTCACCGACGACGGCATCCGCCTGGTGACGACCTTCCCCGCCGCCGACGCCGCCGCTCTCCTGACCTCGATCGACGCTGCTCCGCCCGCCCCCGGCACCCCCTACCGCCCCCGGTGGAACGCCGCCCCCTGACCCGAGTCGACGGGGTGCTTCAGGAGGGGGCGTGTGTCTCCAGGAACGCGTAGAGATCAGTCGTGTCTACGCCCGGGAAGGCGCCGGTCGGCAGAGTCGCCAGCAGCGTGCGCGGGGTCTTCACGTTCGGCCACGCGGCGGCACGCCACCGCTCCTCGAGGTCGGCCGGCGCACGTCGGCAGCACACGTCGACCGAGTGCCGTGACACCCCGCGATGGGGTGTGTCGCGCCCGAGGAACCACTTCGTGTCATCGAACCGCACGCCGACGCTGACCGAGTGCGCGCCCTCGCTCGAATGCTCGACGCGAGCCGTGCACCAATAGGTCCCGTTGCCGGTGTCGGTGTACTGGTAGTACGGGTTGAAGCGGTCATCGACGTCGAAGACCGCCCGGCTCGTCCACTCCCGGCAGCACAGCTGCCCCTCGATGGCGCCGAGCCGGTCGGTCGGGAAGTCGACGTCGTCGTTCTCGTACGCCTTCGTGATCGTCCCCGACTCGTGAACCTTGAGGAAGTGCACCGCGATGCCCAGGTGCTCGGTCGCGAGGTTCGTGAAGCGGTGCGCGGCGGTCTCGTACGACACCGAGTACGCATCGCGCAGGTCTTCGATCGAGATCGCACGCCGCTCCTTCGCCTCGCGCAGGGCGGGCGCAGCATCCGCCTCGGGGATCAGCAGCGCACCGGTCAGGTAGTTCGTCTCCACCCGCTGCCGGAGGAACTCGTCGTAGCTGGCCGGCTCGGTGTGACCGAGGATGCGGCTCGACAGCGCCTGCAGCACGGCGGTCCGCGGATCGGCGGACGTCGCGGCAGCGAGGCGGCTCGACAGGTAGAGCCGCCCATGGGCGAGGTCGGCGACGCTTCTGGTCGTCTGCGGCAGATCCGCGACGTAATGGATGCTGAAGCCGAGATGCCCCGCGATGTCGCTCGCGGTGCGCTGCGTCAGCGGCCCGCCCGGGTGCCCGACCGCCGCCAGCAGCTCCCGCGCCTGCTGCTCGAGCTCGGGGAAGTAGTTGTTCTGCGTCCGCATAAGACGCCGCAGGGCGACGTTGGCGCGCCGCGCCTCTTCGGGGGTCGCGGCGCGCTCGTCGTGCAGCCGCTCGATCTCGCCCTGCAGCGCGAGAAGGGCGCGCAGCACCTCGTCGGGCACGGCGCGCGGGATGCGGAAGGGCGTGATCCCGGCGCTCCGGAACGTCGGCCCCGCCATCGCGCGGGCGACCTCGATCTCCAGGGCGGCACGGGGATCCAGCTCCTCGGACTCGAGGAGCGCATCGAGCGAGGTGCCGAGGGCGCGCGCGATCGTGCGGAGCAGCGAGAGCTTCGGCTCGCGGCGACCGTTCTCGATCATCGAGAGCTGGCTCGGCGCACGCCCGACGGCAGCGGCGAGGTCGTCGAGGGTCATCCCTCGTCCGGTGCGGATCTGCCGGATGCGCCGGCCGATCGTGAAGGCGTCCATGTCCTCATCGTCGAGCGCCACGCCCGCGGCGGCGACGGCGTCCTTGCGCGTCATGGTGGGATTCTGTCACGAAAGCAGAAGATCGGCCGATCTTCTCCTCGAACCCGGCGGTGCTGCGCCCGATAGTTCGCCCACAGTGGTCTCCACGACGGGCAGAGCCGCCCGTTCTGACGAAGGAGACCGAGATGACCACGATTCCCGCTCCGGGTCCGCTGCGGCCCGGCGACCAGGTTCAGACCGCTGCCGAGCTCGAGGAGCTGTGGCAGACCGACCCCCGCTGGGACGGCATCGAGCGCACGTACCGCGCAGACGACGTCATCCGGCTGCGTGGCTCCGTCCGTGAGGAGGCCACCCTCGCCCGCCGGGGTGCCGAGTCGCTGTGGAACCTCCTCCACACCGAGGAGTACGTCCGCGCCCTCGGGGCCTACACGGGCGGCCAGGCCGTCCAGCAGGTGCGCGCCGGCCTGAAGGCGATCTACCTGTCCGGCTGGCAGGTCGCCGCCGACGCGAACCTCGCCGGGCAGACATACCCCGACCAGAGCCTGTATCCCGCCAACTCCGTGCCCGCCGTCGTGCGGCGCATCTCGAACGCGCTGCTGCGACAGGACCAGATCGAGCACGCCGAGGGCGGCCGCACCCGCGACTGGCTCGCCCCGATCGTCGCCGACGGCGAGGCGGGGTTCGGCGGTCCGTTGAACGCCTACGAGCTCGCGGCATCCCTCATCGCCGCCGGTGCCGCCGGCACGCACTGGGAGGATCAGCTCGCGAGTGAGAAGAAGTGCGGCCACCTCGGCGGCAAGGTGCTGGTGCCGACCGCTCAGCACATCCGCACGCTCAATGCCGCGCGGCTCGCCGGGGATGTCGCGGGCGTGCCTGCGATCGTGATCGCGCGGACCGACGCGCTGGGCGCCGACCTCATCACGAGCGACGTCGACGAGCGCGACCGCCCCTTCCTCACCGGCGAGCGCACGAGCGAGGGCTTCTACCGCACCCGCGCCGGGATCGACCCCGTCATCGCGCGCGGCCTCGCGTTCGCGCCCTACGCAGACCTGCTGTGGGTCGAGACCGGCGAGCCCGACATCGAGCTGGCCCGCGAGTTCGCCGCAGCCGTCCACGCGGAGCATCCCGGCAAGCTGCTCGCGTACAACTGCTCGCCGAGCTTCAACTGGAAGCGGCACCTCAGCGACGCGCAGATCGCGACGTTCCAGGCGGAGCTGGCCGAGCTGGGCTACCGGTTCCAGTTCATCACCCTGGCCGGATTCCACGCCCTCAACCACTCGATGTTCGACCTCGCCCGTGGCTACGCCGACCGTGCAATGAGCGCGTACGTCGAGCTGCAACAGGCGGAGTTCGACGCCGAGGCGCACGGCTACACCGCCACCCGCCACCAGCGCGAAGCCGGCACCGGCTACTTCGACGCCCTCTCGACGGCGCTCAACCCCGACAGCGCCACCCTCGCCCTGGCCGGATCGACCGAGGCATCCCAGTTCTGACCCGAGCGTCACAGATCACAGGAGACGAGACCATGACCATCACAGAGACTCAGAGCCGGCGGCGCACCTGGACGGGGCCCGTACCCGTGCAGACGCACGAACCCGCGATCGAGGTGCGCGGCGAGATGCACCCGCGCTTCGACGAGATCCTCACGCCCGACGCGCTCGACTTCGTCACGGCGCTGCACGACCGCTTCGCGGGGCGACGGCACGACCGCCTCGCCGACCGGATGCGGCGCCGCTTCGAGATCGGCAACGGGGCCGACCCATCGTTCCGCAGCGACACCGCGCACATCCGCGAGGACGACTCGTGGCGCGTCGCGGGTGCGGGCCCGGGCCTCGAGGACCGCCGCGTCGAGATCACGGGACCCACCGATCCCAAGATGACGATCAACGCCCTGAATTCGGGCGCCCGCGTGTGGCTCGCCGACCAGGAGGACGCCACCTCGCCGACCTGGCGCAACGTCATCGGCGGGCAGCTGTCGCTGCGCGACGCGATCCGCGGTGAGCTGGAGCACACCGGTCCCGATGGGCGGCGCTACACCGTCACCGCCGAGCGCACGCCGACGATCGTCATGCGCCCGCGCGGCTGGCACCTCACCGAGAAGCACCTCGCCTACACCGACCGCACAGGGCGCGCCCTCGACGCATCCGGGTCACTCGTCGACTTCGGGCTCTATGCGTTCCACAACGCCGTCCGGCTCGTCGAGAGCGGCCGGGGACCGTACTTCTACCTCGCCAAGCTCGAATCCAGCGCCGAGGCGCAGCTGTGGGACGACGTCTTCGCGTTCACGGAGCGCCGGCTCGGACTGGCCCACGGCACCATCCGGGCGACCGTGCTGATCGAGACGCTGCCGGCGGCGTTCGAGATGGACGAGATCCTCTTCGCTCTCCGCGACCACTGCGCGGGCCTGAACGCCGGACGGTGGGACTACATCTTCTCGATGATCAAGAACTACCGCGGGCGCGGAGCCCGGTTCGTGCTGCCCGACCGCAGCGCGGTCACGATGACGGTGCCGTTCATGCGGGCCTACACCGAGCTGCTCGTGAAGACCTGCCACCGCCGGGGCGCGCACGCGATCGGCGGAATGAGCGCCTTCATCCCCAACCGGCGGAACCCCGAGGTCACGCGCGCCGCGTTCGAAAAGGTCGCCGCCGACAAGCGTCGCGAGGCCGGCGACGGTTTCGACGGCACGTGGGTCGCGCACCCCGACCTCATCCCGATCGCGCGCGCCGAGTTCGACGCCGTGCTCGGCGACCGCCCGAATCAGCTCGACCGGCAGCGCGACGACGTCGAGGTCGCAGCATCCGAACTCATCGACTGCCACATCGGCCTGCCGATCACGACCGCCGGTGTGCGCGCGAACGTGTCCGTCGCCGTGCGCTACCTCGAGGCCTGGCTGCGCGGGATCGGCGCCGTCGCGATCGATGACCTGATGGAGGATGCCGCCACAGCCGAGATCAGCCGGTCGCAGATCTGGCAATGGATCCACCAGGACCGCACGACGGATGACGGCACGCCGATCACCCGCGCCTGGGTCGACGAACTGGTCGACGACGTCATCGCCGAGGTCGAGCGCCGCGACGGCGACCGCTTCGACGATGCCGCGGCCCTGTTCCGCGAGGTCGCGCTCGGCTCCGAGTTCCCCGCGTTCCTGACCCTCCCCGCCTACGCGAAGTACCTCTGAGCCGCCTCCCCTAGCCCCCGTCGGGGCTGGGGGGAGGTCAGGGGGACAGGAGGGGGATCAGAGACGGAGGGGCGGGGCGGGTCTGGAAGTCGCTGCCGACGATGCGCTGACAGCCGTCGAGCTCGACGGTCACAGTGAGAGGCGCGCCGCCCGCGGCGGCCGTGACGTCCGGGTGGACGACGACGAAACGGGATGCCGTCTCGGAGCAGTGCGCGCCCGCACGCGTCGCTCAGCCGACCGCCGTCGCCTCGTGCAGTTCGACGCGACCCGCCCCCGAGGACGTGCGGTCGACGACCTCGAGCCGAGCCAGAGCGGCCAGGGGTTCGTCCTCTTTGGGGCCGCCGCATGCCGTCAGGGGGAACGACATCGGCACGAAGCGGCCCGCCGCATCCGTCGCCCAGATCGCGCGGAAGGCATACCCGACGGCGGGGCAGACCGCTGCCGGCCCAGGATCGCTGGGCGCCGCCATCGCGTCGAGGAATTCCGTGAGGTCGCCCTCGTAGCGCCGCACCTCGTTGCCGGCGATGACGCCGTCGGCATCCTCACGCGTCACGCCGTTGGCGCACTCCAGCACCGCGACGACCTCGAAGTCTTCGGGGACGAGACCAGCGCCGGGAAGCGGGTTGAGGATCGGGTCCGGGCACGACATCGTGTCGGACACGGTCGCCACCTCGCGGACAGGCGGCGGTCCGAGCGGGATCGACGCGCACCCCGCGAGAAGCAATAGCGTGGCCGAGCCCGTGGCCAGCGCCACCCGCATCCGCATCCCCGCTGCCCTCCCCTGCCCTGTTGCTTCCGTTCCCTCCCACGCTACGACAGCGCCCGCTCCCGCACGTGACGACCCCATAACGAGGGCTTCGGGTCAGGGAAGCAGGCCGCGCTCGAGGGCCAGGGTCACGGCGCGGGTTCGGCTGTCGACGCCGAGCTTGTCGTAGACCCGCAACAGGTGCGTCTTGACGGTCGACTCGCCGATCCCGAGCTGCACCGCGATCTGCCTGTTGCCGTGCCCCGCGGCGACGAGGCGCAGCACGTCCGTCTCGCGCGGAGTGAGAGCGGATGCCGCCGGCTCGGGCTGCCGCATCCGTTCCACCAGACGCACCGCGACGGCCGGCGAGAGAGCCGACTGGCCGGCGGCGACCGACCGGATTCCCGCCACGATCTCCTCGCGTGGAGCCGCCTTCAGCAGATAGCCGCTGGCTCCGGCCTCGATGGCGGCGAGGATCTGGTCGTCGCTCTCGTAGGTCGTGAGGATGAGCACGCGCGGCCCCGCGGCCCCATCGCGCGCCGCCACGATACGAGCCGTGGCTGCGACGCCGTCGAGCACCGGCATCCGGAGGTCCATGAGGATGACGTCGGGATGCGCCTCGGTGGCGAGCCGGACGGCCTCGTCGCCGTCGGCGGCCTCCGCGATCACCTCGAACCCGGGCTCGTCGGCGAGCAGACCGACCAGCCCCGCCCGGACGATCGGGTGGTCGTCGACGATGAGCAGACGGATCATGCGCGCACCGCCGCGCCAGCGCTCGGCACAGGCGACCCGGGCAGCCGAACGGAGAGCGTCGTCCCCGAACCCGCGACGGCCGTGATCTCGAGGTTCCCCCCGGCGAGTGCGACTCGCTCGCTCATGCCGTCGAGACCGTACCCGGTGCGCGGAGACGAGACGTCGAACCCGCGCCCGTCGTCCTCGACGACCAGTCGCAGGGCGCCGTCGTCCTCGCGCGTGAGCGCCACCGTGACCCGCGCGGCTCCCGCGTGCTTGCGCACGTTGGCCAGCGCCTCCTGCAGGCAGCGCAGCGCGACGACCTGCGTCTCGCGATCGGCCCCGGAAGCCGTGTCGACGACGGAGATCTCGAGCCCGGTGTCGGCGCGGAAGCGTTCGGCGAGCCGCTCCACCGCAGCGCCGAGCACGGGGTCGTCGGGGACGGCGGCGGTGCGCGCGACGATCGCACGGGCCTCGCCAAGCGCGTCGCGAGCGGCCACCTCGAGGCGCTCGACCGCGGTCGCGGCGCCGCCTGCATCCCCCGCGCGCGAACGCCGCCCGGCCTGTTCGGCGAGCATGACGATTCCCGCGAGGGTCTGCGCGAGGGTGTCGTGGATCTCGCGGGCCAGATGCTCCCGCTCGTCGGCCGCGCCCTTGTCGCGGCTGAGCGCCTCGACCTGCTGCTGCGCCCGGGAGAGCTCGTCGAGCAGGCGCGCGCGCTCGGTGCCGTATGCGGCGATCGCTGAGATCCACCACCCCATCGCGATCGAGAACGCAACCGAGAGCACCGCGACGGCAGCTGCCTCCAGCAGCGCGTCGGGAGCGAAACCGAAGCCGCCGGCATACCCGACGAGCATCCCGGCGCCGACCGAAAGCGATCCCACGACACCATCACGGCGCAACGGAGCGAAGATCCACACCAGCGGATACACGATGACCTGCATCGTCGCGAGCGAGACCTCGCCGAACGTCATCGCTGCGATCGAGACCGTCACGACGGCGAGGAACACCGCGAAGCGCCGGGGATCCTCCGCGCCGGCGGAGGGCCGCGCGATCAGATACGCCGCGAGCAGGAGCACCAGGCCCGCGACCGCCCACGGCAGCCGGTCCGTCTCTCCCGCGGCTGCGAGGATGCCCACGCCGAGGGCGAGCACGACACCGACGGCGACATCCACCCAGCTGCGACTGATCACGCTCCCATCCTGCCCCTCAGCGGATGCGCGAGCGGATGCGGGCCGCCGCGAGCACCGCGAACGCCACGGCCACGACAGCGAGCACGACCGCCGCGACCCAGACCGGGACCGTCGCCGACCCCACCTGCAGGTCGAGCCCGTAGATGCGGCTGAGCTCCTCGACCGCGCCCGGCGCCCCGCCCGCGAGGCGATCGAGTGGATCGGCGGCGAACTCGCGCCGCACGAGCATCGCCGACTGCGCGAACGGGAGCACGCCGACGGCATCCCGAACGGCGTCGGGGAACGAGCCGACGGGGATGTACGCACCCGCGACGAAGCCGGTCAGGGTTCCCACGAGGGTCGACAGTCCCGAGTACGACCCGCTCGTGCGAAGAAACGACACCACGAACGCCCAGAGCGCCGTGTAGGCGGCCACCGAGAGGACGGTCCACAGCACGATGCGGATGATCTGCCCGGCGTCGGGGAGCGTCCGCCCGGTGAGCCCGAGGTAGGCCAGCGCGACGGCGAGCACGATCAGCGTGGTGATCAAACCGATGATGAACGCCGACCCGAGGTAACCGAGCACGAGCTGCGCGCGGCGCACCGGCGAGACGAGGAAGTCGCGGAACCGTCCGGACGCGGCATCCTCGACGAACGTCGACAGCGCGCCGAGCGGCGTCGTGACGGCGGCGACGGCCACGACCCCGGCGAACATCCACGAGTCGACGAAGTCGCGGGCGGCGTCGGCATCGAACCCCGGAGTCGCGGCGAGCGAGTCCACCTGCATCTGGCCGAGGAACAGGGCGTAGAGGAGGAACACCACCAGGGCGCCGGTGAGCGAGAAGAACACCCCGAGCGGGTCCCGGTAGAACAGTCGGAGATTGCGCCCGACGTACGCCTGCACGGTCTTCATCGCGCCGCCTCCCCTGTTGCTGTCTCCCCCGCCGCCGCCTGTCCGGTGAGGGCCAGGAAGACGTCGTCCATGCGTCCATGACGGAACTCGAAGTCGAGCACCGCGCCGCCCCGTTCGGCGAGGATGCGGCGGGCTTCGGCGGCATCCGCCACCGCGATGCGCTCGTCGCCGTCGGCCGTGACGAGCGACAGGATGCTGGAGCTGTACCGCGCCCGCAGCTGCGCCGGAGTGCCGTCGGCGACGATCCGCCCGCGGTCGATGATGCAGACCTGGTCGGCCTCTTCCGTCTCCTCGAGGTAATGCGTCGTGAGGAACACGGTGAGACCGGCGCGCTCGCGCAGCTCATGGATCGTCCGCCACACCATCTGCCGGCTCGCGGGATCGAGTCCCGTCGTCGGCTCGTCGAGGAAGACGATCTCCGGGTCGTGGAGCAGCGCGCGGGCGATGTCGGCGCGGCGACGCTGCCCGCCCGAGAGCCGGCCGTAGCGACGGTCGATGAACTCGCCCAGGTCGATGATCTCGGCGAGGCGGTCGATGCGGTCGCGGATCGCCGCCGTCGAGCCGAGGTACGGACGCGCCCGCACCGTCAGGTTCTCGCGCACGGTGAGGGCGGAATCGAGGAGCGAGTCCTGGAAGACGACGCCGATCGCGCGGCGCACGGCGTCACCGTCGGAGCGCACGTCGTGACCGGCGACCTCGAGCTGCCCCGCATCCGGCTCGATCACAGTCGTGAGAGCGCTGATCGTCGTGGACTTGCCGGCCCCATTCGTCCCGAGGAACGCGAACACGCCCCCGGCGGGCACCTCGAAGCTCACGTCGTCGACGGCCGTCACGTCGCCGTATCTCTTGGTCAGGCCGCGCACGACGGTCGGTGCGCTCGCTCTCGTGGTCATGCCTCCAGCGTGCCGGTTCCGTCGCCGGCGCGGGAGAGGTCATCCGGTCGATCCCCGTCCACCATTCGGTGGACCACGCCGCTACTCTCGAAGGGTGACCGAACGCGCACCGCTGTCCCGCAAGCTCTTCGCCATCGCCGAGTCGGCGACCCTCAAGGTCGACGCCAAGGCCAAGGCCCTGCAGGCCGCCGGCCGGCCGGTCATCTCGTACGCCGCGGGCGAGCCCGACTTCTCGACGCCGCAGTTCATCGTCGAGGCCGCTCAGCACGCCCTCGCCGACCCGGCCAACTACCGGTACACCCCCGCCGCCGGCCTCCCCGTGCTGCGCGAGGCGATCGCCGCCAAGACGCTGCGCGACTCGGGCCTCGAGGTCCAGCCCTCGCAGGTCATCGTGACCAACGGCGGCAAGCAGTCGGTGTACCAGGCCTTCCAGACGGTCGTGAACCCCGGCGACGAGGTGCTGCTGCCCGCGCCGTACTGGACCACCTATCCCGAAGCGATCGCCCTGGCCGACGGCATCCCGGTCGAGGTCTTCGCCGGCGCGGACCAGGAGTACAAGGTCACCGTCGAGCAGCTCGAGGCCGCGCGCACCGAGCGCACCACCGTGCTCGTCTTCGTCTCGCCGTCGAACCCCACCGGCTCGGTGTACACGCCCGAGGAGACCGCGGCGATCGGCCAGTGGGCGCTCGAGCACGGCATCTGGGTCATCAGCGACGAGATCTACCAGAACCTCGTCTACGAAGGCGCCCGCGCGGTCTCGATCGTCGAGGCCGTGCCCGAGCTCGCCGGTCAGACGATCCTGGTCAACGGTGTCGCCAAGACCTACGCCATGACCGGATGGCGCGTGGGCTGGATGGTCGGCCCCGCCGACGCCATGAAGCTCGCCGGAAACCTGCAGTCGCACCTCAGCTCCAACGTCAACAACGTCGCGCAGCGCGCGGCTCTCGCCGCACTCACCGGCCCGCAGACCGAGGCCGAGGAGATGCGCTTGGCCTTCGACCGTCGGCGCCGGCTCATCGTCGAGGAGCTCGCGAGGATCCCCGGCGTCGAGGTCCCCAACCCCCTCGGGGCGTTCTACGTCTACCCCGACGTCACCGGACTCCTCGGACGCTCCTGGGGCGGCGTCGAGGCGAACACGAGCCTCGAGCTCGCCGACCTGATCCTCGAGCAGGCCGAGGTCGCCGTCGTGCCCGGCGAGGCCTTCGGTCCGTCGGGCTACCTGCGCCTGTCGTACGCGCTCGGTGACGATCAGCTGCTCGAGGGCATCCAGCGCCTCCAGCGCCTCTTCTCCTAACCCCCTCTCGTTTACCCGTCGACTCGCCAAGAAACGCGGATGCCGGTGCCCGACCATCCGCTTTCTCTGGCGAGTCGACGGCAGCGACGGGGTTAGAGCTCGACACCCACGAGGACGGGCTCGGGCTGCAGGATGAGGCCGAACTCGGCCTGCACGCGCTGCTGGACGAACCGCGCGAGTGCGGCGAGCTCCTCGGCCGTCGCTCCCCCGCGGTTGGTGAGCGCGAGGGCGTGCTTGGTCGACAGGCCGGCTCGCGATCCGGGCAGCGAGAAACCCTTGCCGATACCGGCGTGCTCGATGAGCCAGGCCGCGCTCACCTTGACGTCTGGCTCGGCCACCTCACCCGTCGGCGAGACGCCGTAGTACTCGTTCAACGGGATCACCCGGTCGCTCACAGGGTCGGGTGCCACCGGCCAGCGCGGGCAGGCGTCGGGCAGCGTCCGCGCGAAGGCGGCGGTCACCACGGCGTTCTGGAAGAACGACCCGGCGCTCCACGTGTCGGGGTCGGCGTCGTCGAGCACCATCCCCTTGCTGGCCCGTACGGACAGCACGGTCTCGCGCACCCAGCGCAGCGACACCGTCGCCTCCGGGTCGAGCCCCAGGGCGCCGCGCAGCTGCGGCCCGCTGATCGCGAACTCGCCGTGCCCGACGCGGTCGAGCTCGAGCGTGATCGACAGGATGACCGCGGAACGCGCCGCGACCGATCCGTGGTGATGCTTCAGCACCGAGGTGCGGAAGCCGAGGCCCAGCTCGGATGCCGGCACGACACTGACCTCGCCGGTCGACTCGTCGAGCAGCTCGACCTCGACGAGGGTCTGCACGACCTCCTGACCGTAGGCGCCGATGTTCTGAACGGGAGCTGCCCCCGCGGTGCCCGGGATGCCCGACATCGCGGCGATCCCGCCGAGACCGGCCGCGACGGCGTACTCGACGAGGTCATCCCACGAGTGTCCGGCCTGCACCTTCAGACGCGCACGCCCGGGATGCGGCGACGGCAGCTCTTCGATCCCGGTCGTGCGCACGGCGACGACGGTGCCGTCGAACGGCTCGTCACCCACCAGCAGGTTCGACCCGCCTCCGACGACCAGCCAGGGCTCACCGGCCGTCCACAGCTCGCGCATCGTGGCGACGAGCTCGTCGGCCGTGTGCACCTCGACCATGCGGTCGGGCACGGCGCCCGCGCGCAGCGTGGTGAGCTCCGCGAGGGGTCGCGGTTCGATCTCGGCCACGGTCACTCGGCGGTGCGCACGCGCACTTGCGCCTTGCCGAGCACGACGGTGCCGTCGTGGCTGACGGTCAGGTCGATGCGTGCGACGCCCTCATCGACGGCGCCCACCTTCGCGACGACGGTGAGAGTCGCGCCGGTCTCAGCATCGACGACGACAGGGCGGGTGAAACGCACGCCGTACTCGACGATGCGGCCGCTGTCGCCGAGCCACTCCACGATCGTCTCGACGGCCAGCCCCATCGTCAGCATTCCGTGGGCGAGCACACCGGGCAGGCCGACGCGTGCCGCGACGTCGTCGCGGTAGTGGATGGGATTGAAGTCGCCCGATGCCCCGGCATACCGTACGAGCGACTCGCGCGTGAGCTCGACGGTGCGTTCGGCGACGACGGACCCGACAGTCAGATCGCTCATGCGTCCTCTCCCCCGACCAGCAGCACGGAGACGGCGGTCACGACGTGGTCACCGGCGACGTCGCGGATATCCGCCTCGCTCGTCACCATCGCCCCCTTGCCGAAGGCACGGATGCCGGTGACGGTGAGCTGCGCGGTGAGCTCATCGCCCGCGACGATCGGGCGCGTGTAGCGGAATCGCTGCTCGGCGTGCACCGTCCGCTCGAGGGCGATGCCCGAGTCGGCCTCGCCCAGGAGCTGCTGCAGCGTGAGGTCCTGGATCACCATGGCGAAAGTCGGCGGAGCGACCACGTCGGTGTAACCCAGCGCACGTGCCGCTTCGGGGTCGGTGTGCTGCGGATCGGTCGCGAAGACGGCGCGGGCGAACTCGCGCACCTTTTCGCGACCCACGAGGTACGGGGCGGTCGGCGCGAAGGCGCGGTCGACCAGATCGGGGTTCACGGACACCGTCCGATTCTACCGGTGGCCCCCCGACGGCTGCGCGGCCCGCTTCGTCGCGCGTGCCGCCCGGTGCGCCTTCACGGCGCGGATCGCCATCTGAGACGCGATGAAGGTGAGGAACACGGCGAAGAGGATGTTGGCCGTCAGCGGGTTCAGCAGCGTCGCGATCCACGCCCCCAGCGCCGTGGTTGTACACGCGGCGAGCCCGACGACGAGGGCCGCGACGAGGTCGACGTTGCGTCGCCGAGCGTTGCCGACGGTTCCCGAGATCGCGGTCGGGATCATCATCAGGAGCGAGGTGCCCTTCGCGATGAGGTCGCTCGTGCCGAAGAGGAACATCAGCGCCGGAACGACGATCACGCCTCCGCCCACACCGAGCAGGCCGGCCATGATCCCCGTGAACAGCCCGAGCCCGGCGAGCCCGATACCGACGCCCCAGTTCAGCTCGAGTACCGCGTCACGCGAGGGCACCACGATGAAGAGCATCACGATGACCACGACGAGGAACCCGACGAAGCCCCACCGCAGCGCGTTCTGCGGGATCTTGGCCAGCAGCCAGCTGCCGATCTGTGCGCCGATCACGGCACCCGCGGCGAGGATGATGGCCGGGACCCAGGCGACGGATCCGGTGAGGGCGTAGGAGATGACGCCGACCGAGGCCGTGGGGACGATCGCGGCGAGGGAGGTTCCGGCAGCCAGCCGCTGGTCGAATCCGAGCAGCAGCACCAGGAGCGGGACGATGACCGTTCCGCCGCCGACGCCGAACAGTCCCGACAATAGGCCGGCCGCGAGCCCGACCCCGGCACACGCCAGATAGAACCGCGCGCTCCGGCGCGCACCACGCTCGACCATCACTGCTCGACGTAATCGTCGATGAGCCAGCCGGAGCCACCCGGAACGAGCGTGTAAAGCGCTGAGAAGCTCGCGGGAACGGGGTTCTCGAGCGGAGCACCGGCGGCGTCCGCCGTCTGCGTGAAGGTCTCGACGGTTTCCACGTAGATGGTGTCTCCTTCTCGGGTCGTCGAGATGAAGCTCACCTCGTAGTCCTCGACCGAGTTGTTGAACTCGCGGGCCGCCTGGGCGAAGTCCGCGCAGTCGGACAGCCCGCCGCTCGCGAGGAACTCGGGAGTCAGGATGGCCTGGTAGGCCGCGCAGTCCATCTCGTCCCATGCGTCGTCGTACGCGTCGACGATGTCTTCGGCCGCCCGCAGATCGGCCCCCTGGACCGCAGTCGCACCGGGGCGATCGCTGCTCGGATCCAGGATCCCCACGATGAAGCGCGGAATGAACACGGCGGCGAGGACGACGAGCCCGACGAGGACGACGCCGAGCGCGACGAAGACGATCCAG
Organism: Microbacterium sp. M4A5_1d; assembly: GCF_053345465.1. Lineage (NCBI taxonomy): Bacteria > Bacillati > Actinomycetota > Actinomycetes > Micrococcales > Microbacteriaceae > Microbacterium > Microbacterium sp. M4A5_1d. The sequence continues at coordinate 1,112,866 of NZ_JBKFAD010000001.1, forward strand.
AGCCGGGAACGGCGCGCAGGCGCTGCGTCGGTTTCGCCGACGGCGCCGGTCACGGCCGCTGTCGCGATCGACGGATGCGCGCCGGGATACACCGGCGCGAACCCTCCCGGCGACGGCGGGATCGGCGGCAGCGCGTCGGTCGGCGACGCCGTGTCGGATGCCGCGACCCCGTGCTGGCTCTCGGCGAGGGAGGCCTCCGTCACGGCCGGCGGTTCTTCGGGCTGAGACTCGGCCTCCGGCTCGGGCTCGACGGGGGCGTGTGTGTGCTCGGTCCACCGCGAGCCGTCCCACCATCGCAGTGCGCCGTGCCCGTCGTCGTACCAGCCCGGAGGCGTCGAACCGCTCAACTCTGCCTTCTCTCGCGTCGGGCGCAGATCCGCCTCGTTCAGACTACCGATCGGCCGAGACCGGCCGGCCGCCCGCGGCATCATCGGCCGCGCCGAGCTCGGCGACCGAATCCGGCTGCTCCGTCGCCGCCTGCTCGAACTGCGATTGGTACAGACGCCAGTAGGCGCCCTGAGCCGCGATCAGCTCGTCGTGCGAGCCCTTCTCGACGATGTCGCCGTGCTCCATCACGAGGATGAGGTCGGCATCGCGAATCGTCGACAGCCGATGCGCGATGACGAAGGAGGTCCGCCCCTCGCGCAGCGCCGACATGGCCTGCTGCAGCAGCAGCTCGGTTCGGGTGTCGACGGAGCTCGTCGCCTCGTCGAGGATGAGCACCGCGGGCTGCGCCACGAACGCGCGCGCGATCGTGATGAGCTGCTTCTCGCCGGCCGAGACGTTCGCGGCATCCTCGTCGAGGACGGTGTCGTACCCGTCGGGCAGCGAATGCACGAAGCGGTCGACACGCGTCGCGATCGCCGCCTCGACGATCTCGTCGTCGGTCGCGCTCTCGCGGCCGTAGCGGATGTTGTCGCGGATCGTGCCGGCGAAGAGCCAGGGGTCTTGCAGCACCATCCCGGTGCGCGAGCGCACGTCGTCTCGGGACAGCTCGGAGATGTCCTGACCGTCGAGGAGGATACGGCCGCCGTCGAGCTCGTAGAAACGCATGAGGAGATTGACGAGCGTGGTCTTGCCGGCCCCGGTCGGACCGACGATGGCGACCGTCTGGCCCGGCTCGACGCGGAAGGTCAGGTCGGTGATGAGGGGCTTCTCGGGAGAATAGGCGAAGCGGACATGCTCGAACTCGATCACGCCGCGGCCTCCGCGCGCCGGCTCGACATCGGGAGCGTCGGGGTCCTGCTCGTCCTCGTCGAGGAGCTCGAACACCCGCTCAGCGGAAGCCGTGCCCGACTGCACGACGGCGGCCATGCCGCCGAGCTCAGACAGCGGCTGGGTGAACTGCTGCGAGTACTGGATGAACGCCTGCACGTCGCCGAGTCGCAGCTGGCCCGAGGCGACCATCAGACCGCCGAGGACCGCGATGCCGACGTACGTGAGGTTCCCGATGAAGGTCATGCCCGGCATGATGAGGCCCGAGAGGAACTGCGCCTTGAAGGCCGCTTCGAAGAGCTCGTCGTTCTCGGCCTCGAACTTCTCGCGGGCGTCTCGTTCGCGACCGTACACGCGGACGAGGGCGTGCCCCGAGAACGACTCCTCGACACGAGCGTTCAACCGGCCGACCTTGCGCCACTGCACCGCGAAGGCCTTCTGCGACCGCGGCCCGATGACACCGAAGATCACGGCCATGAGCGGCAGCGAGACGAGCGCCACGAGCGCCAGCTGCCACGAGATCGAGAACATCATGAACAGCACGCCGACCACCGTCAGCACGCTCGTGAGCGCGGTCGAGAGGGACTGCTGCATCGTCTGCGTGATGTTGTCGATGTCGTTCGTGACCCGCGAGATCAGCTCGCCGCGCTGGACCCGGTCGAAGTACGACAACGGCAGCCGGTTGATCTTCGCCTCGACCGACTCGCGCAGACGCCACATCGTCCGCACCATGATGATGTTGATCACGAAGCCCTGCAGCCAGGTCAGCACGGCGGAGCCGACGTAGATCGCGAGGACGGTGACGACCACCCACTTCAGCCGGTCGAAGTCGACGCCCGCGCCCACCTGGAAGTTCTGCATCGCCCCGACGATGTTGGCGACATCCGTCTGCCCTGCGGCGTTGAGCGCCGCGACGACGTCCTCCTGGCTCGTACCCGGGGGGAATTGCGAGCCGAGGTTCGCGGAGACGACGCCCTCGAAGATGAGGTTGGTGGCATCGCCGAGCACGCGCGGGGCGAGGACGGCGAGAACCACGCCGACCGCACCGAGAACCGTCATGAGACCGAACACGAGGGCATAGGGGCGCAGCAGACCGATCATCCGCAGGAAGCTCGGCCCGAACTTCGCCGCCTTGCCGGGAGCGACACTGTCCCAGCTGCCGGAGTTCTGACGAGCCTGTTCCGCGAGCTCGAGCTCGGCGCGCTCCTCGTCGGTGAGGTTCTCGGCGCTCATGCGTCCACTCCCAGCTGCGATTCGACGATCTCGCGATACGTCTCGTTGGACTCGAGGAGTTCTTCGTGCGTACCGAGACCCGCCATCCGGCCGTCGTCGAGCACGAGGATGCGGTCGGCACCGGTCACCGTGGAGATCCGCTGTGCGACGACGATCTTCGTGACCTCCGGCAGTTCGCGCCACAGCGCTTCGCGCAGTCGCGCGTCCGTGGTGAGGTCGAGCGCGGAGAACGAGTCGTCGAAGACCAGGACGTCGGGGCGCCGCACGATCGCTCGTGCGATGGCGAGCCGCTGGCGTTGCCCTCCCGAGACATTGGTGCCGCCTTGCGCGATGCGCGCTTCGAGGCCTCCCTCCATCTCCACGACGAAGTCGCGCCCCTGCGCGATCTCGAGTGCCTTCCACAGTTCGTCGTCGGTCGCGTCCTCCCGCCCGAACCGGAGGTTCGACGCGACCGTGCCGGTGAACAGGAACGCGCGCTGAGGGACGTAGCCGATGCCGCTCCAGAGCAGGTCGAGGTCGGCCTCGCGCACGTCGACGCCGGCGACCGTCACCGATCCCCCGGTGACGTCGAACAGCCGGGGTATGAGCGAGACGAGCGTGGTCTTGCCCGACCCCGTCGACCCGACGACGGCGACCGTCTCGCCGGGATCCGCGCGGAACGAGATGCCCTGCAGCACCGGCGTCTCGGCGCCCGGGTAAGTGAACGCGACGTCGTCGAACACGATGGCGCCGGGCTCGGGGAACTCCCGCACGGGCGAGGCGGGACGCTCGAGCGCATCCTGAGAGGAGAGCACCTCGCCGATCCGGTCGGCGGAGACCGCGGCGCGCGGGATCATGATCGTCATGAACGTCGCCATGAGCACGCCCATCAGGATCTGGCCGACGTACTGCATGAACGCGAACAGCGTGCCGATCTGCACGTTGCCCTGATCGACCTGGATGCCGCCGAACCAGATCACGCCGACGACCGTGACGTTGAGCACCAGCATCGCCAGCGGGAACATCAGCACGAACAGCGACCCGACCTTGCGCCCGACGATCATGATGTCGGTGTTGGCACCGCGGAATCGCTGCTCTTCGATGCGCTCGCGGACGAACGCCCGCACGACCCGGACGCCGGTCAGCTGCTCGCGCATGATGCGGTTGACGTTGTCGAGCCGGGTCTGGAACTGGCGGAACAGCGGCACCATGCGGCCGATGATGAGCCCGGCGACCACGAGCAGGAGCGGCACAGCGACCCCGATCAGCCAACTGAGCCCGACATCCTGCTGCAGCGCCATGATGACGCCGCCGATCGCGAGCATCGGAGCTGTGACGAGCATCGTGGCGCCCATCATCGCGAGCATCTGCACCTGCTGCACGTCGTTCGTGTTGCGGGTGATGAGCGTGCCCGGACCGAAGCGCGACACCTCGCGCTCGGAGAAGCCGCTGACCTTCTCGAAGACGTCGCGTCGGATGTCGCGTCCCGCGGCCATCGCGGCACGGGCAGCGCACAGCGTCGCGATGACCGACGCGACGATCTGCCCGAGCGCGATGACCAGCATGATGGCCCCGCGCGACCAGATGTAGGCGGTGTCGCCTCGGGCGACGCCGTTGTCGATGATGTCCGCGTTCAGTCGAGGCAGATAGAGCGAGGCCATCGCCGAGCCGAACTGGAACACCAGCACGCCCAGGAGCAGCCACCGATAGGTGCGCAGATAGCGGAACAGGAGCTTGCCGAGCATGGGTCTCCTTGAGCGAGTCGACCGGACGGTTCATGGTAGCGCCGGGCTCCGACACGCGAACGACCGTGGATCCTCACAGCCGCCGCCGATGCCGGATCGGTACCGTCGGTGCCATGACGACCGGCAGCTCCGTGCCCCCGCTCTCGATCACCGACGGTCTCCAGAACTTCACGCCACAGGAGCTCCGGAGCCTGCGCGACGAGTTCCAGCAGTTCCTCCTGGAGTACCGCTTCGGCATGCAGGAGATCGAGACGAAGCTGCAGATCCTGCGCGACGAGTTCCAGCAGCTGCACGATTACAACCCCATCGAGCACCTCTCGAGCCGGCTGAAGTCACCCGACGGCATCGTGGAGAAGGTCGTCCGGAAGGGGGTCGAACCCGAGTTCGCGTCGATCCGCGAGCACATCACCGACATCGCCGGCGTCCGCGTCACCTGCAGCTTCACGCAGGACGCCTATCGCCTGTTCGACCTGCTCACGGCCCAGGACGACATCGAGGTCCGGACCGTCAAGGACTACATCGCTGAACCCAAGCCCAACGGCTACAAGAGCCTGCACGCGATCGTGGAGGTGCCCGTCTTCCTCTCGACCGGACGCATCACCGTGCCCGTCGAGGTGCAGTTCCGCACCATTGCGATGGACTTCTGGGCGAGCCTCGAGCACAAGATCTATTACAAGTTCGCCGCGAACGTGCCGGCGGAGCTGACCGCGGAGCTGAAGGATGCCGCCGAGACGGCGGCCGAGCTCGACGCGAAGATGGAGCGCCTGCACCGCGAGGTGCGGCACCGTCCCCGCGTCGTGCGCATCTGAGCGCGCGACGCGGGGACGCGGGGATCAGTCCTCCGAGACCGTGATCTCGACGGGGATGTTGCCGCGGGTCGCGTTCGAGTACGGGCACACCTGGTGCGCGGCGTCCGCGAGCTCCTGGGCGACCTCGCGCTCGACGCCGGGCAGCACGACCTCGAGGACGACCGAGAGCGAGAACCCGCCGGCATCCGTGGGGTGGATCTGCACCTGGCCGCCGACGGCCGAGTCGGTCACGTCGATCTTCTTGGAGCGCGCCACCATCTGCAGGGCGGAGTGGAAGCAGGCGGCGTAGCCGGCGGCGAAGAGCTGCTCGGGGTTCGAGCCGCTGCCCGAACCCCCCATCTCCTTCGGAATGGCCATCTCGAGGTCGACCCGGCCGTCCGTGGTGCGGACGTGCCCGTTGCGGCCGGCGCCCGTCGAGAGTGCTTCGGCGGTGTAGAGAGCGCTCATGCGTGCTCCTCCTTCATTTCCTTTTCGGGGGTGGTCTTCGTCGCGCGGGTATCCGCGCGCAGATCGGTGGCGGTGTCGCGCATCCCGTCCGCCAACTCGGTGAGGGCGGCGATCAGCTGCCGGGCACCATCGACGGTGACGCCCATCCCCTGCGCGATGCAGGCGGGCACGTGGGCGAGCTCCGAGCGCAGTTCGCGGCCTCGGGGGGTGAGCGACACGGTCACGACGCGCTCGTCGACACTGTCGCGACCCCGTTCCACCAGGCCGTCACGCGTCATCCGGCGCAGCAGCGGCGACAGCGTGCCGGAATCGAGGTCGAGCGCCTGGCCCAGGTCGCTGACGCTGCGGCCGTCGCGGTTCCACAGCAGCACGAGCACGAGGTACTGCGGGTAGGTCAGTCCGTGCGGCTCGAGGAGAGCCGCGTACGCCTTCGTCGTTGCCCGCGACGCGGCGTAGAGCGAGAAGCAGACCATGTGCTGCGTCGGTTCCATACATGCACTGTACACAACTAGGTTGTGCGCAATCAATATGCTGGAAAAGTGCGCCGGCAGCCGCGGCCACCGGCGCACTCGTCAGCGATGACGTCAGGGCGTGGGCATTCCGCCGTTGACGTTCAGGGTCTCCCCCGCGACGTAGCTCGACTCTGCCGACGCGAGGAACACGTAGGCGGGCGCGAGCTCCGCCGGCTGACCCATACGTCCCAGCGGGGTCTCCTCGCCGAAGCTGTCGATCTTCTCCTGCGGCTGGCCGTCGCTCGGCTGGAGCGGCGTCCAGATCGGCCCCGGCGCCACGGCGTTGACGCGGATGCCCTTCGGCGCGAGCTGCTGGGCGAGCGCCTTGGTGAACGTGTTGATCGTCGCCTTCGTCGAGGCGTAGTCCACGAGCGTCTCGGACGGCGAGTAGGCCTGGATCGACGTGGTGTTGATGATCGAGGCACCTGCCGGCAGGTGCGGCAGCGCGGCCTTGGTGATCCAGAACATCGCGTAGACGTTGGTCTTGAAGGTGTCGTCGAACTGCTCGTCGGTCAGATCGGCCAGCTCGTACTGGAAGATCTGCTTGCCGCCGTTGTTGACGAGGATGTCGATGCCGCCGAGCGCCGAGACCGTGTCGGCGACGAGCGAGCGGCAGTACTCCGGGTCGCGCAGGTCGCCGGGAAGCTGCGCCACCGTCACACCCGCATCCTTCAGGATGCCGGCGATGCGCTGCGCGTCCTCTTCCTCCTCGGGAAGGTACGAGATGGCCACGTCGGCACCCTCGCGCGCGAAGGCGATCGCGGTAGCGGCGCCGATTCCCGAGTCGCCGCCCGTGATGAGCGCCTTGCGCCCGGTCAGGCGGCCGCTGCCACGGTAGCTCTCCTCGCCGAGATCGGCCTTCGGCGTGAGGTCGGCGTCGAGGCCCGGCTCGTCCATGTGCTGCTTCTCGGGCTCGATGTCCGCGTACAGCTCGGCGGGGTTGACGAAGGTGTACTGGTCACGGGACATGGTGTCTCCTTCCATCGGTCTTCCTGGGGGTGGTCGTCACTCGGGTCCGTCGATCAGGCGATCGACGCAGACCCGAACGTGTGGATGGGGCGGCCGGTCGCGCCGGGTTCGAGGCGGAGGATGCCGCCCGAGAGAGGATGCCGCTGCAGCTGCTCCTCGGTGAGGTTCTCGCGCGCCGATCCGACGAGGAGGACGTCGAGGTCGGGCCCGGCGAACGCGACGGAGGTGATGTTGGGCACGGGCATCGTGCTCTCCTCGACGAGGTCTCCGTCGGCGCTCCAGCGCGCCACCATGCCCTCGCCATAGAGCCCGTTGAAGAACGAGCCGTCGGTCGCCATTACCAGCCCGTCACTCGACCGGCCGACAAGGTAGGGCTCGAGCTCTCCGAGCTCGCCGGCGGGACCGTAGGACGCGCGGTAGACGGTCGAGGTCGCGGTGTCGGTGATGTACATCGTGCGCCCGTCGTCGGACCACTCCATACCGTTCGCGATTCCGTAGCCGCCGCCGAGCACCCGCACGTCGCCGTCCGGGTCGACCGACCATACCGCCGCATCGGGGTCGTCAGTCGTGAGCTCCATGGCGCCGACGATGAAGCGGCCGAACGGGTCGACCTTGCCCTCGTTCAGCCGCATGCCGTCGTGGCGGTGACGCAGCGAGGCGAGGTCGCGCTCGATACGGCCGTCCGCGTCGAGAAGGACGACGCGGTCCTTCAGTGCCGCGATGTAGCCGCCTCCGGCGGCCGGCTGCACCGCCGATAGCGGCGGGGGCAACTCGACGACCCGGTCGTCGCTGCCGTCGACCGCCCCGTCGAGCGGGCCGCGATGCAGCAGCCCTGCGGTGATGTCGACCCACACGACCTCGTCGGTGCGGTCGTCCCACCAGATGCTCTCGACGAGCACGGCACGAGTGTCGCGGAACACTCCGATCTCATCTGCCACGGAGGGCCTCCTCGGGGACGACGTCGCGGATGGTGAGGACCGTCGCGATGAACGCGAGGTGGCTGAGGGCCTGCGGGGTGTTGCCCCAGGCGGTGCCGTCGTCAGCGTCGATCATCTCGGCGTAGATGCCGACGTCATTCGCGAGGGCGACGAGCTGGTCGACGAGGTCGAGCGCCTCGTCATGCCTGCCGACGCACGCCAGCGCCTCGGCGCGCCAGAACGCGCAGGCGACGAACGTCTTCTCCTCCGCCGACACCCCGCTGTAGCGGTACAGCAGCGGGCCGGCGCCCAGTTCGTCGGTGAGGGCGTCGATCGTCGTCGACATCCGCTCGCCGCGGTCGAAGCCGGTGGGCGCGTGCAGCAGCACGGAGGCGTCGAGCTCGTCCGAACCCGCGTAGAAGGCGTAGGCCGACTTCGCCTCGGACCAGCAGTTCTCGTCGATCCAGAGCCGGATGCGCTCGCGCTCGGCCTTCCACCGCTCGGCGCTCCCGGGGATCGCGCCGCTCTCGGCGAGCGCGACGGCGTCGTCGAGGGCTTTCCAGCATCCCATCTTCGAGGAGGTGTAGTGCCGTTCCTCCGGCAGCTCCCACATTCCCGAGTCGGGATTGCGCCACAGGTCGCAGGTGCGGTCGGCGACGCCCGCCAGCATCCGCCCCGTACCGATGTCCAGGACGTTCCCCGCATCGACGTACGTCCGGCAGATCGCCATGAGGTCGCCGTAGACGCCGAGCTGAAGCTGCTCGCGCGCTGGATTGCCCGTGACGACCGGACCGACGCCTCCCCAGCCGGGCACGGGGTAGTCCTGAGCATCGGGCACGAGTTCGCCGCCCAAGGTGTACATGACGTGCAGCTCGGGCCCGTGCTCGCGGATGGTGCGCAGCATCCATGACAGTGCCGCGTGCGTCTCCTCGCGGAGACCGAAGCGCACGAGCGCGTGAGCGGTGTAGGCGAGGTCGCGCACCCAGGCGTAGCGGTAATCCCAGTTCTTGCCGCCCTCGGGATTCTCGGGCAGCGACGTGGTGGCGGCAGCGGCGATCGCGCCGGTGGGACTGAAGATGAGCAGCTTGAGGGCGAGCGCGCTGCGCTGGATGCGTTCCTCCCAGGGGCCTTCGTACGAGAAGACCTCGGACCAGTGCCGCCAGTTGTCGATCGTCCGGTCGATGCCGACGTCGACGTTACGGGGGTCGGGAAGGTGCAGGGGCTCGTCGTGCGTCGCGGCGAGCGCGATGAGGTGACGCGAACCCTTCGAGGCGGTGAACGAGCCGGTCAGGCGGGGGCCGCTCGTGCCGTCGGGATCGGGAGCCTCGGGGCCGTGCTCGAACCCCACGACGACGAGAGCGGTCTTGCCGCTGCGGATGACGTCGCCGTGCTGAGTGCGCTCGATCCAGGGCGACGCCGTACGCAGCGAAGTACCGGGATGGATGCGCCAGGCCATCGGCACGGTGCCCTCGAGCCCGTCGATGCGACGAGCCAGCTCCGCCCACGGCATCCGCCCGGCGACTCCCGACACCATGGCGTCGGTGACTCTCACGGACCCGCGAGCCGTTGTGAACGTCGTCTCGAGAACATTGGTGTCGGGCACGTACCGACGGGTGGTCTCGAAATCCTCCGTGGGCGCGAGCTCGAGACATCCGCCCGTCTCGCGATCGAGCAGGCGCGCGAAGACGGGCGTCGAGGTCAGATCGGGGAGCGGCAGCCAATCCACGCTGCCGTCGAGACCGATCAGCGCGACGGTGCGGCCGTCGCCGATCGGCGCGTACGACTCGATCCCCGGGGTCACATGCCCTCGTCGTTGATGTCGCCCTCGCCGTCCTCGCCGAGTTCGGCGATGACCGGGTCGTCTCCCTGGGTCTCCGGCTGGGCGTATCCCGTGGGCAGGTCCTCTGCGGGGATCTCGTCTTCGTCCGACGGGATGTGCGCCGGGTCGTCGCTCGTCGCCGTCGCGACATCGAGTTCGGCGGGGTCGACGCCGGAGTCGAGCGCCTCGTCGATCGCGTCGGTGCGGTCCCACTCGCGCTGGGCCGGGTCGAGGTCGGGGTCGGCCACGCTGGTCGCATCGCCGTCGCGCAGCGGCTGGATGCCGGCATCCTCGGCTGCGGCGGGGCGGGCGAGGTCGTCGTTGAATGCGTTGGACATGCCTCCACGATGCGGCGGGGCGGCGAATCCGTCGAGCCACTTGCACCGGGCCGGAGTGCGCGGTAACGCGCGCACCCCTCGATCGCTCAGGTGCCGTCGGTAGGCTGGCACGCTCCGTCCCCGCTCTTCCCGGAGGTCCCCCATGCCCGTCGCCCGAATGCTGCTGGATGCCGGACGCGGCGCTCTCATCGGAACCGTCGAGATCATTCCCGGAGTCAGCGGCGGCACCGTCGCGCTCATCATCGGCGTCTACGAGACGCTCATCGAGTCGGCCGGCCACCTCGCCCGCGGGGTCGCCCGTGGTGTCGCGGACGGCGTGCGAGGCCGCGGGCTGACGCGCGCTCGTGCCGAGTTGGCCGCCGTGCGCTGGTCCGTCGTGCTGCCGGTCGGCATCGGCATGATCACCGCCGTCCTCGTCGCGTCCGCCGTCCTCGCCCCGATCATCGAGGCCGAGCCCGTCGCCTCACGCGCCTTGTTCGCCGGGCTCATCCTCGCGTCGCTCGTCGTGCCGATCCGCATGGTCGGCGGCCGGTGGCGGATGCGCGAGTACGCCGTCGCCCTCGTCGGCGCGGTCGCCGGCTTTGCCCTCACGAGCCTCCCCCAGGTCGACCCCCTCGACCCTCCTCTCCCGGTCGTCGCACTCGCGGCGGCGTTCGCCGTGTGCGCTCTGGTGCTGCCCGGCGTCTCGGGGTCGTTCCTCCTGCTGGCCGTCGGGATGTACGCGCCGACGCTGGCCGCCGTCAACGAGCGCGATTTCCTCTACCTGGGCGTCTTCATCCTCGGCGCCATGATCGGTCTCGGCCTGTTCGTCTCGGTGCTGCAGTGGCTGCTCGTCCACCGTCGGCGCATCATGCTCGCGACGATGACCGGCCTCATGATCGGCTCGCTCCGGGCGCTGTGGCCCTGGCAGGAGGGCGGCGCCGTCCAGGCCCCCGGGCCCGACGCGCTGCCGGCGCTCCTCCTGGTGGTGCTCGGCGCGGCGGCGGTGGGCGGCGTGCTGCTGATCGAGTCGGCCGTGTTGCGGCGGGCCGCGCGGCGCCTCGAATCCGGAGCCGCGGGCTAGCACACGGCGGTCCGATCCGCCTCCCCCTCGGCTCATCGGACCCGACGTGTGAGCGTGGAGACATGATGTCTTCGATCGCCGCCGCTGCACGCACGCTGACCGACGACTCCCCTCAGCTCCTGCTGCGTGGGTACCGATTCGGCGACCGCATCTGGAGTCGCGTACGGGCTGGCGCCCGCTCGGCTCCGATGGGCCTGCTCGGCGACCCGACCGTCTTCGTCCGCGGCGCGGAGGGCGTCGAGGTGTTCTACGACGAGGAGCGGGTCCGGCGCCACGGGGCGATGCCCGGAATCGTGCAAGAGACCCTGTTCGGGCATGGTTCGGTTCACAGCCTCGACGGCGAGGACCACCGGCACCGCAAGGCGACCTTCCTCGACGTCGCCTACGAGGACGAGCAGGTCGAGCGTCTGCGTCCGCTTCTGGCTGCCGAATGGCAGGGCGAGCTCGACGACTGGTTCGCCGGCGGGGAGCGTTCCGCCTACGACGCGGCAGTGGGCGCCTTCGGCCGCGCCGTCATGCGGTGGGCAGGACTCCCGGGAACGCCTGCGGCGAAGACGCGGTGGGCGGCTCGTCTCGCCCAGATCGTCGATGGCTTCGGCGTCCCCTACTCCCCCGAGTACCTCCTCGCCTGGATCAATCGCCGCTGGTCAGACCGGCACACCCAGCACCTCATCGAGGCGGTGCGCGACGGCGACCTCGAGCCCGAGCCCGGAACGGCCCTGCACGCATGGGCCTGGCACCGGGACCGCGCCGGTGTCCTGCTGTCCGCCCGCCTGGCCGGCATCGAACTGCAGAACAGCATGCGTCCGATGATCGCGGTCGCACGCTTCGTGGCGTTCGCCGCGAAGGAGCTCCACGAGCGTCCGGAGTGGCGCGATCGCATCGCCGCGGAGGCGGCCGAGCGCGAGACGCTCGACGGCGGGCCTCTCGCCGTGGCGTTCGCGCAGGAGATCCGGCGCACGGCCCCGTTCGTCCCCATGCTCCCCGCGCGTGCGGTCGCCGATATCGAACTCGACGGCCAGAGCGTCGCGGCGGGTGGCCGCGTCGTCCTCGACATCCTCGGCACCAACCTCGATGAGAACTCGTGGGAGCGTGCCGACTCGTTCGCGCCCGAGCGTTTCGTCGGCGTCGACGACTACGAGGCTCTCCCCGCATTCATCCCCCACGGCGGTGCCGATGTCGCGACGGGCCACCGCTGCCCTGGCGAGAAGCTCGCGATCGCCGGACTCGCGACGGCGATCACGGCGATGAGCCACCCGGATGTCACTATCCTCGACTCGGGTCTCGACGTGAACATGCGCCGGTTGCCCACCAAGCCGGCGTCGGGCGGGCGCGTGCGGGCGACGGGCACCGGCGGCGGCTGCCCGTTCCACCGGCGCTGACGCGTCACCGGCAGACGACGTGTCCCCCGAAAGGCCGACTCGACGGACCGGCGGGGAGGCCCTAGCGTCGATGACGTCGACGATCTTCCCCCCGGATCGTGGAACGCCCCGCATCCTCCGATGACGGGGCGTTCTGGTTTCTGCGGGACGCGCGGCGCCACGTCATCCGATCGGATGAAATCCTGCGCGGAAATTCAGCCCATACGTAGCTCGCAAATGGCACCGTTGCGCCCCGATTTCACTGCTTCACCGGCCATTTTCCCTCGAGGTGGACGGATGGTCGGCGCGCCCCAGCATCCTGCCACGCGAGGCATGATCGTGACGTCGGGTGCGATCCAGCGCTGATGGGGAGCAGGGCGGGCCTGCTCGATCCCTCGGCCGCGAGTTAGGTCCTCGTCTCGCGCCCGACCTGCGCCCGGGACTCTGGAGGGGTCCCGGGCGCCTTCTCGTTCCCGCGGACTTTCGCGCGCGGTTGCCGTTGCCGAATACGACAAAACCCCCGGTGCGTCCGGGGGTTTTCATCTGTAGCAGGAGCGGGGCTTGAACCCGCGACCTCACGATTATGAGTCGTGCGCTCTCACCAACTGAGCTACCCTGCCGCATCGCATCCGAGGATGCTGCGAGCCCCGAGTCAGGATTGAACTGACGACCCCTTCCTTACCATGGAAGTGCTCTGCCACTGAGCTATCGGGGCGTGCTACCCGCAAGCGGGCAACTAGAAGAGGATACCATCTCGGCGGCCTCACTTCGAATCAGGTCAGCGCTTCGTGTGCTCTTCGAGCCAGGCGATCGGGTCGATCTGCGTCGTCCCGCCGAGGAGCACCTCGAGGTGCAGGTGCGCGCCGGTCGACTTGCCGGTGCTGCCGACCTGTCCGATGATCTCGCCGGGCTCGATCGTGTCTCCGACCTTCACCCGCAGCGAGCCGTACTGCATGTGGCCGTAGCGCGTCGAGACGAGCTCACCGTCGATGTTGTGGTCGATGACGACGGTCACGCCGTAGTCGCCGCCTGCCTCGGTCGCGATGCGCACGGTTCCGCCCGCGACGGCGTGGATCTCAGCCCCGGCCCCCGGCGTCAGGTCGACACCGCGATGCGGGCGGGAGAACTCGGACAGGTACGAGACCGAGCCGAACTGCGCCGAGATCGGAACCCCGACCGGGAACGGCCACTGGATCGCGGCGTTGGGGTCGTTGACCCACGTACCGGCGAAGTTGGTCACACCCGAGTCGGCCGCGATCTCCGAGACGGACGTCACATCGAAGGTGTCGCTGCGATCGAAGGTGACGCCCGTGTTCGGAGACGAGACGTACGCCTGGATCTCTTCGGGCTCGATCGACGCGGATGTCCGGGGCGCCTCGGCCGTGATGTCGCGACCCGTGTCGCCCGAGGCGAAGACGGCGGCGGCAGGGCTCGTCAGGCCGACGGCCAGGAGACCGACGGCGGCGACGGCGCTCATCGAGACGGATGCGGCAGCAACTCGCTTGCCCACGCGACGCAGGCGACCCGGACGCGCGACCGTGACCTCGCGGGTGCGCTGCTGGTGCTCGGCGATGGACTCCTCGCCCACCTGCACCGGGGTCTGCGCTGTGAAGGAGAACAGCCGCGCGGCGAACTCGAACTCGTCGACGTCGTGCGCGTCGGACGGCTTGCGCGTCTCATCGCTCGCGTGCGCGTCGCTGTGCGAGCGCGCGTCATCGGCATCCGGCGTCTCGGTCGTCGCGGAGTCGACCGCGGCCGGGCCGAACGACTCGCCCTGCGCGGCGGCATGCTCGGCGGCCGGGCGGGTGCGACGACGGCGGGATGGCGCGACGAAATCCGGTCCCGCGTAAGCGTCGCCGTCCACGACGGTGAGGACCATCTCGTCGGCTACGGTCTCGCTGGTCGCGGCGGCCTGCGAATCGACGGCTTCGACGTCCGGCGTCTGCGGTGCCTCGTCGATCGTTGCGACGTCATCGGCCGGAACGGCGGCGACCTTCGCGGCGAGCTCAGCTTCAGCTGCCAGCCGCCGCCACTGTGCCCGGGTGAGACCGGCAGCCCGCGTGAGTCCCGCCGAGGCTTCCCCTGCCGAGGGTCGCGAGGACGCGGCCTCAGTGGGAGTGGTCTCAGAAGTCAAATCGCAGGCTCTCGAAAACAGCGCGCGCTCGTGCGCAGCGGAACAGTCCGGGTTGCGTTCGATCCCTCGGCTCGGGTTCCGAAGATAACGAACGGGTAAACACTAACGTCTTACAGCTGGGAACGCGATCCACGCGTCAGCTTTCGTGGAAAACCCGTTCGGTCAGCCGACTGTGGAGCGACGACGACGCGGCGATCGTCATGGTACGGCCGGGCCGCTCGCCGGGCATACCGGTGACGACGCCGCCCGCCTCGGCGACGAGAAGCGCCCCGGCGGCGTGGTCCCACGGCTGCAGCCCACGCTCGACGTAGCCGTCGAGACGCCCCGCCGCGACGTAAGCGAGATCGAGCGATGCGGCGCCGGCTCGGCGGATGTCGCGAGCGACCGGCATGATCCGCCCGAGTCGCGCGAGGTCGCCCGCGTGCGTCGCCGGGTCGTAGCCGAAACCCGTCGCCAGGAGGGCACCGGCATCCGTCGGCTCGGACACCGCCAGGCGCGCATCCCCGAGCCACGCTCCCCCGCCCGCGGTCGCCCGGAACATCTCGTCGACAGCCGGCGAGAAGACCGCCGCCACGACCGCCTCCCATCGCTGAGGATCGGGTTCACCGTCGACGACCGCGATGCTCACGGCGTAATGCGGGATGCCGTAGGCGTAGTTGACCGTTCCGTCGATAGGGTCCACGACCCAGGTCAGCCCGCTGGCGCCGCGCTCGGCGCCGGACTCCTCGCCGAGGAAACCGTCATCGGGGCGCGCATGTGCGATGCGATCGCGGATGAGGAGCTCGACCTCGCGGTCTGCTTCGGTGACGATGTCGGCGAGCGCCGACTTCGTCGCGGCGATCGCGACTCCCTCGCCGCGGCGTCGGCGCGCGAGCGCACCCGCCTCGCGGGCGATGTCGACGGCCAGGTCTTCGAGCTCTCGGGCATCCACCATGCCTCCACGCTACGCGGTCGTGCCGGAGGCCAGCCTCGAAGCCGGATCGCCCAGGTCGAGGACTCGGGGTTCGATCGCCTGCAACGCCTCCTCATCATGCGTGGCTCACACCACCGCACCGCCCTGAGCGAGATGACCGGTCAGCAGCTCTCGGAGCGCGCGGGCGGAGCTCCCCCCAGATCAATCCCGCCCAGTTAGCGAGGTCGAGCCCAATGAGGATGACGGCGCCGGCCGCTGTCTGCGACGGCACCCCGAACCGGGGCAGGCGAAGTGTCGTCAGGGCAGCAGCGACGATCCATGCGTGGGGCAGATCCACGATCACCGGCGCACCTCGCTCCGAACCGCCGGCATACGTGACAGCGAAGCTAGTGACGACACGGACATCAGCGCGTCGGCAGGAAGTCGCTCTACCGGAAGCTGACGAGTCCGAAGCGCGCCGCCGTGATGAGAACCTGCACCCGGTCGCGGGCGTTCCACTTCAGCATGATGTTGCTCAAGTGGGCTTTGACCGTTCCTTCGGATACGTGCATCGAACGGGCGATCTCGCCGTTGGACTGGCCCGCTGCCAGATATCGCACGATCTCTGCCTCGCGCGCCGACAGCTTCTCCGACTCGGTAGGCAGTCGCAATGCACCGGTTTCAGCTGTCTGCAGGGCTCGGATCAGCTAGGGCGGCCCTCCTCGGTGGAGCTTTCGACTCCCGGCGTGAGGGGCGAGAATGGGTGGTGACGGCAGCCCTGCCCATCACCTGACGTGCGGCCGCGGAAGGCCTCAGCGCGGGGCGATGGGCTGGTCGGGCAGCGGCGGAGGCGGCGGATAGTCCCCGTACCCGGGCTGGGTGCGAGTCGCCTGCTGCGCGGGCGCCGCCTGCTGCGCTGGGGCGGACTGCTGCGTCGGCGCGGGGGCCGCGGGGGCGTAACCCTGCGGGTAGGTGGGGCGCCCCGTGTAGTACGCCTGCCAGTCGGGCGATCCGTCGGCGAGGACGGGGAGAGGCGTCCGGCCATCGGCGTAGGTCGGCCATGCCGGGGCAGCCGGCTGAGGAGCGCGAGGCATCAGTAGCGCATTCACGAGGGGCACGAGGGCCGTGCCCACGGCGGCGAGGATCGTCAGCGCGACCACGACCCGCCAGTAGATCGGCAGGAAGTCGAACCACTCCCCACCGACCAACGGCACGATGAGCATGACCGCGACGATGCCGAGGAAGGCGATCGTCACATAGGTGACGATCGACAGGAAGGTCGTGGGGTTGCGCAGGTAGGCCTTGGTGAAGAGCCGCAGGTGCAGCAGCGCCAGCTGCAGGATGAGCAGCACCAGGAGGAACCGCATGAACCGCTCGTACCCCCAGCCGAAGCTCTCGGTCGGGGATGGAAGCCAGATCATGACGGCGCCCACGAGCAGCGCCACGACCCAGGTGCCCATGCTCGTCAGAGCGAACCACGCGGGGCGACGACCTGCGAGGTGCGACTCGAGGATGGCGATACCTGCGAAGCCGGCGAGCAGCAGCACGGTCATGAACGCGCGGGCGACGATTCCGGTGCCCGACCCGATCAGCACCCAGACGACGCAGACGATAGCCGCCGCGATGAGCGCACCGATGGCGACCCAGATCGCGGCTCGCAGCAGCTTGTTCGATTCCGGAGATGTGATGGGCTTGCTCATCGACAGGGTTTCCTTCCGCGCTGACACCTCACATCCTGGCATGCACGGGCGTTCCGTGCCGGGCTGAGAGGATTCTGTGGTGAACCCACCCCGAGAGCCCGGCCTTGAGTTCGACGCATCCGCGACGCGGACCTTCTTCCGCACGCGGCGCGCAGCGCTGATCCTGGTCGCGATCGTCTCGGTGAGCACGACCGTTCAGGTGCTCGCGACGCCGATCACCGCGATGATCGCCGGCCCCGTCGACTGGCCCTTCGACATATCGATATCGCTGCTGTGCGTCATCCTCGCCCTGGCATGCGTGGCCCAAGCCTCAGCTGTCCTCCTGAGCGATCGGTGGCCCCGTATCGCGGTGTTCGCGACCGTGGCCGTCTACCTCGTCCTCCTCGGCGCCTTCGACATACCGAACTGGCTCATCGGCATGTATCTCGTCGTGGCACTCGCGCAGTTCCTTCTGGCCCGCCGGGTCTCGGCCGGTTCGGCCGTCGTGTGCCTGCTCGGCGTCGTGGTCGCCGGAATGGGCGGGCTCTTCACCTGGGCCGTCTTCTACTCGGGCGATGTCGGTATCGCCCTGAGCTTCATGGCGAACGAGTTCTTCCGCTTCACCGCGCCGGCCCTCGGAGCGACCGCCCTGGGGATCTGGTGGGGGGCCCAGGTCCGCCAGGTGAACCTTGCTCGCGAGCAGGCCGAGCTCGCGCGCCAAGAACACGATGCGCGGGTCAACGAGGCGCGTGAACGCGAGCGCGCCCGCATAGCGCAAGAGCTGCACGATGTCGCGGGCCAGCACCTCGCCGGGCTCGTGACGCTGGCCGACGCCGCCATCTCCCTCGCACCGGCACGCCCCGACGAAGCCATCCGTCTGGTCGGCGAGGTGCGCAACGAGGGCCGATTCGCCGCCGCGAGCCTGGCGGGTGCGCTGAGCGATCTGCACGCTGCCGACGCAGCTGGTCCCGCCGAGACGACCCGCGACCTGCGTCGCGCCGGTGAGCTCGTGGAGTTCTGGTCGCAACGCGGCATGCCGGTCTCATTCGACCTCGAAGGAGCCGTGTCCGATCTGCCCGCCGTCGTCTCGACCACCGCCTACCGCGTTCTCCAGGAGGCACTGACGAACTCGGCGAAACACGCCCCCGGAGCGCCGGTCACCATCTCGGTGACCGTGACCGACGAGGAGCTCCGGGCCCGGGTCGTCAACCAAGCACCCGGCACTGATTCGATGCCCGTGCCGGGCCTCGATCTCGGCTGGGGCCTGCGCGGGATGCGCGAGCGCGTCGAACTGTTGCGCGGCACACTGTTCGCAGGGCCGACGCCGACCGGCGGATGGGATGTGCGAATCGCGATCCCGATCGACCCGATCGCCTGACAAGGAGAACGGTATGAATCGTGGGGCCGAGCGCATCCGCGTTCTGATCGCCGACGACAATCGCGCCGTACGCCGGGGGCTGCGGCTTCAGCTCGAAGGCGCTCCCGGCATCCAGGTCGTCGGCGAGGTCTCGAACGGCGTCGACGCCGTTCACGTCGCACGGGCCGAACGCGCCGACGTCGTGCTCATGGACATCCAGATGCCCCAGATGTCCGGGTTGTCCGCCACGCGCCTGCTCGCTCGTCCCGACGACGGTCGCTCCCCCATCGCCGTCATCGTCATGACGAGCTTCGCCGTCGACGGCTACGTCAGTGAGGCACTGGATTCGGGCGCCGTCGGATACCTGCTGAAAAGCCACGACTCGGACCAGCTCGTCGGCGCGATCTACGCCGCAGCGCGGGGCGAGGCACTCGTGTCATCGCGAGTGACGGCGCCGCTGATCCGAGAGTTCGTGCGCCGCGGCGGCGCTCCCGAAGACCCGGAAGCAAGCGCTCTGCTGACCTCGGCCGAGCGCCGCGTGATCTCCGTGCTCGCCGGCGGAGTCACGAGCAACGAAGGCATCGCCGAGACGCTGCAGGTGTCGGTTCACACCGTTCGATCGCAGCTGCATTCCGCACTCAAGAAGCTCGATCTCGCCGACCGCACCCAGCTCGCACTGTGGGGCGCGCGCAACCGGGTGTGAGATTCCTTCATACATCCGGGTGAAACTTCGACACGGGTTTTCACCGCACGACCGACCGCACGACCCGGCTTTTCGAACAGTTTCAGGTCTTTAGTCCTTCGAACCTCCTTGCCGCGGGTATTCTGAACGATCGCGATTGCCTCATTCATTCGGATGAATTTTCACGACCTGTTTGCGCGCCGCCTCGGTGTCCGTGAACAGCTGCGACGCGGCACCACCGGCAGCTCAGGGCGCCTTTGTGCCGGCAGCCGCGCAGGCGACGCCGCTCGAGCGGACGGATGATGACCCTGAGCCCGTCGTTCCGGGCCATGGGGGAAGCAGATGGAACCGATTTTCGGGCGCTTCGCGACACGGGATCGGGTGTTCTACGACGCGCCCGGCACCGATGACGCCAGCGCCGAGGCCGACGGGCGTACCGCTGTGTACGCGCCGGCGACCCTCACGTGGCAGGGCTGGCGGCACACCCGACGGGGCCCGTGTCGGTGTGGCTGCCACCCGCGCATCGTCTGCCCGAACAGGGATGGAAGGTGCACATCACCGCGCTTCCCGATGCGGCAGGCACCGTGCTGGACATCGCCTCGAGGTACTGCCACCGCCACGCCATCGCATTCAAGCACCTGCGAGACGAACGCGCCCTCGGGGCCGTGCTCGCCAAGGATGCCGACCGCGCGGGCGCGGGTAAGTTCATCACGCTCTATCCGCCTTCCGAGCGGAGCCTCGAGCACTGCCTCGTCTCGCTCGACGAGGTGCTCGGCGGCGAGCACGGCCCGTATGTCCTTTCGGACCTGCGCTGGAACGCGGGCCCGCTGTTCGTGCGGTACGGTGCCTTCACCGACCACGAAGTCCTCGTCGACGGTGAAGCCCTGCCCGCCATACAGGATCTGCGGACGGGAGAGTGGGTACCCGACCAGCGGACGGCGGGGTTCCACATCCCACCCTGGATCGAACTGCCGCCCTTCCTCCAGCGGCAACTCGACGCGCTCGGACACGAGCCGCCGCCCGGCTTCCCGGAGATCACCGGCGCCCTGCACTACTCCAACGCCGGCGGCGTCTACACCGGAGCTCTCGACGGCGCAGAGGTCATCGTGAAGGAGGCTCGCCCGTTCGCTGGCTGGACGCCCGACGGGCGCGACGCCGTCGCCCGGCTCCACGACGAGGAACGCACCCTCCGCGCTCTCGCCGGGAGGGTCCGCGTCCCGGCGGTCAGGGCTGCCTTCGAGGCGCACGGCCACCGCTTCGTCGCCCTGGAACGGGTTCCGGGCCAGCCACTCGATCGGCTGGTCGCGACGACCAGCCCGCTCACCGCCGCCGTCTCGACCGCAGCGGAGCGCCGCGCGTACCGCGATCGGATGCTGCAGGTGCTCGACGCGCTGCGGAGGGAGATCACCCGGCTGCACGCCGCGGGCGTCACCCACGGCGACCTGCATCCGGCGAACGTCATGGTCGACGCCTACGGCTCGGCGAGCCTCCTCGATCTCGAGATGTCCCTTCCCGTCGACTCCCGCGCGCCCGCCGTCCTCGGCGCAGCGGGATTCTCCCTCCCGGACGAGCCGGACCCCGTGCGCCGCGATGCGCACGCTCTGGCGTGCATCGAGCTCTACGTCTTCCTTCCGATGACGAGCCTGCTGGCGCTGCAGCCGACCAAGGCGGATGCCCTCGTCACCGAGGCCGCGGCGGTCTTCGATCTGCCCCGCGAATGGCGCGAGCGGATGAGCGCCCGGCTTCGGCCCACCGACTGTGCGGCGCGGCATCCTGCACCCGTCGTATCGATCGAGCGCGTCGCCGAGCAGCTCGTGGCCGACGCGACGCCCGAGCGGACCGACCGGCTGTGGCCGGGCGACCCCCGCCAGTTCGGGCAGCCCGCGTTCTCGCTCGGTCACGGCGCACTGGGGGTGGCCGTCGCGCTGGATGCCGGGGGCGTCGCCCTCGCGCCGGAACTGCGATCGTGGGTGTCGCGCTCGATCGCGCACGTGAGCACCGGGCAGGCACGCCTCGGGCTGATGGACGGCGCGGCCGGTGCGCTCTGGGCCTGCCGGCGCCTCGGCTTCGCCGACGAGGCGACGGCACTCGACGAGTACCTGCACGACGACGCCGTCGGGTCACTCGGCTCCGACCTCGCGACGGGTCTTCCGGGAATCGGCATCGCTCTGCTCGACGAGCCCGATTCCGAGCGCAACATCGAGCGGGCGACCGCGATCATCGAAATCCTCCGCGAACGCTGGGGGCTGCTCGGCCACGCCGCGCCGTCGAGAGCGCCGTCGCCCGTGCCGTCACGACGGCACGGCGGCCTGATGGGCGGCGCGAGCGGGACGGCTCTTCTGGCTCTCCGGGTGTTCGAACTCACCGGAGAGCGCCGCATCCTCGAGATCGCCCGCCGGGCGCTCGACGTCGACCTCCGCACGTTGCGCCGCGACGCGGACGGGTCGGTGCAGGTCGACCAGGGATGGCGCATGCTTCCCTACCTCGCGCACGGGTCGGCCGGCGTCGGCCTCGTGCTCGCACGGTACCTGGCGCATGAGCCCGCCGATGACGAGCTGCGTGTCACGCTGCACGGCATCATCCGCGCGGCGTCGGCGCCCTTCGTCGTACAGGCGGGACTCTTCGCCGGCCGAGCCGGATTGGCCCTCTTCCTTCACTCTCTGGAGGCGACCGGACACGCGAGCGCAGACACGATCCGTGCCCGCGACCACCACCTCGAGCGGATGGCGCTCCACGCCCTCGACGCGCCGATCGGCGCGCGCTTCGTGGGCGACGGGATGCTGCGCGCGTCGTGCGATCTCGCGACCGGTGCCGCGGGCGTGCTGCTCACGCTCGTCGCCGCGTCGCCTCGGGCTTCGAACAGCGACCAGCCGGTCCTGCCCTTCCTCCCCCCGGTGCTCGTGCCCGCCGGTTCTCCGGCGGCGAGAGGATGAGGGAGGTGAACAAATGGGTTTCATCCTGGCATTGCAGACGCTCGAGAAGAGCGAAGAGGAACACCGCACTGTCGTGGGCAGCACAGTAAGCATCGGCCTGTGCCGGAGCACCGTGTCGACGGCCTGCTGATCCCGCCGTGATCGCGCGCTCCGCAGCGAAAAACGAAGGGCCCCCGCTGAGCGGGGGCCCTTCTCGATGTGGCGAGTGAGGGATTCGAACCCCCGAATGCAATGCAGTCTGATTTACAGTCAGATCCCTTTGGCCGCTTGGGTAACTCGCCAGTGCGCACCCGCCCGGCTTGTACAGTCGACCGGAGGCGCGAGAACCCATATTACCCCCTGTGGCCGGGTGCTCCGAACCACGGGGGTCGGCCGTCAGTCGTTGCCGACGACCCGTTCGACGAAGGCCTCGGTGCGGTGGCGCGTGCCGTCGATTCGGCGATCGACGCTCGCGCGGATCTCGCTGGGCGCGAGCGGGCCAGCGATCCGCACGTTGTCGTGACATCCGAGGTCGGCGCAGATGTACGTGCCGATCGTGTCGCCGGCATCGCCGGCGGGCCCGGCCTTACGCGCGCTGAAGAGGGTGACCTGGTCTCCGGGCTGCATCGTGTGACAGAGGTTGCACAACGCGGACCGTGCGCGTGAGCTTCCCGACGCCGCGCGCATGACGACTCCGACTGGAGCGCCCTCGCGCTGCGTGATGACGTATCCCCGCTCGCGCGAGTTCGGATCCCGCCACGCGAGGAAGTCGAGGTGGTCCCAGTCGAGCA
This sequence comes from Microbacterium sp. M4A5_1d, assembly GCF_053345465.1. Taxonomy (NCBI): domain Bacteria; kingdom Bacillati; phylum Actinomycetota; class Actinomycetes; order Micrococcales; family Microbacteriaceae; genus Microbacterium; species Microbacterium sp. M4A5_1d. The sequence goes on from NZ_JBKFAD010000001.1 coordinate 1,135,720, forward strand.
GCATGAAGTCGATCGGCATCGCCATGATCCGGCGATCGTCGACCGTCGCGTTCACGAACGAAGCGCGGACTTGGTCTTCGGTCAGAGCTTGCACGCGTTCCAGCCTACGAAGCGGACGGCATCCACGGGCCGCGTGCGCGGACGCCGCCCCGGACTCACTGCGTTGCGACCCACGCCTGCCAGTCGGCCTCGGTGAAGTCCATGCTGTCGACGAATAACCCGCCACCGAGGACCATGTCCACTGCCAGCGTCCAGGCCGTCCCGTCGCGGGCATCCGCGTAGGCGTAGAACGAGCCCGCAGCGTCGTACGCGAGGTTCGCGTCCTTGCTGCGCAGCGCCTCGTCGGTGAAGGCACCCATCCCCTGCGCGGCGACGGCGGCCTTCACCTCGGGCCGGAGGTACCCGGGATCGGCGAGACCCGATTTCCATTCGACGAAGCGGGCGAACCCCTCGTGGACCGCGACGGGCGGTGCGATGAACGACCCGGGGGCGGCCGTGTTGTGGAGGGCGTGTGCGAACTCGTGGACGAACACCTTGTCGCGACCCGACGCGCTGCCCGGGCCCATCACGATGAGCGTTCCGGACGTGTCGGATCCCGTCGCGATCGCGGGATCGAGGAAGCGCTGCGCGATCTGCGGACGCAGGGTCGGACGGGCGTAACCGGCGACATCCATGTCCCACGGCGTGCCCTTTCCGTACTGCCAGCGCTGGAAGCGGTCATCGTCGTCGGTGATCGCCGATACGAAGCCGTCCTGCGTCGGCTCGCCGCCGAGGGCGCGGATCGTGTCGAGCGCGATGACGGCCGATCGCTCGGCCGCATCCGCGTTCTGATCGACCAGCTCGGCCTCGTCGCTCATCCCGAACAGGACGACGTGATCGCGCTTGGTGACGTAGATTTCGCCCTCGTCCCACGGGTTCGGCTCGCGCGCGGGGACGATGGACGTAATCGTGGCGGGCTCGGGCGGTTCCGTCTCCTCGTACCGGTCGAACGACCGACTGGGGACGGTACCGGGCTCGAAGGTCACGGTGTAGGCGAAGCCCTGAATGAGGTCGAGGCCGGCGTCGCTGTCACCGTCGCCTCGCTGCGGCTGCGCCGCGAATGCATACTGAGCGCCGAGGATGACCTCGATGGTGCCGGTCTCGTCGACGTCGATGTCCGACGGCGCGATCGCCGCCACATCCCACCCGATCTTGCTCGAGTTATCCCACCACAGCGCGAGCTGAGTCGCCGCGTCACCCGTGGCGTGAGCGAGGAACCGCTCGCGATCCTTGTCGCGCATCGCGGCGTTCATCTCGGCGAACGTGGCGCTGGTGGGAGTCGCGAGGTCGTTGTCGGCCCACGGCGCCCACCCGACCGGAACATCGGCCGTCGGCCCGGTCTCGGGCGTCCGCGGCCACAGCACGACCCCCGCGGCGACGGTCATCAGCAGCGCACCGATGCCGAGCGAGGCGATGACGATCTGCATCGTGCGCGCCGCGCGATTGCGAGGCTTCGGCCGCGGTGATGCCACAGGGTGCGCTTCAGTCGTGTCGGTCATCGGGTCTCCGCCTTCGAGATGAGGATGATGCGGCGTTCGGAGTCGGTCGTCAACTCGCCGCCGACGCCTGTCGAGGCGAGAACGAAGACGTAGTCGGTGCCACCGGAAGAGATGAGGTACTGCTCGAGCGGCGCCGGGGTGTTGGGGTCGTTGTGCCAGCCCATCAGATCGGTCATCGGTGCAGCCTGGCCGACGACGGGGAACCCGGCGGCGAGGGCGTCGATGTCGATGCCGTCGTCGAAGGACGTCGAGGTTCCGCCGCTCAGGCAGACCGCGGCCAGCACGCCTTCGGTGCGCGCGATCTCGGACATCTGCGACAGCACCACGTCGGAGGTGTAACAGGCCTGATCGATACGGGCGGGCTCGAAGCTCGTCGTCGCGACGACCGCTCCGTCGTACGCCGACGCCGAGGCGGCGCCCGTCACCCGCCAGGGACCGATCGACGTCGGCGTCTCTCCCTGACGCGCGCCGGAGGGCACATCGTCACCGTAGTAGTAGGGCCGGGTCAGCCAGATCTCGCGGGTCGAGGTCGCCGTCTGCGGCGTGCCGTCGACGGTGAAGGTGTAGGTCATGTCGACCAGCGCTTTGGCGGTGTCCGCGCCGCTCGGCGACTCGTAGCCGGCAGTGCCGTTGGTTCCATAGAGGATGCCGCGCCTGTCGTACTCGATAGAGAGGTCGAGCACCTCCGCGGCGCGCGCGTCGCCGAACAGCGGGGTCGCCGACCCCGAGATCGCGACGTACCCGGGCGAGGCGTACTGCGTCCAGCTGGGCTCGTCGGCTGTGGCGGCGGCGAGGAAGCCGTCTACGACATCCGGCGCCTCCGAGGTCGCGGCGGCGTTGGCCGAGACGACGGTCCAACCGACGAATCCGGCTGCGCCGATGACGATGAGAAGAGTCGCCGCGAGCACCATCCAGGTCGCACGCGTCATCACCTTCTGCCCCGGGTCCTTGGACGCAGGGGCGGAGGCAGCAGCGGGTGCCGCCGCCGGCGCGGCATCCGTCGAGGACTGCTCGGCCGCGGGATACGGCGAGACGTGGTCGGTCCATCGCTGGCCGTCCCAATACCTCAGCTGCTGCTGTCCCGATGGGTCGGGATGCCAGCCGGCCGGCGCGGTCGGAACAGAGTCCGGCACGTCGTTCACACGTCCCCCTCGCCCCGGCCGCGAGCACCGCCGGTTCGAGACGATGCTATTGGGTTGCGCGAAGTGGCTCGTACGCCTGCTTTTCCGGGTTGGATCTGCTATTCGCCGAGGTCTCCCTCAGCGTCAGATGAACCAGCCGTTCAGGAATCCGGTCCCCAGCAGCACCTGCCCCCAGCCGAGGACCAGCGCGACCACGGGCCACCCGTATCCTCCTCGGTCGCCGCGCGCCGCGATCAGCCCGATGATGCCGAGCACGCCGCCGAGAGCTCCCGCCGCGATCGAGATCGGCAGGGCGACGAACAGCATCCATCCCCAGAGCGGATCCACCGTGTATCCGAGGACGACCACGACAGCGACCGGGAGGATGCCGATGCCCGCGAGGATCGTCGCGGCGATTCCCCACCCGCGGCCGCGGCGGCGCCAGGGCCGGTTAGCGGGCTCACTCGTCATGGCGCGAGCCTAGCCTCCCCCGGCGCGCGGCCACGGGCGCGGCTAGAGTAGCGGCATGGCAGATTCCTCGTTCGACATCGTCAGCAAGATCGATCGCCAGGAGGCCGACAACGCGCTGAACCAGGCACGCAAGGAGGTCGAGCAGCGCTACGACTTCAAGGGCACCGATGCCTCCATCGAGTGGTCGGGCGAGTCGATCCTCATCAAGGCGAACTCCGAAGAGCGCGCCAAGGCCGTGCTCGACGTCTTCCAGACGAAGCTCATCAAGCGGGGCATCTCGCTCAAGAGCCTCGACTCGGGCGAGCCCACCGCTTCCGGCCGCGAGTACCGCATCGTCTCGACGCTGAAGGAGGGCATCTCGTCGGAGGATGCCAAGAAGATCAGCAAGATGATCCGCGACGAAGGTCCGAAGTCCGTCAAGTCGCAGATCCAGGGCGATGAACTGCGCGTGCAATCGAAGTCGCGCGACGACCTGCAGGAAGTGCAGCGGATGCTGAAGGCGGCCGACCTCGACGTCGACCTCCAGTTCGTCAACTACCGCTGAGACTAGTCTCTGATCTGGGCTTTTCCGTTAGCTGTCCGCGGATTGTCCGCCGGAGCGCGGACCAAAGCCATGAGGTCCGCCGCGGCGGCTCGCGTCTTGTCCTCCGCAGAGGGCCACAGGTGGCTGTAGACGTTCAGGGTGATCGACGGCTGAGAGTGGCCTAGCGCGCGTTGCACCGTGACCACATCGCACCCGCCGCAATCAGGCTCGAGGCGTAGGTATGGCGCAACGCGTGCAATGTCACGTCCTCGGGCAGACCTGCCGCCTTGCGGATCCGCCGCCACTGCTCGCCCGCGTTGTTCCGATGCCACATCTGATCGAGCGGCGTGCGGGCTTGAGGCCTCCCAAGAGGTGTAGGGCCTTTTCACACACGGATCTTTTTGGAGCGGGGCACGGCTCGAGCTGCTGCGATCATTCTCCTATGCCTGCGTTCGTCGCCAGTCCCGCACCAACCCCGTCAGCGGCACCGCCGTTCGAGTGGTGGGTGTTCGTAACGGACCTTGTCGTTCCGTTCGTCGCCATCCTCGTGCCCACGATCATCGCGATCGCTCTCTTCAGGTCAGAACGGCGCGCGGCCGCAGAAGAGCGTCGCAACGCGGCCGACGAGAAGCGTCGAGAGCGGGAGATCGAAGGTATTCGCGGCGCTGAGCGGATGATGAACCACCTCGTGGCGGCCGGCTACGAGGCCGACTTTCGCGAGGCCGCTCGCGTCCGATTTCGCGCAGTGAACGAACTGGGCACAGTGAAGATCAACCTCGGACCCGCGAACGATGCGGTCTGGAAGTGGATCGTTGAAGAGGTCAACATCGTGGCTGGCGGTCTCGACGAACGCGATCCCGAGAACAATCTGCCGGTAGACCTCGAGCTCATCGTCCATCGTGGCGCTCGTTACTCGAACGCGATCTTCGAGTGGTTGAGCGGTGAGATCGATCGCGCTTGGTTCGAGACGGCAGAACACGCGCCGCTCAAGGAAACTCAGCTGCTTCAACCCGACAACGATCCTCGCGACGGTCGCTGAGCGCTGAAGGCGTCGCTGCTCTCTGTGGAAAACGCCGGAAACTTCGGGGGGGTACGGACCCTACACCTCCGGGAGGGCCTCAAAGGGGGAAGGAGGGGGTGGCCCCCTCTCGTCAGACGTTGTGCTGCTTAGATCGCGTCTCGAAGAGATAGGAAGGCATCGTAGCGCGCCTTGTCGGTCAGCAGATCTGGGTCTGTGCTGTAGCTCCGACGCACTGAGACATCGATTCGCTCATCGTTCAGCGAGAACGAGAACGCCATGCCGCGGTGCCGCGCGCGGTCCTGGACGCCCTGGTAATAGCTGTGCGCCGACCTGACTTCCAAGTCTGTGACAGAAGAAGCAGGCCAGAGGCGAGCCGTGAAGCTGCCCTCGTCCCCTCGCATTGCTGTTACATCAGACACCACGAAGAATCCAGGGTAGTAAACGATGACTCGACCCGTACCGCTCTCGTCGAGCTCACCGGTGAGTGCGATCGGTTGGCGGTCTTCTCCCCCCGCCAAGAGAAGCGACGATAGGAGCCTGCCGGTGTTGTGCTTGACGGGTTCCCCGCTCCAGCCACTCGCCGCGTCGCGTAGAAGCTCGCCCCACCCTGCGAGTTGTTGCAGCGCGTTGTAAATCCGGTCGCTTGGAAGCTCGGTGTCTCGTTCGGGCGTAGTGGTGCTCACGCGCAAACCATAGCGACAGAATTCGTCAGCGAGCAATAGATCGATTGGTTTTGGTGTTCTGCCGGTTTCGGCACCAGTAGCTTGCACATAGGGCAGCCCCCGACCGCTCGTTCCGAGGTTTGGTCGGGGGCTGCTCGCGCTAACTCCGGTTCTCGAGGGCGTCGACCCGTCCAGCGATCTTCAACAGCGCGGACACGACTGCCTCGTTCGTCGCATTGACGATCACCCACCGCATGTCAGGCTCGCTCCGACGCGGCATCACGCCGGCCGGCGGCGTCTTGGATGCGATGGTCTGCCTGGCCCGCTCGAGCAGTTCGTTCACTTCGTCTTTGAGCGTCATGTTCGGACATTACCGACTGTCGGATGTCCGCGCGATAATACCGCCGTGCCTGATTGGTCGCAGATGTTTGCTGCGGTGAAGGGTCCGCTGTAGCGCCGTCGTCCCACGCGCGATTACAGGTGAGCCCGGTCAACGTCCCGCTTCGTGTCGCCGGATGATCCAGGATAGGTAAAACGCCCCGACGACTATGGGAGCAAGCCCCACGACGAGCACCGGCCATCCGAGCATCCAGGGCAGTGCTGCAGACGCGCCAACGACCGCGACGAGTCCCAGCCACTCGAAGAAGCTCATGCGCTCATTATTGGAGTTTTGACGGGAGCCCGCACCATACTCAAGCAAAACGTATACAGCCCCGACTGCCTCGCCTTGACGTCAGAGGGGCTGCAACGCAGGGCGGAGCGGGCGTCAGTACCGAACGATTCCGCGCTGAACCATCGCCCTGCGCATCTCGGCGAACACCGCGGGGCTGAGCGGCGAGCCGTCGGCCCGAGACACGGAATCCAGAGTGCGCAACTCTTCGCCCGCCTGGAAGAGATCAGATCTCGCCGGTAACGGTGAAGTACACGGCCCACCCGGCGGTCACGATAGCGAGCGAGTGCGTAACTAGCTTGGCGCAGTCGCGGCGCTTTGCTGCGGCCGTGCGTGTCTTCTCATCGGTGGGGGCGTCCGAATCCGAGTACGCGAACGACACCGCGGTAAGTGCGGCGGTCACGGCGAGCACGAGCTTTGGATTGAGCTTGAGGTCCGGGAACCACTCGAACGCGTCGGGCGCCCATCCGAAAGCGCCCAGCATCAGTGCGACGGGAAGGAGCAGTACTAAACCCCGGCGGATCGGTCGCATTCAGTCAGCGTAGCGTTCCCTCGAATCAACGATCGCACACAGATGGTTCAGCCCCGCCGCCTCACCTGGAGATCGGTCGGGAGGCTGAGGCGGGATCTCCGTTAGCCGGCGGAGATGAAGACGCTGTCTCCTCTCGCGTTGCGCACTACCCAGAGGCCATCGTCCACCTGATCGCTCGGAACCGTGACGGGAACCTTCGTAGTGATCGACTCGGCCGGCGGGAACAAAACCCCGATCCTGCTGAACTCATTATCGATCGAGACACTGTAGTCATCCATCGTGGTGAAGCTACGTCCAGAAGCAGAAACGAACGCGACGGTAAGGGAGAAGTAGGGGTCCGCGCCAGTCTCGCTAATGTTCTGCGAACCCGCCGCTTGTGCTTGCTGGTCGCCGGCTGCCCAATCGACGCCTAGCTGAAGTGGCAACACGACGTATCCGTCATTCCGGACCATGTCTCCAGCAGCTCCGACCGACCACATCGAGTCGTTTGAGAGCTTGCGCATCTCGCCGACAGTGATCGGATTTCCTCGCGATCCCCTCTCCGCCTCAGGAGTTGGGGTGGGTGTCGAGGGTATCGGAGACGGCTGCGGGGCAGACTCAACTGTGCTCGCTACGGGGGCAGGGGCTCCCGAACATGCGGTCAGGCCAAACATGAGTGGTAGCGCCAGCGCTACCAGTGATTTCGTCCGCACGCTCTCCCCCAGGTTTTCAAATGTGCGCGTCGATCATATAGCCCCTGTCCCGCTCAGGCTGACCCCGTCGACGGGATCTGGACCACCTCGGTGTGCACAGCGACTCACCATGCTGGGGTAATGGCACGCGGGATGGCTATCCGCGCCGACGAGTCACAGCATTGCGCCACACCACCGTGTTTCATCTCCCCAGCCGGGCTCATCCAGTACTACACGACGACACGGTCGTTCCACCCATGCGCGACCGCAGCGATCCGTTCCGCCGGCTTGTGAGGCCACGACACCCACGCCCACACCATCGGGCGCTTCTCAGCCCACTCGAGCGGCTGCGGCCCATACGCCTGCATCGGGATAGTGCAGGGCGGGATACGCATCATCGTCTGCTGCGACAACTCTGCAGCCCGCCTGTCGATCGCGTCCGCGTACCGCTTGTTCATCCCCATCTGGCCGGGTACCCACTTCCTCCGGCCGAGAGGTTTCCATGATACGCCGTGTCAACAAGCCCGCCAGCACAAATGTCGACGCCTCCGACGCGCCGGGCTGAGAGGGGCGTCGGAGGCGTCGAGCGCGTTCGGGGCTACCCGACGAAGATGCTGTTCAACTCGCGAGTCCGCGGGCGAGGAACGTCCTCGCCGTTGGCGTACATGTCCTCGAGAACATCGTTCAACAGGTCGCGCAGCCCAGAAGCTGCGAGGACACGGTTGTACTCAGAAACCCAGCTCAGGGAAGGAAACTCCTTGACGATGGCGACGTACTCGCCGGTCTCGCGGTCGCGACCGGTCTGGACATCGTAGTCGCGTGCGTAGTAACGCTGCATGACGGCCTCCTGGCTCAACTATTCTCCACCCGATCTATGGCCGCAAGGACTTGCAGAACCTGGTAACGCTTGGCGTTGCCCTTGTCGTTCTGGATGTTCACTCGCGGGTCACCCGCCCACGGAGTCTTGAAGACTGCATGACTTGTGCTACTACGTCGGGGGTCTCCGAAGTATTCCACACAAACCTTCTCAAGGTCTGAGAACCGGACGTTCTTGGGGCTCCTTCGCATCGCCGCGACGATATCCGCGACGCTGTTCCCCATGATCTGAGCGTAGCGGGTGTCTGACGTGGCTGGCATCATCGATCCATGACCGGGGGCTTCGACATCGGCTCAGAGCCGCATCGCGAAGCGTGCGGCACCGTCATGCGCACGGTCGACGGGGCTACCAGTGCGGTGGGTGCGGGTGGGAACTCGACATCCGGTGGGTTGAACGTCCGACCAGCGGGGACGACCTGCCAGGCGTCCACGGCCGCTGACCGGTGTCACCTCAGCACGAGGCAACTGTCGACGTTGCCGAGATAGCCCGAGTGCTGTCGGTAAGCCCGGACACGGTCTACCGGTGGGCGCGGTCAGGAGTCATACCCGCCCTCAAGATCGGCAACCGCTGGCGATTCATCGTCACCGAAGTGCTCGAGAGTGTCCGCCAGCAGGCAGAGCCAGACCCTGACCCCTGGCACCAGTCCCCCAGAAGGCGCCGCAGCCAAGCAAGGGTGGGAAAGACGGTGGGCGAGGGAAAGAGGGGCGTTCTAAACATCGCTCACATCGGGCCTCATATGCACAGCCGCCAGTGCTGCCTCAATCCGGTCCGCCAGCATCGCAGCGCCTTTCGTGCGCCTCGACCTCAACTCCCGCAGAGACTCGGCAGTGAGCCGTGCCAGCTCACGATACTGGCCGCGCAGTCGTCGATACTCCTGAGCCAGCGACGGCCGAATGCCTCCTGCCCACTCGAGAATGACGGCACGACGGCCCTCGCTCCGCGCGAAGGACTTGCGGGCTATCTCCTCCTTGTCGTCCTCGGAGAGCCACTTGAGATCTGTCCTGCCCTCGTCGATCAACATGTCAATGTGCTTCTCGATGCCGGGGCGGACCTCCCGTTCTTCGCTTGCGACCGCCCGGATCCACCGAAGGGGGTCACGCTTTGCCAGCGTCATCGCAACCCGCTTCGCGACGGGCCACGGCACCAACCACCCGTCCGCATCACGGTAGGTGTCAGGGTGCCCCAGAAGCTCTGCAACGCTGATCGTGCTGATGGCACTCAGCTGTTCGGGATCATTCACCTCGAGGGTGCCACCAGGCTTGTATCCGATGAACGCGACGTCGGATGGCACAGCGTTGAGGACGACACCCATCGCCGCGTCGCGCTCGTCCTCCACAAACGGGTGCCCCACGGCTCGGGACAGACGATCAAGCGATTCGATGTAGGCGTCTCGTGCGCCCCACGGAACCCGGCACCGCCTGATGGGTGACCAGGCCGCGCGTGCACTCATATCCAGATCCAGGTGCTGCACCTTGACGCGCTGGGGGCTGCCTTCAGCAACCTCGAGAAGCTCCACTCGACGCCAGCGCTGCTTTTCTACGTGCCACCACAACCACTCCTCGCCGACATCAAGGTGCGTCGGGTACTGCTCGGGGATCAGCTGTCCAACCTCGCGTGCTAGTAGTTCGATCTCGTCCCGCCCGCTCATGAGTCCAGGGTGTCCGTGAACCGCCACGTAAGCCAAGCTGTCCGCCCAGAGTCCGCCAGAGATCCAATCGAGACCAAACGACAACAACGAAGGACAACCGGTAACTCGCAGGTCAGAAGGCATATCCCGCTCTCGCCAATCAAAGGCAACCAGCAGGATGCAGTTCGTCAACTACCGCGGACGCTCCCCCGCACCATCCCGGGCTGAGCGCTCACCGGTCGAGGCCGCTGACGAACGACACGAGTCGGTCAGCGGCCTCGGCACGTGCGGGCGCAGCCGAGAGGAAGACGTCGTGCAGGGCGCCCTCGATGCGGGCGATCGTGACGGTGGCGGCGATGCGGGTGGCCGCGCGTGCGATGTCGTCGACGACGAGCACCGAGTCGGTCGAGGTCATCGTGTCGTTCCAGCGCAGCGGCGACGTCGACCGCGCCGAGAGCAGAACGAGGGCCGGTGCGCCGACCTCCACGCCGGCCGCGACGCGCGCATGCCCGGCGATGACGGCGGCGAGCCATGCGGGATGCGTCGGGAAGCCCCGTTCGGGACGCCAGCCGTCGGGCGCATCGGGCAGGCTGCCCACCTCGCGCTGGGCCCGCGTGTAGAACCCGAGATCGACGGCGGGGTGGGCACCGCGCGGGTCGAAACGCGCCCGCACCTCGACGAGCGGCGCGACCGCCTGCCGCCCGAGGGGGCCGAGCTGCAGCTCCAGCCACGGGCTGTTCAGCACCACGGCTGCGGCTCGCCCCGGGTGGCGCGCTGCCCACAGGGTGAGCGTCAGTCCACCGGTGCTGTGCCCGAGGAGTACCAGCCGCCGGCCCTGACGCTCGGTGTCCATCGCAGCGAGCGCCGCCTCGATGTCGTCGTCGTAGACATCGAGCGACGTGACGTACCCGCGCGCCTGTCCGGGACGGACGCTGCGCCCGTACTTCCGCAGGTCGAGCGCGTGGAACCGCGCGCCACGATCGGTGAAGATCCGCGCGAGGTCGGTCTGGAAGAAGTAGTCCGACCAGCCGTGGACGTACAGCACGTCGATGTCGCGCCACGCGCCGAAGAGGCGGAGCCCCGGATGCGGCATCGCCCGCACGAGTGTCGCGACCACGTCGCCCTCGTCATCCGACCCGAGCGGAAGCGTCGCCTGCTCGAAGCCGGGACCCAGCAGGTCGGGACCCCACGTCACCTCATCCGCCCGCATGCCCCCACCCTAGGTCGTGGACATCCGCGGGCGCAGGGCGTCAGGCGGCGGAACTCTGCTGCGAGCCCGAGCCCGCACCAGAGCCGGTGCGACGGGCCTCACGCTCCTGGGCACGCTGGAGCGCGCGCTTGCGCTGCTCGCGGGCATCGTCCTCGAGCTTCGCTGCCCTCTCCTCGTCGCGCGTGAGGTTCTCTCCCGTCTCGGGGTCGAACACGTGCAGCGAGTCGGGCGAGAACCACAGTGTCGCCGGATCCCCCGCGCGGATGTTGCTGAGCGAGTCGAGCGCCACGACGAGCTCAGTGCGGAGCCCCTCTCCGTCGAGATCGCGGTCGAGCTCGGCGAGCTTCTCGCGTACCGATTCCTCGACCTCGAACGGGATGTAGGCGTACAGCACCTCGCCGAGCCACTCGGTCATCTCGACATCGACCTCGGCGCGCACACCACCCTCGAGCGGACGGTCGGAGGTCTCGGCATCCTCGAATGCATCGGGACGCACGCCGACGATGACGAGCTCGCGGTCTCCGATCGCGCGGCGCAGCCGGTCATCGAGCGGAACGTCGAACATCGGCAGCTTGAGGGTGTCGCCCTCGACCGTGCCGTGCAGGAAGTTCATCGGCGGCGAGCCGATGAAACCGGCCACGAAGAGGTTCACCGGCTGCTCGTACAGCCCGCGCGGGCTGGCCACTTGCTGCAGCTCGCCGCGGCGGAGCACCGCCACCCGGTCGCCGAGCGTCATGGCCTCGGTCTGATCGTGGGTGACGTAGACGGTCGTCGTTCCCAGCGAACGCTGCAGTCGGGCGATCTCGGTGCGCATCTGCCCGCGCAGCTTGGCGTCGAGGTTCGACAGCGGCTCGTCGAACAGGAACGCCCGAGCGTTGCGCACGATCGCGCGGCCCATCGCCACGCGCTGACGCTGGCCACCCGAGAGGTTCGCCGGCTTGCGCTCGAGGTGCTCGTCGAGCTCGAGAAGGCTCGAGGCCCGCCGCACGCGCTCGTCGATCTCGTCGTCGGGCACGTTGCTCGACTTCAATCGCATCGGGAAGGCGATGTTCTCGTACACCGTGAGGTGGGGATACAGCGCGTAGTTCTGGAATACCATCGCGAGGTCGCGATCCTTCGGCGCCTTGTCGTTGACGAGGTCGCCGTCGATGAGCATCTCGCCGCTTGTGATGTCTTCGAGGCCCACGATCATCCGCAGGAGCGTCGACTTGCCGCATCCGGAGGGTCCGACGAGGATCACGAACTCGCCGTCTGCGATGTCGAGGTCGACGCCCTTGACCGCCGTGAAGCCGTCGTCGTACGTCTTCACGATGTTCTTCAGCGTGATGGAAGCCATGACGTTCCCTTCGAGGTAGACGCGGCGGCGGCGGGGATGCTGGAGGTCATCCCTTGACCGCGCCCTGCGTGAGGCCGGAGACGATCCGGCGCTGGAAGATGACGACGACCACGACGATCGGGATCGTCACGATGATGGCGGCCGCCGAGATCGCGCCCGTGGGCTGCTCGAACTGCGACGCTCCGGTGAAGAACGACAGAGCGGCGGGCACGGGGCGCGCCGCACTCGTCGAAGTGAGCGAGATGCCGTAGACGAAGTCGTTCCACGCGATGAAGAACGCGATGATCGCGGTCGTGAAGACTCCGGGCGCCGCGAGCGGGACGACCGTCTTGCGGAAGGCCTCGAACGGCGTCGCGCCGTCGACCTGCGCCGCCTGCTCGAGCTCCCAGGGGATCTGGCGGAAGAAGGCCGCGAGCGTCCAGATCGCGATCGGCAGCGTCAGCGAGAGGTACGGGATGATGAGGCCCAACCAGGTGTCGTAGAGGCCGATGACCCGCCACAGGTTGAACAGCGGCGTCACGATCGAGACGATCGGGAAGACCGACACCGCGAGCGCGGTGACGAGGATGATGCGCTTGCCGCGGAACTCGAGTCGCGCGATCGCGTAGGCGCACAGCGTCGCGAGAACGACCGCGACGAAGGTGGCGATGAGCGAGATGCCGACGGAGTTGCGCAGCGCCGGCAGGAACAGGTCCTGTGCGCCGCCGCCCGGCGCGAGGATCTCGGTGTAGTTCTCGAGCGTCCATTCCTGCGGGAGCAGGGTGCCCGAGAACAGACCCGACGGCGTCTTGAACGACGTCATGAGGATCGAGAAGACGGGGAAGAGCGACCACACGAGCACCGCGATGATGATCGCGGCCCATCCGATCCGCTGCGGCCAGGTAAGCGTGCGCATCAGGAGTTCCGTCCCGTCGCCAGGTCGACCTTGAAGCCCTTGATGAAGATGGCGGCGATGATCAGGACGCTGAGGAACAGCAGCACAGAGATCGCCGAGCCGAGCCCGATCTCAAGGCGCCCGATCGAGGTGTTGTACGCGAGCAGCGACAGCGCCTCGGTGTCATTGGCGCCACCGGTCATGATGTAGATGTTGTCGAAGATGCGGAACGCCTCGAGCGTGCGGAAGAGCACGGCGACCATGATCGCGGCCTTCATGTTCGGCAGGATGACGCGACGCATGACCTCCCACCCGGTGGCCCCGTCGACCTTCGCGGCCTCCTCCAGATCGCCGGGCACCTGCGCGAGGCCCGACAGCAGCAGCAGCGAGATGAACGGCGTCGTCTTCCACACCTCGGAGAAGATGATCACCACGAGGGAGGTGCCCTGCTCGGCGAACCAGTTGAGCTCCGGGTCGAACCCGGGGATCCAGCTGAGCCAGTTGTTGACGTACCCGCCCGAGTTGATGTCGAACGCATAGAACCAGGCGAAGGCCGCGACGACGGTGATGATGCCGTACGGCACGAGGATCGCGGTCCGCGCGAGCCCGCGGAGCTTCTTGATCGCCCGGTGCATCACCAGCGCGAGGAGGAAGCCGAGGATGAGCTCGAACAGCACGGTCACGACCGTGATGAAGAGGGTGACCCCCATCGACCGCCAGAACGCGGGGTCGCTGAGCACCACCCGGTAGTTCTCGAAGAGGACGAACGACCGCTCATCGGGCGCGGTGAGTCGCAGGCTGAACAGCGAATCGAACAGGGCCTGCCCGATCGGGTACATCGTGACCAGCAGCATGATGACGAATGCCGGTCCGGCCAGCATCCAGCCCAGTCGTCCCTCCGCACGCGCCCGGGCCGAGCGTCGGGGCCGCGGCGATGCATTCTCCCGCGTGCTCACAGCAGACGCTCCCCTCGCAGAACGGCGAGGATGAACTCGCTCGATGTTCTCGGGGTGGTGTCGGGGTTCACAGCTGCCGGCGGGTGCCATGTCCGCTGGAGCCCGATCGAGATCTCGTTGTAGTACGGCGTCTGCGGACGCGGCACACCGAGGTCGAGCGACTCGCGGATGGTGTCGGCCATCGGGAACTCCTCCTGCACGCGAGGGTCGTCGTAGGCGGCGGCGTTGGACGGCGGGTTGCCGTCGGTGACGAAGTACTCCGACTGGTTCTCGGGCTGGACGATGCACTCGACGGCCTGCCAGGCGAGGTCGGGGTTCTTGCTGAAAGCGCCGACGCCGAGGTTGATGCCGCCCACGGGAGGCGCGGCGGGCTTGTCGGCATCGACACGCGGATAGACCGCCCAGCCGAGGTCATCGGCGATGGCGGGGTCGGCGCCCGTCATCGCCGGCCACACGAACGGCCAGTTGACCATGAAGGACCCCTGCTCGCCCTGGAACAGGTTCATGTTGGCGTTCTCGTCGGCGGTCGGGAGACCCGGCCCGCCGAGCCCGTCGGACCCGATGCGGTGGATGATCTCCGCCGCGGCTCGTCCCGCGTCGCTGTCGAGCCCGAGCTCGAGCTCGTCAGCGGGCGCCTCGGGGTTCTTCAGGATCTCGCCGCCGGCCGACGCGACGAGAGCGTTGATCCACACCGTCAGCGACTCGGCCAGCGCGCCCTGAACGCCGAGCCGCAGATCCTGCTCCTGGGCGACGGCGATGATGTCGTCCCAGGTGACCGGCTGCGACATGTCGAGGCCCGCCGCCTCGACGACCGACTGCCGATACCAGAGCAGCTGCGTGTTGGCCCAGAAGGGAACGGTCACCAGCTCGCCGCCCCAGCTCGCGGAGTCGACCGCGCCCTGGACGATGCCGTCGGTGTTCTGCAGTTCTTCCGGGACGTCGTCGAGGAAGCCGGGCTCGGCGAGCTCCGGGATGAACGGCGGGTCGAGGCTCATGATGTCGAGCGAGGTGTCGCCGGCTGCCAGACGCCGGGCGAGCTGCTCGCGCTGCGACGCCGCATCACGCGGCAGCAGCGACGTCTCGATGCGATACGCGCCGTCAGCGGCATCCGTGCAGGCCGCGGCGATCCGCGCCTGCCCGCCGTCGTCGGGGTTGATGTACCAGGTGAGCGTGGGCACACCGTCATCGGGGGCGCAGGCGCCGAGCGTCGCTGCGAGCGCGACCACCGATGCGGCTGCCAGGACCCGGGTCGTGCGCATCGGGCCTCCTCGTTCCGTATCGTCGCGACCCAGCGCGCTCACGGCACCGGGCGTTCCCCCATCATGGCGTCGGAGGAATACAGCGACCACGGGTTGCCCAACCCGACGCGCTGTAGTACGCCGGGCGGGCGAGGATGCCGGTCAGTTCTCGGCGACCAGGCTCACGATCTCAGCGGGGTCGTCGCCCGCGAACGCGTGCGATTTCGTCTCGAGGAACGCGCAGAGGGTCGACACCATCGCGAGCTCGGTCGACAGGGCGAGCGCGGCGCCGGCTCCGAGCCGCAGTTCGGTCTCGCGCGCCTCGAACGTGATGCGCCAGGTGTTTCCGCCCGGCACGTCCGGCTCGATGTACGTCACGGTCTGCGCGTTCATCATGTTGATCGCGACGAGCCCCGTGTCGCGGCCGAGACTGCCGTCCTGCGGGATGACCTTCACGGCGAGGGAGTATCCGAACTGCCGGAACTCCTCGATCCACGAGACGAGCGTCTCCTTGCTGCGGAAGGTCATCGCCCGACCTCTTCGCCGCGCGAGATGGCGACCATGTCGTCGCGGTCGACGACCTTCACACGCGCGCGATCGGCAGCGGCGCCGAGAGCGATCTCGTGCTCGTCGAGACGGTGCCACCCGTCGAGGTCGGTCCAGGCGACGCCGCGCTCGGTCAGCAGATCGAGGACGCCCTGCTCGGACGGGTCCACCGGCTGCCACCACGACCCCTGGTCGTTGATGACATGGCGCACGGTCTCCATCGCGTCGGACTTCGTGTGGCCGATGAGTCCGACGGGTCCGCGCTTGATCCATCCCGTCGCGTACACGCCCGGCACGCGCTCGTTCGAGTCCTCGTGGAGCACCTGACCCTCGTGGTTCGGGATGACGCCGTGCGTGGCGTCGAACGGCACGCCCGGCAGCGGCGACCCGAAGTACCCGACCGCGCGGTAGAGACCCTGGAGGGCGACCTCGCGCATCTCGCCGGTGCCCTCGACCCCGCCTTGCCCGTCGGGACGCGTCCGCTCGTAGACGAGCGCGGCGACGCGGCCCGCGGCATCCTTCTTGACCTCGACCGGCTTGGCGTAGAAGTGCAGGTGCAGGCGACGTGAGGCCTCTCCCCCGGCGCCGTTGAGGCCCGGGCGCTGACGCCATGACTGCAGCACGCGGTCGATGACCATCACCTGCTTGTTCGACGCGATCGCCGCCTTCGAGGCCTCGTCGTAGTCGAAGTCCTCGTCGTAGACCACGAGGTCGACGTCGCGCAGATCGCCGAGCTCGCGCAGCTCGAGGGGCGTGAACTTGACCTGCGCGGGTCCGCGGCGTCCGAAGATGTGGACATCGGTCACGGCCGACGAGCGGAGACCCTGGTAGACGTTGTCGGGGATCTCCGTGACCAGAAGGTCGTCCGCGTGCTTGGCGAGCAGTCGAGCCACGTCGAGCGCGACGTTGCCGTTGCCGATGACGCCGACGGATGCGGCATCCAGCGGCCATTCGCGTGGGAAGTCGGGGTGACCGTCGTACCAGCTGACGAAGTCGGCCGCGCCGTACGAGCCGTCGGCGTCGATGCCGGGGATGTCGAGGGATGCGTCGCGCACCGCGCCGGTGGCGAAGATGACGGCGTTGTAGTGGTGCTTCAGGTCATCGAGCGTGATGTCCTCGCCGAAGCGGACGTTGCCGAACAGGCGGATGTCTCCGCTGTCGATCACGTCGCGGAGGGCGTTGATGATGCCCTTGATGCGGGGGTGATCGGGCGCGACTCCGTAGCGGACGAGCCCGTAGGGGGCGGGCAGGTGATCGAACAGGTCGATCGAGACGTCGAACTTGCGCTCGGCCTTCAGCAGCAGATCCGCGGCGTAGATGCCGGCGGGCCCGGCTCCGACGATGGCCAGCCTCAGCTTGGTCATGGGTGTTCCTCGTTCCTGGTGGCACCCGAGCGCGGGCGCAGCGGGGGTCTGTGTCAGCTGGCGCGGTCGACGACGACCTCGGCGAACCGGGTCAGCGCGTCGCGCACGGCGCCGGTCGGCAACGGTGCGAGGGCCGCGACGGCGTCGTCGGCCCACTTCTCGGCGAGCTGCCGCGTCTGGGCCGTCACCTCGTGGTCGCGCAGGCGGGCGAGCGGCTCGTCGAGGATCGCGGGATCGGCTCCCTCCGCGATCTCGGCGACGCCGCGGTCGATCGTCGCGGCGAGCTCGCGCGAAGCGGCATCGTCGGCGCGGGTCAGCAACAGGTAGGGCATCGTCGGCACCCCTGCACGCAGGTCGGTTCCGGGAACCTTGCCCGTGGCCTCGGGGTCGGCGGAGAGGTCGATGACGTCATCGAGCAGCTGGAAGGCGACGCCGGCCTTCTCGCCGAACGCGAGCAGCGGCTCGGCCAGCTCCTCCGGCCCGCCGGAGAAGAGCACGCCCACCTGCGCCGCAGCGGCGATGAGCGAGCCGGTCTTGTCGGCGAGCACCTGGATGTAGAACTCGACGGGATCATCGCCCGGCTGAGCGCCGATGGTCTCGTGCATCTGACCGAGCACCAGGCGCTCGAAGGTGTCTGCCTGCACGCGGATGGCTCGCTCGCCGATGCGCGCCATCAGCTGGCTCGCCCGGGAGAAGAGCAGGTCGCCGGTGAGGATCGCGACGTTGTTCCCCCACACCTCGTGTGCGCTGGGGACGCCGCGTCGCTTGTCGGCACCGTCCATGACATCGTCGTGGTACAGCGATCCGAGGTGGGTCAGCTCGAGCGCCGCAGCGCCGGCGATGACGTCCTCGGTCGCACCGTCGCCGAGCTGCGCGGTGAGCAGAGCCAGCATGGGCCGCAACCGTTTGCCGCCGGCTTCGTAGAGGTATCGGGTCTTGGCGTCGACGAGCGCGTCGCTGACGGTGAGCTCATCGCCGAGGCGCGACTCGACGCGCTCGAGCCCGGCTTCGACGGTCGCGAGCAGCTTGCGGGTGCGGGGTCCGGCGAAGATGCGCTCGGTCATCCCGAGGTGCTTCGCCAGCCGCGGCGCGGATGGGCTCGATGTCACCTCTCCAGCCTACCGGCCGGGCGACCGCGCCGATCCGCGCGAGCCGGTTCAGACCGCGGGCTTGACAGCGCGGTGGAGCGCCACGATGCCGAAGGACAGATCGCGGTGCGCGACCTCGTCCCAGCCGGCCTCGCGGATCCACCCGGCCAGGGTGCGCTGGTCGGGCCAGTCGCGGATCGACTCGTTGAGGTAGTCGTAGGCCTCGGCGTTGGAGCTCACCGCGCGCGCGACCAGCGGCAGCACCCGGTCGTTGTAGAAGCGGTAGAGCCCAGCGAACGCCCGGGAGGGCGGCTGCGAGAACTCGCTGATGAGCAGGCGGCCGCCGGGCTTGGTGACGCGCAGCATCTCGGCGAGCGCCTTCTTCGGCTCGTTGACGTTGCGGAGTCCGAACGAGATCGTGACGACGTCGAACTCGGCATCCTCGAAGGGCAGGTTCGTGGCATCCGCCTCGACGAACGACAGGTTCGGGATGCCGCCGCCCGGCGCCTGCGCTCCGTACCGGCGGACGCCCTCGGCGATCATGCCGGGCGAGAAGTCAGCGGCGACGACCTCGGCACCGCTGCGGGCGAGCGAGACCGAGCTCGCACCCGTTCCCGCGGCGAGGTCGAGGATGCGCTCCCCCGGCTTCGGGTCGATCGCGCGGGTGGCCGCGATGCGCCAGAGGCGGTCCTGGCCGAGGCTCAGGACGTCGTTGGTGCGGTCGTAGGCGCCGGCCACCTGGTCGAACATGCCGCTCACACGCGACGGGTCCTTGCCGAGGTCGGCGCGGTTGGGCTCGCTGGTCACGCTCCGAGTCTAGGCGCGGCTGTGCCCGCTCAGCCCCGCCCCGCGAGGTCCCACTTCGGCCGGGTATGGGCGCGGCTTTCCCGGCCGGAGTGGGACCTCGGCGGGCGGACGGGAGTCAGGGGCCCGCGGGGGCGGGGAGGGATGCCAGGATGCCGAGCCAATGGGCGGCCGTGGGGGCGTCGAAGGGCGCTCGGTGCGCGGTGACGGCCGCCTCGAGGTCGACGGCCAGGGCCTCGAGCTCGGCGACGATCTCCCGCGGGTACCCGTAGGCGACGCGATGCTCGTCCCACTCGTCGCGGTCGTCGATCCAGATGCCGCGGGTGGCGGAGTCGACGACATCCAGGTCCATGTCGATCGCCGTGGGCTCGCCGCCCTCGTCCCACCGGGCGTCCCAGGCGATGTCGATGTACACGCGGGTGGGATGCGGCGGAGCGTTCATCGTCAGCACCCACTCGCCGACCGGAGGCAGGAGCATCACGCACGGATGCGTCGCGACGAAGTCGCGTCCGGGCCGGTTGCTGCGGTCGCCGGGGCGCTGGCCGAACCAGTCGCCGTGCTCGTCGCTTCCGAGGTAGGTGCAGGCGTGCACCCAGTGGGTTCCGCCGTTCCACTTGCGCCAGCGGAAGGTCATCGGGGTTCCCGGCACGGGGCGGAGCATCACGCGCCGAGTCTAGGCTGGTCGAGTGAACGATTCTGCGCCCGCCGCCCGGCTGCGCGTGGTCACTCGCGAGATCGAGGCCCCCGACGAGCTGCTGGTGTTCGCCGACCCGCAGCACCCGACGGTGTGGTCGCGACGCGGCGACATCCTCGTGGCGCGCGGCACTGCCGCGGCCTTCGACTCAGCCGACGCGAACCCCGGTCCACGCGAAGCCGCCGACTGGTGGCGCAGAACGGTCGCCGCCGCCGAGATCGACGATCCGGTCGGATTGCCCGGATCGGGAATCCTCGCGTTCGGCGCTCTGCCGTTCGATCCCCGCCCCGACGACCGCGCCGACGCCACGACACCGCCGCTGCACTTCGCGGTGCCTCGATTCGTCGTGGGTCGCCGCGGGTCACGCGCCTGGGTGACCGCGATCACCGCCGACGGCTCCGACCCGGATGCCGCCCTCCCCGCCGCGACCGGCTTCGGCCCGCACTGGTCGGCGACGACCGGCCCCGGAGCGCTGACACCCGACGGCTACCAGGAGATCGTGCGCGCGGGCGTCGACGCGATCCTCCACGGCGACCTGCAGAAGGTCGTCCTGGCGCGTGATCTCGCCGGCACCGTTCCCGCGGATGCCGATCTCCGGCGCCTCGTGCGCGCACTGTCGTCGGCGTACCCGGACACGTGGGCGTTCGCGGTCGACGGTCTGATCGGTGCAAGCCCCGAGACTCTCGTGACGGTGTCGGGCGGCACCGTCACCGCGCGCGTCCTCGCCGGGACGATCGCACGCGGGGCCGACGCCGACGCCGACACGGCGGCATCCCTGTCCCTCGCCACCAGCACGAAGGACCTCGACGAGCACGGCTATGCGGTGCGCAGCGTGCTCGACGCACTCCGCCCGTCGACCTCGTCGCTCGTCGCCGGCGAGCAGCCGTTCATGCTCAAGCTGCCGAACGTCTGGCACCTGGCGACCGACGTCGAGGGCGAGCTCGCCGGGGATGCCTCCGCCCTCGACCTCGTCGCCGTGCTGCACCCTACCGCGGCGGTCGCCGGCACACCGACCCCGAACGCACTCGACGAGATCCGCCGCCTCGAGCCCTTCAGCCGGGGACGGTACGCGGGACCCGTCGGATGGATCGACGCGCACGGCGACGGCGAGTGGGCCATCGCGCTGCGGTGCGCGCAGTTCCGTCCCGGCGACCGCGCCGACGGCGGCGCCTCGATGCCCTTCACCGCCTACGCCGGTGCGGGCATCGTGGGCGCGAGCGACCCCGAGTCGGAGATGCTCGAGACACGCGTGAAGTTCCGGCCGATCATCGACGCGCTGGCCTGAGCGGGCGCACGGGCCGCACACCGGGCGGAGCGACTCAGCGGGCGAGCGGGACCTCGATGAGCTGACGTCCGCCGACCGGCGAGGTGAGCACCTGGTCGAGCGCGGAGCGCGTCGTCACGCGGCGGTACTCCCACCCGTAGGCGAGCGCGAGCTGCTCGAGCCGCGCCTCATGCGGCGTGAAGAGCACCCGGTCGGCGGCCTCCGGCGGTGCGGTGCCGGCGACCTCGAGCCCGTCGAAGATGGTGCCCCCGCCGTCGTTGCCGACGATGACCTGGATCCGGGGTTCGTCCTCGGTGCCGGGAAGCAGCAGCGCGCCGACGTCGTGCAGCAGAGACAGGTCGCCGGTGAGCACGCGGGTCACGCCCGCCCGTGCGTCGTCCTGGCTCGCGACCGCGATACCCATTCCGGTGGCGACGATGCCGTCGATGCCCGCGAGCCCCCGATTGGCGTGCACGGGCACCTTCTTGCCACCGAGCACCGTGTCGGCCACGCGAACGAGCCTCGACGAGGCGAACAGCAGACGATCGTGCGGCCAGCTCGCCCGCCAGACGGCGTCGACGAGCGACTCACGGTCGAGCGGAGCCTTGAGAACGGCCATCTCCGCCGAGATCGCGCCGAGTCGCTCCTGCGGCACCGCCGACGCGAGCCCGTCGACATCGGGCGCCGCGGGGCTCAGGTCGACGGCCTCCTCACGCGATGCGCGCATCCAGGCGCCGAGCCAGGCCCGGTCCGCCTCTCCGGGCTGAACGGACACCGCGGCGACCGCTGTCGTCGTTCCGTTGAGATTCAGGTCCTCTCCTGGGCCGCGCACGGCCCAGACCTCGACCTCCGGTCGCGAAAGCAATGCGGCCACCTCGCGGCTGAGCGTCGGGTGCCCGAACACGACGACCCGTTCCACGGCGTCGGCGAGATCGGGGCGGGAGAGCACCGCACGGTAACCGTGGACGAGGTTGCGCCCGAACCGCGCACCGCTGACGATCTCGGCGACGAGCGGCCAGCCTCCCGCGTGAGCGAGATCCTCCGCCGCCGGACCGGCATCCGCGCCCGCGACGACGAGCGTGTTCGGCCCGCGGGTGAGCTCCACCGGCTCGAGGGGCATCGGGGGTTCGGCTTGGCCGATGCCCCCACCGCCCTGATAGTGCGCGCCCGACACTGTGGCGTCGACTGTTTCGCCCGGCTCGGCGCCGCGGGCGGCCGGGGCGGGCGCGGGCTCGGCGTCCGCGTCGATGAGCCACGGCGGGAGGCCGCCCGACAACGGGTTCCGATACGGCAGGTTCAGGTGCACGGGGCCGGCCGGCCGCGATCGGTCGCCGAGCGCCGCGGTGAGCGCGTCGGCGGCCAGGACGGCGATCTCCGCCGACTGCGCCCCGGTGGGGGCGTCGTCGATGTCCTGCGGCGTCACGGCGTCGACCTCGAGCCGGACGAAGCGCGAGAACATCCCGGGCTGATGCGTCGCCTGATTGGCCCCGATGCCGCGCAGCTCCGGCGGCCGGTCGGCGGTCAGCAGCAGCATCGGCACGCCGGAGTGGTGCGCCTCGAGAACGGCAGGCATCAGGTTGGCGACCGCCGTTCCCGACGTGCATACGACAGCCGCCGGCATCCGGGTGTCACGTCCGATACCGAGCGCGGTGAACCCGGCGACCCGCTCGTCGATGCGGACGTGCAGACGGATGAGGCCCCGCCGCTCCAATTCCGCCGCCACGAGCGCGAGCGCCTGGGAGCGCGATCCCGGGCTCAGGACCACGTGGCGCACTCCCCCGGCGACGAGAGCACCGAGCAGTGCGGCGGCGGCGTCGGTCGCCGGCGCCCGATCCGCCGGCGTCGGAGCGTGTTCGGCCCCGCTCATCTCAGGCGCGCGGGCCGCGTGAGCTGGCCGGACCTTCGGCGTCGTCGTCGCTCGACGACGAGGAAGCGGGCGGAACGTCGCGAGGGTCGTCGGCCTCGGCGTCGAGGGCCGCGAGCTCCTCCTCGAGACGGCGGATGCGCTCGTCCTGGTCTCGCACCGACCCGAGGCTGCCGAGGAAGTCGGGGTCGTCGTCCGGGGCTCGGCGGACGGGAGCGCTCGCGCGGCGGGCGCGTCCGACGACGAACCAGAGGATGCCGCCCAGCACGGGCAGCAGGACCACGATGAGGATCCAGACCGGCTTGCTGACGCCGCGGTGACGGGTCGCGTCCTGCAGCGCGCAGTCGACGATGCTGTACACCCAGAAGGCGAGTGCCAGCAGCACACCGATGAGCAGGAGCCGCGCCATCCCCCCATCCTAGGCGTCCGGCGACCCCCTCGGCCCGGACGTAGAATGGCCGGATGAATGCCCGCTCGGCCGTCGTCTACTCGGTGCTGCGGCTCCTCGCCTTCCTGGTCCCGTTCGGCATCATGATGCTGTTCCCCATCATGCGCGAGTACTACTGGCTCTCAGCGATCTTCGCCGCCCTCATCGGCTTGAGCCTGTCGATGATCTTCCTGCGCCGGCCGCTCGACGATGTCGCTTCGGGCCTCGCCGAACGACGCACGCGCCGCCGCTCCGGCGCCCAGACCGACGCCGAGGCCGAAGACGCCGCGTCCTGACCTCAGGTCTTCCGGGCCTCAGCCGACGAAGGCCCAGAACAGGAACGCGCCGTACGCGACGGACGTCAACGAGGTCAGCGCGAGGGCGACGACCAGTTCACGCGGCTGGCGGTACGTCCAGACGATGAGGATGGCCGACAGAGCCGGCAGCAGCGCGAAGAGGCTCAGCCAGGCGATCGGATAGACCAGGGCGAGCAGCACGGCGATCGCGAACGGCGCCAGGACGAACAGGGTGAAGACGATGCGCGTCGCCGTCCGGCCGATCAGGACCGTCAGGGTGCGCTTGCCGGCGATGCGGTCCTGGTCGATGTCGCGCAGGTTGTTCGCCAGGAGCACGGCGCACGCGAGGAGCCCAGCGCCCACCGCGCCGAACCAGCTCTCCTGGGGAACGAATCCGGCCTGGACGAAGGTCGTGCCGACGGTTGCGACAATGCCGAAGAAGACGAAGACGAAGAGCTCGCCGAGACCCGCGTAGCCGTACGGGCGCTTGCCACCCGTGTAGAACCACGCCGCGACGACGCAGGCGGCCCCGACCAGCAGCATCCACCAGTGCCCCGTCCGCACGACGATCGCGATGCCGGCGACGGCGGCGATACCGAAGAACCCGAGGGCGACGATGAGCACCGTTCGGGGCTTCGCCAGCTTGCCGCCGGTGAGTCGCGCGGGACCCACGCGCACATCGTCCGTGCCCCGGATGCCGTCGCTGTAGTCGTTGGCGTAGTTGACGCCGATCTGCAGTGCGACCGCGACCACGAGGCAGCACAGCGCGATGACCCAGTGCAGGTCGCGGTCGACGAGCATCGCCGCCCCCGTGCCGATGAGAACCGGGGTGATCGCGAGCGGCAGGGTGCGCAGCCGCGCCGCGCCGATCCAGTCGCGAGCCGTCGCCTTCCGCGGCGGCGGAGCCGAGACGAGGCCGCGCTTGGCGGGGTTACCGCCGCGCGGCGCGGGACGAGACGACTTCGGGGAGCGAGACGAGCGAGCCACGAGGGATCATCCTAGATCGCGAGCATGCGACGCAACGCCGCACGGTCGGGTTTTCCGCTCGCGAGCACCGGCATGCGCTCGACCGGGACGACCCGTGCCGGGCGCGCCGGCTTGCCGAGCCGGTCGCCGACCGTGTCCCGGATCTCGGACAGCAGAGCCGACTCGTCGGCACCGATCTCGGCGAGCGCTGCGATCTCGACGACGACGGCGGACGCCTGCCCCCATCGCTCGTCGGCCGTCGCGACGACGACGGCCGACGCGAGTCCGGGTCGCTCCCGGACGACGGCCTCGACGCGGTCGAGCGAGACGTTGACGCCACCCGAGATGATGACGTTGTCGACGCGCCCGGTCACCCGCAGCACGTTCTCGTCGAACTCCCCCGCGTCGCCGGTGCGGTACCAGCGCACACCGTCGTCCACGATGAAGGATGCCGCCGTGCGGTCGGGCTCGCCGAGGTAGCCGTCGGCGAGCATGGGGCCCGAGAGCTGCACCTCGCCGGCCACGATCCGCACCCCTACCCCGTCGAGCGGGACGCCGTCGTAGACGCATCCGCCACTGGTCTCCGTCGAGCCGTAGGTGCGCACGATGCGCGCCCCCAACCGCGTGGCGCGCTCGCGCTGCGACGCCGGGAGCGCCTGCCCGCCCACCAGGATCGCCTCGTAGGCCCGCAGGGCGTCGGCGACGGCGGCATTCGTCTCGGCCGCATCGAGCAGATCGGCCAGCTGGGCGGGTACCAGCGAGGTGAACGTCGCCGCACGCTGCCCGCCGACGCTCGAGTGCGTCGACGCGGTGACCGCGGCGAAGGCGGCGGGCGAGAACGACCCCGTGAGGACGGCCGGCTGGTGCCCCGCGAGGAGGCTGCGCACCATCACCTGCAGCCCCGCCACGTACCCGGGCGACAGGGCGAGGAGCCAGCGCCCTTCGCCGATGCGGGCCGCGGTCGACGCGGCGCTGGCGATGAGGGCCGAACGGCTGAGCACGACGCTCTTGGGCACCCCCGTCGACCCCGACGTCGTGACGACGGCGACGGTTCCCGGCGGCGCCTGCGCCGGAGCGCTCGTGCCGGCGGGCGCGCCGAGGGCGAGCGCCGGCCCGGCACCGTCGAGGGTCTGCCGAAGGGCCCGGAGCACCGCGCGGGGCTCCGACGCGACCGGGACGAGGTCGACCGCCATGTCAGAGGCGAGCCATCTCAGAAGTGGTAGGGGTAGGGCGACCAGTCGGGGTCGCGCTTCTGCAGGAAGGCGTCACGCCCCTCGACGGCCTCGTCGGTGCCGTAGGCGAGCCGCGTCGCCTCGCCCGCGAACACCTGCTGGCCGACCATTCCGTCGTCGATCGCATTGAAGGCGAACTTCAGCATGCGGATCGCGGTGGGCGACTTGCCGAGGATCGTGCGGGCCATCGCGATCGCCTCGCGCTCGAGCTCGGCGTGCGGAACGACACGATTGACCGCGCCCATCTCGTAGGCGCGCTGCGCGGAGTACTCCTCCGCGAGGAAGAACACCTCGCGGGCGATCTTCTGGCCGACCTGCCGCGCCATGTACGCCGAGCCGTACCCGGCGTCGAACGACCCGACATCCGCGTCGGTCTGCTTGAACCGGCCGTGCTCGGCCGAGGCGATCGAGAGGTCGCACACGATGTGCAGGGAGTGCCCGCCGCCCGCAGCCCAACCCGGAATGACGGCGATGACGACCTTCGGCATGAACCGGATGAGGCGCTGCACCTCGAGGATGTGCAGGCGCCCGGCCCGGGCCGGATCGGCGACCGCGCTCTCGTCATCGCTGTACTTGTAGCCGTCGCGGCCACGGATGCGCTGGTCACCGCCCGAGCAGAACGCCCAGCCGCCGTCCTTCGCGCTCGGACCGTTGCCGGTGAGCAGCACGACGCCGATGCGCGGGTCCTGGCGCGCGATGTCGAGCGCGCGGTACAGCTCGTCGACCGTGTGCGGGCGGAAGGCGTTGCGCACCTCGGGACGGTCGAACGCGATGCGCGCGATGCGCCCGTCGGTCGAGATGTGAGCGGTGATGTCGGTGTAGGCGTCCGCCCCGGGGGCGAGCGACCATTCCGCGGGATCGAACAGTTCCGAGACCATGCCGCCAGCCTATGCCGCGGTGGGAGGATGAACGCGTGGACCCCGCCCTGCCCCTCCCCTCCCTGGCCGAGCTGCTCGACCGATCGCACGTCGTGGCGCTGCCGCTGACGACGCGTTTCCGCGGCGTCGACGTGCGAGAGGCGCTGCTGCTCGAGGGGCCGGAGGGCTGGACGGAGTTCTCGCCGTTCACCGAGTACGACGACGGTGAGGCCGCGACCTGGCTGGCCGCCGCGCTCGAGTTCGGCTGGACCGCGATGCCCGCGCAGGTCCGCGAGCGCGTCGCCGTGAACGCCACCGTGCCGGCCGTCGCGGCCGAGCGCGTCGCCGAGGTGCTCTCGCGGTACGACGGATGCCGCACGGTCAAGGTCAAGGTCGCGGAGCGCGGCCAGGTGCTCGCCGACGACGTCGCCCGCGTGCGGGCGGTCCGCGAGGCGCTCAGCCCCGAGGGACGTGTGCGGATCGACGCGAACGGCGTGTGGAACCTCGACGAGGCCGAGCACGCGCTCCACGCCCTGGCGGAGTACGACCTGGAGTACGTCGAGCAGCCGTGCGCGAGCGTCGAGGAGCTCGCCGAGTTGCGCCGCCGTGTGCGTTACATGGGAATTCCCATCGCCGCCGACGAGAGCGTCCGCAAGGCCGACGACCCGCTCGCGGTGGCGCGAGCCGGTGCCGCCGATCTGCTCGTCATCAAGGCGCAGCCGCTCGGCGGCGTCCGGCGTGCGCTCGCTCTGGTGGCAGAGGCGGGTCTACCCGCGGTGGTCTCGAGCGCCCTCGACACGAGCGTCGGCCTGTCGATGGGGGTCACCCTGGCGGCGGCCCTGCCCGACCTCGACTTCGACTGCGGCCTGGGAACGGCCTCCCTCTTCGTCGACGACGTCGCGACCCCCGCCCTGCGTCCGCTCTCGGGTGAGCTCGCGACCGGACGGGTCACGGTCGACCGGGATGCCGTCGCCGCGCTCGCCCCGTCCGCGGAGCGGCAGCGGTGGTGGCGCGAGCGGCTCGAGCGCTGCCACGCGGTGCTCGCACAGGCGCGCTGAGCGCAGGTCGCTCGGGCCTCAGGCGTCGAGGAGCGCGGTCGCGAGCTGCCCGATGCGCTCGTGCAGCAGCCGCGTCGTCTCGGGTTCGCCGAGCCCTTCGACCGCCGCCCGCTCGCACGTTGCATCGGAGAGGTCGACCATGAGCTGCGCGACCTCCGAGACCGGCAGCCGGAACCGCAGCTCGTAGACCTTCCGGATGTCGTCGACGATCACCCGGACCCGTTCGACGATGCCGTCCTGCAGGCGAAGGTACGCCTCGGCCATCCTTTCGTCGCGCAGAGCCTGCGTGCGCAGCTCGGACACCAGCCGGGGCTCCATGCCGGCGAGCGAGACGCCAACGACCTGGGGGACGAGCGAGGACGGGTCGGGCGCCGCGGTGCGGTCGAGGGCGCGCACGCGGTCGGCGACCAGGTCGAGCTTCTCGCTGGAGGACCGCTCGACCAGGGCGAGGAAGAGCTCGCCCTTGGAGTCGAAGTTCGAGTAGAAGGCGCCGCGCGAGAATCCGGCGCGGTCGCAGACGGCCTCGACCGACGCGGCATCCAGCCCCACCTCGGCGAACACCTCGGCGGCGGCGTCCAGCAGCCGGGCGCGCGTGTTCTCGCGACTGCGGGTGGCCGGGCGGGCCTCGGCATCCATGGTGCTCCTCGTGTTTCACACCGATCGTCCAGCCTGATCGATGGGTGATCAACCTAGGATACATTGGTGTATCGGATACAGCGCTGTATCGAACAACCATGACGATCGATCAGACCTGGAGCGCCCGTGTCCACACTCCTGTTCACCCTCGGACGCTGGTCGTTCCGTCACCCCTGGCGGGTCCTCGTCTCGTGGCTGCTGATCCTCGTCATCGCCGGCGGCGGAGCGGCGCTGCTGAACAAGGGCACCGACAACTCCTTCTCGATCCCGGGGACCGAGGCGCAGGAGGGGCTGGAGTTGCTGAACCGCACGTTCCCCCAGGCGAGCGGCACGAGCGCGCAGCTCGTCGTCGTCGCCCCCGAGGGAGACAGCGTGCGCGACGAGCCGTTCGCCGGCGAGATCGCCGACACCGTGACCGCGTTCGGCGACCTGGGTGATGACGTCCTCGCCGTGACCGATCCGTTCGACCAGACGGTCTCCGGCCTGGTCTCGGAGGACGACCGGGCCGCGATCGTCCGCGTGCAGTTCGACGGCGAGGCGACCTCGGTCAGCGCAGAGACGAAGGACGCGCTCACCTCGGTGGCCGACCGGATGCGGGCGGACCTGCCCGACGGCACGCAGATCGCGCTGGGCGGTGACCTGTTCTCGACCTCGATCCCGGCGCTGTCGATCGTCGAGGTGATCGGTGTGCTGGTGGCACTGTTCGTCCTCATCGTCACGTTCCGCTCATTCGCCGTCTCGTGGTTCCCGCTCGTCAGCGCTCTCATCGGGGTCGCGCTCGCGACGGCGATGATCTTCGTGGCGACGCAGTTCGCCTCGGTGTCGTCGACGACCCCGCTGCTGTCGGTCATGCTCGGCCTCGCCGTCGGCATCGACTACTCGCTCTTCATCGCCGCCCGACATCAGGACCAGGTGCGTGCGGGCATGGACCCGGAGGAGTCCGCCGCCCGTTCGACCGGAACCGCGGGATCGTCCGTCGCGTTCGCGGGCATCACGGTGCTCATCGCACTGATCGGGCTCAGCTTCGCCGGCATCCCCTTCCTCACGACGATGGGCATCGCTGCAGCCGTTGCCGTCGCGATTGCCGTCGTCGTCGCCGTCACCCTCACTCCCGCGCTCCTCGGTTTCGCCGGAGCTCGTGTCGCCGGTTGGCCCCGCCGAGCGAAGCGGTCGCGGAAGCGACCGGCCGCGCCCCGTCGATCGTTCTCGGAGCGCTGGGTGCGCGGCGTCACGCGGCATCCGCTCGTCACCACGATCGCGGTCATCGCGGGTCTCGGCGTCGTCGCGATCCCGTCAGCGAGCCTGACCCTTGCCCTCCCCAACGCGGGGGTGCAGCCGCCCTCGAGCGAGGCCCGGCAGGCGTACGACCTCACCGCCGAGCACTTCGGTCCCGGCGCGAACGGTCCGCTGATCATGACCGGGACGATCGTCACCTCGAACGATCCGCTGACCCTGATGCAGGACATCGGCGATGACATCGCCACCATTCCCGGGGTGAAGGAGGTCGCGCTCGCCACCCCCAACGAGACCGCCGACACCGGGCTCGTGCAGATCGTGCCCGAGACCGCACCCGACTCCCCCGAGACGGCCGACCTCGTGCGCGAGTTGCGGGCACAGCACGACCGCCTGCTCGACGAGTACGGTGTCGACCTCAAGGTCACCGGGTTCACCGCCGTGGGTATCGACATCTCCGATCGGCTCGGCGAAGCCCTGCTGCCCTTCGGTGTCTTCGTCGTCGGGCTCTCGCTCATCCTGCTGACGATCGTGTTCCGATCGATCTGGGTGCCGATCAAGGCCGCGCTCGGATATCTGCTGTCGGTGCTCGCCGCCTTCGGCGTCGTCGCCGCCGTCTTCGAGTGGGGCTGGTTCGCCGACCTGCTGCACGTCACCCGCGAGGGGCCCGTGATCAGCTTCATGCCGATCATCCTCATGGGCGTCCTGTTCGGCCTCGCGATGGACTACGAGGTCTTCCTCGTCTCGCGGATGCGCGAGGACTACGTCCACGCCCGCCGCGACCGGGGCGGCCGCGCGGATCGCCTCACCGCCGTCGGGGCCGTCCGCTCCGGTTTCACCTCGTCGGCGCGCGTCGTCACGGCCGCGGCGGTAATCATGTTCGCCGTCTTCGCCGCGTTCGTCCCCGAGGGCGACTCGTCGATCAAGCCGATCGCACTGGGGCTCGCCGTCGGCATCGCCGTCGACGCATTCCTCATCCGCATGACGCTCGTGCCGGCCGTCATGGCGCTGCTCGGTGAGAAGGCGTGGTGGATGCCGCGCTGGCTCGACCGCGTCCTCCCCCACTTCGACATCGAGGGCGAGGCCGTCGAGCGCGAGCTCTCGCTGCGCGAGTGGCCGGAGCGCAACACCTCCGCCGCCCTGGTCGGAGAGGATGTCGCCGTCCACGCCGACGACGACGGCCACGCGGCGGTCTTCTCCGACGCGACCTTCCGGGTCGAGCCGGGCGAGTCGCTCGTCGTCTCCCACCCCGATCCGCGCGTCGGCCGCGCCTTCGCCCTCGCCGTCTCCGGGCGGCTCCGCGTCGACGGGGGGCTGCTCCGCGTCGGCGGGCACCTGCTGCCCGAGCGGGCGCCGTGGGTCCGCTCGCACGTCGGCCTCGCGCTGCTCGACGACACGACCGACCCGGTGGCCGAGCTGCGTCGCGCCACCTCGGGCGGAGCGACGATCGTCGTGGTCGACGGACTCGACGCCCTCGCCGGCGCTGACCGCGATCAGGCCGCCGCGGTGCTCCGCGATGCGGCATCCGACCTCGACGAACGCCACGCGGGGGCCGGTGCCCTCACCGTCGTGGCGATCGTCCGGCGCGAGCTCGGCGTGCTCGACATCCTCGCTGAGGCCCATCGCCCGGCGCCCCACACCCTCCCCCTGCACGGCGGTGCATCCGCGACATCCGCGTCCGAACCGTCGCACCCGAACACCGAGGTGATCCCGTCATGACCCTGTTCATCGAGCGCGCCCGCTCGCGCAAGCCCGTCACCTGGCTCACGATCGTGGGCGTCATCCTGCTGCCCGTCCTCATCGGCGGCGTCTTGGTCGCAGCGCTCTACAACCCCGTCGAGCGCCTCGACAACATGCGGGCGGCGATCGTCAACGACGACCAGGCGGTCGAGGTCAACGGTCAGCTCGCGCCCCTCGGCCGGCAGCTGACCGCCGGTCTGGTCGCCGGGTCGGACGAGGTCCCGAGCAACCTGGACTGGGTCATCTCGAACGACGAGGACGCCCGGGCCGGGCTCGCCGACGGCACCTACGACGCCGTCGTCACGATCCCGAGCGGCTTCTCGGCTGCGGCCACCTCGACCGCCCCGGGCGGCACGCCCGAGAAGGCCACCATCCGGGTCGACACCGCCCCGGACAGCCTCGTCGTCGACGACGCCATCACGGCGCAGATCACACAGGCGGCCACCTCGCTCATGGGCTCGCAGCTCTCGACGGTCTATCTCGAGAACGTGCTCCTCGGCTTCACGACGCTGGGAGATCAGCTCGGAGATGCCGCCTCGGGCGCCCGACAGCTCGCCGACGGCGGGCGGCAGGCAGCCGACGGCGCCACGCAGCTCGCCGACGGTGCGGGCCAGTTGGCCAGCGGCGCGGGAACCCTCTCGGACGGGGTCGGCCAGCTCGCGACCGGTGCCTCGCAGCTCTCCGACGGGGCCGCGGCGACCCAGACGGGCCTGACGACCTGGGCGCAGGGCGCGCGCACCCTCGCCGGCGGAACCAACGAGTTCGCGACCCAGCTGTCGCAGTCGCTGAGCGGGCTGAGCGTTCCCGAGATCCCCGCCGAGGCCGTTGCCGGAGCGCAATACCTCGCCGAGAACTCCGACCGCATCGCGACCGGCGTGACGCAGGCCGCCGACGAGCTCGCGGCCGTCGCGGCGAGCTGCGAGGCCGACGGTGGATCGGCGCAGGTCTGCGACGCCCTTCGCGCCGTCTCCGCGCGCACGCAGAGCGCCCTGCCCGAGGTCACCGGTGCGATCGGTCAGTCCGGTCAGATCGCCGGACAGGTCTCGGGACTGGCGGCCTCCGCACCCGAGCTGATCTCCGGTCTGCAGCAGGCCGCCGGTGCGGCGACGCAGCTCGCGAACGGCATGACCGAGCTCGCCGACGGTGCCGACGCTCTCGCAGCCGGAGGCGGCCAGCTGGCCTCCGGCGCCTCGGCCCTCGCCGCGGGTGCCGGATCCGCCGCCGACGGCGCCGCGCAGCTGTCCTCCGGCGCCGGCGAGCTGGCGGGCGGTGCAACCGACCTCGCCACCGGCGTCGGAACCGTCGCCGACGGCACGGGCACCCTCGCCGACGGCCTCGACACCGCAACGGCGGCACTGCCGTCGTACACTGACCAGCAGGCGACTGACCTCGCGAGCGTCGTGGCCGCACCCGTCGAGGCAGAGGGCCTCGGGTCCGACCTGTTCGGTGCCTCGGCCATCCCGCTGCTCACGGGCCTCGCCCTGTGGCTCGGCGCGATCGGATCGTTCGTCGCACTGCAGGCCGTCCCCCGCGGCGCACTGACCTCACGTCGCCCGTCGTTCCTGCTGACGCTGCGGGCCTTCGCCCCCGCCGCGGTGGTCGGGCTCGTGCAGGGTGTCCTGGTCGCGGTGGTCGTGCAGCTCGCGGCCTCGTACGACCCGTGGACGTGGGCCGCGTTCGCCGGACTCTCCGCCCTGGCGGGTGTCGCCTTCGCCGCCGTGAACCAGGCCCTCGTCGCGCTGCTCGGCGGAGCGGGCCGATGGGTCGCGGCCGGTGTCGCCGTGCTGGCGGTGGCCACGGGAGTCGTCTCGACCGTGCCCGGAGTGCTGTCGCAGATCGCGGGGCTGCTGCCGACGGCATCCGCCTACCAGGGCCTGCTCGCGGTGCTCACCTCGGCCGGAGGTGCCGGAGCCGCGGTTGCGGGGCTGCTCGTGTGGACGGCGATCTCACTCGTGGTCACGGTCATCGTCACGGCCCGGGCGCGCACGACCTCGGTGCGCGCGGTGCTGCGCCCCGCCGCCGTCTGACTCGCTCCGCCCCGCCTTCTCGTGAGGCGGGGCGGAGCGAGTGAGTTGGCAGTTCACGCCCCCTCGAGCGAAAGGAATGGGCGCCTGCTGCCAACCGAGCAGACGCCCCGCGCCCCGGCGAGGTTGAATTGGCAGTTCACGCCCCCTCCAGCGACGAGAACGGGCAGCTACTGCCAACCGAAGCGACGCCGCGCACCACGGGCGACTCCCAGCTGGCAGTTCACGCCCCCACGCGCGACGGGAATGGGCACATGCTGCCAACCGAGCCGACGCCCCGCACCCCGGCAAGGTTGAGTGGGCAGTTCACGCCCCCTCCAGCGACGAGAACGGGCAGCTACTGCCAACCGAAGCGACGCCGCGCACCACAGGCGACTCCCACTTGGCAGTTCACGCCCCTTCGAGCGAAAGGAATGGGCGCATGCTGCCAACCGAAGGCGACTCCCAGCACCCCGGCGAGGGGTCAGCTCAGGCCGCTGTAGGCGTGCAGACCCTTGAAGAACTGGTTGACGATGATGAAGTTGAACAGCACCGCTGAGAAGCCGACGATCGACAGCCAGGCGCTGCGGTTTCCGCGCCAACCGCGCGTCGCGCGAGCGTGGATGTAGCCGGCGTAGAGCACCCAGATGACGAAGGTCCACACTTCCTTCGTGTCGAAGCCCCAGTACCGGCCCCACGCGTCGTTGGCCCAGATCGAGCCGGCGATGAGGGTGAAGGTCCAGAAGATGAAGCCGATGA
Organism: Microbacterium sp. M4A5_1d; assembly: GCF_053345465.1. Lineage (NCBI taxonomy): Bacteria > Bacillati > Actinomycetota > Actinomycetes > Micrococcales > Microbacteriaceae > Microbacterium > Microbacterium sp. M4A5_1d. Next base: position 1,169,878 of record NZ_JBKFAD010000001.1, read on the forward strand.
TCGCGAAGCGGTAGGCGAGCGACTCGAGGGCGTCGGCGCTCGGCAGCGTACGCAGGAACCGCGCACCGTCGCGCTGCGGAGCGGATGCCGGAGCGGATCCCGCGGATGCCGCATCCCCAGCCTCGGCGCTGACCCGAGCGATCGCGCGGGCCTCGCGTCGCGCCTGCATGAGCTGCACGATCGACAGGGCGAACGCGAGCGCGAAGAACGCCGACGCCAGCGAGGCAACGAAGACGTGGATGACGAGCCAGATCGACTTCAGCGGGTCGGCGAGCGGCACCACCGCGACGTAGAAGTTGAGGACCGAGCCGCCGAGCAGCACGACCGCGAGCCCGGTGATGAAGGTACCGAGGAACCGGAGGTCGTATCGGAAGAGCACGACGAGGTAGACCATCACCACGAGGAGCAGCCCGGTGAGGGCGAACTCGTACATGTTCGACCACGGCACCCGCTCGGCGGCGATCCCGCGCAGCACGGTCGCTCCGAGGTGGAAGAGGAACCCGATCCAGGTCAGGGTCGTGCCCATGCGCGCCCACAGCAGGCGCGGGCGGTCGGCGGGACGGGCGTTGAGCGCGAGCTCGGCCTGCGCCTCCGCGGCGCGGATCTCGCCGATCGTCTGCGCACCGCCGGCAGCGACGAGGGCGGGAGCCGCCGCCGCGGCGGGGACGGAGTCTTTCGTCTTCAGCGCGAGGTCGGAACGACGAGCCAGATCGATCGCGTAGGCGATGAAGGCGAGCGCGTAGACAGCCACCGCTGTCCAGACGAGCAGGACCGAGACGGCATCCAGCGACAGGTCTTCGGGCATGATCCTCAGTTTACGTCGGGCGCTTGCGCGCGGGCGGGGCGGGGACGGCGCGGACGCTCGGCCTCGGGCGGCAGCTCGACCTCATCGCGCCCGAGGGCGGCGAGGTGACTGCGGGAGATGTCGGCGACCGCCTGCGCGATCGCGGGGTCCTCGCCGCGGGCGAGGCCGGCGTACTCCAGGCGGATCGCTCCGTCTACCGGGGTCGCCTTGACCCACAGGCGCCGCCGCGGCACGAAGAGCCCCGCGAGCAGGCCGAGGGTGGCGAGGATCGCGAAGACGAGCACGAACGGCGCCCCCACGTCACGGTGGATCGACAGCGAGACGTAGCGCTTGACCGCCTCCTGAGCGCCGGATGCGCGCTGGTCCTCGAAGGTCACGGTGCCACGACCGCCCGGGAGGTCGACGGTCTGACCGGGTTCGAGCTCGAGCGACGCGGCCTCCGCGTCGCCGCCGGCGATCTGCTCCATGCCGGTCGGGTCGAGCGTGTAGACCGAGCGGGGCGTCCCGTCGTCGATGCCGAGGTCGCCCTCGTAGACACGGAAGGTCACGAGCGGGTTGGTGAGGTCGCCGTAGGCGGAGGCGATGGCCCCCGTCTCGAGCGTCGCTGCCGTCGGGTAGAAGAAGCCGGCGAATCCGAGCTGCTTCGGCATCCCGTCGGCGATCTTGACGACGCCGATCGAGGTCATGTTGTTGTCCTGCGGCAGGAACGGCACGTCCTCGCTGAACACGACTTCGCCGGCGGCGTCGCGGACGGTGATCGTGGGGGCGTAGCCGTTGCCCATCAGATAGACGCGGTCACCCTCGATCCCGTAGGGGTGGTTGACACGCACCTCCCCGTCGCGCGGCTCCTGCCCGGGCTCGGTCACCGTGAGGTGGGCGAGGAAGTCTCCGGCCATCCCGTGACCCGGTCCCCCGCTGAACGGGCCGTACGTCACGTCGAACTTGTCGAGGGTCAGCGAGTACGGCGGCATCTGGTCGGTGTCGACGAAGCGGCCCGGGTTGAACGAGGTGTACCCGAGACCGAGCGAGTTGACGAACGTGTCACCCTCGACGATGACGGTCTGACCCGTGTACGTCAGCCCGCCGCCGATGCCGACCGAGATCAGCACGCCCACGAGCGCACCGTGGAAGACGAGGTTGCCCGTCTCGCGCAGATAGCCCCGCTCGGCCGAGACGGATGCGACCTGGCCCGAGTCGTACCGCTCGACGCGGTAACCCGACTTGCGCAGCTGTCGCTGAGCCTCGTCGACGGCCGCCGACGCCGCGGCCGCGGCATCCTCGTCGTCGCGCAGGGCGACTCCGACCGTGCGGTGATCGGCCAGCCGTGACAGGCGCACGGGGGTGCGGGGCGGGCGCGACTTCATGGCCTGCCAGTGGTGCTTCGTGCGCGGGATGACGCACCCGACGAGCGAGACGAACAACAGGATGTAGATCGCCGAGAACCACACCGAGGTGTAGACGTCGAACATCTGCAGCGCATCGAGGATCGGGTACAGATCGGGGTTGTCGGTGCGCCACTGGGTGACACCGTTGGGGTCGGCGCTGCGCTGCGGCACGATCGACCCCGGGATGGCCGCGATCGCGAGCAGGAGCAGCAGGACCAGCGCCGTGCGCATGCTCGTCAGCTGCCGCCAGCCCCACCGCAGCCACCCGACGAAGCCGAGCTGGGGCTGGGTGATCTCGCGGTCGCCGTCGGCGGGTTCGGCCGCGGGAGCGGCGTCGGAGTGGTCGCCCGGTCGCAGCGGCGCCGAGGGATCGGCCTGGTCAGAGGAAGGTCGGGACACCGGCCACCACTCCTTGGAAGACGGACATGATCGTGGTCCAGACGCCGGTGACCATCAGCAGGCCGAGGACGACGAGCAGCGCTCCCCCGGCGATGTTCACGACGCGGATGTGGCGGCGCACGAAGGCCACCGAGCGGGTGGCCCAGCTCGCGCCCAGCGCCAGCAGGACGAAGGGGATGCCGAGGCCCAGCGAGTACGCCACGGCGAGAACCCCGGCGCGGGTCGGGTCGGCTTGGCTGAGGGCGATCGAGAGGATCGCGGCGAGGGTCGGACCGATGCAGGGCGCCCAGCCGATGCCCATCGCGATGCCGAGCAACGGCGCTCCGGCGAGGCCGAGGTTCTGCCGCAGCTGCGGCCGGTAGATCCGCTGCGCGAAGCCGAACATGCCGACGAACACGAGCCCCAGGACGATCACGACGGCGCCGAGGACGCGCGTGATGACCTCCTGGTACTCGAAGAATGCGCGGCCGATCGTGCCCGCGAAGACGCCCATCGCGAGGAAGACCACGGTGAACCCCGCGATGAACAGCCCGACACCGAGCAGGAGGCGTCCGCGGCCCGGCGCGGACGTCGGGGAATCCGCCGAAACGCGGACCGATCCGGCGGCATCCTCCGAGCTTCCCGACATTTTCCGAGCTTCACCGCGGCTGGCGACCCGCTCAGCGGGCTCGCGCGGCGTGACCGCGCTGCCAAGGAAGCCCAGGTAGCCGGGGACGAGCGGCAGCACGCACGGCGACAGGAACGACACCAGTCCCGCGAGCACGGCGATCGGCACCGCGAGCCACAGGGCTCCGCCGAAGACGATCTCGCCCGGGTTCACGACGATCCCGCGACGGCGCCCGCCTTCGCGGCGTCCTCGACGAGGGTGCGGAGGATGCCGGCATCCCGCAGCTGGCCGACGATGCGGGCCGCGACGCGCCCTTCGGTGTCGAGCACGAGCGTCGTCGGCGCCGCCTGGACAGACGCGGATGCCGCGAGCGCGAGCTTCAGCTCGCTGTCGCCCTGCATGAGGAGCGAGGGGTAGCTGATGCCGTAGTTCCGCTCGAAGGCCGACGCCTGCTCGGGACCGTCGTAGATGTTGACGCCGAGGAACTCCGCGCCGACCTCCTGCGTATCGGTGTAGACCTCTTCGAGCAGCGGCGCTTCGGCGCGGCACGGGCCGCACTGCGCGTACCAGAAGTTGAGGACGAGCGGCTTGCCGGCGTAGTCCGCGCTCGAGATCGTCGAGCCGTCGACGGCCGTGCCGCTGAACGCGATCGGAGCGCCGCGCTCGGCCTCGGGGATCTCGGTGGTCGTGCCATCGCCCGAGATGAACCCCTTGTTGTCGCCGTCGCGGTACTGCCCGGCGAGGTCGTCGTTGGGGCTCGAGCAGGCGGCGAGGCCCGCCGCGAGTCCGAGTGCGAGGACGGCGGCCACAAGGCGGCGCTTCATCAGACTGCTCCTACATCGACGGCGCCCGCGGTCGATGCGGGCTCGGCGTACGCGACCTCGCGCCACGCGGCGCGCTCTCCCCCGTCGGAGAGCTCGAAGCTCGTGACGCTCGAGAGCGCGCATCGGCGCCGACGCGGGTCGTGGCGCAGCGGCTCGCGGGCGACCGCGAGGTGGGTGATCCAGATCGGCAGCTGGTGCGAGACGATCACCGCATCGCCCGAATCGGTCGAGTGCCACAGGTCGCGCATGGCCGCATCCATGCGCGCGACGATCTCGAGGTAGGGCTCACCCCAGCTCGGAGTCGCCGGCGTGCGCAGGTGCCACCAGTTCCAGGGGTTGACGAGGGCGTTGCGCATGCGCCGACCCTCGAAGACGTTGTGCGGCTCGATGACTCGTTCGTCGATGACAGGATCGAGGCCGAAGAGCTCGGTGAAGGGCTCGGACGACTCGCGCGTGCGCTGCAGCGGCGACGACATCAGGGCGGTGACCGGGCGGTCGAGCGACGCGACGTGCTCGGCGGCCGAACGGGCCATGCGCCGTCCGTCCTCGCTCAGTCCGAAGTGCGGCAGCCGTCCGTAGAGCACGCGCTGGGGGTTGTGAACCTCACCGTGGCGCACGAGATGGAGACGGGCTGCGGGCACGGTCTCCAGTCTACGGCGGCGGCTCCTATGCGGACCCTGAGCGCCCGATCGGCCGGCAGCCGGTGGGTCAGGATCCCTCGGCGCTCGGCTCCGGTGCCGGCCCCGCGCCCGCGGCTCGATCGCGACGCAGATCGCGCACGCGCTTCACGACGAACCAGACGATGAGCACCGCGACGACGACGATCACGATCAGCTGGAAGGTCTCGGCGTAGCGCTCGACGATGTGCCAGTTCTCGCCGAGGAGGAAGCCGGCCATCACGAAGATCGAGTTCCAGATCAGGCTTCCCGCGGTGGTGAGCAGGCCGAACTTCCACCAGTGCATCCGCGCGACCCCGGCTGGGATCGAGATGAGGCTGCGGAACAGCGGCACCATCCGTCCGAAGAACACCGCGATCGAGCCGTGCTTCTCGAACCAGTGGACCGACCGCACGACGTCGTCGCCGGTCACCAGCGGCATCCGGTCGGCGATGCGGCGCAGCCGGTCCGCTCCCAGCCAGCGGCCGAGGAAGTACAGGATGTACGCGCCGAAGACCGACCCGAACGTGGTCCACAGGATCGCCTCGGCGAGCGTGAAGGATCCGCGTGAGGCCGCGAGCCCGGCCATCGGCAGGACGACCTCACTGGGGATCGGCGGGAACAGGTTGTCCATGCCGACCGCGATCGCCGCCCCCGCCGGCCCGATCGTGTCCATGAGCGAGACGGTCCAGTCGGCGAGCGTGGTCAGCCACGACCCGCCCTCGTCTGCGGAGGCCTCCGACGCGTGGGCGTAGGCGGTGCGGGTCATGACGGTCATCGGGTGCCTTCGCGCTCGGTGATCGGATGCCCGGCCGGGCCCCGCGCACAGCCTAGGACGGCAACGTCGGAGATTGCTGGACGCGTAGACTCTCCCCTCGTGAGTGAACGCGTTCTCGTCCAGCAGCTGCAGGCCCGCCCCGACGGCCCCGTTTCGGTGTCCGGATGGGTCGAGACCGTCCGCGATCAGAAGAAGGTGCAGTTCGTCATCCTCCGCGATGAGACCGGCGCCGTGCAGCTGGTCAACCCCGCGACGCGCCCGGCCGAGGACGGCAGCGAGCAGGATGCCGCGGCCCTCGCCCTCACCGAGCTGATCTCGAACCTCTCGACGGGCACGTTCCTCACCGTCACGGGCGAGCTCAAGCACGACGAGCGCGTCAAGCTCGGCGGCGTCGAGATCAAGATCGGCGCCCTCGACATCGCGGCCGCCGCCCTCCCCGAGACGCCCATCGCGGCCGACTCCGGTCTCGACAAGCGCATGGACTGGCGCTTCCTCGACCTGCGTCAGCGCCGCAACAACCTGATCTTCCGCGTGCAGACGACGCTCGAGCACGCGATGCGCACGTACTGGATCGAGCGCGACTACATCGAGATCCACTCCCCCAAGCTCATGGCCTCCGCTTCCGAGTCGGCCGCCGAGCTGTTCGAGGTGCCCTACTTCGAGGACAAGACGGCGTACCTCGCGCAGAGCCCGCAGTTCTTCAAGCAGATGGCGCAGTCGGCGGGCTTCGGCAAGATCTTCGAGATCGGCGACGTCTTCCGCGCCGACCCGTCGTTCACCTCGCGGCACGCGACCGAGTTCACCTCGATCGACGCCGAGATCAGCTGGATCGACTCGCACGAGGACGTCGCTGCGATGCAGGAAGAGCTGCTGCAGTTCGCCTTCCAGGCCGTCAAGGACAAGCACGGCGACGAGATCGCCGAACTGTTCGGTGTCGAGGTACAGGTTCCGCAGACCCCGTTCCCCCGCATCCCCCTGGCCGAGGCCCGTGAGATCGTCGCGGCACGCGGCTACGACATCCCGCGCACCGACGGCGACCTCGACCCCGAGGGCGAACGCCAGATCTCGGCGCACGTGCTCGAGACCTACGGTCACCAGTTCGTCTTCATCACCGACTACCACCCCGAGATCCGCGCTTTCTACCACATGCGCGACGAGGAGACCGGGCTGACCAAGTCGTACGACCTGCTCTTCAACGGCGTCGAGATCACGACCGGCGCGCAGCGCGAGCACCGCGTCGACGTTCTCATCGAGCAGGCGAAGGAGAAGGGTCTCGACCCCGAGCACCTCGACTTCTACCTCGACTTCTTCCGCTACGGCGCCCCGCCGCACGGCGGCTTCGGCATGGGCCTCGCGCGCGTGCTGATGCTGCTGCTCGGTGAATCGTCGATCCGCGAGGTCACGTACCTCTTCCGCGGGCCGACGCGCCTCGCCCCGTAACACAACACCCCACGCACCCGGCAAGCGCTCAGGCAGCGTCCGCCGCCGCCCGTATCGTGGCTTCTCCCGTGACGGAAGGAGTACGACGTATGTGGGACGGGTGGATGGAGTTCGCCATCGCGGTGCTGGTGGGTCTCGCGGTCGCCGTGGTGATCGCTGTGGTCGCTCATGTGGCGCTGAGCATCGCCGCGCGACGGCAACGCTGGCCGGAGGTGCTCGGCCGCCGCTCGCGCGCGCCGTTCCGTTCGCTGCTCGTCGCCATCGTCCTGTGGGCCGCCGTGCAGGCCGCCTTCCCCGACGAGCTCTGGCGGTCGGCCCTGAGCCAGCTGCTGACGATCGTCATCATCGCCGCGAGCGCCTGGCTGCTCGCCTCTCTCGTGCTGGTCGTCACCGACATCGCGCTCGGCCGTTACCGCATCGATGTGCCGGACAACCGCGTCGCCCGCCGTATCCGCACGCAGATGCTCATCGTGCGGCGTCTGGCCGTGGCGATCATCATTGTGATCGGCCTCGGCGCGGCCCTCCTGACCTTCGACTCGGTGCGGGCGGTGGGGGCGAGCGTCCTGGCCTCCGCGGGTATCGCGTCGGTGGTCGCGGGACTGGCCGCCCAATCGGTGCTCGCCAACGTCTTCGCGGGGCTGCAGATCGTCTTCAGCGACGCTCTGCGCGTCGACGACGTCGTCGTGGCCGACGGCGAATGGGGCCGCGTCGGAGAGATCACACTCAGCTACGTCGTGCTCGACCTGTGGGATGACCGCCGGCTCGTCCTCCCCTGCACCTACTTCACCACGACGCCGTTCGAGAACTGGACGCGGCGCGGCTCCGAGCTGCTGGGGGCCGTCGAGATGGATCTCGACTGGAACGTCTCGCCCGCCGCGATGCGCGCGCACCTGCACGACGTGCTCGAGAAGACCGACCTCTGGGATCGCCGGACGTCGGTGCTGCAGGTGACGGATGCCGTCGCCGGCTACGTCCGCGTGCGCATCCTGGTCACCGCGAAGGACGCTCCCACGCTGTTCGACCTCCGCTGCCTCGTGCGCGAAGCGATGGTCACGTGGGTGCAGCGCACGATGCCGCAGGCCGTTCCGGTTCAGCGGATCGTCATGTCGGATGCCACGGCCCCGGGGCACCACACCGACCACCCGATCACGCACGACCCCACCCCGACCAACGACGGGCTCTTCACCGGCAGTGCCGAGGCCGAACGACGGGCGAGCACGTTCACGAACGCGATCCCGGTGGTCATGACGGACGAGCTCGCCGAGCGCGATCGGCGGAACTGAGACCCCCTCGGGGCGAGCCGGTTGAGGCCGGGTGGCTCAGACCTCGAAGTCGACCGAGATGCGACTCGCGACGACGCCGCGGACGAAGGCGGCGACCTCCTGGTGAGCCGGGTGCACCTGGTACGCCTCGAGACCGGCGACATCGTCGAAGTCGGCGACGAGGGCGACGTCGCCGTTGACATCGGCGTAAGCCGCGTTCGGCCCGATGCTCAGCGAACGGATCGAGGGGACGACACCGACGAGACCCTGGATGCGGCGCGCCACCTCGGCGGCGTGCTCGGCCCGGGTCTCGGGGTCTTCGGCGGCGAGCTTCCAGGCGACGACGTGGCGGATGGTCATGCGGACTCCTCGGTCGGGGTCGGGGTTTCGTCGGTCAGCGCGGCGCGCAGCCGGTCGGCCGACACGCGCCAGTGCGCGTGGAGGCGGTCGTCGATCAGCACGACGGGGATCTTCTCCCACCACTGCTCGAAGAGCGCCGGGTCGTCGAAGATCGACCTCTCGACGACCTCGACGTCCGCTTCACCGGGCAGGTCGGCCACGACGGTGTCGACGATCTCGCGGGCGACGTCGCAGAGGTGGCAGCCGGGCTTGGAGATGAGCGTCAGCGTGGACATCGGTGGCGCGCCGCTGTCAGCGCTCGAGCTCGAAGCCGCGCGAGGCCCACTCGCCCGTGCCGCCGGTGACGTTCGTGGCGTCGTAGCCGCGTGCCTCGAGGGCGGCGACGACCTGGGCCGACCGTCCGCCGGCCTGGCAGATGACATCGAAGGCGCCGTCGGGCAGCTCGTCGATCCGCTCACCGAGCTGCGACATCGGGATGCTGATCGCGCCGGGGACCCGTCCCGCGGCGAACTCGTGATCCTCGCGGACGTCGATGAGGGGGATGTCGCGGCCCGCGCGGAGCTCGTCGATGGTGATGGATTTCATGCTCGTTCCTCCACGTTCAGCCTAGGCCGCGGCGCAGTGGGGCGGCCGCATCCGGAAAGCACGAAGCGCCCCTCGGCCGGAGCCGAATGGGGCGCTCAGTGACGTCGCCGCGACTTACTTCTTGTTGCGGCGCTGGTGGCGAGTCTTGCGAAGCAGCTTGCGGTGCTTCTTCTTCGCCATGCGCTTGCGGCGCTTCTTGATGACAGAACCCACGGAAAACCTCACTATGTCAGGGTCTGGACGCATCTCGTCTGCGTCCGGGAACAGGCACCTCGCGAAAAATGCCTCGGATCAGTCTAGCCGACGTCGGCGATCGGCCGTTGCACGGCGTCGCGAACGGCAGATTCGGGCACGCGATAGCTCCGACCGAAGCGGACAGCCGGCAGCTCGCCGGAATGCACGAGGCGATACACCGTCATCTTCGACACCCGCATGATCTCGGCCACCTCCGCAACGGTGAGGAAGCGCACATCGGGCAGCTCGGCCATCGTCATCCCTTTCCCCCGGATGCGAACACTCTAGGGGCGCGGCGCGACGCGTGTAAACCGGAGTGACACGTGTTGCGGACCGGGCACGGATCCCGCCGTGTCAGCGACCGGAGCGCTTGCCGAACACGCTCGTGACGGCGTGCTTGGCGGATGCCGCGGCCCGGCCGACGAGCTCGGCCGCAGCCACGGCCTGTTCGGGGAGGGCGGCGACGGGCTCGGCGTCGTAGGCCTCGGAGGACAGGAAAGGGACGAGCCAGTCGTCGACGACGTCGAGCGGCTCGGGCGACAGGCTGTAGTACCGGTGCTGCCCTTCCTCTCGGACCGTGACGAGCTCGGCACCCCGGAGGACCTTCAGATGCTTGGAGATCGTCGGCTGGCTCACCCCGAGCTCACTGACGATCTGCGAGACGCTCGTGCCGGACGAGCGGGGATCGGAGTCCCGATCGAGCAAGAGCCGCAGGATGTCCCGACGGGTACCGTCGGCGATCACGTCGAAGATGTCCGCCATGCCATCAGGTTAGTCGGCGCACGCGCCCGAGTACCATGACATCGGCACCGACCTACTGCGGCGCCGGGAGCAGCAGCTGCGATCGTGGGGAGGAACACGCATGGCGGACAGGTCCGTCGGCGCGATCGTCCTCCACCGCCTCGGTGGTTTCGGGCGCAGCGCCTGGGACGCCGGGCGTGATCTGGCGACCGCGTCGCCGTCTCGGTTCGCGGTGCTGATCTTCTCGACGCTGATCCTCGTCTTCACGACGCTGTTCTCCCTGCCGGCGGCATCCGCATCGGGCCGGGCGACCCCGTTCGCCGACGCACTGTTCACCGCGGTGTCGACGATCTGCGTCGCGGGGCTCGCGACCGTCGACATGGCCACGCACTGGTCGCCGTTCGGTCACGTCCTGATCTACATCGGCGTCAACGTGGGTGCGCTCGGCGTGCTGACCCTCGCGTCGATCCTCGGCCTCGTCATCTCCAAACGCCTCGGTCTGCGCGCGAAGCTCATCGCCGCCGGCGACAGCAATCCGATGCGCGCGCACGGCGGTCCCGTCAACGAAGGTCAGGCCGTCCGCCTCGGCGAGGTCGGCTTGCTGCTGCGGACCGTCGCGCTATCGACGCTCGTCATCGAGGCGGGGCTGGCGATCCTGCTGTATCCCTCGCTGCTGTTCGGCGGCGTCGATCCGCTCACCGCGCTGTGGGAGGCCCCGTACTACGCGGCGATGGCCTTCACCAACACCGGCTTCTCACCGAATGCCGAGGGCCTGCAGCCGTTCGCCCAGGACTACGTGATGCTCACCGTGCTCATGGCGGGGGTGTTCCTCGGCTCCATCGGCTTCCCGGTGATCTTCACGCTCTGGCGCCACCAGTGGCACGTGCGGGCGTGGTCGCTGCACGCGAAGCTCACGATCATCACCACGATCATCCTGTTCTTCACCGGCGCCGGAGTCTTCCTGCTCCTCGAGTACGACAATCCGGCGACCTTCGGGTCGATGGAGGCGTGGGACACCACGTTCCAGGCGTTCTTCATCTCGGCGATGACCCGGTCGGGAGGCTTCTCGATCATCGACATCGGCGAGATGCACGGCTCATCCCTCATCGTCGGATCAATGCTCATGTTCGTCGGCGGCGGCTCGGCCTCGACGGCGGGCGGCATCAAGGTCACCACCCTCGCGGTGCTCGCCCTCGCCGTGTGGTCCGAGGCGAAGGGGCGCCCGTCGGTGCAGGTGTTCCGCCGCCGCATCCCCAGCGACGTGCAGCGCGTCGCGCTCTCGGTCGTCGCCTGGAGCGCCACGATCGTCGCGATCGGCACCGTCACGATCGCGCAGATCACCAAGGCCCCCGTCGACGAGGTGCTGTTCGACGTCATCTCCGGGTTCGCGACCGTCGGCCTGTCGACAGGCTTGACGGCCGAACTGCCCGACCCCGCGGTGTACGTCATGGCCCTCGTCATGTTCATGGGCCGCGTTGGTACAGTGACTCTCGCTGCAGCGGTGGCCGCGGCATCCCGTTCGCAGTTGTACGCCCTGCCCGTCGAAAGGCCGATCGTTGGTTGAGCAGATCCGAAGCGACGCTCCCGTCCTGGTCATCGGGCTGGGGCGCTTCGGTGCCGCCTGCGCGGGAGAGCTCGACCGCCTCGACCGCGAGGTGCTCGCGATCGACGACAACCTCGAGCTCGTCCAGAAGTGGTCGGAGCGCGTCACGCACGCTGTGCAGACCGACGCCCGCAACCTCGACGCGCTCAAGCAGATCGGTGCGCAGGACTTCCAGGTCGCCGTCGTCGCCGTCGGCTCGTCGATCGAGGCGTCGGTCCTCATCACCGCGAACCTCGTCGACCTGAAGGTCCCGCAGATCTGGGCGAAGGCGGTCTCGCAGTCGCACGGCAAGATCCTCGCCCGCGTCGGCGCCAACCATGTCGTGTACCCCGAGCGCGAGGCCGGCGAGCGCGTCGCGCACCTCGTGAGCGGGCGCATGCTCGACTTCATCCGTTTCGACGACGACTTCGTGCTCGCGAAGATGTACCCGCCGAAGTTCATCCGCGGCGTCGGCCTCAACGAGTCGGGCGTGCGGACGAAGTACCGCGTCACGGTCGTCGGCGTGAAGAGCCCCGGCAAGCCGTTCCGCTATGCCGAGGCCAACACCGTCGTGACCAACCACGACCTCATCATCGTCTCGGGCACCAACTCCGACATCGAGCGCTTCGCCTCCCTCGACCGCTGACCCGGTTTGGTCGCCGCGGTGTCGCGGTGTGCCGGGGTCAGGCGCCGGCGGCGAGCTCGCGGGCGCGGGCCAGCGCCGCGTCGGTCGCGCGGGCGAAGACGTCGTCGAGGCGGGCCTCCTGCAGCACGGCGATCGCCCGCTCGGTGGTGCCCTTCGGGCTCGTGACGCGTCGGCGCAGCTCCGCCGGGTCCTCCCCCGAGGAGTCCAGCAGGGCGGCCGCACCGATGAACGTCTGCTCGGCCATCACCCGCGCCTCGGGCTCGGCGAAGCCCTTGTCGATCGCGGCGCGGGTGAGCTCCTCGATCAGCAGGAAGACGTAGGCGGGGCCCGAGCCGGAGATCGTCGAGAGGGCGTCGATCTGCGCTTCCGGAACCTCGACGACGACGCCGCACGTCTCGAACAGCGCACGCACGGTCGCCCGGTGATCGTCGGATGCCGCGGGGCCGGCGGCCAGCCCGGTGACGGCCTTTCCGACGACGGCGGGGGTGTTGGGCATCGACCGGATGACTGCGACATCCGACCCCAGGATCCCGGCGAAGGTGTCGATCGTGACGCCCGCGGCGAGACTCACCACCACCACCCCCGGGCGCAGCACCGGCGCGATCTCGCGCAGCAGGTCGGGCACCATCGCGGGCTTGACGCCGATCAGGACCACATCGGCCGCGGCGGCGGCATCCGTGTTGCCCGTGGGAGTGTCGGCGAGCGCGACGCTCGTCACTCCCGGCAGGTCGGCGAGGGCGGCGGCCTTCTCGGCGGTGCGGTTGGTGACCGTCACTCCCCCGGCCGCGGCGCCCGAGGCCACGAGCCCCGACAGCACCGCACCTCCCATCGAACCGGCTCCGAGGATGGCGATCGGGGGCAGGGCGACGAGGTCGGGCATGCGGCCATCTTAAGTCCGGCCGTTTCCCAGCGGAGGGAACGGGCGCGAGGTAGAGTCGAAGCGTCCGCGGGCGCGGAGGCGCTCGCCGCGCAGAGCAGAGCGAAGGATCCCGCCATGCCCCTCTTCGACGGCATCACGCCACGCACCATCGAGACGTCGCGCCTGGCGGTGAACATCCTCGAACGCGCTGCAGACGACCCCGAGACGCCGGCCGACCGCACGCTCGTGCTGCTTCACACGGCTCCCGGGTCGAGCCTGTTCTGGCAGGAGATCATCGAAGACCTGCCGAGCGACGTCCGCCCGATCGCCATCGACCTCCGTGGCTTCGGCGACACCGAACGGCTTCCCGTCGACGCGACCCGCGGCGTCCGCGACTTCTCGGACGACGTGCGGGCGACGCTCGAGGCTCTGGGCCTCGATGCCGTGCACCTCGTGGGCTGGGGCCTGGGTGCCGCGGTCGCGATGCAGTACGCCCTCGATCACCGGGTGCTCTCGCTGAGCCTGCTCTCGCCCGTGTCGCCGTACGGCTTCGGCGGTACCCGACTCGACGGCACGCGCCTGACCGACGATGACGCCGGATGTGGCGCGGGCGCCGTCAGCCCGGCCCTCGTCGACCGCCTCACGGCTCGCGACGCGGGCGACGACGAGGGCACCGCCCGTTCGTTCTTCCGCACGTCGTTCGTCTCGCCCGACTACGAGTCCGACAACGAGGACACGTGGGTCGAGGCGATGCTCACGACCTCGACGGCCGAGGGCAACTACCCCGGCGACAGTGTTCCGAGCGAGAACTGGCCCGGCTTCGCCGCGGGCCGGCTCGGCGTTCAGAACGCCCTCGCCCCGGGACACTTCGACGTCTCGTCGATCGTGGACCTGGCGGCCGGTTACGACGCTCCCCCGATCCTGTGGGTACGGGGCGGCGCCGACGTCATCGTCGCCGACGGCTCGTTCGCCGACAGCAGTCACCTCGGCGAGATCGGCGCGATCCCCGGCTGGCCCGGCGTGGAGGCCGCACCGGCTCAGCAGATGGTCGCGCAGACCCGTGCCGTGTTCGAACGGTACCGCGAGGCGGGCGGTCAGGTGACCGAGGTGGTCATCGAGGGCGTCGGGCACGCCGTGCACCTCGAGCGCCCGGGCAAGGTGCGCACCGCGATCCTGTCGACGATGGGCTACCTGGGAACGCCCATCTCGCCGGCTCCCCCGACCGAGGCGATCATCCTCAGCTCCTGGGACTGACCGGGCCCGTCATCGTTGCTGCGCGAAGAACGTGCGCAGCAGCGCCGACGACTCCGCGGAGCGCACGCCCGCGACGACCTCCGCCCGCACGGGCAACCGACGGTCGCGCACGAGGTCGTACTGCGACCCGGCGGCTCCGGCTTTGTCGTCCCACGCCCCGAAGACGAGTCGCGAGACGTGCGCCTGGAGCATCGCGCCCGCGCACATGATGCAGGGCTCGAGCGTCACGGTGAGGGTGCACCCCGACAGGTTCCACGACCCGGTCGCGGCCGCCGCGGCGCGCAGCGCGACCACCTCGGCATGAGCGGTCGGGTCGCCGGTCTCCTCGCGGAGGTTCCGGCCCTCGCCGATCACCGTGCCCGCGGCATCCGTCACGACCGCGCCCACGGGGATGTCGCCGGCCGCCGCAGCCGCCTGTGCGAGCTCGAGGGCGCGCGCCATGCTGCGGATGTCGCCAGCGGATGCCGTGAGGGTCACCGCACCAGCGTAGAGCCGAGGACACACGGGCCGTCCGCGTAGGATCATCACATGCGTGTTCACGTCGCCGACCACCCCCTCATCACCCATAAGCTCTCGGTCCTGCGCGACAAGAACACCACGTCGCCGGTGTTCCGCCAGCTCACCGAAGAGCTCGTCACCCTGCTCGCGTACGAGGCCACGCGCAACGTCCGCACCGAGCAGGTGGAGATCGAGACCCCGGTGACCCGGACGACCGGTCTGGCGATCGCGAAGCCGCGTCCCCTCGTGGTGCCGATCCTGCGGGCCGGGCTGGGCATGCTCGAAGGCATGACCAAGCTCCTCCCCACGGCCGAGGTGGGCTTCCTGGGCATGGCACGCAACGAGGTCACGTTCGAGCCGACCACCTACGCGGAGCGCCTGCCCGACGACCTGAGCGACCGCCAGTGCTTCGTGCTCGACCCGATGCTCGCCACGGGCGGGTCGCTGGGGGCCGCAATCGACTTCATCTTCAAGCGCGGCGCGCAGGACGTCACCGCGATCTGCATCCTCGGTGCTCCCGAGGGCCTTGCTGCGATCGAGAAGCAGGTCGGCGACCGCGACGTGACCCTCGTCCTCGGCTCGCTCGACGAGCGTCTCGACGAGCGTGGCTACATCGTGCCCGGTCTCGGCGACGCCGGCGACCGCCTCTACGGCACCGTCGACTGACCCGCGCCCGCACCTGCACCCCACCCGGGGCATCGAGCGCACCTCCGCGAATGAGGCGCAGTTCAAGCTGCGCCTGGCGGTGGGAAGTGCGCCCCGTAGGCGCGAGCCGCGCGCTTCAGACCGCCCCGACGAGGCGAGCGAACGCGCTCATCCGCGCGACGCCCTCGGGCGTGCGCGGCAGATCGTCGAGGATGCCGGTGCCGTAGACGATGTACGCCGTGTGCTGAGCACGTGAGACGGCGACGTTGAGGCGGTTCTGCAGCAGCAGGAACTCCAGTCCCCGCGGTGCGTCGCGACCCGAGGATGCCGCGAGCGACACGATCGCCACCGCCGCCTCCTGACCCTGGAAGCGGTCGACCGTTCCCACCGGCACTTCGGTGTATCCCGCTGCGGCGAGCGCTTCTTCTACGAGGACCTGCTGCGCGTTGTACGGCGTGACCACGATGATGTCGCGCTGTTCGAGCGGACGCGGTGCGAGCGCGGCGTCGGGCAGCCACGCGCGGCCGAGGAGATCGCCGACCAGGCGTACGACGACCTCGGCCTCTTCGGGAGAGGCGGTGGCGTTGCGCCGATGGGCGACGGGCACCGGCACGACGCCCGGGGTCACGCCCTCGAGCAGCCGATCCGCCGTCGACGCGTGCGCGGCGAGACGTCCGTCATAGGCCAGCACGGAGACCGGTTCGGCGACCTCCGGCCGCATCCGCCGGGTCTCGGCCAGGAAGAACCCGCGGTCGGCGGGGATGACGTGCGCGCCGTCCATGATCCAGCCGAGAGCCGACGTGTCGACCGGCTCGGGGTGCGTACCCTGGCTGACCTGCGGCAGCTGCTGCGGGTCGCCCAGGAGGAGGAGGCGGGATGCCGCGACCGAGACCGCGATCGTCGAGGCGAGCGAGAACTGGCCCGCCTCGTCGATCACGAGCAGATCGAGGCTGCCGCGCGGGATGCGACCCGCGTGGGTGAGGTCCCACGCTGTGCCGCCGATGACGTAGCCATCCGGACGCGTCGCGGTGAAGTCCGCCACGCCGTTCTTCGGGATGACGGTGAAGGCCTCATCACCGGTCGGCTCGCCCTTCACCGCCTTGGCGATCTTCTCGCGGGGCACACCCGCCGCCGCGATGCGATCGAGCATGTTCTCGACGACGGCGTGCGACTGCGCGACGACCCCGACGCGGTAGCCGCGTTCACCGACCAGACGCGCGACGACGTGCGACCCGACGTAGGTCTTGCCCGTCCCCGGCGGGCCCTGGACGGCGAGATAACTGCGGTCGAGGTCGACGATGGCGCGCGAGATATCGGCAACCGGGTCGGATCCATCGCTCGGCAACCCGCCGGAGAGCGTCCGCGGCGGCCGGCGCAGCAGGAGATCGGTCGCGGGGTCGGCGGGCAGCTCGGGCGCTGCGGCGATCACGCCGTCGGCCCACGTGTCGATCGCCGCCTGCTGGCTGCCCGCGGGAGGCGGGGCCGCCGGGGTCAGCGCGATCGGCAGCTCCGACCACATGTACGCCCCCGCAGCGAGCTCCTCGACGATCGCGCCGTCGTCGAGGACCTCGACGACCCGGACGCGCCGGTCGGCGTGGATGAAGCGTGGCCGCGGTTCGGTCGGGAACGGCGCGGGCGACTCGTAGATCGCGAAGGGGGACGAATCGACGCTCAGCCGCGTGCCCGGCGCGACCTCGCCGCGGAGCTCGAGGATGCGCCGGTCGGTCCGGGCGCCCTCGGGGCGATGCCAGTCCTCGAGCACGCGGCTGCGTTCCGCCGCGACGGCGACGACATCACGGGTGTCCTCCCACATCGAGAGCGGTTCGCGCAGACGGAGGAAGTGGGTGGCCCAGAACGACTTCGCCTCGCGCGGGTAATAGTCGATCGCTGCCGCGCCGAGCCGGAGTGCAATCGCGGCCGGCGCTTCGACGCCCGCGGGGTCGTCGGCGGCCGCGGCATCCGCGAGCCGTGAGAGCGCGATCGCTCGCGGCGACGGCTCGTAGGCGCGCTCTTCGGGCTCGACGTCTGCCGACGGCCGCAGCTGCGCTTCTCGCGCCCGATCGACGAGCCAGTCGCGCAGGCGCCGAGTGGAGACGCAGTCGTAACGGTTGTAGTCGGCGAGGTCGGCGAGGATCGCAGCGGCTCCGTCGGCGTCACCGGACTCGGCGAGCGCCCGCGCCTCGACGTAGCGGACGATCGAGTCGTCGCCCTTCTGGACATCGCTCGTCCGGACCTCGGCGCCCATGTACAACGGTTCGAGCTTCTTGATCGAGTACGACCGCGACCCCACGCGCAACGCGCGGCGGACGATCGGATACAGGTCGACGAAGACGCCGTCGCGCAGCAGCCGGTCGACCTCGGCCTCGCCGACGCCGTACCTCGCGGCCATCGCGAGAAGGTGCGTCGGCTCGTACGGTGCGTAGTGGTAGATGTGCATCGCCGGGTGCGCGGCGCGGTGCACGGCGACGAAGTCGAGGAAGGTCTGGAACGCCGCCTTCTCCTCGTCGAACGTGTGAGCCCACAGCGCGGAGTACTGCTCGCGCAGGTCGACCCACCCGAACAAGTAGTCGATGCCCCAGTGGCGACCCGGCCCTTCGGTGTAGAGCGGGTCGCCCTCGAAGTCGAAGAACAGGTCGCCGAGGTCGGGCCGGGGAAGCGCGCCGAGCGCCTGGGGGAAGACGACCTCGAAGGTCGGCAGGGGCGCAGCGCTCGGGGCGTTCTCGGGGTCGCCGTCGACCGCGGCCGTGACGCCTCCCGCCGGGCTCTCGAGTTGCAGCCGCGCCTGGGTGCGGAGCCCGGTGAACGTGTCCCACGACATCCGCGCGGGCGCTTCACGTGCCGCGGCGAGCTCGTCGATCGTGGTGACTCCGGCGGCCCGCAGACGCTCGCGCTGGATCGGCCGCATCCCCGCGACGAGCAGGAGATCTCGCGCGGCCACGACCTCGAGGTCGCAGGTCGCGCAGCGTCCGCACGCCGCGATCCGCAGGTCGCCACGGTCGTCGCCCCACGCGATGGGCTCACCTGCCGCGCCCGTAGCGACATCACGATCGGCGATGAGCGAGCGCAGACGCTCGCGACGCAGGACGAACACCGGCGCGATGTCGGCCCGGGCGTGCCGCGACACCGTCCCGTCGCCGAGCAGCAGCTCGACGTGATCGGCCACGCGGGCGCCCTCGCGATCGAGCTGGACGGCATACGCCTCGAGCTGCATCAGCGCGGTCACGCGGGCGTGACGCGCGAGCTTGGTGTCCTGCACGATCCACCGGCCGTCGTCGTCGCGCAGGAGGAAGTCGGCGAAACCGACGAAGTCGGTGTCGGAGAACGCCGCCTGGTAGATCACTCGCGCATCCGAGGCGAGGGCTTCGCGAGTGAGCTCGACGGCACGCGCCAGGCCCGCGGCATCCGACGAGCGCGTCTCGGGAATCTCGGCGACGCTGTCTCCGAACTCGGCACGGTACGCGGCGAGCTGGCGTTCCTCGTGGCGGTCGCCGAGACGACCCGCGCGCTCGAGCGTCGGATCGTCGGGCTCGTCGACCGCCGCGACGCGTCCGAGCTTGGCGTCGATCGCTCGCAGCCAGGCGAACTCGCACTCGGCCGCGGCCTTGAGGTCGCTCGCGCTCCAGACGATTCGGCCTTCGTCCTCGATGTATCGCATGATCCCCTTCCGTTCAATGACCCTAACCGCGGGGTGCGACACCGCCGACGCCGGTGCCAGACTGAGGAGGGTGAACGAGTCGCTCCCCTTCGCCAGCGCGTACGCCCACGGCTTCGCGCGGGTCGCCGCCTGCACCATCCCGGTGGCCATCGCCGATCCCGCCGCCAACGCCGAGGCCGTGCTCGCCGAGGCGCACGCGTGCGACGCCGACTCCGTCGCGGTCGCCGTGTTCCCCGAGCTCTGCCTCACCGGGTACGCCATCGAGGACCTCGTGCTGCAGGACGCCGTGCTGGATGCCGTCGACGCGGCGATCGAGCGCATCGTCGAAGCATCCGTCGATCTCATGCCGGTGCTGGTGGTCGGTGCCCCGCTCCGCCACCGCAGCCGCCTGTACAACTGCGCCGTCGTCATTCATCGCGGCGAGATCCTCGGTGTCGCGCCGAAGGCCCACCTGCCCACCTACCGCGAGTTCTACGAGCGGCGCTGGTACGCCGCGGGTGAGGAGTGGGACGGCGAAGGCATCCGCATCGGCTCGCACGAGACCGTGTTCGGGACCAACCTCCTCTTCGACGTCCGCGACGTACCCGGGCTCGTCCTGCACGCCGAGGTGTGCGAGGACATGTGGGTACCGGTGCCGCCCTCGTCGCGTGCGGCTCTCGCGGGAGCGACGGTGCTCGTGAACCTCTCGGGCTCGCCGATCACGATCGGCCGGGCCGACGACCGCCGCACGCTGGTGCAGTCGCAGTCGCTGCGATGCCTCGCCGTCTACGCCTACGCCGCGGCGGGTCTCGGCGAATCGACCAACGACGTCTCGTGGGACGGCCAGACCATGATCTACGAGGGCGGTTCGCTCCTCGCCGAGACCGAGCGCTTTCCCGACGGGCCGCGGCGCAGCGTTGCCGACGTCGACCTCGACCGGCTGCGCCAGGACCGGTACCGGCAGGGCACCTTCGACGACAACCGCCGCACGACGGCGACCGACTTCCTCACCGTCGAGACGTTCCTGCACCCGCCCGCCGAGGACATCGGCCTGCGGCGCACCCTCGACCGCTTCCCGTTCGTCCCGGACGACCCGGCACGTCTCGACCAGGACTGCTACGAGGCGTTCAACATCCAGGTGTCCGGGCTCGAGCAGCGGATGCGCGCCATCGGCGGCCCCCGCCCCGTCATCGGCGTCTCGGGCGGACTCGACTCCACCCATGCGCTCCTCGTCGTCGCCCGCGCGATGGACCGCATGGGGCGACCGCGCAGCGACATCCTCGCCTACACGATGCCCGGCTTCGCCACGAGCGACCACACGAAGTCGAACGCCGTCGCCCTCGCCGAGGCGATCGGCGCGACGATCGAGACGATCGACATCCGCCCCGCCGCGAACGAACTCCTGCGCGGCATCGGACACCCCTACGCCTCCGGCGAGCCTGTGTACGACGTGACGTTCGAGAACGTCCAGGCCGGGGTGCGGACGGACTTCCTGTTCCGGCTCGCGAACCGCCTGAACGGCATCGTCATCGGCACCTCCGATCTCTCGGAGCTCGCGCTCGGCTGGGCGACCTACGGCGTCGGCGACCACATGAGCCACTACGCCGTCAACGTCGGCGTTCCCAAGACGCTCATGCAGCACCTCATCCGGTGGGTCATCGCGCATCGCGAGGGCACGGGCACCGACCTGTCCGACGAGGCGGTCGCCGTGCTCCAGTCGGTGCTCGACACCGAGATCAGCCCCGAGCTCGTGCCCGCCGGCGAAGACGGCAAGGTCCAGTCCACCGAGTCGACGATCGGGCCCTACGCCCTGCACGACTTCGCCCTGCATCACGTGCTGCGCTACGGCTTCCGCCCGTCGAAGATCGCCTTCCTCGCGCAGCATGCCTGGTCGGATGCCGACGCCGGCGACTGGCCGGTCGGCTTCCCGCGCGACAGCCGGTACGCATACGACCTCGCCGAGATCACCCACTGGCTGCAGGTGTTCATCAAGCGGTTCTTCGGCTTCGCGCAGTTCAAGCGCAGCGCGATCCCCAACGGACCCAAGGTCGCCGCAGCAGGCTCGCTGTCGCCGCGAGGAGACTGGCGCGCGCCGTCGGACGGCAACGCCGAGGCGTGGCTCGCCGAGCTCCGTCGGGCGCTGCCCGATCTCGTCGACTGACCCGGACCGGGTCGAGTGACCGGCCTGACCGGAAAGACTCGGGTCAGGCCGTCGGGAGGGTGCCGTAGGCCAGGGTGATGAGCCACCCGTCGCGCGAGATGTCGACGAGCGTGTACTTCATGTTGCGATCGGGGATCCAGCCGCGGTGCCGGCCCGGGTCGAGCCTGACCTGCTCCGGCGCGACACGGACACCGCGACCGTCGGCCTCGAGCACGGCCTGCACGTGAACCCAGTGGTCGACGAGCTCGAGGGTGTCGGCCCCGGAGAACAGCCGCGAATGCTTGCGCATCCGGGCCAGGTCGGCCGGCTCGGGGTGCGCGTCGCGGATGTCGATGCCGAGCGGCAGTCCCGGGTCGCTGACCGCGACGACCGTCGCCGCGCGGAAGCTGGCCGTCGTGATCGCCAGCGGCACCTCGACTCCGTCGCGTGAGGCGACGAGGCGCGTGTGATACCCGAAACCGCGCGGCGCCTCGCGTTCGATCCGCACGTCCTTCTCGTCGCAGCCGAGCGCCTGTGCGACGAGCTCGCGCGCGATCATGCGCCGCCGGTGGTGCACCGTGATAGCCGGGTCCCAGCCGAGCCGGGCCGTGATGCCCGCGGGCGTATCGAGAAGTACCGTCTGCATGTCGTCGCTCCCGCCTCTGGATGGTCTGACCTCAGTTCGAGTCTAACGATCACGCCTGCCCGTACCAGGGTGCGCCGCCGGGTCAATCCGGCCACCTGGCCGCTCGCGCTTCCGGTCGACGCGACCTCGCCTAGGCTGGCGGGATGAGCCTCGACAACGGCGACGACAAGCGACCGTCCTCCGCCCGCATCGCGATCTGGGTCGTGGTGGGCGGCATCGGCGCCTACCTGCTGATCTCCGGCATCCTCGGCATCATCGCTCGGGGCGGTGCATGACCGTGCGACGCCTCCTGGTCGTCGCCCACCGCGACGAGCTGACCGGCTTCCCCGCCGACATCCCGGGGTTCGACATCCTGCTGACCGGCCCGGGCAAGCTGCTCGCCGCGCATGAGCTGACCCGCGCTCTCGATCGCACCGTGTACGACGAGATCGTCGTCGTCGGGACGGCGGGGGCGGTGGCCGGCGCTCTGGGACCCGGCATCTACGAGGTCGGCGACGCCGTTCAGCACGACGTGTTCGATCTGGCCGGCGTTCGGGGGCGACACCTCTCGATGCCCGAGCGCGTCGAGGCCGGGGGCGCCGGGGTGCGCATCGCGACGGGTGACGTCTTCGTCGACGATGCCGAGGCGGTCGCCCTCATCCAGTCACTCGGCGCCCAGCTGGTCGACATGGAGACGTACGTCTACATCTGGGTCGCGCAGCGCTTCGGCATCCCCATCCGGGTGCTCAAAGCGGTGTCGGATGATGCCCAGGACGGCGCGACGACCGGGTGGGATGAGGCCGTGGGCGCGTGCAGCCGAGCTCTGTACGAGCGGATCCGCGCCGACTACGGCGTCTGATCGCCGCTGCGCGCGAACAGCCGGCGTAGCAGCAGGAACACGACGAGGGCGACGACCGCGACGAGCCCGAGCTTGACCGCGAACACGGCCAGGCGCAGCACGATGTCGACGATCACCCACGCAACGAAGATCGCGGCGATCACTCCGACGACGGTCCAGAAAGTCCTCACGACGCCAGCCTAGTCGCGCTCGCTGAGCGCCTCCTGCCGGATGATGCTCGGGCCCTCGCGCGTCGCCTCGACGACGATCTGTGCGGCGAGCTGCTCCTTCATGCCCTCGACGTGACTGATGACGCCGACGGTCCGGCCGCCCGCGCGCAGCTCGTCGAGAGTGCGCATCGCAAGCTCGAGGGTCTCGGGATCGAGCGACCCGAAGCCCTCGTCGACGAAGAGCGTGTCGAGACGGATGCCGCCGGCACGACCGGTGACGACCTCGGCGAGACCGAGCGCGAGGGCGAGAGAGGCGAGGAAGGTCTCTCCTCCCGACAGCGATTGCGGCGAGCGGAGACGGCCGGTGTGCGCGTCGAGCACCTCGAGCCCGAGTCCGGATGCTGCGCCACGGGCCTGCAGCGCGTCGCTGTGGTGGAGGGTGTAGCGACCCGACGACATGTCGCGCAGGCGCAGGTTGGCGGCGGCGACGATCTCTTCGAGCTCGGCCGCGAGTACGAAGGTCTCGAGATCCATCTTCCGGGTGTTGGGCGCACGGCCGGCGACGGTGTCGGCGAGGCGGGTCACCGTCGCCGTCCGCTCGGCGAGACCGGCCACCGCGACGAACGCGTCGTCGATGCGCAGGAGGAGGTCGCGCATCGTCTCGGCGGCGTTGACGGCATCGCGGTGCGCCGCGATCGCCGCACTCCGCGCGCGGTCTCCGCTGGCGACCGCCTCCGCAGCAGCGTCGAGATCGGGCCGCTCGTCGGGCAGCCCCGCGGCGGCGAGTTCGAGCTCGAGAAGGCGGGCGCGCGTGGCCGCGAGGTCCGCGGCGTGCTCGGCGACACGCCGCGTGAGGGCGGTTCGCTCGTTCTCAGGGAGCAGCGCCTCGCGCACCTCGCCGACGTCCGCGAACACCGATGCCTCGATCCGCTGCGCCCGGTCGTTCGCCGCATCACTCGCGGTCGCCTCGCTGTGGGCGAGCGCCCGCCGGCTCTCGAGCACCGCGCGCGCGAGGTCACGCCGCTCGGTCGCCGCCGCGATGCGCTCCGCGACCGTCGCGAACGGACCCCGCGCGTCGGCCACCTCCCTCTCCAGGCGCGCGAGCGTCGTCGTCGCGACGGCGGAGCGCTCGCGCGCATCGGCCAGGGCGGCCGCGAGGCGAGAGCGTTCCTCGGTGGCCTCCGCGTCGAGACGGTCGAGCACGTCGCGCTTCTCGGTGAGAGCGATGACTCGCTCTGCGGCGCGTTCGGAGGATGCCAGCTCGTCCCGGGCCTGAGCGAGCAGGTCCGCGAGCTCGTCGCTCCCGCGTGCGCCCGCGCGCGCTGTCGCGGCGGCGAGCTCTGCGCGCAGCAGGGCGGCGCGCTCGCCCGCGTCGCGGGCCTCGGCGGCGGCGGCATCCCGCGCCGACTCCGCGTCGGCCAGATCGTCGTCCGTCACACCGTCGTCCGCCGGGGGTGCGGGATGCGGGTGATCGAGCGCCCCGCAGACCGGGCAGGCCTCGCCCTCGGTGAGTTCGGCGGCGAGCTCTCCCGCGCGACCGGCCACCCGTCGCCGCAGCAGGTCGGTGACGGCGGCGGCTGCCGCCTCCGCGTCACCGCTCGCCCGCAGGTAACGCTCCTCGGCCTCGCCGAGCTTGCCAGCAAGGCGTCCCGCGTCGTCGGCGGCCTCGGCCCGGGCGGTGAGATCACTCACTCGCACGCGCTGCTCGTCGACGCGCGCCGCCGCGAGCGTCTCTGCCGCGAGCTCGGCCGCGACGCGTTCGCGCTCCGCGGGCAGAAGGGCATGCTGCTCGTCGAGCAGCGTCGCCTGTTCTTGAAGGAGGGCGATCTCGGCCGCAGTCGCGTCTCGGGCGTCGGTGGCGTCCGTCAGCTCGTGCTCACGGGCGAGCGCGTCGGTCCAGCGCGCGATGTCGCCGGTCAGGGTCTCGACCAGAGCGGAGATGTCGTCGTCGGCGGCTCCGCCCGCTGCGGTCCAGCGCGTCTCGGCCCGCTCCACCATCGCGCGGGCCTGCCCCGCCGCTTCGCCCGACCGGTCGGCCTGCTCCAGTGTCGCGCGGAGCGCTTCGGCGGCGCGCGCACGCTCGAGTCGGCGTTCAGCCGCAGCTACCTCATCGGCGACCGCGTCGAGGTCGTCCAGACGTCGCCGCGCCGCGGCGAGGTCATCGAGCACCCGCACCCGCTCGACGAGCTCGGCATGCGCCGCCACGAGAGCGGCCTGCCGTGACTCCGCCTGCTGGCGGAGTTCGTCGGCCTGCTCCACGCGATAATCGGCGCGACGGTGTGCTCGCTCGACGACATCGCGTCGACCGGCGAGGTCGAGCGGCGCCGCCTCGTCCGTGGCGCCGTCGTCGCCGATGGCGCTGCTCTGCTGCGTCATCGCGGCCTCGGCCAGCTCGAGAAGCGTCCGCACCTGATCACCGGCGGCGTCGAGCTCGCGCTGCGCGGCGCGGCGACGCTCCTCGAGGTCGTCCTTGTACTGCTCGAACCGCTTCGTGCCGAACAGGGTGCGCAGCAGCTGCTGCCGCTCGTCGTTGCGGGCGAGGAGGAATCGCGAGAACTTGTTCTGCGCCAGCAGGATCACCTGCTGGAACTGCTGCGCGTTCAGCCCCAGCACCTCGTCGAGCAGCAGGGCGACGTCGCGGGGTTTCGCCGCCCGGCCCACCCACTCACCGTCGACGTGCTGCTCGAGCTCGGCGCGCGCGATCTCGGTCGTGAGCTTGTCGCCGCGCTTCGCGGGCCGCTCGTACTCCGGCGCTCGGGTCACGCGCCAGCGCTGCCCGCCGACGGTGAACTCCAGCCGCACCTCGGTGGGGTCGCCCAGGAAGCTGTGGTCGCTGCGAAGACGCCGCTCACCGTTGTCGTAACGCGGCACCGAGCCGTAGAGCGCGAAGCTCACCCCGTCGAGGATGCTCGACTTGCCCGCGCCGGTCCGCCCCGAGATGAGGAAGACGCCGTCGCGATCGAAGGCGTCGAAGTCGACGGTCTGCTTCTCGCGGAACGGACCGAAGCCGGTCAGCTCCAGGCGATGGAGCTTCACGCCATCGCCTCCACGCGGATCCGCTCGTCGAGGACGTCGGCCAGCAGCTCGCGCTCGCGCTCGTCGGCCCCAGCCCCCTCTCGGACGTGCACGAGGAACGCTTCGACGAGCTCGGCGTCGCTGCGCGCGGCGCGCACGCGGTCGACGTAGGTGCGCGCGTCGCTCGGCGCGGCATCCGCCGGGGCGTGCACCACCTTCGCGCAGAACGGGAAGCGTTCCTGCAGACGACGCATCGGATCGCGCTCGGGCAGCGTGTCGGTGTACTCGACGCAGACCCACGCATCGGCGTGCTGCTCGTGCGCGGGATCGGCGAGAACGTCGGCCAGCGGCCCGCGGAGGGTGACCACCCGACGCGGGACCGGCAGCTCGAGCCACCGCGCATCCGCGAAGCCGTCGGCGTCGAGATCGACCAGCCACGAGCCCCGGGGCTTCTCACCCTCGCCGAAGCTGTAGTGGAGCGGCGCACCCGCGTAGCGGACGGCGGGGGCGAGCTGCTGGCGTCCGTGGATGTGCCCCAGCGCCATGTAGTCGACGCCCGCGAAAGCAGACAGCGGCACGACGTCGAGACCGCCCTGCTGGATGTCTCGCTCGAGGTGCGGCGTCGGCTCGACACCCGCGGCGAAGCAGTGGGCGATCGCGACGGACCGCCCGCCCCGCATCGCCAGGTCGTCGCGCACGAGCCCCATCGCGCGATCGATCACGGCCGCCTGCGACCGCGCCTCGGGCCACAGGTGTCGCAGCAGTGCCGGCTCGAGGTACGGGATGCCGTAGAAGTGCACGGGCCCGTCGGCATCCGTGATCGTGATCGGAGTGCCCACCGCGGCCGGGTCGGTGAGGACGTGGATGCCCTCGCGCAGCAGGCCCGCCTGAAAGCCCAGGCGCGCGGCCGAATCATGGTTGCCGCTCGTGACGATGAGGCGCGCGCCGGTGTCGGCGATACCTTGCAGCGTGTCGGAGAGGAGGGCGTAGCAGCCCGCCGCCGGCGCGGCCGAGTCGAACACGTCGCCCGCCACGACGACGACGTCGACCTCGTGCTCGCGGACCTGAGCCGTGAGCTCCTCGAGCACGCCGCGAAGCGCATCGAGCGTCGAATGACCGTGGAAGGTCCGCCCGATGTGCCAGTCGGAGGTGTGGAGGATCCGCATGCCGACCAGGGTAGGAGCAGGCTCGGACATCGCCGGGGTGCCCCGCGGGGAAGCAGCCAGACTCAGGCCTGACGGGCTCGCCTGCGCCGCGAGGAAAGGTCGGCGACGCCGAGCACGAGCGCGAGCGCGAGGAACAGGCCCACCGAGACCATCCCCAGCGCATAGGCGTCGTGGTAGACATCGATCCGCGGTGTCGACCCGCCGCCGAGCCGGTTCACCGTCGAGTAGAACAGCGACAGCGCGACGGCGGTTCCGACGGCGGTTCCGATCCGCTGCACGAGCTGACCGACCGAGCCTGCGAGACCGCCCTGCTTCACGGGTATGTCGGCGAGGGTGAGGGTCTGGTTCGGCGAGATGACGAGGCCACCGCCGAAGCCCCCCACGGTCAGGACTCCCGCCATCGCGAACTCCACGATCCCGGGCGGCACGAAGTACGCGACGAGGGCGAGAGCGACCACGGCCGAGAGCATGATGACGAGGCCGCCGACGACGAGCGGGCGCCCGACGCGCGTCACGATCCGGCCGCCGACATACGAGGCCGCGGCGCTCGCGACGGCGAATCCGATCGAGACCATCCCCGCGAAGACGGGCTCGAGGCCGACGCCCAGCTGCAGGAAGAGGGTCGTCAACAGGAACATCGCCGGCAGCGCCATGAAATAGACCGCCTGGATGAGAGTGCCGTTGCGGTACGACGAGATGGCGAAGAGCTGCAGCGGAATGAGCGGATGCTTGCCGGATGCTGCATAGCGTCGCTCCCACCACACGAAGAGGGCGGCGAAGACGCCGAAGGCGACGAGCGACCACCAGCGCTGCGGATCATCGCCCGGCGCACCGGTCGTGAGGAGGAAGGGCACCATGAGGGCGATGACGACGAACGCGAAGAGCAGGAGACCGACGGGATCCAGCTGCAGCCGCGCCGGCCGGGATTCGCGCGTCTTCGGAAGGAGCCAGACGACCCCGGCGAGTACGGCGAGGGTCAGCGGGACGTTCATCCAGAAGATGTAGCGCCAGCCGTCGTCGGCGCCGCCCAGCGCGATCATGAGGCCTCCGAGCGTGGGGCCGAAGGCCGTCGAGATGCCGATCGTGGCACCGAACAGCCCGAATGCCTTGCCGCGCTCGGCCCCCTGGAACATCTCCTGGGCCAGTCCGATCACCTGCGGCATCTGGATGCCGGCGGCGACGCCCTGCACCAGCCGTGCGGCCAAAAGCACCTCCGTGTTCGGAGCGAGCGCGCACGCGATACTCGTCACGGTGAACAGCGAGAGTCCGATCACGAACAGCGCGCGTCGCGAGCGCTGGTCGCCGATACGTCCGGCGGGAACGAGCGTGAGCCCGAAGGTGAGGACGTAACCCGACACGATGAGCTGGAGCTCGGTCGAGCCCGCACCGAACGCCTGCTCGATCGAGGGCAGCGCGACGTTGACCTTCGTCAGGTCGAGGATCGTCAGCGCCGCGACGGCCACGCAGACCCAGAAGGCCCGCCACCGCTGGTGCACCGACAGCGGGATGCTCGCCGTGTCACTCATCGTGGGTCAGGGTATGCCCGCATGAGCGCGGCAGGCCCGCCCTTGCACTCTCGGGCCGAGCGTCGTACAGGGCACCGCCTCGACACGACGAATGCCCCGGGGTCCCACCCGGGGCATTCGTACCGTCGTCCGTCAGTCGGCGGCGAGGTCGTCGACGATTCGCGCGATCTCGTCGTCGCCGACACTCAGGCCGACCTCCGAGACGCGCTGACGCACGTACTTCTCGACCGTCGCGCGGTTCTCGCCGGGGAGATCAGCCCGCAGCTGCGCGACGAGCCCGTCGAGGCGCTCCTGCTCGGTCGTGTCGTGCATCGACAGCGCGGGGCCGTCCTGCACGCCCGGGGGCGAGACCGGGGTGTCCTCCTTCGGAGGCGTCACGTCGCCGCCGGTGCCCGCAGTGGTCGACCGCGTGCCGCCGCGGCCGGTCTCGGGCGCGTCCTGCGTCGCGGAGTCAGAGACGCTCGAATCGATCTCGTCGGCCTGACCGCTCATCGCTGCTCCTCCTCGTCTGCCTGCTCGTCGGTGACGAGGTCGGGGTCCAGGCCCTGCTGGATCTCGGCGCTCTCGACGAAACCGTCGGGGCTGTCGCCATCGGGCATCGGGACGTCGGCGGGGCTGTCCGCGTCGCGCACGGCGTCGTCCTCGGCCTCGCTCGCGGCGAGCGACGTGGCACCGGCGCCGTCAGGATCGACGACACCCTCGGGTAGATCGCGGTTCATGACTGTCTCCTTCGATCGATCGCCCCAGTCTGGCCCCGGCGTCCTCTCGCGAGCACCGTCTTGACAGCCGCGCGGCAGGAGACCTATCTGCGGCTTCGCGGGTCAGCGCCGCGGCTGCAGAATCCCCGCGCGATCGGGGTGCGCCTCGAACCAGTCGGCGACGTACCAGCAGACCGGGCTGATCGTCCGGTCACCGAGCGCCTCGATGTCGGCGACGGCGCGCTCGACGACCTCCGCCGCATAGCCGTGCCCGCGGAACGTCGGAATCGTGTACGCGCGGGTGAGTGCGACCGTGCGCCCGTCGTCGCGGTAGTCGAGCACGCTGACGAGGTCGTCTCCCCGGTGCAGCGTGTAGCGGGAGGCATCCCTCTCATGCGTGAAGGTCAGATCGCTCATGCGCCCACGCTACGCCCGGCCGGTGGCAGCGAGGCGAGCCAGGCGTCGATCTCCGAGCGATCGCGCAGCCGCACGATGCGCTCCCCCGCGGCGATGCGCCCGAGCATGCGCTCGCGCGTGACGGGATGGTTGGTCCACGCGAACCGGATGATGTTCCGCTCCGGATGCCATCGGAAGAGATTGCCCGCGCGCTCGCGGTTGCCGTGCCAGAGCTCCTCGCGCCGCACCACGCGGCGCAGCGTGCGTCCGACGACCTGACGCATCACGCGTCGGCGCGGCAGGTCGAGCCACACGACCGTGTCGGCGCCGTCCGGCGAACCCGGGTCGAGCAGGTCGCCCAGGCGCGACGTCCAGTTCCCGTCCGCGACCCACCCGTCCGGATGCTGCCGCACGAACTCCCGGACCCGGGCCCGGGCCTCGTCGAGATCGCGCATCCGCCAGCCGGCATCCCAGAAGACGGCGTCGAGCTCGAGCCGCGGCAGCCCGGTCCGCGCCGAGACGCGGTCCGCGAGCACGCTCTTCCCCGAGCCGGAGGTGCCGACGATCCGGATCCGCGTAGCCACGATCGTGCACCGTAGCGAGGATTGAGCAATCTGTCACATTCCGTCATCGAAGGACGCGCGGCGCTGGTGTGTTTGACACATCCGGACACGGATCGTCATAATCAACCCCATGACTGACATCGCACGCACTCTGTCCGCCCGGGAGGCGAACGGAACTGCCGACATCATGATGATGTCGCAGCGTGCTGTCATGTGTTGCCGAATGTGCCGCTGACAGGTGAACCCCGCCTGATCCTCCGCCGCTTCTGAACGCGGCCGCGGATCCCCGAGTTCCGATGGCCCGGCCCACAACGCCGACATCCGGATGCTCGCTCACCGGCCCCCGCTGGGCCTCACGCAACGCACACCCGAACCCGCCGCAGGCTGACAGCCCGGGTTCACGTTCCGAGGACGAACCTCCCATGTCGAACACCGCTCTTCTCGCCCCCGCCGCCCCCGCTCGCCACCTTCGCGCCGTCGAGACGCCTCCCCCGGCGCCCGCCGCTGCGACCTCGACCGCACCCCGCGGCTTCGCCCTGTACGTCGGCATCGACGAGGCCAAGGCCGCCGTCGACGGCGTCTCGCTCTCGACCCTCGTCGAGGCGCTGCGCCGCACGCTGGGCGAGCTCGCCCCCCACGCCGAGACCTACGCGACCGTCGCCCTGGCACCGGTCGGCGCGGGCGGACGCGACGTCGACGTCGTCCGTCTCGCGCTCCACGAGCCCAGCGCGGTCGCCCGCACGAAGCAGGACGTCCCGGCGGAGGACCACGTCCCCGGCGGCGTGACCGTCGACATCTCGCGCAAGCGCGTCTTCATCGATGGCGAGTCGGCGGCCTTCACCTTCAAGGAGTTCGAGCTGCTGCAGTACCTGGTGCTCCGTGAGGGACGCACCATCGAGCGCTCCGAGCTCGTCGAGTCGCTGTGGAGCAACGGTTCCGACGACGAGGCGCCGGGCGAGCGCACGATCGACGTCCACGTCCGCCGGCTGCGTGCGAAGCTCGGCCGCTACGAGGACATCGTGCGCACGGTACGCGGCGTCGGCTACCGGTTCGACCGCCACGCCGACGTGGTCATCCGCTACGGCCACGGCACGCCCTCGCCCGACCGCTTCTGATTCGCGCCGCGTCACCCCGACGCCGATCGACGTCGCTCACGGCGGGATGTCGGAGGTTCCGACGTAGGGTGTCGGCATGAGCGCGGTGACGACGGGACGGATGCCGGGTCGCCGCCCGGCGATCCGCGAGCGCGATGCCGCGCCGCCGCCGCCGTCATCCCGCCCGATCGAGACCGAGTACCGACCGGCTGCGCCGATCGACATCGCCCGCGCGGTACGTCACCAGCAGCACGGCGCCCACGATCCCACGATGACGGTCTCAGGCGACGTGATCTGGCGCGTCAGCCGCACGCCGCGCGGCGTCGCGACGCTCGCCCTGCGGGTGGGCCGCTCGCTCGTGAGAGCAGCCGCCTGGGGTCCCGGCGCCCAGTGGGCGATCGAGCAGCTGCCGCGGCTGTGCGGCGCACACGACGATCCCGAAGGGTTCGACGGGACGCGGCATCCGCTCATCGCCGACATCCACCATCGGCATCCCGACATCCGCCTGGGCGCGACCGACCTCGTCTTCGACGACCTCGCGAGCGCGATCTTCGAGCAGAAGGTGACGGGCCTGCAGGCCTTCGGCGCTTGGCGCGCGATCGTCACCTGGTACGGCGAGCGCGCGCCGGGACCGACGCCGCGTCCGATGTTCGCCCCGCCCGCGGACTGGCACCTGATTCCGAGCTGGGCGTGGCATCGCGCCGGCCTCGAGCCGCCGCAGTCGCGCACCGTCGTGCGCGCGGCACAGCGACGGGCGTCGATCGAGCGCGCGGTCGCCGGCGCCCGCGGCGGCGACGAGCACGAACGCATCCTGACCTCACTGCCGGGGATCGGGCCGTGGACCTCCGCGGAGACCCGCATCCGCGCCTTCGGCGATCCCGATGCCGTGAGCGTGGGCGACTACCACCTGTGCCACACCGTGGGCTACGCCCTGACGGGCCACCGCGTCGACGACGACGGGATGCTCGAACTGCTCGAGCCGTGGCGGGGCCACCGGCAGCGTGTCATCCGGCTCATCTACGCGGGCGGCGTCTTCGAACCGCGCCGCGGCCCGCGGCTGCATCCCGAAGACCACCGCGACCGCTGACCCGCGCGGCACCGTAGGCTCGGGGCATGGCGAATCGGGGATGGCAGCGCGGACACACCTACTGGGCGCTCGGCGCCGCCCTCGTCTTCCTGCTCGGCATCGTGTTCGGCCTCGTGATGAACAACGTGTGGCTCGGCCTCGTGCTCGCCGCGGCGATCTCGGTGGGATGGCTCATCGCCTACGAGTCGCGCCGGGGACGCAACGAGGGCGTCTACGACCGCGACGACGACGGCGCGCAGCTCTGACCGCCGCGCGAGCCGCTTCACCTGACACTTTCCGCCCCCTTCACGCGCCGGATGCGGCCACAACTGCCAGGTGAAGCCCTCTCGGTGCGCTGCGATCAGCGGAAGTACACCGCGAGCGGGTACTCGCCGTCGTCGCGGACCGCGATCGGCGTCTGGAACACGCTCTCCAGCACGTCGGGGCGCATGATGTCTCGCGGTGTCCCCGCGCACGCCACCGTTCCCCCGGTGAGGGCCACGATGCGGTCGGCGTAGGCGGCGGCGAAGTTGATGTCGTGGATGACGACGACGACGGTCTTGCCCAGCTCATCCGCCGCACGCCGCAGCTGCCGCATCATCCCCACGGCGTGACGCATGTCGAGGTTGTTGAGCGGCTCGTCGAGCAGGATGCAGTCGGTGTCCTGCGCGAGCACCATCGCGACGTAGGCGCGCTGGCGCTGCCCGCCGGAGAGCTGATCGAGGTAGCGGTGCGAGAGGTCCTCCAGATCGAGGAAGCGCAGCGCCTCGTCGACGTGGCGCCGGTCGTCGGGAGTGAGGCGTCCCCCGGAGTGGGGGAACCGCCCGAAGCCGACGAGGTCGCGCACCGTGAGCCGCGTGACGAAGTGGTTCTCCTGCCGCAGGATCGACACCACGCGCGCCAGCTCGCGGCTCGGGGTGCGCGCGACATCGAGACCGCCCACCGTGACCGTGCCCGTGGTGGGCTCGGTCAGGCGCCCGACGATCGTCAGCAGCGTGGACTTGCCGGCGCCGTTGGGCCCGACGAGGGCGGTCACCCCGCCGGCCGGGATCTGGAGGTCGATGGGACCCAGCACGCGCAGGCCCCCGTAGGACTTCGAGACGTCGGTGAGGGTGATCACAGCGCGCCCTTTCGCAGCAGGTAGACGATGAAGAAGAGGCCGCCGACGAACTCGATGATGACCGTGAGCATGCCCGCGGCGTAGAACACGTGCCGCAGCACGAAGTAGCCGCCGAGCAGCGTCGCCGTCCCCAGCAGCGCCGCGAAGGGCAGAATCACGGCGTGGCGGGACGATCCGCCGAGCTGGTAGGCGAGGGTCGCGACGATGAACCCGAAGAAGGTCATCGGGCCGACGAGCGTCGTGGAGACCGAGATGAGCACGGCCACCAGGATCAGCAGGACGGTGACCTCGCGCTTGTACGCGAGGCCGAGGTTCGTGGCGACGTCGCGCCCGAGGGTCAGCACGTCGAGACGTCGGCGGCGGCGCCACACCACGACGAGGACGATCGCGACGATCACCGCGGC
Organism: Microbacterium sp. M4A5_1d; assembly: GCF_053345465.1. Taxonomy (NCBI): domain Bacteria; kingdom Bacillati; phylum Actinomycetota; class Actinomycetes; order Micrococcales; family Microbacteriaceae; genus Microbacterium; species Microbacterium sp. M4A5_1d. The sequence continues at coordinate 1,203,893 of NZ_JBKFAD010000001.1, forward strand.
CCACGGCAGGTACTCGGGGTTCGAGTTGCTCAGGTTGCCGAACAGGCGCGCCGAGAGCAGGTCGAAGTCGCTCGGCGTCAGCAGCCGCTGCATCACCGTCGAGAGCGAGCCGAAACCGACCCCGAGCACGATCCCGATCAGCAGCATGATGTGCAGGTTTCCCCGCTTGCCGGCGAAGAGCCACCCGTAGAGGAGGGTCGCGAACGCCACCATCAGCAGGCTCTGGAGGGCCACCTTGGCGAGCCCGTCGGTGGCCGCGAGCGCAGCTCCCCCGAAGAAGAACACCAGGCCGGTCTGCATCACGACGTAGAGCGCGTCGAACCCCATGATCGAGGGCGTCAGGATGCGGTTGCCCGTCGCGGTGTGAAATAGCACCGTCGCCACCGCCTGGCAGCAGGCGACGATCGCGACCGTCGCCACCGTCGTGACCCGGAGCTCCACGGCGAGCCAATAGCCGCGCTGCGCCGGATCGAGAGGGATGTTCCAGGTCAGCAGCAGGACGGCCGCCGCGGCGACCATGATGGCGAGAACGACGAACCGCAGCCACACCCGCGATCGGACAGTGCCGCGCAGCGTCTCAGCCATCGTGCCCTCGCTGCCGCAGGAGCAGCACGACGAACACGGCAGCACCGAGGACGCCGAGGATCATCGAGACGGGCACCTCGAACGGCATCCGGATGACGCGGCCGACGATGTCGCAGACGACGATGACAGCCACTCCGCCGAGACACACCCAGGGGAGGTTCGCGCGGAGATTGTCTCCCCGCCACATCGACACGAGGTTGGGCACGACGAGCCCGAGGAAGGGCAGGAACCCCACGACGACGGTCGTGACGCCGGTCGCGACGGCGACGAGGGCGGTGCCGAGGAGGAGCACCCGGTCGTAGTCGACACCGAGCGTCGTTGCGACATCCTTCCCGAGGCTCGCCGCCGTCAGCCGGTCGGCGAAGAGCGCGACGAGCACGACGACGATGCCGACGACCCACAGGACCTCGTAGCGACCACGGACGACGGCGGTGAAGCTGCCCATGAACCACGTACCCAGCATCTGCAGGGCGTTCGCACTGACCGCGAGGTAGGTCGTGAAGGACGAGACGACGGCGCCGAGCATGATGCCGATGAGCGGCACGATCAGCGACGAGCGCAGCTGGATGCGACGCAGGATCGCGAGGAAGACCATCGTGCCGACGAACGCCGCGAGGCTCGCGAAGAGCATGCGTACGACCAGCGGAGCGTCGGGCGCGAGGAGCACCGTCGCGAGGAGGCCGAGCGCTGCCCACTCGGTGGTCCCAGTGGTGGTCGGCTCGACGAAGCGGTTCTGCGTCAGCAGCTGCATGACGAGGCCGGAGACGGCCATCGCGCAGCCCGCGAGGACCAGCGCGAGCGTGCGCGGAATCCGGGTGATCCACAGCATCTCCGAGCCGACGTCGTCCGAGGCGAGGTCGTAGACGCCGACGAAGAGGGACAGCACGACGAGACCGGTCACGACGGTGATCGCGGCCGGGAGGGCGAGACGCCCGCGGATGCGGGCGGGGGCGGTGAGCGCAGTCATGACGGATCGCGGCGCCCCGGCCGGCAGTACCGGACGGGGCACCGCGCAGGACGATCAGGCCGCCGCGGCGAAGGCCGTCGCGATGTCGGCGTAGAGCTTGGTGTACGCCTGGATGCCCTCGTCGAGGTAGAAACTCGGTGCGAGGTAGACGATCTGCCCCTTCTGCACGGCGGGCACGTTCTGCAGCGCTTCGGACCCCTCGATGAGCTCCTTCGCCGAGACATAGCCGTCCTCGCCGAACATGGCGTCCCGGTCCAGCACGATCAGCCACTCGGGGTTCGCCGCCGCGATCGCCTCGACGCTGATGTCGTCGCCGTGCGAGGCGTTCTCCGCTCCGCGATCGATGCCGGGGACGAGTCCGAGCGTGGGGAAGACGGCACCGACGCCGCGCCCCTCCCCCGGGGCTGCGAACGAGATCTTGCCGCCCGAGGTGAGCAGGCCGACGACCGTGTCGGTGCCGTTGTAGGCCGCCTTCGCGTCGGCGACGGCGCCGTCGAGGGCGTCGGCGAGCTTCTTCGCGTCATCCTCCCGATCGAAGACCTGTCCGAGGATCTCGACCTGGCGCTTCAGCTCGGCGACCTGCTCCTCGCCCTCGCGAGCACTGGTCTCGATCGTCGCGGGCTGGATCGCCGTCAGGTCGTCGTAGATGTCGCGGAAGCGGTACCCGCCGACGATGAGGTCGGGCTGGGCCGAGATGATCGCCTCGAGGTCGGGCTCGCGGTGCAGCCCGACGTCGAGCACGTCGTCGCCCCCGGACAGGTTGGGCCACAGGTCGTACATCAGCGGCTTGGGTGCCGCCACGAGGTCGATGTCCCAGTCGCTGAGCGTCTGGAACGTCGTGTTATCGAGCGCGACGACGCGTTCGGGGGCGACGGGCACCTCGATCTCGCCGTGGTTGTCGGTCACGGTGACGGTCGTGGGCGCGGTCGCGTCACCGCTGGGCGCGGCATCCGGGCTCGCCGACGACGCGCACCCGGCGAGGCCGAGCGCTGCGACGAGCGCGATCGAGACGAGTGCGGGACGGCGGATGGCATGGCTCACGTGACGTAACTCCTGGTGCGGTGCGTATCGGATGCTGGTCGACGGGGCGACCGGATGCCGGGATCGAGAACCGGCGACTGTGTAGGTTAGCCTAACCTTCATGTCCGCCTCGACCGCAACCCCCTCGTTCCGGATCGCTCGCCGAGCGCTCGACCTGCGTTTTCGCTTCGTCCGCCTGGCAGCCCGACAATGGCTCACTCCCGCCTATGTCCGGGTGCGGCTCGAGGGCGCCGATCTGCGGGACTTCGATTCCCCGGGGTGCGACGACCACGTCCGTGTGTTCTTCCCCGAGGTGGCCCCCGAGAGCATCGACGAGCTGCGTGCGGCGCCGAGCCGCGAGTACACCCCGCTCGCCTGGGACGCCGACGAGGGCTGGCTCGACCTCGAGTTCGCCCTGCACGGCGACGGCGTGGCTGCGGACTGGGCGGCGACGGCGGAGATCGGGTCGACGATCGGCATCGGCGGACCGCGCGGTTCCGCCGTGCTCACGGGACGCCCCGACGGCTGGTTCCTGGCGGGAGACGAGACCGCGGTCCCCGCGATCCGGCGGTTCGCCCATCACATGGATGCCGCTGCCGTCGGGCGCGTGCTCATCGAGGTGCCCGACGCCGATCACGAGCTGCCCATCACCACGCCGCCGGGGGTCGTCGTCGAGCAGGTGCACCGCGGATCGGCATCCGCCGGCGCTCCCCTCGCCGCTCGTCTCGCCGCGCTCGGCGACGACGACCGACCGGACGGCGCCGTCTTCGCTTTCGTGGCGGCCGAGCAGTCGATCGTGCGCTCCGCTCGAACGCTGCTCCTCGACCGCTGGCGCCTCGACCCCGAGCAGATCACGGTGAAGGGCTACTGGAAGCGGGGCGAGCCCGAGTATCACGCACCCCACTGACGCGCACGGGTCGGTTCACCTGACGCTTCCCGCCCCCTCTCCGCGCGGGATGGGGCCAGAACTGACAGGCGAAGACTGCGCCGCCCCGCGACGCTCCGCTAGCATCGCGGGATGGAGGCCGTCTCGACAGCACCGCTGCCGAACGCTTCGCTGCCCCAGGCGATGCGCCGTTTCGTGGTGCACGCCTTCCGCCTGCGCGGGCGCGCCAGCCGCAGTGAGTACTGGTCGTGGATGGCCGTCGGCTTCACGGCCGCCGTCGTCTTCCTCCTCGTGATCCCGCGGATGCTGTCGGGGCGCTGGCCGCAGCTCGACCTCGGGCTGCACCCCTTCGGCTGGTGGGGATGGCGCGGGATCGAGCTCTTCGGGCCGATCGCTCCGACCGATCCCCTCTCGACCCTGGTGGCGGTCTACCTGTGGACCTCGACCGTGTGGGTGGTGGCCACCTTCATCCCGGGTTTCACCGTCGCGGTGCGGCGGCTGCACGATTCGAACCTGTCGGGATGGTGGGTGCTGCTGAACCTGATGCCCATCGGCGGGTTCGTGCTTCTCCTGCTCGCCCTGCGACGGTCGCGCCCCGAGGGCGCGCGTTTCGACGGGGATGCCGCGCTGCTGGAGCGCGCCGCGGGCTGGGCCCCGACAGGGGTGGTGGCGTGATGTCCCTCCTCTCCACGCTCCCGATGCTGCTCTCGGTCATCGGCGCCCTCTCGCTCGGCGACTCGAGCGGGCTCGCAGCGGCGACCGCGGTGGCGCTGCTCACGATCGCGATCGCGGTCGCCTCGATCGCGGGCGCCGTCACGGCGACGGGGGCGGCGGGTTCGCGGCGCCCCCACCCGCGGCGATCCATCTCGCCGTCGACTCTGCTGGCGCAGAGCGACCCGGACGCTCCCGGGAGACGACGCCCCCGCGCCCCGGGGCTCGCGGCTCCAGCCGCGTAGCCACGTCCGGAACGACTCGACACCCGCGCACACCCCCGCCAGCGCCACGTACTCCGCGTCGTCCGGCGTCCCCTCGCGGCTGACCCCCCGTGCTCAGCTTCGTCGATCGGACTCTCCATGGACCTGTACTCCTTCCCGCCCATCGCCGCGGCGCTCGACGCCGTGGCCTCGATCCTCGCCGCACTGACCGCGGCGCTCGGACCCGCGCTCGGCGACCTCGCCGCCGCGGCATCCGTCATCCTCATCACCGTCGTCGTGCGCACAGCACTGATCCCCGCGGGCGTCGCCCAGGCGCGAGCGGATCGCGCTCGTGCACGCCTGGCGCCGCGGCTGCGCGAGCTCCAGCAGCGATACCGGACCGACCGCGAGAAGCTGCAACGCGAGACGCTCAAGCTCTATCGCGACGAGAACGTCTCGCCGACGGCGAGCTGTCTGCCGCTGCTGGTGCAGGCTCCCGTCGTGGGGCTGCTGTACGGGGTGTTCATCCATTCGACGATCGCGGGCCACACCAACGGGCTGCTCGCCGAGACGCTCGCCGGGGTCCCCCTCGGGTCGAGCCTGGCGGGCACCGTCGCGTCGGGCACACTGCCGCTCGCCGCCGCCCTCGTGTTCGGCGCCGTCATCGCCTCGATCGCGCTCGTCGGCGAGCTGACGCGGCGAGCCTTCCGGGTGACGGATGCTCCGGCCGCCCTGTCGGGGGTGCTCGGGGTCGCGCAGTTCGCGACCGCCGTCGTCGCGGTGTTCGTTCCGCTCGCGGCGGGCCTGTACCTGGTCGTGACGGTCGCCTGGACGCTGGCGCAGCGGCTCATCCTCCGTCGCATCCTCCCGCCCGTCGCCGCGTGAACCCGTTCATCTGACAGGAGTGGCCCCCTCCCACGCGGGGAAGGGGCCACTCCTGTCAGGCGAGCGCCGCAAGGCGCGACTGAGACGCGACTCAGGCGCGCGCGGGCAGGTTCTCCTCGAGGAACGCGAAGACCGTCTCGTACCAGACCCGCGCGTTCTGCGGCGAGAGGATCCAGTGGTTCTCGTCGGGGTAGTACAGGAACCGGTGCGGGCTCGTGCCGTCCTCGGCGGCGTGGTGCTCGTTGAGGTCGGCCCACAGCCGCAGACCCTCGCCGATCGGCACCCGGTAGTCACGGTCACCGTGGATCACGAGCATCGGCGTCCGGATGTCGGCGACGAAGCGATGCGGCGAGTTGGCGACCGCACCCTCGGGGCTGAAGATGCTCTGCCAGTACGGCGCGAAGTCGGTCGTGCCGGCGAACTGGTCGAACGCCCACAGGCTCGCGTGGGTCACGATCGCGTCGAAGCGGTCGGTGTGACCCGCCACCCAGTTCGCCATGTAGCCGCCGAACGATCCGCCCATCGCGGCCGTCCGGGTCTCGTCGATGTCATCGCGCGCGACGACCGCATCCGTGATCGACATGAGGTCGGTGAAGGGCGCGGCGCCCCACGCGTCCCACCCGCGCGCGATGAAGTCGAGCCCGTAACCGGTCGACAGCGCCGGGTCGGGCAGCAGCACGGCATAGCCTCGTGCCGCGGCCAGCAGCGGGCTCCACCGCCAGCTCCACGCGTTCCAGCTGTTGAGCGGTCCGCCGTGGATCCACAGCAGAAGCGGCGCCGGGGTCGCGGCATCCGCCCCCTCGGGCAGCACGAGCCAGCCGCGCACGCGGGCTCCGTCGTCGGCGGTCGTCTCGACCTCGACCATCGAGGCGGTCGTCGCGGGGGACGGCGCCGGGTTCGCCAGCGGCGTGACAGAGCCGTCGGCGGCGACACGGACCGGATGCGGCGGCGTCATCCAATTGGAGCGGAGCGCGATGACGTCCGTGGTGCCCGAGACCGGCTCGACGTGCGTGTACGCGAAGTCGTCGTGCGTCGTCTGCGAGACAGCGCCGCCGTCGAGCGGCACGCTGAAGACGGGGCCGCGACCGTCGTGGTCGGCGGTCACCACGAGCGCCGCGTCGTCATCGGAGAATCGGATGCTGCTCGGCCAGCGGTCCCAGTCCGAGGCCAGGCGCTGCGCGTCGGCACCGTCGAGGGCGCTCGCCCACAGCTCCTGATCGGCGGGCCCCGCTGGGGTGGACTTCACCGTGCGGACGTAGGCGACACGGGCGCCGTCGCGGCTGATCGCGGGCATCTCGACGTCGACGTCGACCTCGTCGCGGATGACGCGCAGCTCGCCCGTCGCGGTGTCGATCGCGACGAGACGGTACCGGGCGTCACGCCCCTGCGGCTCGGGCACCGAGGCGACGAGGGTCGCACCGTCGGGCGTGAGCGCCATACCCGCCGTCGAGGCCGCACGACCACGGAGCAGGATGCGCGGGCGCGGCAGCCCCGCGGGGTAGGGCTCGTCGGCAGCCTCCCCCGCTTCGGCGCCAGCGCCGACGACCTCGTCGACGGCCTGGTCGGCGGTCGCGATGACGGCGGGCGCGTCGCCCAGCTCGTTCAGATCGAGGGCAAGCAGCGCGGGCTCGTGGGGGCCGAGATCGTGGTCCCAGTACCGCACGGGGTAGGTGTCGTGGATGATCGCGGAAACCTTGAGCTTCTTCCGCTCCGCCCGCAGCTTCGCGTCGGCCTCGATCGTGGCGGCCTCGGGGAGCAGCGACGACGCGATCACGATGCGGTCGGAGTCCGCCGCCGTGACGACCGCGGAGACGCCGCCGGCCAACCGCGTCACCGGGCGCGCCTCGCCGCCGGCGGCCGGAAGCAGCCAGAGCTGAGCGGGTGCGCCGTCCGCGGCGTCGTTGTCGGGGCGGGCCGACACGAACAGCAGATCGCCGGAGGATGTGAACACGGCGCCGGACTCGCCGGTCGTCGAGCGGGTCAGGCGTCGCGGCGCACCGGCGCCATCGGCGGGCACCGACCACAGCGAGCGCTCGTAGCCGGTGCGATCCTTCGTGAGGGTCGCGACCGTCAGCACGACGTGCGAGCCGTCGGGCGCGGTCGCCGCCGCGTCGATGCGGGGAAGGGCGTAGTAGTCGTCGAGAGAGTCGAACGGCGTCGTCATGCCTCCACGCTATCCGGCGCGGGCTACATCTCCTCGTGGGTGTCGGGGTCGCCGTCCCAGAGCCGGCCACGTTCGAGGGCGCTGATCGCCGCGATCTCGTCGCCCGACAGCAGGAAGTCGAAGACGTCGGCGTTCTCGCGCTGGCGGACCGGGTCGGCAGACTTCGGGATCGGGGTCGACGACAGCTGCGTGTGCCAGCGCAGCACGACCTGCGTTCCGGTGACGCCGTGGGATGCCGCGATGTCGGCGATGACCTGCTCGTTCAGCAGCTCGCTGCGCCGAGCCAGGGGGCTCCAGCTCTCGGTGCGGATGCCGTTCGCAGCGTGGAACGCGCGCAGGCCGGCCTGCGGGAAGTAGGGGTGCATCTCGACCTGATTGACCGCCGGGGCGACTCCGGTCTCCTCGATGAGGCGGGCGAGCATCGGCTCGGTGAAGTTCGAGACGCCGACCGAACCGACCTGCCCCTCGTCGCGGAGCGCCAGCATCGCACGGTAGGTCTCGAGCCACTTGCCCTGGCTCGGGTTCGGCCAGTGGATGAGGTACAGGTCGATCTTCTCGACGCCGAGCCGGCCGAGCGAGCCTTCGGCGCTGCGGATCGTCTCGTCGAAGCCGTGGTCGCGCCCCGGCACCTTGGTCGTGATGATCAGCTGGTCGCGGATGCCGCTGCGACGCACGGCTTCCCCGACCTCCGACTCGTTCTGATAGTTCACCGCGGTGTCGAGCAGCCGGTAGCCCGAGTCGATCGCGGCGGCGATGGCGTCGATGCCCTCGGGGCCGCGCAGGTTGTAGGTGCCGAGCCCGAGCTCGGGGAAGTCGGAGCCGTCGTTGAGCGAGACCGTGGGAATCGTGACCATGCCGCACACGCTACGCCGTCGCCGTGGTCTTCGGTGCGGGCTTGCGCAGAGCGATCCCGTCGCTCAGCGGGCCAGGAACTCCTCGATGACCGTCAGCACTCCTGCCTCGGTGTGCGAGGGCGCGCTGTAGCGGGCGACGGCCGCGATCTCGGGGTGCGCCTCGGCCATCGCGTACGAGTAACGGGCCTGCTGGAGCAGTTCGAGGTCGTTGAGGTAGTCACCGAACGCCATCGTGTGCTCGGGGCCGATCCCGAGCGTCTCCTGCAGACGGGACAGCGCCCGCCCCTTGTTGACCCCCGGGTTCATGATGTCGACCCAGTGCTGCCCCGACACCACGACCTGGTGCGTCTCGCGGAGGTCGAACAGCTCGGGTGCGACCGAGTCCTCGGCGAGCGCGAAGTCGTAGACGGCGAGCTTGAGGATCTCGTCGTCGACCGAGGTCAGGTCGTCCACGACAGCGAGCTCGGCGTAGTACTTGTCGGCCTCGGCGAAGAAGGCTGCGTCCGCGCGCTCGATGTAGGCCGACCGCTTGCCGCAGACGACGAGGCCGACATCGAGGTGGTCGAGACCGCGGATGCGGCGGACGACGGATGCCGCGAACGCGGGGTCGACGGCATCCGAGCTGACCTCGGCGCCGTCTCGGACGACGTACGCACCGTTCTCGGCGATGTAGTCGAGCTCGACCGGCGCATCCGCGAACTGCCGGCGGAGCGTCGCGAGCTGGCGTCCGCTTGCGGGAGCGAACACGATGCCCCGATCGCGCAGCCGCGGCAACAGCCGCCACAGGCCCTCGGGGATGCGGCCGTCCGCGTCGAGGAGCGTGCCGTCCATGTCGACGGCGATCAGGCGGATGTCGGGAGAGGTCACTCCCCCATCCTCTCCGACACGACCGGCGGCTGCGGCCGTGCGCCCCCGGGGGATAACCCGAAAGGGAGTCTCCGGGCGGCTCGCCTGCGCGGCACCCGGCCGCGGTCCTAGCGTGGAGCCATGACCACCGCCGTCGCCAGCACCGCCCCTCCATCCCGTGCTCTGACCTGGGTGCGCCCGCTCGGAGCGCTCGCCCAGCTCGCCGCCCTCGGCTTCGCGGGCACCGCCGTGTTCACCGTGCTCCTCACCCTCATGGCGACGGGGATCGGCCTGACTCCGGCACTCGGACTCGGCCTGCCGATCCTGGTGGGTTTCGTCTACGCGCTCTGGCTCACCGGCTGGCTCGAATACGCCCGCGTCGACGGCCTGTACGGGTGGGGCCTGCCCTCGCTTTCGCCGCGCAGCAGCGGCCGGCCCGGGTTCGGCGGCTGGCTCCGCACGGTCTGGCTGCAGTTCACCGACGGGCGGATGTGGCGCGGGGTCGCCCACGCAGCGATCTCGACGGTGCTGGGGCTCATCGCGCTCAGCCTGTCCGGACTGCTCGCGTCGGGCTTCGCCCTGATCTTCGCCCCGCTCTACGCGGAGCAGACCGTCACCGTCGCCTCGACCTGGATCAGCGTTCCCCGCGAGGGCGCCGTCGTGGCCGGGGTGCTCCTGGTCCTCGTGCCGGCAGCCCTCCTCGTGGGGATCACCCTTCTGCACGGCATCCTCGCCAAGGCGATCCTCGTCCCCTCGCGCGAAGCGCAGCTGGTCGAGGCTGCCCGCACCGCGGGGGTGCAGCGCGAGGGCGCGGTCCGCGCCGGTGAGCTCGAGCGCACCCGCATCGAGCGCGACCTGCACGACGGCGTGCAGCCGCGGCTCGTCTCGGTGGGCATGACGCTGGGACTCGCCCAGCAGAAGATCGACGACGACCCGGATGCCGCGAAGGAACTGCTTGCCGAGGCCCACACCTCGACGAAGGCCGCGATCACCGAACTGCGTCAGCTCGCCCGCGGCATCCACGCCTCGGTGCTCGACGATCGCGGACTCGACGCGGCACTGTCCGCCCTCGCCGCCCGCTCGCACGTGCCCGTCAGCCTCGACGTACGGGTCGACCAGCGGTGCAGTCGCACCGCGGAGGCGGCGGTGTACTTCGCGATCGCGGAGTCGCTCACCAACGCTGCCAAGCACTCGCGGGCCGGGGAATGCCGCGTGGTGGTCCGTCACCGCGACGATCACACCCTCTGGGCGCGGGTCGAGGACAACGGCGTCGGTGGAGCCCGGGTCATCCCCGGAGGCGGGCTCGACGGCATCATCAACCGCATCACCGCCGCGGGCGGCACGACACGCCTCGACAGCCCGGCCGGTGGACCGACCGCACTGGAGGTGAGCGTGCCGTGCGCATCCTGATCTGCGAGGACTCGACGCTGCTGCGAGAGGGGATCGTCCGGCTGCTGGCCGACTCGGGCCACGAGGTCGTCGCGGCCCTCCCCGATGCCGACGGTATCTCCGCCGCCGTGGCCGAGACCCAGCCCGACCTCTGCATCCTCGACGTCCGGCTGCCGCCGACGTTCACCGACGAGGGCATCCGCGCGGCCCTCGCCCTGCGTGCCGAGAACCCCCGGCTGCCCATCCTCGTCCTGAGCCAGTACGTCGAGGAACGCTACGCGAGCGAGCTCATCACCTCGCAGGGGGCGGCCCTGGGCTACCTCTTGAAAGACCGCGTGGCCGACGTCGGCGAATTCCTCGCGACGATCGAACGCATCGGCGCGGGAGCCACGGTTCTCGACCCCGAGGTGGTCGCGCAGCTGCTCATGCGCCGATCGCGTGACGAGCGGATGTCGCGGCTCACCGAACGCGAGCGGACGGTGCTCGCCCTCATCGCCGAAGGGCGCAGCAATCAGGCGATCGCCGGGGCGATGTTCCTCAGCGAGGCGAGCGTCGAGAAGTACATCACCTCGCTCTTCCAGAAACTCGACCTCGAGCAGGACGAACACGGCAACCGCCGCGTGCTCGCCGCCCTCGTCCATCTCGAACACGGCGGCTCACAGCCGCAGAACGGAGCAGTGCGATGAGCACGACCCTGACCCCGCCTCCTGCCACGCCGCCGGGAGCCCCCGACGGGCCGCCGTCGGCGGGCGGCACGCCCCCGACGGTGCCGACGTCGACGCCGTCGTCCGCAGCCCGCGTGGTCGCCGGGCTCACGATCGCCGCGGGCGCGGGCCTCCTCGTGTTCACCGCCGGAACCAGTGTCGTGTCGACAGTCGTCAGCGGCGGCACCGCGACCTCGACGATCTCGGCGCCGACCGCGGGTGTGAGCTTCCTCGAGATGGATGCCGCGGCTGCCGACGTCGAGGTCTCCTTCGGCGATGTCGACGAGGCGACCCTCACCGTGACCGGCTCGGGAGGCGCCGAGGCGTGGGAGCTCGCCCGCGACGGCGACCGCCTCGTGGTCGACTCGGACCGTGACTGGTGGAGCGGATGGCGCCTGTGGGGCGGAACGTCGCGGGCGACGCTCGTCCTTCCCGACGACCTCGCGGGACTTGACGCCCAGCTGAGCGTGGGGGCGGGGGCCCTGCGAGCGGACGGGGAGTTCGGCGCTCTCGCGCTGCGCGCCGATGCCGGGTCGATCGATACGGCCGGCTCCGCGACGAGCCTCGACGCCCGCGTATCCGCCGGACGCGTTTCGGTCGAGCTCGACGGGGTCCGTGAGGCGACCGTCGACGTCAGCGCCGGCCGGGTGTCGGGCTCCCTCGCGGGCACCGCTCCGACGTCGGTGACGATCGCCGCCGAGGCGGGCGGGGTCGACCTCGCGCTCCCCCGTGGTGATTACGCCGTCAGCTCGACCCAGGAGGCAGGCTCGTTCGTCAACGGCCTGAACGAAGACCCCTCGTCGCGCAACCGCGTCGAGGTCCGGGTCTCGGCGGGGTCGGTCGTCCTTCGGGAGGGTCGCTGAGGGTCCTGCCGCGATCCTGAACGATCACTATGCAGCGCTGATGAGAACGGCCCAGCCGTTGCATCCCGTTACCTGGTCGTTATAACTTCGAGGCACGCAGTTCCCCCCAACTGCGCGGTGTGATCTCTGGTGCAAGGGATGACAGGGCCGGTCGACGATTCTGAGTCGACCGGCCCTTCTCACGTCCGGCTGGCGGTCGCCGCGGTCGTAGGCTGGCCCGGTGCGTGCGTTCACCGGTCATGTTCCCGGGTCGCCCGCTTACCGCCGGCTCATCGCCGGGTTGTTCTTCGCCGGCGTCGCGACCTTCGCGCAGTTGTACTCGCCCCAGGCGGTCCTCCCCTTCATCGGCTCGGAGTTCGGGGTCGAACCGGCCACCGCCGCATTGGCGGTCTCGGTCTCGACGCTCGGTCTCGCCGTCGGCGTCATCCCCTGGTCGGTCGTGGCCGACCGCATCGGTCGCGTACCCGCGATGGCGACCGGGGTCATCGCCGCGACCGTGCTCGGCCTGCTGGCCCCGCTCGCCCCGACGCTGCCGCTGCTGCTCTCAGCCCGGCTGCTCGAGGGCGTGGCACTCGGGGCCGTGCCCGCCATCGCCCTCGCCTATCTGTCAGAAGAGGTCGACGCCGCCCACACCGCGACGGCAGCCGGCAGCTACATCGCCGGCACCACGATCGGCGGACTGCTCGGAAGGCTCGTCGCGGGCCCCTTCGGCGATGTCGGTCTGTGGCGCGGCGGCGTGTTCGCCGTCGCGGCGGTGTGCGCGGCGTCGGCCGTGCTCTTCCTGTGGCTCACCCCGCCGGCCCGCGGCTCCGCGCCGCAGCGGAGGACCGGAACCTCCGGCCCCTCGCTCGTCGCCCGGCTCGCGACGAACCTGCGCGACCGTCGCCAGCTGTCGCTCTACGCGCAGGGATTCCTGCTCATGGGCGGCTTCGTCGCCGTGTACAACTACCTCGGGTTCCACCTCGTCGCGCCGCCGTACTCGCTGCCGCTGTGGATCGTCAGCTTCCTCTTCCTCGCCTACCTCGCCGGGACCGTAGCCTCTCCCTGGGCCGGGTCGCTCGCGGGGCGGTTCGGGCGTCTGCCGGTGCTGCTGGCGGCGCTCGCGGTCATGGCGATCGGCATCGTCGTGACGGCGGTGCCCCACGTGATCGCGGTGCTCGTGGGGCTCCTGATCCTCACCGCCGGCTTCTTCGGCGCCCACGCGATCGCCTCGGGCTGGGCTCCCGCGGCGGCGAGGCCGGAGACGCGCGCTCAAGCCGCGTCGCTGTACTACCTCGGGTACTACGGTGGCTCGAGCCTGTTCGGCTGGCTCCTGGGATATGCCTTCCACGACCTCGGCTGGGCCGGTGTCGCCGGATGCACCCTGGTGATGGTCGCGGTCGCCGGCCTGCTCGCGGTGCTCGGGCTCAGGGCGCCGCGTCAGCCGGCCTGACCGGGGTCGGGCCCGGCAGCGCAGCGGCGGCAGCCTCGGGCTCCGGCGGCGCTGCGTCGGCGTAGGCCCGGCTCAGTCGCCGGTACTGCGGCGAGAGGAACGCGAGCAGCACCACCACGAGCATGAGCGCGCTCGCGGCGACGAAAGCCAGGGCGATGCCCCGCGCCTCACCGCCGCCGAGGAGCCAGCCGAAGCTGCGCTCACCGGCATCCGTGCGCATGAAGGGAATCAGACCGAACTGCGCGAGCGGTCCGACGAGGTACGCCGAGATCGGCGAGGCGGCCGACTCGACCGACGCCGCGAAGCCGAAGACGCGGCCCTGGGTCTGGAACGGCACGACGCGCTGGATGACGGTCTGCTCGGCGGCCTCGGCTGCGGGCATGAGCATCATGAACACGAAGATCCCCAGGGCGTAGAGCCACCACCACTCGCGGATCGCGAAGGTCATCCCCAGCACCGCGACGCCGACGTTGACCAGCAGCAGGGTGCGCACGGGGTTGCGGCCGAGACCGCGGGCGGCGACCAGCGCGCCGCCGACGATGAACCCCGTGCCGGTGACCGCGAGCACGATCCCCCACGCCTCGACGGTGAAGAGCGTCAGCCCGTATGGATCCATGAGCGCCATGAACACCCCGCCGACGAGGTTGTTGAGGGTCGTGAACAGGATCAGGGCCAACAGCCCCGGGACGGATCGGATCGCCGGAACGACGCCGCGGAACGTGAAGGCCGGTGCCGCGGCCTCGTGCGATGCGGCGACGCCGCGCTCGGGGATCGACACGAGCGTCAGATGCGCGAGGGCCAACGCGGTCGCGGACACCGCGATCACGACGGTCCAGCCCATCCCGAGGAGGCCGATCGAGAGACCGGAGAAGACGCTCGTGACGATGAACGCCACACCCTGCACCGTTCCGACGAGGCCGTTCGCCCGGTCGCGGCGGTCGCTCGGCACGAGAAGGGTCACGGTGGTGGACAGCGCGATGTTGCGCAGATTCTCCACGACTCCCCCGACGAGGATCAGGCCCGCGAACACCCAGAACCAGGGGCGCCCCCAATCGACGAGGATCGACTCGGGAAACAGCAGGTAGACCGCGCCGGCACCGAGATAGGTCGCCAGGGTGATGAGGCTCGAGAGCACCATCACGGCCTTCTTCTTCATGTGGTCGACGAGGGCCCCGAAGACCACCCCGAACACGGCGACGAGCAGCATGTACGAGCCGCCGATGATGGATGTCGCCAGGACGTTCTCCGTGGCGAGGTAGGCCCAGAACGTCAGGGCGAACCAGAGGAAGCTCGAGGTCACGTTCGCGAGCAGAGTGTTGCCGAGCACCTGGTGGAACGCGCGCATGCGCGAGGTCTCCAGCGCGCTGAGCGGGGCGGTCATGGGACGAACAGTAGACCCGCTCGCGAACGCGGAGAAGAACGCGTTTCGGGTCGACGGTCAGGCTCGCAGCGCGGGATCGGCGAGCGACCACTTCTGGGCCGTCTGCATCATCCAGAACACCAGGAACAGCGCCAGGGCGATGAGCTCTCCCGCCAGCACGACGGGGAGGTCGAACAGCACCGCCGACACGACGGTCGCGGCGAGGTCGAGCAGGAGCGCGATCGCGACGATGACGTACCCGATCAGCGTCCGCCTCGCCGGTGGGTGCGCATCGGAGGGCCGCAACGCCTCGGCGAGCGCGACGAGGGCGATGAGGATGAAGAAGCCGAAGGCCGCAACGGCGTGACCGTAGCGGACGAGCAGTTGCGGTGCGAGCGTCCACACGAGGGCCACGCCCGCGAGCACCGTCGCCGCAAGGGCGAGCGTCGGCCCCGTGTCGCGGAGGGCGACGTCTCCGCGTCGCGCCAGCACGAGACCGATCGCGAGCACGACGGCGCCGATCACGAGGTACGTCGCCAGAGCGTTGTCGAGGTCGTCCGTGAACCCGGCGGGGACGCACGGGGCGGCGCAGTCGACGACGACGCCGGGCACCTCGCCGGCCGAGGTCGGCGTCGGGATGATGGCGATGAGCGGGGCGAGGAGCGCCGCGACATCCAGCAGCACCCGCTGCGGGCCCCGCCCGGAGAGCGCGAGCAGGCAGGCCGCGGCCGCGACGAGGGCGGCGGAGAAGACGGTGCGGGCCGAGCTGTAGAAGTAGTGGCTGACGCTGGGCAGCACTCCCGCGTCGGGGATCGCGAAGAGCACCGCGAGCATGATCGCGACGGGTGCGCCCGCGAGGGTCAGGCGCAGGTAGCGATACGTGCGCTGCGAGGTCGAGACGGGCGGCACGACGCCAGGCTAACGGCGACGTCCGACGTCCGCCGCATCCGCCCCGGTGACCGGAGCGGATGCGGCGGCGCGGCGCGTCAGGAGACGGCGGCGATCTCGTTCGGAACGTGCGGCAGCTTCACCGTCTGCACGATCTCACCCGTCGTGAGGTCGACCGCGACGAGCTCGCTGTCCGCCGGGTCGGTGACGTAGGCGATGTCGCCCGCGACCTTCACGGCCGGGTGCGGAGCCTGCCACTCGGCCGGACCCTCCCACGGGTCGACAACGGGCAGGGACTTCGTGATGCCCCCCGTGGCGGGATCGATCCAGTGCAGCGATCCGTCGGTGCCGATCAGCACGGCCTCGCCGGCCGGCCCGCGCGCGATGCCGCGGAAGGTGTACTCGACGCCGGCGGGCAGCGCGACCTTGGTCAGCGACTTCGCCTCGGTGTCGACGAGGGCGATGTTGCGCAGCAGGTAGCCCTCGGCGTCGGGGTCGTCCTTGTAGTCCATGACGACGAGCGGGCTGTCCTCCGCGACGAAGGCGTTGCCGATCCGGCCGTACGAGTCGGGCGAGGTGACTTTGGTGATCTCGCCGCCGTCGTAGATGATCGCGCCGTTCTCGCAGCCGAACACGACGCGCTCGCCCTCGGCGGTGCCCTCACCGTGGACGCCCGGGCAGTCGGCGTTGGACGCGACCTCGGTGCCGTCCGCATCGAGCACGCGGATGCCGGTGCGCCCGGCCTCGCCGCCGACGGTGGTCAGCAGTGTGCCGTCCTCGAGCTCGACCGAGACGCCGTGGTGCGCCTCGACGCCGGCGATCACCTCGGCGTCGGGCAGCTTGCCGTCGAGCTGTGCGAGGTCGGCGGTGTCGAAGATCGTCGTATCGCTCGTCGCGTCGTCGTACAGCACGGTCTTGCCGCCGTGGACGACGACGTGTCCGGCGGCGTCCGCCGGGACGACGAGGTCGGTGAGCTCGGGCTGCTGCACGTCGAGCAGCTGGAAGCCCTCCGACGTGGTGACCATGACGTGGCGGCCGTCACCGGCCGCGTTGAGCCGGATGAAGTCCTCGGAGTCGAAGTCTCCGATCACCTCGAGCTCGTCGCCGCCGAGCACGAGCACGCCGCCCTCGTAGCCGAGCGCGACCCGGGGACCGGCGGGGACGGATGCCTCGGCCGACGCGTCACCGGACGGGCTGGACGTCGCGGAGGGCGAGGACGAGCATCCCGCCAGCACCAGGGCTGCGGCGCCGGCGAGGGCGCCGAACTGCAGGGTTCTCTTCATGGGGTGGGTTTCCTTTCCAGGGAAATGCCTCATCGGGTGAGGCCGTCGGTGATGCGCTGAAGGTTCTGGCGCATCATGTCGAGGTAGGTGTCGCCGGGCTGTCCCTCTGGCGCGAGCGACTCGGTCAGCAGCGGCACGACGGACACGTCGCGCCCCGCTTCGTCGGCGAGGACGCGCATGAGCCGGTCGGGCTGCGACGAGTCGGCGAAGATCGTGCGCACCCCGGCGGTGTCGATGGCGTCGACGAGCTCCTGCAGGTCGGACGCGCTGGGCGCTGCGAGCGTCGTGCCGCCCGGCACGGCCGCCCCCAGGATGCGGACGTCGTAGCGGCGCGCGAGGTAACCGAACACGTGATGGTTGGTGACGAGCGCGCGGTGCTCGGCGGGGATGGACTCCAGGCCCGCCGCCATCTCGGCATCGACGGCCTCGAGTTCCGCGACGTACGCGTCGGCGGCGTCCGTCACGGCCTGCCCGCCGTCACCGGCGAGGTCGGCGAGGACCGGAGCGAGGGCGTCGACGACACGAGCGGTCTGGGTCGGATCGGTCCAGAAGTGCGGGTCGACCGCGTCGGAGTCGAGGTACCCGAGGGTCTCGACGTGATCGCCCGCGACGAACTGGGCCACACCGTCCGCGGCGGACGCGTCGACGTGGTGCTGCACCCCCTCTTCGAGCCCGAGCCCGTTCGAGACCACGAGATCGGCACTGCGCATCGTCGCCGCGTCCTGGGCCGAGAGCTCGAAGGAGTGCGGATCGGCGTCCCGCGGCATGAAGGTGACGACGTCGAGCTCTTCGCCGGCGAGGTTCTGCACGATGTCGCCCAGGATGTTGGTCGTCACGACGACGGTCGGGCGGTCGCTTCCTGCCCCCGAGCAGCCCGCGAGCGAGACCACCCCGGCGACGACGAGGCCGAGAGCCAGCGCCGCCCGCCTCATCGGCCCGTCTCCGTGAAGAGGGCGGGGGCGTGCTCGGTCGCGAAGCTTCGGGCCACCCGCCCGCCGTCGGCGGGATCGAGCTCGAACAGCGTTCGCTCCGCGGGCCCGTTGAGGTAGGTGCGACGCTGGTCCGCGACGAGGTCGACGCCCGCGGCGAGCGCCGGGTCTGCGACGGATGCCGCCACCAGCGGCTCCGTGCGGGAGAGCTGCTCGCCCGTCGCACCGGAGATGACGATCACCGAGCCGTCGGCGGCGAGCGCGACCACGGTCTCGTCGGCGTCGTCGACGGCCGTCACGCGGACGATCGGCTGGCCGGCGTCGTGCGCCGTCCACGAGCGCTCGCGGGTGTCGAGCAGCCAGAACGCCGAGGACTCGGTACGACCGGCCACGGTGGGGCGACCCTCGCGGTTCGCGAACGACAGGGCACGGCTCGGCCCGCCCGCGGGATACGGGATGCTCTCGAGAGCCGTGCCAGCGGCATCCGAGACGGCGAGCACGGCACCGTCGGCGCATCCGATGACGACGCCCACATTGGTCGCGATGGATCCTGCCGGGTCGACGCAGGGCGCGGTGTCGAGTTCCGATCCCGAGGCGTCGACGCGGCGGATCTCGCCCGAGCCGGCGTCGGCGATCAGCGCTCCCCCGGGGATCGGTGCGACGAGGGACCCGGGGGCATCGAGGTCGAGGCGGAACCTCTCGACGATGTCGCCCTTCTTGAGCGCGTCGAAGTCGAGCAGCACGGCCTCGCCGCCGCGGTCGCCGTCGTCGAAGTAGACGCCGACCCCGAGATCGCTCGTCACGGTCCGCGGTGTGCCGGAACCCTCGAGCTCACCGAGGATGCGGGACGGCGCCTCGTAGTAGTGGAAGTGGTCGACGTGGTTCCACGTCCACACGCCGCTGTCGATGATCGACACCTCACCCTCGCGGCCCGCGAAGAGGAAGCGTCCTTCGCTGTCGAGCGTGTCGGCGGGAGCGATGTCACCGAGGACCTCGGACTGCTCGTCGATCAGGTCGAGGTGGTGCACGGCACCGTCGGTGCCGATGCTGGTGAGGTGCAGCGCGGGCTCGGCGAGTTCGCGCGCCCCGGCGATGGCGCCGTGACCGTCGCCGAGGGCTTCGCCACGCGCGGTGGCATCGGCATCCGGAGTCGCGGCGGAGTCCGACGGAGCGGCCTGGCAGCCGGCGAGCAGGGCGGCACCGGCGGTGAGAGCGATGAGCGAGAGAGGTGCACGAGTTCTCATGCGGTCCTTTCCGGGGTGTTCGGGATGACGGATGCCGGCGCGCGGCGCCCGTCCGGGCGGGTCAGAGCGCGCACGAGCGCGCGGATGCCGGTGGAGACGGCACCGGAGCAGATCGCGGTGAATGCGACCGTGGCGCCGGCAGCGGTGGCGGCGTGCCAGGAGATGAGCAGGCCCACGGCGACGGAGAGCGTGCCGATCAGGGCGGCGAGGATCATCGTGGGCACGATGCGCCGGGTCCACTGCCCGGCCGCGACGGCGGGGCCGAGGAGCATGCCGACCACCAGCAGCGAGCCGACCGCCTGGTAGGCCGAGACCACCGCGAGCGTGACGAGCCCGACGAGGACGATGTGGGCGGCGCGGGGACGGAGACCGAGCAGCTGCGCCTGTCGCGGGTCGACGGTCAGCGCGACGAACGCGCGGTGCCCGAGGGATGCGACGACGACGGTGACGATGACCGCGACGGCGAGGGCGACGAGTTCGGAGGGACCGATGGCCAGGATGTCGCCGAAGAGGATGGCCGAGGCATCCGTCGCGAAGCTCCGCGACGCCGAGATGACGATGATGCCGAGCGAGAGGCTCGCGACGAACAGGAGTCCGATGCTGGTGTCGGCCGAGAGGCGGCCCCGGCGCTGCAGGGCTCCGACCCCGAGCGACATCGCTGCCGCACTGATGGCAGCGCCCGCCATCGGCGGGAACCCCGTGAGGGTCGCGACGGCGACCCCGGGAAGCATGCCGTGCGCCATGGCCTCGCCCAGGAACGCCATGCCGCGCAGCACGACCCACGTGCCGACGATGCCGCACACGATCGCCACGAGCGCACCGCCGAGCAGGGCGCGCTGGACGAACGTGACGGCGAAGGGATCGAGGAGGAGGGACACGGTCGACGACCTTACATGAAAGTGAGAACCGTTTTCATTTGCAATACTGGGTGGATGTCCAGCTCCACCACCCCACTCGTCCCCGGTGGCTCCGTCGTCGCCCTGCGGGAGGTGACCGTCGCCTTCGACGGGCACCTCGCCCTTCGCGGCGTGGATCTCGACGTGACCGGCGGAGAGGTCCACGCGATCGTGGGCGCCAACGGGTCGGGGAAGTCGACCCTGATCGCCGTCGCGGCCGGGCTCCTCTCCCCCACCTCGGGAACGGTGCGCCGGGAACCCGGCATCCGCGTCGGTCTCGTACCGCAGACCTCGAACGACGGCGCCCGCCTGCCGCTGACCGTGGCCGACCTGGTCGCGATGGGGCGCTGGCGCGAGCGGGGACCATTCCTGCCGCTGCGGCGCAGCGACCGCGCGCGCATCGCCGAAGCGATCGACACCGTCGGGCTGGCCCCGCTCGCCCGGCGGCCGCTCGGCCTGCTCTCGGGCGGCCAGCGCCAGCGGGCGTACATCGCGCAAGCCCTCGCGCAGGAGGCCGACCTGCTGCTGCTCGACGAACCGATGAGCGGACTGGATGCGGCATCCCGCGACGCCGTCGCATCCGCTCTCGCCGCCGTGGCGAGCACGGGCACGGCCGTCGTCGCCGTCACGCACGATCTGGCAGAGCTCGGCGACGTCGATGCCGTGTGCCGCCTGGTCGACGGGCGCGTCGTCGAGAGTTCTTCCGCCGCGCCGCGTGGACGCGGACACCGCGGCGCGGCTACCGTGAGAGCGTGACCGCTGCTCCCATCGATGCCACCACCACCGCCGCCTGGACCGACCTCGAGTCGCTGAAGAAGGGCTTCACCCCCGACCTCCGCGGGTGGTTCGACAGCGACCCCGGGCGCGTCGAGCGTCTGAGCCTGCCGCTGGCCGACCTGCACGTCGACCTGTCGAAGAACCTCGTCACCGATGAGATCGTCGCCGCCCTCGTGCGCCTGGCCGAGCAGACCGGCGTCGCCGAGCGCTACGCCGCGATGGTCTCCGGCGAGCACATCAACACCAGTGAAGACCGCGCGGTGCTCCACACTGCCCTGCGTCGCCCCGCCGGCGCCTCACCCGAGCTCGTCGTCGACGGCCAGGACATCGACGCCGACGTCCAGGCCGTGCTCGAGAAGATGTCGGCCTTCGCCGGCCGGGTGCGCTCGGGCGAATGGACCGGCATCACCGGCAAGAAGGTGACCCACGTCGTCAACATCGGCATCGGCGGCTCCGACCTCGGACCGGTCATGATCTCGGAGGCGCTTCGGCCGTACGCGACCGCCGGCATCCAGGCGCGGTTCGTGTCGAACATCGACCCGTTCGACATCGCGAACAAGACCGCCGACCTCGACCCCGAGACGACACTGTTCATCGTCGCGTCGAAGACCTTCACGACCCTCGAGACCCTCACCAACGCGCGCCTCGCCCGCGACTGGCTGTGGGCCGGGCTGCAGGAGGCCGGCGCGATCGACGACGGCGAGGCGCAGAAGACGGACGCCGTCGCCCACCACTTCGTCGCCGTCTCGACCGCGCTCGACAAGGTCGAGGCCTTCGGCATCGACCCCGCCAACGCGTTCGGATTCTGGGACTGGGTCGGCGGCCGCTACTCCGTCGACTCGGCGATCGGCCTGTCGCTCGTGATCGAGCTCGGCCCCGACGCGTTCCGCGACCTGCTCGCCGGCTTCCACGCGGTCGACGAGCACGTGGCATCCACCCCGCTCGAGAAGAACGTGCCGGTTCTCATGGGCCTGCTCAACGTCTGGTACACCAACTTCCTCGGCGCCCAGACGCACGCGGTGCTCCCTTACGCGCAGCAGCTGCACCGCTTCGCGGCCTACCTGCAGCAGCTCACGATGGAGTCGAACGGCAAGTCGGTCCGCTGGGACGGCACCCCCGTCACCTCCGACACCGGCGAGGTCTTCTGGGGTGAGCCCGGCACCAACGGCCAGCACGCGTTCTACCAGCTCATCCACCAGGGCACGCGGCTGATCCCCGCCGACTTCATCGCCTTCGTCAACCCGGCCCACCCGCTCACCGACGGCGGGCGCGACGTGCACGGGCTGTTCCTCGCGAACTTCCTGGCGCAGACGAAGGCGCTCGCCTTCGGCAAGACCGCCGAGGAGGTCGAGGCCGAGGGCACGACCGGAGCGCTCGTCGCGGCACGGACGTTCGCGGGCAACCGTCCGACGACGTCGATCTTCGCGCCCGCGCTCACCCCGAGAGTGCTCGGCGAGCTCATCGCGCTCTACGAGCACATCACCTTCACGCAGGGCACGATCTGGGGCATCAACTCGTTCGACCAGTGGGGTGTCGAGCTCGGCAAGCAGCTTGCCCTGCAGATCGCGCCCGCGATCGAGGGCGACGCCGACGCGCTCGCCGCGCAGGACGCCTCGACCCAGGCCCTCCTCGCCTACTACCGCACGCACCGCCACTCCTGACCCACAAACACACACCGTCGACTCGCCAGAGAACGCGAATGCCGGGACACCGGCATCCGCAGTTCTCGGCGAGTCGACGCGTAGGGGGCGGGTGTCAGGAGGGGGCCGTCAGGGTATGCATGCGCTCACCGGCGGCGTTGAAGATGCTGATGACCTCGGCGGGGCGCGTACCCACCGCGCTGATGGAATGCGGGGTGCGGGTGTCGAACTCCGCCGCCTCGCCCCGCGCGAGGATGAGCTCCTGGTCGTCGAGCACGAGCCGGATCCGCCCGCTCAGCACGTAGAACCACTCGAAGCCGTCGTGGACACGAGGGGCCGGCGCCTCATCGGACGGCGGGAACGTCACCTTGTAGGTCTGCACGGGTGAGCTCTCGCGCGTCAGCGGCGCGACGACATGACCGTGCCGGGTCGTCGCGGGCCGACGCACCCGGGGATCGGGATGCTCGGCGGGCACGAGATCGTCGATCCGGATGCCGAGCTGCCGCGTGAGCGGCACGAGAAGCTCGAGGTTCGCCTGACGCTTGCCCGACTCGAGCCGCGAGAGCGTGCTCGTCGACATGCCCGCCCGCTCCGCGAGCTCTTCGAGGGTGAGCCCGCGTTCCTGCCTGGCCGCGCGCAGGCGCGGGCCGATCTGATCCAGTCCGGTCATGCATCCAGTTTGCCATTTCCGCAAACCTGTTTGCCAGAGAGCACTCGAATCCGGATGCTGTTCGACATGCAGAATCTCGATCAGGACGTCGTCATCGTCGGCGCCGGCCCCGCCGGCCTCAGCGCCGCGCAGATGCTCGGGCGGGCCCGCCGCCGCACCCTCGTGCTCGACTCCGACAGCCCCCGCAATCGGTTCGCCGAGCACATGCACGCCGTCGTGGGCTTCGACGGGACCTCGCCCGCCGAGCTCCGCCGGCGTGGCCGAGAAGAGACGGAACGCTACGGCGTCGTCTTCCGCTCAGCACGCGTCGCGTCGGTGACCGAGATCGACGGCGGCCTCGAGGTCGGCCTTGCCGGCGGCACCGAGCGGATCACGACGCGAGCGCTTCTCGTCGCGACCGGCGTCTCCGACCGCATGCCCGATGTGCCGGGGCTCGCCGAGCGCTGGGGACGGACCGTGCTGCACTGCCCCTACTGCCACGGCTGGGAAGTGCGCGATCGCCGTATCGGCGTGCTCGCGACGTCGCCGATGAGCCTGCACCAGATCGAGCTCGTACGGCAGTGGAGCCCCGACGTCGTGGCGTTCACCGCTGCGGCGGGTGACCTCGGGGACGACGTGCGGGAGCGGCTGCGCGCTCGCGGCATCCGCACCGTCTCCTCGCCCGTAGTCGCCGTCACCGGCCCGGCGGAAGCGGCGGACGACGCCCACGACGCGGCGATCGGCGCTGTCGTGACCGCCGATGGGCAGCGCGTGGCGATCGACGCGATCTTCACCGGCGGACACCTCGAGCCTCACGACGGCTTCCTCGCCGGGCTCGACCTCGCCCGCGCCGACGGACCGGTCGGGTCGTTCATCGCCGTCGATGCGGCGGGGGCGACGAGCCACCCCCTCGTGTGGGCCGCCGGCAACGTCGTCGCACCGATGGCGAACGTCCCCCTGTCGATGGGCGCCGGGTCGATGGCCGGCGCCGCGGTCAACGCCGCGCTCGTCGGCCGCGACGCCGCCGCAGCGCTCGAGCGCCGCCGCGGTCACGCCGCCGACTGGGAGGCGCGATACGCCGAGACGGACCGGGTATGGTCGGGGCGGGTGAACGAGACGACCTCGACGGTGATCGCCGAGCTCGAGGCGGCGGGCTCGCTCACTCCGGCCGCGGCGCTCGATCTGGGCTGCGGCGAGGGCGGCGACGCCCTGTGGCTCGCATCGCGCGGGTGGTCGGTGACCGGCGTCGACCTGTCGCCGACGGCGGTCTCACGGGCCCAGGCGGCCGCCCGTGACGCTCAGGTCGACGCGACCTTCGTCGCCGGGGAGATCGACGCGGCCGAGCTCGGCGAGTTCGACCTTGTGACGACGAGCTTCCTGCACTCGTGGGACCCGGAGTTCTCCCGCATCCCGCTCCTGCGCGCCGCCCTCCGCCACGTCGCCCCGGGCGGGCGACTGCTCGTCGTGTCGCATACCGGCGGACCGCCGCGCGGCCCCGGGGACGGCGAGCCGCACGACCATCCCGACCATCCTCCGTTCCCCACGCCCGCCGAGGAGCGCGCCGCACTCGACCTCGATCCCGCCGAGTGGGTCGTCGAGCGCGAGGAGATCGTCGAGCGCGAGGAGATCGTCGAGCGGCCAGAGATCCGCGAGCACGGGGCCTCTGCGGCATCGAGCCACGCGGCATCCCGTCCCCCGCACCCGCTCGACGGCGTCCTCCTGCTCCGCCGCCTCCCCTGACCACGCCGACGTAAAACGTCGACTCGCCAGAATCTGCGGATGCCGGGGGCCCGGCATCCGCGATTCGTGGCGAGTCGACGTTGGGGTCGGGGGTTGGGGGTTACTTCTCCAGGACCAGGAGGGGGGCGCCGGTCGTCGTCGGGCCGAAGCCCACGGGGTCGACCGTCGCGAACGCGTCGCCGTTGAGGACGATGACCGGCGTGATCAGCGGGTAGCCCGCCTTCTCGATCACGGCACGGTCGAACGTCACGAGGGGCGTGCCCTGCTCGACGCGGTCACCGGCCTTGACGTGGACCTCGAAGCCCTCGCCCTTCAGGTTGACGGTGTCGATGCCGACGTGGATGAGCAGTTCCACCCCGTTGTCGAGCTCGAGGCCGAACGCGTGACCGGTCGGCTGTGCAGCCGCGACTGTTCCGGCACCGGGCGAGACGACGGTGTTGCCCGTCGGCTCGATCGCGACACCCGGACCCATGACGCCGCCACCGAAGACGGGGTCCGGCACCTCGGAGAGCGCGACGGCCGTGCCGTCGAGCGGAGACGCGATCTCGATCGCCGCCGACACCTCATCGGTGGCGCCGGGCTTGTCGAGGGTCGCGGTCGCGGTCCCCTGCGCGGTCTGCTTGGGTGCCGCGGTCGACGAGCCCGAGCCCGAGGCCGCAGCCGCAGCGGGCGCTGCCGCAGCACCGGCAGCCGTCGCGCCGGCCTTCGCCTCGGCCTTATCGCGCTGCGCCTCGAACTCGGCGCGCTGCTCGGGCGTTCGGTAGTCGCTGATGATGACGAGGGCCATCGCGACGACGAACGCCGCGAGCACGGCGATGCCGTAGAGGACGACCGAGTCGAAGGCAGGGATCGTCAGGAGCGACGTGAACACGAACGCCTGCGTCTTGACGCCACCTCCGATGCCGATGATGAGACCACCGACGAGGCATCCGACGAGCATCCGGGGGTAGATGCGCTTGAAGCGCAGGTGGATGCCGTAGAGCGAGGGTTCCGAGATGCCGCCGAGCAGACCGGCCGCGAGGGCTCCCGTCGCCGTCTGCCGCATCTGCTTGTCACGGGCACGCCACGAGATCCACAGCACGCCGGCGGTCGCGCCGAAGCAGGCGAAGTTCCACGCACCCATCGGGCCCTGGATGAAGTCGTAGCCGAGGTTCTGGATGTTCAGCAGCATGATCGCGTTGATCGGCCAGTGCAGGCCGAGCGGAACCATGAAGGGATACGCGAGCGGGATGACGACCGCGAAGATGAACGGCGAGAAGTCGTTGATCGAGCTCAGCAGGTTCGCGAGACCGGCACCCGCGTACACACCGATGGGTCCGATGAGGAAGGCCGTGAGCGGGATCATGATCAGCATCGCCAGGAACGGCACGAAGATCAGCTGGATGTTCTCGGGGATGACCTTGCGCAGCCCCTTCCAGAGCAGCCCGAGCGCACCCGCCATGAGCAGCGGCGGGAACACCTGCGAGCTGTAGTCGAAGATCGTCAGCGGCAGACCGAAGACCGAGACGGTCGTGATGTCCGAACCGAGGAAGTTGATCTGCTGCGCGCCCTCCTGAGTCGCCAGACCCGAGAACTGCGGCAGCATCACGACGGCCATGATCGCGAAGCCGACCCACGGGTCGGCCCCGACCTTCTTGGCCGCGTTGTAGGCGACCATGAGCGGCAGGAAGATGAAGACGCACTGCCACATCAGGTTGACGAACTGCCACGACGGGTCGAGGACGACGCCCGGGGCGTTCCAGGCCGGGATGACGCCGAGCGTCGCCATCAGCGCCATGAACGTGATGAACAGAGATGCGCCCAGCAGCGCGCCGAGGATGGGGCGGAACGAGTCCGAGAGGAACTCGAACAGGGAGTCGAGCCAGGCGACCTTGCCGCGCGGGCCCTTCGCGCGCTCGCGCGCCTTGACCGAGTCGATGTCGTCCTCGTCGACAGCGCCACCGCCGGCGCCCGACATCGAGGGGAGCGCGTTGATGTCGTTGTAGACGTTCTGGACGGCTCCGCCGATGACGACCTGGTAGCGGTTCCCGGCCTGCGGCACGGCGCCCATGACGCCGGGGATCGCCTCGACCGTCGACTGATCGACGTTCGAGGAATCGCGCAGTTGGAAACGCAGGCGCGTGGCGCAGTGCGTCAGACTCTCGATGTTTGCCGGACCGCCGACGGCGTCGACGATCGATTCAGCGGGGCTTGTCGCCATGGCTTCTCTCCTGTTCTCCGACGGGTGGCCGGAGTTCTTCGCCCGGAACTTTACCCTGAGAATTCGCCGGGAACGAGGGCTTGACCAGTCATGGCCTGACCACACTCGTTTCCGCTCCCCCGGAGGAAGATCTCCGCGCCCGACGACCCCGGGCGCCCTGTACGAGCGCATCCCCGATGACGAACGCGGCGAGCGGCAGGCCGACGAGGGGAAGGAAGTACCCGATGCCGATCGCGACGGCCACCACGAGCACGACACCCCATACCGGCGCGTTCGGAAGGGCCTCGCCGGGGACCGTGCCCATCCGGCGAGCGGGGTCGCGGGTGGGCCGGCGCTTCCACCACATCAGGTACCCGAGCACGACCATCGTCGCGATCCCTGCGGCGACCACGAACAGGACGAGCTGATTCACGAGGCCGAACATCGACCCCATGTGGAGGTCGACGGCCCACCGCGCGAGCTTCGCCATGAACGGGTAGTCCGCGAAGTCGACCCGGTCCACGACCGCGAGCGTGTCGCCGTCGATCGCGACACCGTCGACCTCCGTCGGGAAGCTGCGCTGGATCTCCTGGACGACCCACGCCTGCCCCGCAGCCGAGGGCGGCCGGATCTCGATGAGGCCGACGTTCACGTTCTCGGTGCGCGCGACCGCGAGCACGTCGTCGAAGGTGTCGGGTGAGACCGCGGCGGTCGGCGCCGCGACGACCCCGTGGTCCGCATGGGCTCCCGCAGCACCACCGGAGCCGGTGTCACCGAGCGCCGTCGACAGCGCCGGGTTCTGCCACGACAGTGCCGCTCGCAGCGTCGAGACGTTCGCACCGCCGTAGGTGGACCACGTGATGCCGGAGGCAGACAGGAAGAGCGCTCCGAGTACGAGCCAGACTCCGAGCGACGCGTGCCACCCGAAGAGGCGTCGGTAGCCCCGCGCTCCGCGCTTCGGGCGGAGCAGGTCCTTCTTGGCGCGCGCCGTACGCAGCCGCACCGCCCAGAGCGTGAGCCCGGCCACCACGACGATGCCGAGCCACGAGGCGGCGAACTCGCTGTAGAGGCGGCCCGGCTCGCCGAGGTGGAGATTGCGGTGCAGGTCGCTGACCCACGCGCGAAGCGGCAGCGCGCCGCTCGTGCCGTAGACCGTCAGGTCGCCTCGGATCTCGCCCGTTCCGGGGTCGACGAAGACAGCGCGGGTCTGGCTCGGACCGAGCCCCTCCTGGGCGAACATGACGCGCGTCGTGTCGCCCGCTGCGGGCGCGGGCCGCACCGCCGCGAGCGAGGCGGCGTCACCGATGTACCCCTCGGCGATGCGGACCTGGTCGCCGATCGGGAGCGTCGTCTCGGTGACCGGCGCGCTGAGCTCATGGGCGTAGATGACGCGCTCGAGCTGCGGCGTCACGACGTAGACCGCTCCGCTGAGCGCCGCGATCAGGATGAACGGGCCGACCAGGATGCCGGCGAAGAAGTGGATCCGCAGCAGCAGCGGCATGACCCACGCACGCGACCGCCGGGGCGGAGCGTGTTCGCGGGACGTGGGGGCGGGCGCGCCGCCCGTATCGGCGGCGCCGTCGGTGGACGCGTATGACTCGGTGATGGACATGGGACTCCTCGGTCATCGGGGTGCCGGCACGCGAAGCATGGTCAGCGCGCACGACGGATCGCCCCGACGGGCGCCGGGGCGTCAGAGAGCGAGGAGAGCGGGCGGGCCGCGACGCGCGGGCGCCGCGACGAGGGCGCGAAGGCGCGGTGTGCGAACGCTCGACGCGAGGGGGCGCAGACGCGGCGGCATCGGCGCGGAAGGGACGGCATCCCGAGTCACAGACCGCAGCCGCGTCGCGATGCGCCGCGCGAGATCGGCGAGCGCCGCGAGCAGCCGTTCGCCGCGATGCAGCAGCAGGGTCGTGATGGCGGCCGCCAGGATGTGGGCACCGATCATCGCGGCGTCCGGGGCTGCCGCAGCGATCGCACCCGGCGCGGACGGGGATGCCGGGAGCGACATATGTCCCGCGTGCAGGCTGAACGGCCCCGTCAGGCCCGACGCCGGCGTGGGCATCCGTGCGGAGCCTGCGAGCGGCACGACTCCGAGGGCGAACATGACGTGGAAGAGCGTCTGCGCGGCCGTGACCGCGGCACCGAGGCGCACGACCGAGACGCGGCACCCGACGACGGGGAGGCTGATCATCAGCGACAGCGCCCACGGGAGGGCGGCACCCAGCGCCGAGGGCGGTTCGCCTCCCGCTGCGACGTGCGACAGCAGCGCGACGAACGTGGCCAGGGTCGCGGCAGCGGCGGCTCGCAGCGCGCGCTGGTGGCGAGAAGGGGTCACGTCGCGGCGGTCGGTCGGCTGGCGTCAGACGCCGACGCGGGAGAAGGCGTCGAGGCTGATGCCCTGATCGAGGACGGTCTTCGACCACTCGCGGGCCGAGTGCAGCGAGTGGTCACGGTAGTTGCCGCACTCGAGAGCGGAGACGCCCGGAATGTCGGCCTCGACGGCCTCCTCGGCGATGAACCGCAGGCTGCCGGTGAGCGCCGCGACGACATCGGCGACCTCGGGCTCGCCCCACATGAGCAGGTGGAAGCCGGTGCGGCATCCGAACGGCGAGATGTCGATGACCCCCGCGATCCGATCGCGGAGGAGACCCGCGAGCATGTGCTCGATGGTGTGGATGCCGGCGGTCGGGATCTCGCCGGCGTTGGGCTGCACGAAGCGGACGTCGAAGTTGGTGATGGTTCCGCCGTCCGGTCCGTGCTCGACGCCGATCCGGCGCACGTACGGGGCCAGCACAGCGGTGTGATCCAGCGTGAAGCTCTCGATTTCAGCCACGTGTTCCTCCTTCGACGCGGACGGTCGGACGGCCGCCGAGCGCCGCCGTTCCGGCCAGAGTAACGCTCCCCGTCATGGGCTCGGCGCGCTCGGGCATTCAGGTTACGTCCAGGGACTGTCCGGGA
This sequence comes from Microbacterium sp. M4A5_1d, assembly GCF_053345465.1. NCBI lineage: Bacteria > Bacillati > Actinomycetota > Actinomycetes > Micrococcales > Microbacteriaceae > Microbacterium > Microbacterium sp. M4A5_1d. The sequence continues at coordinate 1,233,948 of NZ_JBKFAD010000001.1, forward strand.
CTCGTCCAGACTCAACCCGCAGACTCGGGGAGTTTTGTGCGTCCGCCCGAGACGCCCGCCGCCTGTCGCGGTGCCCGCAAACATCGAAGGACCGCCCCTGTTCGCATGACTTCTTCGTCGAACCAGACCACCCGCCGCGACCTGCGGCGCTCCGCCAGCGTGAGCTCCAGCTCCGCATCCCGCCGCTTCGTCCGTCCCGCCGCACTCACCCTCGGGCTGGCCATGGGGCTGACCGCGGTCGTGGGCACGACTGCCTCGGCCGCACTGCCCACGGCATCCGGCCCCGCACCGGTGATGCAGCGCGCTGCACTGGTGACCGCCGCGGCCACGTCGACGGCGAAGCCGCTCAGCGCGATCGAGCAGGCCACGAGCGACGCCGTCGCCGCGGCTGAGGCATCGGTCGTCGAGGCCGCCACCGTGACCGGCGACGTCTCAGCCGCCGCGCTTCCGATCGAGGGCGAGACGACGATCGACACGACGCAGCTGCGCGAGCGCATCGAGGGCCTGAAGGACACCGAGGTCATCCCGACGCTGCTCCTGCCCGACCTCACCGACCAGCTCACGGACGCAACCGACGACGTGCAGGCCGAGACGGCCGACCTCCGCGGACGTCTCGAGGCCGCACAGGCGCAGAAGGCCGCCGAGGAAGAGGCCGCGCGGATCGCCGCCGAAGAGGCCGCAGCCGCTGAGGCCGCCGCGAAGGCGAAGGCCGAGGAAGAGGCCGCCGCGGCCGCAGCGCAGCGTTCGAGCGGCTCGCGCTCCTCGTCCTCGTCCTCGTCCGCGCCCGCTGCTTCGGCGGTCGCTTCGACGGGCGACAACTCCCCCGGCGCCGCGCAGCAGGCCGCGAGCAACATGCTCGGCGAGTTCGGCTGGGGCCAGGACCAGTTCTCGTGCCTCGTCTCGCTCTGGAACAAGGAGTCGGGCTGGAACTACCAGGCCTACAACAGCGGCAGCGGTGCGTACGGCATCCCGCAGGCGCTTCCCGGCAGCAAGATGGCTTCGGCCGGTGGCGACTGGCAGACCAACGCCGTCACCCAGGTTCGCTGGGGCCTCGGCTACATCTCCGGCCGCTACGGCTCGCCCTGCGGCGCCTGGGGCCACTCGCAGTCGGTCGGCTGGTACTGATCACCGCTCGCTGACGGTTCGCGAAAGCGCACGTCCGCACGGTCCGCTCACGCGGAGACCGTGCGGACGTGCGCTTTCGCCGTTCCGGAGCGGGGTCAGTCCTCGTCGAGGGGGTCCTCGTCGACGGGGTCCTCGGCCGTGACCTCGAGCGTCGGAGCTTCCTCGATCGGGTCGATGGGCATCTCACCGGGTGCGACGAAGGGCACGTTTCCATTGAGGCTCATGGTGGTTCCTCCCTGCAGTTCGTGAGTGGCTCACGCTACGACGTCGCCAGCGAGCGGTCAGCCCGGTTGCCGTCCGGCGATACCGGGTGTACCCACTGTCCGAGGGCGGGAGTACCGTCGGTCGCGACGAGGAGGTCACCGGCTCGAAGAGGGGGCGCAACCGCCTGCACATCGACGTGTCGGTCGCACCCGTCGACGGTGCTCGCCGCGCGACGGCCGAGGCCGTGGATGCCGAGAAGGATCGTCTCGTCGGGCTCGGGGCGAGCGTCGTGCGACTGGTGGAACAGCAGTGGGGCGCGTGGCCCGAGCGGTATTGGCAGATGCGAGACCCCGAAGGCAACGAGTTCTGCCTCCAGTGATCGTCCGGCATAGGGTCGAGGGCATGGCCCCCCGCATCCTCGCCGTCGTGAACGGCCGCATCGTCCCCGTGTCCGCGCCCGTCATCGAGAGCGGGACGGTGATCGTCACGGACGGCGTGATCACCGCCGTCGGCGGGGCCGAGACGCCCGTGCCCGACGGCGCCGAGATCGTGGATGCCGCGGGGCGCTGGGTTCTGCCCGGGTTCGTCGAGGCCCACGGCCACCTCGGAGTCCACGAGGACGGCGAGGGCTGGTCGGGCAACGACACCAACGAGATGACCGACCCCAACGGCGCCCGCTTCCGCGCGCTCGACGGCATCGACATCGACGAGGTCGGGTTCCGCGACGCCCTGCGCGGCGGCGTCACCTCCGTCGTGATCAAGCCGGGGTCGGGCAACCCGATCGGCGGACGCACCGTCGCCATCAAGACGTGGGGCGGGCGCACCGTCGACGAGCAGGTGATCGCCGAGAACGTGTCGGTGAAGTCCGCCCTCGGCGAGAACCCCAAGCGCGTCTACGGCGACAAGAAGCAGACGCCCTCGACCCGCCTGGGCGTCGCGTCCGTGTTGCGCGACGCCTTCGTCGGCGCCCAGAACTACGTCGCGAAGCGGGATGCAGCGGCGGCCAAGGGCGAGCCGTTCGAGCGCGACCTCGGCAAGGAGACGCTCGCTCAGGTGCTCGACGGCACGCTGCTGTGGGATCAGCACAGCCACCGTCACGACGACATCGTCACCGCGATCCGGCTCGCCGAGGAGTTCGGCTACCGGCTCGTCGTGAACCACGGCACCGAAGGCCACAAGATCGCGGACGTCCTGGCCGAGAAGGGCATCCCCGTCATCTTCGGGCCGATGCTCACCTCGCGCTCGAAGGTCGAGCTGCGCGACCGGGCGATCGGGGCACTCGCCCTGATCGCCGAGGCCGGCGTCACCGTCGCCATCACGACCGATCACCCGGTGGTGCCGATCGACCAGATCCGTCTGCAGGCGATCCTCGCCGTGCGAGAGGGCCTCCCGGCGGATGTCGCGTTGCAGGCGCTCACGACGAACCCGGCCAGCATCCTGCGACTCGACGACCGCGTCGGCGCCCTCGAGGCCGGGCGCGACGGCGATCTCGTCCTGTGGTCGGGCGACCCGCTCGCGGTGGAGTCGCGAGTCGAGCACGTCGTCATCGGCGGCACCACGGTGCTCGAGACCACGGACAACGGCGATGTGCACATCGTCGAGCGGTGGGAGCGGTTCGGCCGGTCCAGCTGGCTCCGCTGAGCCGGAGTCCATTCCGGCCGCGAACGCAAGCGGTACGCCGTCGCACCGGTTCGGGTGTGCACTGAGGGGATGTCGAACCTGCCCCTCTGGCTGCTCCTCCTGGTCTTCGCCGCTGCCGCCGCCGTGGTGTGGGTGGCCGGCATCCAGCTCTCGAAGTCGACCGACGTCCTCGACGATCGCTGGCACATCGGCAGCGCGTTCGGCGGGCTGATCGTGCTCGCTGTGGCCACGAACCTGCCCGAGATCGCCATCACCGTCAGTGCCGCCATCGCGGGCAACCTCGAAGTCGCCGTGGGCAACATCCTGGGTGGCATCGCGCTGCAGACCGTGGTGCTGGTGATCCTCGACCTGTTCGGCAAGCGCGGTCGCGGGGTCAGGCCGCTGACCTATCGCGCCGCATCCCTCGTCCTCGTGCTCGAAGCCGTGATCGTGGTCGCCGTGCTCGCGGTCGTGATGGCGGGGAGCCAGCTTCCCAGCGACCTCGTCGTCGCACGCCTCACCCCCGATGTCGTGCTCATCGCGGCGCTGTGGCTCGCCGGGCTCTTCCTCGTGCAGCGCGCCGGCAAGCACCTCCCCTGGCACGAGAACGGCACGTCGCCGGGTGCGAGTGAACACACCCCGGGGCACCGGCGCGCCAAGCCGCGGCATCCGCATCATTCGATGAGCACCGGGGCGGTCGTCGCGATCTTCGCGGTCTCCGCGCTCGCGACGCTCGGAGCCGGTGTCGTGCTGGAGCGGGTCGGCGACGCCATCGCCGACGAGATCGGCCTGTCGGGTGTGCTGTTCGGCGCGACCATCCTCGCGCTCGCGACCGCGCTGCCGGAGATCTCCACGGGGCTGCAGGCCATCCGTCAGGGCGACGACAATCTCGCGATGAGCGACATCTTCGGCGGCAATGCGTTCCTGCCCGTGCTGTTCCTCGTGGCCACCCTGATCTCGGGCCAGGCGGTGCTGCCGCAGGCGAATGGAGCCGACATCTACCTCACCGCGCTGGCCGCGCTGCTGACGCTCGTCTACGTCGTCGGGCTCATCTTCCGGCCGGCGAAGCGGATCGCCGGGATGGGTGTCGACTCGCTGACCGTGCTCGTTCTCTACGGCGCCGGGATCGCGGGGCTCTTCGCCGTCGCCGCGTGACCGGACCGCGACGGGCGGGCGACTCAGACCTCGTCGGAGCGCGGCGACCGCACCGACCATCCGACCCGCCGCAGCGCATCGGCCAACCGCGCGGCCTCTGTCGCCGCGACATCCCAGGACACGTCCGAGCAGACGTCGACGGCGAGCGGCGGCGGGTCGGCGAACTTCGGGATCTGCACCTCGGCCCACACGTCCCGGCCCAGCCCGACGCGCGGGAAGGCCGTACCCGCATTCTCGATCGCCCCGTCCGATACGAAGGCGATCGTCTCGAGGGCATCGGGCTTGGCGATCGGCAGGTCGACGACGAGCGTGACCACGAAGGGTCCGCTGGCGGTGTCTCGGCCGTGGGCGTGCACGCGCTCATCCTGACAGACCCGCGGCACTGCGGAGGCCGAAAACCGGATGTCGTCGAGGTGCCGGCTCAGCGTTTCCGATGATTACGAAAAGATAACGGGAAAACCCTTGCTCGTCGTTACCTCGCCGTTATAGAGTGCTCGCACGGTAGCTGTTTTGCTGTGGCAGCCACCGGCATGTGATTGCAGGAAACTCTTGGTGCAAAGGGACGAGGGTCCGACCGAATGCCTCTTCGGTCGGACCCTCAACTGCTTTCCGGCCGCGAGAGCCGACCGCGCGTGACGACCGCGCGCGACGACCGCGCGTGACGACGCGTCAGGCGCCGCCACCACCGCCTCCGCCGCCTCCCCCGCCGGCAGACCCGCCCCCGCTCGACCCGCCCGAGGTCGACGACGACGACGATGCCGCCGACGACAGCGTGCCGATACCTGCCGCGAACGATGACGCATCGAACGCCGCCGTTCCCACGTACCACCCCGGCGTCGCGATGCCCGCGTCGCCGTAGAGCGCCGTCAGGTGCGCAGCCCACTCCTTCTCGCGGCCGAACAGCACGGCGTACGGCAGCAGCCGCTCGTAGATCCGGAGCATCTCCCGGGGGTCGTCCGTTGCGACCGGCTCGCGCTCAGCGCCGGTCGGCGACTGCAGCATCCGGATGCGGTCGGCTTCGGCCCACCGGATGAAGAGGTCCAGCCCGCGCAGGTGGTCGCGGATCTCTGCCCCCGTGTCCGACAGCGGCTCACCGGCGACCGCGAAGACGACCACCAGGAACGACGCCGCCGCCAGAACGATGCCGACGATGGGCAGTGCGGGGTGGACGTAAGCGTTCAGCGCGAGCGCACCGAACAGGATGACCAGACCCGCCGCGATGGCCCATGCGGCGACGGGCCAGCCACGCACTCCCGCCGGCACGGGCTTGTACATGCCGCGACCGCGGAGACTGTCTTTGGCCAACTTCAGCGCCCGCTGGGTCTCGGTGGACAGCCGGGTGTCGGAGGATCCGAAGCGGTAGACCTCACCACGACGGTGATGCGGGAACATGCCGCGCAGGAGTCTGCGCCCGTTCTCGTCTGCGGCCCGAGGGTCGACGAGCTCCGCCTGCAGCTTCGCACGTCCCCAGCGGCTCTTCCCATCGTCGACGACGCGGATGGCGCCCACCAGCGCCAGCTCGAGGACCTCGGCGGGAATCGCCTTCGACGTCTTCTGCAACAGCACCGCCGCGTCGATCGCATCGATGCGGCGCGGTGGCGCGTACTCGGCGATGACCGTCGGGCGCCCGGGCTCGTCGCGGAGGTACCGCCGGCGATTGCGCAGCGCCCAGCCGGTGGCGCCGGCGAGCAGCGCCGTCGACCCGGACTGGAGCCATCCGAGCGGCGACGCCAGGAACCCGGTGTCGTACACCTCGAACGTGCCCTCCTCGAACCCGACGGCGAAAGTGAGCGTCTTGTGCGGCGCGAGGTCGGTCGCCGAGGCGGTGATCGCGGTTCCGTCCGGTGAGGCGACGATCTCGGGACACGGCGTGGTGCTGTCCTGCTCGCCGACATAGCAGGCCTGCCGGCCGGCGAGGGCGTCCGCGATAGCGGGGTCGACCCGCAAGGTGGCCGTCACCTGCCGGAACGGCTGGTTCCAGTCGGTGCCGTTGACGTCCCAGTAGAACTCGAGCCCGGTGTCCGGGAAGTCCCACACGACATTCTCGAGGTCGTAGGTGAAGACGAAGGTGTTCGGCCCGTGCAGGTACTCGGGCCCGCGCGTCAGGATGCCGAGGGTGCCGTCCTCGCTGTCGGTCTCGACGGGACGGGCATCGCCGTTCTCGTCGGTGACCGAGATGAGTTCCGGATGCAGCGGCTGCCCGTTGTAGGTCTCGGGCAGAAGGCGGCGCATGCCCCGGTTCTGATCGGACTGGGGGAAATCGGCGACGAAGGTCTCGACGACCCGCATCCTGGCCGTGCCGTCCTCGTCGCGGCTGAGGGTGTAGTCCACGGCGAGCGAATCGAAGACGAAGGCGTCGAGATCGGCGGATTCGTCGGCGGATGCCGCGGCAGGGACCGCCAGCCCGAAAAGGCCCGTGATCAGCACGAGGACCACGATCGCGAGTGCCGCCCGGGTGCGACGCATCATGCCGACCAGCATAGGCGGGCAGTAAAGTTGTCGCCATGAACGATCGTCGTCGCGCCGTTGCCGCGTGGGAGAGTCTCTTCCGCGCGCAGCACGAGATCTTCGACGACATCAGCAATGACTTCGCCGGCGATGAGCTGACCCAGGCCGAGTACGACGTGCTCCTGACGGTCGCGCGAGGCACGGGCCATCGCGCTCGCCTGCGAGACGTCACCGCGAACATGCTCATCAGCCAGCCGAGCGTCTCGCGCCTGGTCGATCGGATGGTCGCGCGCGGCCTCATCACCAAGTGCGGCGACCCGACGGATGGCCGCGGCGCAATGCTCACGGCGACGCCGGAGGGGATGTCGGCGTTTCGTCGACTCGCCGCCGCCCACGGCCGCTCCATCGCCGAACGGATGTCGGTGCTGTCGACCGAAGAGCTCGAGCAGCTCGAGCAGCTGACGACGAAGCTGCGACGTCTGTCCTGACCACCGCGCGGACCGGAGCCGGTCGCGCGGTGTCGCTCGGTGTCGTTTCCTCCCCAGGCGGAACGGTGCCCCGACTTTCGACAACCGAACATAGGTTCGACTCGGATGTCGTACCCCGCTGTCACAATGGGAACATGACGGCGAGTGACGGGGGAAGCGAGGCGCGACGCGACGACGTCACGCCGTCGCAAGCGCTCGCTTTTGCGAGGTACGCGGAGGCCCTTGACCTCTCTCACGCCGCTGACATCGCTCGCACCCGGGCGCTGGCCGACCTGGGTCACGCCGCCCTGCACGACGCGCGCCGCGACGGGGTGCGGGGTATGGCGTCGGACATGGAGTTGCGTTCAGTCGCGGCCGAAGCGGCCGGGATGGCGCGGTTGACGGATCGGCGGCTGCAGGGTGAGATCGACCATGCGATGACCGTCATCGACGACTATCCCGCGGTGTTCGAGGCGTGGGTGCAGCGGCAGATCGAACGTGGCCACGTGAATGTGGTCGTGCGGGTCGGTGCGGGGCTTCCGAATGAGGTGCGGGATTCGTTCGCGGAAGCCGCGATCGCGGTGTGCGAGCGGGACGTGCCGTCGCGGGTGCGGGGTGCGCTGGATGCGTTGGCAGCCCGGCTTCACCCGCAGACGTTCACCGACCGGCACAAGACCGCGGCGGCGGAGCGGTGCGTACGGGTGTTCCACGGGTCGGATGGGATGTCGAATCTCGTCGCGAACCTCCCGACGGTCATCGCCGCCGGGATGCTCGACCGGCTGACGCAGATGGGGCAGTCCGTGAAGGACGCCCGGGCGGAGGGCGACGGGGCGGAAGGTGCCGGGGCGGATGCCGCTGGGTCGGGTAAGCCCGCCGACACCAGGACGATGGATCAGCTGCGCGCCGACATCCTCGGTGACCTCGTCCTCGGTGGGGCGCCCGTGGTCGACCCGACCTACGGGGCCGACCGGGCTGGTGGGCTCGGCGCGATTCGGGCACGCGTGCAAGTCGCCGTCACGGCGGAGACGTTGATGGGGCGTGACGAGAACCCCGCCGAAGCCGTGGGCGCTGCGCTGATCGATGCCGACACGGCACGCGAGCTCGCCGGGCAGGTCAGCGAGTGGGACCGGCTCTTCATCGCCCCCGTCACCCGCACCCCGGTCGAGATCGACACCTACCGGCCCACCGCTTCGATGAAGAAACTCCTGATGGCGCGCGACCAGCACTGCCGGTTCCCCGGATGCCGACGAGCCGCGCTCCGCTGCGAGATCGACCACACGATCGATCACGCCCTCGGCGGGCACACCCACATCTTCAACCTCGCCCACCTCTGCCAACGACACCACTCGATGAAGCAATTCACGAAGTGGGAGGTCAGGCAGATCGGCGGCGGGGTCCTGGAATGGACCTCACCCCTCGGCCGGGTCTACCGCGAAGACGTACCCATACCGGCCGTCTGCTTCACCATCGCCACCACGGATCCGCCACCGGATGCGACACGCGGCGGACCACCGCCGGACGAACCGCCACCCTTCTGAGTGCTGCAGCCACGCAGTCGGGCGCGCGCATCGCGCGCCTTCGAATCGGTCGCGGGCGCTGGGGGATATACGCGAAAGGGCGGCCGCCGCCCCCGAAAGAGCTGCGGCCGCCCGTCGTGCGAACGCGGATCTGCGCGATCAGTTCTCGATCGGCACCACCGGCGCGGCTGCGTCGGTCGTGACCTCGACCTTGCGCGGCTTGGCCTTCTCGCTGACCGGGATGGTCACAGTCAGGACGCCGTTGTTGTAGGTCGCGGCGATGCCTTCCGTGTCGACGCCCTGGCCGAGGTTCAGCTGACGCAGGAAGCTCGCGGCTTCACGCTCGCGCGTGATCCACTTCACTCCGTCACCGCTCGCGAGCGTGCGCTCGGCGCGGATGGTCAGCAGCTGGCCGTCGACGTCGATGTCGACCGAGCCCGGGTCGATGCCCGGCAGGTCGGCGGTCATCACGTAGTGGTCGCCGTCACGGTAGAGGTCCATCGGCATGCGACGGGGGCCACGGCGCGTGTCGAAGAGGCTCGAGGCGATGCGGTCGAGGTCGCGGAACGGGTCATAAGTAGCCATCGATCTTTCCCTTCTCTGATGCTTCGTGTTGAGATCTGAAAGTTGAGCCATATGGGCTCAACTGCACCCAGATTAGCACTCTCCCCCATCGAGTGCCAAGGGTTCGCGCACGGCGAACAGCGCCCCGAAGATGGGGCGCGCAAGGGCCTCTCAGCACTCGACGACGTTCACCGCGAGACCGCCCTCGCTCGTCTCCTTGTACTTGTGCGACATGTCTATCCCGGTCTGGCGCATCGTCTCGACGACGGCATCCAGCGACACGTAATGCTGCCCGTCACCCCGCAACGCGAGTCGCGCCGCGGTGACCGCCGTCGACGCCGCGATCGCGTTGCGCTCGATGCACGGGATCTGCACGAGGCCACCGACCGGGTCGCACGTGAGCCCGAGGTGGTGCTCCATCGCGATCTCCGCCGCATTCTCGATCTGCGCGCTGTTGCCGCCCATGACCGCCGTCAGGCCTCCCGCAGCCATTGCGCACGCAGATCCGACCTCGGCCTGGCAGCCGCCCTCCGCACCCGAGATGGACGCGTTCGCCTTGAACAGCGACCCCAGCGCCGTCGCGGTCAACAGGAACCGCCTGATGCCGCGGCGCCGATCCAGATCCTCCGACGCGAGCCGCGACTCCGCCGCGAACCGCCACCAGTACATAGCCACCGCCGGAAGGATTCCTGCGGCACCGTTGGTGGGCGCGGTGACCACGCGTCCACCCGACGCGTTCTCCTCGTTGACGGCGAGCGCGAAAGCACCGAGCCACTCCCCCGGCAGCTCACGCCCACCCGCCGCCTCCGCCTGTTCGAGCTGCGCCCGCATCGCCCCCGCCCGGCGCCGCACGCGCAGCATCCCCGGCAAGGTGCCGTCGGCTCGAAGCCCCGCCTCGACGCACCCCGCCATGGCATCCCAGATCGCGTCGAGGCCGGCAGCGACCTCGGCCTCCGGCCGGAGTGCCTCCTCGTTGCGGCGCGCGAGGCCGGCGATGCTCATCTGCTCGCGCTCGCACAGCTCGAGCAGCTCCGCCGCGGTGCTGAAGCGGTACGGCCAGGCGACAGCGCCCGAACCTCCGCGCCGTCCGCCCGCCTCGGCGGCTTCGCCTGCGCGTCGGATGAAGCCGCCCCCGACCGAGAGATACGTTTCCGACGCGACGAGATCGCCCGCGGCGTCCCACGCGCTCAGGGTCATCGCGTTGGGATGCTCCGGAAGCCGCGTCCGCGGTTCGAAGGTCACGTCGCTCCGCGAGAACGGCACCGCGTGCCACCCCGCGAGCACCAGGGGCGACCCGTCGACCCATTCGGTCCACGCGCCGCGAACCACGTCGGGATCGACGGTCTCGGGCGCATGACCCTGTAGCCCTGCGACCACGGCGTCGGGCGTGCCGTGCCCGATCCCGGTCGCTCCGAGCGACCCGTACAGCACGCAGCCGACCCGTGCGACCTCGGGAAGCCGCCCCGCGGCCTCCAGCCTGACGACGAAAGCACGGGCAGCACGCAACGGGCCGACCGTGTGGGAGCTCGAGGGTCCTACACCGATGGAGAACAGCTCGAACGCCGAGACGTAAGCGCTCACTCGCCCAGGCTACGCCAGCATCTGCCGTACGGGCCCGGCGGCGTCAAGGGGCTGCTGTCGGGCGCGCTGTACGCCTATCGTCGCGATTGATGACCGCCGTACCCCATCCCCGCCTTGTCTCGCTGAAAGCCGCCGCGCGGACCGCGGGCGGAGAGGCCTTCGCGCTCTCTCGTCTGCTGCTCGCCGGCAAGGCGGCCCTCGCCGCTGCGATCGCCTGGTATCTCGCGCCGTACGTACCTTTCGCGCACGACGAGTACTCCTACTACGCTCCGCTCGGCGTGCTCGTGAGCATGTATCCGACGATCGCCGACTCGGCCAAGGCCGGCCTGCAGGCGGTCGGCGGCCTGGCGATCGGCATCGCGATCGGCCTGGTGGGCCTGTGGTTCGTGTCGGGCCCCAGCCCCCGCATCGTGGGTGTGGCGATCGTCGTCGGCGTCGGCGTCGCCGTCGGCGGCATCCGGGCGCTCGGCACCGGCCGAGACTGGATCGCCATCGCCGCCCTGTTCGTACTGCTGCTCGGGGCGAACGACGCGGGCGGCTTCTCGGTGTCGTACCTCGTCACGATGGCGTTCGGCGTCGTCATCGGCGTCGCCGTCAATCTCGCCATCATTCCGCCCCTCTACCTCCGCCGCGCCTCCACACGCCTGTCGCAGCTGCGCGACGCCGTATCGGACCGGCTCGAGATGCTCGCGACCTCGATCGCCGACGGCGAACCGGCCGACGAGGCCGGTCAGCGCTATCTCGAGGAGATCCTCGACGCCGTGTCGACCGACGTCCGCGAGGCCGCACGCAGCCGCAAAGCGCATCCGCTCGCCCGTCGCCGACGGGGCATCGAGACGGAGAACAACCGCCGATTGCGCGCCCTCGAGAACACCGTCCGCCAGACGATCGAGCTGGCCGACGGCATCGACGGGCTGCCCCTCACACCGGATGCCGCGCCCCCGCGTGCCGCACTCGCCGAGGCTGTCCGTGCGACCGCCCGAGCCGTGGCTCGCCCTCTGGGCGACCCCGCCGCCGCGACCACGGTCGAGGATGCCGAGAAGGCGCTCGCCCGCGTCGTCGAGACGGTTCCCGCCCGCAACGACGGGCGCATCTCACCGTGGACGCGGACCGCCGTCGACCTCAGCCGCATCATCGACGCCTCGCGACCCTTCACCTGAGCCGCGGGGCTCCTCAGCGCGCGGGGATGCCCAGTACCCGCTCGAGGTAGGGGCCCGAGAACTTCCCCGTCGGGTCGACGCGCGCCACGAGCTCCCGGAAGTCATCCAGGTGCGGCAGCGATCCGCTGATGGGCATCGAGAAGACCTTGCCCCAGTGCGGGCGCGGATCGAAGGGGGCGAGCGCCCGCTCCACGTGCGAGATGGCCGTGCGCACGGCATCCGGCTCGTTCTTCCAGGTGAAATGGATGCACACGCTGTCACGTCCGAACCCGGGAGAGAGCCAGAGGTCATCGGCGGCGACGGTGCGCAGCTCCGTGACGAGGAGGGCGGGCTCTACCCGGTCGGCGATCGAGCGGACGGCGGCGATGGCGTCGACGGCGACAGCCCGGTCGACCCAGTACTCCGTCTGGATCTCGTCGCCGTTGGACGGCGTCGCATCGATGCGGAAATGAGGCAGACGCTCGCACCAGTCGCCCGGGACGCCGCCCTGCTCGGTCGTGTTGTCGACCCCGTCGGCCGCCGGCGAGTCCGCCTTCGCCGTCACCCGGCGTGCGCTCAGCACTCGTTCCGGCATGTCGGGAGCCGCGGTGTCGTCGAGGCGCTCCTTGACCCATACCTCGCCGACGTCGGGCGTGTTCCAGCGTGTGAAGACACTGACGCTGTAACCGGCTGCCGTCACCTCGTCGAATCGCTCGAAGAGGTCATCCCACGTCAGGCCGGCGTAGGTGTCCTGCCTCACCTGATACGTCGGCTCGATCGCGAGCGTCAGCCGGACGACCGGCCCGAGGGCGCCGAGGTGGACCACACTGCCGGCGAAGTCGGCGTCGCCCGCGGAGACCGTGCGGAGCTCGCCGCCCGGGCCGATGAACTCAAGCGCTCGCACGGCGGTGGCGAGGGATCCGTTGCGATCCCCCGAGCCGTGCGTCGACGTCGCCGTCGCACCTCCGACGGAGATGTGGGGCAGCGACCCCATGTTGTGCAGCGCCCAGCCGTGATCGGCGAGGTGTCGCGCGACCACGGCGTAGCGCGTGCCGGCCCCCACTGTCACCGTGCGGGCCGTGTCGTCGACCTCGATGTCGGGCGCGATCGCCGTCAGGTCGAGAAGGGTGCCGGGAGTATCGGCCAGATCGTTGAAGGAATGCCGCGTTCCCAGCGTCCGGATGCGGTCGTGTGAGGCGACGAACCGCTGCGCCTCGGCGATCGTCGTCGGTGTCAGCACGGCTTCGGCGGCGAAGGTGTGCGTTCCGGCCCAGTTCCGTTCGGTCACGAACCCACGCTACGCGATACCCGCCGAGAATGTATAGCGACGCAACAAAGTCGGCGGGAGCAGCCAGGAAAACAAAGAAGCCCCCGCAGAGCGGAGGCTTCTCGTTCACTGTCTCAACACAGTGTGCGCCCGAAGGGACTCGAACCCCTAACCTTCTGATCCGTAGTCAGATGCTCTATCCATTGAGCTACGGGCGCATGTCCCGGAATCTCTCCCGGGCCGTCGTCAAGCATAGCCCGCTCTCGCGCAAAGAGCGAATCGAGCGCGGAGTGGCTAATCGATCACCGGCGCGACCGCGGAATCCACGGCCTCGTCGCGCTCGACCGCCTGGCGCTGAGCATTGCGCCGCTGCGAGCGCAGGCGCGGCAGATCGACCATCCGCAGGGCCTGCATGCGGGCCGTGCGCATGCGCTCGTAGTCGGGCTCGAGATCGGGCCGCGCCGCCTCGATCCGCAGCGTGCGATCGATGTTTCCGGCCACCTCGCCCCACGCGGCCTCGCGCGCGTCGGCGATGAGCTTGCGCAGCTCGGCCTCGTCGGCGGCGCGCTCGCGCAGCTCCTTCGCGATCCGCAGCGACTGCTTCCGCCGTCGCCGCAGGTTCGACACATCACGGCTGCGATAGTCGTGCGTTCCGCTCGAATCGCTGTAGCGGCCGCTCGCCGCCTTGCGTTCACGGTGGGTGCGTTCGGCGTCGGCCTCGGCCTCCTCGGCGAGCGAGATCAGCGCGTCACGCGCGTCGTCGAGGAAACGATCGGCCTCGAAGTCGCGCCCATCGGCGAGGATGTCGACGAGGATGGCGTTCTTGAGCGCAAGGCGGGTCGCCGCGGAGGCGATGTACAAACCTTCGGCGACGATCTCCGAGCTCTTGGTACGCGCTTGACGGGTGGCCAACGCTGCCCCTCCTCACCTCACCCCAATCCTACGGGGCGCGCGTGTCAGCCGAGCTTGGCGACGACCGCCGCGATCCGCCGCGCGCGCGTCTCGGGCGCCTTCGCGGACTCGATGTTCACGACGTGCGCCTTGCGCGCACTCGGCGACAGCGCGGCGAACTCCTCACTCGCCCCGGCATCCGTCAGGGCGGTGGCGAGATCGGCCGGCACCTCGACCTCGCGCGGCGCGTCGTCGAGCTCGATGTCGACGACGATCCGGTCGCCTCCCGCAAGCCCGCTCTCGCGCCGTCGCTCCGCTGAGAAGGGGATGAGGGCGAGACCCCGCATCGACCCCACCGTGCTGCGGAAAGCGAACCCGTTGACCGTGACCGAGACCGCCGGGCGACGGCCGCCGCCGAGGGCATCCAGCACCGAGAACGGCACCTCGATGCCGGTGTTGTTGCCGAACTGGGACAGCGTGGTCTCGAATCGCACGCTCCTCCATACCACCGCCCGATAAGGGCGCACAAGGCCTGTGAGCCGTGAGATCGCTGACCGTAGCCTCGCGTCACGGCCTGGGCATTACTCCCCATCGATATCGACGACTCACACAAGATCGGACGCCCCGGGCTCCGTCAGAGGCAAACCGATCTGCCACTGTCACCGAACAACCGCAGCACCGCGACATCCGTCGCCCAATGGGAGGGAACCCTCATGCGTACATCACCGAACCGCCTCGTGGCGATCATCTTCGGCGCCGTCTACATCCTCGTCGGCCTCCTCGGCTTCACCGTGACCGCGGGCGTCGACTTCATCGCCACCGAGGGTGGCCTGCTGCTCGGCATCTTCGAGGTCAACCCGCTGCACAACATCGCGCACCTCCTGATCGGTGCCGCGCTGCTCATCGGCGGCCTCTCGGGCGTCCGCGCCGCGAAGGGCGTCAACGTCACCGTCGGAGCGGCCTACCTGCTGCTCGGCATCGTCGGCTTCTTCATCCAGGACAGCGCTGCGAACGTGCTCGCCCTGAACACCGCCGACCACTTCCTCCACCTCGCCAGCGCCCTCGTGCTGCTGGGTGTCGGCCTCGGCACCGACCGCGCCGTCGACAACCGTCGCCACGCCGTCGCCTGATGAACACCGCCGCGCTCACCCGCTCCTGGCCCACGCTCGCCGCGTGGGGGGCTGGCCTGCTTCAGCTCGGCGTGGGCGCGGGCATGATCACGCAGGGCACCGGCGTCGCTGACCGCGGCGTCGGTGTCCTCGCGGCCGTCGTCGGGGCGGCCGCTCTCGGTTGGGGCGTCGCCGCCCTGACCCGCGGCCGCCTCGTCGCTCCCCGCGTCGCGATGGCCATCGCCGTCGTCGGCACGGTCGTATCGGGGCTCGCTCTCGCAGCGGACCCGATGCGGATCAGCGTGCACGCCGTCGGCGTGACCGCGCTTCTCCACGTGGCGTACGGCGTGGCCGCGGCGGCCGTCGTGCGCCGGGCGCGCTCTGCGTCCGCCGGCACCTCCCCTGCCGACGCCCGCGTCGCCCCGCGGACGAGCGTCATCGGACTCGTCGCAGGCTGCGTCATCGTCGCCGGGCTCGTCACGCCTGCGCTGGGCGCGACGGAAGCCGGCCGGGCCGCCCCGAGCCACTCCGATCACCCGCTCTTCTCCACCGAGCACAGCCACTGATCCAGCCGCCGCTCGGCGGCTCGCACAGCTCGGATCCGGTCAGATCGCGCTGATGCGCCAGGAGGCCTCGACCGTGCCGGCCGGCTCGATGAAGACGAGCCCCGCGTCGTAGTCGTACCGTGAGGCGTTGAAGGCATCCGGCGCGCACGTCATGGGCTCGACGGCCAGACCCGCGCGGTGCCCCGGCTGAGCCGGCCCGCCGGGGAGGTCCGCGGTGTGAACCTGGACCCACGGGCACAGGGCATCCCACGAGATCGCGACACCGGTCCCCGACGGGTCGGTCACCCGTACGGCGGCGATGCCGTCCTCGGCACGTGAGAGCGCCGTGAACGCGTGGTCGATCTCGACGGGGCCCAGCGTCCGCGGCTGGCGGAAGTCGAACTCGGCGACATCCGCGACGTCGGCCAGCCCGACCGGCGAGAGCCGATCGGGGGTGACCTCGAGCACACGGTCGGCAGGCAGCTCGAACGTCCACTCGTCCAGCGGCCCCGATCCGGCGACGAGATACGGGTGCGGGCCGGTGCCGAAGGGCGCGGCATCCGCGCTCTCGTTCGTCGCACGCACCGTCTGCGTCAGGCCGTCGGCCCCGAGCCGGTAGGTCGTCTCGATGCGCACGGTCCACGGGTAGGCGGTCTGCGCGACGATCGTGGCGCCGAGCGTCACGTGATCGGCCCCGACGACCACGGGCTCGAAGTCGAGCCACGCCACCAGGCCGTGCAGCGCGTGGTGGCGCTCGGGCTCGGTGAGCGCGAGGCGGTAGCGCGTGCCCGCCACCTCGTACTCACCGTCGACGACGCGGTTGGGCCACGGTGCGAGCGTCGCACCGCGGTATCCCGGGCGCACCTCGTCCTCGCCGTAGGGCACGACGAGGTCGCGTCCGGCGACCTGGAAGGAGCGCAACGACGCCCCCACGCTCGCCACGATCGCCTCGGCGTCGCCGAATCGCAGCACGTACGACGTTCCGGATGCCGCCACGGGCGCCCCCTCTCGGTTCTGGTCCTCGGAGCTCACAGTCCGCGGGCCAGGCGGTAGTAGGCCTGGTTCCAGCGGAGCTCCTTCTGGAATCCTCGCACCGTCGTGTCCTCGTCGATGACCACGAGCTCCGTGCCGGCGATCTCGGCGAAGTCGCGGAACACCTCGATACCGACGGCCGTCGTCATGACGGTGTGGTGGGCGGCACCGGCGGCGAGCCAGCACGCGGCCGACGTGGCGAAGTCGGGGGCCGGCTTCCAGATCGCCCGGCCCACGGGCAGCTTCGGCAGGTCGGGAGCCTCGACGTTCTCGACCACGTTCGCCGTCAGGCGGAAGCGGTCGCGCATGTCGCTCATCGCGACCACGAGGGCGGGACCCGGGTCGGCGGTGAAGACGAGGCGCACCGGGTCGTCCTTGCCGCCGATGCCCAGCGGGTGGATCTCCAGACGCGGCTTGGCGGTCGTCAGCGACGGCGACACCTCGAGCATGTGCGCCCCGAGGATGCGCTCCGAACCGGGAACGAGGTCGTAGGTGTAGTCCTCCATGAGGCTCGCCCCGCCGGGCAGGCCCGAACCCATGACGTTGGCGACGCGCACGAGGATCGCGGTCTTCCAGTCGCCCTCGGCGCCGAAGCCGTACCCCTCGGCCATGAGGCGCTGGACGGCGAGCCCGGGAAGCTGCTTGAGCGCGCCGAGGTCTTCGAACGACGTCGTGAAGGCGCCGAACCCGCCCGCCTCGAGGAACGAACGCAGCCCGATCTCGATCGCCGCGCCGTCGCGCAGCGACTGGTGACGCTCGGCCCCGGGAAGAAGTTCCTCGGCGACGTCGTACTGCGCGAGGTACACCTCGACGAGCGCGTCGATGTCGGCGTCGGAGGCCGCGGCGACGGCATCCGCCAGCTCGTTCACGCCCCACGTGTTGACCTGGACGCCGAACTGCAGCTCGGCCTCGGTCTTGTCGCCCTCCGTGACGGCGACGTAGCGCATGTTGTCGCCGAAGCGCGCGAGCTTGAGCGTACGGGCGGCCTGCCAGCCGGCCGCGGCTCGCTGCCAGTCCTCGATCTGGCGCGTGACCTCGGGGTTCGAGACGTGGCCGACGACGGTCTTGCGCGAGACGCCGAGGCGGGTCTGGATGTAGCCGAACTCGCGGTCGCCGTGAGCGGCCTGGTTGAGGTTCATGAAGTCGAAGTCGATGTCGGCCCAGGGCAGCTCGACGTTGGCCTGCGTGTGCAGGTGCAGCAGCGGCTTGCGAAGAGCGTCGAGGCCCGTGATCCACATCTTGGCCGGGCTGAAGGTGTGCATCCACGCGATGACGCCGATCACCGAGTCGTCGGCGTTGGCGTCGAGCGCAAGTCGGCGAATCGACTCGGAGTCCTTGAGCACCGGCTTCCATTCGACGCGCACCGGCAGCCCGGCGAGGCCGTCGACGACCTGCTGCGACTGCTCGGCGACCTGGCGCAGGGTTTCCTCGCCGTAGAGGTTCTGGCTGCCCGTCACGAACCAGACGGTGTACTGCTCGAGAGAGGTGGAGAGGGTCATTGTTCTTCTTCCGGTGATGTCGGACGGGTCAGGAGAGGGCGGCGACGGCGGCGCGCTCGACGGCGAGCCCCGCGTCGTAACGGTCGAGGTAGGCGGCGAAGCCGGCGGCATCCGCCTCGTCGGGCTCGGCGACGTCGATCGACGCCGACGCGAACACGCGCTCGCGGAGATAGGCGTCGAGATCGAGACCGTCGCCGTGGACGAGGTAGTCGGCGAGGACGGCGATGCCCCAGGCTCCGCCCTCCGAGGCGGTGTCACCGACGGCGACCGGGGCGCCGAGGGCCGCCGCGAGGAACCGCTGGGCGACTCCGGCGGTGCGGAACACGCCGCCATGGGCGAACATCCGGTCGAGCTGCACCCCCTCCCGGTCGAGCACGCGCATGCCGAGCGCGAGCGTGCCGAACACGCCGTAGAGCTGCGCCCGGATCGCGTTGGCGAGCGTGAACCGGCTATCGGGGGTGCGCACGAAGAGCGGACGGCCCTCCTCGGTGCCGGCGATCGGCTCGCCCGCGAGGTGGTTGTACGCCAGCAGGCCGCCGGCATCCGCGTCTCCCGACAGCGCTTCACGGAACAGCGTGTCGTACACGGCGTCCGCGTCGAGCGCCGATCCCGACACCGCGGCGAATCGCTCGAACATCCCCACCCAGGCCGCGAGCTCGCTTGCTCCGTTGTTGCAGTGGACCATCGCGACGAGATCGCCCGCGGGCGTCGTGACCACGTCGATCTCGTGATGCGTGGACTGCAGCGGCCGCTCGAGCACGACCATCGCGAAGATGCTCGTGCCGGCGCTGACGTTGCCGGTGCGGGGCGCGACGGCCTCGGTGGCGACCATGCCGGTGCCCGCATCGCCCTCGGGCGGGCAGAACGGGATGCCGGGCCGCAGCGCTCCCGACGGATCGAGCAGCGCGGCACCAGCCGCGGTCAGCGAGCCGGCGACCTGACCCGCCACGCGGACCTCGGGCAGCAGAGCACGGAGGTTCGCGGGGAGTCGCCCGGCGCTGTGCGCGTCGAAGAGGTCGACGCGGCGCTGGTCGTAGTCGCGCGTCACCGGGTCGATCGGGAACATCCCCGATGCATCACCGACTCCGAGAACCTTCTCGCCGGTGAGGCTCGCGTGCACGTACCCGGCGAGGGTGGTCACGTGACGGATGTCGGCGACGTGCGCCTCGCCGTCGAGCACCGCTTGGTGCAGGTGGGCGACCGACCACCGCAGCGGGATGTTGATGCCGAGCAGCTCGGTGAGCTCGGCCGCGGCCGGGCCCGTGCTCGTGTTGCGCCACGTCCGGAACGGCACGAGCAGCTCGTCGTCGGCGTCGAACGCGAGGTAGCCGTGCATCATGGCCGAGACGCCGATGGCACCGAAGGTCGCGGGCACGACGCCGTACTCCGAATCGACCGCAGACGCCAGGTCGGCGTAGGCCGCCTGGAGACCCGACCAGACGTCGTCGAGGGAATACGTCCAGCGCCGCTCTTCGAAGCGGTTCTCCCACGCGTGCGAACCGGTCGCGAGCACCTGCGTGGGGTCCGAGCCGATGAGGCACGCCTTGATGCGCGTCGAACCGAACTCGATGCCCAGGCTCGTGCGACCGGCGAGGATGTCGTCGCGCTCTGCCGATCGGTCGCGCGTGGCGGTGTGGGTCACGGATGCCTCCATTGGTCGTGCCGCGGTGGGATCATGTTACCGGTAACACAGCGTCGACGCGAGTATCGGCGGGGACGGATCGACGAACCTCAGACCCGGCGAGTGGAGTCGCGCACGACGAGCCGGGGCGACGTGGGTTCGGCGGGTGTATCGTCGCCCAGCAGGATGCGCACGCACCGCCGCGCCTCCCCCGCGATGTCGAGACGCACCGTGGTGAGGGCGGGTCGGTAGAACGCGGCGTCGGGATGGTCGTCGAAACCGACCACGCTGACGTCCGCGGGCACATCCACCCCGAGGCGGGCCAGCCCGGAGATGAGGCCGAGCGCCATCTGATCGTTCGCGACGACGATCGCGGTCGGCCCGACCGCCTCGCCGACGGCGGCGGCGATGCGGGAAGCGATGGCTGCACCCGAGCCGGCGGACCAGTCGCCGCGCCATCGACCAGCGAGCTGCAGTCCCCGGCGCGCGAGCGCAGACTCGGCGCCGGTGTCGCGCGCGACGGCCTCGAGCCAGGCAGCGGGGCCCGACAGCTGAGCGATGCGGCGGTGCCCGGCGTCCAGCAGGTGATCGACGGCGAGCGCCGCTCCCTCGGCGCCGCGGTCGCCGCCCCCGCTCGCTCGCTCCCCCGCGGCATCCACTCGTGCATGCAGCGGCACGACGGGAACTCCGAGGGATGCCGCAGCAAGAGTCTCGAGGGCGGCGGTATGCGGCGCCACGACGACGATCCCGTCCACCCCCTGGGCGAGCAGGTGATCGGCGGCAGCGGTCACGCTCCCTGCGTCGGAGCCGTCGGCGTAGGCCGTGGCGATCCACTGGCCCGCCGCGCGCGCGGCACGTTCGAGGGCGCCGATGCCCGCCGCGGGGCCGTAGAGGTCGGTGTCGGAGGCGATCACCCCGATCGTGCGCGTCGTCGCGGTCCCGAGGGCACGGGCCGCGTTGTTGACGCGGTAGCCGAGCTCGGCCATCGCTGTGATCACGCGCTCCCGCGTCTCGGGCCGGATGTGGGGGTGGTCGTTGATGACACGCGAGACCGTCTGCGTCGACACCCCCGCGGCGGCGGCGACATCCCGCACGCCCACTCGCGCCCGCCCGGACATCGCTTCGCTCACTGCGCCAGGCTAGCGGGCACGCCGAAGGGCGGCACCGGCCGAAGCCGCGTGCCGCCCTTCGAGACCTCTCGGTCGGACCGGATCCGGTGGATCAGCGGTCGCCGAGGATGCCGCCGACGAGGTCGTCGACGTCGGAGGTCACATCCGAGGTGATGCCGCCGACGAGGTTGTCGACGGTGCTGCCGATTCCGCTCGTGACGTCGCCCGTGCTGACCTCGCCGGTGCTGACGTCGCCGGTGCCGACGTCCGTGCCGTTGCCGAGGTCGGTGTCGGTCTGGTTGCCGTTGCCGACCTCGTTGCCGTTACCGGTCTCGTTGCCGTTGCCGGTCTCGTTGCCCGAGACGATGGGGGCGTCGACCGGGGCGTCCACGGCGGTGTCGTTGCCCGAGGCGATCGGGGTGTCGTTGCCCGAAAGAAGCGCGCCGTTGCCGACGTCGCTGATCAGCGGGCCGTTGACGAGGCCGCCCTCGAGCCCGAGGTTGCCGACGTTCGCGTTCTCGCCCACGCCGTTGCCGTTGGCCTCGAGGACGCCGTCGATCCACGTCGACAGCGCATCGAACGACGATGCGACATCCGTGGTGGTGGTGGTCGTGTCGGTGGTGGACGAGTCGACTGCGGTGGTGTCGTCAGCCGACGCGGGCAGGGCGAATCCGGCGGTGGCGATCGCGGCGGCACCCAGGCCCGCCGTGCCGAAGATTGCTGCTCGCTTCAGGTTCGTACGCATGTCTCTTCCTTCCGTCACGTGCGCTGGATTGCGGCACGTGGGGCTATCCGGGACGACCCCCGGATGCGGATTGGACACCTCGAGCGAAAACCGCGCATCCGCCCCCGTTCGGGCCGCCTGCGATCCGCGCCCTCATGCGGATCGCGGCGGTTTCCTGGCAGTCGCCTGAGAGCGGTCGATCCGGCTCAGGCTTTGACCGGGCGCCCGCGCTTGGGCTTGTCGGTCGACAGCTCGATCGCCATGGCGCGTCCCGGATGCTGCGCGAGGCGATGCTCGGCGTGGTCGAGCCACCGCACCTCGGCCTCGGCCGCGAAGACCATGGAATCGACCACGAGCGACCAGGCGAGCTCCTCGGGGCCCTCGGGGTTCGCGCCGGCGTACTCGGAAGTGCGGAGCTCCTGCAGCCGCGCGAGCGAGGAGCGACGCTGCGCCGCGATCACCTCGCCGACGTCGACTCCGGGGAGGGTCGCCGCGACCGCGAGCTTGATCGCGAGCTCATCCCGTGTGCCCGCCGGCCGTTCGACGGGCGAGCCCAACCATGACGCGACCTCGGCGCGACCGTCATCCGTGATCTGCCAGTAGACGTGGCCCTGCCCATCGACCGACCCCTTCTCGACGAGCCCGTCCCGCTCGAGCCGGTCGAGGGTGTTGTAGATCTGGCCGACGTTCAGCGGCCACGTCGACCCGGTCCGACGGTCGAACTCCGCCCGCAGCTGATAGCCGTAGCAGGGGCCTTGATCGAGGATCGCCAGAAGGCTGAGTCGAACCGACACGATCATCCTTTCGCATACCGGGTATGTAGTTTGCGAGTATATGCATACCGGGTATCGAACGGCCTATCGCCGCGGCCCCACCACGATCAGGCTGCTGAGGATGCCGAGCCCGACGCCCACCGCGGTGTCGACGACGCGCTCTGCCGCGAGTTCCGCACCGCCCGCGCCCGCCGCGCTCAGGATGAGCAGCACGAGCGGCGTGATGAAGACGAGCGCGAGCGCGTAATGACGCACGACGACGAGCTCGATGACGAACTGCAGTGCGCCGAGCACGATGCCGAGCACGACGCCGCCGAGCGGCACGACGCTGATCGCGAGGAACACCGCCGCACCAGCCGCGGTGCCGAGCGCCCGGTGGATGCCGCGCGACAGCGCGACGCGCCGACTCGTGCTGACCCCGAGCACGGCGATCCCCGCCCCGACGATCCAATAGGCGCGCTCGGGATCGACGAGGAGCGCGATCGCCGTGCCGACGACCGCCACCGCCGCCGTGCGCGTGACGAGTGTCCGCGTCGTCGCCCCACCCCAGGCGGCGGGGAAGAGAGAGCGCAGCGCGCGAGGCTGCGTGCCGCGGTGCGCGCGCCGCACGAGTGGGGCCGCCGTGACCAGCCATCCGAACAGGAGCGACGCCGCGAGGATACCGAGGTACAGCGCCGGGTTCACCGCGTGCGATGACTGCGGCGCGGTGACGTGGGCCGACAGCCCGTAGATGAGCACGGCGAACAGCGGGCCCGGCGGCCCCACCGAGCGCCCGAAGACCAGAACGGATGCCGCGACGGCGACCACGATGAGGCCGACGGCCACCGCGACGGGACCGATGGCCGCCGCCGAGACCCCGACCGCCGCGCACGACCACAGCACCGCCGCGACGATCGGGACGAAGCGCAGGCGCTCGAGCGGCGACAGACGCCCACCGTAGAGCGTCGCGAACGCTCCGGTCGCCGCGAGCAGCGCGATGCTCTCGAGCCCCAGCGCCGAGAGCACGATGACCGGCGCCGCCATCGCCAGCGCGGCCTGCAGCCCCAGATGCCAGCGTGGCCCCGGCGACGGCCCGAATCGCGTCAGGCTGCGGCCCAGCTCGCCCGCCTCACGCCGCCACCGGCCGGAACTGTCGGGAGTCGGTTCGGGCGAAAACGGCATTACCCCATTGTCTCGCGAGAACGGCGACGCCCGCGCACCGGCACGTACCCTGGAGGCGGAGAACGACATGAGCGACGATTCCCCCGCATCCCCGCCGCCGGAGACGCCCGCGCCCGGCGCGCGCGAACGAGCCGCCTACATCGAGACGGCGATCCAGCAGGCCATCCGCCGCGGCGACTTCGACGACCTGCCGGGAGCCGGCAAGCCGATCGCCGACCTCGGCCCGCACCATGACCCCGACTGGTGGATCAAACGGAAGATCCGCGAGGAGCAGCTCACCGGCCTCGGTCCGCCGGCGCTGACCCTGCGGATCGAGCACGCCGAGTTCGATGCCCGCGTCGACGCGCTCACCCGCGAGGACGATGTGCGCGAGTACGTCGCCGACTTCAACCGGCGCGTCGTCGAGGCCCGCCGGCAGCTGCAGGGCGGCCCACCGGTGGTGACGCCGACGCGCGACGTCGAGACCGAGGTCGCGGCCTGGCGTCAGCGTCGCGCGGATGCCGCCGCCGCGGCATCCGCCGCTCCCCCGGTCGAGCCTCGACGCCGTCGGCGGCTGTTCCGGCGCTGAGCGGTTCGCCGGCGCCCGGACGTCAGCGCAGCGCCTGCTCCACGTCGGCGAGCAGATCGTCCACCGACTCGATGCCCACCGACAGCCGCACGACCTCGACCGGCACGGCGGCCTCCGTGCCGCGGACCGAGGCGTGGGTCATCGCATCGGGGTAGTTCACGAGCGACTCGACCCCGCCGAGCGACTCGGCGAGCTGGAACAGCCGCGTGGACTCCGCGAAGCGACGCGCCGCCTCGCCGGACTCGAGCGCGAGCGAGAGCATGCCCCCGAAACGGGTCATCTGCGACGCGGCGAGCTCGTGCCCCGGGTGAGAGGCGAGCCCGGGGTAGAACACGCGGGCGACACGCTCGTGCCCCTCGAGGAACGCGGCGATGGCCCCGGCGTTCTCACTGTGACGCTGCATGCGGACATCGAGCGTCTTGATGCCGCGCGTCGTGAGCCAGGCATCCATCGGTCCCGACACCGCACCGGCGGCGTACTGCAGGAAGCCGATCTTCTCGGCGAGCGCGTCGTCATCGAGCACGAGCGCACCGCCGACGACATCCGAGTGTCCGCCGAGGTACTTCGTCGTGGAGTGCACGACGACGTCGGCCCCGAGCTCGAGCGGACGCTGAAGCGCGGGGGTCGCGAAGGTGTTGTCGACGACGACCAGCGATCCGGCCTCGTGTCCGATCGTCGCGAGCCCGGCGATGTCGGTGATCCGCAGCAGGGGGTTGGACGGCGTCTCCACCCACAGCACACGGGGCGCACGCTCGGCGACCGCGGCCCGCACGGCGTCGAGGTCGCTCATGTCGACGACACGCAGCTCGACCCCCCAGGGCGCCAAGACACGGGCGATGAGGCGATGGGTGCCTCCGTAGACGTCGTTGCCGAGCAGCACCTCGTCGCCGGGCGTCAGCGCGGCACGCAGCAGCACGTCCTCGGCCGCGAGGCCCGACGCGAACGAGAAGCCGTGCGCGCCGCCTTCGAGCGCCGCGAGCTGCACCTGGAGCGCCGTCCGGGTCGGGTTGCCCGAGCGGCCGTACTCATACCCGCCGCGGAGGCCGCCGATGCCGTCCTGAGCGAAGGTGGTCGAGAAGTGCACCGGCGGGATGACGGCCCCGGTGGTGGGGTCGAACTGCTGGCCGGCGTGGACGGCGAGGCTGGCGAGGCCGCGGGCGGAATCGTGCGTGCTCATGCGTCGCTCCTGGTGTCGTGGGTCGTGCGGGGATCGGGGATGCCGTGGTCGGGTTCGTCGACGAGGTCGGCGAACCCGTGGGTCCGCATCCAGTCGTCGTCGTAGATCTTCGAGAGGTATCCGCGGCCATGGTCGGGAAGCACGACCACGACGACGTCGTCGGGTCCGAGGTCGCGTGCCGTCCGCAGGGCGGCGACGACCGCCATGCCCGACGAACCGCCGACCAGCAGTCCCTCTTCGCGCGCCAGGCGTCGGGTCATCGCGAACGATTCCCGGTCGCCGACGCGCTCGTACCGGTCGACCACCGAGGGGTCGAAGGTCTCCGGCCAGAAGTCCTCGCCGACGCCCTCGACGAGGTACCGCCCCACCTCGCCGCTGTAGATGGATCCATCCGGATCGGCGCCGACGATCGTGACCGCGCCGCCGGAGGCTTCGCGCAGGTAACGCCCCGTCCCGGTGATCGTGCCGCCGGTGCCGACCCCAGCGACGAAGTGCGTCACGCGTCCCACCGTGTCACGCCAGATCTCGGGTCCGGTCGTGTCGTAGTGAGCCCGCGGTCCGGCGGCGTTGGCGAACTGGTTCGGCTTGAACGCGCCGGGGATCTCGCGCGCGAGCCGGTCCGAGACGCTGTAGTACGAGTCCGGATGCTCGGGCGGGACGCTCGCGGGGGTCATCACGACCTCGGCGCCGTACGCCTTCAGCACGGCCACCTTCTCGCCGGCGAACTTGTCGGGCACGACGAAGACCATCCGGTAGCCCCGCTGCTGCGCGACGAGGGCGAGTCC
This sequence comes from Microbacterium sp. M4A5_1d, assembly GCF_053345465.1. Classification (NCBI taxonomy): domain Bacteria; kingdom Bacillati; phylum Actinomycetota; class Actinomycetes; order Micrococcales; family Microbacteriaceae; genus Microbacterium; species Microbacterium sp. M4A5_1d. The sequence continues at coordinate 1,260,029 of NZ_JBKFAD010000001.1, forward strand.
GACACCGGTGTTGCCGCTCGTGGGCTCGACGATCGTGCCGCCCGGGCGCAGCAATCCGTCGCGCTCGGCGGCCTCGATGATCCTCGCGGCGATGCGGTCCTTCGCCGAACTGCCCGGGTTGAAGTACTCGACCTTGGCGAGCACGGTCGCGCGCGTCGAGGCGGCGACGCGGGTCAGACGAACGAGCGGGGTGTTGCCGACGAGATCGGCGATGTTCTCTGCATAGCGCACGAGGGTTTCCTCACGGTGTCCGCGCGCTCAGAGGCGCGGGTGCTGTCGGGGTCGTCTGAGGTGAGCGCGGCGGCGCTCAGCGACAACAACGACAGGTCTGCACGCGTCCACCCTAAGCCAGGGCCACGCCGCTGTCGAGGGCTCCGACTGTCGGGCTCAGCGCGACGACAGACCGCGGCGTTCGAGCGAGCGGCGCATCGTGTGGCGCCCGTGCAGGCTCGCGGCATCCCGCACCCGGGCGATCGCGGTGCGGAGCCAGCCCCGCGGCTCGCCCTGCGTGCGGTAGTACCCCGTGACGGCGTCCTCGTATGCGGCGATCTCGGCGTCGTCCGGCAGACGGTAGGTCTCGCGGTGACGGACGACCCGCTGCGGCAACCGGGGCTTCACCCCCGCCCGGTCGTGCGGGTCGGGGTGGCCGAGGACGACGCCGAACGCCGGGAAGGCCCCGTCGGGAAGCTCGAGCAGGTCGGCGATCTGCTCGGGATGGTTCCGGACCGCCCCGACGTAGACGGCGCCCAGGCCCAGCGACTCGGCGGCGATCACCGCGTTCTGGGCGGCCAGCGCCGCGTCGATGAAGCCGACGATCGTGCTCTCGATGTACTCCACGGCATCCGACGGTTCCCCCGCGCGATGCGCGAGCTCGCGCGCCCGCGCCCAGTCGGCGACGAAGACGAGAAAGACGCCGCCCCGGCGGATGAAGTCCTGGTCGCCCGCGAGTCGTGCGAGCGCATCGCGTCGGTCGGGGTCGCGCACCTCGATCACCGACCACGCCTGCAGGTTCGAGCTCGTCGAGGCCGACTGGGCAGCGGCGATGATCGCGGTCAGCGCCGCATCGTCGATCTCGCCGGGCCCGAATCGCCGCACGGAACGGTGACGGTAGAGCAGATCGAGCACATCGTTGCGCGGGAGGCCCTCGGGAGCGGGCGAACCGTACCGCCGAGTCCAGCCGTCGTGTGGTTCCGTCGTCACGCGGGGCACGTTACACGGCGTCATCGATCGTCTCCGACGTTCACGGAACATGCGACGGGTCGTCATGGTTACTAACGTCGTGATCATGTCGCAGCCGAACCTCGACCCGTCCGTGGAGCACCCCTCCCGTCATCTGGGCGGTTCGCTGTCCGCCGATGAGTTCAAGACGCTCTTCCGCGGGCACCCCGGCGGTGTCGCCGTCATCACGGCCGACGCCGGCGATGGTCCGGTCGCCCTGACGGCGACGTCGGTCTCCTCGGTGAGCGCCGACCCGCCGCTGCTGGTGTTCTCGGTGTCGGCGCAGTCCTCCGCCTCCGCCGTGCTGTCGACGGCCGAGACCGTCGTGGTGCACCTGCTCGACGCCGACGACCTCGCGCTGGCGAAGCTGGGCGCGACCAGCGGCATCGACCGCTTCGCCGACGCCTCCGCCTGGTCACGGCTGACCACCGGCGAGCCGGTCTACCGCGGCGTCCGCGCCTGGGTCCGCTGCGCCGTCGTCTCTCGCATGGATGCCGGCGGCTCGATCGTCATCGCCGGCCATGCCCTGCAGTCGCACGTCGAGCGCGACGTGGAGCCGGGCGGGCACGGCGATGCGCTGGTCTACCACAACCGCACGTGGCACCGGCTCAGCGAGGGCTCGGCGATCCGCGACTGACGCGGTTCGCCGTCGCCCGGTCAGACCACTCCGATCGTGGCCGCCGGACTCGGCCCCGTCGCGACGGGGCGTCCCGGATCGCGGGACCACTGACTCCACGATCCCGCGAACACGCGCGCCCGGCGGTACCCGGCCACCGCGAACGCCAGCGCGGTGTGGGCTGAAGCGACGCCCGAGCTGCACGTGATGACGACGTCCGTGTCGGGCCCGACCCCGACGGCCGCGAGCGACATGCGGATCTCGTCCGGGTCGCGGAGAAGACCGTCCGGGCCGATGTGGACGACGGTCGGAAGGTTGCGAGCCCCCGGGATGTGGCCGCTGACGGGGTCGGCCCCCACCGCCTGACCGCGGTAGTGCTGGGGTGCGCGCACATCGAGGAGAACCCCGCGCGCCGGGGCGACAGCCGCTTCGTCGATGCCGGCGAGGCCTCCGCTCCCCTCCGGGAGATCGACGTCACCGGTCGCCGCGGCGCGGTCGCTGTGCTCCAGGCGACGGCCCGATCCGACCCAGGCGCGGAAGCCGCCGTCGAGCACCCGGATGTCGAGGCCGTGGCGACGGAGCAGCCACCACGCACGAGCCGCGGCGACCCCGTCGTTGTCGTCGTACGCGACGAGCCGGTCGCCCGCGTTCACACCCCACCGCCGGGCAGCGGCCTCGAGATCCGCGCGGCTGGGAAGCGGATGCCGTCCCTGTTCCGGAACGCCGGGACGAGCGAGCTCGCGCTCGAGATCGACGTACACGGCGCCGGGCAGATGCCCGAGCAGATAGTCGGGTCGTCCTTCGGCACGGTCCAGGCGCCACCGGACGTCCAGCAGACGCACCGGAGCATCCGCGGCAAGTTCGGCGGCGAGGTCGTCGACACTCACCAGGGGGGACATGACCCCATGCTCACCACCGCGCGCTCCCGCCGTGAACGGGGCCGAAACAGTCGGAAACCGGAGAACACAGAGAGACACACGAGGGCGAGCTCTGGTCACCGCGTGACTCCGGATGACGGCGGAGAAGCGCCGCCGCGGCCGCCCGCCGTACTCTTCCCCCCATGCCCGCTCTCGAGAACCACTCCGAATCCCTCGCCTTCGCGACGCGCCAGCTGCACGCGGGCGCCCGTGGCTTCGACGCGTACGGCTCGCGCGCGACTCCCATCTACCTGACCGCCGGCTTCGAATTCGACGACATCGCCGACGGCGAGGGCCGCTTCGCGGACCCCGCCACCGGGTTCAGCTACACGCGCGTGGGCAACCCGACCGCGGCGGCGGCCGAGCGGCGCATCGCCGACCTCGAGGGCGGCGTGGGAGCCCTGCTCGTCGGCAGCGGCCAGGCGGCGACCTCGACGGCGCTGCTGACGATCCTCGAGTCGGGAGACCACATCGTCGCGGCCTCCGCGATCTACGAGGGCACGCGCGAGCTGCTGCGCTCCGAGTTCGGGCGCCTCGGCATCACAACGGACTTCGTCGACGATCCGCGCGACCCGGCCGCCTGGGAGGCGGCGATCGGCCCGCGCACCCGCGCCCTCGTCGCCGAGACGATCGCGAATCCGCGCGGCGGCGTGCTCGACATCCGGACCGTCGCCGAGGTCGCACACCGGCACGGCATCCCGCTCGTCGTCGACTCGACCCTCGCGACGCCGTACCTGCTGCGCCCGCTCGAGCTCGGGGCCGACATCGTCATCCACTCGGCGTCGAAATTCCTGTCGGGCCACGGCACGGGTCTGGGCGGCGTCATCGTCGACGGCGGACGCTTCGCCTGGGATGCCGCGCCCGGCCGTTTCCGCCAGATCGCGGCCGAGACCGGACCCGACGGCCGCACGTTCGTCGAACGCTCGGGCGAGCGCGCCTTCCTCGACACCGCGCGCCGCGTCGCGATGCGCTTCGGCCCCTCACCGTCGCCCCTCAACGCCTTCCTGCTGCTGCAGGGCATCGAGACCCTGTCGCTGCGAGTGGAGCGGCAATCGCAGACGGCGGCGACCCTCGCCGCCTGGCTCGAGACCCGCCCGGAGGTCGCCGGCGTCGACTACAGCGGACTCCCCTCGCATCCGGACCACGACCTCGCCGTGCGCCTTCTCCCCGCGGGGCAGGGCGCGCTGTTCTCCTTCACCCTCACCGGCGGGCGGGCAGCTGCGGAGGCCTTCACGCGCAGCGTGCGGCTGTTCACCCCGATGACCCACCTGGGCGATGTGCGGTCGCTCGTGCTGCATCCGGCGACCACTACCCACGCGAGCCGCAGTGACGCCGACCTGGCGCGCATCGGGGTCGGGCCGGGCCTGCTGCGGCTCTCGGTCGGCCTGGAGGACGCCGGCGACCTCATCGCAGACCTCGACCGCGGACTCGATGCCGCCCGAGCCGCGACCGCCGCAGCACCGGAAGCGGTGTCGGCATGACGCGCGCCCAGCACTTCGGCTGGTTCCTCTCGCGCGGTTTCGGTCCCCACGGCTGGGCGCGGCCGTACCAGCGGTGGAACTGGCCGTGGCAGAAGCCCGACCTCTACCAGCACTCGGCCCGTGAGCTCGAGCAGGCGGGGTTCGACTTCGTCCTGATCGAAGACGCGCTCTCGGTCGGGATCACTCCCGAGACGCTGAACCTCCGCGTCCGCAAGGCGTACGGCGGGCCCAAGCACGACCCGTGGACGCTCGCCCCGTACCTGTTCGCCGCGACGCAGCACCTGGGCGTCATCCCCACCGTCAACCCGGCCGCGTGGCCGCCGTACCTCGCCGCTCGCCAGTTCGCGTCGCTGCAGCACCTCAGCGGCAGCAGGCTGGGCCTGAACGTCGTCACGGACGTCGGGTCGGCGCATCATTTCGGCACGGAGCGCCTCGGGCACGACGCTGCCTACGACCGTGCGCAGGAATGGCTCGATGCGCTGCGCCTGCTGTGGTACAGCTGGGACGACGAGGCCCTGATCGCCGATCCCGACACGCAGATCTACGCCGACGGCTCGAAAATCCACGCCGTCCAGCACCGGGGCGAGTACTTCTCGTTCGACGGTCCCCTCAACGCCGAGCCCCTGCCCGCCGGCGACCCGATCGTCGCCTCCCCCGGCGGCTCGCCGCGGGGCATCGGCTTCGCCGGGGCGAACTCCGAGATCCAGCTCGCCCTGTCGAACCTCGACCCCGCGAGCATCCGCGCGTACCGCGGCCGCGTGCGCGAAGCGGCGATCGCCGCGGGGCGGGACGCCGACGCGATCAAGACTCTCTTCGTCGTCAAACCGATCGTCGCGAGCTCGGTCGAGGAGGCGGAGCGCATCGTCGAGGCATCGCGGCATCCCGACGAGGCGACGCTCGTCGAGGTGGCCGAGGCATGGTCGAGCGACCTCGAGACCGACCTCACGTCGCTCGACCTCGACCGCCCGCTCGATCCCGCGATCTTCGGCGATCACGTCTCGAAGGGCACCATCCGGGGGCTGCTCGGGCGGTACTCCGACTTCTCCGAGGCGCCGCTGCGCGACATCCTCGCCGGCAAGGCGCGGCTCGGACGTGTGACCGACGGTGCCGGAGGCACGGTGGGGACCGCGGAGGAGATCGCCGACGTCATCCAGGCGCTCGGCGACGACGCCGACAACGACGGGCTGATCTTCTCGGGCGACTTCCACCCCGTGACGCTCCACCGCGCTCTCGACGAGCTCGTGCCGGTACTGCGACGGCGGGGCATCCTGCGCTCGGAGCACACCGGGCAGGGCCTGCGCGCCGACCTCGACGCGTTCTGACCCCGGCCGGCGCGCTCAGACGTGCGGGTGCGTGCGCTCGAGCTTGGCGCCCTCGACGTCGACATCCGGGAGGATGCGGTCGAGCCATCGGGGCAGCCACCACGCACCGCGCCCGATGAGGTGCATGAGCGCGGGCATGAGCAGCATGCGCACGACGAGCGCGTCGACGAGGATGCCGAAAGCGAGACCGAAGCCCATCGAGCGGATGATCGTCGCCTCGGCGAAGATGAAGCCGCCGAAGACGGACACCATGATGAGCGCGGCCGCGATCACGACCGAACGCCCGGCACGGAAGCCCTGCATGACGGCGAGCCTCGCCTCGGAGCCGTGCACGAACGCCTCGCGCATCCCCGACGCCAGGAACAGCTGGTAGTCCATCGCGAGGCCGAAGAGGATGCCGACGAGGATCACCGGAAGGAAGTTCAGGATCGGACCGGTCGTGTGCAGGCCGATGAGCTCGGCGCCCCACCCCCACTGGAAGACCGCGACGACCGCGCCATAGGTCGCGAACAGCGACAGGATGAAGCCTCCGGTCGCGATGAGCGGCACGACGAGCGAGCGGAAGACGACGATCATGATCACGAGCGAGAGCCCGACCACGACGGCGAGATAGATCGGCAGGATGCCGACGAGCCCCTCGGAGATGTCGATGTTGATGGCGGCCTGACCGGCGACACCGAGCGCGTACTCGCCGTCGACCGGTGGCAGTGAGCGCAGGTCACGCACCAGGTCTTCGGTCGCGACGCTGCTCGGCCCATCCGTGGGGATCACCTGGAACGCCGCGATGGTGCCGCTGTCGGAGACCGCGATCGGCGCGACGGCACTGACGTGGTCGCGGTCGGCGATCGCCTCGGCCACAGCGACCTGCGCTCGCAGCCGCCCCGTGTCGTCGAGGCCCTCGGGCAGGCTCGCGGTCACCAGCAGCGGCGAGTTCGCACCGGGGCCGAACGCGTCCTCGGTGAGCTCGAACGCACGCTGGCCGTACGATCCCTCCGGCTCGGACGCTCCGTCGGGCAGGCCCACCCGCATCGACAGCGCCGGAACCGCGAGGGCGAGCAGGAGCCCGACCGACACGACGGCGGTCGTGATGGCGCGCCAGGTCGGCATCGCGCGCGTCGGGGTCGATACCGCGTCGGGCTGGCCTACGCGCGCACGCGCACGACGGCCGAGCACGCGCATCCCGAGCAGCCCGAGGAGCGCCGGCAGCAGCGTGATCGCGATCAGCACCGCGATGGCGACGCAGACGGCTCCCGCCGTACCCATGAGACCGAGGAACGGGATGCCGGTGATGTTGAGGGCGAGGAGGGCGACGACGACCGTCGATCCGGCGAACACGACGGCGTTTCCGGCGGTTCCGCCGGCGAGGCCGATCGACTCGTGCAGGTCGATCCCGCGCAGCAGCTGCTTGCGGTGCCGATTGAGCACGAACAGGGCGTAGTCGATGCCGACCGCGAGCCCGAGCATCACGCCGAGCACGGGCGTCACCGAAGCCATCTGCACGACTCCCGACAGTGCGAGCACCCCGAGCACGCCGACGCCCACTCCGACGATGGCGGTGACGAGCGGGAGGGCGGCGGCGATGAGGCTGCCGAGCATGACGAGCAGCACCACGGCGGCGACCGCGACGCCGACGGCCTCGCCGACGCCGAGGATCTTCGGCACGCCCTGGGAGATCTCGGTCGAGAAGCCCACCTCGACGCCGTCGATCGGCGCGGCGGTGAAGTGCTCGACGACGGCGTCCTTCGCATCCTGCGGCAGCTCGAGGCGCGGCAGGGTGAAGGCGACGTTCACGGTCGCGGTCGAGCCGTCCGGCGAGACGAGGGCGATACCGTCGGCGAGGTCGAGCAGGCGCCCGCCGAGGTCGGCGGTCTCGGCCTGCGCCTCGAGCTCGGTCCGCCCGGAGTCGAGGGTCGCCTGCTGCCGCTCCAGCTCGGCGCGGCCCGCGTCGAGCTGAGCCTGCTGAGCGTCGAGCGCGGCGAGCTGCGCGGCCGGAGCACCGGCTGCCTCGAGTTGGGCGCGCGCGGCGTCGAGCTGGGCCTGGCCCGCCTCGAGCTGCGCCGTGCCCTGATCGAGCTGCGCCTGTCCGGCGTCGAGCTGGTCGCGCGCGGAGGAGATCTGCGCTTGACCGTCAGCCAGCTGCTGGGCCTGCGCCGCGCGCTGCGCCTCGGCCTCGAACGGGTCGTTGACGGTCGCGACGTCGGGCAGATCCGTGGCGGAGGCGACGAGGTCGGAGATCGCCGCACGCTGATCGTCGGTGAGCGCGCCGTCCTCAGCGTGGAACACGACGGTGCCCGCCGCTCCGGCGAAGTCGGGCAGCTCCTCGGCGAGCTGGTCGGTGACCTTCGACGAAGCGGTGCCCGGGATGTCGAAGCTCGATGAGAGTCCGCCGAAGCCGAGCGCGAAGGCGCCGCCGGCGATCCCCAGCACGGCGACCCAGGCGACGACGACGAGCCATGCGCGACGCGCGGCTCCCTTGCTCAGGCGGTACAGCAGCTCGGCCATCAGCGACTCCTTCGGAATGCGGACGCCCTTGACGAGACGCAGCGTCTCGTCAACCCTAACCCGGGACCAGCGCGTGGACGATCGCCCGGATGCCGTCCGGCGTCGGAGCCGCGCCCATGAGCACCTGCATCATCATCCAGCCGGCGATCGCGTCGCCGATCTCGACCGCGGCGACCGCGGGATCTCCGTGCGCGACGACCCGCGCCCGGATGCCGCCGTCGGCGCTCAGCCGATCGCGCATCAGCTCGCCGATGGCCGGGTGCTCGGTCGCCGCGGCGACGAGCGAACGCAGCAGCATCCGGCCCTGCGGCGCATCGAGGACCGACCACACCCGCGACATCCACTCCGTGAGATCGCGGCGCAGGTCTCCGGTGTTCCGCACCGCGAGCTGCTGTCGGAAGATCATGCCCTCGAGCAGCGCCTCCGTCAGGATCGCCGCACGCGAGGGCCACCACCGGTAGATCGTCTGTTTGCCGACCGATGCCTGCCGCGCGATGGCCTCGATGGTGAGATTCTCGTAGCCGTTCTGCGCGAGCAGGTCGGCCGCCGCCGTCAGGACCGCGAGGCGGGCCTGTTCGCTCCGCCGCGGACCGGCCCGGTGCTCCTCCATCCCCCCACCGTATCCAGCCGAACGCTACGGTGGAGGCCATGCTCGCCGTGCTGGTCCTGGCCGATCACGACCTGGTGCGCCGCGGCGTGGCCGACCTGATCGACGCGGCCGCGGGCATGCAGGTCGTCGCCGAGGCGGCGACCGCACGTCAGGCGAAGGCTCGCGCCGGGGTGACACGACCGGATGTCGCGATCCTCGGCTATCAGCTGGCAGACGGCACCGGCGCGGCGGTCTGCGCCGCCCTGCGCGCAGCGGATCCGCGCCTGCACTGCATCATCCTCTGCGCCTCGGACGACGACGAGGCGCGTCGCGAGAGCGCATCGGCGGGCGCGTCCGCCTTCCTCCTCGAGGACGTCGCGGCCGGAGAGCTGATCGACGCCGTGCGCCGGGTGGGATCGGGCCATCCGCTGGGCGCGACGCTGCATACGACCGCGTCCTCCGCGCCGTCTCCGGACCCTCTCCCCCGGCGCCAGCGGGAAGTGCTGGCGCTCGTCGCCCGCGGGCTGTCGAATCGCGCGATCGCGGCCGAGCTCGGCATCGCCGAGAAGACGGTCAAGAACCATCTGACAGGCATCATGCGAACGCTCGGCGTCACCAGCCGCACGCAGGCCGCTCTTCGCGCGGCGCAGCCCGCGCACGAATGAGCGAAGGCGCGGACCCCCGGGGGGGATCCGCGCCTTCGGCGGGGCGACTCGGTGTCAGACGAGCCACCGGAAGCGCTGCACGAGAGGCAGCTTCTTCCACATGGCGCCGAGGCCCCAGGTGTCGCCGGCGTGGAGCACGGCGATCACGATCAGCGCGAGCGCGTAGACGATGTGGTAGTCGACGAGGGGGTTGGTAGATGCCGCACCCCAGGCGAACGGCCACTCGGCGAGGTACATCAGGAGCATGACGAGGCTTCCGGCTACCGCTGCGACGCGGAGACCGATGCCCGACATGACGGCGACTCCGATGGCCAGCATGCCCGCCATGAACAGGACGTCGGCGAGCGGGCTCGCCATGCTCTGGAACCAGGGCTGAAGGGGGCCGGTGACGGCGGGGCTGTTGAGGAAGCCCTGCGCCGGGGTGCCGCCGTTGATCCACGCCCGCTCGAACGGCGTCGAGAATCCGAGGCCGAACAGCTTGTCGAGGAACGCCCAGAGGAAGATGAAGCCGGTCGCGTAGCGCAGCGCAGCGAGAGTGCGGCGCCCGGCGAGCGAGGTCACGATCTCGTCCTGGCGGGCGATCGCCTGGGTGCGGGTCCGAGCCTCCGTGCGGGGGATGGCTGCGTGGACCGCGTGCGTGGTCATTTCTGTCTCCTTCGTCGTATGTGGTCTGACCACATAACTATCTCGCATTCGCGATGACTCCACCAGGGACCAAAGTCCCAGTCGAGCTCTGCGCCTCCCGCGCGATATCACCGTGCCGAATCGGAGACAATCCCCGCACGCGTCTCCTCCACCGGTGCTTAGGGTCGCGCCAGGAGGAGAAATGACCCACATCGATGAACTCGCCCGGCTGGCACAGGAGAGCGGCACCGTGATCGCGGTGGCGGAATCGCTGACCTCGGGCAACCTCGCCGCCACCATCGGCGCGGCGGAGGGCGCGGGCGACTGGTTCGCCGGCGGCGTCGTGGCCTACCGACTGGAGACGAAGCACCGCGTCCTGGGTCTGGCCGAGGGGATCGACCCCTGCTCCCCGGAATGCGCCGAGCACCTCGCACGCGCGGTCCGCGACCTGACAGGCGCGGATCTGGCGGTGTCGGTGACGGGCGTCGGGGGTCCGGAGCCGCACGACGGCCACGAGCCGGGGACGGTGTACCTCGGGTGGAGCGACGGCGCAGAGACGGGCCACGTCCTGCTCGACCTCGACGGCGAGCCCGAACAGGTCATCGACGACAGCGCGAACGCAGCCGTCGGGTTGCTGATCGATCGGATGCGGCGCTGACCGCACCCGAGCCTCAGGCCCGCGAAAGCGGCGGACGGTGCGCGATGGGAATCGGCTTGGTCGCCAGCGGCGACCCGGTGCGGCGGGACGCGGCGTGTCGGTCGGCGATCGCGCAGGCGGCTTCACCGATCGCGACGAAGGTCTCGGTCCCCGCAGTGCCGCAGAGCCACACCACCTCGAAGACACCGTCCCGGCGCCGTTCGACGTAGGCGACGACGGCATCGGCATCGGAGGACGGGCGCGTGGGATCGCATACCCGCCAGGCATCCTCAGCGATCTCATCCCAGCGCAGTCCCGTGTGGTGCATGGGACGAGCCTGCGTCGACACCGGGTGAAACCCCAGGGCCTTGACAGGGCGCTCAGCGGATGCGTCAGCCGGTTGTCGCCTGGCGGATGCGCTCCATGGTCCGCAGCGTCGCCGCCGTGCGCGCCTGGTCCTCGTCCGGAGCGATCGCGCCGCCCACGAGCTCGACGAAACGCGCGACCTCGCCGTCGAGCGTGTCGACGGCAGCATCCGACGTCCACGCGGACTCCGCACCGCCGAGACCGACCCGTGTCACGCGGCGCGGACTGGCCAGGTGATCGATGAGCAGCGTCGCATCCTCGCCCTGGATCTCGCTCGACCGGAAAGCGGTGGTGATCTTCGAGTAGCCGACGTCGACGACCAGCCCCGGGTATTCGAGCACCGCCAGACCAGCGCCGTCAGCGCCCGTGGCGATCGTCACCGACGACCCGGCCACGCGGGTGGGTTCACCGAACAGGAGGACCGCCGCGTGCACGCCGTAGACACCCAGATCCGCGAGCGCTCCGCCGCCCATGGCGGGATCGAAGATGTTCGGCGTCCCACCCGCGAGCACGGCGTCGTAGCGCGACGACCGTTTGGCGTAGTGGAACGAGGCGCGGCGGAGGGTTCCGAGCGATCCGAGCTGCTCGCGGACGGCCGCGATGCCGGGGTCGTACGCCGTGCGCATCGCCTCGAGCAGGATCACGCCCGCGCGGCGCGACCGGTCGACGAGGTCATCCCACTCCCGGGCTGTGGCGACCGCGGGCTTCTCCACGAGCACGTGCTTGCCCGCCGCGATGGCGGACTCGACCTGCGAGCCGTGGGCGGCGTTCGGCGAACCGATGTAGACCGCGTCGACTTCGGGATCGGCGAGGACGGTATCGAGGCCGGCGATCGCCCGTGCGACACCCAGACGATCGGCGTAGGCCTGCGCCTTCGCCGCATCTCGAGACGACACCGCGACGACCTCGATCCCCCGGGTGCGAGAGGCCGCACCGATGAAGGCGTCGGTGATGACACTCGTGCCGATGGTGGCGATGCGGATCATGTCCCCCAGCCTAGGAGGCCGGAGGACCGCTGCCGGGCCGCGCCTCAGTGACGCCGGGTCGAGCGCAGCGTCTGCACCGCTTCATCGAAGCGGAGCGTCTGACGCAGCTCGACGGCAGCCGAGTACCAGGGCCCGCCGAGGGCTACGAAGACCGCGCCGACGACGTCGATGTAGCCGAGGGTGACCTCTCCCTCTCGCACCTCGTAACGGTCGACGTCGACGAGCTCCCAGCGGACGTCCGCCTCGGTGCTCGGCGCTTCCGGCCGCCGCGACGGCAGCTGACGCAGAGCGCCCGACGTGGCCAGGCGCACCGCGCTGGGCTTGCGGGCGATCGGTGACATATCCAAGACCATGACCACTCCCGTCGCTCTGACACGACTATCGCGGCCCGAGCCGTCTGCACCTACCCGCTTGACAGAAGTTCACGAGGGGTTTACGCGCCATCCCTCCTCTAACTAGTTCGCCTAACTAACCGGAATTAATTAGGCGGACCCCCGCCAGTACCCTCGCGTCCGTGGGAACACTCGTTTACGGCAGTCAAGGACGGACGTTCGACGTAGAAGACCGTCTGCTCGCGCACCTGCGGGTCGTGTTCATGAACAAGCTGCGCCGCAACGAGCCGTTCATGTTCCACCGTTCGACCGACAGCGGGCTGTTCAGCGTGTGGGTGCACCCGGCCGTCCCGATGGTGTTCCTCTTCAGCGGCAGCCGTCCGCCGACGATCAATCGACACTGGGTCGAGGCCCTCCTGCTCGAAGCGGGCGGAGCGAACGGCCTGCGTGTCGTCCCGGAGCCCGCGACCGGCGACGCCTGACCTCAGCGACACTCCTCGTCGACCGCATCCGCGATCGCGTCGAGAAGGGTCGTCAGCTTCGCGGCGGTGTCGTCATCCAGCCCGCGCGCGATGTCGCGCACACGCAGCGTCAGCGGATCGACACCCTCGACGTCTGCGTTGCGATCGGTCGGCACGACGTACTTGCTCCGACCGTCGTCGGGGTTGCGCTCGAACGCCACCAGTCCCCCGTCGCGGAGACGCTTCAGCATGGTCGTCGCCGTCGGCGTCGAGATGCCCAGCGAGGCGGCGATGTCGGTCGGGGTGACGCGCCGGCCGGCATCCGCGCTGTCGTACACCACCCGCATTGCGGCGCGCGCCGTCTCACTGGGACCGCAGTCGCTCTGACGCCGCCGAGCCAGGCTGGCCTCTGCCAGACGGAGCCGTTCGACGGCTCGCGCGACGGATTCGGGCTCGGAAGCACCGGACACCATGAACCTCCCGCAGACGACAATGGTGCGTCCACTGTACGAGCGCGGCGACGGGGCGCTCTTCCGCTTGACTCCGGCGCCTCCCACCCCTAGAGACGCGGTGAGAGGTCGGGACGCGTGAGCACCCCGAACTCGTGCCGCAGAGCGCTCAGAGCCGACCACCATCCGGCCAGCCCGTGAACGCCCGGGCCCGGGCTCGTCGAGGACGAGCACAGATAGACGCCGCCCATGGGCGTCCGCCACGGGTCGCGTGCGAGCAACGGGCGGGCGATCAGCTGATCGAGCGACGGGATGCCGGCGGAGATGTCACCCTCGGGATAGTTGAGGTTGCGCGCGGCGACCTGCTGCGCGGTCTCCGAGTGGGTCGCGAGGATCGTGTCGCGGAAGCCCGGCGCGAACCGCTCGATCTGGCGCACGATCGCCTCGGTCCGGTCGACCTCGCTGCCCGCGGGAACGTGCGTGTATGCCCACAGGGTGTGATGGCCATCCGGCGCCCGGCCCGCATCGAACAGCGACGGCTGCGCGACGAGCACATACGGCGCGTCGGGCAGCCGGCCGGCGCGCACCGCGTTCTCGGAGGCGGCGATCTCCGGCCGGGTCCCGCCGACGTGGACAGTGCCGCTCTGCGCGATCGCGGGATCGCGCCACGGCACCGGCGCGGAGAGGGCGAAGTCGACCTTCGCCACCGCATCGCCGTAGCGGAATCGCTCGAGGCGGTGCCGATAGCGCGTCGGCATCCGCTCCCCCGCGATCTCGATGAGCGCGCGCGGCGTCACGTCGAGCATCACCGCCCGCGCGCTCGGCAGCTCATCGAGCGAGCGGATGCGGCGTCCGACGAACAGCTCGCCGCCGTGCGCACGGATGTCGTCGACCATGGCGGCCACGATCGCCCCGCTTCCGCCGATCGGGATCGGCCACCCGCGGGCATGACCGTATGTCGCGAGGGTGAGGCCGCCGCCGGCTGCCGCGAGACTCGGGAGGCCGAGAATGGTGTGGGCCGCGACCCCCGACATGAGGGCCGGGGCCGCCTGCTCGCGGAACCGCAGGTTCCATGCCGGTGTCCCCTGCTCGAGGGTGCGCAGGCCGAACCAGGCCGCGGCGATCGGATCGCCGGGCACGCGCAGCAGCGATCCACCGGTGAAGTCCGCGATGCCGCGCACGCGCTCGACGAGCGGCGCCATCAGCCGGGCATACGCGCGGCCGTCGGCACCGAGCCCCTCGGCCGTGCGATCGAGATCGCGGTACGCCAGCGCCGCGCCGCCGTCGAGAGGGTGCGCGTACGACACCTCGGGCACGACGAACTCGACGCGGTGGCGCAGTCCGAACTCGCGGAAGAAGGCGGATTCGAATGCGAGCGGGTGCACCGCCGAGCACAGGTCGTGCAGGTAGCCGGGGAGGGTGGTCTCCCCGGAGGCCGCCCCGCCGCCGAAGTGATCCTCGGCTTCGAACACCGCGACCGAGAGCCCGGAGCGCGCCAGGGTGACGGCCGCCGCCAGCCCGTTCGGCCCGGAGCCGACGATGACGGCGTCGTACTCGGTCGTCACCGTCCCGCGCCGCCCTCCGCGAGGTGCGCGAGCCGACGCAGGGTCTCGGCGTTGCGCACGTGCAGGGGCAGGTCGAGCAGCGGTTGCGGGATGAACGACCCCGGCCCCTCCGCGGCCACTTCCTGAATGCGCACGACGCAGTCATCGCCTCGGGGCTTGACGTCGATGGTGATGTGGGCTTCGCCGATCGGCCAGCCGCGCGCCTGCAGCACCATGCGGTGCGGCGGATCGAATTCGAGCACCGACGTGCTGTCGTCGATGACGAAGGGCCACACCCCGAAGGAATGGTGCAGACGCGACCCCTTCTGGGGCCAGGCGGGACTGACATCGCGCATGCGCGAAGCACCGACGACCCACGCCGGGAACAGCCAGCCGTCGTTCAGGACCGCGAAGACGTCTTCGGGGGCGCAGTGCATGAGTCGGACGTTACGCGACATGGCAGTCTCCTCTCCGGGGCGGAGTCACGGCTGCAGCACCACCTTGATGCAGCCGTCCTCCTTCTTCTGGAAAGTCTCGTAGAGGCCCGGCGCGTCGGACAGCGGCGCGCGGTGGGTCGTCAGATCCATGACGCCGAGCGGGTCAGCGGGGTCTTCGACGAGAGGCAGCAGGTCATCGATCCACCGCTTGACGTTGCACTGACCCATCCGAAGGCTCAGCTGCTTGTCGAACATCGTCTTCATCGGCATCATGTCGGCCTCGCCGGCGTACACGCCGCTGAGCGAGACGGTGCCGCCGCGGCGGACGATGTCGATCGACGAGTGGAGCGCCGCCAGCCGATCGAGCCCGCCGGTCTCCATGACCTTCTGAGCCAGGGCATCGGGCAGCAGCCCCAACGCCTTGTGCACCGTCGAGACGGCGGGGTTCCCGTGGGCCTCCATGCCGACGGCATCCACGACCGCGTCCGCGCCGCGCCCGTCGGTGAGGTCGCGGAGTTCGTCGACCACCGAGTCGGTCAGGTCGAACACGTCCGCACCGTGCCGCTCCGCCATCGCTCGCCGCTCGGCGACCGGGTCGACCGCGAGCACCCGGTACCCCCGGTGCACACCGACGCGCGCGACGAACTGGCCGACGGGCCCCAGCCCCATCACCGCGAGGGTGCCGCCCTCGGGAACATCGGCGTACTCCACGCCCTGCCACGCCGTCGGCAGGATGTCGCTGAGGAAGAGGTACCGGTCGTCGGGGAGGTCGTTGCCGACGCGGATGTGGTTGTAGTCCGCGAGCGGCACCCGCAAGTACTCGGCCTGACCGCCGGGGACCTGGCCGTACAGCTTGGTGTAGCCGAACAGCGACGCGCCGCTGCCGTACTCGGTGACCTGCGTCGTCTCGCACTGCGACTGCAGCCCGCGCCGGCACATGAAGCAGTGCCCGCACGAGATGTTGAACGGCACGACGATGCGGTCTCCGACCGCCAGGTTCGTGACGGCCGAGCCGACCTCGACGACGACGCCCATCGGCTCGTGTCCGAGCACGTCGCCGCTGTCGATGAACGGCCCGAAGATCTCATACAGGTGCAGGTCGGAGCCGCAGATCGCGGTCGAGGTGATCCGCACGATCGCATCGGTGGGCTCGAGGATCTCGGGGTCGGGCACCGTCTCGACGGAGACGTTGCGGCGCCCCTGCCAGGTGAGGGCCTTCATCGCTCGACCTCCGGCTCGTCACCGTCGGCCTCGGGCGTACCGGGCCCAGGTCCCGGACGCACGGCGGCCGAGTCGGCGATGTCGATGCGCGTGACGCCGTCGTGCTCGCTCGTCTCGATCCGCGGCGCCGCGTCGGCCTCGGTCGATCCGCCGGCGCGCAGCAGTTCCTCGCGGCGGGCGTCTTCGTCGGTCAGGGGTTCGGATGCGTCGGACATGGGGCGACCGTAGGCACATCGTCCCGCCCGGGGCGAGGGGATGGCGGGGGTCGGACAAGCGTGATACCCAGAGACGACGACCCATCTCGGAAGGAGACCGTCGATGTCACGAGACGACGCGAAGCCCAGCCAGGCCGAAGGCGCCGACCCCGATCACCCCGACACGGGCGAAGCCCCGGAAGAGGAGACGGGACACCCCTCGCAGGCTGAGGGCGAAGACAGCTGACACGACGAAGCGGGGGCCGACACCACTGATATGGAGTCGGCCCCCGCTTCGTTCGGGAGTCAGGCGCTGCGCTCGGCGATCTCGTCGAGGGCGGAAGCGAGGAGGTCGATGACCTCGGCCGCGATGGCGGTACGCTCGGGATCGAGCTCATCGATGACCGTCACAATCGCCCGGTGATGGGCGGCGAAGGCGGCATCCACCCGCTCGACGGCGGCGGCCGTCGGAACGAGGTAGTGCGCCCGGCGGTCGCTGGGGTGCTGCACGCGCTCGACCAGGCCCTTCGAGGCGAGACGCTCGACGACGTTGGTCACCGTGGCGCTCGAGGTGGCGAGCATGACGATGAGGTCCTTGGGCCCGAGATCGCGGCCGTCGCGGTGTCCCTGAACGAGGTAGCGCAGCGCGGTCAAGTCGATCGCCGACAGCTCGGAGGCGCGCACCGCGAGCCCGGCCTGCACCTGTTCCGCGCGCCGCAGACGCAGCACGGCGTCGCTCAGCCGACGACCGACCTCGTCACGAGGTTGATCCGCGTACAGGTGAAGTCCTTCATGACGGACGACGTTTTGAGGCATCGGGTTGCCACCTCCTCCGACAGCATCCTAGAACACTAGCCCAGCTTGACAGATTCTGTCTTTCACAGATGGTGAGATACATAGGATCTAAGAATTGACAGAAACTGTCTTGTCTGGCTAGATACTTAACGAGGGAACCAACACTTCACTCGCTCATCGACGATCTCAGGAGGACAGCATGGGACAGCTCCACTACGGAAACTCCGACACCCGAATCGAGATCCCGGACCGCCTGCTCGCGCACCTCAAAGTCGTCATCGCGACGAAGCTGCGGCGCAATGAGAGCTTCATGATGTCGTGGACGGCCGACGACGGTCGTTCCTCGATCTGGCTGCAGCCGTCCATCCCGCTGCGCTTCGTCTTCGAAAGCGCCGACATGGAGGTCCTCAACCCGGCCGCCATCCGCGACATGGCCAATGCGGCGACGTCGTCCGCCGGACTCGTCGTCGCGCTGGACCAGGAGATCCCCGAGGCCCCGCAGCGCGAGCTGCGGCCGGTGACCGCCGGAGTGCCGCGGCTGAAGGTCCCGGCGTAACCCGTACCGAACACTTCACGCCGTCGTCGGTCGTTCCTATAATCGGAACGTCCGGCGGCGGCGTTGCCGTCGGTGCTCGAAAAATGGGCACGAAGCGGCATCCGCGCGTGAGACACATACGGCCTCCATCACCGTTCCGTCTCGAAAGGCATCGCCATGCCCTCCGTCTCCGCGCACGTCGCCGCCGCCCTCTCCCGACACGTCTCGCACGTCTTCGGCGTGATGGGCAATGGCAACGCACACCTGCTCGATGCGCTCGAGCGCTCCCCCGGCGTCACCTTCACCGCGCTCCGTCATGAGGCGGGCGGCGTGGTGTCCGCCGATGCCCACTACCGTGCCGGCGGAGGCCTCGCGGCCGCGACCGCGACGTACGGAGCGGGGTTCACCAACACCCTGACACCGCTCGCGGAGGCAGCGCAGGCACGCACCCCGCTGGTCCTCGTCGTCGGCGATGCGCCGACGTCCGGCCCGCGCCCGTGGGACGTCGACCAGATCGCGCTCGCCTCGGCGGTCGGAGTCCGCACCTACACGGTGGGCCGGGCGGATGCCGCGGCCACGACCGTCATCGCGATCGAGCACGCCCTCGCGTACTCCTCCCCCGTCGTGCTGGCGATCCCCTACGATGTCGCCAAAGCCGACGCCGGCCCGCTCACCCGTACCCCCGAGCCGCGGCGAGCGCCTGAGCTCGCTCCCGCCACGCCGTTCGCGACCGGAACCGTGACGCAGATCGCCCGCGCACTGGCGGGCGCGCAGCGGCCCCTCCTCCTCGCGGGCCGCGGCGCGTGGCTCGCCGGAGCGGGCACCGCTCTCGGCGCCATCGCCGATGCGACGGGAGCGGTGACCGCGACCACGGCTCTCGGGCGCGGGGTCTTCCCGCGTCCGGAGTTCGATCTCGGCGTGACCGGCGGATTCGGCGCCGACGGGGCGATGTCCGTCATCCGCGACGCCGATGTCGTGCTCGTCGTCGGCGCGTCTCTCAACCAGTTCACGATGCGGTTCGGGACTCTGTTCGCCCCCGGGACGACGGTCGCTCAGATCGACACGGCACCCACGGCGACGCATCCGCACGTCGGGCTCTACCTGCGCGCCGACGCGGCCCTCGCGGCCCGGGCGATCACCGACGAGCTCGCCGCGCTCGTCGCTCCGGCGAGCGGATGGCGCGAGTCGCTCGACATCGCCGCCCTGCGCGACCATCTCCCCGGCGACGCCCTCGCCCCCGACGGGCGTCTCGACCCGCGGTCCGCCGCGCGGCGGATCGGAGAGCTGCTGCCCGAGGACCGCGTCGTCGTGTCGGACGGTGGCCACTTCATCGGATGGGCGAACATGTACTGGCCCGTGTCGTCACCCGACCGGATGATGATGGTCGGCACCGCCTATCAGTCGATCGGCCTCGGCTTCCCCTCGGTCCCCGGCGCAGCCCGCGCCCGTCCCGACGCGACGATCGTGCTGACGACGGGCGACGGCGGCGGTCTCATGGCCGTCAGCGACCTCGAGTCGGCCGTCCGGGTCGCCGGCGGCCGCGGCCTCGCCGTCGTGTGGAACGACCGCGCGTACGGCGCCGAGGTGCACCTGTACGGCGCGCAGGGCCTCGCCCCCGCCCCCATGCTCATCCCCGAGGTCGACTTCGCCGCGCTGTGCCGCGCGGTCGGCGGCGAGGCCGTCGTGGTGCGCACGCTCGACGATCTCGAGGCCCTCGCCCGGTGGCGCGATCGCCCCGCCGATGAGCGCCCGTTCCTCCTGCTCGACCTGCGGGTGTCGGCGACGATCCGCGCCCCGTACCAGGAGGAGATCCTCCGCGTGAACTCCTAGGGCGAAGCCCTAGGCGCGCAGCAGGGCTCCCGCGAAGAAGGCGGTCAGCTCGTCGGTCGCGGTGAGCGGCAGCACAGCCGCGACGTACTGGTCGGGGCGGACGACAACGACGACTCCGTCGCGCGAGAGCCCGCGCTCGTCGAAGATGTCGGCATCGTGCCACGCGCTCGGTGCCGCGGCGAACACCTTCTCCCAGTCCGTCAGGCCGAGCGGGCCGGTGCGGGGGCGGAAGATGTCGGGCACGAGCGGCAGCTCGATCTCGTCGTACCGCTGCTGGTACACCACCTTGACGTCGAACACCGCGTCGACGTCGGCGCCCGCGGGGGTGTGCACGGACACCGGCGACACGGGCGACGCGAGCCACCGCGCGAAGTCGTCGAGCGCGGACGGCGCGCCCGGCAACGGGGCGTCGGCGAACGCGTAGATGCGCCACCGCCCGTCGGCCCGGGCATGGTGACCGAGGTGCACGGCGTTGCCGTCGGCGACGCGCGCGACCTCGACCGACGCGAATCGCATGCCGATCGGGAAGCCCGAAGCGAGGTCCTGGTGCGCGGCATCCGCGACGATCTCCGACGGGTCGTACCGGGTGCGGAAGCCGGAGGGGAACTCCGCCGTCGCGAGGTAGTGGGTCGCGAGATCCTGCGGGTCGGTGATCTCCTCGGGCTTGCGCGCCATGAGGGCCGACCACTCCCGGTCGAAGTCGATCAGCTGCTGCGCGACGGGGCGTCGTTCCGCCCCGTACGTCGACAGCAGCGACGGCGCCGCCAGGCCCGTCAGGACGTGGCCGAGCTTCCACCCCAGATTGAACCCGTCCTGCATCGAGACGTTCATCCCCTGCCCGGCCTTCGCGCTGTGGGTGTGGCAGGCGTCGCCGGTGAGGAACACGCGCGGGGCGCGCGGGGCGCCCGCCGGCACGTCGTCGAAGCCGTCGGTGACGCGATGCCCCACCTCGTAGACGCTGTGCCAGGCGACTTCTCTCACGTCGATCGAGTACGGGTGCAGGATCGCGTTGGCTCGCCGGATGATCTCGTCGATCGGCGTCTGCCGCACGCGGTGATCGTCATCGGGGGCGACCTCGCCGAGGTCGATGTACATGCGGCTGAGGTAGCCGCCCTCGCGCGGGATGTGCAGGATGTTGCCCGCCGCGGAGTTGATCGCGCACTTGATGCGCCAGTCGGGGAAGTCGGTGTTCACCAGCACGTCCATGACGCCCCAGGCGTGCGCCGACGCCGCCCCGACGTGGACCCGGCCGATCGCGTCGCGCACGCGGCTGCGCGCGCCGTCGCATCCCGCGACGTACTTCGCGCGGATCGTGCGCTCCTCACCCGCCCGGGCGCCCGCGACATGACGCACCCGCACCTCGACGGGGAACTCGCCCTCCTCGCCGACGGTCAGCCCGAGGAACTCGACGCCGTAGTCGGGCACGACGCGCCCCGGTCCCTGCGCCGCGGCCTCGGCGAAGTAGTCGAGCACGCGCGCCTGGTTGACGATCAGGTGCGGCAACTCGCTCATCCGCAGCGCATAGTCCTCCGTGCGCATGGTGCGCACGATGCGCGTCGGATTCTCCGGGTCAGGTGCCCAGAAGTTCATCCAGCCGATGTTGTAGGCCTCCGCCATGATGCGCTCGGCGAATCCGAACGCCTGGAAGGTCTCCACGCTCCGCGGCTGGATGCCGTCTGCCTGCCCCAGCTCGAGACGCCCCTCGCGGCGCTCGATCAACCTCACGTCGACATCGGGGAACTGCGACAGCTGCGCCGCCAGCAGCATCCCCGCCGGTCCCGAGCCGACGATGAGGACGTCGGTCTCGTCGGGCAGCTCGGCGGGGCGGTGCAGCCCGCGACCGGCCGCGGGCTGCACGCGCGGATCTCCCGAGACGTAGCCGTGATGATGGAACTGCATCGTGCCCTCCTCGCCGCCGCGGTCAGCGCCGGCCGGTGCCGACGATCGGGCTGACCGACTGCTCGGCCTCGTGGTCGGGGTCGAGCGGGATGCCGCTGCGGTCGCGCAGCAGCAGCGTCGCGACGAGCCCGAGCACCGTCATCCCCGCCAGGTACCAGGTCACCGACATGGTCGATCCCGTCGCCTGCACGAGCGCGGTGGCGATCGTCGGCGCGAACGCGCCGCCGAGGATGGCGCCGATGGCGTAGGAGATCGAGACGCCCGAGAACCGGATGGATGCCGGGAAGAGCTCGGCGTACAGGGCGGCCTGCGGGCCGTACGTCAGGCCCAGGCCGATCGTCAGGATCGCCAGCCCGGCGAAGAGGAGGCCGATGCTTCCGGTGTTCACGAGCGGGAAGAGAGCGAACACGCCCGCGAGCTGGAGGATCCAGCCGGCGATGTAGGTCGTGCGGCGCCCGATGCGGTCGGAGAGGAACCCGGCGATGAGCGTCGTGACGAGCCAGGTGACCGCCGAACCGGCGACCGCCCACAGGACCGGTTCGCGGTCGAACCCGAGCGGTCCGTCGGGGTTGGTGGCGTAGTTCTGGATGTAGCCGCCGGTGGTCATGTAGCCGACGGCGTTGTTCCCCGCGAAGACGAACGCGGCGATGATCACGAGAGCGGCGTGCTTGCGGAAGAGCTGCACGATCGGCATGTGGGCCTTCTCGCGCCGCTCGGCGAGCTCGGTGAACACGGGGCTCTCCTCCACGCGGCGACGCACGTACCAGCCGACGAGGATGAGCACGACGCTCAGGAGGAACGGGACCCGCCAGCCCCAGGCCAGGAACGCCTCGCCGGGAGCGATCATGGCCATGAGCGCCATCACTCCGGACGCGAGGAGGAGGCCGAGCGGTACGCCGATCTGCGGCGACGCGCCGAATGCGCCACGGCGCGTCTTCGGGGCGTGCTCGACGGCCATGAGCACGGCACCGCCCCATTCGCCGCCGGCCGAGATGCCCTGGACGATGCGCAGCAGCACGAGGATGACCGGCGCGGCGAGGCCGATCGTCTCGTACGTGGGCAACAGGCCGATCAGTGCCGTCGCGACGCCCATGAGGATGAGCGTCCACATCAGCACGAGCTTGCGCCCGAGCCGGTCGCCGAGATGGCCTGCGAGGAAGGCGCCGAGGGGCCGGAAGAGGAAGCTCACCCCGACGGTGGCGAAACCGATCAACGCGCTGTTGGCGCCGAGCGGAGCGAAGAAGAGCTGGCCGAAGACCAGCCCGACCGCCGTGGCGTAGATGAAGAAGTCGTACCACTCGACCGTCGTCCCGACGACGGTGGCGAAGACCACGCGGCGGCGGTCGGCGGCGGTGGCGATGGTCCCGGTCGGGGTGAAGCCGTTGCGTGCGGCCGGACCGGGGGTGGATGTGGGGGTGCTCATCTTCGTGCTCCCGAGGTGTCGACGACGTTGTCTGCAGACGTTGTTCTGCTGGCGATGATCATATACGATTTCGAATATGAGACAAGAGCGAGGAAGCTCCGGTCGACCGGGCAAGATCATCGCGGTCCACCTGAGCTATGCATCCCGGGCCGCGCAGCGCGGGCGCACGCCCGCCGCCCCCTCGTACTTTCTGAAGGCGTCGAGCTCGATCGTCGGGAGCGGCGACACGGTCGAACGCCCGGCGGGTACCGAACTGCTGGCGTTCGAGGGCGAGATCGCGCTCGTCATCGGGCGCGATGCGCACCGGGTCGGCCTCGCCGAGGCCTGGGACCACGTCGCCGCCGTCACCGCGGCCAACGACCTCGGCGTCTACGACCTGCGCGCCGCGGACAAAGGATCGAACCTCCGCTCGAAGAGCCGTGACGGCTTCACTCCCCTCGGCCCCGACCTCATCGACGCCCGGACCGTCGACCCGCACCGGCTCCGCGTCCGCGCCTGGGTCAACGGCGACCTCGTGCAGGACGACACCACCGGCGGCCTGCTGTTCCCGCTGGCGCAGATCGTCGCCGACCTCTCGCAGCACCTGACCCTCGAGACCGGCGACGTCATCCTGACCGGCACGCCGGCCGGATCGTCGGTCATCGTCCCCGGCGACGTCGTCGAGGTCGAGGTCGACGCGCTCGACACCGGCGCCACGTCGGGACGACTCGTGACGACCGTCGTCGCCGACGCGGGCGCCGCGTTCGATCCCGCGCTCGGCTCGCTTCCCACGGTCGACGACATCCAGCGCGAGGAGGCGTGGGGATCGCGCGAAGCTGCCGGGCTGCCGGACGAGCCGGCATCCGGCCTCACCGACGATCTCCGGGCCAAGCTCGAGCGCGTGCCCGTCGCGGCACTGTCGCAGCAGCTGCGCAAGCGCGGGCTCGACGACGTGACGATCGACGGCGTGCAGCCGATGCACCCCGCCAGCAAGCTCGTCGGAACGGCCGCCACGCTGCGGTTCGTGCCGTTCCGCCCCGACCTCTTCGCCCGGCACGGCGGCGGCTTCAACGCGCAGAAGCAGGTGTTCGACGCGGTCTCGCCCGGCGAGGTCATCGTCATCGAGGCGCGCGGCGAGACCGGATCGGGCACGCTCGGCGACATCCTGGCCCTCCGCGCCCGGACCCGGGGAGCCGCCGGCGTCGTCACCGACGGCGGCGTGCGTGACTACGCCGCCGTCGCCGAGATCGGGCTGCCCGTCTATGCCGCGGGCGCGCATCCGGCCGTCCTCGGGCGCAAGCACGTCCCGTGGGAGGCGGGCGGAACCATCGCCTGCGGCGGCGCGACCGTCCAGCCCGGAGACGTCATCGTGGGCGACGCCGACGGGGTCATCGTCATCCCGCCGCCTCTCGTCGCCGAGGTCGTCGATGCGGCCCTCGCTCAGGAGGACGAGGACGCCTGGATCGCCGCGCGCGTGGCGGAGGGCGCCTCGGTCGACGGGCTGTTCCCGATGAACGCGGCCTGGCGCGCCCGGTACGACGGCGAGCGCGGCGCATGACCTCCCCGACGCCTCCCCTGCCCGAGACGCAGAGCAAGTCGCAGCGCGCGTATCACTGGATCCGCGAGCGCATCGCCGAGCAGGAGTTCACCCCGGGGTACCGGCTCGTGCTCGGGACGATCGCCGGCGAGCTCGACATGAGCGTCGTCCCGGTGCGCGAGGCGATCCGCCAGCTCGAGGCCGAGGGCCTCGTGACCTTCGAGCGCAACATCGGCGCCCGCGTGGCGATGGTCGACGACTCGCAGTACCGCTTCAGCATGCAGGCGCTGTCGATCCTCGAGGGCGCCGCGACGGCGCTCGCGGCGCGCGCGCTGAGCGTCGACGACATCCGGCGTGCGCGCGAGATCAACGCGCTGATGACCGAGTCTCTCGATCACTTCGATCCGCGCTCGTTCACTCGGTTGAACCAGGAGTTCCACGCGACGCTGTTCGAGCAGTGCGCCAACCCTCGAATGCTCGAACTCGTGCAGGCCGAATGGGCACGGCTCGGACACCTGCGCGACTCGACCTTCAGCTTCGTCCCGGGCCGCGCGCAGGAGTCGGTGCGGGAGCACGAGCACATCCTGGCGCTGATCGAACGAGGGGCGCCCCTCACCGAGATCGAGCACGCCGCGCGGCGCCACCGCTCGGCCACCCTCGACGCCTACATGACGCACGAGCACCCCGATCAGGCGCTCGGCCTGCCCAACTTCTGACCGCCCCCTGCTGCAAGGACGCACGAGATGACCGACACGACGCTCACCGCCCCCCACACGCCCGCGGACCTGCCCGGCGCCATCCGTCACTACATCGACGGGTCGCTCGTCGACTCGGTCGACGGCGCGACGTTCGACGTGCTCGACCCCGTCACCGGGCGCGTGTACCTGCAGGCGGCCGCCGGCAAGAAGGCCGACGTCGATGCCGCCGTCGCGGCAGCCCGCCGCGCGTTCACCGAGGGGCCGTGGCCGCGGATGCTCCCGCGCGAGCGCTCGCGCGTGCTGCACCGCATCGCCGACCTGGTCGAGTCTCGCGACGCCCGCCTCGCCGAGCTCGAGTCGTTCGACTCCGGACTCCCCATCACGCAGGCGCTCGGCCAGGCCCGGCGGGCCGCCGAGAACTTCCGGTTCTTCGCCGACCTGATCGTCGCCCAGGCCGACGACACCTACAAGGTGCCCGGCCGTCAGATCAACTACGTCAACCGCAAGCCCATCGGCGTCGCCGGGCTCATCACTCCGTGGAACACCCCGTTCATGCTCGAGTCGTGGAAGCTCGCCCCGGCGCTCGCCACCGGCAACACGGTCGTGCTGAAGCCCGCCGAGTTCACGCCCCTGTCCGCGTCGCTGTGGGCGGGCATCTTCGAGGAGGCCGGACTGCCGCCGGGGGTCTTCAACCTGGTCAACGGCCTCGGCGAGGACGCGGGCGACGCGCTCGTGAAGCACCCCGACGTGCCGCTCATCTCGTTCACGGGCGAGAGCTCGACGGGGCAGCTGATCTTCGCCAACGCGGCGCCGCACCTCAAGGGGCTGTCGATGGAGCTGGGCGGGAAGAGCCCGGCGATCGTCTTCGCCGACGCGGATCTCGACGCGGCGATCGACGCCACGATCTTCGGTGTGTTCTCTCTCAACGGCGAGCGCTGCACGGCCGGCAGCCGCATCCTCGTCGAGCGCGCGATGTACGACGAGTTCGTCGAACGCTACGCCGCGCAGGCCCAGCGGGTGCGAGTCGGCTTCCCCCACGACCCGGCGACCGAGGTGGGCGCGCTCGTGCATCCCGAGCACTTCGAGAAGGTCATGTCGTACGTCGAGCTCGGAAAGAGCGAGGGCCGCCTCGTCGCCGGCGGCGGCCGCCCCGAGGGGTTCGAGAGCGGCACCTTCGTCGCCCCGACCGTGTTCGCCGACGTCGCTCCGACGGCGCGGATCTTCCAGGAGGAGATCTTCGGCCCGGTCGTCGCGATCACCCCGTTCGACACGGATGCCGAGGCGCTGGACCTCGCCAACGACACGAAATACGGGCTCGCCGCCTACGTCTGGACCAACGACCTGAAGCGGGCGCACAACTTCTCGCAGGCCGTGGAGGCGGGGATGGTCTGGCTCAACTCCAACAACGTGCGCGACCTGCGCACCCCGTTCGGCGGGGTCAAGGCGTCCGGCCTCGGCCACGAGGGCGGCTACCGGTCGATCGACTTCTACACGCACCAGCAGGCGGTGCACATCACCCTCGGCGCGGTCCACAACCCGACTTTCGGCAAGAGCTGACCCGCCCCCCGGAACCGCCGGACCCACCCGACATCGAGAGCAAGGACGCTGTCATGACCCACCGCGACCAGATGACCCGGACCTCCTCGGGCTACTTCGTCAGCCAGGAGGCGCCGATCACCTGCGACGACCCGATCCCGACGCCGACGGCGCCGGCGCCCGACATCCTCCGCTGCGCCTACATGGAGCTGGTCGTCACCGACCTCGCCGCCTCACGGGAGTTCTACGTCGACGTGCTCGGGCTCTACGTCACCGAGGAGGACGACGAGGCGATCTACCTCCGTTCGACCGAGGAGTTCATCCACCACAACCTGATCCTGCGTCAGGGACCGGTCGCCGCCGTCGCGGCGTTCTCGTACCGCGTCCGGTCGGCCGACGACCTCGACCGCGCCGTCGCGTTCTACACCGAGCTGGGCTGCCGGGTGGAGCGGCGGCCGGGTGGCTCCGTGCGAGGCATCGGCGACTCTGTCCGCGTCGAGGATCCGCTCGGCTTCCCGTACGAGTTCTTCTTCCAGACCGAGCACGTCGAGCGCCTCTCGTGGCGCTACGACCTCCACACGCCCGGCGAGCTCGTGCGTCTGGATCACTTCAACCAGGTGACCCCGGACGTCCCGCGCGCCGTGCAGTTCATGCAGACGCTCGGGTTCCGGGTGACCGAGGACATCCAGGATGACGCGGGCACGGTGTACGCGGCATGGATGCGGCGGAAACCGACCGTCCACGACACCGCGATGACCGGCGGTGACGGCCCCCGGATGCACCACGTGGCCTTCGCGACGCAGGAGAAGCACAACATCCTCGCGATCTGCGACAAGCTCGGCGCGCTGCGCCGGTCGGACGCGATCGAGCGGGGGCCGGGGCGCCACGGCGTCTCGAACGCGTTCTATCTCTACCTGCGCGACCCCGACGGACACCGCGTCGAGATCTACACGCAGGACTACTACACCGGCGACCCCGACAATCCCGTCATCACGTGGGACGTGCACGACAACCAGCGCCGCGACTGGTGGGGCAACCCCGTCGTGCCCTCCTGGTACACCGAGGCCTCCCTCGTCCTCGACCTCGACGGGAAGCCCCAGCCGCTCCGCGCCCGCAGCGACGACTCGGAGATGGCCGTCACGATCGGCGCCGACGGGTTCTCGTACACCCGACCGGGCGACGACGGGCTGCCCGAGTACAAACAGGGCGAGTACAAGCTCGGCAACCAGCTCTGATCTGCAACCAGCTCTGAGAGGACGCTCATGCTCTCCCCCGACGACATCGCCGCCATCGCGGACGAACTGGCCGAGGCCGACCGCACGCACGACGTCATCCCGCGCATCACGGCGCGGTACCCCGGCGCCACCGTCGAGGACTCGTACGCCATCCAGGGCGTGTGGCGCGACCGGATGATCGCCTCGGGCCGCCGGCTCGTGGGACGCAAGATCGGTCTGACCTCGAAAGCAATGCAGCAGGCGACCGGGATCACCGAGCCCGACTACGGCGTCATGTTCGACGACACGATCTACGGCTCCGGCACCGAGATCGCCACCGAGCGGTTCTCGAACGTGCGCGTCGAGGTCGAGCTCGCCTTCGCGCTCGCCCGCCCCCTCGCCGGGCCGGACTGCACGCTCGACGACGCGCTCGACGCGATCGACTATGCCGTCCCGGCCCTCGAGATCCTCAACTCGCACATCGAGCTCGAGGGGCGCACGATCATCGACACGATCGCCGACAACGCCGCCTACGGTGCGATGGTGCTCGGCACCGAGCGGCGACGTCCCGACGAGATCGACCTGCGGTGGGTGCCGGCGCTGCTCTCGCGCAACGGCGAGATCGAGGAGACCGGGGTGGCGGCGGGTGTCCTCGGCCATCCCGCGACGGGGGTCGCCTGGCTCGCCAACAAGGTGTCGCAGCACGGCGCGCGCCTGGAGGCGGGTGAGCTGATCCTCGCCGGGTCGTTCACGCGGCCGATGTGGGTGTCGCGCGGCGACGAGGTCCGCTGCGACTATGGCCCGATGGGAGTGATCGCATGCCGTTTCGTCTGACACCGGCCTTCCGCGACGCCCTCGGTCGCGCGGACCGCCCGCTCGCGGGGATCTGGGTGTGCTCCGGGTCACCGCTGGTCGCCGAGATCTGCGCCGGCGCCGGACTCGACTGGCTGCTCATCGACATGGAGCACTCTCCCAACGGAATCGAGTCCGTGCTCGCCCAGTTGCAGGCCGCCGCCGCGACACCGGTCACGACGATGGTGCGGGTTCCGACCGCCGACCCCGTCGTGATCAAGCAGGTGCTCGACCTCGGTGCGCAGAACCTGCTCGTGCCGATGGTGTCGTCGGTCGCCGAGGCCGAGGCGGTCGTGCGCGCGTTTCACTATCCGCCCCGCGGCATCCGCGGCGTCGGTTCCGCCCTCGCCCGTTCGGCCCGCTGGAACCGGGTCGACGACTACCTGGCCGAGGCCGAGCAGCACGTGTCGCTCGTCGTGCAGATCGAGACCGCCGCGGGGGTCGACGCCGCCGCGGGCATCGCTGCGGTCGACGGGATCGACGGCGTGTTCGTCGGCCCGAGCGATCTCGCCGCCTCGATGGGGCTGCTCGGACAGCAGTCCCACCCCGACGTGGTCGCCGCCGTCCGTCGCGTCTTCGCCGACGCCCGGTCCGCGGGCACACCGGTGGGCGTGAACGCCTTCGACCCCGCGCTCGCGCGCGGCTACGCCGAGGCCGGGGCGGACTTCCTGCTCGTCGGCGCCGACGTCGCGCTGCTGGCCCGCGGCTCGGAAGCGCTCGCGGCGGCCTGGGTGCCCGAGGCCGACCGCACCACCCGCGCCGGATACTGACGCGGGATCACCCCGGCACGGCGCGTGCGATGTGGAGAGCGAGGTAGGCGACCTCCTCGTCGGTGATCTCGATGTCGTGCTGCGTCCGCACGAGCGCACGCACGCGTTCGGCCGTCGCCGTCGCCCGAGGATGCCGCCGGCTCATGCTCTCGAACAGGAAGCCGTCGTCGCTGTCGAGCAAGCGCCCCGAGAACACCCGCTCGGCGAAGAACTGCAGGTGCACGAGGAAACGCGACGAATGCAGGTCGTCGCCGAAGGCGATCCCCGTGGTGTTCGACACGATCGTGGTCGCCGCCGAGATGAGCCGTACGACATGCATCGTGTCGGCACCAGCCCGCCCGTTGGCGGCGTTGGCGAGGTGGAACGCGATATTGGCGGCCTCTTCGTCCGGCACATCCACGCGCATGCGCGCCCGCAGCAGCTCGACACCGCGGGACCCGACGGCGTACTCGTCGGGGTAGACGGTGCGCAGTTCCCATGCGAGCCGGTTCACGACGACGAGACCGCGACGGTGACGCTCGACGGCGAAGTGAAGGTGGTCGGTGAGCGTGAGGTAGATGTGCGGATCGAGATCGAGCCCCGAGGCCACGGCGTCACGGACGATCTCCCGGGTGAGCTCGACGAACTCACCCGGGATCTGCGCGAGCAGCTCGACGAGGTTCCGCTGATCGGCGTCGTCGAGCGCGACGAACACCCGATCGGTCGCGCCCTCGTCGACGACGTCGCCGGGTTTGGCACCGAATCCGATGCCCTTGCCCAGCAGCACCCGCTCGACGCCGCGCTCATCATCGACGAGCACGACGCTCGAGTTGAGCACCTTCTTGATGATCTGCATGCCCGCCCTCATCGACACGGCCTCACGCTCGTGGAGCAGGAGGGTCACCCGAGATCTGCGCCGTTCGTGGCGATCACCCGCTGGTACCACCAGAACGAATCCTTGCGCCGACGCTCACCGCTGCCCTGACCGAGATCGTCGAGGTCGACGTGAATGAAACCGTATCGCTTCGAGATCTGCGACGACGACGCACTGATGATGTCGATCGGCGCCCAGCTGGTGTAGCCCATCAGCTCGACGCCCTCGTCGACGGCCCGGATCATCTCGCGGAAGTGGGCCCGGAAGTAGTCGATGCGGTAGGGGTCGTGGATGCGGCCGTCGGCGGTCAGCTCATCGCGCATGCCCAGCCCGTTCTCGACGATGAACAGCGGCTTGCCGTAGCGGTCGTACAGATCGATGAGCGAGATCCGCAGCCCGACCGGGTCGATCTGCCAGCCCCACTCGCTGGACTCGAGGTAGGGGTTCTTGACTCCGAGCACCGTGTTCCCCGGGGTCCGCTCGGCATCGGGGTCGACGGACTCGGCGAGGGTCATGTAATACGACAGCGAGATGAAATCGACGGGGTGCTCGCGCAGCAGCTCGGCATCCCCCTCGGCGAACGGGATCTCGACGCCCTGTCGCGCGAGCGCGTTCAGGGCGAGGCGGGGGTAGGCGCCGCCGGCCTGGACATCCGTGCAGAGGTAGAGCAGCCGGTCCTTCGCCTGGGTCGCGGCGATGTCGTCGGGGTGGCACGTCAGCGGGTAGGTCTTCAGCATGGTCAGCATGCAGCCCATCTGCGACTCGGGCCACATCTCGTGCAGCATCCGCGTCACCGAGGCCGAGGCCACGAACTGGTGATGAAGGGCGGTGTAGCAGGCCTGCAGGATGCTGCCTTCGACGGTCTCCTCGATGATGCCGCCCGAAGTGAGCGGATGCCGCACGATGCCGTCGATTTCGTTGAACGACAGCCACAGCTTGACCAGGTGCCCGAAGCGCTCGAAGCACGTGCGGGCGAAGCGCTCGAACAGGGCGATCGTGCCGCGATCGACCCAGCAGTTGTTCTTCAGGGCGAGGGCGAGCGGCGGGTCGTAGTGCGAGAGCGTGACGAGCGGTTCGATGCCCAGCCGCCGCATCTCGGTGAACAGCCCCTCGTAGAAGGCGATGCCGTCCTCGTTGGGTTCGGTCTCCTCGCCCGTCGGGTACAGCCGCGTCCACGCGATCGACACGCGCAGCACCGTGAACCCCATCTCGGCGAACAGGGCGAGATCCTCGGGATACCGGTGGTAGAAGTCGATGCCGCGGCGCTTGGGGTAATACGTCTCGTCATCATCGGCCATGGCGGCGGTGATGCTCTCGACCGTGTGCGCGTGATGGATCGCGTATTCGCGGGGGTCGACGTTCGGACGATACTTCGCGATGTCCGAGACGGCCGGACCGCGGCCGCCCTCGCGCCACGCGCCCTCGGCTTGATTGGCGGCGAGCGCGCCGCCCCACAGGAACGAATCAGACAGTGCCACGAGCGGCCTCCTTGGTACGAGCGGTGAAGATGCCGGTGCCCGCCTCGACGGGCCCGGTGAGGGCTTCGACGACCTCGAACGCGTCGCCGTTGAGGACGACGACCGGGGTGATCGTGTCGAAGCCGGCGAGGTGGATCGCCTCGAGGTCGGCCTCGAGGATCAGCTGCCCGCGTTCGACGCGATCGCCCTGCGCGACGTGGGCGACGAAGGGAGCTCCGTCGAGCTTGACCGTGTCGAGCCCGACGTGGACGAGGATCTCGACGCCGTCGTCGCCGGTGATGCCGAAGGCGTGCTTCGAGGGCAGCAGGCTCGAGACCACTCCCGACAGCGGCGCGTACACGGCGCCCGCACTGGGGCGGATCGCGACGCCGTCGCCGAGGATGCCGCCGCCGAAGACCGGGTCGTCGACGCGGTCGAGCGGGACGACCTCGCCCGCGACGGGGGCGACGAGGCGGCCGTCGCCGACCGGGTTGGGCGCGATCCCGCCCGCCGGGCCGGTCTGAGCCTCGAGGGCGCGGATCGTGCCCGAGTCGGAGTCCTTCCAGATGACGAGCGCGACGACGAAGGCGGTCGCGAAGGCGACGAGCGCCCCGATGACGGCATGGATGAGGTTCCACGGGTTGAGCACGTCGATGAACATCGAGATGCTCGCAGCCCCCGGGCTGACGAGCGCGAAGGCGCCCACGGCGGCGATGCCCAGGTAGACGCCGCCGGTCAGCGAGCCGGCGATCACCGCGAACAGCGCACGGCGGTTCTGCAGCGTCACGCCGTAGAGCGCGGGCTCGGTGATGCCGAAGAACGCGGAGATGCCCGACGAGATGGCCGTGCCGCGCAGAGTCTTGTTGCGGGTGCGGATAGCGACGGCCAGGCTCGAGCCCGATTCGGCGATGTTGTGGGCGAGCGAGGCCACGAGGTAGAAGGGGTCACGCCCCTGCTGTGCAACGGTGGCGATCGTGGGCGGGATGAACGCCTTGTGCATTCCCACCGAGATGATGAAGGGGAGCACGGCTGCCAGCAGCGCGATAGCGACCCAGCCGAGCGTGCCGTACAGCCAGAGCATCCCGCCGGTGAGCAGCGATCCGAGGCCGTAACCGAGGGGCCCGAGGGCGAAGATCATGATCGGCGAGACCACGATGAAGCACAGCAGCGGCACGAAGAAGGTGCGGATGGGCCCGGGCGTGATCTTCGTCGCCAGCTTCTCGACGGGCCACAGCAGCAGCACCGCGAGGATCGGCGGGAAGACCTGGGCGTTGTAGGAGATCGCGGGGATGGCGAGGCCGAAGAGCGCGACACCGCCCTCCTGCGTCAGCAGACCGGAGAACGTCGGGAACACCAAGAGCCCGACGATGCCGAGAGCCAGCGGGATGTTGACGCCCAGCTTCTTCGCGGCAGTGTAGGTCACCAGCAGCGGCAGGAAGAAGAACACCGCGTCGGGGATCGCCGAGAGCACCTGGTAGCTGGGGTCGGTCGTCTGCATCCACCCGAGCGCCGAGGCGAGGATCAGGAACGACTTGAAGATGCCCGCGCCGGCGATGGCCGGGATGATCGGGGTGAACACCGCGACGACGAAGTCCATGACCGCCGAGCCCGCGCGCTTCCATGTCAGCTTCGGACGGGTCTCCCCCGCCGCACGTGCCGCCGCACGCCCGCCGCGCAGCTTCTCGATCTCGGTGAAGTAGTCGCCCACCTTCGACCCGACGATGATCTGGGTCTGCGGACCGCGCACGACGCCGATGACGCCGGGCACCGCCTTCAGAGCCGCCTCATCGGCGCGGGCGTCGTCGACGAGATTGAATCGGAGCCGCGTCGAGCAGTGCTGCAGGGCGGCGATGTTCTCGGGTCCGCCGACGTGCTCGAGGATCGCGCCCGCGGCGTCCTTCGTGGTGGTCATCTTCGTTTTCCTCCTGTGGAATCCCGGACCGTGCCGCCGGAGCGGCTCCGCTCCGGCCCCGGTCGGAGGCAATAAAAAAAGGACCCGACCGCCGTGCGATGCACGTACGTTCGGATCCTGCCTGCATGACCAGTCACATGTCCGAGATGATCGTCGCACGTTCCACGGCGGCACGCAAACGAGCACGGCGGGGCCGTCGCGCGGATGCGACGATGGGTGCATGACGCAGACGCATCTCATCACGGGCGCGGGCTCGGGCATCGGACTCGCGATCTCGCGCCGGCTTGCCGACCGTGGCGACCGGCTCGTGCTCCTCGGCCGGAACGAAGCCCGCGCGGCCGAGCTCGCGGAGCTCCTCCCGGACGCCGTCGGCGTCGCCGCGGACCTGCGCGAGCCCGCGGCCCTCGCCGGCGCGCTCGCGGACCGGCTGCCGGAGGCGATCGACACCGTCATCCACGGCGCGGGCGTCGTCGAGCTGGGTCCTGTTGCCGAGCTGCCCGTCGCCGCATGGACCGATCAGCTCACCGTCAACCTCATCGCCGCCGCCGAGCTCACCCGCCTCGCTCTGCCCGCGGTACGGGCCGCGCGCGGTCAGATCCTGTTCGTCAACTCCGGCGCCGGCCTCACGGCGCACCCGGCGTGGAGCGCCTACGCCGCGTCGAAGCACGGACTCAAGGCCCTCGCCGACGCGCTGCGCGGCGAGGAGGCCGCCCACGGCGTCCGCGTGACGACGGTCTACCCGGGGCGGACCGCCACGCCGATGCAGGCGGAGGTGCACCGCCAGGAGGGCCGCAACTACGACCCCGCCGCCTTCATCGATCCCGAGTCGGTCGCGACGACCGTGCTCGCCGCCCTCGACCTGCCACGAGACGCCCTGGTCCCGGACGTGTCCGTGCGTCCCGGCCCCCGGTGACGTCGACGTGGCCGGCTCCGACCTTCCTCCCGGGCGTCACCTCGCACTGACCTGGGGCATCGCCGTTCCCTACGGGGGCATGACCACCGCCCTGCTCGATCGCAGCCGCCTCTTCGCCGAGGCCGGAACTCCGGTCGACGTGCTCACCCTCGACGACCGCGCGTTCCCCCTGCCGCCGGTCACCGACCCCGACGCCACGACGCCCGTGACGATTCGCAACCTCTACGACTGGCCACGGACCGGCGGCGTGCATCCCGGCACGGGGCTCCCCGACGCACCGCCCGCGCTCGATCCCGCGGACGACGGCGTCATCATCGATGAGGCGAACGACGTCATCCTCCGCCGCCTGCGGCTCGGCGCCGACGGCAAACCGGTGGACATCGACCACCTCCGCCCCGATGGCACGATCGCGCTGTCGGAACGACGGGTCGGCGCCCGGGGCCGCCTCCTCCTGGCCCGCGACGCCGACGGCCGACCGGTCCGCGCCTGGCGCCGACGCTACGACTTCTACGCCGACTGGCTCGACCACCTCGTGGGCGACGGCGAGGCGTTCCTCATCGTCGACAGCAAAACCGTTGCGCCCTTCGCGGCGGGATACCGGCGACGCCGGGTCACGACCGTGCACGTCATCCATGGCTCGCACCGGGGGCCGAAACCGGGCTCGGTGCGAGCATCGCGCCAGGCGGTGTTCTCGCGACTGACCGATTTCGACGCCGTCGCATTCGCCACCGACGCCCAGGCCGCCGACGTGAGGGCGATCGTGGGGCCGCGCCCGTTCCTGGCGAGCGTCGCCCACCCGGTCTCGCTCATCGACGCCGCGACCCTGCCGACGGAGGCCGCGCGAACCGGCGCCGTCGTCATCGCCCGGCTCGAAGCGATCAAGCGGGTGGAGGATGCCGTCGCGGCGGTGCGCCTCGTGCACAGCGACGACGGACCGCGCGTCCCCCTCGACATCTACGGCACGGGTTCTCGCGCCGCCGAGCTCGCCGTCCTCGCCGAGGACGACGACGCGATCCGCTTCCACGGGCACACCGACGAGCCGGCAGCGGCCATGGCCACCGCCAGCGTCCTTCTGCTCACGAGCAGATCGGAGGCGTTCGGTCTGGTCCTCCTCGAGGCGATGGCCGCGGGCTGCCTCCCCATCGCCTACGACATCGCCTACGGACCGGCCGAGCTGATCCGCCACGGCGAGAACGGATGGCTCGTCGCGGACGGCGACGTCGGCGCCCTCGCGGACGCCGTGCGAGCCGCGGTCGAGCTCGACCCCGTCCGGCGGGCCGCGATGCGGGAGAACGCCCGAGCGACCGCATCCGAGTACAGCGACGCGCGCATCCGCCGCCGCTGGGCGAGCATCTTGCGCGCGGCTCGCCGCCGGGGGCGCACCCGCGGCGGACTGCGCCGGTTGTCGGCGGCGGCGCGTCGCGTCGTCGGCGACGTGCGACGACGACTGCACCGCTCCACCCGCTAGCCCGCCGTCCGCCAGCTCGTCAAGGGGCACTCGCAACAGCGGGCCCCTGGTGCACCCTGTCGTGGCACGAGGGGAGAGCGCCGCGATGGGAGAACTGCGATACGGGTCGGGCCTCATCCCCGTCGCCATGCCCGACGACATCCTCGCCCACCTCCAGCTCGTGGTCGCCGCCAAGCTCGGCGCAGGCGAAGGGTTCACGGTGAGCTGGAGACACAGCGACGGACAGGGGCGCAGCACGCTGTGGCTCGAGCGGTCGATCCCCCTCCGGTTCGACTTCGCGTCGCCTCATCCCGTCGCCACCGATCCGCGGCGGGTGCGGGCGATGCTCACCGAGGCCGCCGCGGTCACCGGGCTCTCCCTCGGCACGCTTCCGCTCGAGGCCTCATGACCGACCTGCTCACCTCGCGGGCCGAGACGCGCTGGCTCGTCGCGAGTCCCGAATACGCCGGCGTCACCGCCTACACCGGCGGAATCGGCCGTCACTACGCCGCGCTGCTCCCGGCCCTGGCCCGCCAGGGGGTCGCCGTCGACCTCGCGCTCGAGACGAGGGACGATCTCGTGTCCGACGACCCGGGCGACGGGGTCAGGCTGGTCGACGGCGGCGTGCGTCGCGCCTACCGCGCTCATCACCATGACGTCGTCTTCGCTCCCGAGTGGGGTGGCCTGGCCGCGCCGCTCCCCCGCACGGCACCCCTGCTGACGAATCTGGCGACCGGCGTCCGCCTCGCCGACCAGGTGTCCGGGCTCACGCCGGGAGACCTGCCGATCGGGCAGCGGCTCGCCCGCCTGCGGCAAGCGTCGGCGGAACGGCATCAGCTGTACCGGTCCGCCGGTCTCATCGCCATCTCGCGGGCGATGCTCGAGCGCACCAGCGACCTGTACCCGGGCCTGCCGCCGGCTCGCGTCGTCCGCAACTGCATCGACGTCGACGCGGTCGCGGCCGCAGCGACGCGCGCGGCCGCACCCGACGGCTGGCCCGACGATGACGCGCCGGTCGTGCTCTTCCTCGGCCGTTCCGAGCGACGGAAGGGCGTCGAGGACGCTTTCGCGGCGTTCCGGCTCGTGCATGACGACGTGCCGGGCGCGCGCCTCGTCCTCGCCGGCGCGGGTGGGGATGCCCGGTACGAGCCGACGCGCGCCGCACTCCTCGAGATGCTGCCGCCGACGGCGCGCGACCGCGTGATCTGGCTCGGGCACGTGCCGGGCGAGGAGCTCTACGGAGCGATCTCACGAGCGGATGTCGTCATCTGCCCCTCTCGCTGGGAAGGCTTCGGCAACGTCGCCCTCGAGGTCAAGGCGATCGGCACGCCGCTCGTGGTGACTTCCGGCAGCGGATACGACGACTTCTGCACCGACGGCCAGGACTGCCAGAGCGTGCCGCCCGCCGACCCGGAACGTCTTGCCGCCGCGATCACCGTCGCCGTGCGGCATCCCGCGTGGGCACGAACACTCGCCGAGCATGCGCGCGCACAGGTCGCCGATTTCGCCCCCGACCCCGTGGCCCGCGACCTGCTCGCTGCCGCGGCCGAGTTGCTCGCCGGCGCGGTCAGACCGAGGCTCGACGCCAGCCGTCGTCCTCGCGGGTGATCGCTCCGGCTCGCTCGAAGGCCTCCAGCCAGCCCGTCATGGGCCACTCGCCCCACTTCTCAGCGAAGAGGGCGCCGTTGCGCAGGATGTCGTCGAGGTGCTGCCAGGGCGGCGACGAGGTCTCGTGATGCTGGTGATAGGCGTCGGCGCCGCCGACCCAGATCATCGGGACGCCGGCGCGACGCAGGGAGAACGCGAAGTCGGTGTCCTCTCCCCCGTAGCCCTCGTACCGCTCGTCGAACCCGCCGACGGACCGCCACACGGCGATCGTGGTCGCGAACGAGAGCGACCAGAACAGCGGGTACTCCGCGGGCTCGGCACGTTGCAGGGTGCCGGCGGGCGGAGCCGGGCGCGCCGCGTGGGGCGCAGTGGCCGCGCGGAGGGACGCCGCGTCGAGCGCGGCCCTCGCGGGCAGATACGTCACCGGCCCGCACAGGACCGCATCGGGGTGCTGGGTCGCCGCGTCACGGTAGCGATCGACGAGCTCGGGCCCGGGGACGCAATCGGCGTCGAGAAAGACGAGCAGGCGCGCCCCGAGCGCCTCGGCTGCACGGGCGCCGGCGTTTCGCGCCGCCGCGAGCCGCAGACCGGCCGCCCCCGGGGGAACGCGCACCACGGACTCGGCGTCGAGGAGGGGCGCATCGTCGTCGCCGATCCAGACGACGACCCGCGGCACACCCGCCGTCGCGCGCAGCTGATTGCGCAGGTGCTCGAGGCGCGGTGCCGAGCAGAGCGTCACGATCGCCATGTCGCTCATGCACCGGCTCCCGCCGCCGCTTCGGCACGGATGATCTCCGCCGCGCGCTGCGCCGCTCCGTCGGCGCGCCACGCGGTCCATCCCTCGCCGCAGGCCGAGGCCTGGTCGAGCAGATCCGGCCAGCGCGCCGGCTCGGGCCACCGGGGCACGGCGACGGCGAGGCCCGACCGCCCGAGCGCCAGGGCGGTCGCCCGCTGCTCGGAGAACGGACGTTCCTGCGGGATGACGATCGCAGGTGCGCCCGCGGCGGCGAGATCGGCGACCGCGTTCTGACCGCACCACGACACGACGACGGCTGCCGTCGTCAACGCATCCCAGGGGTCGGCGGCCCACGCTCCGGAACCGGCGCCGAGCACACGCCACGGACGCCCCGACGCGCGCTCCGCGGCCGCGATGTCGTCGGCCGAGACGTCGGCGCCACCGCCGCCGCCGAGCAGGACGACCTCGTCGCCGCGCGGCTGCGCGGGCCGACGACGACCGGCGAACCGCGAAATCCCGCCGACGAACGCGACGCGGTCACCGAGCGAGGTCAGGTGCTCGGGAGCATAGATCTCCTCCGGCCAGGGCGCGATGACCCGCCGCGCCGCGGCATAAGCCAGCCGGTGCGGCTCGTCCGTGCGGTCACCGGGCTGCGTGATGATCACCACGGGCACGCCGAGGAGCCGGACGAACAACGTCACCTCGGCCGAGACGTCGACGACGAACGCGTCGATGTCGCCCGCCCCGACCGCTGCGGCGATGACCGCGAACCGCGAACGGTGGCCGACGTGGTGCAACGGAGCCCAGTGGAGCAGGCCGCCCGCCGTCGGGTCATCGGCGGGGACGGCCGGTGCGGGCACGTCATCGCGGGAGAGCTCGACCCACGAGACGTTCGCGGGCAGCTCGGCGGGAGCGGGCATCGAGCTGAAACAGACGACGTCGACATCGAGGTGGGGCGCGATGGCGAGCATACGGGTCAGGTGGCCGCGACCATGATGGTGCACGTACCAGCCGATGCGCCCCGTCATGCCGGCAGCTCGGCGGGCGCCGCGCGCGTGCTCAGCGACGCGAAGATCTCCTCGAGCGCACTCGTTCGCGCGTCGAGCGAGAACCGCTCCACCGCCCGCCCCCGGACCGCGCGACGGAAGCGCGGATCACGGGCCTGCGGCCAGATCTCCGCCACGGCATCCGCCATCGCGGCGACGTCTCCGGCGCCCACGAGGCGCATCCCGACGGAGGCCGCCGCGATCTCGGGCACGCCGCCCACCGCGAAGCCGACGACGGGCGTCCCGCACATGAGGGCTTCCGGACCGACGAGCCCGAACGGCTCGGCCCACGCGGGAGTCGCGAGCGCGACGGCCGACCGACCGACGAGCGCGGCGAGTTCGTGAGGGGTGAGCTCACCGGCCAGCGTGACGTCGTGGCCGAGCAGCGGGCCGAGCACGTCGTCGGCGTACGCGCGGTCGCCGACACGACCGGCGATCGTGAGCCGTCGCCCGAGCGATCGGGCGACGGCCACGGCCAGGTGCGGGGCCTTCTCGGGAACGATGCGGCCGAACCAGACGAGGTCGTCGCCGCCCGGCCCTGCGGTCCAGACGCGGGGGTCGACGCCGTTGGCAAGCAGGGTCGAGGCGACACCCGCGTGCTGCCACTCCCGACGCGTGTGCTCGCTGACCGAGAGGAACGTGCTGCCCCGGCCCGCCGCGGCACGGTGGGCCCGCACGAAGTCATCGTCGACGGGCGTATGCAGGGTCGTCACCATCGGCACGTCCAGCTGCGGTGCGAGCTGCAGCGGGAGGGCGTGCAGGCAGTGGTTCGAGATCACGTCGAAGTCCGCGGCCCGCGCGCCGATCGTCTCGAGGGCGCGCCGGAGCATCGGCACGCTGAGGGTTTCGTAGGCGGGCGGATACGTCTTGTCGGTGCGCACCGCGTCGGCGTCCCAGCCCAGCTCGGGCATCTCCCAGATGCTGCCGGGCTCGACGTGGTCCGACCCGGTCACCGCGACGACGGTCACCTCGTGGCCTCGGGCGCGCAGAGCCTCGGCCTCCGACCACACGGCGGCCTCGAGCCCGCCGGCGTGAGGCCTCCGGATCGGAAACCGGAGCGGCGCGATGACCGCGATGCGCAGCGGACGCCCCGTCACGAGGCACGCTCGCTGCGAAGACGGCGGTACAGCGCGGCATGCGCTTGCGCCGTCCCGGCATCCTGCTCGCGGCGACTGTCGCGACGCGCCTCGATGAGATCGGCCCGCGCGACCGAACCGGGACGGGCCGCCTCGTCGCACGACAGCAGCGTGCGCAATGAAGCGGTGAGCGTCTCCACATCGCCCGGGTGGAAGCTCGCGATCGAGTCGTCGTCATGCTGATCGGCGAAGTGGCCGACATCGGGGACGGCGACGGGGACGCCGAGGTCCCAGCAGAGCTCGAGCCAGCCGGAATGACTGCCGAAGCGGTAGGGCAGCACGCAGACGTCGAGTCCGCCGAGCGCCGTGTTCAGCGCGGCGTCGGGAAGTCGGCCCTGCTCGACGAGGACCGCGTAAGGGTGGCCGGCCACGGCCGCCCGCACCTCGTCGCGGGCGTCGTGATCGCGGACCGACCGGTGCATGCGGATCTCGGCGACAGCGTGATGGCCCTCATCGCGGAGGCGCTCGACCGCGGCGATCAGCGTTCGCGCGCTGGTCGGCCCATCGGTGCCGGGGCGGAGGTCCTTCAGGTGCATTCCGATCCGCAGCTCTTCGCTCACCGCGACGACCGACGGGGTCTCGCCCTCGCGCAGGATGGCGGGATGCGGCAGCACGACCGCCTCGCGTCCCCAGCGCTCGCGCACCTCGGCTGCGGCGCCTGCGGTGAGCGTCACGAGAGCGTCGACGCGCGGAATGAGCTCGTCGAGCTGGGCGGCGTACGGACCCTGGTCCGCGAGCTGGGGGTGAGTCAGATCGTGGACGGTGAAGACGACCGCCCAACCGGCGGCATGGGCCGCGTCGATGCACGCCGTCAGATGGCCCGCGGGGAAAGACTCGGTGCCGAAGTGCACGTGCAGGATGTCGGCACGATCGGCGTGCTGACGAATCCAGTCGGGGTCGAGGGCGACGGGTGGCCACCACACGCCTTCGGCCGCGCCAGCCACCGGCGGGTCGGGCAGAAGCTCGATGCCCGCGGCGTGCGTGACACGCTGCACGTAGGGATGCCCGGCGGGCACCGCGACGACGCGCACGTCGGGCGCACCGGACATCTCGTCCAGGGGCGCACTGGCGGTGACGATGGTCACGGTCCTCCTTGCTGAAACCGCCGAAACGGGGGCGATCCGAGTCGGACGCTAGCCGAGCGGGACGCCCGGCGCCTCGCACTTGCGCGAACCACAGGCGACCGGTAACGATGACCGGATGCCCGTCGACACCCCTCCCCTGTGCCTCGTCTGGGGTCCTGCCGGACACGGAGTGACCGACTACGGCTCCGACGTCGCCGCCGCCGCGCACCGTCTCGACCCGGCCGTGCGCGCCGCCGCCGTGACCGACCTCAGCGCCGCGCTGACAGCGGTCGCTCCCGGCGAGCCCGTGCATCTGCACGCGACCGACCGCCTGCTCGGAGCGAGCCTGGAGGATGCCGCCGACGCGGTCGAAACGCTCTCGCGCGCCTGCCGGCTGACCCTGACACTGCACGATCTGCCGCAGCCGTCAGACGGCACGAAGTACGACCGCCGGGTCGCCGCCTATCGCCGTTTCTTCGCCGCCGCCGACGCCGTGGCCGTCAACAGCGAGCACGAGCGGCTGCTCGTGTCGGAGCACCTCGGCGACGACCTGCGGCCCGAGGTGATCCCGCTCGGAACCCGGCTCGCCCGCGCTCCTGAGCCGGGTCCCGCCGACGCCCCGGACCGACCCGGCGCCTCCGCCGACCTCATCGTGCTCATCGCGGGGTTCGTGTACCCCGGAAAGGGGCACGAGCCGGCCCTGCGCGCCGCCACCGCGGCAGTGAACGCGCTGCGTACGTCGGGCCGACCGGTCGGCGAAGCGGTCGTCCGCGCTCTGGGTGCCGCCTCGCCGGGCCACGAAAGCGACGTCGCGACGCTCCAACGCTTGGCCGCCGACGTCGGCGGCCGCTTCGAGATCACCGGATTCCTCGACGACGGCGAGTTCGCCCGGCGGCTGCGCGAGCCGGGCATCCCGGTCGCCGCGCACGAGCACGTGTCGGCTTCGCGATCGATGCTCGACTGGATCGAAGCCGGACGTCGTCCGCTCGTCGTCCGGTCGCGCTACAGCGACGAGATGGACGGCCTGCGCCCCGGGACGACGGTTCTCTTCGACCCGGCGGAGCTGACCGACCGCCTCGCCGAGGCGTGGGAGGACCCGGCCTCGACTCGTCTGGCCCCCGGGCATCCCCTGCGTCCCGACCTGGCCGACGTCGCTGGGTCGTACCTGAACTGGTGGCGCGGGATGTCGCGATGAGCTCGGGCCCACTGCCCGGCGAAGCCCTACCCGGCAACCGGTGGGACCTTCTCGACGGCCGATGGCCCGAACAGCCGCCGACCGTCTCGGTGATCGTCGCCCACTACCGCCAGCCCGAACAGCTCGCTCGGACGCTCGCCGCGCTGCGGTCGCAGGATCACCCGGCCGACCGGCTGCAGATCATCGTCGCGGACGATGGCTCGCCCGAGTCGCCCTCCGTTCCGGACGGGGTCGAGCTCGTCCGCCACGAGGACCGGGGCTTCCGGCTCGCGGCCGTCCGCAACCTCGGTGCCGCGGCGGCTCGCGGAGATGTCCTCGTGTTCCTCGATGCCGATACGGCCCCCGAGCCCGCCTTCATCCGCGAGCTGACCCGGCTGCCCGCACTCGCGCCGGACTGCGTCACGGTCGGGCGGCGCCGGCACGCAGACCTGCGCGGCGTCGACGCCGCCCGGCTCGCCGAAGAGGCGGCGCACACGGCCCTGCCCGAGCCGGAATGGCTCGCGGCGGAGTATCGCCGAACCGCGAACCTGCTCCGCGCTGACGACCGCAGCTATCGCCACGTCATCGGGGCTGTCATCGCGTGCTCGCGGGTGCTGTTCGACGCGACGGGAGGCTTCGACGAGTCGTTCACGTCGTATGGCGGGGAGGACTGGGAATGGACCTATCGCGCGTGGCTGCGCGGCGCGCTGCTCGCCCATGT
Source organism: Microbacterium sp. M4A5_1d (assembly GCF_053345465.1). Classification (NCBI taxonomy): domain Bacteria; kingdom Bacillati; phylum Actinomycetota; class Actinomycetes; order Micrococcales; family Microbacteriaceae; genus Microbacterium; species Microbacterium sp. M4A5_1d. Next base: position 1,303,725 of record NZ_JBKFAD010000001.1, read on the forward strand.
GCCCGCAGCCGTGGCGTGGCACGACGGACCGGATGCCGCCGGACGCGATGAAGGCGCGGTGGCGCGCCGCAACGCGGAGACCATCCGGCTCAGCGACCTCATTCCCGTCGCCGGTTCCGCCGGCCGGGGCCTGCGGCCCACCCACCCCGACATCGCGATCACCGCGCCGCCGCGCGCGAGCGACGGGCAGCGGTTCCTCGCCATCGACAGCGTGCTCGCGGCTCTGGGGCCGGCTGCGGGGCGCGCCGCCGTGCTTCCGGAGGAATCCGAGCCGGATCCCGCGTTCGATCGCGTCCGGATCATCATCGAGCTGCTCCGCCCGGTCCGCATCGACGCCGACGACGACGTCCTCACCGCCGCACTGGCTCGCGTCGACGGCGAAGGCCTCGGCGAGCTGACCCTGTGCTCCCCCGACAGCGAGCCCCTCCTGCGGGTCATCTCGGTGCGCGCCCGCGCGCGGAGCGACCGCTGGCGCCGTGGGGATCTCTTCCCGACCGCGTCGGTGACGACGCGTGCGATCCGCGTCGTCACCGACGAGCCCGATCTCGCCGCCTACCTGGGCGGCTGGGGCTGACCCGGGCTCACTCCGCCGGGTAGCGGGCGGCGCGCAGCACGCGCGCGAGATGCGCCGCATTGCGTGCGAGAGTGGCGGTCGTCGAGGCGACCGGGTCGGGGGTCTTCTCCAGATCCTTGAAGTCGACGGTCTGCATCGCCTCGCCGTTCCAATACGTGCCGCCCTGTGCGGGGATCGTGAACCCGACGTCGTTCAGCCCCTGGAAGAGGTCGGCGGTGGCCTTGTGCGCGCCGTCCTCGTTGCCGACCACGGCCACCACGGCGACGCGGTCGAAGAGGATCGGCCGACCGGCGTCGTCCGTCTCGGAGAGTTCGGCGTCGAGGCGCTCGAGCACGCGCTGCGCGAGGCTCGAGGCGTGTCCCATCCAGATGGGCGTCCCGACGACGAGGATGTCGGCGGCGAGGATCTGCTCTCGAACGGAGGGCCACTCGTCTCCGTCCCCCATGTCGGTCTCGACGCCCGGCGCGATGTTCAGGTCGGCGATGCGCACCTGCGTGCCCGAGGCGCCGTGCTCGGCGAGGGCGTCGAGCACCTGCTGCAGCATGAGCTGCGTGCTCGACTCCGCAGGCGCGGGCTTCAGCGTGCAGTTGAGGGCGACGACCCGGAGCGGGGCATCGGAAGCGGGCATGTCTGTCGTCATGGCGAGTCCTTTCGTCTGCCGCCATCGTCGGCGACGCCCCGCGGTGGGCGACAGGCTGTTGACAGCGCGGCGTCAGGCCGGAACAGCGGCGTCCCACCACCGCAGCACGCGCAGGGCGATCATGGTCAGCCAGGGCGACGGCTCGCCCGCGGCGACATCGATGTCGAACCAGACGCGTCCCGCCAGCGGCTCGCCCTGATGCCATGTCCCGTCGGCGGCGCGAGCGTTCCGGACCATGTCGATCGCCTCCGCCAGCCGCGGGTCGGGTGCGGCGGTTTCGAGAAGCGCGGCCGCGCGGAAATGATCGAGGGCGGCGAGCGCGCTGTAGCGGTGGCGGTTGGGGTAGACGAACTCCGTCACGAAGTCGCCGACGGGCTCGCCGGTCGAGGCGCGGAAGGCCAGCCGGCGCGACAGCAGGTACTCCTCCCCGCGGTGCCGGCTCTCGCGGAGGGCCCGGTCGCCCGTGATCTGCTCCCAGGCGAGCATGCCGCGCAGTGCGTTGAGAGTCGAGTGGAACGACCCGCGCACCGATCGTCCTTCCTCCGCCTCGCAGTTCCACCCGCCATCGGCCAGCTGATGCTCACGGAACCACCGCGCCAGGCCGCTCATGTCGACACCGAGCCAGGCGCCCGTCGCGAGCGTGTACGAGTTGATGCACACGTCGATCTCGCCGTCCCAGTACGGCAGGTCGTCGTATTCCCAGCGGCTGTTGCGTCGCAGCCGTTCCGCGGTGTCGCCGAGGACGGCGGCATCCAGACCCCACTCCCGCAGATCCTTCAGGGTCCAGGTGGTCGCCGTCCAGGGCTGTCCCGGCGCGCGGGCCTCCGCGCTGTCGAAGAACCCCGCCGGGAAGTACGCGCCACCCTCCCACTGACCGTCGTCGCCCTGCTCCCGCAGGAGGCGTGCGCCGTTGCCCTCTGTCGCGACGCGAGCCCGCGTGGCCTGCCACACGGACGGCGGAGCGTCGGCGAGATCACGCTCCACCTGCCAGCGCAGCGACGGGTCGGTGTCCAGAAGCCACGCCAGCGTGCCGTCCGTGTCGGTCATGCGGTCATTGTCGCGCGGCTCAGCCCTCCTGCGCGAGCACCGCGACACCGCGCGGGGCGATCGCGACGGCATCCGCGGAACCTCGCTCGGCGGCACCCGCGATCAGGTCGCCCGCTGCGGCCACCACCACCTCGGCGTCGGTGCGGTTCGCGAGGAACACGAAGCGCCCACCCTCGTGGCGGCGGATGATCACGTCGACGTCGCCGTCGGCCGCGAGGGGGTCTGCCGCGAGCGCCGGGATGTCGCTGGCCAGGCGCCGCACGACGTCCGCGGCACCGGCGCGACCGATCGCAGCCGACACGTACGTCGCGCTGCCTCCGCTGCCCTGGCCGCTTCGGCGTCGGGTCACGGCCGGGGCGCCGTCGAGGTCGCCGCTGGCATAGGCGTCGAGCACCTCGACATCGGGTTCGACGCGCGCGATGCGCTCGCTCCAGTCGCGGACGACCGTGCCGGAGGCGAGGGATGCCGTCTCCCCCGGCAGCATCGGCACGAACTCCTCGATCGTGATGCCGAGCAGGTCGCGCAGCGCGCCAGGGTACCCGCCGAGCCACACCCGGTCGTTCTCGTCGACCACACCCGAGAAGTACGTCGTCACGAGGTGCCCGCCACCGGCGACGAAGGCGGTCAGGCGCTCGCGCAGCGCCGCCGGCACGACGTGGAGCATCGGCGCGACGACCACCTCGTAGTCACCGAGGTCGGCCGCGACGGGCACGACGTCGACGCGCACGCCGAGGTCGAGGAGCGCTCGGTACCACAGCAGCGTCTCGTCGTCGTAGGCGGGCGACTCGGAGGGGTGCGAGTCGCGTCCGCTGACCCACCACGACTCGTAGTCGAACACGAGCGCCACGCGCGCCCGCTCGCGCCGGCTGCCGGTGACCGGCGCCAGGTCGCGCAGCTGCGAGCCGAGGTCGACCACATCGCGGAACACCCGACTCTCGGCGCCGGCGTGCGGGACCATGCCGGAGTGGTAGCGCTCACCCCCGGCGCGGGACTGCCGCCACTGGAAGTAGCAGACCGCGTCCGCCCCGTGCCCGACATGGGTCAGGGCGTCGCGGACCAGCTCGCCGGGCCGCTTGGGCGGATTCACGGCGCGCCAGTTCACCGCGCTCGGCGCGTGCTCCATGAGGAACCACGGCCGGCCGCCGGCGATGTTGCCCGTGAGGTTCGACCAGAACGACAGGTCGTCGCGCCCGAGCTCGCCCGGGCGCAGGTAGTGGTCGTTCGACACGAAGTCGACGTCGCCGACCCACGAGGGGTAGTCGATGTCGCGGACGTTCTGGGCGACCATGAAGTTCGTCGTGCGCGGGATGCCGGGCGTCACCTCGGCGAGCACCGCGTTCTCGGCGCGCAGGTGGTCGCGCACGGCATCCGACGAGAAGCGCTCGAAGTCGAGCTGCTGTCCGGGGTTGCGCTGCGTCGGAGCGGCACGCGGGGGCAGGATCTCGTCCCACTCCTCGTAGTGCTGCGACCAGAACGCCGTGCCCCAGGCCTCGTTGAGCGCGTCGAGGGTCGTGTAGCGCGCCTGCAGCCACACCCGGAAGGCCCGGGCGGCGTCATCCGAGAAGTCGTAGAGGTTGTGGCAGCCGAGCTCGTTCGAGATGTGCCAGGCGACGAGAGCAGGGTGATCGGCGTAGCGCTCGGCGAGCGCACGCGTCAGCCGCAGCGCGTACTCGCGGAAGACCGGCGACGTCGGCCGCCAGTGCTGACGCGACCCCGGCCAGAGGGTCGTTCCGTCGATCGTCTGCGGCAGGATCTCGGGATGCCGCTTCGCGAGCCACGGCGGCGGGGACGCGGTCGCCGTGGCGAGGTCGACGTCGATGCCGTTGGCGTGCAGCAGATCGATGATCTCGTCGAGCCAGCCGAAGTCCCACTCGCCCGGGCGCGGCTCGAGCAGCGCCCAGGAGAAGATGCCGAGCGAGACGATGTTGACGCCGGCCTCGCGCATGAGCCGGACGTCCTCGTCCCACACCTCGCGCGGCCACTGCTCGGGGTTGTAGTCGGCGCCGTAGCGCATCCGTCCCGGGCCGAGCGCCCCGTCCTTCACCCAGCGGTAGGTCGTGTCATCCGTAGCCATGCGATCAGCGTAGACCGAAACACGTGCAGATGCACGGGATTGATGTGTTCTACGCTCGGGTCATGCCACCCGACGCCCCTCACCCCCGCGGGCCGTACGCGAAGAGCGCGGCCCGGCGTGCGGAGATCGTGGCGTCGGCGACCGTCGTGTTCGGCACCCACGGCTACCGCGGCGGGTCGCTCCGGCAGATCGCCAAGCAGCTCGATCTGAGCCTGACCACCGTGATGCACCACTTCCCCACGAAGGTCTCGCTGCTGGCGGCCGTCCTCGAGCAGGAGGATGCCGCCGACACCGACTTCCCCGCGCGCGCAGCCCGCGACGGGTTCATCCCGAGCGTGCTGGCGATCGTCGAGCGCAACCTCGCCCGGCGCGAGCTCGTGCGCATGTTCTCGATCGTGTCGGCCGAGGCGACGCACCCCGAGCACGAGGCGCACGCGTGGCTGCTCGAGCGCTACCGCGCGGTCACCGAGACGTACGCCGCGGCCATCGCCGACGATCGCGCCCGCGGCCGACTCGATGCGGACGACGACCCTCGAGCCCTGGCCGACCTCGTGATCAGCGGGTGGGAGGGCATCCAGATCCGCTGGCTGACCGACGACACCGACCCCGTCGCCGCGATGCGCCTGCTGCTCGTCGGCCTGCTGCGGCCCCGCGCCTGAGCCGATACATTCGTCGGACTGGCGGGGCTGATGTGGCCTCGGCGCCCGCTGCAGGCGACACCAGCATCACCGATCCGACGACTGTATCGCCGCTTCCGGGTTCGGCGATCAGCCTCGATCGGCGATCATGCGACCGTAACCCTCGACGAACGTCGGGAACGTCAAGTCGAGCATCGCCGCGAGGCGCGAGCCGTCGAGCACCTTGCCGCGGTCGGCGTCGGGGTCGACCTCCGTGCGCGGCGGAGCGTCGACCCCGAGGCGATCCGCGATGAACTCGACCACCTCGCCGAGGGTCGCGGGTCGCCGATCGACGCCGTGCAGAAGCGCGGGCGGCGCGTCCGCGTCGAGCAGCTGCGCGATCGCGCGCACGAGGTCGACCTCGTGGATGCGGTTGGTGCGACGCTCGTAGTCGACCGGCTCACCCGCAAGCACCTGCCGGATCAGCCGCTCACGTCCGGGGCCGTAGATCCCGGCGGGCCGCACGACGATCGCGTCGAACATCTCGCGGGCCGCATGCTCGCCGTCGACGAGCTGTTCGCCGCGCGTGCTCGTCGGCCGGGGCTCGTCGTCCTCGTCGAGGGGACGCTCCGGATCACACCCCTCGAAGACCCGCGTCGACGACACGAAGACGGAGCGCTCGGGCGGTTTCGGCAGCGCGCGAGCGATCCGCTCCAGCGCGGCGCGGTAGAAGCCGGGGTCATCCCCCGGCGGAAGCGTGACGACCATCGCGTCGACCGCGGGCAACGTCGTGTCGAGGGGCGCTGCCAGATCGGCGACGATCGGCGTGAACGCGGGCCGGATGCCGCCGGCGCTCCGCCGGATCGCGACGACCTCCTGCCCCGCATCGACGAGACTCTCGCCGAGGCGAGTGGCGACCTTGCCGGATCCGACCAGGAGCGTACGTCGAGCAGTCATGCCCCCATCTTCCCAGGGCGCGCCCGGGCCGGGGCCGGGGCCGGGGCCGGGGAGCCAGGAGACCTCGCCTGGAGATACAGCCGACGCGAAGAAGCCCCGGCGGACCGGGGCTTCTTTCGTGGCGGAGACGGAGGGATTTGAACCCTCGGTCCCCTTACGGGGACTCCACCTTAGCAGGGTGGTGCACTAGGCCTGACTATGCGACGTCTCCACGGCATCCGACGCGAGACGGCGCGGATGCACCCGGCAATCATAGCCCGGACTGCCTCAGGCTCCGAATCGAGGGCCGGAGAGCACCCCGGCTCACCGGGAGCTGACGGTACAGGTGACCTGCGCCGCCGTCTGGCCCGTGACCGACTCCGGCAGCACGACCGGTCCGCCCGCCTCGGGCGCGTCCGTCGCGGGCGCGTCCGGCGTCGCCGCCGGGTCGGCGGGCGCTGTGGAATCGGTCGGAGCGGGCGTGGGAGGAGCCGCCTCGCCGACGACCTCGGTGCCGTAGCCGTCACTCGTCGACCCGCTCAGCTGCACCGGCTGGTTCGCGGCGAGCGCGTCGAACAGCACCTTGGCGGCGCTCTCGACCGGCTGCACACGTGATCCGCCGTTGACGTAGGCCGTGGGGTACTGCACGAACACGATGTCCTCGTAGGGCACGCTGCGCATGGCGAGGGCGATCTGTACCATCCGCTGCGGGCTCGACAGCGACGAGCTCAGCTTGATCTGCCCGCTGGCGACCTGGTCGACGGCGGTGGTGGCGAGATTGAGCAGCGCCGTGGGGTTTCCGAGCACCCCGTCGGACTGCAGCTTGCGCACCATCGAGCTCATGAACTGCTGCTGGTTCGAGATCCGGCCGAGGTCGGATCCGTCGCCGATCGCGTACCGCGTGCGGAGGAACTGCAGCGCTTCCGTGCCCTGGAGGGTGTGGTTGCCCTTAGTCAGGCTCAGCCCCGTGTGAGAGTCGTTGACGTCATCCGACACGCAGACGTCGACGCCGCCGATCGCGTCGGACATGTTGATGACGCCGGTCCAGCGGGTCGCGGCGGCGAATTGGATGTCGATCCCGGTCAGCTCTTCGATCGTGCTGACGGAGCACGCGAGACCGCCGTACATGTACGAGACGTTGAGCATCTGCGCACTCATCGCCGAGTACTGGGTGCCGTCCTCACCGGTGCAGGCGGGGATGGGAACGATCATGTCGCGCGGGAACGAGATGACCGTCACGCGCCGCGGCTCGTCGCTGATGTGCACGAGCATCGTCACATCGTTGCGCTCACCGTCGGTGTCCTTCGCCTGGCAGGCGGACGAGAGCTCGGCGTTCGCGCCCTCGCACGAGTCGGTGCCGACCACGAGCATGTTCACGCCGCCCTCGATCTCGCCGATCGTCGGGGGGAGCTGCGAGTCGTCGTCGCCGATCGAGACGCCGGCATCGGCCACAACCTGCGTGGCGTTCCACACGTAGAAGCCGCCGACGGCGACACCGCTCACGACCACGACGGCGACCATGACGCCGAGCACCGCCAGGATCTGGGTCAGCGGGTTCGGCGACCGCAGCTGGCCGTGCCGGGCGACGGGACGACGACGGCGCCGCGACGCCTTCGCATCGGAACGTGCGCTCACGGGTGTCCTCTCGACGAGCCGGCGAGGAGTGCGTTCGGGTGCGCGCTCTTCGCGTCGCGCAGGCACTCCCGGTGACCGACTCATCATAGGGACGGATGTCTGGAAAGTCCGTGAGCGCCCCGGACATGCGAGGCGGTGACGCCCCCCATTCAGCCGCCACCGCCCGACATGTCGCCGTGCTCACCTGCACGCTAACCAGCCGCGAGCGGGCAACCGGCCGGAACGGGACGAGACTGGTAACCGCTCCCAGGGGCGAGTCGCGACCGGCGGTCAGGCGGGTTCGAGCAGACCGCGCTCGGCGACGAGCTCCGTGGCGAGCACCTTGTACCCCTGCGATTCGAAGAACACGGTGACACGGTCGTCCTCGACGGCCATCACTGTTCCCTCACCCCACTCGTGGTGGCGCACGACGTCGTCGACGCGGAAGGGACCGTCGGCGTGACCACCCCGTTCCTCCGAGGTTTCCTCGCGCGCCGCTCGGTCGTTCGCGGATGCCGCGCACGTGTCGCAGTTCTCGCACGGCTCGACGTAGTCCTGCCCGAAGTATCCGAGCAGCGTCGCCCGCCGGCACCGACGGGTCTCGGCATAGCTGCGGAGCATCTCGATACGGGAGGCGTCGATGCGTTCCCGCTCGGCCGACCTCTCCAACGCAGCGTCGACGGCGCGCTCCACGGTCATCCCCCGCCGCAGCGCGACCCCGGCGCGACTCGTCCGCATCGCGCCCGCATCGACGAGAACCGTCAGCAGCGCGGTCACGCGACGGGTCGACAGCCCGCCGGCCGCGGCGATCTCGGCGCGCGACCGCGTCGCGCCGGCGATGGCGTCGACGAGTCGCTTGAGCTCGCCCCGCTTCGGTGCCGACGCCGCGAAGAAACGTCGCAGCGACAGGTCTTCGGGCCGATAGTGAAGCGTCGCCGTCGCGGGCTCGCCGTCGCGGCCGGCGCGACCGAGCTCCTGGTAGTAGGCGTCGATGGAGTCGGGGATGTCGGCGTGGACGACGAAGCGCACGTCGGCCTTATCGATCCCCATCCCGAACGCGGAGGTGGCGACCACGACCTCGACCTCGCCGTCGTGGAACGCCTCGTGCACCCCGTGCCGCTCCTTCGCCGACAGGCCGGCGTGGTACGCGACGGCGTTGATCCCTCGTTCCTGCAGCGCCTCGGCGTACTCCTCGGTGCCGCGCCGGGTGGCGGTGTACAGCAGCCCCGGCTTGGGCAGCTCCACTACCTCGTCGATCACGGCGTCGCGCTTGCCCGACTTCTCGGAGTGACGGCGGACGTTCAGCTCGATGTTCGGCCGGTCGACGTCGCCCACGAGGATGGCCGGGTCGTCCATGCCGAGCCGCTCGATGATCTCGGTGCGGACGGGGCTGGTGGCCGTCGCCGTCATCGCGAGGATCGGCGGTCGCCCCAGACGCTCGGAGACCTCGCCGAGCATCAGGTAGTCCGGGCGGAAGTCGTGTCCCCAGGCTGCGATGCAGTGCGCCTCGTCCACGACCAGCAGCGAGACCCCGGCCTTGGCGAGCTCGGCGACGACGTCATCCTTCGCGAGCTGTTCGGGCGCGAGCAGGACGTACGAGGCCTCTCCCGACCGGATCGCCTCCCAGGCCTCGCGCTGGGCGCGCACGCCCCGGCTCGAGTTCAGGGCGACGCCGTCGGGCGCATCGGGCGCCTCCTCGATGCGCGCGAGCTGGTCCTCCTGCAGCGCGATGAGGGGCGAGACGATCGCGGTCAGGCCGGGCCGGAGAGCCGCAGCGACCTGGTAGACGGCCGACTTGCCCGCACCCGTCGCCCAGACGACCAGCACGTCTCGCCCGGCGACCGCCGCCTCGATGGCATCGAGCTGCTGCGGGCGCAGCTCCTCGAAGCCGAAGGACTCTCGGGCGACACGGGCGATCTCATCGGGCTGCACCGGCTCAGTCCATCGCGCCCGCTGCGACCGTGCACGCCGGTTGCGCCGGCGCTTCCGGTGTGGAAGGCGCGTCGTCGGCGGGCTGCAGCCCGCGCCGCTGCACACGGTCGTAGGACGGCTGGCGCAGCGCGCGCACCCAGGGGTAGACCCGCGCGCCGGGCAGCACCCGCCGCCCGGCGTCGAATCGGGGCTGCTCACCCGGCCATGCGGCGCGGGTCAGACGCACGAGCGCGAACGGACGCCACGGGCCGAGCGGTGAGGCGAACGAGAGCACGAGCCGCCAGTCCGCGGCATCCGGGCCGCCGTCCACGGTCGTCGCCGAGAGCAGCACCGGACCGCGACGACCGCGGTAGGGCAGCAGGATGCCGAAGCGTGCGCGCTCGGGCCGGCGCAGGGGCAGCAGCGCGTAGCGCAGCGGCACGCCCCGTCCTGTCGAGGCGAACTCGATGTCGCCGGCGTCGACCTCCGGTGATGCGAATTCGCCCGAGAGGCGCAGAGCGAGCCCGAAGATGTCGGGCAGGGCGTCCGGCAGCCCCACGGAACGCGACAGTCGGGCGACGACCCTCGCCTCACCCGACTGCGGTGGCTCGTCGATCCACGAGACGCCCGACCGGCGCTCGGGCCCGACCCAGCGGACCGTGCCCGTCAGCATCGTGCCGCGCACGTGGATCGGGCGCGGTCGACGCAGCATCAGCAGAGCGCCGAAGAACCCGCGGAGCAGCATTCCGGCGCCGCGGGCGAGAGGTGCTCGAGGAAGAGCTGTCATAGCACCACCGAACCCGATTTCCCGCATCTTGCGCACAGGGGTTGCGTTCGGACGTCGATGCGCTATGAGATCGCTCCCACTACACTCGGGGACGCCCTTCCGGACGCCATGTGAACAGCCCCACGCTCTCCCACCCGACGCCGCGACGCGACATCCAGGGCCTCCGGGCCCTCGCCGTCCTCGCGGTCATCGGCGCGCACGCGGTCGGCTGGCCACGTGGCGGATTCGTCGGGGTCGACGTGTTCTTCGTCGTCTCCGGCTTCCTCATCACCGGCGCGCTGCTGCGCGAGGCGCAGCTGACGGGCGGCATCCGCCTCGCCGCCTTCGCCGGTCGGCGCGCCCGCCGCATCCTGCCCCTCGCGGTCGTCGTACTCATCGCCACAGCGGCGAGCGCCTTCGTCGTCTTCAATCGCCCGCGCGCCGAGCAGACGCTCCTCGACGCCCTGTGGTCGGCGGGGTTCGCCGCGAACTGGCGATTCACCGCGGTCGGCACCGATTACTTCCACGCCGACGACGCGGTCTCGCCGCTTCAGCACTTCTGGTCGCTCGCCGTCGAGGAGCAGTTCTACCTCGCCTGGCCGCTGCTGCTCCTGCTGGCCGTCTCGCTCCTGCCCGCCGCCCGTCGTCGCGGCGCCGCGGCGACCGGGGCCGTGGCCGTGCTCGCAGCGGTCGTCGTCACCGCGTCGTTCGCGTGGGCGCTGCTGCAGAGCGCGGATGCCGCCGTCCCAGCCTACTTCTCCACCTTCACCCGCGCGTGGGAGCTGGCGGCCGGGGCGCTCATCGCCGCGGCGGTGCCGCTGCTGCGCCGCATTCCGCCCGTCGTCGGCGGACTCGTGTCCTGGATCGGTGTCGGGGGCCTCATCGTGGCCTTCGCCGTCATCGATCCCGAGGCGGGCGGATTCCCGGCTCCGTGGGCCGCCCTTCCCGTCGCCGCGACGGCGCTCGTGCTCGCCGGCGGCGTGCCGGGCGACCCGCGGCATCGGCACCTCTTCCCGCTGACGAACCCGGTGAGCGTCTTCGCGGGCGACGTGTCGTACTCGCTGTATCTGTGGCACTTCCCGGTCATCGTGTTCGCCGCGGTGCTGCTGCCCGCCCGAGAGGCCACGACGGCGCTCGTGCTGGCGATCACCCTCGTCCTGGCCGTGGCGTCGTACCACCTCGTCGAACGGCCGTTCCGGTTCGCGCCGTACGGCCGGCCCGTCGGCGGCGAATCAACGGAGACGCCGCTCGAGGATGCCGCCGCCGCACCGGTGCCCACTGCGGTCCGCCCTGCGGCGCCGGTTCGGGATGCCACGACGGTTCGGGATGCCGCGCCGGTTCGGGATGCCGCTCCGGCACCGGCTCCACGCGCGCTCAGCACCCGCCCCGCGGGCTGGACTCCCGGGACGCGGTACTACCCCGGGGCGCCCTCGGCCACGTCCACGAGCGCGTCGAGCGGCGCTCCTGGGCTGAGCCGCGCGGACCTCGGCGACGGCCCGGGCGTTCCGGAGGTTCCAGCGCCGCGCGCCATCGCAAGCCCCGAACCCGCCCCCGCCGCTGCGCCCGAGCCGGTGCCCGCTTCTGCGCCCTGGGCCGCGTGGCGCGCCCGCTTCGGCCCGCCGGCGCTGCTCGCGGCATCCGGGCTCGGCATCGCCGCCCTGGCCGTCGTGCTCGTCGTCCAGAACGTCTTCGGCGGTCTCACGGCATCGCTCGACGCCTTCCCGCCCGCGGGCGCCGCCGACGCCGCGAGCGACGCGGCGGACGCGGACCCCGGCGACCCGATCGCCGCCCTGCAGGCCGAGCTCGCCGCGGCCGCGACCGCGACCGAGTGGCCCGAGCTGCATCCCTCGCTCGACGAGGTCATGACCCGGTCGTCGGCGAGCAACCCGGCTCGCGACTGCTTCTCGCCCGAGGTGTCGCCGACCGCCGCGGGCTGCTCCACGGGCAGCTCCGACGCCCCGGTCCACGTCTATCTCGTCGGCGATTCGACCGCGATGGCCTACGCCCCGGCGTTCCGCAAGCTCGCCGACGACAGCGACGGCGGCATCCGCGTGACGACCGTCGGCCTCTACGGATGCCGTTTCACCGACGTCGCCGTGCAGAACGACGGCGCCGGCGTCATGACGGCATGCCCGCAGCGCAAGGCCGATGTCCGCGCCATGATCCTCGCCGACGCGCCCACCCTCGTCGTGATGTCGAACGCGTACACGCTCGGCCACACCCCCGACGGCGCCGACCTCTCGGCCGATGCGCTGCTCGCCGCCCAGGAGGCCGAAGCCGACACCTACGGGATGCCGGGCCGCATCGTGCACCTCGCGCCGCCGCCGGAGGGCGCCGATCTCGGGCGCTGTTACTCCCCCGCCGCCTCGCCGTACGGATGCGCGGCCGGCGTCTCGAGCACGTGGGGCCAGATGGAGTCGGCGGCCGAGCAGGTGGCGGCCGCATCCGGCAACCACGCGGTGAGCTCACTGCCCTTCACCTGCTGGGAGCTCGTCTGCCCCGCTTTCGCGGGCGACATCCCGACGCGGTACGACCGCACGCACCTGACCGTCGCGTACGCGGAGCACATCGTGCCCGCGCTGCGCGCCGAACTCGCCGCTCGCGGGCTGCTCTAGCCCGCGGAGCGAGACGCGGACGGGAGCCTTCATCCGTTTGGATGAACTTCGGGCCGTAATGCGCGGGGCACGTGCCACGGACGGCAGATCCTTCGCCCGACGCCGGTCGTGGTTTCGCCCGCGTTTCCGGGCGTCGGCAGCACCGGATCGTCGCGTCGGAGGCGGCCGCCAGCGACTCGCGCGTCCAGAGCAGCGCGAGCGGAGGACTAGCTTGAGGTGCCCGCTCGACGTGGCTGCTCTGGGGGCGCCACCTGACGACGCTCGTCGTGTCTGCGTGGCATCACACCGTTCAATCTGGAGATCCGCATGACCACCACTCCGCCGCCCTTCGGCGCGCCCGAAACGCAGCCCGCCCCTTACTACCCGCCTCAGCCCGCGGGGGTGATGCCGACGAAGCAGCGCAACATCGTCGGCATCGTCGCGCTCGCGATCTCCGCCGTCGGATTCATCTTCGCGTGCGTGCCCGCTGCACTGATCCTGGGCTGGATCCTCCTGCCGGCCGGCTTCATCCTGGGCATCGTCGCCGTCTGCCTGTCGGGCCGCGTCAAGTGGCAGGGGCTGACGGCGATCATCGTCTCGGTCGTGGGAACCATCGTCGGCTTCCTCGTCTTCACCTTCGTCGTCGCCACCGCGCTCTCGGACGCTGTCGATGAGGCGACGGGCGGAAGCACGACCGTGAACGAGGCCCCGGCAGGTGCCGCGCCGCAGGACGAAACGGCCGACGAGGCCACGAGCGACGCCCCTACCGGCACGCGCGAGGACCCCCTGCCGTTCAGCGCCTCGATCAGCAACAACGACTGGGACGTGATCCTCAACTCGTTCGAGCGCAACGGAAACGACGCTGTGATGGCCGGGAACTCGTTCAACACGGAACCCGGCGAGGGCACCCAGTACGTCATCCTCGACATGACAGCCACCTACAAGGGGAGCGGCGACGGTAGTTCTGCACTTGTCCAGGTCGAGTACGTCGCGGCGGACGGCACCGTCATCTCGACCTGGGACAACTTCGTCTCCGGTGTCGAGCCCACCTTCGGCACGGCGAGCTTGCTGGCAGGCGCCTCAGACACCGGCAAGCAGGTGTACCTCGTACCGTCCTCGCTTGATGGCCTCATCCGCGTGACGCCGGGAATCCTCGCCGACGAGGTCTACTTCCAGCTTCCGTGACCGTCAGCTGTTCGGCTGGGTACGTCGCCGTGCCCGGCCGAACGGGGCTATCCGCGGGCAGAGCCCCAGCTCTCACGCGAGGGGGAATCCGGCGGCGGCCGCGTCCCGCTCAATTCACGCGTTCGTCTCGCCGTGTCGACAACGAGCGACAGCCTGTCCAGCCCCGCCGATCCGGCCTCCACATGTCGCCAGGTTCGCGGGTCGGCGCGCGCATGCCCGATAGCGTTCATCATCAGCTCGAGCTCGCGCTTGTCCAACCCGGGGTGGCCGTCAACGTCATCCGGTCCCAGCAGCGTCGCGAGGAGAGCGAAGTCGCCGAGATGTCGGGCGCGGTTCCGGTCGAGCGGGACGGTGTAGGCGGCCGCCTTCGCGATCAAGGCGCCGAGAAGAGACGGCCGCGGCGCGCTTCCCACACGGTCTCCGATTCGCACCTGCACCGTTTCTGTTCGATTTACGGCTTTCTGTGCGCCAGGCGTTTCGATCGTCCGGCCGCCACCAACGCCAGTTCTGTTTGCCGCAACCGGCCCGAGATGCCGAGGGATGAGCACGTCGACAGCCGCTGCACCCTTGCGCCACCGGTGCTGAACTCCTGAACCGGTTGTCTCTGCTTCGAAACCGCGTCGGCTCAACGCGGCGGTGAAGACGCGAAGGATTTCCGGCTCCGACCGCACATCGAGGACAGTGTCTGCGTCGTCTGTAGGTCGCGCCATCGCAACACCTCGTTCGGCGCACCAGAGGTGCACCATTTGGCCTCCGACGATGGTCCAACCCGTCGCGAGCTCCTCATAGATGTCGAGCAAGGTCAGCCACGCTTGCTCCTGCGCCACAGTCATTGTCGGCAAGTCGATCATGTCAACCGTCGCCCACCTGTTTCCTGAAAAGCACGAGAGCTTGCTGCGCTTCCCGCGCTCCGCCTTCAGATAAGTCGGCCACGACGGCGAGCCAGGGCAGAGGGCGAGGCACTGGACCATCTACTGCTCGAAGAACGACATTCTCCGGGCCGACTGCAGGCAGCAGCAGGTGCTTCCTCTTGACGCTTTCAAGATCGAGCGAGTGAACGTACCCTTCTGCGAACTGGGCCGTGGACATCCCCGCCCGCGGATCGCTCGCCCCCGTCGCGATGACACGAGGGTCACCACCCACTCGGCTGGGCTCGGGGCCGGACAACCGCGACCGAACCGCCCGTCGCGCGAGGCTGGAGCGTATGACCGGCAGCGGGTCGGGGCTGTCCCGCAACTTTCGCCATCGCGATCGCAGACGGGAGAGTTCGGAAGGCGAGACCCAGTCCGGAGTCTTGCCTTCTGCCACAGCGATGAAGGCCCACGCCACCCGTGGACTGAAAGGCTGTCCCGCGCGGCGTCCGAACGAGGGAAGGCTCGCTGATTCCACCATCCACTGCGTACCGATGCGCTCGCCGCTGATGTCCTGAGAAGCGAGCATCGCGCGGACACGCCGCGGCGAGACGCCGAGTTGTGAGGCGGCATCAGCCACGCTGATCAAGCCCATGAACAGTATTATTCCACCGCCGGAATAATACTGTCAACGCGGCCTGGTCTGGCATGGCGGAGGGTGTGGGATTCGAACCCACGGGACATTGCTGCCCACCAGTTTTCAAGACTGGATCCTTCGGCCGCTCGGACAACCCTCCCAGCGGCGTGAACCGCTGAGCTTCGATCCTAGCCGCCCGCGGCCCCGGTCAGAGCGAGCGGAGGATGGCCGCGACGCCGCCCTCCTGAACCGACACGGTGGTCTCGGATGCCTCGGCCAGCAGTTCGGTCGCGCCCTGCGCCATCGCGATCGCCCGCCCGCCGCGCTCGCGCGCCCAGCGGAACATCCCGATGTCGTTGCGGCCGTCGCCCATGACGAGGACGTCGGCCGGCTCGATGTCGAGCCACGTGCGCACCCGCTCGAGCGCCGTGGACTTGTCGACGCCCTGCGGCGCGATGTCGAGCCAGGCCGACCAGCCCACCGCGTACGACACCTTGTTCAGGCCGATGCGGTCGACCAGCTCGACGAAGTCGGAGTCGGTCTCATCAGGAGAGACCACGACGACGCGGCACACCTCCTGCTCCGACAGCTCGGCGAAAGCGACCTTGTCGGCGTCGTGCAGGTTCCAGTCGTGGAGCTCCTCGGTGTAGAGGCGGCGCCCGTCGGGCAGCTCGACCATGTAGCGGGCGTGCGGCAGGTGCTGACGCAGCAGGCCGAGCACCTCGCTCGGGTCGAACGTCTCGATGAAGAAGCGCTCGTAGGCGAGCACGTCGGCGAAGTCGTCGTCGATCCGCTTGAGGATCACGGCACCGTTCGAGCACACGACGTAGTCGGGGTTCAGCGCGAGCGAGCCGAGGATGCCATGCGTCCCCTCCCACGAGCGTCCTGTCGCGAGCATCACCTCGTGACCGGCCGCGTGCGCGTCGGCGACCGCCTCCACCACGCCGGGACTGAGCGTCTCGTCCTCGAGCAGCACGGTGCCGTCGATGTCGAGCACGATCATCAGGCGCGAGGCGCCGGCGACCGCCGGCATGACCTCGGCGACGTCCTCGACGATCTCGGCCGCATCGCGCGGCGCGACGACCTCGATGCCGCCCTCGTCGGGAAGCGCGTCGGGCGCCTGCGTCATCCCGCCGTCGGCGCCGGTCATGCGATCGGCTCCGCGACCTCGAGGCCGCCGAGATAGGGCCGCAGCACCTCGGGGATCACGACCGAGCCGTCCTCCCGCTGATGGGTCTCGAGAAGAGCGACGATCCACCGGGTCGTGGCGAGCGTGCCGTTGAGGGTCGCCACCGGCTCGGTCTTGCCGCCGTCGGGGCGGTGACGGATGTCGAGGCGACGCGCCTGGTACGTCGTGCAGTTCGAGGTCGACGTGAGCTCGCGGTACGCGCCCTGCGTGGGCACCCACGCCTCGATGTCGTACTTGCGCGCCGCGCTCGAGCCGAGGTCGCCGGCAGCGACGTCGATGACGCGGTACGACAGCCCCAGGTCCTGCAGCATCCGCTCCTGCATCTCGACGAGGCGCAGGTGCTCGGCCGCCGCGTCGGCGGGCGTCGTGTAGACGAACATCTCCAGCTTGTTGAACTGGTGCACCCGGATGATGCCGCGCGTGTCCTTGCCGTACGAGCCGGCCTCGCGCCGGTAACAGGTCGACCATCCGGCGTAGCGCTTGGCGCCGCGCTCGAGGTCGAGGATCTCGTCCATGTGGTACCCGGCGAGGGGGACCTCGCTCGTGCCGACGAGGTAGGCGTCGTCCTCCTCGAGGTGGTACACCTCGGCGGCGTGCTCACCGAGGAACCCGGTGCCCCGCATGACCTCGGGACGCACGAGCGTCGGCGGGATCAGCGGCGTGAACCCGGCGGCGAGGGCACGGTCGAGGCCGAGCATCATGAGCGCGATCTCGAGGCGCGCGCCGATGCCGCTGAGGAAGTAGAAGCGGCTGCCGGCGACCTTCGAGCCGCGCTCCATGTCGATGGCGCCGAGCTTCTCGCCGAGGGCGAGGTGGTCGAGCGGCTCGAAGTCGAACGACGGCGGCTCACCGTGCGTGCGAAGCGTGACGAAGTCGGCCTCGCCGCCCGCGGGCACATCATCGATGACGATGTTCTCGATGCGGGCGAGCGCGGCGTCGGCGGCCTCCTCGGCGGCGGTGACGGCCTGCTGGGCCTGCTTGACCCGTTCGCTGAGCTGCTTGGCCTCGGCGACGAGCGCGGCCTTCTCGTCCTTCGGCGCTTGCGCGACCTTCTTGCCGTGGGCGTTCTGCTCGGCACGGAGCCGCTCGAACGTCGTGATGGCCTCGCGGCGCTCGCGATCGGCGGCAATGGCGTCATCCACGCTCTCCGACGAGTTCCCGCGCTTCACCTGCGAGAGTTTCACCAGGTCGGGCTGTTCACGGAGCAATGCGAGGTCGATCACGCGTCAAGTCTAGGGTCGCCCGCATCCGCGCAGCCGGATCAGCGCACCCCGTACCGCCGCGGCCGTCCGGCGCAAGGGGCAATCCGCCACGGGCGGCCACCCCTAGGGTGTAGCCATGGCGACCGAGTCCGACGACACCTCCTCGCGGGAGCGCTCCGACGATCCCACCTCCCAGACCCCCGACCCGGAACAGGCGGCGGCTCCCGACGACGTCATCCGCGAGCCCGAGGACGTCGCGCCCGACACGACCGACGGTGAGACCGGCGAGGCACGCCGCGTCGGCCCCGAGGGCGAGACGGAGCCGATGTCGGGCGGCTCGGAGAAGCCCAATCCCAAGGCGGCCCTCGTCTACAACCCCATCAAGGTCGACGGCGACGCTCTGCGCGAGCAGGTGCTCCGCGCCGCCGAGGCGGCCGGGTGGGAGGAGCCCCTCTTCTACGAGACGACGGTCGACGACCTCGGCGACGACGTCACGCGTCAGGCGCTCGAGTCGGGCGTCAACGTCGTGCTCGTGGCCGGCGGCGACGGTACGGTGCGTGCCGTGTCGGGAGAGATGAGCGGCAGCGGCATCCCGCTCGCCATCGTCCCCAGCGGAACGGGGAACCTGCTCGCCCGCAACCTCGGTCTGCCCCTCACCGAGCCCGAGACCATGATCGAAGCGGCCTTCAGCGGCGACCGGACCGCGATCGACGTCGGCTGGGCGCGGATCACCCGCGAGAGCGGCGAGGTCGAGAAGCACGCGTTCGTCGTCATGGGCGGCATGGGGCTCGACGCGGCGATGATCGCCAACACCAACCCGCAGCTGAAGAAGTCGGTGGGCTGGGTCGCATACGTCGACGGCGCGACGCGCTCGCTCGTCAACGCCAAGCCGTTCCGCGTCGTCTACCAGCTCGACGGGCACCGCATGCACGCGGCTCGCGTGCAGAGCGTGCTCTTCGCGAACTGCGGGTCGCTGCAGGCCGGCATCGCCCTCATTCCCGAGGCTTCGATCACCGACGGCCAGCTCGATGTCGTCATCATGCAGCCGAAGGGCTTCTGGGGCTGGCTGCTCGTGTGGCGCCGCGTCGCGTGGGATAACAGCTTCCTGCGGAAGTTCCGGGCCGGACGCCGTGTGCTCGCGCTGCGGACGAAGGACAACGCGGTCGTCTACTCGCGAGGCCGCGGCGTTGCGCTCGCCCCGCAGGAGCCGCACCCCGTGCAGCTCGACGGCGACGAGTTCGGCGAGGCGAAGCACGTGCAGACGCGCATCGACCCGCGGGGCCTCATCGTCGCCGTGCCCGCCGGTCACACGCTGCCCGGCGACTGAGCCCCCGTCCGCCCCTGTCAACCGCTCGCCGTCGCCCGGGTCGCTCGACAGGATGACGGGATGAGCTCGCCTTCGATCGTCTGGTTCCGCGACGACCTGCGCCTGGCCGACCACCCCGCGCTGCGCGCCGCAATCGACCGCGGCGAGCCCGTCGTCGGGCTGTACGTGCTCGACGAGGAATCCGAGGGCCTCCGCCCGCTCGGCGGCGCAGCACGGTGGTGGCTGCACCACTCGCTCGCATCGCTCGCCGACGATCTGCGCGCTCGCGGGTCGCATCTCGTGCTGCGCCGCGGAGCTGCGGCATCCGCCGTCCGGTCGCTCGTCGACGACATCGGTGCCGGAGCCGTGTACTGGAACCGCCGGTACGGCGGAGCCGAGCGTGCTGTCGACACCGACCTGAAGGACGGTCTGCGCGCCGACGGCGTAGAGATCGAATCGTTCGCGGCGAACGTGCTGTTCGAGCCGTGGACGGTCAAGACCGGGAGCGGCACTCCGTTCTCGGTGTTCACCCCGTTCTGGAACGCGGCACGCAACCTGCCCGCCCCGCGTGAGCCGCTCCCCCGGCCGGACGAGGTCCCCGGCCTGCGCTCATCGCCCGCAGGCGACGACCTCGACGATTGGGGGCTGCTGCCCACCCGGCCCGACTGGGCGGGCGGTCTGCGCGAGCGCTGGCAGCCCGGCGAGGCGGCGGCGGGCGCACGCCTGCGCGAGTTCCTCGACGACGACCTCGGCACCTACGACGCGGCCCGCGACGAACCCAGCGCGGGAGCGACCTCGCTGCTCTCGCCGCGCCTGCGATGGGGCGAGCTGAGCCCGCACACCGTCTGGCACGCAGGAGTCGAAACCGGCGGCGGCACCGGCGCCCATGCGACCTCCGCCTCGCGCTTCCTCTCCGAGCTCGGCTGGCGCGAGTTCGCGTGGCACACGCTCTACCACTTCCCCGATCTCGCGACGAAGAACTGGCGGAGAGGCTTCGACGCCTTCCCCTGGCCGGCCCTCGACCCCGCACACCTGACGGCGTGGGAGAAGGGCGAGACCGGCGTGCCGATGGTGGATGCCGGGATGCGCGAGCTCTGGCACACCGGATACATGCACAACCGGGTGCGGATGGTCGCGGCATCCTTCCTCACCAAGAACCTGCTCATCGACTGGCGACTCGGTGAGCAGTGGTTCTGGGACACCCTCGTCGACGCCGACGGCGCCAGCAACGCCTTCAACTGGCAGTGGGTCGCGGGATCGGGCGCGGACGCGTCGCCGTACTTCCGCATCTTCAACCCCGAGCGCCAGGCCGAGAAGTTCGACCCGAGAGGGCTCTACATCGGCCAGTGGGCACCCGACAGCGCCGCGCGCGAGCCGATCGTCGACCTCGCGGCGACCCGCAAGGCGGCGCTGCAGGCGTACGAGGCGGTGAAGCGGGCGCGGTGAGGCGGGCGCGGGAATGCCCGCGGCGGCCGCACGGTTGACAGAGGCGATATGACTGATGCATCCCGCCCCGCCCTGTCCGTGCTCGACCTCGTGCCCGTGCGCACGGGACAGACCAGCGCGCAGGCTATCGCGGCGTCGCTGACCGTCGCGCAGCGGGCGGACGAGCTCGGCTACCGCCGCTACTGGTTCGCCGAGCACCACAACATGCCCGCCGTCGCCTCGACGACCCCGCCGGTGCTCATCGCAGCCGCGGCAGCGCGCACTTCCCGCATCCGGGTCGGCTCCGGCGGCGTCATGCTTCCCAACCACTCGCCCCTCGTCGTCGCCGAGCAGTTCGCGGCGCTCGAGGCGATCGCCCCCGGACGCGTCGACCTGGGCATCGGGCGCGCCCCCGGCAGCGATCCCGTCATCACGCAGCTGCTGCGTCAGTCGGGCACGACCAGCGACGTCGACCGGTTCCCCGACAACGTCCGCGACATCCTGGCCCTCGTGACCGGCGACGGCGCGACGGTGCGGTTCACGTCGGGCGGGACGTACGACGTCCACGCGACGCCCGCCGCCACGACGACGCCGGATGTCTGGCTGCTCGGATCGAGCGACTACTCGGCGCAGCTCGCCGCCGCCCTCGGCCTGCCGTACGTGTTCGCGAACCACTTCTCGGGTGAAGGCCTCGACCGTGCGCTCGGGCTCTACCGCGACCAGTTCCGACCGTCCGAGACCCTCGATGCGCCGCGGACGTTCCTCACCGCGAACGCCGTCGTCGCCGGCAGCGATGCGGAGGCCGAAGCCCTCATGCTGCCGCAGGCCCGCATGATGGCACGCCTGCGGGGAAACCGTCCGCTCATCGCCCTCGAGACCGTCGAGGAGGCCGCCGCCGCCGAGGCGACCGACCACCTCGCCGCACCGCTGCTGGATGCCCTGCGCTCGCGTTGGTTCGTCGGCACCGGCCCCGAGGCCCAGGCCGCCCTCGCCGCGTTCGCCGCGCAGCACGGCGTCGACGAGGTCATGGTCTCGCCGGTGTCGGCCGCGCACGACGGCGAGCAGCCGGATGCCGCTCCCGCCCGCATCCGCACCCTCGAGCTCCTGGCCGCCTGACCCCGCCCGGTCCCGGCCCCGGCGGTCGTGGGGAGGCGGTGGGTCAGGCCTCGGGCTCGCCGGAGATCAGGGCCCGCAGCCAGTCGCGCGCCTCGACGAAGACGTCGTCGGAGTACCGCTGCGGGTAGCGGACGATCGCCCGATCGGCGCGGGGGTACGACCCGAGGAACAGCACCTTCGGGCTGAAACGCCGCACGCCCATGAGGGCGTCGGCCATGCGCTCGTCGGCGACGTGGCCGTCGGCGTCGATGACGAACCGGTACCGTCCGAGCGCATCGCCGATCGGCCGCGACTCGATCAGCGAGAGGTTGATGCCGCGGGTCGAGAACTGCTCCAGCAGCTCGAGCAGCGCACCCGGGTGGTCATCGGGCAGCTCCGCGATGAGCGAGGTCTTGTCGGCCCCCGTCGGCGACGGCGGGGCGACCGTGCGGCTCACGAGGACGAACCGGGTGACCGCGTGTTCGTTGTCGCCGATGTCGGATGCGAGCAGCTCGAGGTCGTGATGCTCGAGGATGCCGGGGGGCGCGATCGCCGCGTCGGCGTCGCTGACCCCGTCGATGAGGCCGACCGCGGCGGCGACATTGCTCGCGGCGGGCAGGTGCGCGTGCTCGGGGAGCGTCTTGAGCAGCCACTGCAGGCACTGTGCGTAGGCGACCGGGTGCGCCGCGATGAGCGACACGTCCTCGATTCGAGTGCCGGGCCGCGCCACGAGCACGAAGTTCACGGGCACGAGGTACTCGCCGACGATCCGCAGACCCGGCATCGTGGCCAGCGCGTCCTGCGCCGTCGAGACTCCGCCGTCGACGGAGTTCTCGATCGCGATCATCGCGGCATCCGAGCGTCCGTCCACGACATCCGCGAGCGCTTCGCCGACGTTGCGCACCGACCGCCAGATCTGGTCCCGCGCCTCGGGCACCTGGGCGAGGGCGGCCTCGGTGAAGGTCCCCGCCGGCCCGAGATAGCTGTAGGTGCGGCGGGCGGGCTGGTCGTCGTGCTCGGGCGTCACGCAACGAGCCTAGACCGGCGCGCCCACGGCACGCGCACGCTGGTCACGAGCACGCCGAGCACGAGCACCGCTCCGCCGACGATCTCGGCGGGGGCGGGGATCTGTCCGAGCAGTGCCGCGGCCGCCGCCATCGCCACGACGGGGGCCAGCAGCACCCACGGCACGACGGCGGCTGACGGATTGCGCGCCAGCAGACCGTTGAAGATCGCGTAGCCGACGAGGGTGCAGAGCCCCGCGGTGTAGACCGTCGAGACGAGGGCGCGGATGCCGAACCCGGCAAGACCCGCGCCGATCGCTTCCGGGCCCTCGAACACCAGCGCCAGCACGAGCGCGGGCACCGGCACGACGAGGGCGGACCAGACGGTGAGCGAGAGCGCCCCGAGCCGACCGCGCCCGGTGACCACGCCGGCGCGGCGGGCGATCACGTTGCCGACGGCCCACGACAGGGCGGCGCCGAGCGCGAGCACGACGGCGAGCGCCGGAGCGTCTCCCCCACGGCCGGCGGCGACGGTCGCGAGCCCGGCGATCCCGAGGCCCACGCCGATCACCTGCCCCGGTGTGGGGCGCTCGCGCAGCACTCCGGCCGCGATGACGACGGTGAACACCGCCTGGGCCTGCATGAACAGCGCGGCGAGACCCGGCTGCAGCCCGAGCCCGAGAGACAGGTACAGCAGCGCGAACTGGCCGAGGCTCATGAACAGCCCGACCCCGATCACCGACCCCCAGCCGGCCCGAGGGCGCGGCACCACGAGCGCGAAGACGGCGACGGCGGCGAACCGGATCGCCACGAACAGCAGAGGCGGGATGCCGGCCATGCCCCAGTCGATGACGAGGAAGTTGAACCCCCACAGGGCCGCCACCGCAGCCGCCAGGATCATGTCGCGTCGAGTCACGAGGCTCAGTCCACCGCGCCGGACCATCAACGACAAGCGATGCTTTCTCCACTCGAATCGGTAGCATAACTTCATGATCGATCTGGATGCCGTCCACTCGCTGCGAACCGTCGCACGGGAAGGCAGCGTCGCGGCCGCGGCATCCGCTCTGGGATTCACACCCTCGGCGGTATCGCAGCAGATCAAGCGTCTCGAGCGCGAGACCGGTGTCGCGCTGCTCGAACGCGTCGGCCGCGGTGTGGCCCTCACGGCCGCCGGAACGCAGCTCGTGGTCGGGTCGACCCCGATCCTCGCCGACCTCGAGCGACTGCGCGCCGACCTGCACGCCGGCGTCGGTGCGGACGGAGACGGCCGCGTCACCGGCGAGCTGCGCCTCGCCGCGTTCTCGACCGTCGTGCGCGGGCTGCTCGCTCCCGTGCTCGTGGGTCTGGCCGCCGCCCACCCCGACCTGCGGCTGCCGGTGCGCGAGAGCGAGCCCTGGGAGACGGTGGCGCTCGTCGCCTCGGGCCAACGCGACCTCGGCATCGTCCACCAGTGGGGCGGCGTCGCCCTCGCGATCCCCGAGAACCTGGTCGTCACGCCGCTGTTCACGGATGTCGCCGACGTCATCCTCCATCGCGACCATCCGCTCGCCGGCCGCGACGTCCTGCACCCGGCCGACCTCGCGCGTGAGCAATGGGTCGCCACCTTCGACACGACCATCTGCCGGCAGTGGCTGCGGCGGCTGTTCGACGGCATCGGCGGCGCCCCCCGCGTGCTGTACGAGTCGATGGAGTTCGAGAACCACATCGAGCTCGCCCGAACCGGAGCGGTCGTCGCGCTCGTTCCGCGCCTGGGACGCGGCGATCTCGGCCCGGATCTCGTCGCGGTGCCGACCGAGGCTCCCGCGTCGACGCGCGATATCTCCGCGGTGCATCGGCGCTCGCAGGCCGACTCCCCCGCGCTCAGAGCAGTCCTCGCCGCGCTGCTCGCCGCGACGAACGCGCACGATCGGCCGTGAGTGCCGTGTCAATCCGTCACCGCCGCGCCCGGAAACGGGCAGACTAAGCACTATGAGCCGTGCAGGAGCGCCCGCAGAAGCATCCGACCTCATCGACATCGATGAGCTGATCGCCGCCTACTACGACCGGAAGCCGGATGCCGCGGTCCCCGGGCAGCGCGTCGCGTTCGGAACGAGCGGCCACCGCGGTTCGTCGCTGTCGACGAGCTTCAACGAAGACCACATCCTCGCCACAACCCAGGCGATCGTCGACTATCGGCGCGCTCAGGGCATCGAGGGCCCGCTCTTCCTCGGGCGCGACACGCACGGCCTCTCCCTTCCCGCAGAGCGCAGCGCCATCGAGGTGCTCGTCGCGAACGGCGTCGACGTGCGGGTCGACTCCCGCGACTCGTGGGTGCCGACGCCCGCGCTCAGCCACGCGATCCTGACCTACAACCGGGGCCGCGCGCTCGACGATGCGGGCCGCGCCGACGGCATCGTCGTGACGCCTTCGCACAACCCGCCGCGCGACGGGGGCTTCAAGTACAACCCCCCGCACGGCGGACCCGCCGACACCGACGCGACCTCGTGGATCGCCGACCGCGCGAACGAGCTCATCGCCGCCGGTTTGGAGGGCGTGCACCGCACCCGTCACGCCGACATCGACCTCGACGCGCTCGGCCAGTACGACTTCCGTGACGCGTACGTGCGCGACCTCGCCACGATCATCGACGTCGACGCGATCAAGGCGTCGGGCGTGCGCATCGGGGCCGACCCGCTCGGCGGCGCCTCGGTCGAGTACTGGGCGCTCATCGCCGAGGTCTACGGCCTCGACCTGACCGTCGTGAACCCCGAGGTCGACCCGACCTGGAAGTTCATGACGCTCGACTGGGACGAGAAGATCCGCATGGACCCGTCGTCGCCGTCGGCGATGGCCGCGCTCGTGGCGCGCCGCGACGAATACGACATCCTCACCGGCAACGACGCCGACGCCGACCGCCACGGCATCGTGACACCCGACGCGGGTCTGATGAACCCGAACCACTACCTCGCCGTCGCGATCGACTACCTCTTCGCGAACCGCCCCGGCTGGCCGGCGGATGCCGCAGTCGGCAAGACCCTCGTCTCGTCGATGATCATCGACCGCGTGGCCGAGTCGCTCGGCCGCGAGCTGCTCGAGGTCCCCGTGGGCTTCAAGTGGTTCGTTCCCGGCCTGCTCGACGGCTCCGTCGCCTTCGGCGGCGAGGAGTCGGCGGGGGCCTCGTTCCTCCGCAAGGACGGCAGCGTGTGGACCACCGACAAGGACGGCATCCTGCTGTGCCTGCTCGCCGCCGAGATTCTCGCGGTCACGGGCAAGACTCCGTCGCAGCGCTACGCCGAGCTCGAGGCCCAGTTCGGGTCGTCGGCCTACCAGCGCGTCGACGCCGCGGCGACGCCGGAGCAGAAGGCCGCGCTCGGCAGGCTGTCGGGCGACGCCGTGACCGCCACGGAGCTCGCTGGCGAGCCGATCACCGCGAAGCTCTCGCACGCGCCGGGCAACGGTGCAGCGATCGGCGGCCTGAAGGTGCAGACCGAGCACGCGTGGTTCGCCGCGCGCCCGTCGGGCACCGAGGACGTCTACAAGCTCTACGCCGAGAGCCTGCGCGGACCCGAGCACCTCGCCGAGGTGCAGGCCGAGGCCCGTGCCGTGGTCTCGGCCGCGCTTGGCGCCTGACCCGGCCCGCGGCATCCTCGCATCACACGCCCAATGCACGGCTGAGCGCCGGTTGCACGACCTTCGAGCGTGAGCAGGCCGTGCGCTCGCGGCGAAGCCGTGCGCTCGGGCGCGTACCGCGGTCAGGACGGGCGGCGCCGGGATGCCGAACGCGGCGGCGCCGAGCGCAGGTGCGTCGTCACGCTGCCGAGGATGCGCGCGAGGTCGGCGGCGTCCGCGTCCGACAGCGGCGCGAACAGCAGCCGATGCACGGTCTCGATGTGACCGGGGAACACGGCGGCGAGCACCTCGCGCCCCGCACTTGTCAGGGCGACCACCGTGCTGCGCTCGTCCTCCGGAGACGGTGAGCGCGTGACGTACCCGCGCTGCTCGAGCAGCGTGGCCTGATAGGTCAGTCCGCTGCGGCTGTACACCACGCCGTCGGCGAGGTCGGTCATGCGCAGCGTGCCGCCCGGGGCGTCGTTCAACCGCGCCAGCAGCTGGAACTGCACGTAGCTCAGGCCGCCGGCATCCTTCAGCTGCGCCTCGACGGCGGGACGCAACAGGCTGCCCACCTCTGTGAAGGCGAGGTAGGCCGCGAGCTGCGTCGACGTCAGGGAGCGTGGCGCGTTCGTCATGGTCTCGATCATACCTATTGCTTCACATTCGAAGCAGTGCTACGTTCTCCATATCGCTTCGAATTCGAAGCACTTGAACGTAAAGGATCACATCATGAAGGCAGTGCAGTTCTCTCGGACCGGTGGCTCCGACGTCCTGGAGGTCGTCGACATCGACCGCCCCGAGCCGGCCGCGGGGCAGGTCCGCATCCGAGTAGCCGCATCCGCGTACAACGCGGCAGACGGCGGGATGCGCGCGGGCTTCCTCCCCATCCCGATCGAGTTGCCCCACGTGCCCGGGTACGACGTCTCCGGGCACGTCGACGCGGTCGGCGCGGGCGTGAGCGACCTTGCCGTGGGCGACGCCGTCATCGCGTTCCTCCCCATGGAGCACGACGGCGGAGCGGCGGAGTTCGTGCTGGCTCCCGCCGACGCCGTGGTCGCCGCGCCCACGAGCATTCCCCCCGCCGATGCCGCCGCGCTGCCCTCCGTCGCGCTGACCGCATGGCAGGCCCTCTTCGACGACGGTCGCCTCGAACCCGGCCAGCGGGTGCTGATCGTCGGCGCCGGCGGCGTCGTCGGAAAGTACGCCGTCCAGCTCGCCAAGCGCGCCGACATCCACGTCATCGCCACCGCGAGCCCCCGCAGCGTCGACGCCGTCCGCGCTGCCGGAGCCGACCAGATCATCGACCACACTACGACCGACGTGCTGGGCGCGATCGACGGACGAGTCGACGTGCTGCTGAACCTCGCCCCGATCGAACCCGAGCTGTTCGAGGCCTACGTCGGGGCCGTCGCCGACGGCGGCGCGGTCGTCAGCACGACGGCGTTCATGGCCACGCCGAGCGACGAGGCGCGCGGCGTCCGTGCCGCGACGGTGTTCGTCCGCCGCGATAGCGACCGCCTGGCCGAGCTGGTCCGCCTCGTCGACGAGGGCGCGCTCACCGTCGAGGTCACGCGGCGCATCCCCCTCGCCGAGCTCCCCGCGCTGCACGCCGAGGCGGCTGAGAGCGGCATCGCGGGCAAGGTCATCGTCCTGCCCTGAGCGACGTCATCCGAGCCCACCACGACGAGCCGAGCTCCCGCCCCGCATCGCACCCAATGCACGGCCGAGCGCCGCGTGCACGACCTTCGAGCGCGAGCAGGCCGTGCGCTCGCGGCGAAGCCGTACGCTCGGTGCCGTCCGCTCGCGCGAGTCAACGCGCGAGGAGGGCTGCGAGGCGGGGCAGCTGCGACTCGTCTTCCAGGGCAGAGCCGACGGCCACCACGCGTACGCCGGCGTCGAGGAAAGTCGCGGCGTTCGCGGCATCCATCCCGCCGGTCGCGACGAAACGCACACCCGGGAACGGCCCGCGGATGTGCTTGAACCAGTCCGCGCCGAGCCACTGGGCGGGGAACGCCTTGAGCCACGTGAGGCCGAGTGCCACCGCCCGCTGCACCTCACCCGGGGTCGCGACGCCGGGCAGGATCGGGATGCCGCGCTCCTGGGCGGCCCGCACCACGTCGGCGTCGAGACCCGGCGCCACCAGATAGGCGGCTCCGGCCGCGACGGCCTGATCGACCTGGGCGACCGTCAGGATCGTGCCGGCGCCCACGGCCTTGCCCCGCTCGGCGCCCAGGCGCACGACCTCGCGGAGCGCGCGCTCATCCTCTGCGGTCTGCAGCGGCACCTCCACGGAGTCGATGCCGAGGTCCCAGGCGGCTGTCGCGAGCCGGACGGAGCGCTCGAGTCCCATGCCCCGGAGGATCGCCATCAGCGGGGCTCCGGCGAAGATGTCGTCGAGCACGGCGGTCGGATCGGTAGGGGCGATGGTCATGACGGGTTCCTTTCGGAGAACGCGGCTGGGGTGAAGGCAGCAGTGGGGGTGACGCCATCGGGGAAATCGCCGGTCGTCCCCATCGTCAGCGCGGCGCGGGAGTGACCCGAACGCAGTCGCTCGGATGCCGGCGCTCCGGCGAGAAGGGCCGCCAGGTAGCCCCCGGCGAAGGCGTCGCCGGCTCCGACTGGCTCGACGACGTCGACGAGGAGGGCGGGCTCGAACACCCGCTCGCCGCCGGCGAAGAGCGTCGCGCCCACCGCGCCGTCCTTGACCACCAGCTGCGGCACCGCCGCGAGCAGCGCTCGCGCGTCATCGGCCGTCGCGGCACCCCAGAGGGCCTCGGCCTCGTCGCGACCGACGAAGACGATGTCGGCTCGGCGTGCGAGCGCGAGGAGGGGCGCCGCTGCCGCGGCGACGGGCCACAGCGGCGCGCGGTGGTTCACGTCGACGCTCACGAGCACGCCGGCCGCCCGTGCCCGGTCGACGACTCGGCCGAGGAACGCCGGCGCCGTGCCGCCGAGTGCGGCCGTGATGCCCGAGACGTGCAGCAGCGCGACGCCGTCCCACGACAGAGCGTCGGCGTCGGTCTCCGAGAGGTGCGCGGCCGCCGACCCCGCCCGGTAGTACGCGACGCCGTGACCGGGGTCCTTCAGGTAGAGGCCGGTCGGGTAATCGGCGTCGATGACGACCCGCGAGACGTCGACTCCGCGGGCACCGACCCGCGACAGGACCCGTCGACCGAGGGCATCGTCGCCGACGCGGGAGAACCACGCGGTGGGCTGACCGAGCGCGGCCGCGTGCGCGGCGACGTTCGACTCCGCTCCCCCGGCGTCGATGCGGAACACCTCGGCGTGCTCGAGGCGCTCCGCCGCAGCGGGCGCGACCATCGCCATGGTCTCGCCCGCCGTCAGCAGCGCCCCACGCAGCTCCCCCCGCATGGCCCCGCTCACTTCAAGGTCGTGACGGGTGCGGCATCCATGTCGTCGAACGTCTGGTTCTCGCCCGCCATCGCCCAGATGAACGAGTACGCCGCAGTACCCACTCCGGAGTGCAACGACCAGCTCGGCGAGATGATCGCCTGCCGGTCGGCGACGACGAGGTGCCGGGTCTCCTCGCGCTCACCGAGCAGGTGGATGATGCGGGCGTCCTCGGGGACGTCGAAGTACAGGTAGCACTCGGTGCGACGGTCATGGGTATGGGCGGGCATCGTGTTCCACATCGAGCCCTCGTGCAGCGTCGTCACGCCCATGACGATCTGACAGCTCTGCACGCCGTTCTCGTGGATGTACTGGTTGAGCGTGCGGCGGTTGCTCGTGGCCTGGTCGCCGAGCTCGCGCACGGTGCCCTCGCCGGGCGACACGAGCGCCGCCGGGTAGGCGGTGTGCGCGGGCGCCGAGAACAGGTAGAACTGCGCGCCCCCCTGGCCATCGGCCGCGTCCGCGTCGGCGAAGACGACGTCGCGGATGCCGCGGCCGAGGTACAGGCACGCGCCCGTCACGAGCGTGTAGACCTCGCCGTCGGCGGTGACCGTGCCGGTGCCACCGACGTTGATGATGCCGACCTCGCGGTGCTCCAGGAAGTAGTCGCTGCGGATCTCGGGGTAGCCCGGAAGCACCAGCTCGCGTCCGGCCGGCACGGCGCCGCCGAGGACGATGCGGTCGTGGTGGGTGTAGACGACGGTGATCTCACCCGGCACGAACACCTCGGGCACGAGGTACTGCTCGCGCAGGTCGGCGGTGGTCATGCCGGGGATCTGCGCGGGGTTGGTCGCGTAACGCTGCTGCATGGGGGTTCCCTTCTGGGGCGGTTCGGCGGGATGCCGGTGATGGAACGGGGAGGACCGGGGCCGGCTCAGCGGACGAGCCAGCCGCCGTCGACGGGCACGATCGCGCCGGTGACGTACGCCGCGGCATCCGAGGCGAGGAAGACGAAGGCACCCTGCAGGTCGCCGGGGGTGCCCCACCGGCCGGCGGGGATGCGGGCCAGGATCGATGCCTCGCGGTCGGCGTCGGCCCGGATCGGCGCGGTGTTGTCGGTCGCCATGTACCCGGGCGCGACCGCGTTGACGGTCACCCCCGACGCGGCCCACTCGTTCGCGAGCGCCTTGGTGAGGCCGGCGACCGCGTGCTTCGACGCCGCGTAGCCGGGCACGAGGATGCCGCCCTGGAACGACAGCATCGACGCGACGTTGATGATGCGCCCCGAGCCCTGCGCGATCATGCGGCGCCCGGCGGCCTGCGACAGATGGAACACGGCGTCGAGGTTGACCGCGAGCACGTCGTCCCAGTCGGCGGCCGGGTGGTCGGCGGCCGGGGCACGACGGATGATTCCGGCGTTGTTGACGAGGATGTCGATGCCGCCGAGCTCGGCGACCGTCTCGGCGACCGCTTCGGCGAGCTGCTCCGGCGTCGCGGTACCGAGATCGAGGCGGATGCGGTGCGCGCGGCGACCGAGCGCGGTGATCGCCTCCGCCGTCTCGGCCGCGTCGCCGCGGTCGAGTAGCGCGACATCCGCGCCTGCCTCGGCGAGAGCGACGGCGGCGCCCTGGCCGAGGCCGCGAGTGGAACCGGTGACGAGGGCGACGCGGCCGTCCAGCCGGAAGGAGTCGAGGATCATGCGGGGCCTCCGATGAAGGTGGTGGTCAGTTCGCCGAGACGCTCGATGCGCACGGTGACCGTGTCGCCGGGACGCAGCGGGCGGTGGCTGGCCTGCGCGTCCGGCAGCTTCTGCGGCGTGCCGGTCGAGATGACGTCGCCGGGTTCGAGCGTCATGACGCTGCTGAGGTACGACACGACGCGCGCGACCGAGAAGATCGTGGTGGCGGTGGACTGCGAGACGGTCACGACGCCGTCGCGGACGACCTCGACGAGCATGTCCTGCGGGTCGCCCGCCTCGTCGGGTGTGACGAGCCACGGCCCGAGCGGCGCGAAGCCGTCGAAGCACTTGCCCATCGCCCACTGGCTCTGCCGCCGCTGCCACGAGCGGTCCGACACGTCGTTGAGAATCGTGTAGCCGGCGACGTGCGAGAGCGCCGTCGCCTCATCGACATCCTTGGCCCGCCGCCCGATGACGACGGCGATCTCGCCTTCGTAGTCGACGTCGTCCGCGACCGCGGGCACCACGACGGGGTCGGCCGGTCCGGCGAGGGTGTTGGGGGTCTTCACGAAGATATCGGGGAACGCGGGGTCGTCGGCGGTCGGGTCGGCGCCGTCGGGCACATGCCCCCGGTAGTTGTAGCCGAGGCACAGGATCTTCCCCGGACGCACCGGCGCCTCGAGCCGCGCTGCCGACAGCTCGAGGTCGGCGACATCCGCACGCGCTGCGGCGCGGTCGAGCGCGTCGCGGTCGGCCGCGAGCAGGTCGGTCAGCGCCGCGGGTCCGAGGTCGACGACGCGGTCGACGCCGTCGACCGTCACGACGACGCCCGACCGGACGGCCCCCTCGGCATCGGCCGCGCGGACCGCGCGGTAACGGACGAGCCTCACCAGTACGGCTTCCAGTCGGGGCGCGCCGCGCGAACCAGAGCCTCGAGGTAGAAGTAGTCGCCCCACAGCGTGCCCTCGTCGACGCCGACGGACTTCGGCAGGTCGTAGACGCTGTGCAGCAGCACCGCGTCGGCGGCTTCGGGGCTCTCGGGCGTGTAGTTCTCGATGAGCGACGCGAGGATCTCGTGAGCCGCCGCACGATAGCGCGAGGCGGCCTCGGTATCGGCATCCGTCCCCGCTTCGAGCACGCCGGCGAGTTCGAACAGCCCCGACACCGCGATCGCGGCCGACGAGCTGTCGCGCGGAGCGTCGGCGCCGTCGGTGTAGACCATGTCCCAGAAGGGCACGCGGTCGCTCGGGAGGTGCGAGAGGAAGCGTTCGGCGCAGCGACGCGACGCGTCGAGCAGCGCCGGGTCGCCGGTCGCGCGGTGGTTCATCGCGAAGCCGTAGATTCCCCACGCCTGACCGCGCGCCCAGCACGAGTCGTCGAATGCACCCTGCTCGGTCGCTCCGCGCAGCGGCTCACCGGTCTCGGGGTCCCAGTAGAAGGTGTGGAAGGTCGTGTCGTCGTCGCGCAGGATGTGCGTGCGCAGCTGCGTCGTGTGGCGCCGCACCGCGTCGGCGAAGCGCTCCTGCCCGGTCTGCTCGCCCGCCCAGGTGAGCAACGGCATGTTCATGAGGCTGTCGACGATCGTGCGTCCGCGCTGCGCGGGGTCGGAGAGATCTCCCCATGCCTGGATGATGCCGGCGGGCTCGAGGAAGCGGCGCATGAGGTGATCGGCGGCCGCCAGGGCCGTCTCACGCGCGTCCTCGTCGCCGAGCAGCCGGTAGGGCGCGACCGAGGCGAGGCTGTACAGGAACCCCAGGTCGTGCGTGTCGAGGTCGTCCTCGTCGCGGATCCGTCGCGCGAAGTCCGCGGCGTGGGCCAGCCCGGCGTCGCGGAAGAAGGCGTCGCCGGTGATCTCCCACGCGATCCACATCATCCCCGGCCAGAAGCTGGTCGTCCAGCCGCGGTTGGCGCCGGCCGGGAACCCGTTCGCCGCGGGGCGGATCGGGTACCGGTCATCGTGCGTCGTGTCGTCGGGGTAGCTCAGCCCGAAGGTCTCGATGTTGCGGCGGAGCGTGCTCAGGGCGTCGGCGATCGCCGCCTCGATGGCGCCGCTGTCGCGCGCGAGGGCCGCGTCCGCGGGTACGCCGAGGTCGGTGCCGGGGAGGGATGTCATGTCGAGGGGTTCCTTCGGGGTTCAGACGGTCTGAGGCTCGGGATCACCGAGCGCCGGACGGAGGATGTATCGGGCGTTGGCCCAGGCGAGGTAGAGCGCCGGCGCCGAGGTGAGACCGATCGCGATGGCCGGCATCGAGACGAACAGCCCCGCCTGCAGCGCGATGACGGCGAGCGAGACGAGGCTCAGCCACCACCGGCGCACGCTCAGGAGCACCGCCGCTCGGGCGATCGAGCGCAGCGAGGCGTCGGGCTCTTCGGCGAGGGCAGCGAACGCGACGAGACCCGATGCGAGCAGGAGCACGGTCAGCACGCCGAGCACGGGGACGACCGCGACCCCCGCCTGCATCGGTGCGAAGAAGCGGACGTCGACCAGCACGACGACGAGGGCCGCCACGACGATCCCGCCCAGCACGATGGCCTTGCGCCACGAGCGCTTCCAGCTGCGGACGAAGGTCCGGACGACCTGGTTCTCACCCTCGCCGTGGGCGCGGAAGGTCGCGAACGCCGCCGTGATGCCCGGTGCGCACACCGGTGCCACGACGGCGAGCATCGGCCACGACAGCGCGGGGTCGGTGATCACCAGCA
Source organism: Microbacterium sp. M4A5_1d (assembly GCF_053345465.1). Lineage (NCBI taxonomy): Bacteria > Bacillati > Actinomycetota > Actinomycetes > Micrococcales > Microbacteriaceae > Microbacterium > Microbacterium sp. M4A5_1d. The sequence continues at coordinate 1,337,712 of NZ_JBKFAD010000001.1, forward strand.
GCACGACGAGCGGCAGGCACGATGCCAGCAGCAGCAGGTTCGTCATGAGCCCGAGGTAGACGACGCCGAAGACGGTCGCGTAGGTGTTGTGCGAGATGCGCTTCACGGCCTCAGCCCTTCATCCCGCTGGTCGCGATGCCCTCGACGAAGTACTTCTGCCCGACGAGGAAGATGATCGCGATCGGCACCACCGAGATGACGAGTCCGGCGAACAGCAGGGCGTAGTTGGTGTCGTAGAGGTTGCTCACGAAGCTCTTGAGTCCGAGCTGGATGGTCCACAGGTCGGGGTTGCGCAGGTAGATGAGCGGCCCCAGGTAGTCGTTCCAGGTGTTCACGAACGTGAGCAGCGTGAGGCTCGCGAGGGCGGGCACCGAGAGGGGCAGCATGATGCGGCGCCAGATGCCGTACTCGCTCAGGCCGTCGAGGCGCGCGGCCTCCGAGAGCTCCTCGGGGATGGTCTCGTAGAACTGCTTCATGAGGAACACCCCGAAGGCGCCGAACGCCTGGATGAGGATGATGGCCCACAGCGTGTTCGAGACCTTGACGTTGGAGAGCAGGATGAACTGCGGGATCATGTACGACTGCCACGGCACGGCGATCGTGCCGATGTAGGCGAGGAACAGCACGTCGCGGCCGGGGAAGCGGATGCGGGCGAAGCCGTAGGCCGCGAACGACCCGGTCAGCACCTGCAGGAAGGTGACGACGACCGCGAGCACGAGCGTGTTGCGGATCCAGGTCAGCATCCCCGACTGGTTCCAGATGTCGACGTAGTTCTGCCAGACGAACACCTCGGGGATCCACTGGATCGGCACCGAGAAGACCTCGTTCGCCGTCTTGAGCGAGCTCATGATCATCCAGAAGAACGGCAGCAGCAGTGCCGCCGCGGCGATGATGAGCGCGACGTAGCCGGCGAGGCGTCCGACGCGGCGCAGCGGCGACACGGTGTCGGGGCGGTGTCCCTCGGGCAGGCCGTCGGCTGCGATCTTGCGCAGCGCCCGGCGGTCGTCCTGGGGTACGAGAAGATTCGTCATCAGACGTTCCTCCGCTTGTTCCAGATGAACTGGAGGATGGTCACGAGGATGCAGAGGAAGAAGAGCGCCACGGCGGCCGCGGAGGCGTAGCCGAACTGGTTCTCCTCGAACCCCTTGCGGTAGATGAACTGCGAGATCACGAGCGTCGACTGACCCGGCCCGCCCTCGGTCATGACGAGGATCAGGTCGAAGATCTTGAACGAGTTGATCGTGAGCATCACGGTGACGAAGAACATCGTCGGCCGCAGGCACGGCAGGGTGACGTTCACGAAGCGCTCCCACGCGTTCGCGCCGTCCATGCGGGCAGCTTCGTAGAGCTCGCGGGGCACGGTCTGGAGCCCCGCGAGGAACAGGATCATGTAGTAGCCCATGTCTCGCCAGGTGCTGACGATGACGACGGCGGGCATCGCCCACTCCGACGAGGTGAGCCAGCCGGGCGGGTTGGCGATGCCCACGGCGCGGAGGATCTCGTTGATCGGGCCGTACTCGGGGCTGAAGAGCAGGTTCCACACGACCGCGATCGCGACGATCGAGGTGATGTAGGGGAAGAACGCGGCGGTGCGGAAGAACGCGACGCCGCGCAGCTTGTTGTTCAGCAGCAGCGCGAGACCGAGCGACGCGATGATCGTCAGCGGGATGTGCAGCGCGGCGTAGTACAGAGTGTTGACGAACGAGATGCGGAAGCTGCCGTCACCGAGCAGCCGCTCGAAGTTGGCGAGGCCCACCCAGTTCGCCGTGCCGAAGATGTTCCAGTTCGTCAGCGACATGTAGAACAGGGTGATGACCGGCACGAGGGTCAGCAGGGCGAAGCCGACGAAGTTCGGCAGGATGAAGCTCCACCCCAGCAGCGTGTTGCGCAGGGTCAGCTTCGATCGCCTGCGGCGCTGCGCCGGCTCGGGGCGGCGCGCCTTCGGTGAGGCGGCAGTGGTGGTCATGGTGTCTCCTGGGGAGGACGGCGGGGGATGCGGCCGGCGCGGGGTGCCGCGCCGGCCGCGGGGTGCCGTCGGCGAAGCGACGGCGCGCGGGATCAGTCGAGACCGACCTCGTTGGCGACACGGTCCTCGGCCTCGGTGATGGCCCGCTCGACCGGGGTCGAGCCCGACAGGATCGCGCTGTGCATGTCGTTGAGGATGTTCTGGATCGCCGCCGTCTTGTTCGACGTCGGGTTCTCGGGGTGGACGTCGCCGGTCGACCACGCGAACTTCGACAGCTCGTCGGTCGGAGCGCCCTCGACGGCGAAGTACGCCTCGGTGACGGCGTCGTTCGACGCGGCCGGGGTGATGCCGATCTTCGCCAGCTCCTCGGCGGCCTCCAGGCTCGCGGCATAGGCGAGGAAGTCCTTCGCCGCCTGCACCTTGGCGCCGTCGATGTTGGCGTTGATCGAGAAGCCGGTCGGGTCGCCGAACGTCACGGGCGTGTTGTCCATGCCGGTCGTCGACGCGTCGAGCTGCGGGATCGGCGCGATGCCCCACTCGAAGTCGTTGGCCTCACCGGAGGCCTGCTGCGAGATCAGGGTCGCGACGTACCACGTGCCCATCGGCAGCATGGCGGCCTTCTGCGTGCCGAACTCGCCCTGGTAGGTGAGCTGGTTGGCCGTCGAGGTGTTGAAGTCGACCTGCGCGCCGGCACCCTGGAGCGCGAGCACCCGGTTGTAGTAGTCGGCGAAGTAGCCGTAGTCGCCCGAAAGCACGTCGGTGTCCTCCTGTGCCGAGGCGAAGCCCTGCACGGTCGACTGCCAGCGGTGCTGGTAGGTGCCCTTCGCGACTCCCGCGGTGTTGATCGCCTCGGCGGCCGCGTCGTAGTCCTCCCACGTCCACGAGCCGTCGGGGTACTCCTGGCCCGCGGCGTCGAAGAGCGTCTTGTTGTAGAACAGCACCCAGCGGTCCTGGCGGTAGGGCACGCCGTAGGCGGTGCCGTCGACCTCGTACGACGAGGCGCCGCCGACGCCGTCGGGCAGCTCGACGTCGGAGACGTCCATGAGCTGGCCGCCCTCCTGGAACGTCGTGACGAACTTCACCTCTTTCTGGGTGATGATGTCGGGTCCGACGCCCGCGGCGAGGTCGGCGGTGACCAGCGTGTTGTACTCAGCCGCGTCGTACTGCTTGAGCTCGACCGTGACGTCGGGGTTCTTCTCGTGGAAGGCGTCGGCGAGCACCTGGAACTCGGGGGTGGTGTCGAGGCTCCACCCCGACAGGGTCAGGGTGACGGGGCCGTCGGCGGTCTGGGCGGGCTCGGATCCCCCGCCGCAGGCGGCGAGCGACAGGGTGGCGACGACCGCCATTCCTGCTGCGGCTGCGAATTTGCGCTTCATGCGTGCTGCTCCTTTGCGATTGCGTGCGAGGTCCCACGTCGGACCTCGTGATGCCGAAGCGCCGGGGCAGGCGATTCGGAGTCGATGAGACGGCTCACGGTCCGGGCCCCGTCGGGCCAGGTGACCGTGACCGAGGCGCCGTCGACGGCGACGGCCGCGTGCGGTGCGCTGCGCTCGCCACCGGCGAGATCGAGCAGGGCGACGACGGGCTCGCCGACGCGCACCGCGTGCTCGATGACGGGCACGAGCGTGCGGACGCCGAGCGGATCGGCGTCTGCACGAGACACGAGTCCCGCGACCCCGCCGGTGGTCAGGGCGCGGATGCCGCTGCTGCGGCCCCGCGATGACACCCACGCTCCGGTGTCGTCGGTACCGCCGACCACCTCGTCACCCGAGAGCGGCCAGCCGCCGAGGCGGAGTCGCAGCGATGCGGCATCCTGCCCGGGCGCGAGTGCGTCGACGACGATGACACGCACCTCCGACGATCCGCGGACGATCGAGGTGGTCGTGACGGTGCCCACGGACGTGGCATGTCCGACCAGCCCGGATCCGTGACGATGCGCGCTGGGGACCGGGTCGACGAGGTGCGCGTCCCAGCGGGATGCCGCGATCCCGACCCGCCCGTCCGCGTCATCCTGCACGCGCACGTCGCGCAGGGTCATCGCCGTGCGGTGCGTCGCACGTCCGTCCGAGTCGACGAGTGCGACCGACTGCTCGAGCGGCTCGAGCCAGCCACGCTCGTCGACGATCGGCGAGGTGGCCGTGGAGTAGCCCAGTCGCGCATAGAGCGGTGAATCGGTCGTGCGGTCGCCCGGGAACGCGTGGTCGGTGCCGTGGTTGACGATGCGGACGATTCCGTCGGCGACCGTGCCCGACACGATCCAGCCGGGCGATGCGATCGCGCGCAGGTCGTCCCCCGCCTCGATCGGCAACGGCTCGGCCGGGGCCGTCCAGGCCGGGTGGTCGGCGGGCAGCAGCAGACCGAGGAAGCCCTTGACGGCCCAGTACGGCGAACCCGGGCCGGAGTACGACTGTGCGAGCCCGCGCCAGGTGCCGTGCCAGCCCATCGTGAGCAGGCCGTCGGCATCGGGGGCGCCGTGTTCGGCGAAGTGCGTCACGATCCGGTCGGCGGCGTGGCGGAGGCGGCCGGGGCTGTGTGAGGGCACATTCGCGATGGCGCCGGCCCAGAACGGCGCGGCGGCGGCGAAGCGGTAGATGAGGCTGCGGCCCTGGATGAGGGGCGAGCCGTCGCCGCCGACGAGCGCGAAGGCGTCGTGGAGGAACGCGTCGAGTCGGGCGACGTCGGCGCCCGTCCGGCCCCCGGCGAGATCGGTGGCCCCCGTCATGCGCGCCCACAGGATCGGATAGACATGCAGAGCCCACCCCACGTAGTGGTCGTAGGAGCGCTGGGCACCGTCGGAGAGCCAGCCGCCCTCGCGGACGAACGAGTCGTGACGGGCGAGGTCGGCGGCGATGTCGTCGGCCGACCAGGGGCCGCCGACCGAGCGCAGGAAGGTCTGCACGACGATGCGGAACCAGACCCAGTTGGTCTGCGGATAGGTGTCGTCGCCGACGACGGGAGCGAGGTAGTCGACGACGCGCTGCTGCGTGAGGTTGTCGAGACGCTCCCAGATCCAGGGGCGGGTCAGATCGAGGACGAGGGCGAGGGATGCCGCCTCGACCTTGGCCTGCGCGTGCTCCTCCATCCGAACCCACCGGTCGGGTGCGTTCGGGTCGACGCCCGAGACGATTCCGCGCGAGTAGTGCGCGATGAGCTCGTCTACCCCCTCGCCTCGTGCGCCCGCGATCCGGAATCCTGCGAGCAGGAAGGTGCGCGCGAAGCCCTCGAGCCCATCGACGGCGTGACCGTAGCCACCCTCGGCGCCCGGGAAGTGGATGCGGCCCGCGCCGGGCGTCGCGTGACGGAGCGCGGCATCGAGCAGAACGTCGGCGCGGGCGACCCAGGTGTCACGCTCGGTCGCGCCGTGTGGCGGGTTCGGGTGCTCAGAAGTCACCGGTTCTCCTTCGAAGGGCTTCATGGTCGTCATCGTTGATCGCGACCGATTCGGAGATTAGCAACCCGATTCGATCATTGCAAGATCTTCTTCGTTTCCTTATGATCGATACTGATCGATTTATTCGTCTGGACTGGTGACACCGCCGTCACCCGAAGGAGCAGCCGTGCTGTGGAACACCGAGGGATTCGCCGGCCCGCTCGCGGCCGTCTGCGGCGATGTCCCGGCTCGCCTCCGCCCGCCCGCCGACGCCCTGCCCGTGCCCGACGCCGACCACTGGGCCCGACTGGTCCCGTCATCCGCCGTGCGCCCGCTCGTCGACCGGGCACGCGCGGACCTCGACGCACCGTGGCCGCAGCCCCGCGCGAGCGCGGCAGCGCGCGTGCATCGCGACGGCGACCGCGACGGCTACGAGCAGCAGGTCTTCACGCGGCAGCGGCGGCTGAGTCGGGCGGTGGTCGCAGCACTGTCGGACCCCGACCCCCGATACCTCGATGAGGTCGCGGACGGCGTCTGGCTGCTGTGCGAGCAGTCGACGTGGTGCTGGCCCGCCCACGACGACACCTTCTCGCGGCACGGGTCGGTGCTGGCGACCGTCACCGACCCGTTCCTCGATCTCGGCGCGGGCGAAGTCGTCGGACAGCTCGCGTGGATCGACCACGTGCTCGGGCGACGACTCGACGAGCGATACCCCGGGCTGCGGCAGCGCATCCGGCACGAGGCCCGCACTCGCGTCATCGAGCCGTTCCTCTCGCGACGCGACTGGCACTGGCTCGGGCTCGACGGGCACGTCCACAACTGGAATCCCTGGATCCACGGGAACGTGCTGGTCGCTGGGCTCGTCCTGTGCGAGGAGGGCGATGAACGCGATCAGCTCGTCGCCCTGGTGGCACAGGGCCTGGACCGCTACGTCGCCGCGCTTCCGGCAGACGGCGCGATCGACGAGGGATACGCGTACTGGTGGAACGGTGCGTGCCGGGCGCTCGAGGCTCTCGACCTGCTCGCCTACGCCACCGATGGCGCGTGGAATCCGGTGCCCGAGGTGGAGGCCCTGCGCGAAACGGTCGCGTTCCCCCATCGCTCGCACCTCGGCGGCCCGTGGTACGTCAACCTCGCCGACGGCCCCGCCCGTCCCCCGGCGGATCAGCCCTGGCACGCCCTGCACCGGGCGGCTCGCGCCGTCGGCGACGACGAGGCCCGCCGCCACGCCGTCGCGCAGCGCCGCAACGATCTCCCCGCCACCGAGGAGGCCGGACTCGGTCGTCTGCTGCGCGCGCTGACCGACGACGCGTGGCTCGCGGAGCCGCGCGAATCCAGCCCGTTGCCCCCTGGGGTCTGGCTTCCGTCCACGCAGGTCTGGCTCGCCCGCGGCCACGCGGGCAGCGCCGCCGGACTCACCATCGTGATGAAGGGCGGCCACAACGACGAGAACCACAACCACAACGACGTCGGCTCGATCATCGTCGCGTCCGACGGCGTGCCGGTGATCGTCGACGCCGGCCGGCCGACCTACACGGCGCAGACCTTCGGCCCCGGCCGATACGACATCTGGACCATGCAGAGCGACTGGCACAGCGTGCCCCGCATCTCGGGCTCGGCGCAGCCGCATGGCGCGGCGTTCGCGGCATCCGATCCGGTCATCGTCCGAACGGATGAGATGGAGGCGCTGGATCTCGAGATCGGCGGCGCCTACCCCGCCGGCTCGGTACGCTCGTGGCGACGCCGGGCTGCGCTTCACCGCTCGGGACACGTCACGATCGACGACCGCTGGGAAGCCGCCGGACCGGATACCGAGGTGCGCCTGCTCCTCGCGGGCTCGGTGACGACGGGCGACGGATGGGCTCGCGTGACACCGCTGGACGGCGCGACCCCGGTGCGCATCACGTGGCCCGCCGGGGCACCGCACACCCTCGTCGTTCGCGAACTCGACGATCCGATGCTGACCGACGTCTGGGGCGACCGCCTGAGCCGCCTCGCGATCAGCGCCGGTGGTCGTACCGAGCTGCGTGTCACGGTAGAACAGGAACGGAACGAGGACGAGCGACCATGACCGACCCCACACCGGCGCTGCTGGCGGCCGAGCGCCGCGCGCACATCCTGGCGACGATGGAGCGCGAGGGCGCCGTGCGCATCTCGCAGCTGACCGACGAGCTGGGCGCCGCCACGGTGACCCTGCGACGCGACCTCGCGCAGATGGAGCAGGAGGGGCTGCTGCAGCGCGTGCACGGGGGCGCCATCCCCGCCACCGGTCAGCACACGCACCCGCCGGTCGCGGGCAGCGGCCCCGAGTCTGCCGCCGGCTCGATCGCCGTGCTCGTCCCCTCGCTGAACTTCTACTGGCCCGGGGTCGTGCGAGGCATGGAGGCCGCCGCACGCCGCCACGGACTCAAGGTCCACCTCCGGGGAGCGTCGTACGAGCTTCAGGACGAGCGTCCCGTGCTCGAGCGTCTCGTCGCGAGCGGCGACATCCGCGGCCTGATCGTCGCGCCGAACACCGACACCCCGCATTCGCAGGACGTCGTTCAGTGGCTCGCCGACTGCGGCACACCGAGCGTTCTCGTCGAGCGCGACGCGATCGTCCAGCCCGCCGGGGTCCCCGTCGAGGCGGTGACGACCGACCACGCGCTCGGCGCGGTCCTCGCGGCGCGCCACCTCGCCTCGCTCGGACACCGCAAGGTCGGGCTGGTGCTCTCACGCAACTCCCCCACCTCGCGCAAGATCGCCGCCGGCTGGCAGGCCGCGTGCGAGGAGCTCGGGCTCACGCCCGCCCAGCACATCGAGACGACCCTGCCCGACCGGGCGAGCGCGGAGTTCTCCGCCGCGGTCGACACGACCCTCGACCGGGCGCTCGGAAGCGGTGTCACCGCCCTTCTGGTGCACTCCGATCCCGAGGCGATGGCGTTCGTCGACCTCGCGCTCAACCGCGGCATCTCCGTGCCCGACGACCTGTCGATCATCGCTTACGACGACGAGGTGGCGGAGCTGTTCACGCCCGCGCTCACCGCCGTCGCACCGCCCCGCGTCAGCGTCGGCGAGACGGCGGTCGAGCTGCTCGTCTCGCGGATGGCCGACCCCGGCCGGCCCACCCGTCGCGTGATGCTCAACCCCACCCTCGTCGTGCGCGAGTCCACCGTCGCACCGCGGGCAGACGGCCCGGCGTGATCGACCGTCACGACTACTCGCCGTGGGACTTCTGGTCCACGGCATCCGCGGAGAGCCGGCGCCGCCAGCGCGAGCATCAGGCGGCGCTGGCGAACCAGCACGCGGACTGGTCGTTCGGCGATGACTGCTTCGTCTCGGAGCTCGCGGCGCTCGACGCCGACACCCTCGACCTGGGCGATCGCTCGTACATCGCCGCGGGCGCATATCTCACCGGCACCCTGCGCATCGGCGCGGACTGCTCCGTGAATCCGTCGACCGTGGTCCGCGGCGACGTCGTCTTCGGCGACGGCGTCAGGATGGGCGCGCACAGCTCGGTGCTCGGCTTCAACCACTCGATGGAGCCCGGGACGCCTGTCTTCCGGCAGCCGCTGACCAGCCGCGGCATCCGCATCGCCGACGACGTCTGGATCGGCTCGCACGTCGTCGTCCTCGACGGGGTCACCGTGGGCGCCTCGGCGGTGCTCGCAGCCGGTGCCGTCGTGACGAAGGACGTGCCCGCCGGCGCGATCGTCGGCGGCAACCCCGCTCGTCTGCTGCGGTGGCGCGTACCGCCCGAGGACGAGGCCGCGGCGCCGAACCGTCTGCGGGTGCGTCTGACCGACTTCGCCGACCGGGCTCGCGCCGAGGCCGGCGAGGTGCTCCGGCGTTCGCTCGACCCGGATACCGGGCTGTACGCCGACCGGCCGGGCGCCGCGCCGACGGTGCGGGCGCAGGGCGATGCCGTCGAGATCGCCGACCTCCTGTTGGGGTCGACGCCGCCGGACAGCGACCGGTCCGAGCTCATCGCCCGGCTGCGCGGCTGGCAGGATCCGGAGACGGGCGCGGTGCCGCCGCTCGGCGCGGTCGGCGTCCCCGGCTGGGATGACGGCGACACGGCCTATCACGTGCTCTCGACCGGCTACGCGCTCGACCTGTTGGGGTCGGAGTTCGCTCACCCCATCGGACTGATCCGCGACGCCACGGCCGATTCCGTGATCGCACGGCTCGATGCATTGCCCTGGGACACCGATCCTTGGAACGCCGGACATCACGTCGACGCGATCGGGACGGCTCTGCTCTGGGCCAGGCGCCGGGGCGACCGGATCGCGCCGGGCTTGGCCGAGGCCCTCTTCGGATGGCTCGTGACGCATGCGGATGCCGCGAGCGGTATGTGGGGCCGGCCTTCCGCCGACCGCGGCCTGCTGCTCGTCGTCAACGGCTTCTACCGGGCATCGCGCGGGACCTTCGCGCAGCACGGCATCCCCGTGCCGCATCCGGAGGCCGTCATCGACACGGTGCTCCGCCACGCCCGTGACGACCGCTGGTTCGACCCGGCACGGCTGGATGCCTGCAACGTGCTCGACGTCGCCCATCCCCTCTGGCTCACGCGGGCAGCCGGATACCGCCGCGCCGAGGTCGAGAACCTCGCGGCGCGCCTGCTCGACCATGTGCTCGACGAATGGCGAGCGGGGTCGGGCATGAGCTTCCACCTCGCCGGTGCAGAGCCGGGACTCCAGGGCACCGAGATGTGGCTCGCGATCGTCTGGTACCTCGCCGACCTGCTCGGCCTCTCGGACGCGCTGGGGTATCGACCACGGGGCGTCCACCGCCCCGAGCCCCCGGCATCCTCGCATCAGTCACTCAATGCACGACCAAGCGCCCAGTGAACGACCTTCCTACGTGAGCAAGCCGTGCGCTCGCGGCGAAGCCGTTCACTCGGGCGAGTCAACGCGCGGGCAGGCTAGATACGGGCCAGCGCGGCGCCGGCGGCGCGGAGCCAGCGAGCGGGGTCGCCGAGTGAGGCCGCGGCGGATCCCGCGAGGTCGGTGAGCGAGACGGATGACGCGAACGCTGCGATGTCGGCGTCAGCGGCGATCCGCCCCGCGACGAGGGCGACCGGCACCCCGGCGCCCGCGGCGAGCTCGGCGACGAACGCGGGGACCTTGCCTGCCGCGGACTGCCCGTCGAACGAGCCTTCGCCCGTGATGACGAGGTCGGCTCGGGCGATGGCGTCGGCGAGGCCGATGAGCGCGGCGACCTCGCGGGCGCCCGGGCTCAGGCGCGCGCCCCACGCGAGCAACCCGAACCCGGTGCCGCCGGCGGCTCCGGCCCCCGGCGTGGCAGCAAGCGACGCCCCATCCGGCACGAGGTCGGCGAGCCCGCTCAGCGCCGCGTCGGCTGCGGCGACCTGAGCCGTGTCGAGCCCCTTCTGCGGTCCGAACACGGCGGCAGCGCCACGCGCACCGAGCAGCGGGTTCGACACGTCACTGAGCACGTCGACGCCGCCCGGGGGAAGCGGTCGGAGCTCCGACAGGTCGACGTGCGCGATGTCGGCGAGGCCGCGCGCGCCGGACACGACGTCTCGTCCGGCGGCATCCGTGAACCGGGCGCCCAGCGCGCGCAGCATCCCGGCTCCGCCGTCGGTCGACGAGCTCGATCCGATGCCGAGCACGAGGCGGTCGACTCCGGCGTCGAGCGCGGCGGCGATCGCCTCGCCGAATCCGGTGGTGTCGGCGTCGAGGCCGCGTCGCTCGTCGCCCAGCAGCTCGATCCCCGAGGTCGAGGCCAGCTCGACGACTCCCACGGAGCCGCGATCCGACGCCGCCGACCGGTCGCCGGATGTCGGGGGAAGCAGCAGCCAGGACGCATCGACGGCTGTCCTCGCGGGGCCCGTGACGGTCACGGGCATCGGGCGCGCCTCGGGGATCGCCGCGGCGAACGCGTCGAGCGTGCCCTCGCCGCCGTCCGCCATCGGGCGCAGTTCGAGAACCGCGTCGGCGTCGGCGGATGCCCACCCCGCGGCGAGCTCACGCGCAGCCTCAGCGGCCGCGATGGACCCCTTGAAGCTGTCGATCGCGACGACGACGCGCGTCACGTCACACGCTCCGCGGCGGGGTGCTCTCGCGCACGAGCACCTCGAGGGGCAGCGCAGCCGCGGCCCCGTCAGCATCCGTGTCGACGGCGGCGCGGAGCGCGCTGTACCCGACATCGGGGAGCGGCACCCGCACGGTCGTCAGGGGCGGTGTCACGTCGCGACCGGTCGGGATGTCGTCGAAGCCGGCGAGCGCGATGTCGGTGCCGGGCTCGCGTCCTGCGGCACGCACCGCGGTGAGGGCTCCGATGGCGACGACGTCGCTGATGCCGAACACGACGGTTCCCGGCTCGACGCCGTCGGCGAGGGCCGCTGACATCGCCTCGGCACCGGACTCACGGCTGAAACCACCGCGGTACACGCGGGGCTCGGCTCCCCCGCCGCTCGTGAAGCCGTCGGCGAAGCCGGCGAGACGGTCGTCGCTCGTCACGACGCCCTCGGCGGCGGCGAGCACGATGGCCGAGCGGTAGCCGCGCGCGGCGAGTGCGGCCCCGAGCTCGCGGGCGCCGCCGCGGTTGTCGATGGCGACGCTGCGGATGCCGGGGGCGCCCGGGCCCAACGCGACGACGGTTCCCCCGCTCGCGGTGATGAGGTCGAGCTCGGTTCTCAGCTCGTCGGACATCTCGCGCGACGTGCGCGAGGCGGCGAGGATGATGCCGCGAGGGCGCTGTCCGCGCAGCGCACGGACGAGCCGCAGCTCACGCGCGGGATCGCGCTCGGTGATGGCGACCGTGACGACGAGCCCGGCTTCGTCGGCGCCGCGCGCGACGCCTGCCGCGAGCTGCCCGAAGTACGGGTCGGCGATGTCGGCCACCAGCAGCGCGACGATCGCGGACGTGCCGCGCGCGGTCGCCTGCGCCGACAGGTTGGCCGTGTAGCCGAGCCGGGCCGCGGCCTGCTCGACGCGTTCGCGATAGGCGTCGGCGACCTTACGGGTCGAGCCGTTCAGCGCCCGCGAGGCGGTCGCGAGCGACACCCCGGCTTCTCTCGCCACATCGTGCAGCGTGGCCGAGCCACGCGGCGACATCCCCGTCTGTCCCACGAGCCGAGTCTATGCGGTGGGGGTGCGCGCGCCCGAGAGGTGCGGCGTCACAGCGGCACCGAACGCCTCGGCGGTGCGGCGCACGACCTCGGCGGGATCGGCGGCCCAGATGTCGGCGTTGAAGATTTCCACCTCGATGTCGCGGTCGTACCCCGTCGCCTCGACGGCCCGGGTCAGCGATGCGAAGTCGATGACCCCGTCGCCCGGATAGTGGCGGCTGAGCAGGACGTCCGCGGGCAGCGGCGTTCGCCAGTCGCACACCTGGTAGGTCGCGATGCGCCCCTCGCGCCCGGCCCGCTCGATGGCGGGCAGGACGTCGGGGTCCCAGAAGATGTGGAACGTGTCGACCGTGGCGCCGACGACCTCGGGCTCGAAGTCGGCCGCGATGTCGAGGGCCTGGCCGAGCGTGGAGACGACGCAGCGGTCGGAGGCGAACATCGGATGCAGCGGCTCGATCGCCAGCGTCACCCCCGCCGCCTTCGCGTGGGGGGCGAGCTCGCCGATCGCATCGCGCACCTGCTCCCGCGCGCCGACGATGTCGCGCGACCCCTCGGGCAGTCCGCCGGCGACCAACACGAGGATCGCGGTGGAGCCGGGCGCACCGGCGGCGGCGAGCGCGGCGGCCTCATCGATCGCGACCCGGTTGTCATCGATCGAGGAGCGCCGGGCGGGACCCTCCGGCATCGTGAAGAAGCCCGCCCGGCAGTGCGTGGTGAACCGCAGGCCCGAGTCCGTCAGCATGGCGGCGGCGGTGGCGAGACCGACCTCCTGCACGGGCTCGCGCCACAGTCCGATCGCCTCGATCCCGGCATCCGCGGTGACCCGCAGCGCGGTCGCGAGGTCGGCGTACTTGATCGTGGCCTGGTTGATCGACAGGCGCGGGTCGACGACGCTCATGCCCAGACTCCGTTCAGGCGCAGCATCGCGTGCCAGCGGTCCGCGGCCAGTTCCGGCTGTTCGAGCGCGTACGACGCGTTCGCGAGCTCGACGATCCGCGAGAGGTGCGGCAGGCTGCGCGCCGAGTGCAGTCCGCCGACCATCTGGAACGCAGCCTGATGACCGTTGAGCCATGACAGGAACGCGACGCCGGTCTTGTAGTAGAACGTCGGAGCCGCGAAGATCTGCCGGCTGAGCTCCTCCGTCGGTCCGAGGATCGCGAGATACCGGTCGGCATCCCCGGCGTCCAGAGCTTGGATGGCGGCGGAGGCGACCGGAGTGATCGCCGCAAAGGCGCCGAGCAGCGCGTCGGAGTGCTGCCGCGGCGAGGCGGGGTCGCGCTCGGGCTGGGTCGCCTGGGGCACGTCTGCGCCGCCGATGAGGCCGACGTAGTTGAAGTCGTCGCCGGTGAACATGCGCACGCCCTCGGGCAGCCGCTCGCGCACCGACACCTCGGACGCGGCGTCGAGCAGGCTCATCTTCACGCCCGCGACCCTGTCGGCGTTCTCGCCGATGATCTCGACGAGGACGTCCGATGCCGCGCGCCAATCGGGCGAGCCGAAGTAGCCCGCGAGGATCGGGTCGAAGGCGGTGCCGAGCCAGTGCAGGACGACGGGACCGGATGCCGCGGCGAGCACCTCGCGGTACACCCGGCGGTAGTCGTCGGCCGATGACGCCGCACGGGCGAGGTGCCGCGACGCCATGAGCACCGGACCCGCACCCTGGTCCTCCGTGAACGCGAGCTGGCTCTTGTAGGCGTCGATGACCTGATCGAGCGAGATGTGCTCGTCGTCGACGTGATCGGTGTTGACGCCGACGACGACCGAGCCCCCCTCCTCGCGCGCGACCTCGGCGGAGCGAGCGATGAGCTCGCGCGTCGCGGCGGCGTCGAGCCCCATGTTCCGCTGCGCGGTGTCCATGGCGTCGGCCACGCCGAGACCCCAGGAGTACACGGCGCGGCGGAAGCCGAGGGTCGCGTCCCAGTCGATCTGCGCCGGCTGGCCCGGGGTGTTGTCGGCCGAGACGACGGGAACGACATGGGCCGCCGCGTAGGCGACCCGGCTGCGCAGCGCGCTCGTCGGCCGGGCGAAGCCAGGCGCGTCGTTCAGCGGGACGGAGGTGAGGGCGCCGTCGGCTCCGAGGAGGGTGAGGTCGGTCATCGTGCGGCGCTCAGATGCTCAGCGCCGGAAGCTCGACCTTGCGGCCCTCGCGGCTCGACTGCAGGCCCGCCTCGGCGAGCTGCACTCCGCGGGCCCCTGCGAGGAGGTCGAACTCGTACGGGGTCTCGGTCACGTACGAGGTGAGGAACTCCTCCCACTGCTGACGGAAGCCATTGAGGAAGACGTCGTTGGTGGGCACGTTCTGCCAGTCGGCGTCGTAGTCGTGCGTGTCCTCGAGGTCGGGGTTCCACACCGGCTTGGGGGTCGCGTTGCGGGGCTGGATCTTCGCACCGAACAGCCCCACGACGGCGGAGCCGTGCGTGCCGTCGACGTGGAACTCGACGAGCTCGTCGCGGTTGACGCGCACGGTCCACGACGAGTTGATCTGCGCGACGACCCCGCCCTCGAGCTCGAAGACGCCGTAGGCGGCATCCTCGGCCGTGGCGGTGTAGTGCTCGCCCTTCTCGTCCCAGCGGTCGGCGATGTGCACGGCGGCCTGGGCGTAGACGGTCTTGACGTCGCCGAAGAGGTTCTCGAGCACGTAGTTCCAGTGCGGGAACATGTCGACGATGATGCCGCCGCCGTCTTCGGCGCGGTAGTTCCAGCTCGGGCGCTGCGCGGGCTGCCAGTCGCCCTCGAACACCCAGTAGCCGAACTCGCCGCGCACCGAGAGGATGCGGCCGAAGAAGCCCGAGTCGATGAGGCGCTTCAGCTTCTGCAGGCCCGGGAGGTAGAGCTTGTCGTGCACGACACCGGTCTTCACCCCCGCCTCGGCGGCGAGCTTCGCGAGTTCGAGCGCCTCGTCGACCGACTCTGCGGTGGGCTTCTCGGTGTAGATCGTCTTGCCGGCGGCGATCGCCTTGCGCAGCGCCGACGCGCGGGCCTTCGTGACGAGGAAGTCGGCGTAGATCTCCCAGCGCGGGTCGGCGAGAGCGGCGTCGAGGTCGGTCGTGTAGTCCTCGATGCCGTGCTTGGCGGCGAGGTCGGCGAGCTTCGCCTCGCTGCGACCGACGAGGAGCGGCTTGACCGTGACCTTGGTCCCGTCCGGAAGCTCGATGCCGCCCTGGTCGCGGATCGCGAGGATCGAGCGGACGAGGTGCTGGCGGTAGCCCATCCGGCCCGAGACGCCGTTCATGATGATGCCGATCTCGCGGACCTGCGGGGCGGTCGCCGTCTCCGGCGCGGGGCTGAGGGTGGTCGTCTCTGACACGGGCGTTCCTTTGCTTCGTCCGCTCACCGGTGGGGTGGTAAGCGCTTTCCCATACTGTAGATGGCTGTCACCCGCGGGCGCAACCCTGTGCTCGCGGGGTGCCGGAGCGGCTCAGCCCAGGCGGATGGCCGCCCACGAGATCGGGGGCAGCGACAGCGACAGAACGTCGTCGTCGAGCGCGATCCCGGGCACCGGAACCACGCCGACCCGGTCGGGGTCGTCGAGCGTGTTCGCGGCATATCGGTCGTCGTCGTGGAGGAGGTGCGATTCAACGATCGACACCGCTGCACCGGGATCGGTCGCGAGAGCCGACACGTCGATGCGCAGGTCCTCCGCGTCGGTTGTCGAACGGTTCACGACGAACAGTGTCGCGCCGTCGTCGTCCACGGTGGCGACGGCGTTGACGTTCGGCACCGCACCGAAGCGCTCGCTCTCGAACGTCCCGGACTCGACGGCGACCGAGATCGCGCGCTCCCCCGCGAGGCGCGACGTGAGCGAGAACGGGAAGAACGTCGTCTGTCGCCATGCCGGGCCGCCGGGCTCGGTCATGACCGGGGCGATGACGTTGACGAGCTGCGCGAGAGATGCCGACCGCACGCGGTCGCTGTGCTGAAGGAGCGTGATGAGCAGGTCACCGAAGACGACGGCATCCAACGCGTGGTACTGGTCTTCGAGCAGCCGCGGCGCGACCGGCCAGCCCGGCTCGCGCGGCTTGTCGTCCTGGCCGCCGTCGTCGTTGTGGAGGTACCAGACGTTCCACTCGTCGAAGGAGATCATGATGCGCTTGTCGCTCTTCTTCGTCGCCGCGACCGCGTCGGCGATGGCGACCACCGACTCGATGAAACGCGACATGTCGACGCCCGACGCGAGGAACTCCCGCGCGTCGCCGAAGCGCTCCTGGTAGTAGGAGTGGCACGAGATGAAGTCGACGTCGTCGAACGTGTGCTCGAGCACCGTGCGCTCCCACGATCCGAACGTCGGCATGCCGCTGCCCGACGAGCCGCAGACCACGAGCTCGACGTCGGGGTCGAGCATCCGCATCGCCTTGGCCGTGCGCGAGGCGAGCTTGCCGTAGTCGTCGGCGTTGCGGTGACCCAGCTGCCAGGGGCCGTCCATCTCGTTGCCGAGACACCACATCCGCACACCGAACGGGTCGCGCCGCCCGTTCGCGACGCGCTTTCGGGTCCACGCGGTGTCGGCGTCGGCGTTGACGTACTCGAGCAGGTCGATCGCCTCCTGCGTGCCCCGCGTTCCGAGATTGACGGCGAGCATGAGATCGCTGCCCACGAGCTCGAGCCAGCGCGCGAACTCGTGCAGGCCCACCTCGTTGGTCTCCGTGGAGTGCCAGGCGAGGTCGAGACGTCGCGGCCGCTCCTCGCGCGGCCCGACACCGTCCTCCCACCGGTATCCCGAGACGAAGTTGCCGCCGGGATAGCGGATGGTCGACACCCCGAGCTCGCGGACGAGCTCGACGACATCCGACCGGAAACCGTCGGCGTCCGCGGACGGATGACCGGGTTCGTGGATGCCGTCGTAGATGTGACGGCCGAGATGCTCGACGAAGCCGCCGAAAATACGGCGATCGATGCGGGAGATCTCGAAACGGGGGTCGATGGCGGCGTTCGTCGGCGTCATGTCATTCCTTGGGTCAGCGGGGATGCCGCGCTTCCGCGCGCGGCATCCCCGACGTGGCGGTCTTCCTCAGCCGAGCACGACCTCGGCTTCGGAGAAGAACTGGTCGACAGCCTGGTCCACCGACGTGGTTCCGAGCCCGAGCGACTTGCCGAGCTCCCAGAACGTCTGCTCGAGCGATCCGTATCCGGCCACCGGCACCGGCGGCGCATCGCCGATGCGGTCCGCGGCCGACTCGATGTAGTCGGCGACCTGCTTGTCGGCGCCCTCGAGGGTCGCGCCGGCGAGTTTCGAGGTCGACGCGGGGAAGCCGAGCGTCGTCCCGAAGACCTGACCGGCGGCCTCGGAGTTCACGACGAAGTCGAGGAACAGGGCGGCCGCCTGCGGGTGCTCGGTCTTGGCCGAGATCGCGACCTGCAGGCCGGCCTGGCGGTAGAGGTCCTTCGAGCCCTCCTTCGCCGTCGGCGGTGCGACGATCGAGATCGACGAGGCGCCCGAGTCGGCGAGGTAGCCGCCGAGGAAGTTGCTCCAGCTCATCTCGCTGGCGGTCAGCGCGGCCCCGAAGCCCGACTTGGGCGACAGCTCTTCGAGCCGCTGCTGCGGCACGGCCGCACCGTCGCGCAGGCCGGCGCCGCTCTCCCAGAACTCGCGCAGCTGGTCCTTGGTGAACCCGAGCTCGCCGTCGTCGGTGTAGAGGTTGCCGCCGTCTGCGCGGAGCACCAGCTCGAAGGCCTGGATGCGCTGGGTGTAGTCCGTGCCTCCGTAGACGGCGCCTCCTGTCTTCTCGGTGACCTCGGCCATCCATTCGTCGAACTCGGCGAAGTCGGTGCCCCCTTCGGGCGCCGCGACCCCGGCCTGCGCGACGAGGTCGTCGTTGACGAAGTTCGCCCACAGGCTGTACCCGGTCGGC
The DNA here is from genome assembly GCF_053345465.1 of Microbacterium sp. M4A5_1d. Classification (NCBI taxonomy): domain Bacteria; kingdom Bacillati; phylum Actinomycetota; class Actinomycetes; order Micrococcales; family Microbacteriaceae; genus Microbacterium; species Microbacterium sp. M4A5_1d. Next base: position 1,355,972 of record NZ_JBKFAD010000001.1, read on the forward strand.
AGCGAGTACTGCGTGCCGCCCAGCGCGCCGGTGCCCAGGAGCCCGTCGTCGAAGGTGGTCATGTCGATCTGGTCGGCGACCTCCGCGAGATCGAGCAGATTGCCCGACTCGCCGTACTGACGCAGGTAGCTGTCGGAGAACTGGAAGACATCCGGCAGTCCCCCGCCCGCCGCCTCCGTCTGCCGCTTCTCCCAGTAGCTCGGGAAGTCGGTGAAGCTGACGTTGACGGTGATGTTCGGGTATTCCTCGTTGAATGCCGCGATCAGCTCGTCATAGCGCTTCGCCCGGTCGTCGTTGCCCCAGAACGCGTAGGTCAGCGTGACCTTCTCGTCGGGGTCGAATGCGGCTGCGGGAGGCGTCTGCGCGCCGCCGCATCCGGTCAGTGCCAGCGCACCGGCGGCGACGATGCCGACGGTGGCGAGCAGGCGGTGTGCCTTCATGGGAGTCCTTTCATCGGGAGCGGGCCCGGGGGGACGGGTCTCAGGTGCGGCGGGGCCGGGCGGGGATCGCCACGACCGCGAGCGCGGCGCAGCCGATGCCGGCGACGAAGAGGGGCGGCAGCGCCCACGTCACGATCACGACGAAGGCCGCCGTGGCGAGGAGGTAGAGGCTTCCGACGACGTCGCCGCGCGCGGCATCCGGGATCGCTCGGACCGCTCCGCGCCACCCGAGCTCGGGGCTCCAGGAGCCGGCCGCGGTGAGGAGGGCGACGGCGAGCGCGGCGAGGCCCGCCCAGCCGACCGCTTCGATCACGACGCCGCCCGGGAGGAATCCCGATCGGGCCAGGTCGATGTCGAGCAGCAGGATGAGCGCCACGACCAGGGCCGCGAGACCGACGACCGCCCCCGGCAGCAGCCCTGCGCGGACATCCGCCCAGAACAGCGACAGCCGCGAGTCGTCGGCGGCGACGTAGCGGCGCAGATGCCGCACCCCCGCCGCGAGCGCGACCGGAAGAGTGACGACGGCGAGCGAGACGGCGCCGATGAGGAGTCCGATCAGCAGCACTTCGCCGAGCAGCGCGAACGCCCCCGCCGCACCGGGATGCCGCAGCTGCGGACGGCCCTCGAGTGTCGGTCCGCTGCCGGAGCGGTCGGCCCGCACCGCGGCGCGCTCCTCGCGCCGCGTGCGGGGACGCTCGTCGGTCGGCATCGCTAGCCCTTCAGACCCTGGGTGGCGACGCCGTCGACCAGGAACTTCTGGAAGACGATGAAGAACAGCAGGATCGGGACCAGGGCGATGAAGGATGCCGTCACCGTCGCGCCGTAGTCACTCGACGAGGTCTGGTCGTTGTAGAGGCGCAGCGCGATCGGCAGCGGGTAGTTCTCGGGGCTCGTCAGGTAGAGGAGTGGGCCGAGGAAGTCGTTCCACGCCCAGATGAAGCTGAAGATGGCGCACGTGATGAGCGCCGGCTTGATCAGGGGCAGGATGATCGACCAGAAGATGCGGAGGTGTCCCGCGCCGTCGATCTTCGCGGCCTCGTCCATGTCGCGGGGCATCTGCCGGATGAACTGCACGAGGAGGAAGACGAAGAACGCCTCGGTCGCGAGGAACTTCGGCAGCAGCAGCGGCCAGTACGTGTCCACCATCCCGAGATTGTTGAAGATGATGTACTGCGGGATGATCACGACGTGGAACGGCAGCAGCAGCGTGCCGATCATCGCGGCGAACAGGATGCCGAGCCCTTTGAACTGCAGGCGGGCGAAGGCATAGGCCGCGAGAGCCGACGACAACACGGTTCCGATCACCGAGACGCCGGCGATGAGCAGCGAGTTGGCGAAGAACCGCCACATCGGGACGCCCGCGATGCCCTCGGCGACCTTGATGTAGTTCTCGATCGTCGGCGCGTTCGGCAGCAGGCCCATGTTCTGGCCGAACTCGCTGTTGGGCTTGAACGTCGACAGCAGCAGCCAGACCAGCGGGTAGAGCACGACCGCGGTGATGACGATCAGCACGGCGAACCAGATGATCGTCTGCCAGGTCTTGCGCTTTACGCGGCGCCGGGCAGGCGGCATCGGCGTGGTCTGCTGCTCGGCGAAGATGGCCTCGCTCGTCAGCGGTGAGGTGGGTGACGTGGTCATCGGTTGTCTCCCGAGTAGTGCACCCACGACTTCTGGGTGCGGAAGAGGATGAGGGCGATGATGGCGACGACGACGAGGAGGACCCAGGCGATCGCGGCGGCGTAACCCATGCGTCCGTCGGCGAATCCGGTCTTGTAGAGGTACACCGTGATGAAGTTCGTCATGCCGGCGGGGCCGCCGGTGCCGTTGGAGATGATGTAGGCCGATCCGAAGACCTGGAACGCCCCGATGAGCCCGAGCAACAGGTTGAAGAAGATCACGGGCGAGAGCATCGGCACCGTGACCGCGCGGAAGCGGCGGAGGGCGTTGGCTCCGTCCATCTCGGCCGCCTCGTACAGCTCCTTCGGGATCTGCTTGAGGCCGGCGAGGAAGATGACCATCGTGGCACCGAACTGCCAGACCGCGAGCAGGATCATCATCGGCAGGATGAGGCCGGGGTTGCCGATCCAGCCGCCGAGCTCGATGCCGAACACGTTCAGGCCGTTGTCGACGGGACCGTCCGTGGCGAACATCGCGCGCCACACGATCGCGACCGAGACCGACGCCCCGATGAGCGACGGGGCGTAGAACGCCGACCGGAAGAAGGCCGCGCCCTTGTCGCGGTAGTTCAGCAGCAGCGCGATCAGAAGTGCGGCGATGAGCGAGATCGGGGTGCCCACGAGCACGTAGATCAGGGTGATCTGCGCCGACTGCATGAAGCTCGGGTCGTTGGTGAAGAGTCGGATGTAGTTGTCGATGCCGACCCACTTGGGCGGCGAGAAGATGTTGTAGCTCGTGAACGACAGGTACAGCGAATACGCCATCGGCACGAGCGTGAGTCCGAAGAATCCGACGAGCCACGGCAGGAGGAAGCCGTAGCCCGCGATGTTCTCGCGGACGGCGCGCTTGCGAGCGCCGGGGCGATCGAGATGTTCGGGCCGCTGCTTCCGGACCAGGCCGCGACGCGACGAGTCCTTGGTGACGATCACCCGTGTGGCGGTAGTGGTCACGATGCTCCTGAGGATGCGGGGAGGATGCGGGGCCCGCGGGCCGGCGCCGTGCGCCGGCCCGCGGGATCGGGTCATCCGTTGAGGGTGATGTCCATCTGCGAGAAGAAGCGTTCGACGGCCTCATCCACGGTGATGGTGCCGAAGGCGAGCTCGGTGCCGAGCTTGCGGAACTCCTCCTCGATCGTGCCGTAGCCGACGATCGGGACCGGCGGGGCGTCGCCGAGGCGGTCGGCGATCGACTCCTCGTACTCCTTCACCTGCTGGCTCAGCGGGTCGAGGTCGGCCGCGTCGAGGGCGGTCTGCGAGGCGGGAAGGCCACGGTTGGTGCCGAAGATCTCACCCGACTGCGGCGAGTTCACGAGGAAGTTGACGAGCGTCGCCGCGGCCGCGGGGTGCTCGGTCTTCGCCGAGATCGTGTGGAGCATCGAGGGCTTGAGGTAGAGGTCCTTCGCGCCCTCCTTCGTCACGGGCGGCGCGACGAGACCGAGCTCGGTGTAGCCCTCGCCCAGGTTGCCCAGGTAGCCGCCGCCGAAGTTGTCCCACGTGAGCTCGCTCGCCGTCAGCGCGGCGTCGAAGCCCGAGAGCGGCAGGGCCTCTTCGAGGCGCTGCTGGCCGATCACGGCTCCGCTCTCGCGGAGCTCGGCGCCGTCCTCCCAGAACTGCGTCAGCCGCTCCTCGTCGAACCCGGGCTCGCCGTCCTCGTCGAACAGCTGCGACCCCTCGGCTCGCAGCTGCAGCTCGAAGTTCTGGATGCGTCCGGTGTAGTCGGTGCCACCCCAGTAGGCGCCGCCCGACGCGTCCGTGACGCTCGCCATCCACTCGGAGTAGTCGTCCCACGAGCCGCCGGCGAAGTCCTCCACGCCCGCCTGCTCGAGCAGCTTCGGGTTGGTGAACATGCCCCACGCGTTCGTCGAGGTCGCGATGCCGTAAGTCGTGTCGCCGACGACACCGATGTCGAGGATGTTCTGCGGCAGGGCATCGGTCTCGATGATCTCGCCGAGGTAGGGGTCGAGGTCGAGCAGGAGGTTGTTCTCGGAGTACTGGCGCAGGTACGAGTAGTCGAACTGCATGACATCCGGCAGCCCGCCGCCCGCGGCCTCCGTCTGACGCTTCTCCCAGAACTCCGGGAAAGTCAGGAACGTCGCGTTGACCGTGATGTTCGGGTACTCCTCGTTGAACGCGGCGATCGCCTCGTTGTAGAGCTGTGCGCGAACGTCGTTGCCCCAGAACGCCAGGTTCAGGGTGACCTTCTCATCCGGGTCGAATGTGGCATCCGCGGCCGGGGTCTCTCCGCCGGCGCAGCCCGCCAGGGTGAGCGCGGCGCCTGTCGCGATGGCGACCGTGGCCAGTGCCCGCTTTCTGTTGAACATCGTTGTCCTCTCTGCCGAACGTCGTCGTCTCGGTGCGCGCGAACGTCCATTGTCCGTGTGTGCAGGTGCGCGCCTCCGATGGTTGGGAAAGCGCTTGCCGGCAACGGTACTACGCGATGAAACGTTTCGCAAGGAAGTCGGGTCAACCGATTCCGACCCGTGATCTCGCGACTGTTACCGGTCTCAGCGCGTCGACTCAGCCTCGCACACCAACCGACCCGCGTCGACACGCAGCCGCACTCGGTAGACGGCGCACCGGCGGGCCTCGACGTCGTACGCACCGGCCCCGTCGCCACCGGCATCCGGGGTCGTGGCCGGCTGTGCGAAGAAGTAGTACCAGAGGGAGTCGTCGTCGCGAACGGGGGCGCCGTGGTGCCCGAACCCTCGGCCGGGCACGGCCCCCGCGCCGAGGACGATGTCGTCGGGACCGCCTTGGCGCACCCAGTGGACGGTGTCGTCCGAGACGAAGACACCCATCCCCCGCCACTCGTCGACGATCATCCACCAGCGGCCGCCGAGCTCGAAGACGCTCGGCCCCTCGTGCGGGCGTCCGCCGATCGCGACCCCGCCGTCACTCCACGACTCGAGGTCCTCCGACACCGCTACGCGGGTGACGGAATCGGCGGCTTCATCCTTGTACCAAAGCCGCCACTTCTCGTCGGGACCGCGGGCCACACCGGCGTCGATGACGCGGTCGCTCGCGAGATCGAGCGGTCCGAGCCGGTGCCACGACACGAGGTCGGTCGAGCGGTAGGCGACGATCGTGCGGGCATGACCCGGCCAGCGATCGGGCACACCGTCGATCTCGGTCAGATACATCCGCCATCCGGTGCCGTCGAAGACGACCTCGGGGGCCCAGTGGGTGCGGTCGACGTCGGCCGGAGGCTGCCCGGCGGTCAGTTCGAGCCCGCCGGCATCCGGTTCGAGGGTGCCCGCGTACTGCCAATCGACGCCGTCTCGCGAGCGCGCCACCCCGATGCGCGAGCCGTGCACCCAGGAGACGCCCGGCCCCGGGTCGGGATGCGTCGCCCGCCGCTGCGTGTAGAACATCCACCATCCGCCGTCGCCCGGCTCGATGACGACCACCGGATCGGTCGCCCCGTCGTACACCGGGTCGCGATAGATCTCCCTGAGCATGAGTTCTCCTGTCTTATACCCGTCGACTCGCCATGAAATGCAGATCCGGGGGCACCGGCATCCGCACCTTCTGGCGAGTCGACGGAGGGGTGAGGGGGGAGGGTCAGGACTGGGTGGCGTGGAGGTGGGCGTAGCGGCCGGCGGCGGCCAGCAGGTCGTCGTGCGAGCCCTGCTCGACGATCCGCCCGCGCTCGAGCACGATGATGCGGTCGGCACGCCGAATCGTCGACAGCCGGTGAGCGACCACGAGGGTCGTGCGGCCGGCCATGAGCCGCGCGAGCGCGTCCTTCACGAGCTCCTCCGACTCGGGATCGAGCGCCGAGGTCGCCTCATCCAGCAGCAGGATGCGGGGATTGCGCACCAGCGCCCGCGCGATCGCGAGCCGCTGCCGCTGCCCTCCCGACAGGCGCGCGCCCCGCTCGCCGACCACGGTGTCCCACCCGGCCGGCTGGTCGCTGACGAACTCCCACGCGTTGGCGTCGCGCAGCGCCCGCTCGATGCGCTCGTCGGAGACGTCGGGCAGCCCGTAGGCGACGTTCTCGCGGATCGTGCCCTCGAAAAGCACCGACTCCTGCGGCACGACCGACACCGCGCGGCGCACGGTCCGCAGGTCGAGCTCCTGCACGTCGGCCCCGTCGATCGTCAGCCGCCCGCTCGTCGCGCGAACGAACCCGAGGACGAGGTTCAGCAGCGTGGACTTTCCCGATCCGGACGAGCCGACGAACGCGTAGGTACGACCCGCGGGGATGTGCAGATCGATCTCGTGCAGCGCGTCGTCGCTCGCCCCCGCGTACCGATGGCTGGCACCCTCGAGCCGGATGTCGCCGACGACGCGATCCACGCGGCGCTTGCCCTCGTTCTGCTCGAGGTCGGGTTCCTGCAGCACCTCGGCGATGGAGCGCACCGACTCGAGCCCGCGCGCTCCGACCGGGATCAGCATGAGGAGCTGGGTGAGCCCCTGCGTGAGCAGCGTGAAGTAGGTCGAGAGCAGCACGACCTCGCCGGGCGATATCGGCAGGATGCCGGTGAGCGAGAAGATCGCGGCGAGCACGAGGCATCCGACGCCGAGCAGCTGCATCGCCACCCACGAGATCGAGGCGACGTGACCGTTGAGCATGTCGAGGTGAAGACCCGCGCGTCGCACTCCCTCGGCGCCGCGCGAGACGCGCGTGACGGCCGTCTCCTCGAGGCCGTGGGCGCGGGTGACCGGGATGAGCGAGGCCATCTCACCCACGCGTGCCGAGAACACCTCGACCTCGCGGCGGAAGACCGCGTTGCGCTCGCGCGAGCGGTTGCGCATGCCGTACCGGATGCCGATCGCGATCGGTACGGCGAGCGCGTAGACCGGCAGGAACTGGGGCACCGCGATCGCGGTCATGGTGAGGGCGCCGATCATCACCATCGTCGCCGACAGCAGCGGATGCGTGACCTGCTGCAGCATGAGCTCGACGTTCTCGACATCGCGCACCACCTTGGTCTGCACGATCGAGGAGCTCACCCGCGAGTGGTATCCGATCGACAGGCTCTGCAGCCGCGCGGCGAGCGCGTTGCGCAGGTCGGCCCCGGTGTCGCGCACGACGGTCATGAAGCTGCGCGTGTAGAGGATGTGGTTCGGGTAGTTCTGCAGCAGCAGGGCCGCGGCCAGCAGGAACCAGCCGATGACCGCCGAGACCTCACCCCCGCCCGCGACGATGTCGATGATCGCCGCGGTGATCACCGGGAGGAACCACATCGGGATCTCCTTCAGCGCGAAAGCGCCGACGGCGACGCTCATGCGCCCCGGGCGACGGGCGAGCAGCCGCAGGACGGATCGCGCCGGATGAGCGCCGTCGATCAGGTCCGCGGGATGGGAAAGCGGTTTCCGTGCCACGCGACCATGCTAGGCGCCCGTCGCGACCGTGCACACCCCCTCGGCGCGAATCAGCCGGCCGCCTGCGCGATGCGGTCGACGAAGAGCTGCGTCGCCTGCGGCACATAGTCCGCGCTCGTCTCGGGATCCCAGCCCACGAGCGCGAGGACGTTCTGACCCGTGCGGACCGTCGCGCCGACGAGCGCGAACGGAGAGCCGCCCACGTCGCCGGTCACCCGCCACCCCTGGACATCGTCCGCGCCGCTGACGGGGAGATCGAACGGCTCGACCGAGGTCGTGACCGGCACCCCCTGCATGGCGAACAGCTCCTGCCCGTCCGCGCAGCGCGCGATGGCATCCTCAGCCTGAGCCACCAGCGCCTCGGCGGCTGCGTCGTCGGCCGCGGAGGCCACGACCGCCGTCATCGATCGGTCGTTGCTCGTGCCCCATTCGACAGCATCGCCGGCCGATTCCCACCCGGCGCCGAAGGGAGCGAGGCACCCGGCGTCCGAGACCGTCAACCCGGGATAGATCGACTCGAGCATCGCGGCGATCGTGTCGTACTGGGCGGGGCGGAACTGGATGCCGCTGAACAGGTCGGCGAGCTCGGTGCGGTCGAGCGCACCGGATGCCGCAGCGGGCGCCGACGCCGAGGGCGACGCCGCGGTGGTCTCGGGCGCAGCGCTCGAGGCCGCTCCGCTCGGTCCACCCGCCGGCGTGCAGCCCGTCAGCGCCGCCAGGCCGAGGGCCGCGACGACGAGCCCGGCGTTCAGTCGCGTGCGCGGGGTGCGGGATGCGGGTGATGCCATGGCGGTTCTCCTCGGATCGATGTGCCTCGACGCTAATGCCTGGCACCCGGGCCCGTCGCGGGCAGCGCTCCCCATCGACGGCCGGTGGCGCCTGCCGTAGGGTGTCGCTTCACCGCTCCCACCCGAAGACGTCAGCGCGCGTCGCGAGACCCATGGGAAAGCGCTTGCTGGCATGATGGGAGCGACGTCAGGAGAATCGGATGCCACGCACCACCACCATCGCCCTCGTCGGCGTCCACGGCTACGGAACCGTGCACCTCGACAATCTCCGCCGTCTGGGCGATCGCGTGCGGCTCGTCGCGGCGGCCGACCCCCGCCCGCCGGCACCGGGCACCCTGCCGGAACACACCCGCGTCTTCCCCGACCTGCCGACCCTGCTCGCCGCGACCGACGACGTCGATGTCGTCATCGTCGCCACGCCGCTGCATACCCACCTCGAGCTCGCGCGCACCGTCGTGGACCGCGGTATCGACCTGTACCTCGAGAAGCCGCCGGTGCTGACCCTCGCCGACCTGCGCGTGCTCGAGGACGCCGCCGCGCGGTCGGGCGCGCGGGTGCAGGTGGGCTTCCAGAGCCTCGGGTCGCGGGCGCTTCGAGCCTTCGCCGACGACCAGTTCGACCTGGGCCCGGTCCGCGCGATCGGAGCCGTGGGACTCTGGGCGCGCGACCGCGCGTACTGGGAGCGCAGCCGCTGGGCCGGGCGCCGCGAACTCGACGGTGTCGCCGTCGTCGACGGGGTCACGACCAACCCGCTCGCCCACGCGACCGCCACCGCTCTCGCGATCGCCGGCACGACAGCCGTCGCCGACATCACGCAGGTCACCGCCGATCTCTACCGCGCCAACGCCATCGAGGGCGACGACACGAGCCTGCTGCGCGTGTCGACGACGCGCGGCATCCGCGTCACCGCGGGGCTGACGCTGTGCGCCGACGAGCAGGTCGACCCGTACGTCGAGGTGCATGGCCGCCGCCGCTCGGCACGCTTCTTCTACACGGAGGACATCGTCGAGGTCGACGGGCGCAGCGAACGCTTCGAGCGTGACGACCTGCTCGAGAACCTCCTCGATCATCGCGACGAGGGTGTCGCGCTGCTGTCGCCCCTGTCAGCCTCGGGCGCGTTCGTCGCGGTCATCGATGCCGTGGGACGCACCGCGCCGCACGAGATCGACCCCGCGTTCGTCACTGCGCGCGGCGAGGGCCCCGCCCGGCGGCTCATCGTGGACGGCATCGAAGACGCCGTGGTCCGCGCCGTCGACGCCGAGGCGACCTTCGCCGAGCTGCACCTTCCCTGGGCTCGGCGCACGGCTCGCGACATCGTGCTGACCCTGCCGGGCGACGGCTCGCCCCTGGCGGAGCTCGTCGACGGCGCTGGCACCGCGCGGTCGTCGAGCCCGCGCCCGTACCTGCATCCGCTCCGCACCCCCGGCGGCGTGACCGTGACCGACCACCATCCCGCCGACCACGACTGGCACCTCGGTGTCAGCGTCGCCCTGCAGGATGTCGACGGCACGAACTTCTGGGGTGGTCGCACCTACACCCCGGGCGAGGACTACATCTGGCGCGACGATCACGGGCGCATCGAGATCGCCGGCGTCGAGCGGATCGCCGACGGCGCGGTTCTCGATCTGCGCTGGATCGGCCCCGACGGCAGCGTCGTCATGCGCGAGCGCCGCGAGGTGCGGCTGATCCATCGCGACGAGCGCGCCGCTGTCATCGAGCTGTCTTTCGAGCTGTCGCCGGCGACCGACCGCACCGTGATGCTCGGGGGGCCTGGCAGCAACGGGCGCAGTGGAGGCGGCTACGGCGGACTGAGCTGGCGCTTGCCCGCCTGCAGCGACGTCGACGTGCGCACGCCCTCGACCCGTGGCGAGGAGGCGGTGCACGGAACGGTCGCGCCGTGGGTCGCATGGTCGGCGTCCTTCGCCGGGCCGACCGGCGGCGCTGCTGCGGAGGCGACCGTCGCACTCGCTGCGGCAGACGAGTCGTCTGCCGGCGATCCGTGGTTCGTCCGGGTCGCGGACTATCCCGGCATCGGAGCCGCGCTGGCCTGGGACCGCGCGGTCGCGGCATCCCCGGGCGCTCCAGTACGGCGCGCCTATCGGCTCCTCGTCGCCGACGGCCGGCTGACCGACGCGGAGGTCGCGGCGCTCCTCGCCTGACCCGAACGCGTCAGCACGCGTCGTTCCAGCGGCGCTCGAACTCGTCGGCGGTGATGGGCGTCGTGAGCTCATCGTCGTCGAGTTCCGACGCGGTCGAGGGCTGATCGGAGAGCATCCCCCAATCGTCGACGACGACCGCACCGGCGCCGTATCGCCGGGCACCCGCGGGGTGCTCATCGATCTGCCGCACGACCCACCAGAGCCCATCAGCATCCGCCTCAAGCTGCTGATATTGCGCGAAACCCGCCAGGTCCGCGTCGACGACAAGGTATCGAGGCATGGCTCCATCATCCCGAGTCGCGATGGCGATGCGGCGCGGGGCGTGGGATGGGGGCTGTGGAGAGCCGCGGGGTGATGTCGGAGGTTCGTGACAGTATTCGAACATGCATTCGAACGGCGGGCTCGGTAGCCGGGCGGGCGGTGGGATGGGCAGCGACGGCGACGTCGACGCGCTCGCCGTTCTCGTTGCGGATGCTGAGCGGGTTTCGGATGCCGCACGGGCCGTGCAGGTTCGGGAGGTTCGGGTGCTCGCCGCGGCCGGGGTTCTGGCCGAGGGGCAGGCGGCTGGCGCGTCCGAGCGCGTGAAGGCCCGGGAGATGGCGTTACGTGGCATCGCCGCCGAGCTGGCCGGGGTGTTCGTGGCGACCGACCGGACGTTGCAACGCCGGATCGACGAGGCCCGAGACCTGGTCGAGAACTATCCGGTGACGATGGCCGCCTGGGAGGACGGACGCATCGTCCGGGGGCACGTGCGGGTGATCCAGGAGATCGGATGCCTCGTCCCCGCGGCCGAACGGGCTGAGTTCGAGCGGGTCGCGATCGAGCGGTGCGAGGGCGAGACCCCGAACCGCGTGCGGGACGCGCTGCGGATGCTGGCCGAGCGGACGCACCCGCGCTCGTTCACCGAACGACACGCGGAGGCCGCGGCGGGGCGGTGCGTGCGGGTGCAGGCCGGGCCGGACGGGATGTCCGACCTGATCGCGACGCTCCCGACCGTCATCGCCGACGGAATCGTCGACGACCGGCTCACCCGACAGGCGCGCGAGATCATCAACGCGCGCGCGCACGCCGATGCCGCCGGTGCCATGCCGGACGGTGCTCGAACCGACGCGAACGGCGGCATAACCGACGCCGATACGACCCTTTGCGACGGGTCGACGTTCAACGACGATGTGCGAACCATCGACCAGGTCCGCGCCGACATGTTCAGCGACCTCCTCCTCGCCGGCGCGCCCGCCCTCGACCCCACCGCGACCGGTGACGGCGACAGAACCCTCGGCAAGATCCGGGCGCACGTGCAGGTCGCCGTGTCCGCCCTCACCCTCATCGGGCAAGACGACGGGCCTGCCGGTCTGGCGGGGCGCTCGCCCATCGACGCGGCCACCGCGCGAGAGCTCGCGGGCAACGCGACCTCCTGGGACCGGCTGCTGACCCACCCGGTCACCGGCACCGTCCTCGAATGCGACAGCTACCGGCCCACCGCCGCCATGATCCGGCTGCTGCGCGCGCGGGACCGGCACTGCCGATTCCCCGGATGCCGGCAACCCGCCATCCGCTGCGAACTCGACCACACCATCGCCGCATCCGACGACGGGCAGACGCACGTGCGTAACCTCGCCCACCTCTGCAAGAGACACCACGACGTCAAACACCACACCCGATGGCACGTCCGACAACTCCCCGGCGGGAAGCTGGTGTGGAGCTCACCGACCGGACGGATCTACCGCGAAGACGCACCACCACCATTCGTCGCGTTCACGGTCGCCGTCACGACCGATCGGCCACCGGGTAGGCGGGACGATGGACGATCGCCCGGCGCTTTGTCCCCGGCACAGCGGCGAGAGCGGCGATTCCACACCTTCCTCGGGTCAGAGCCGCCGTTCTGACGTGTTCATCCCCTTGCCGCACCCCGTGCGGAGGCCTCTCCGCGCCTGCGCGAACGACACACGCGCACATGCGCACGCGCGAACCCACGCTCAGGTTCGAGCGGAGCACAGGTCGGCACGGCGCGCTTCAGAAGAACGGGCGCGCGACGGGCCGGGCGATTCCGCCGACCGTGGTCGTAGGCCACCTCGGGTCGACCGTGAGCACCTCGACGCCGACGTCCGTGACGATGACGGTGTCTTCGACCTTCGCGCCGGGCGCGCTCGGATTCCAGGCGAACGCGTGCGGCGACCGCACGAGGTCGCGCGTCTCGGCGGTCGCCCGCGGGTCGCGCCCCGCGTATCCGGTCGGGCCTCCCTGATGGTGGCGTTCCCACTCGTCCGGATCGAACCCCGCATCGGCGTAGCCTCGACACCCCGCAGCGAACACTTCGTCCAGGTGGGCGCCGGGCCGAGTCGCCGCGAAGAACGCCGCCTCCACCGCGAGGATCCGTCCATCGTCGCCACCGGCCGCACCCACCCACCGGGTCGCGTTGGCGATGAGCCCGTGCCGACGTCCGCACACGACGAGCATCGCCCGGGCACCGAGCGGAGAGTCCGTGGGGAGGGGATGCCGGTGGGGCAGCCGCGGCTCTCCCGCCACCAGCACCACGAGCGGGTCGATGCCGCGCGCCACGAGCCCGGCAGCCAGCCGAGCAGCTGCGGCACGCTCGGATGTGAGGGGAGACAGTTCCGCGGCGACATCCGTCAACACCTCGGCCACGGCACGGCCGAGAGCCCGATAACGACCGACTTCCTCCGGCACCAGCTCGGCGCGCGCCGCCCGCAGCTGGGGGCCGACCTCCGACTCGCCGACGGCGAGATCACCCCGCCCCTCGGAGGGCCCGCCGGAACCACCGGACAGGGCGTGCGCGACGACCGATTCGTACCACGGGACCCGGGCGACGCGTGCGGCGTCGTCCGGCGCGAGCTCCTCCGCGATCAGCCGGTCGGCCTCGTTCGCCGAGACGAAGAGCGTGTCGCCGCCCTCAGCGACGCGGATGGCCAGCACGGGCGGACCCGCGAGCGAGACGTGCGTCCGAACGCCGCCGAGGTACCACGAGAGCGCCTCATGCGACGAGAGCACGAGCGCATCGGCGCCGGCATCCTCACGAACGGATGCCAGGCGACGGCGCTTGACGTCGCGCTCCGTCGTCGCGGTCGTGATCGCAGACATCGTCGTCTCCTGTCATAAAACGTTTCCTCGCATAGTATGGCCGGACGAAGGGCGGGGGAACGATGGCCGGAGCGAAGCAGACCACGATCACCGACGTCGCCGCGCACGCCGGCGTCTCACTCGCCACCGTCTCGCGCGTCATGAACGGCAACGCCACCGTCGATCCGGCTCTCGCCGAGCGGGTGCGCGCTTCGGCAGCGCAGCTCGGCTACTCGGCGAATCCGCTCGCGCGCAGCCTCGTGCTCGGCCGCACTCAGACCATCTCGGTCGTCGTGCCCGACCTGGCGAACCCCACCTTCCAGGGGATGCTGCGCGGCCTCAGCCGGGCCGCGGTCGCCGACGGCTACCACGTGCTCATCGCAGACTCCGACGAGAACGTCGACGAGGAGCGCCTGCTCGCGCTGGAGTCGCGGCGGCGCTCGGACGGACTGATCCTGTGCGCGCCACGCATGAGCGACGACCAGCTCGCCGACGTCGTCGCCGACGTCGCCCCCGTGGTCCTGGTCAACCGCACGGGCGACGCTCCGAGCGTGGCGGCCGACTATCGCACGCCTCTGCGCGCCATCATCGACCACCTCTACGCGCAGGGACACCGCCGATTCGCGTACCTCGCCGGCGCGGCGCGCAGCGCCTCGAGCGGGCAGCGACTGTCTGCACTCGAAGACGCGCGACGCGAGCTGGCGGACTGCGAGATCGCCGAGATCCCCGCCGGGGTCGACTTCGCCAGCGGCGCCGGCGCTCTCGACGATGTTCTCGCGTCAGGGGCGACGGGGGTGCTGGCATTCAACGATCTGTCGGCGATGGGGCTGCTGAGCGCGGCGACCGAACGCGGCATTCCGGTGCCCGGCCGACTCTCGATCGCGGGGTTCGACGACATCCCCTTCGCGCGGTACACCTCCCCCGCACTCACGACCGCCGCCGTGCCGATGGGCGAGCTCGGCGCGCGAGCGTGGTCGGCGCTGCACGACCTGCTGACGGGCCGCACGCCCGAGCCCGCCGTGACGGTCTCGCCCGACGTCATCGTCCGCGGCAGCACCGGCGCTCCCGCGGCCTGAGCCGCGCACCTTCGGCCTGAGCCTCGCGTCCGGAGGAGGGCTCGTGCTAGGCTGAGAAAACGTTTCCTGAGAGCGCTTTCCCACATAGGCGGCCTCTCAGCTCTTGGCACGAAGGAGAGCCATGACCCGCACGCGGTACGCCCTGGTGGGCGCGGGACACCGCGCCCAGATGTACGTCGACGCCATCACCGGGACCCACGCCGATCGGGCGGAGCTCGTCGCGATCTGCGAGCCGAACCCGGTACGCGCCGAGCACTACCGCGATCAGCTGGTCGAGCGCGGCGTGCCCGCCCCGACGCTGTGGTCGCCGGACGACCTCGAGCAGATGATCCGCGATTCTCGCGCCGAACGCGTCATCATCACCGCGCGTGACGCCCTGCACGCATCCCTCATCGTGCGCTCGCTCGATGCCGGCGCGGACGTGGTGGTCGAGAAGCCCCTGACGATCGACGCGCCGAGCGCGGCGGCGATCGAGGACGCCGTCGAGCGCACCGGTCGATCGGTCGTGCTGACCTTCAACTACCGCTACTCGCCGCGCAACAGCGCCCTCCGCCAGGTGATCCAGGACGGCCGCATCGGGCGGGTGACCTCGATCGACTTCTCGTGGATGCTCGACACGAAGCACGGCGCCGACTACTTCCGCCGCTGGCACCGCGAGAAGGAGCACTCGGGCGGCCTCCTCGTCCACAAGGCGAGTCATCACTTCGACCTCGTCAACTGGTGGATCCGCGACGAGCCGCGCCGCGTGTTCGCCTCGGGCGGCCTGCGGTTCTACGGGGCGGAGAACGCCCGGGCCCGCGATCTCGGCGAGCGGCCGCAGCGCGGCACGCACGACGGCCGCCACGACCCGTTCGAGCTCGACCTCCGCGACGACGAACGCCTGCGCGCGCTCTACCTCGAAGCGGAGAGCCACGACGGCTACCTTCGCGATCGCGACGTGTTCGGCGAGGGCATCACCATCGAGGACAACCTCGCGCTCGTCGTCGACTACGCCGGCGGGGCGACGATGTCGTATTCGCTGAACGCCCACGCCCCGTGGGAGGGCTACCGCGTCGCCGTCAACGGCACCGAGGGCCGCGCCGAGCTCGAGGTGGTCGAGCGCGGCGCCGTCCTCGAGGACGAGGGTCTGCACCCGGTGCTCGACCCCTCGGCCGTCGACTCCGCCGGCCCCGCCTCCCTCCGCCCGCAGGGCGAACGGCTGATCGTCCAGCGCCACTGGGAGGACGCCGTCGAGATCCCGATCGAGGCGGGCGAGGGCGGCCACGGCGGCGGAGACGAGCTGCTGCTCGCCGACGTCTTCGTCGGCCCTGGCGATGACCCGCTGGCTCGACCCGCCGGCTGGGCCGACGGCGTCCGCTCGATCGCGGTGGGCATCGCGGGCAACCTGTCGCTGGCGTCGGGTCTTCCCGTGCACACCTCCGAGCTCCGCATCCGACTGCTCGACGGTCGGCGATGAGCCGGGTCGTCGTCACCGGCGGCTCCGGCCGCCTCGGTCGCAGCCTCGTCGGCGGCCTCGTCGCCGCGGGGCATCGGGTGGTCTCCTTCGATCGGACGGTCTCGGACGCCCCCGAGCTGCAGGGCGCCGACCAACTCGCCATCGACCTGCTCGACGCCGAGGCCACCGCCGCGGCGCTCCGCGCGCAGCGGGCGACCGCCGTCATCCACCTGGCCGCGATCGCCGTCCCCTTCAGCGCCCCCGAAGACGTCATCATGCGCACGAATGCGGCCCTGGCCGTCTCGGTGCTCGGCGGTGCCGTGACCGCAGGGATCCCGCGGATCGTCGCCGCTTCCAGCCCCACCGTGCTGGGCTACGGGGCGCCGCGCGGCTGGGTGCCCGACCGCTTCCCGCTCGATGAGGACACGCCGCCACGGCCGTGGAACAGCTACGCCCTGTCGAAGCTCGTGATCGAGCAGACGATGCGGATGCTGCACCGACAGACCGGCGACGCCGTGCGCTTCGCCGCCTTCCGCCCGTGCTACGTGATCGCACCCGAGGAGTGGCGCGGAGCCCCCACGCAGCAGGGCCACACCGTCCGCGAGCGCCTCGACGATCCGAGCCTCGCCGCCCCCGCGCTGTTCAACTACGTCGACGCGCGCGACGTCGCCTCCTTCGCCGACGCACTCCTATCGGCTCTCCCCACGATCCCGAACGCCGAGACGTTCTTCGTCGGAGCCGACGACGCCCTCGCCCGCCGCCCGCTCGCCGAGCTCATCCCCCGTTTCCACCCCGGCACGGAGGAGGCGTCCGCCGTCCTCACCGGCACAGCGCCCGCGTTCTCGAACGCGAAAGCGCGTCGCCTGCTGGACTGGGCGCCCCGCTACTCGTGGCGCGACGCCCTGACCGAAGAACCCTCCCGCACCGACACCCGAAAGGACGTGCCGGTATGAACTTCGACGGCATCCTCTTCTTCCCCGTCACCCCGTTCGACGCCTCCGGCGCCGTCGACCACGAGCTGCTCGCCTCGCACGTGAGCCGCGGTGTCGAGGAAGGAGCCGGCGGTGTCTTCCCCGCGTGCGGCACGGGCGAGTTCCACGCGCTCTCGACCGCCGAAGCGGCCGCGGTCGTCCGCACCGCCGTCTCGAGCGTCGCGGGCGCCGTGCCCGTCGTCGCCGGGACCGGGGGTCCGCTCGGCCACGCCCTCGAGACCGCCCGCGCTGCCGCGGATGCCGGGGCCGATGCCCTGCTCGCCCTGCCGCCCTACCTCGTCGGCGGGCCGCAGGAAGGACTCGTCGCCTACGTCGAGGCGATCGCCGCGGCATCCGACCTGCCGGTGATCGTCTACCACCGCGCCAACGCGCAGTTCACGCGCGAGTCGATGCGCCGTCTCGCCGACAACCCGCGGATCGTCGGATTCAAGGACGGCACCGGCGACATCGGCACGACGCAGCTCATCGTCCGCGTGATCGCCGACGCCGGCCGCGACGACTTCGCGTTCTTCAACGGGCTCCTCACCGCCGAGCTCACTCAGGCCGCATATCGCGGCATCGGCGTGCCGCTGTATTCGTCCGCAGCCTTCGCCATGGCGCCCGAGGTCGCGAACGCGTACTACCGGGCCTACGTCGAGCACGACGAGGAGCGTCGCCTGGCACTGCTCGACGCGTTCTACACACCTCTTGTCGCGCTCCGCGACGAGACGCCCGGGTTCGGCGTCTCGCTCATCAAGGCGGGCCTGCGCCTGAGCGGGCAGGCCGTCGGCGGGGTTCGCGCCCCGCTCGTCGACCCCACCGCCGACCAGGAACGCCGCCTCGCGGCGATCCTCGATGCCGGGCGCGCCCTGCTGTGACGACGATCGCCGCGCTCGCAACGCGCCTGATCCGGGTCCCGCTCACCCGCCCGTGGGCCGCCGACGTCACCTCGGTCGGCGTCATCGCGACGCACGTGCAGCGCAGTGACGGCGCCGAGGGGTGGGGCTTCTCGTGGACCCCGCAGATCGGGGCGGAGGCTGTGCTCGCCCTGCTGCGACACGACATCGCACCGGCCGCCGTCGGACGTTCCGCCGAGCCGGGCGGCGCATGGCAGGGCCTCTGGGAGCACCTGCACGAGGCGGGCGGTGGTGGCGTGACGACGATCGCCCTCGCGGGCCTCGACCTGGCGCTCTGGGATGCCGCGGCTCGCGCGGCCGGCTCGTCGGTCTCGACGCTGATCGGACGGCGCCGCGAGAGCGCCCGCGTGTACGGCAGCGGCGTGAACCTCCACTACTCACTCGATGAGCTCGTCGCTCAGGTCGAGCGGTGGGTCACGCGCGGGTTCACCGCCGTCAAGGTCAAGGTCGGCAAGCCCGACGTCGCGGAGGACCTCGACCGCCTTCGCGCCGTCCGCTCGGTGCTGGGCCCGGACCGGGGCCTGATGATCGACGCGAACCAGCGCTGGGACCTGGCCCGCGCGACGCGGTCGCTCGAGGTCCTCGCCGAGGTCCGACCCGACTGGATCGAGGAGCCCCTGCGCGCCGACGACCTCGACGGACACGCCGAGCTCGCGCGTCGACTCGGCGCCGGCGCGCGCATTCCGATCGCCGTGGGCGAGAACCTGCACACCGCGTACCGCTTCGCCGAGGTGCTGCGACGCGGCGCCGCGCAGATCGTCCAGCCCAACATCGTGCGCGTCGGGGGGATCACGCCGCTGCAACGCATCGCCGCGATCGCCGAGGACGCCGGCGCCGAGCTGCACCCGCATCTGCTGCCCGAGCTGTCGGGCCAGCTCGCACTGACCCTCCCCGGCGGCGCGGCCGAACCCTGGGTCGAGGACGTGGAGGATGCCGGCTTCGCCGAGCTGGGCGCCCTCCGCGGCCCCTCCCCCGTCGTGATCCGCGACGGACGGCTCCGCGAGACCGACCACCTCGGCCTGGGCCTGCGCTTCACCGACGGACACTTCACCACTGACGACCGCGAGGAACACCGATGACCACCACCCCTGATCGCATCGACGAGCTGGCCGCCGCGGCGTCCGCCGCAGCCCCGATCTGGCGCGATTCGGATGCCGCGACGCGCGCCACCTGGCTGCGCGCTCTCGCCGACGCCCTCGACGGCGCTGCTGACGAGCTCGTCGCGATCGCCGATCGCGAGACGCGACTCGGCGAGGCGCGCCTGCGCGGCGAAGTCGCCCGCACCACGGGACAGCTGCGACTCTTCGCCGACGTCGTGACGGAGGGCTCGTTCCGAGAGATCACGATCGACGAGGCCGATGCCGCGGCGACGCCGCCCCGGCCCGAGCTGCGTCGCCTGCTGGTGGGCGTCGGACCCGTCGCGGTGTTCTCCGCCTCGAACTTCCCCTTCGCGTTCTCGGTGTGCGGCGGCGACACGGCGTCCGCTCTCGCCGCCGGCAACCCGGTGATCGTCAAGGCGCATTCCGGGCACCCGGAGCTCTCTCGCCGCACGGCCGAGATCGCCGTCGCCGCGCTCGACGGCGCCGGAGCGCCGGAAGGCTCCTTCGCACTCGTGGAAGGTCGCGAGGCGGGCAACGCCCTCGTGCAGCATCCCCTCGTTCGGGCGGCGGGCTTCACCGGCTCGGTGTCGGGCGGCCGCGCCCTGTTCGACCTCGCTTCCGGGCGACCGGACCCGATCCCCTTCTACGGCGAGCTGGGCAGCGTGAATCCCGTGGTCGTGACGCCCGCGGCGGCCGAGGCCCGCGGCGACGAGCTCGCCCGCGGACTCGTGGAATCGTTCACCCTGGGGGCGGGTCAGTTCTGCACCAAGCCCGGCGTCGTCTTCGTTCCCCGGGGCAGCGGATTCGTCGAGTCCGTCGCCGCCGCCGCCCACGGCGCGACCGGCGGCCCGCTGCTGACCGACCGCATCACCGAGGCCTTCCCGGCAGGGATCGCCGCGCTCGAGGCCGACGCGTCGGTGCGGGTGGCGGCAGAAGGCGTCCCGGGCGACGGCGCGCGACCCGTCGTCCTCGTGTCGGACGCGTCCGCGGTCGCCGCCCGTCCGGAGGTCCTGCTCGAGGAGTGCTTCGGCCCCGTCACCCTCCTCGTCGAGTACGGCGACGAGGGCGACGTGCACGCGGCCCTCGCCGCCGTGCCCGGCAGCCTCACCGCCATCCTGCACTCCGAGCCGGGCGACGACGTCGCCGCGACCCTCGCGCTCCTGCAGGAGCGCGCCGGACGCGTGCTGTTCGCGGGCTGGCCGACCGGCGTCGCGGTGACCTGGTCGCAGCACCACGGCGGGCCCTGGCCTGCGACGACCTCGCTGCACACCTCCGTCGGGGCCACCGCCATCCGCCGATTTCTCCGGCCGCTCGTCTTCCAGGACGCGCCGGCCGCGCTGCTGCCGCGCGAACTGCGTGACGAGTCGCTCGAGAGAACCCCACACCGACGTAACGGCGTGCTCGTGCTGCCGTAACGGCCGGATGCCGGCGCGAACGGAAAACGCTTCCCGTAGGCTGGGGCGATGACATCGAGCTTCACCGCTGCGTTCGACTGGGCCCGCCGGCATGTGGCGGACGGCCGCCTGCCGTCCGCGGTCGTCGGGGTCGCCGATGCGAACGGCGTCCTCGCCCTCGACGCCGTCGCGGCGGACATCGACGATCGGTACGCGCTCTTCTCGATCACGAAGCCGCTGCTGGGCATCTCCGCTGCCCGCGCCATCCAGCGCGGCGAGCTCACGCTGCAGACTCCGCTGACGCGCGCCCTGCCCGAGTTCGGCCGCGACCGGGACGACATCGTGCGGCTCTCGCATCTTGTGAGCCACACGAGCGGCATCAGCGAGCCGCCACTCGACACCCGACTCCCGCTCCGTACCGAGCTGCTCACCCGCGGCCGTGACTTCGTCGCCGGCACAGCCTCGCGGTACTCCACGCTCGCCTTCGAGGGCGTCGCCGCACTCGTCGAGAGCGTGAGCGGCCGCATCTGGCACGACGACATCGCCGACTGGGCATCGGGCATCGGCGCCGGCGGCCTGTCGGTCGACCTCGACGGCACGGCGCCGATCGCGGATGCCGCCGCCGCGGGCGCCGACATGGCGGCCTTCGCCGCGCAGCGCAACCCCGGGGCCGGCCTCGCCGGGAAGGCGCACGACCTGCTCGCGCTCGGGACCGAACTGCTGCGGATCCACGCCGGCGCCCGCGACGGCATCCTCGCCCCGGCGACGCTCGCGATGATGCGGCGACCCCTGACCGGCGACATCCCCCGATTGGAGCCGTACCCTGCCGAGCGCGGGCAGGACTGGGGTCTCGCCTGGAACCTCCGCACCCGAGCGCCGGGCCTGATCGACCGCGACGTCTACGGTCACGGCGGCTGGGCGGGAACGGAGTTCTGGGTGCACCCGACCGCGGGCATCGCGTGGGTGCTGCTGACCAACCGGGCGTTGCGCTCCGGCGTCGACATCGACGAACTCGACAACGCGATCGTCGGCGCGCTGTGAGCGAGCTGCTCCGCGTCGAGCATTCCGCGTGGCCGCAGCCCGAACGGCCCGCACCGCTGCCCGCTCCCCACGAGCGCGCCCGCGGCATCTCGGTCACCGACCGCGCCCTGTACCGGCACGGTGAAGGCTGGGTGCCGGTGTCGGGCGAGGTGCACTACAGCCGACTGCCGCGCGATCGCTGGTCCGAGCGGATGCGGCAGCTGCGCGCCGCCGGCGTCACGGTCGCATCGACCTACGCCTTCTGGAACCACCACGTCGCCGAGCGCGAGCACCCGCGCTTCGACGGGAACCTCGACATCGGGGCCTTCGTCGACGAGGCGGCTGCGGCGGGACTCGATGTCGTGCTGCGCATCGGCCCGTGGGCGCATGGCGAGTCCCGCAACGGCGGCTTCCCCGATTGGGTTCAGGCTCTGCCGGTCATCCTCCGCAGCGATGACCCCGGCTACCTCGACCTCGTCCGGGAGTGGTTCGGCCAGCTCGCCGCGTCCCTGGGCGGCCGCGCGCGACCAGGCGGGCCGGTCATCGGCATCCAGCTCGAGAACGAGTTGTACGACCGTCCGGAGCACCTGGTCACGCTCAAGCGCCTCGCCCGCGAAGCGGGCATGGCGGCACCCCTGTGGACGGCGACGGCCTGGGGCGGGGCGCAGCTGCCCGACGGTGAGGTCATGCCGCTCTTCGGCGGGTATGCGGACGGATTCTGGGTCGACCCGGGCGCACCCTGGGACCCGACGTTCCGCGCGCATTACTTCCCCTCACACGACTGGGACGACCCGGGGGTCGGGGCGGACGTGCGCGCGAGCCAGGGCTTCGCGGCGGCGAGCGCGACGGCCGACCTGCACGGCTTCCCCCCGGCGACCTGCGAGCTGGGCGGGGGGATGGCCACCGCGTACCACCGTCGCCCGGTACTCGGAGGACGCGATGTCGCCGCGCTCGCCCACATCAAGATCGGCAACGGGTCGGCCTGGCAGGGCTATTACATGTTCGTCGGCGGCCGGAACCCCGGACCCGATCTGCAGGAGACGATCGACACCGGGTATCCCAACGACCTCCCCGAGTTCGGCTACGACTTCCACGCCCCGATCGGGCAGTCGGGCGACCTCGCCGACTCCGCTCCGCTGCTGCGCGCGCAGCACGCCTTCCTCACCGCGTTCGGCGACCGCCTGTCCGGCATGTCGTCTGCTCTTCCCGACGTCCGCGCCGCGTCGCTCGACGACCGGACCACCCTCCGGTGGGCGCTGCGTTCCGACGGAGCGGAGGGCGTCGTCGTGATCTCGCACCACCAGCCGTACGAACAGGTGGAGGACGTCGCCGACGTCCAGCTGCGCGTCGTCGTCGGCGACACCGAGACCGTGCTCCCGTCACGTCCGGTCACGGTCCCCGCGGGGACGCTCGCTCGATGGCCCGTCGGGCTCACCGTGGGTCGGGCACGGGTCGCCTGGGCGACGGCCACCCTGATCACGGTCCTCTCGGGCGGCCCGCGTCCGACGCTGGTGCTGCTCGAAGATCGCGGCATCCCCGCCGAGATCGCGATCGGCCAGGCCGGATCGCAGGTCGCCCGGCCGGGACGCGCTCCGCTCCGCTTCGACGACCTCGATGTCGTGGTGTTGCCGGCCGCCGACGCCGACCGGCTCTGGGTGCGCCCCGGGTCGCGCCCGGAGCTGTGGCTGACCGATGGCGAGCTGGCGTGGGATGCCGACATCGCGATGCTCCGTGGCGCTCGGGAGGCTCACCGCTACGACCCGCACACCGGCGAGTGGTCGATCGTCACGGGCGCGCCCGGCGCGCCCGGCGGGCCCGGCCGCGTTACCGCGATGGGCAGCGCGCCGGTGGGAGTCGAGCTCGTCCGCCCGCCGGCCGCTCCGGCGACGGACTACGGCTTCGGCGGCCCGCGTCACCGCGCGCCGTCGGACGAGACGTTCGCCGAGCGGGCCGCCCGGTACCGGGTGCAGCTCCCCGCGACCTCGCTGGACCCCGAGGCGGACGCGGTGCTCGACCTCGACTGGGCGGGCGACGTGGGACGGTTCCTGGTCGACGGCCGCATCGTCGACGACCGCTTCTGGGACGGCACGCGCTGGTCGCTGTCGCTTCGGGACGCCGGTGCGACACCGACGAGCGAGATCACCGTCGAGGTGCTGGCGTTGTCTCCGGCCTCGACGATCGCGCTCGCGACGGATGCGGAGTCGCGGCGAGCCGATGCCGTGGCGACATCCCTACGCGCGTCGCTCCGGCTGCGCGGTCCCTGGCAGCGCCTCGCGTGATGCTGCACACGGCGCGCGGCGCGCGGCGCCAGCGAACTCGGAGAATGACGCGTAGATCGGATGCCGCGCGGGCTGAAGCTCCGAGAAGCGTGGGATTCTCCGAAGACGGCGAGGCCGTGCCGATCGTTCACATCGATCGGCACGGCCTCCGTTGTCAGGCGCTCAGGCCTGCGCGCGTCGGCGACGCAGCACGAGCGCTCCGGCGCCGAGCATGAGCAGCGCGAGCGCGCCCATCACCGTCGCGGTGATGCCGCCGGCATCCCCTCCCGTGCGTGCGAGATCGCGCGCGTCCGTCGAGGCAGCCGAGCCGTTCGCTCCGGCCCCCGTCGCCGAGCCGCTACCCGAACCCGAACCCGAGCCAGCGCCCGAACCCGGAGTGCCGGTGCCACCGTCGGTGCCGCCGCCCGTTCCCGGGTCGACGACGGCGGCGGTCGGGACGATCGCCGCTGAGCGGGCGGTGCCGTCGATGAAGCCGGCCGCCTCGGCGGCCACCTCGACCGAGATCTCCCGGCCTTCGTCGGCGGCGGTCAGCGCGTAGGTGTCGGCGGTGGCGCCATCGATCGCCGCCCCGTCGCGCAGCCAGACGAACGCGCGTGCCGCGTCCGCGGGATCGGTGACGGCCACCGCGCGCACGGTCGCGCCGACGCGCGGCTCGCCCGACACGACCGGCGTCTCGACGCCGACGGCGCGGTTCACGGTCACCGAGTAGGTGCGCGAGGCGCCGTCGGGAGCCGTGACCGTCACGGTTCCGGTGCTGCTGATCACGTCGTCGGCCGCAGGCGCGGCATCCGCCGCCATGCGCTGCACGTCGCCAGCCTGGTCCTCGCCAGGCTGGGTCACGACGACCGTGGCATCGTCGTCGACCGCGAGCGCGTGGAGCATCGGCCACGCGGACCCCGTCGTCGTGACGGTGTACTCCAGCGTGTCGGGCGCGAACCCGTCGACGGGCTCGTCGCCGACCGTGAGGCGCGCGAGATCCGCGATCCCGGCCGGCGCCGGTGCTGCGGCGAAGATCTCGACCTCCGACACGATCATGTGCGTGTCGGGACGGGCGTTCAGCACGACGCGCACCTCGTCGGCGGCGCCGGTGACCGGCACCTCGACGCGCGGCGCACCCGCGGTGGGCTCCGGCACCGGAACGAGGTCGCCCTCGACCCAGTCGCCGCCGCTCACGCGGTGGTCGACCCGCATGGTCGCGGGCCAGCTCAGCGAGCTGCCGTCGCGGTAGAACTGCACGGCGACACGCGTCAGGGTCTCGCGCTGCGCCAGGGCGTAGCTCAGGGTGTCCTGCGCGTTCTTCGTGCCCGAGCGCCAGTTCGACCAGCCCTTGTCGGTCGAGCTTCCGTTGATCGTGTTGCTCACCGCGTACTGCGCGCTCTCGGTGAAGGTCGCGCTCGGGCGGCTCTCGGGGGCGACGTTGCGCTCGGACGCGGCCGTGACGATCACGGTCAGCCGCGCGTCGAGCT
Source organism: Microbacterium sp. M4A5_1d (assembly GCF_053345465.1). NCBI lineage: Bacteria > Bacillati > Actinomycetota > Actinomycetes > Micrococcales > Microbacteriaceae > Microbacterium > Microbacterium sp. M4A5_1d. Next base: position 1,381,099 of record NZ_JBKFAD010000001.1, read on the forward strand.
TCTCGCCGCTCGGGCCCGTGGCCACTCCGGGCACCGAGACCGTGCCGGGCTCGGCGAACGCACCATCGGCGATGCCGTCCCACGCCCACTCGACCGGGACCGGGAAGCCCGCTCCCGAGGGTCGCAGCTCGGCCTCCACGGTGTCGTCGGCCTGGCTCCTGACGGCGTCGAGGGCGCTTCCGGCCGGGACGGTGACGGATGCCGGCCGCGTCGCGGTGTAGGCGCCGATCTCGACGGTCGCAGTCGCTTCGAACGAGCCGCCGAACAGCTCGGTGCCCGTGCCGGTGACCTCCACCGCACCGGGGCGCGAGAAGTCGACACCGTCGAGCTGCCACGTCACCGGCGCCTGTCGCACCGTCCCTCCGACGTAGCGCACGCTCACGGACGCGGGCAGCGTCGGGGCGACGCCGACAGCGGTCGCGACCGTGACGGGCTCGGTGCCCGCGACGCTCGTGCTCGCGATGCGCCACTGCTGGTTCCCGCCGCCGTTCGAGGTCCACAGGCCCACCGCAGCGCCGGACGTCGTGCTGCCGCCGTTCACGTCGAGCACGCGCTCCGCGGCGACGTTGAGCACCGAGTAGTACGTGCCGTCCGTCGTCGAGGCCATCCACTGCAGGGCGGGATCGGCCGCGGCTGCCCCGGGGTCGGCATCCACGAGCGCCGTGGCCGTGCCGCGCGAAGCGAGGAACTGCCCGGAACCGTTCTGCAGCGTGAAGCGATGGCGGTTGGTGCCCGCGCCCTCGATCGTGCGGACGGTCCAGGCCTGTCCGCGGGCGGCCTCGGCCGTGGTGGCGAGTGAACGGACCGCGAGGCTCGAGCTGCCGTCGAGGGCGAGTCCGCTCTGAAGGCCCGTGAGCTGCACCGTCTCGCCGTCGCGGAAGGCCGCGGCATCCGATGACACGCCCGAGACACCGTCGATGACGAAGGTCACGACCGACTTGGCGGGCACCGTCAGCGTCGCGGTGCGGGATGCCGCGTCCACGGCGACCGGCTGCCCCTGCCGGAGCGCGTTGACCGAGGGCTCCGCGGCGGTCGACTGCGTCGTCACGATGGGGGCCACGGTCGCCCCGGGGGCCACCGTGCCGAAGTCGCTCAGGTCGATCTCCACCGTGCGTTCGGCGGCCTCGGCGTTGACGTGCACGATCGTTGCGCCCTCGCCGTCGGCGTCGATCGCCGCCGTCGACTGCGCGTTGTCGGTCGCGATCAAGCGGTCGCCGGGGGTGATGTAGTGCGTGAAGTTGCGCACGGTGTTGAACTTCTCGTTCGTCAGCACCTTGCAGGATGGGTCGGCGTCACCGTCGCGGAGCCGGCGCTCGGACTGCCCCTCGTCGTTGCAGTCGAAGTCGATGAAGACGCTGCCCCAGTTCAGCTTCTCGACCTTCTCCATGTTGTAGAGGTCCTCGACCGGCTGCCAGAACACCCAGGCGTCGGGCTCGAGCTCGCGCAGGTCACCGACGATGTGCTGGGCCATGCCGAGGCCGTTGTCGATGTCGTCGGTGACGAACCCCTTGCTCTGATCGGTCCAGTTGCCCTCGACCTCGCTCATCCACAGCGGCTTGTCGGCGGCCTTGGCGATGTCGCGGACGACCTGGCGCCCGCCGGTGCCGTACGTGTGGACGTTCAGCTGGTCGACGAGGCCCTTCGCCTCCGCAGACCACGTGTTCCAGTTGGTGGCGAAGATGCCGGGGTTGGTCTCGTCCATCGCCGAGATGACCGCGTCGGTGGTCGTCCCCGGCTGCGCGAGGCGGTCGGCGAGGGCGGCGATCATCGCGTCCTGCGCCTCCGGCCCGATGTGCGCACCCTCCTGGCGTCCGCCGGTGGGCCACGTGGCACCGTCGGGGATCTGCGTCGACCAGTAGTTCGTGTTGGGCTCGTTGAACGGGTCGATCGTGTCGAACGAGATGCCGTGAACCCGCTCGAGCTCGTCGACGACGTTCACCAGATAGCCGGCGAACTTGTCCATGTCCGCCGGGGCGAGCTGCTCGCTCGTGGCGTTGTTGATCCCGCCCGAGACGTAGCCGCTCTGGGTGAGGAAGTAGGGCGGGGAGTTGCTGAACGCCTCCCAGTGCGTGACCTTGTCCTTCAGCGCGTCGAGCCACCAGCGCTGAGCGGAATCCTGGGAGAAGTCGAAGGCGTCGGGATCGTCGGGGTCCCAGGCATCCCGGTACCGGTCGCGGTCAGCGAAGGTCGAGGTGATCGCCCCTTCGTCATCGGTCGCCGGCAGGTTCGGATTCCAGAAGCCGGGAACCGCGCCGCCCGGCCGCAGGTACGGCGGGACGTCGGAGGCGTTGCCGCCGCCGATGTTGTAGCGCGCGATGTTGAGGTTCAGGCCTTCGTCGCCGAAGACGGCGTCGAAGAGGTCCTGCCGGACGTCGTCGGGATAGTCGCCGGTCGCGTTGGCGAACCAGACGAGGCTCGTGCCCCATCCCTCGAACGGCTTCTCCGAGGCGGTGGCGGGATTCGGAGTGATCCGCACGGCAGCGGCGTCGGCGGCATGCACCGGCGGGGGCGCGACGGCGGTCGCAGCGGTGAGCCCACCGGACGCGAGCGCCACCGCGCAGGTCATCGACATCAGTCGAGCTGACTTCATCGTCATTCCTATCCGGTCGCAACGATGCGACCTCAGGGGGGGTGATGTTGACGTAAACATGTTGACGTCAACATCGAGCCTACGGGACGCCTCTGTCCCGGTGCAACGGTTGATCAGCGGCGCGGGCCGGAACTCGCACGCACGACGAGCTCGGTGGGGACGAGCGTGCGCTCGGCCGGCACCTCTCCCCCGTCGATCTCGGTGAGCAGCGACCGCACGGCGGCCGCGCCGATCCGGTCGAAGTGCTGACGTACGGTCGTCAGCGGGGGCCAGAAGTTCGCCGACTCGGGAGCATCGTCGTACCCGACGACGCTGACGCTCGCCGGCACAGGGCGATCGGCCTCGTGCAGCGCGCGCAGCAGCCCGAGCGCCATGCGGTCGTTGGCGACGAAGACCGCCGTCACGCGGTGGTCGCCGGCGAGCGCCCGACCGATCTCGTAACCCGACTCCGCGGTCCAGTCCCCGACGTGCACCTCGGGCACAGCCGCACCGCGGGCGACGAGCGTGTCGTGCCAGGCGGCTCGCCTGCGCTCGGCGGCGAACGACTCCCGCGGCCCTGAGATGTGGCTCACCGTCTCGTGCCCGAGGTCGAGCAGATGCTCCGTCGCGAGACGGGCACCCAGCGTCTGGTCGTTGTCGACGACGGGATACGGGTAATCGGCGCTCGAGTCGACCACGACGACGGGGAGTCCGGTCGGCAGCGCCAGCTCGCGTTCGCCGAGACGATGCGTCTCGATCAGGATGATGACACCGTCGACGGCATGCTCGGCGAGGCGCACGAATGCCCCCGAGACGTCGGACTGCGTCGCCGACTGCACCGTGATGACGGTGAGGGAGTACCCCGCCTCGGCGGCGACGGATGCCACGGCGTCGAGCGTGCGCGTGTTGCCGTAGCTCGCGAGCGAGAACATGATCACGCCGATGCTGCGGAAGCGCCCCGAACGCAGTGCACGCGCGGCACTGTTGGGTCGATAGCCGAGCTGCGCCATCGCATCCTGGACGCGCGCCCGGGTCTCGGGGTCGACGTTCTCGCGGCCGTTCGCGACCCGCGAGACGGTCTGACCCGACACGCCGGCCATCGCCGCCACGTCGGCCATCGACACTTCCCGACGCCGCGGTCGAGCGTCCGGGCGTACGGCTGGCCCTGCTTCACCCATGCCCGGATCCTCCTTGATGTTGACGTTGACATGCTAGCGTCTCCGAGTTATGTTTACGTCAACATCCGCGCTCAATCGGCGAGCGCCTGCATCACAGAAGAGGCACGGACGATGACGACCACAACGGCACCCCCTCCCGCCGTGCGCACCGCGCGGAAGCGGCGGCGCGTCAGCGTCGAACAGCGCGGATGGCTCTTCGTGGGGCCCTTCGCGATCGTGTTCGCCCTCGTCTTCCTCGCACCCCTCGCCTACGCGCTCTACCTCAGCTTCTTCCGTGAGCAGATCGTCGGCGGCAACGCGTTCGTCGGCTTCGAGAACTACCTGACGGCCTTCGCCGACCCGAAGCTGTGGGACGGCTTCCTCCGCGTGCTGCTGTTCCTGCTGATCCAGGTGCCGATCATGCTCGTGCTCGCCCTCGCTGCGGCCCTCGCGATCGACAGCGCGCGCCTGCACGCCTCGGGCTTCTACCGGATCATCATCTTCCTGCCCTACGCCGTGCCCGCCGTCGTCGCGGTCCTCATGTGGGGCTACATCTACGGCGACCAGTTCGGCCTCGCCGGCAACATCAACGATCTGCTCGGTGCCCAGGTCCTGCGACCCTTCCTCCCCGAGTGGATGATGGTCTCGATCGGCAACATCGTGACGTGGCAGTTCGTCGGCTACAACATGCTGATCTTCTACTCGTCGCTCAAGACCATCCCCGGTGAGCTGTACGAGGCGGCATCCCTCGACGGCGCCGGCGCCTGGCGCACGATCCTCTCGATCAAGATCCCCGCTCTGCGCGGCTCGATCGTCATCGCCACGATCTTCTCGATCATCGGCAGCTTCCAGCTCTTCAACGAGCCGAACATCCTCAAGCCCCTGGCCCCGAACACGATCACGACGTTCTTCACGCCGAACATGTACGCGTACAACCTCTCGTTCGCCGGCCAGCAGTACAACTACGCCGCCACCGTCGCGATCATCATGGGCGTCATCACGGCGGTCATCGCCTACGTCGTCCAGTTGCGCGGATCCCGTCAGGAGATGCGATGACCGCTCCCGCCCTCGCCCGCAGCACGCCGTTCGCCCGGCGGAAGTCCGTCGTGCTCACCGTCGTGATGAGCCTGTTCATCCTCTACACGCTGCTCCCGCTGTTCTGGCTGATCATCAACGCGACGAAGACCCAGGGCGACCTGTTCACGACCTTCGGCCTCTGGTTCGGCGACAGCTTCAACCTGTGGAACAACATCGTCGACACCTTCACCTACCGCGACGGCATCTTCCTCCGGTGGCTCGGCAACACGCTCCTCTACGTCGTCGTCGGCGCGGGCGGTGCAACGGTGCTCGCGACGATGGCGGGCTACGGCCTGGCGAAGTACAACTTCCGGGGGCGGAAGGCGGTCTTCGCGGTCGTCATCGGCGCCGTCGCCGTTCCCGGCACCGCCCTCGCGGTCCCCACGTTCCTCATGTTCAGCCAGCTGGGCCTGACGAACACCCCGTGGGCGATCATCATCCCCTCGCTCATCAGCCCCTTCGGCCTGTACCTGATGTGGGTGTTCGCCAGCGACGCCGTTCCCACCGAGCTGCTCGAGGCCGCTCGGATGGACGGCGCCAGCGAGATGCGCACGTTCTTCACCATCTCGACCAAGCTCCTCATGCCCGGCATCGTCACCGTGCTGCTGTTCGCGGTCGTCGCCACGTGGAACAACTACTTCCTCCCGCTCATCATGCTCAGCGACCCCGCCTGGTACCCGCTCACCGTCGGGCTCAACCAGTGGAACGCCCAGGCCACCGGAGCCGCGGCGCAGCCGATCTACAACCTGGTGATCACCGGATCGCTGCTGTCGATCATCCCGATCGTGGTGGCCTTCCTCATGCTGCAGCGCTTCTGGCAGTCCGGTCTGAGCGCCGGCAGCGTCAAGCAGTGAGCACACCCCCGAAGACCCTGTATTCCGCACCACCTGAATCCACAACAACCCGAATCCACAACAACGAAGTGAAGGAACTCCCATGACACCCATGCGCAAGGGATCGGCGCTGCGTCGCGCCGCATCCGTCGTGGCCCTGACCGCAGCCGCCGGCCTCGTGCTGGCCGCCTGCTCGTCCTCCGGCCCCGCCGCGGGCAGCGGCAACCCCGACGACCTCGACGCGGCCCTGAAGGCCGGCGGTGAGATCACCTACTGGTCGTGGACCCCGTCCGCCGAGGCGCAGGCCGAGGCGTTCATGAAGAAGTACCCCGAGGTCAAGGTCAACGTCGTCAACGCGGGCACCAACACGGAGGAGTACACCAAGCTCCAGAACGCGATCAAGGCCGGCTCGGGCGCCCCCGACGTCGTGCAGATCGAGTACTACGCCTTCCCGCAGTTCGCCCTCACCGACGGGCTGCTCGATCTCGCGCCCTACGGCTTCGGCGACCTCGAGAGCGACTACACCGCCTCGACGTGGAACTCCGTCGACTTCGACGGCAAGATCTACGGCCTCCCGCAGGACTCGGGTCCCATGGCGCTGTTCTACAACAAGGCGGTCTTCGACCAGTACGGCCTGACGGTCCCGACGACGTGGGACGAGTACATCGCCACCGCGCGTCAGCTCACCGCCGCCGACCCGACGAAGAAGATCACGAACGACACCGGTGACGCCGGCTTCGCCACCAGCATGATCTGGCAGGCGGGCGGCCAGCCGTTCTCCGCCGATGGCACCGACGTGACGATCAACGTCGCCGACGAGGGCTCGAAGAAGTGGGCCGACACCTGGAACACGCTCGTCGAGGACGACCTGATCGCCAGCACCCCGAGCTGGAGCGACGAGTGGTTCAAGGGCCTCGGCGACGGCTCGATCGCGACCCTCGTCATCGGCGCCTGGATGCCCGGCAACCTCGAGTCGTCGGTGGCCGACGCGGCGGGCGACTGGCGCGTGGCTCCCATGCCGACCTACGACGGCACCCCGGTCTCGGCCGAGAACGGCGGCGGCGGCCAGGCGGTCACGAAGCAGAGCGAGAACCCGGCCCTCGCCGCCGCGTTCCTGAAGTGGCTGAACAACGACGAGGAGAGCCTGACGATCTTCGCCGAGAGCGGCGGCTTCCCCTCGACGACCGCGCAGCTCGAGTCGGATGAGTTCCTGAACAAGGCGCCCGAGTACTTCGGCGGCCAGAAGATCAACGAGGTGCTCGTGCAGGCGGCCAAGGACGTGCGTCCGGGCTGGCAGTACCTGCCCTTCCAGGTCTACGCGAACAGCATCTTCAGCGACACCGTCGGGCAGTCCTACGCCTCGAAGTCCGACCTGAACGAGGGCCTCGCCACGTGGCAGGACCAGCTCGTGCAGTACGGCAACGACCAGGGCTTCACCGTCAACAAGTGACGCCCGACGAGGGGCGGGTCGCATCGAGCTTCGGTCCGGCCCGCCCCTCGCCATGTCCCCCCAGGAGAAGAGCAATGACCTCCCCCACCCGCATCTCGCTCGACACGGCCGCACCCGGGCCCGTTGTCCCGCGCCGACTCTTCGGCACCTTCGTCGAGCACATGGGCCGCTGCGTCTACGACGGCATCTTCGAGCCGGGTCACGCCACGGCCGACGACGCCGGCTTCCGCGCCGACGTCCTCGAGCTCGTGCGCGAGCTGGGCGCGACCGTCGTGCGCTATCCCGGGGGCAACTTCGTCTCGGGCTACCGGTGGGAGGACGGCGTCGGCCCGCGCGGCCAGCGCCCCGTGCGCCTGGATGCCGCATGGCACAGCACCGAGACCAACCAGGTCGGGCTGCACGAGTTCGCCGCGTGGGCCGAGCAGGCGGGGCTCGAGCTCATGGAGGCCGTGAACCTCGGCACGCGCGGCGTCGCCGAGGCCGCCGACCTGCTCGAGTACGCCAATCACCCGGGCGGCACCGCCCTGTCGGAGCGCCGCCGCGAGAACGGGCGCGCCGAGCCCTTCGGCATCCGGCTCTGGTGCCTGGGCAACGAGATGGACGGCCCCTGGCAGATCGGCCACAAGACCGCCGACGAGTACGGCCGCCTCGCCGCCGAGAGCGCCCGGCTCATGCGGTTCATTCATCCCGACATCGAGCTCGTCGCCGCGGGCAGCTCGAACCACGAGATGCCGACCTTCGGCGAGTGGGAGCGCACCGTGCTCCGTCACACCGCGGGGCTCGTCGACCACATCTCCGTGCACGCCTACTACGAGGAGACCCCGGGCGACCCCGCGAGCTTCCTCGCCTCCGGCGCCGCCCTCGACGCCTACATCGGCGAGGTCGCCGGCATCATCGACGAGGTGCGCGCCGAGCGCGGCATCACCGACCCCATCGGCATCAGCGTCGACGAGTGGAACGTCTGGAACCAGACCCGCTGGAACGAGGTCGACAAGCCCGAGGTGTTCACGGGCGACTGGCCCGTCGCCCCGCGCCTCATCGAGGACGACTACACCGTCACGGATGCCGTCGTCGTCGGGTCCCTCCTCATCACGATGCTCCGCCGCGCCGACCGCGTCTCGATGGCGAATCTCGCGCAGCTCGTCAACGTCATCGCGCCGATCCGCACCGAGCCGGGCGGCGCGGCCTGGCGGCAGACCACCTTCTTCCCCTTCCAGCTGACCGCGGCCGCGGCATCCGGCCACGTCGTGGTGCCGGTCATCGACACTGGCGTCATCCCGACCGCGCGCTACGGCGACGTGGGCGCCGTCGACGCCGTTGCGACGATCGCCGGCGACGAGCTGTCGATCTTCCTCGTGCACCGCGGACTCGACGCCGAGACACCCGTCACGATCGATCTCGACCGCTCGGCCGCGAGCGCGGAGGCGCTCGTGCTGACCGTCCCCGCCGGCGGCGACCGGCACACCGTCAACAGCGCGTCGTCGCAGCCCGTCGCGCCGGCATCCCTCGCCGTCGACATCCGCGACAGCGCCGTGACCCTGACCCTTCCCCCGCTCTCCTGGGCGCGCGTGACCGTGCGCCTGAACCCCGGAACGAATCGAGTGACCGCGTGACGACCTTCAGCATCGGCGAGACCGACTTCCTCCTCGACGGGCGCCCCCACCGGGTCTTCGCGGGAGCCCTGCACTACTTCCGCATCCACCCGGACCACTGGGCCGACCGCATCCGCAAGGCGCGGCTCATGGGGCTCAACACGATCGAGACGTACGTCGCCTGGAACGCCCACGAGCCGGTGCGCGGCGAATGGGATGCCACGGGCTGGAACGACCTGGGGCGCTTCCTCGACCTCATCGCGGCGGAGGGCATGCATGCGATCGTGCGCCCCGGCCCGTACATCTGCGCCGAGTGGCACAACGGCGGACTTCCGGTGTGGCTCACCAGCACGCCCGGCATCGGGCTGCGCCGTTCCGAGCCGCAGTACCTCGAGGCGGTGAGCACCTACCTGCGCCGGGTCTACGAGATCGTCGCCCCGCGTCAGATCGATCGCGGCGGCAACGTCGTGCTCGTGCAGATCGAGAACGAGTACGGCGCCTACGGCTCGGACCACGACTATCTCCGCACGCTCACCGAGCTCACCCGTGCCTGCGACATCACCGTGCCGCTGACGACCGTCGACCAGCCCGAGCCTCACATGCTCGCGGCCGGAACGCTGCCCGACCTGCACACGACCGGATCGTTCGGCTCGCGCGCCACTGAGCGCCTCGCGACGCTGCGCGAGCACCAGCCGACCGGGCCGCTCATGTGCTCGGAGTTCTGGGACGGCTGGTTCGACTGGTGGGGCGGGGTGCACCACACCACGGATGCCGCGGCCTCGGCATCCGAGCTCGACGCGTTGCTCGCCGCCGGAGCGTCGGTGAACATCTACATGCTCCACGGCGGCACGAACTTCGGCACCACGAACGGCGCGAACGACAAGGGCCGCTACGCCCCCATCGTCACCTCGTACGACTACGACGCTCCGCTGGACGAATCGGGCCACCCGACCGAGAAGTACCACGCGTTCCGCGAGGTCATCGCCCGGTACGCCCCGGTACCTGACGAGGTGCCGCCCGCGCGGCCCGAGGCTCCCGTCCTGTCGGTCCCGCTGCGGTCCACGGGTGACTGGCTTCCCGCGACGGGTGCTGACAGCGGCGCGGTCGACGCTCCTCCCACGTTCGAAGAGCTCGGACAGCTCGGGCCCCTCGTGCGTTACGACATCGCGCTGCCCGCCGAGCCGTTCGGTGATTCCGACAGCGCCGTGCTCGCCTTCGCGGAGGTCCGCGACCTCGCCTGGGTCGCCGTCGACGGCGCGCCGATCGGCCGCCTGCAGCGCGCGCTGCACGAGCGGTCGCTGCCGATCCCCCGCGGGTCGCGGCTGACGGTGCTGGTCGAGGACCAGGGCCGCGTGAACTACGACGTCCGCCTCGGCGAGAACAAGGGTCTCGTCGGCCCCGTCACCCTCGGCGGCCACGAGCTGACCGGCTGGTCGGCGCAGCCCGTCGACCTCGCGGCCGCCGCTGCGGGCATCGCCGGTGCATCCGAGCACGCCGTCGCCGGACGCACCGGCCTCGTGGGCACGTTCGATCTCGATGAGCCCGCTGACCTCTTCCTCGACACGGATGCCTGGAGCAAGGGGTACGCGTTCGTGAACGGGTTCTTCCTCGGCCGGTACTGGCGCAGCGGCCCGCAGCGCACGCTCTACGTTCCCGCTCCCGCGACCCGCGCCGGAGCGAACGAGGTCGTCGTCGTCGAGCTCGAGCACGTCATCGACCCCGTCGCCGCGTTCGTCGCCGCGCCCGACCTCGGCCACCGCGAGGAGTGAGCGTGAGGGAGCCCCGCCGCGATCGGGCAGGATGGATGTCATGAGCTGGATGGTCACCGGTGGTGCTGGATACATCGGCGCGCATGTCGTGCGCGCCCTCGCCGCGGCGGGTCTCGACCCCGTCGTCCTCGACGATCTGTCGAGCGGGCACGCGGGGTTCGTCCCCGAGGGCGTGCCGTTCGTCCGCGGCTCGATCCTCGACCGTCCGCTCGTCGAGGGCGCGCTGCGCGAGCACGGCGTCGAGGGCGTCATCCACGTCGCCGGCTACAAGTACGCCGGAGTCTCGGTGACCCGCCCCCTGCACACCTACGCGCAGAACGTCGAGGGCACGCGGATCGTGCTCGAGGCGATGGAGACCGCGGGCGTCGACAAGATCGTCTTCTCCTCCAGCGCCGCCGTCTACGGCACCCCCGACGTGCCGCTCGTCACGGAGGACCTGCCCAAGCGTCCCGCGTCGCCCTACGGCGAGTCGAAGCTCATCGGCGAGTGGCTCCTGCGCGATCAGGCCGTCGCGACCGTGGACTCCCCCGCACCCCTGCGCCACACCTCGCTGCGCTACTTCAACGTCGTGGGCTCGGGCGACCCGTCCGTCTACGACACGAGCCCCCACAACCTCTTCCCCATCGTCTTCGAGAAGCTGATCGCCGGTGAGACCCCGCAGATCAACGGCGACGACTACGACACCGAAGACGGCACGAACGTGCGCGACTACGTCCACGTCGCCGACATCGCCGCGGCCCACGTCGTCGCCGCCCAGCGCCTCGCCGCCGGTGAGAGCGTCGAGCCGGCCTACAACCTCGGGTCGCAGAACGGCCTCTCGGTCCGCGAGATCATGGACGCGATGGCCCGGGTGACCGGCATCGACTTCACGCCGAGAGTCGGCCCCCGCCGGCCCGGCGACCCCGACCGCATCGTCGCCACCGGAGAGCTCGCCGCCCGCGACCTCGAATGGGCGAATCGCTACTCGGTCGACGAGATGGTCCGCACCGGCTGGGAGGCCCGCCGCGCGGCATCCGTCTGACCCGCTCGCCGAGCGCGGGGATCAGGCGCAGTTCCGGGGATGACGCGCGGTTCGAACCGCGTCGGACACCCGAAACTGCGCCTCATTCCGCCGCGAAACCGCGTACCGAGCTCGCGCGGACCACGAGTTCCGTGGGAACGGTGCGCAACGCGGCCGTTGAGCCCGACTCGATGACCTCCACGAGCGCCTCGACGGCGCGGGCGCCGAGGGCGTCGAAGTCCTGGCGGACGGTCGTCAGCGGAGGCCGGTACTCCGCGGCATCCACGACGTCGTCGAACCCGACGATCGCGACGTCGTCCGGCACAGCGCGACCGGCGTCGCTGAACGCCCGCAGCAGGCCGAGCGCCATCTGGTCGTTGGCGGCGAACACCGCCGTGGCGCCCGCGAGCCCCGCTCCCGCCGCGTGACCGCCGCGCGAGGTCCAGTCGCCGCGGACGACCTCGGGCGCGACGGCATCCGCGTCGATCAGCGCCTCGCGCCAGCCGCGTTCGCGCTCTTGCGCCGCGAACGACGCCTCGGGCCCCGCGAGGTGGTGCACCGTCGCGTGCCCCAGCTCGAGCAGATGCCGCGTCGCCAACCGGGCGCCGCCCGCGTGATCGGTCTGCACGATCGCGAAGCGCTCGTCGGGCGGCGAGTCGACGACGACGAGACGCAGGTCGGCGGGCGGTGCGGTGTCACGAGCGAGCCGCGTCGCCTCGTTGAGCACGACCGCCCCGTCGACGCCCTGGTCGCGCAGCTGCGCGAAGGCCTCCGCGATGTCACGCGCCCCGGCGACCGTCACCACGGCGAGGGCGTAGTCGCGCTCGCTCGCCGCGTCGGCGATGGCCTGCAGCATGCGGGAGTTGCCGACCGAGGCGAGCGTCGAGACGACGAGGCCGATCGTGCGGGTCTGGCCGGTGCGCAGGGCCCGGGCGGCGCGATGCATGCGGTAGCCGAGCGCCGCCATGGACGCCTCGACGCGGGCCCGCGTCGCGGGGTCGACGCGCGGGCTGCCGTTGGCCACGCGCGAGACGGTCTGCGCCGAGACGCCCGCGTGGGCCGCCACCTGGGCCATCGACACGCGCATGCCGGTCCTTTCGTCGGGTGTGTTGACGATAGCACGGCCGGAATGTAGCGTGTTATCGTGAACATCAGCGCTCCTCCCGCCGTGCCGCTCGGCGCGGGCGTCGTCAAACGCTCCACGCGACTCGACGACGGCCGCGAGCTCATCTACTACGACGACCCCGAGACAACGCTCGGCCCCGAGCGAGCGGTCGACGCCCGCACCCTCGACCCGCGCCCCGAGACCGCGACGATGCGGCAGGACGTCCTGACGGGTGACTGGATCTCGATCGCCGCATCACGGCAGAACCGCGCCTTCCTGCCCCCGGCCGAGCTCGACCCGCTCGCCCCGCAGACACCCACCAACCCTTCCGAGATCCCGTCGCGCTACGACGTCGCCGTCTTCGAGAACAAGTCGCCATCGTTCGGTCCCGCCCTCGCCGAGGCGTTCGGCGGCGCGCCCGCGGCATCCGATCCTCCCCGCGGCATCGATGACCTCGCCCACCTCGGCCTCGGCCGCACCCGCACGAGCGTCGGACGCACCGAGGTCGTGTGCTTCTCTCCCGAGCACGCCGGATCGTTCGGCACCCAGACGGTCACCCGCGCCCGCACCGTCATCGAGGCGTGGGCCGACCGCACGGCCGCGCTCTCGACGCTCCCCGGCATCGAGCAGGTGTTCCCGTTCGAGAACCGCGGCGAGGCGATCGGCGTCACCCTGCCGCATCCGCACGGGCAGATCTACGCCTACCCGTACATCACGCCCCGCACGACCCGCTTGCTCGACTCGATCGACCGCACGGCTCCCGACCTGTTCCAGCGCATCCTCGAGTTCGAGCAGGCCGGCCCGCGGGTCGTGCTCCGCGGCGAGCACTGGACGGCGTTCGTCCCGTTCGCCGCGCGCTGGCCGATCGAGGTGCACCTGCTCCCCCACCGGCACGTCGCCGACTTCGCCGAGACGAACGACGCCGAGCGAGACGAACTCGCCCCGCTCTACCTGCGCCTGCTGCGCGGCATCGACGCGCTGTACGACACCCCGACGCCATACATCGCCGCGTGGCACCAGGCTCCGGTCCGCCATGCGCGCGACACCGCGCGTCTGCACCTGCAGCTCACGAGCCCGCGCCGCGCCGCCGACAAGCTCAAGTTCCTCGCCGGTTCCGAGGCGGCCATGGGCGCCTGGATCGGCGACATCCCGCCCGAGACCGCGGCCGCGCGTATCCGCGAGGCCGTAGAAGGAGTGACCCTGTGACCGACACCGATCCGCGCACCGATGCGCGCGACCTCCTGACCTCGCTCGGCGCGACCGCGACGAGCGAGTGGTCGGCGCCCGGCCGCGTCAACCTCATCGGCGAGCACACCGACTACAACGACGGCTTCGTGTTCCCGTTCGCCACGCCCCACCGCACGCACGTGGCGCTCGCTACCCGCGACGACGGCCGGCTGCGCGTCATCTCGACGTTCGACACGGTGCCGGTAGAGGTGGCGATCGCCGACCTCGACGCGATCTTCCCGACCACAGGTGGCGAGCACGCCGTGCCCGAGTGGTCCGCATACCCGCTCGGCGTCGCCTGGGCATTGATCCAGGCCGCCGGCGCAGACCCGACCGCGCTGACCGGCGCCGATCTCGCGTTCGCGTCGAACGTGCCGGTCGGCGCAGGCCTGTCGTCGTCCGCGGCGATCGAGGGCGCCACCGCCTCAGCACTCAACGAGCTGTGGAACCTCGGACTCGACTCCGTCGCGCTCGCGCAGGTGGGCCGTCGCGCCGAGAACGAGGCCGTCGGCGCTCCCACCGGAATCATGGACCAGATGGCGTCGATGCTCGGCGAGCCGGATGCCGCCACCTTCCTCGACTGCCGTTCGCTCGAGACCGATGAGGTCGAGCTCGGCTTCGCCGCCACGGGGCTCACGCTGCTGGTCATGGACACCAACGTCAAGCACGCGCACTCCACCGGTGGCTACGGCGAGCGCCGCGCTTCGTGCGAGAAGGGCGCGCGGGTCATGGGCGTCCCGATGCTGCGCGACCTGTCGGTCGGCGACCTCGACCGTGCCGCCGAGCTGCTCGACGACGTCACTTTCCGCCGGGTCCGCCACATCGTCACCGAGAACCAGCGTGTGCTCGACACGGTGCAGACCCTCCGGGAGCAGGGGCCACGAGCGATCGGGTCGCTGCTGGACGCCTCGCACGCCTCGATGCGCGACGACTTCGAGATCTCCGTCCCCGAGCTCGACCTCGCCGTCGAGACCGCCCGCGCGGCCGGCGCCATCGGCGCGCGCATGACCGGCGGCGGCTTCGGCGGTGCGGCGATCGCACTCGTCGAGACCGCCGCCGTCGACGACGTGGCTGATGCCGTCGAGAAGGCGTTCGCTGCCGCCGGGTACGCGACCCCGACGATCTTCCCCGTCAGCCCGTCGGCCGGCGCGCGCCGCGACAGCTGACGCGACGAGACCACAAGAGGGGGATGCCGACACGGCATCCCCCTCTGCAGTCACGCGGCTTACTTGAAGGCGTCCTTGACGTCTTCGCCCGTCTTCTTCGCCTCGGCCTTGACCTGATCGGCCTTGCCCTCGGCTTCGAGCTTGTCGTTGTCTGTCGCCTTGCCGATGGCTTCCTTCGCCTTGCCGGCGATGTCCTGGGCGGCGTTCTTGATCTTGTCGTCGAGACCCATGATGGGCTCCTCTCTTTCGGTGGTGGCGCCCCGCGGGCGGGGCTGTGGACGTGCGCGATTCAGGACAGGCGGCGCTGGTCGTGCGCCAGCTTCGCGCGCAGCCCGGTGTGGATGGAGATGTAGGTCGTGAGCTGCTGACCCGTCAGCGTGCCGAGGTTGCCGACGAGACGTTCGACGGTCTCGGCCACGTGCAGCGGCGAGGTGTTCTGCCGCGGGGTCACGCTGACGTGCAGCACGGGCTGCTTCTTGATGTCGTTCGCGGTGACGCGGGCACTGAGGATCTCGTCGCGGTCGGCCAGCGCGTTCTTCAGCGCATCCGCCGCGAAGCCCTCCGTGACCGTGATGCGGCCGAGGTCGCTCTCCGCCCCGGTCGCCCGGAGCGCGGTCCGGCGGCGGCCGTGGATGCTGCGCACGACCAGCACGATCAGCAGCACGACCAGCAGCGCGAGCGCGGCGAGCACGCCGACGGCGAGCCAGGTGAGGCTCGTGGCCGCGATGACGGTGGCATCCCACGCCTGCTTCGCCCAGTCCTCGGCCCCGGATCCGACCGAGGTCCAGGTGTCGGCGGCCGCCGGCCACACCGCGCCGGCGATGATTCCGCCGCCGACGACGACGAGCACCAGTCCCAGGATCAGGAGGATCGTGCGGTTGACCGCGCGATTGGTGTTGTTCATGCGTTCTCCTCCTGTTCGCGGGGCCGCTCGATCCGCACCGCCGTGCGCAGCTTCGACGCGAGTCGATACGACTCCAGCTCCGCATCCGCGAGGGCGCGGACCTGCGTCTCGTCGACGGGGACTCCCACCGCAGGGGTGAGGGTCACGTCGACCGAGCGGTGTCCGACACCGACCCGCACCTGGTCGCGGGGCAGTCCGCTCTCGTCGCTGACCCGCTGCGCGATCGCCGAGGCGATCACGCCGTTGTCGGCGACGACGGCGCTCTCGCCGACGACGAGCTGGTGCTTCGACAGGCGGCCCGGGGCGACGGCGAGCACCACGAGGACCACGCCGAGCACCGCGATGACGGCGCCGATGGCGACGCTGACGCCGACCGGTACCTCCGTCGGGAGACCGACGACCCACCCGAAGGCAGCGGCGGGTCCGAGGAGAAGCGCCGGCTGACCCGCGAGGTTCAGCACGATCTCCGTGCCGACGTAGATCAGCGCGAGGATGACGAGGACGACGGCGACGATCATCGCGACGGTGCGCGGCGAGTGCGTCTCACGTCGCACGACGCGGCGCAGCACGGGACTGCTCATCGGACTCTCCTCCTTGCGGGTGTCGTGGCACCGGTGACGGTGATGTCGACGCGGGTGACGGGTTTACCCAGCACGCGGCCGAGCTCTTCCTGCACGCGGTGCTGGGCCTCACGGGCGATGTCGACGACGACTCCGGCGGCTCGTACCGCTTCGGTGTCGTCGAGCGACGGGACGGGGAACGGCGCCTGGATGCGGACGGCCACCCCACCCCGGTGATCGGATGCCGTGACCGACACGCGGTCGACGTCCACTCCGATGACCTGGGATGCGATCTGTTCCGAGACCTTCCGCACCACGCGCTCGCGCACAACGACCCGTCCGGCGAGACCGGACGCCCCGCCGGCGGCGGCCGTGACGCCGCCACCGGGACGGATGGCCTCTGCAACGGTCATGACGAGGTGCGCCGACCTGTCAGCACGTCGGCCAGCCCGCGGACGTCGAGCTTGCCGGACGCGATGCGACCGACCGCCGCGCCGATCGCCATGAAGAGGGCGACGAGGAGGAATCCCCAGAAGCCGAACAACAGGGCGGCGGCGGCGAGGATGGCGCCGATCAGCGCACCCGAGACGGTGGCACTCATGCGACGCGCGACTCGGACTCGTTGTCGTCGTCGTCAGCGCCGGCGATGTGCACGTCGTTGACCTCGACGTTGACCTCGACGACCTCGAGGCCCACGAGACGGCTGATGGCACCGGCGACGGCGGCGCGGACGTTGTCGGCGACCTCCTGGATCGGCGCCGGGTACTCGACGACGATCGTGAGGTCGGCGGCGGCCTGGGTCTCGCCGACCTCCACCTTCACGCCCTGCGACAGGTCGGTGGCGTTGATGGCGTCGCGGATCGCACCGAAGGCGCGTGCTCCGCCGCCACCGAGCGCGTAGACACCGGCGACCTCACGCGCCGCGATGCCGGCGACCTTCGCCACGACGCCGTCGGCGATCGTCGTCTTGCCCGCGGCGTCGGTGTCGGCCGGGACGCGCGACGACGAGAACGTGCGGTCGACGCGCGAAGCCTGCGGCGCGGCAGCCTGCGACTTCGTGGTCTCAGCAGCGGGGGCGGTGTTCTTCTGGTCCTCAGCCATGACGTTTCCTTATCTGTCTGCGTTGTCCGATGCAAGCTCTCGGCTCGTCATTCGGTGAGCGTTACGTTCGCTCTACAGATAAGAGGGCGGCTCATCCGGATTCGTCACAAAAAAGTTCGAGAAGTTTTCTAGGGGAACGATGCGAGCCGAAGACAGCGGGTCGGACACCGACCTGCAGGCCGCGCCCGACGGCATCCTGGCTGCCCGCGCGGCATCCGGCGACGCCGACGCGTTCGATGTCCTCCTCCACCGTCACTCCCGCCTCGTGCGCGCCTACGTGTACCGCATCGTCGGCACCCTCTCGGAGACGGACGACGTCGTGCAGGAGGCGTTCCTCACCGCGTGGCGGCAGCTGTCCACCCTGCGTGACCCGAACGCCGTGAAGGCGTGGCTCATGAAGATCGCGAGCCGCGAGGCGTACGCGCATCTCAGGAAGCGCCCCGACCATGACACACTGGACGGATTCGACAGAGCCGCGGAGGCGAGCCTCCTCCCCGAGGCGGCCGCCATCCGCAACGCACAGTTGCAAGCGCTCTCTCTTGCACTCGATGCGCTGCCGGAAGCCCAACGCCGCTGCTGGCTGCTCCGAGAAGTCGGGTCGCTCAGCTATACCGAGATCGCAGAAGAGATGAACCTCCCTCTCAGCACCGTTCGAGGAAACCTGTCCCGCGCCCGCGCCAGCATCACGATCCAGATGGCGGGGTGGCGTTGATGGATGCCGCCGACGTGACTCTCGAGTGCGGCAAGACGATCGACGAGATCAGTGACTACCTCGACAGCGGTCGCTCGCCGTACGACCCCGAGATCGAGACCTGTCCCGACTGCCTCAACGCCCTCGATGCCCTCGAACGGGCGGGGCGGTTGTCACGTGATCTCATCGCGGCGGATGCCGCCGAGATGCCCGAGCCCTCGGAGAACTGGTTCCACGGTGTGATGGACGCCGTACGCGCCGAGCTGCGAGCCGGTCGCTCGATCCCGCTGTCGCATCCCGATCCGCGGGTCTCGATGACCGTCACCGAGGGAGCCGTGCAAGCGCTCATCCGAGCCAGCGGCGACGCGATCGACGGCGTCTTCATCGGCCATTCGCGCATCGTCGGCGACGTCGAGGTGCCCGATGCGCCGATCGCCGTCGACATCACCGCGTCGGTCGCCTGGGGCGAGTCGCTGCCGACCGCCGCCGGAGCGGTCCGCCGAGCGGTGTCCGAGGCGCTCGCCCAGCACACCGAGCTGAACATCACCGCCATCGACGTCACCGTCGAAGACCTCCACCGTCCCTTCCCGCCCAAGGACATCGCATGATCGAGCCCGTCTCCGTCGTCGGCCCGTCGGCTCCGCGCCCCCTCGTCGAGGTGCCCGGGGTCAGCGCCGTGCACGATCCGCGCCCGCCGCTGACCCGCGTGCTCGGAGCGGCGGCCACGGCGCTCCGCCGAGAAGCGGCGGCTCCGACGAACGACATCCTCGTCTCGGCCGACGGCGAGGTGGTGACCGCGGCAGCCGCCATCTCCGTCGCCGCATCCGCGCGCACTCCCGAGGTGGCCCGCGCCGTCGCCGACGAACTCCGCGTGCAGTATCCGACCGTCGACCGGATCACGGTGCAGGTCCGCCGCATTGCCTGACCCGCAGCCGCCTCACCGAGGCGCCGCCGAGTCCGCTAGCTTCGGATCGTGACAGCGAGCGTCTCGGCATCCCTCTCCAGCGGTGAGGTGCGCGGCACGCGTCGCCCCGACGGCACTCTCGCGTTCCTCGGCATCCCGTACGCGAAGGCCCCGACCGGCACGCTGCGGTTCGCCGAGCCCGCGCCCGTCGAGCCGTGGGACGGCGTCCGCGACGCGACCGCCTACGGACCGACGCCGCAGCGCGGGAACGACGCCGACACCCTCATCCCCGAGCCGTCGATCCCGGGCGACGACACCCTGTCGGTCAACGTCTTCGCGCCCGACTCGCCCGCGCGGGCGGGCGGCGCACGGCATCCGGTGCTCGTCTACATCCACGGCGGAGCCTTCGTGCAGGGTTCGCCCGCGAGCCCCTGGTACGACGGCGGCTCGTTCGCGCGGGCGGGCATCGTCGTGGTGACGGTCTCGTACCGGCTGGGCTTCGACGGCTTCGGCCTCCTTCCCGGAGCCCCGACGAACCGCGCGGTGCGCGACTGGATCGCCGCCCTCGAGTGGGTGCGGGCGAACGTGTCCGCCTTCGGCGGGGATCCGGATGATGTCACGATCGCCGGGCAGTCCGCGGGCGGCGGCGCGGTGCTCACCCTGCTCGGGATGCCGGATGCTCAACACCTGTTCCGCCGTGTGCTGGCGATCTCGGCGGCCCTGACGAACGTGCCGCCCGCCCGGGCCGCGACGGCGACAGGCCGGCTCGCCGCGCGCCTCGGCATCGCCCCGACACGCGAGGCGTTCGCCGGCGTCGACGAGCTCACGGTGCTCACGGCGCAGCAAGCTCTCGAGTCGGAGCGGCACGGCAGCATCATCGCCTCGGTGCGCTCGCGGCTCGCCGAAGGGCTCACGTGGGGTCCGGTCGTCGACGGCGAGCTCATCCCGCGCCCCACCCTCGACGCACTCGCGGCCGGCGTCGGCGCGGACAAGACGCTCGTGCTCGGCACCACTGACGACGAGTTCACGATGATCACCGACGGGGTCGCCGGCCCGTTGCGTTTCGTCCCGCCGGCGCTCGCGCTGGCCGCCCTCGGGGTCGGCCACGCGATGCGCTGGCGCTACATCCGCGACAACCGCGCGCAGCGACGACTCGGCACCGCCGCGTTCCTCGGCCGTTACGCCACCGACCGCATCTTCCGCGACACCGTGCCGCTCGTCGCCCGGGCACGAAGCGGCTCGCCGACGTGGGCCTACCGGTTCAGCTGGCCCTCCCCGACCAAGCGCTGGGCGCTGCACTGCCTCGATGTGCCGTTCTGGTGGGACGTCCTCGACGCCGACGGCGTCGCGAGGCTCGCGGGGCCGCACCCGCCGCAGGAGCTGGCCGATGCGATGCACGGCGCCGCCGTGTCGTTCGTGCGGACCGGCGACCCGGGCTGGCCGCGATGGACGCCGGACGAGCGGGCGACCCGCATGTTCGGCGCCGCGCCGTCGGTGCCGACGGTCGCGGCCGACGGCTACGCGTCGGTGCGGGCGCTCGTCGACTGACGGGGTACGGGTGAGAGCAGAAGACGATGCGTGAGAGCTCCGCCGCCTCCGCGGCCCGCGAACTCGTGGAGTCCGGGCGCGGATTCGACGCCGCGCTGATCGAGCGCGCCGCCTTCGCCGACGAACCGGCGGTCCAGGATCTGCTGGACGCGTCGGACGAAGAGCGCCGCCGCCCGGTCGGCCGCGGGTCGATGTTCCGCTCACTGGGCGTCGCACTGCTGGAGTTCCTGCCGATCATCGCCGCCGGGGTCGTCGTGATCCCCGCCCGAACGGCATCCGACCTGACCGTGCCGACCCTCGTCGCCGCTGCGCTGGCGATCGTGGCGGCGGCATCGCGTCCGGTGCTGTGGCGGCAGCTGGCGAGCGGGCGCGCCGAGGCGAACGGTTCCCAGCTGTCCATCAATGCCATCTCGGTGCTCTTCGCCGCGTTCGCGATCCTCATCGTCGCGCTGCGCTCCGATGACGCCGGCGCCTCCGGCCTCACCATCGGCGCCTTCGCCGTGCAGGGCATCGCGTCCGCCGTCACCGTCGCCACCATCGTCCGAGCTGGGCGTCGCGCCGGAGGGTCTTCGACTCCGCGCACGGGAGTCGAGGCCCTGCGCGCCGCCGTCGGCGCGCTGCCGGCCGCGCGACAGGAGCGGGCACGGGAAGACATCGCCACCGCATTGCGCGTGGCGGTCGACGGCGGCATCCTGAGCGAATCGGATGCCGCCATCCTGACGCGAGCGCCGCTCGGCGGTCTCACCCGAGCCCACTGGGCCCTGTCGCAGACGCGCCGCTGACGACGCCGCGGCTCAGGGAACGCGCTTGAGCCAGGCGTCCGTCGCGAACTTGGACTCGACGAGCGCTTCGGCCTCGGCGTACTCCTCGTCGGAGATCGTGCCGGGCACGGCGCCGTAGCGCTTCGAGAACACCTCGATGAACCGCTCGATGATCGCGTCGCGAGGCAGACCCGTCTGGCTGCGCAGCGGGTCGACGCGCTTGGCGGCCGAGACGGTTCCCTTGTCGCTGAGCTTTTCGCGGCCGATGCGCAGCACCTCGGTGAGGACCTGACCATCCATGTCGTACGACAGGGTGGCGTGGTGGAGCACCCCGCCGTTCGCGAGACGCTTCTGCGCGGCGCCGCCGATCTTGCCCGACGGTGAGGCGATGTCGTTGAGCGGCTGATACGTCGCCTCGATGCCGAGTGAGCGGAGTGCCTCGAGCACCCAATCGTCGAGGAAGGCGTACGAGTCGGCGAAGGTCAGCCCCGCAACGAGGGATGCCGGCACGTACAGCGAGTACGTCACGATCGAGTTCGCCGCCATCATCATCGCTCCCCCGCCGGAGATGCGGCGCACGACGTCGAACCCGTGCTTCGCGGCACCCTCGGGGTCGACCTCGTTGCGGTACGACTGGAACGACCCGATCACGACGGCCGATTCGTTCCACTCCCAGATGCGCAGGGTGGGGTTCCGCCGGCCGTCGCCGACGCGGGTGGTCAGCACCTCGTCGAGCGCGAGGTTCATGCTGGGCGACACGGCTCGGTCGTGGACGACCTCCCAGTCGAACTCGCGCCAGCCCGGGGCCGTGATCATGGCGCGCCGCACCGCAGTGCCCACCGACTCGGGCGTGAAGCCGAGCAGCTGGGCGCCGTCGGGCAGCGCCGAACGGACGGCGGCGGCAATGGTGGCGACATCAGACTCCTCGGGCAGGCCCGTCACTGCCGCATCGATGTCGGCGAGCGCGTCGTCGGGCTCGAGGAAGAAGTCGCCCGCCAGGTGGAAATCGGCGATGCGGCCGTCGCGCACCTCGAGGTCGACGACGACCAGCTTTCCTCCGGGGACCTTGTATTCGCCGTGCATGCGTCCAGCCTAGGACCGGGCGGAGGATCGGTCGCCCGACGGATGCCGTTACACCTCGCGACGGACGACGGCGCGGGCCCCGCTCGGAAAAGTGGATGACATGAACCCCACCATCGATTCCGCCCCCGTCCTCGAAGCCCGCGGGCTCGTGAAGCGCTACGGGGCGCTCACCGCGCTCGACCGCGTCGACCTGACCGTGCGCGCCGGCGAGGCCGTCGCGATCATGGGCGCCTCGGGGTCGGGCAAGACGACGCTTCTGCACTGCCTCGCCGCAATCATCTCGCCCGATGCCGGCTCCGTCCGCCTCGCCGCTCCCGGCGCCCCGGCGCAGGAGCTCGTCGGCATGCCCGACGCCGACCGCTCCGCCGTACGTCGCAGCAGCCTCGGCTTCGTCTTCCAGGACCACCTGCTGCTGCCCGAGCTCACCGCCGTCGAGAACGCCGCCCTTCCGCTGCTCCTCGTCGGCACGGCGCGAGCTGCTGCCGAAGCGCACGCCGCCGCCTGGCTCGGCGCCCTGGGCCTCGCCGGCATGGAGAACCGGCGCATCGGCGAGCTCTCCGGCGGGCAGGCGCAGCGCGTCGCCATCGCGCGCGCCCAGGTGACCGGAGCCCCCGTGGTGTTCGCCGACGAGCCGACCGGCGCCCTCGACTCCACCACCTCCGCGGAGGTCCTCGATGCGCTGCTGCACGCCACCACCGGCCAGGGCCGCAGCCTCGTCGTCGTGACCCACGATGCGGAGGTCGCGCGCCGCTGCGACCGCGTCCTCCGGATGCGCGACGGACGCATCGTCGATTCGTCCGTCGCGCCCGCGCGTGGGGCCGCAGCCGCCGAGGTGACCCGATGAGCGTCGTCGCGACCGGTTCGCTCCCGCAGCCTCCGACCCCGCTGGCCCGAGCGACGGAGACACCGGGCAGTGTGCGCCGCGTCGCGGCTCTCACGGTCCTGCTCTCCCGGCCGGCGCGGCAAGGGTCTGCGGCCATCGTCCTGCCACTGGTCGCCTTCGCGGTGACGACGATGCTCATGCTGATCGTCGCGGGCGGCACCCGCATGTTCCTCACCGACCCGCGCACGGGCCAGATGGCTTTCCTCTACGGCGTGCTCAGCGTCCTCGCGCTCATCCTTCTCGCCGTTCCGACAGCAACCCTCGGGGCTGCCGCCGCGCGCCTGTCGAGCCGGCGCCGCAACGACCGGCTCTCGACGCTGCGCCTCCTCGGCGCCACCAACACCGAGGTCGGAGCGATGGCGGTGGGTGAGGCATCCGCCGTCGCGTTCGCGGGAGCACTGGTCGGCGCCGCCGCCTACGGCATCGCCCTGCCGCTGGTCGGGCTGCTCCCCTTCTTCGGTGGCCCCGTCGGTGCCGCCGCCGTGTGGGCCGGATGGCCGATCGTCCTGGCCGTCATCCTGGGCGTCGGGCTCATCGCGACGGTGAGCGCGGCAGCGAGCCTGCGACGCGTGCGGCTCACTCCACTGGGCGTGCGCCGCCGCACCGAGGCGCCGCCGCGACGCACCCGCACCCTCGTGATCTCCGGGATCGCGATCGTCGCCGTCGGCACGATCGTGGCCCAGTTCAGCAGCGTGAGCGCGGTCCTCGCCCCCGCAGCGTCGATCGCCCTCCTGCTGGCTCTGTTCGCCGGGGCCCTCGCTCTGGTGAACCTCATCGGTACGCCCATCGTCGCCGCACGCGGCCGCTCGATGGCACGCCGCGCCCGGACGGCTGCTCAGCTCATCGCCGGCCGGGAGCTCGCCGCACATGCCCCCACCGCCTGGCGTCGAGTCTCGAGCATCGCGATGATCTCGTTCATCGCCGTCGTCGGGGGCAGCGGCATCGCGCTCACCGAGATCGCCGGCGACGAGCCTGGAATGACGCTGTTCGCCGACATCCGCACCGGCGTCCTCGTCACCCTCGGGGCGGGCTTCGTCCTGCTCGCCGCCTCGGTGGGCGTCAGTCAGGCGGCGTCGGTGCTCGACGACCGCGAGCTCATCGTGGGCCTCGACCGGCTCGGCATGGAGCCCGCGGAACTCGCTCGGGCACGTCGCATCACGGTGATGCTGCCCCTGCGCTGGGCTGCCGCCGGCGGAGCGGTCGTCGGCGTGGCGCTGGCTCTCCCGGTCGTGGGGATCAGCCTGGTCGTCGCGCCGCTGACGATGGCCGTCATCGCGGCGACCTTCGTCGCGGGCTTCGGGGCGGTCGCGCTGGCGCTCCTCGCGTCACGCCCGCTCGTCACGGCAATCCGACGCGGTCTCGCCGGGTGACACCGACGCTGCTTCCCGCGATTCAGTCCCGCGGGAAGCGGGCGTCGAGCCAGGCGAGCAGATCGGCCTGCACGTCGCCCCGGACCGCCTCGTTGAAGATCTCGTGACGAGCACCGGGGTAGACGAGCGTCGTCACATCCGTCAGGCCCGATCGCGTGCGGTAGGCGTCGGCGAGGCGATGGACGCTGCGAGGCCCGCCGACGGTGTCGTCCCGGCCGACCATGAGCAGCACCGGGACGTCGACACCGAGGTCGCGTCGGGGTCGGCCGATGAGCTTGAGCGTCTCGACCGGCCCGAACAGGCGGGGCAGCGCGGTCGTCGTCGTGAGCGGGTCGTCCAGGAAGCTCTGCTGGACGGCGGCATCCGTGCTCAGCCACTCGACGCCGTTCGCGCCGGGCGCCTTCCACGGCGCGTTCAGGTCGCCCGAGTTGAGCGATCCGGGCCAGCGCAGCGCCGACCCCGACAGCACGAGTGCCGCGTATGCCTCGGGCCGGTCGTCGAACAGCATCTGCGCGAGGAATGATCCCCACGAGTGGCCGAGGAGCACGATCGGCGCCCCGGGATGGTCGCGCTCGATGATGCGGGTCAGCTCGGCGCAGGCGTCGCGCGCGGCATGCAGCCCTCCCCGACCGAGCTTGCCGAGCTTGCTCGGATCACCGTGCTGCCGGATGCCGGTGCGGCCATGACCCCGGTGGTCATCGGCGTAGACGGTGAAGCCCGCTGCGGTGAGGATCCCGGCGAGTTCGGCATACCGGCCCGCGTGCTCGCCGACACCGTGCAGCAGCTGCACGACGGCCCGCTGCTCGCCATGCGCGGGATGGATGTCGTAGACGATCGCGACCCCGTGCGCGTCGATGAACTCGGGCATGCGGCGAGTCTACGTTTCCGGCCGTCGCATTCCGGACACCACAGACCGTTAGCAAGACTAATGAGCTAAGCTAAACATCACAGATGAGCACCTCTTCCCCCGCTTCCGCCCCACCGACCGCCATCGATCTCGCGCACGACGCGACCGACCTCCGCATGGCGACCTTCCGCCTCGCACGGCGGCTCCGCGCGCAGCGTGCCGTCGATTCGATGAGCGACGGGCAGTACGCCGTGCTCGCGAACCTGCACGTGCACGGTCCGCACACGCTCGGCGAGCTGGCCGACCGCGAGCGCGTATCGGCACCGTCGATGAACCGCACCGTCAACCACCTCGAAGAGCTCGGGTACCTGACCCGGACACCCGACGACGGCGACCGCCGCAAGGTGAACATCGCCCTCACCGACGAGGGCCGCACCGTCGTGATCGAGACGACCCGCCGTCGCGACTCCTGGCTCGAGCACGCGCTGGAAGAGCTCGAACCGGCCGACCGTGAGACTCTCGCGGCCGCCGCCGTCATCATGCGGGCGGTGGCCGACCGATGAGCTCCGCAATGTTCCGTTCCTTCTCGGTGTTCAACTACCGGGTGTGGTTCTTCGGCGCCCTCGTGTCGAACGTCGGCGCGTGGATGCAGGCCACAGCGCTCAGCTGGGTCGTCCTCACCGGCCTCACCGACAACGACGCGGGAGCGATGGGCGTCACGATGGCGCTGCAGTTCGCCCCGCCACTCCTGCTCGTGGGCGTCACCGGGTGGGTCGCCGACCGTTTCGACCGGCGCCGTCTGCTCGTGGTCACGCAGAGCTCGCTCATGCTCGTCGGGCTGGTCATCGGCACGCTGCTGCTCACGGGCGTCATGACGCTCCCGCTCATGTACGTCTTCGCGTTCACGCTCGGCATGATCTCGGCCTTCGACAATCCGGCGCGCCAGGCGTTCGTCTCCGACATCGTCGCGCGCGAGATCGCGGCCAATGCGGTCGCGCTCAACGCGGCATCCTTCAACGGAGCGCGCATGATCGGCCCCGCTGCCGCGGGAATCGTCATCGTCGCGGTCGGCACCGGCTGGGTGTTCTTCATCAACGCGGCGACGTTCCTCGCGATGATCGTGGCGCTGTTCCTCATCCGACCCGGCGAGCTCATCCCGCGGGTCACCTCTCCCGGCGCGGCGCGCCTCGCCGACGGCTTCCGGTACGTGCGCGGGCGCCCCGACCTCATGGTGACGTTCGCGATGGTGTTCCTCCTCGGCGCCTTCGGTATGAACTTCCCGATCTTCGCCTCGACGATGGCGATCGAGTTCGGACGCGATGCCGACGGGTACGGCCTCCTCAGCTCGATCCTGGCGATCGGATCGCTCGCGGGCGCCCTGATGGCAGCACGTCGCGATCGCGCCCGCATCCGCGTCGTGATCTTCGGCGCCGGACTCTTCGCGCTCGCCGCAGCGGTGTCGGCCTTCATGCCGGACTACTGGCTGTACGCGGTGACCCTGATGTTCACCGGGTTCGCGGTCGTGACCACCCTCACGACGGCCAACGGGTACGTGCAGACCACGACCGACCCGGCGCTGCGCGGCCGCGTGCTCGCGCTGTACATGGCGATCCTCATGGGCGGCACGCCCATCGGCGCGCCGATCGTCGGGTGGGTCGCCGACCAGTTCGGGCCGCGCGCGGCCATCGGCCTCGGTGCCGTCGCCGCCTTCGTCGCGTTCGGGGTCGGGGTGACGTGGATGCTCGTCTCCGGACGCGTGCACCGCTCGAGCTCGCGCCGGTTCGCCCTCTCGCTCGACGAGACGCGTCCGATCTCGGTCGTCGCCCCGGAGGAGTTCAGCGACGAGGTCGCGGGCACGACGCCCATCTCCCTGCCCGACGCCACGTCCGACCGCCCCCGCCGCTCCCGCTGACGCCCGCGCCCGCGCCCGATACATCTGTCGGATGGGTGGGGCTGGTGAGCATTCGCACGGCCTCACCGGCCCCACCCGTCACTCCGGCCCTTCGGATGTATCGGGGCCTCGCGTCCGAGCGGGACGCCTCAGCACATCCGGGCGAAGTAGGGCACGTCGTAGGTGGCGTGGTAACCGACACCGTCGACCCACTGATACGCCGTGACGGTCGCCGACCCGGGCACGAGCGAGTCGCGGCCCGAGTCGAAGAGCCGGTACGCCGCGTCGGCCGCCGCGACCTTCTGCTGCGCGTGCTCGCCGCCGACCGCGGCCAGCCGCACGTCGACCGGCGCCCCCGCCTGATTCGCGGCATGGACCGCGACGTGCACCGCTCCGTTGACGCACTGCGACCGCGCGCTGACTCGGAGTGGCACCGGCTGCCCCTCTCGCACTGTGGCCGTCGCCGACGGCTGCGACTGCGCCGCCGAGCCGAAGGTGCCAGCGGGCGTGACGGTCGCGGTCCACTCCCCCGGCGGGACCGTCGCGAACCGCGCAGAGCGAGCCTCGGCCCCGACCTGCTGCTCGATCGTGTCGCCCGCCTCCGAGCGGAGGATGACGGTGAAGCCGGTGACCGCGGCGCCGGCATCCGTCGTCCTCCAAGTGACGTTGACGCCGGTCGAGTCCACCCCGATGCCGGGCGTCGCGACGGGCGCGGGAGCAGGCCGCAGCGGCACACCGGCGAAGTCCATGCCCGAGGCGAGGTGGAAACCGGTGTAGCTCGGCTGGTTGTAGGTCGTCTGCTGACGGGCGACCTCGGCGCGGTACTGCGGATCGTGCATGAGCGTGTACAGCTTGTGCCCGGTCACCTCGGTCGAGACGTACACCCGCAGCGCCGACGAGTCGGCCGTGCGCACGACCAGCTCTTCGCGCCAGTCTCCCAGCACGTCGGCGACGAGCCCGGGGTTGCCCTTCGTGCCGTTGTTGGCGAGGGTTCCGGATGCCGTCAGTACGGTGCCGCGCGCCCAGTCGTCGATCGTCGGGGTGACGTCACCGCTGCCGTTCACGATCTGCGTCGTGAGGTCGCCGCCCCAGCGGATCGAGGCGTTGGTGCCGGGCGTCGCCGCCGAGAGCACCTCGCCCTGGGCGGTCAGCAGGCCCGAGGCATCCGTTCCGCCGGGCATGCTCGACCAGACCTCCATGCCGGGCACATCGGGGCGGACGTCGCCGATCATCCCGCGCCCGGTGTCACGGCCCGAGTAGGCGCCGAAGATGACCTCGCCGGTGGCGGCATCCCGCAGTGCCGTACCGTACGGCGCGTACGCTCCGCCCTCGTGCACGGTGAAGATCTCCAGGCCCGGGCGGGACGGGTCGATGTCGGCGACGTGCATCGCGTCGCCGTGACCGAGGCGCGCCATCTCGCCCGGCGTCGCCGATCCCTCGGGCATCTCGGCGAACGAGCTGTAGAGCAGGCTGCCGTCGTCGTCGAGCGTCGCCGATCCGTAGACGATCTCGTGGCGGCCGTCTCCGTCGACATCCGCCGCCGACAGACTGTGGAAGCCCTGCGTCGTGATCGAGCCGTACACGGGATCGGTGCCGTCGACCCCGTGGGGACCGTCGTTGAACGGGTTGGTCATCGGGGCATGCCCACTGTCGACGAACCACCGTTTCGAGAGGTTCTCGCCGTCCCAGTCGTAGGTCGCGATCGTCGTGCGGGTGTAGTAACCGCGAGCGAACACCGCCGACGGGCGCTCACCGTCGAGATAGGCGACGCCCGCCAGGAACCGGTCGACCCGGTTGCCGGGCTCGATGCGCGACATCGCGTAGTCGCCCCACAGCAGGCCGTCGTCGCCGCGGTCCGGCTCGTAGCGCACGGTCTGCAGTTCGGCTCCGCTCTCGCCGTCGAAGACGGTGAGGTACTCGGGCCCGTCGAGGATGAAGCCCTCGAAGTTCCGCAGGACGTTGCGGGCGCTGCGGCTCGGCGCGTACACGTCGATGAAGTGATCGACGAGGGCGCGGGCGTCGGCATCCGACAGCGGGTAGTCGTAGCGCGGCTCGATGCCGAAGGCCTCTTCCAGGGTGGCCGGCCACTGGCCCGAGACGACTTCGTCGCGCGTCGACCATCCGCGGAACATCTCCTCGAGGTGGTCGGCGTAGTCGGCGGCGCTCATGCGGTAGTCATCGGTGTGGGCGTGGCCCGCCGCGACATCCTCGTCCGGCATCGTGACGTACTGCTCCGAGGCCACCGAGCCGTCGTCGGCGTAGGTGATCGACTTCGTCCCGGGCGCGGTCTTGAGCATCGTCTCCGACCGGCCGTCACCGTCGAAGTCGTAGACGAGGAACTGCGTGTAGTGCGCGCCGGCACGGATGTTCGGACCGAGGTCGAGCCGGTTCAGCAGGCGCCCCTCGAGGCTGTAGGTGTCGATGTAGACCCCGCCGGTGTACCCGACCTGCGAGACATCCTTGGAGTTCGAGGGATCCCACTTCACGATGAACTCGTAGCGCCCGTCACCGTCGACGTCACCGACGGAGACGTCGTTGGCCGAGTAGGTGTACTCCTCGCCCGCCGGGGTCACGCCGCCTTCGGGCCGCTGCAGCGCGATGTCGAGGAAGCCGGCATCCATCGCGATCGCGGCCTCGCTCGCCGCCGCCTCGACGCCCGCCGTGACCGGCGCCACGCGATAGACGGATGCCGCCGTCCCGGCGTCGTCGCGGTAGTTCGTGCTGTCGGTGACGGTGGCGATCGGAACGTCGTCGCGGTAGACGACGAAGTCGGTGCCCGAGAGGCCGGTCTCGCCGGCACCGCTGGCCTCGCCCGCGAGCAGACGCCAGCTGAGGAAGACGCCCTCGTCCGTCGGCACGGCGACCAGGCCGCGATCGAGGGTCTCGAGCCGCGGTATCGGCGCGGACGGCGGCGCCTCGACCCCTGCCGCGGGAAGCGTTGCGACGCCCCCGACCGTGAGGGTCGCCGTGGCGAGCGTGCCCGCGGCGAGGCCGGCGAGCAGCGAGGAGCGGAGTCTGTTCTTCATTGAATGGATCCCATCGGAATGCGCTTTCCTGCGTTCCGATGAGCCTAGGCGCACCTCCCCCGCGCGCCGATGAGTCTTCTCTCATCCGGTCCGCGCGGCCTCCACCCGATGGTGCCGAGGTCCCACTTGGGCCGGTAAAGCGGCGCGCAGAACCGGCCGAACGGGGACCTCGCGGGGCGACAGGGCCCCGCGAGGCGACGGTGCCTCGCGGGGCGACAGGATGCCGCGGTCAGCCGGTCGAGTCGCGGACGACGAGCTCGGGGCGGAAGCGCACGCGGCGCTCGTGCTCGCCGGCGGGATCGTCGAGGCCGCGCAGCAGGAGGTCGACGGCGCGGTATCCGATCTCGTGGGCGGGCTGGCGGATCGAGCTGAGCGGCACGACGGTGGCCGACGCGAAGTCGATGTCGTCGTAGCCGATGAGCGCGACCTCCTCGGGCACGCGAAGCTGCCCGAGGACCGCGAAGGCCTGCAGCACTCCGACGGCGAGCAGGTCGTTCGCCGCGAACACGGCATCGACGCGGTCCTCTCCGCGGCGGTCGCGCAGCTGCTCGCCGGCAGCACGGCCGTGCAGCACCGACAGGGCGGGCACGGCGAGCTCTTCCAGGTGGGCACCGGCGACTTCGGCCACCGCGCGCCGCGCACCCTCGAGACGATCGGCGACCTGACGGATCGACACCGGTCCGCGGACGAACGCGATGCGCCGACGCCCGCGGGCCAGCAGGTGCGACACGGCGAGATAGCCGCCCTCGACGTCGTCGACCGACACCGAGGCGAAGACGTCGTCGGGCACCTCGCGGTCGACGAGGACGACCGGGACCCCCGCCGCCTGCAGCCCACGCAACCGGTCCAGGCCGTCGCTCGCGGGGGTCACGAGCACGCCGTTGACGCGCTGCTCGCGGAAGAGGTCGAGATACGCCGACTCGCGCTCGGGCTTCTCGTCGCTCGTGCTGAGCAGGACCGCCATGCCGCTCTCGGCAGCACGCTCCTCCGCGCCCCGCGCGACCTCGGCGAAGAACGGGTTGCCGATGTCGAGCACCACGAGGCCGATCGACCGGCTGCGTCCGGCCCGCAGCTGTCGGGCCGCATCGTTGCGGACGAACCCCAGATCGGCGATGGCCTGCTGCACGCGCGCGACCATCTCCGGCGACACGCGCGTCGGGTTGTTGAGGACGTTCGAGACGGTCCCCACCGAAACGGATGCCGCGACCGCGACATCCCGCACGCTCACTGCCATGCACACCACCGTAGCGCGAGCACGACGGCAACGGCAGGATGTGGGTAAGCGCTTGCCGTTTGTGCCCGCGCGCACAACCCGCTACGCTCGTGAAACGATTCACACCAGCTCACCAAGGAGCCTCGACGATGAGTGCATCTACCCACCGGGTCTGCTTCTCGCTGCAGATCCATCCGGACCTGCTCGACGAGTACGTCGCCCGGCACACCCCCGTCTGGCCCGAGATGCTGGCGGAGATCGCCGCGTCCGGCCGCCGCAACTACTCCCTGTTCCTCGGTGAGGGCGGCCGGTTGATCGGCTACTACGAGGTCGACGACGACACCGCGGCTCAGGCGTACCTCGCCGCGTCGCCCGTCGCAGCCCGCTGGGAAGCCGAGATGGCCCGCTTCTTCGTCGAACTCGAGGGGCGTCCCGACCAGGCCGCCACGCCCCTCACCGAGGTCTTCAACCTGCACGACCAACTCGCGGCGACCGCCACCGGCACGGCGACCGCCACCGGCACGGCCCCGACGACATCCACCGAAAACCCCGACGAAAGCGACGACGCATCGTGAGCACCCTCTCCCCCGACCACTTCGCCCTGCTCGAGCGCCAGGGCATCGAGCTGCCCAGCTGGGCGTTCGGCAACTCGGGCACGCGCTTCCGCGTGTTCCCCACCGCCGGCACGCCGCGCGATCCGTTCGAGAAGATCGCGGATGCCGCCGAGGTGAACCGTGTCACCGGGCTCGCCCCGGCCGTCGCGCTTCACATCCCGTGGGACAAGGTGGACGACTTCGGCGCCCTGCGCCGCCACGCCGAGGATCTGGGCGTTGCGCTCGGCACGATCAACTCGAACACGTTCCAGGACGAGGACTACAAGTTCGGGGCGCTGACCCACGAGGATGACGCGATCCGCCGCAAGGCCATCGACCACCACCTCGAGTGCATCGACGTCATGGATGCCACGGGCTCCCGCGACCTGAAGATCTGGCTGGCCGAGGGGTCGAACTACCCGGGGCAGAACGACATGCGCGCACGTCAGGACCGCCTGGCCGATTCGCTGCAGCGGATCTACGACCGCCTGTCGGGCGAGCAGCGCCTGGTGCTGGAGTACAAGTTCTTCGAGCCGTCGTTCTACCACACCGACGTCCCCGACTGGGGGACGAGCTACGTGCAGGTGGCGGCGCTCGGCGAGCGCGCGATGGTGTGCCTCGACACCGGCCACCACGCTCCCGGCACCAACATCGAGTTCATCGTCATGCAGCTGCTGCGCCTCGGCAAGCTCGGCTCGTTCGATTTCAACTCCCGCTTCTACGCCGACGACGACCTCATCGTGGGCGCGGCCGACCCGTTCCAGCTGTTCCGCATCCTCGTCGAGGTGCTGCGCGGCGGCGGCTTCGACAACCCCGATGTCGTGTTCATGCTCGACCAGTGCCACAACATCGAGGCGAAGATCCCGGGGCAGATCCGTTCGGTGCTCAACGTCCAGGAGATGACCGCTCGTGCGCTGCTCATCGATGCCGACGCCCTGGCCGCCGCCCGCACCGCCAACGATGTGCTCGGAGCTCAGGCGGTCTTCATGGACGCGTTCTACACCGACGTCCGCCCGGCCCTGGCCGAGTGGCGCGAGTCGCGGGGGCTGCCCGCCGACCCGATGGCCGCGTACGCGGCATCCGGCTACCAGGAGAAAATCGAAGCCGACCGCGTCGGCGGCACCCAGGCCGGGTGGGGCGCATGAGCACGACCCGCACCCGCCGCCCGCTGAGCGCCTGGAAGGCGACGATCGCCGTCGCCATGTCGAACTACATCGAGGCCGGCGCGATCATCGCGCTCGCCACGAGTCTGACGCTGTGGCAGGAGGCCTTCGGCTTCGACGACGGGGTCGTCGGCATCGTGGCCGCCCTGTCGGCCAACGCCTTCGGCGCCGCGATCGGCGCTGCGATCGGCGGTCCCCTCTGCGACCGCCTGGGCCGCAAGTTCATCTACACCTACGACCTGATCGTGTTCATGCTCGGAGCTCTGGCCGTCACGTTCGCGCCGAACCTCGGGGTCCTGCTCGTCGGCGTCATCCTCATGGGCATCGCGGTCGGCGCGGGCGTTCCGGCGTCGTGGACCTACATCGCCGAGGAGGCACCCAACGAGCACCGTGCCGCACACGTGGGCACGGCGCAACTCGCCTGGTCCATCGGCCCGGCGGTCGGGTTCCTGCTCGCGGTCATCGTCGGCCCGCTGGGTCTGCTCGGTTCGCGCCTGATCTTCTTCCACCTCTTCGTCATCGCCGCCGTGACGTGGTGGGTGCGCCGCGGACTCCCCGAGTCGCGCCGGTGGAAGAGCCAGCGCGAGGCCGCGCTCGTCGCGGGCGAACGCCCGTCGTTCTTCTCCGGCATCGTGGGCTTGCTCAAGGAACCGAAGAACTGGGGCGCCCTCGCCTTCCTCATCGGCGTCTACGGCCTCTGGAACACCGTCGCGGGCCAGGCCGGCATCTTCCAGCCGCGTGTGTACGACGCCGCGGGCCTCCACGACCCGATGCAGCAGAACCTGCTGCAGGTGCTCGTCTGGAGCCTCACGGCAGCCGCGACTTTCTTCGGCTTCATGCGCTTCGGCGACCGGGTGCGCCGCAAGTGGCTGTACCTCGGCGGTGCGGCGCTCGGCGTCGTGGCGTGGGCGGTGCTGATCTACGCTCCCCCGGGCCTGTTCTCGCTGCTGTTCTTCGCCGTCGCGTGGGGTGTCTCCGCCGGCGTCGGGGCGCAGGCGTTCTACGGTCTGTGGACCGCCGAGCTGTTCGCCACCCGCTACCGCGCGAGCGCGCAGGGCGTGCTCTTCATGCTCGCCCGGGTCATGGTCGGGCTCCTGAGCCTCGTCTTCCCCGTCCTGCTGTCGGGACTGGGACTCGCCGGACTGGGCGTGATCATCCTCGGGCTGCTCGTCGCCGCGCTGCTGATCGGAACCATCTGGGCGCCGAACACCGAGGGCAAGTCACTCGAGGACATCGAGCTCGAGCGCTACGGCCGGCATGTCCCGACTCCCGCGGAAGAGCGGGTCGCCCGGTGAGCGCCCCCTCCCCGGCCGCGCCCTCGCCCACGTCCGAGGCGGGCGGGCTCATCCGGCTCTACCGCGCGGCCGAACCCGACGGCACCGGATTGGTATGGATGCACGGCGGCGGCTTCGCGTTCGGCGACCTCGACATGCCCGAAGCGGATGCCGTCGCTCGCGGGCTCGCCGCGGCGGGGACGACGGTCTTCTCCGTCGACTACCGCCTCGCCCCGGTGCCGCCCGCGTGGGACGGCGCCGACCAGCAGACGGACGACCGCAGCGGCAACCGCTACCCGGCGGCATCCGACGACGTCCTGCGGGCTTGGCAGTGGGCGGCGTCTCACGCCGAGGAGCTCGGTGTGACGCGCCTGGCGATCGGCGGCGCGAGCGCGGGCGCGAACCTCGCGACGGGCGCGACTCTGCGCCTGCTCGGCGAGGGCGGCATCCTGCCCCGCCTCGTCGTGCTGGCCTACCCCACCCTCCTCGCCGTGCAGCCCGCCCCCGGGCCCGCGCTGCGCGCCGCTCTCGCCGCTCACCCCGAGCACGACCGGTTCGGGGCCGACGTCGTCCGTGAGATGTACGAGAACTACCTCGGCCACTCGGTGATCGGCGCGCCGATCGCGGCCGTTCCGGGCCTCGCGTCGACCGACGAGCTGCGGGGCTTCCCTCCGACGCTCATGATCAACAGCGAGATGGACGAGCTGAGCGTCTCGGGCGACGTGTTCGCCGCGACGCTGCGGGCCGCCGGCGGCGATGTCGACGTCGTCGTCGAGCCGGGCACCGATCACGGCCACCTCAACCGGCCCGAGCATCCGGGTTTCGCCGCATCGATGGCACGTATCGTGCAGCGATTCGCTGCCCTCGCCGCATCCTGACCTCCCCTCCCTACCCCGAAGGAAAGCCATGACCTCCGCCGCAGCCGCCGACCTCATCGCGCGCAGCAACCGCCTGGGCTCCGACCCGAAGAACACCAACTACGCCGGGGGCAACACCTCCGCCAAGGGCACCGACATCGACCCCGTCACCGGTGAGCCCGTCGAGCTGCTGTGGGTCAAGGGATCGGGCGGTGACCTCGGCACGCTGACCGAGTCGGGGCTCGCGGTGCTGCGCCTCGACCGGATGCGGGCGCTGGTGAACGTCTACCCCGGCGTCGAGCGCGAGGACGAGATGGTCGCCGCGTTCGACTACTGCCTGCACGGCAAGGGCGGGGCGGCTCCCTCGATCGACACCGCGATGCACGGGCTGGTGGATGCCGCGCACGTCGACCACCTGCACCCCGACGCCGGCATCGCGATCGCGACCGCCGCGGACGGCGAAGAGCTGACGGCGAAGATCTTCGGCGAGAAGGTCGTGTGGGTGCCGTGGCGGCGACCCGGCTTCCAGCTCGGCCTCGACATCGCCGAGATCAAGGCGCAGAACCCGCAGGCGATCGGGTGCATCCTCGGCGGGCACGGCATCACGGCGTGGGGCGACACCTCGGATGAGGCCGAGGCGAACAGCCGCTGGATCATCGAGACCGCACAGGCCTACATCGACGAGCACGGCGCGGCCGACCCGTTCGGCGGCGTGCGGGCCGGGTTCGAGGCGCTGCCCGAGACGGAGCGCCGCGCCCGCGCCGCGGCCCTGGCCCCCACGATCCGCGGCATCGCCTCGACCGACAAGCCGATGGTCGGTCATTACAGCGACACCGGCGTCGTGCTCCACTTCCTGGCATCCGAGAAGGCACCCGCTCTCGCCGCTCTCGGCACGAGCTGCCCCGACCACTTCCTGCGCACGAAGGTCAAGCCCCTCATCCTCGACGTTCCCGCGACGGCAACGATCGAGGCGCAGATCGCCCGTCTGCACGAGCTGCACGCCGAGTACCGCGCCGACTACCAGGCGTACTACGACGCTCACGCCGACGCGGACTCGCCGGCGATCCGCGGCGCCGACCCGCTCATCGTGCTGGTTCCGGGTGTGGGCATGTTCTCGTACGGCGCGAACAAGCAGACCGCCCGCGTTGCGGGTGAGTTCTACGTCAACGCGATCAACGTCATGCGCGGCGCCGAGGCGCTCTCGACCTACGCCCCCATCTCCGACGCCGAGAAGTTCCGCATCGAGTACTGGGCGCTCGAGGAGGCGAAGCTGCAGCGGATGCCGAAGCCGAAGACCCACCAGGGTCGTATCGCGTTCGTCACGGGCGCAGCATCCGGCATCGGCAAGGCCATCGCCACCCGACTCGCGGCCGAGGGCGCGTGCGTCGTCGTCGCCGACCTCGACCTCGAGAAGGCGCAAGCGGCGGCGGCCGAGCTCGGCGGCACCGACGTCGCGATCGGCGTCGCAGCCAACGTCGCCGACGCCGACGGCGTGCAGGCCGCGATCGACGCGACGCTGCTGGCGTTCGGCGGCATCGACCTCGTCGTCAACAACGCCGGCCTGTCGCTGTCGAAGCCGCTGCTGGAGACCACCGAGAAGGACTGGGACCTTCAGCACGACGTCATGGCCAAGGGCTCGTTCCTCGTCTCCAAGGCCGCGGCGAAGGCGCTCATCGAGCAGAAGCTCGGCGGCGACGTCATCTACATCTCCTCGAAGAACTCCGTCTTCGCCGGGCCCAACAACATCGCGTACTCGGCGACGAAGGCCGACCAGGCCCACCAGGTGCGGCTGCTCGCGGTCGAGCTCGGCGAACACGGCGTGCGCGTGAACGGCATCAACCCCGACGGCGTCGTGCGCGGCTCGGGCATCTTCGCCTCCGGCTGGGGTGCCAACCGCGCCGCCACCTACGGCGTTAACGAGGAGGACCTCGGCCAGTTCTACGCCAACCGCACGATCCTCAAGCGCGAGGTCGTCCCCGAGAACGTCGCCGACGCCGTCTACGTCCTGACCGGGCCCGAGCTTTCCCGCACGACCGGCCTGCACATCCCCGTGGACTCCGGCGTCGCCGCCGCCTTCCTCCGATGAGGGCAGGCATTCGAATGCACGGCTTCCCGCCGAGTGCACGGCATCCGCACGCTCCAAGGTCGTGCACTCGGCGACAGGCTGTGCACTCGCGGGAAGGATGCCGCGCGTGAGCGCATCAGGGAATGTGGTGGCGGTTGACCTCGGGGCCACCAGCGGGCGGGTCATCGTCGGGCATGTGGGGGCTGACACGCTCCGCACCGAGACGGTGGCGCGGTTCGCCAACGATCCTGTGCACGCGGGCGACGGCCTCCACTGGAACCTCGTGGGGATGTACGGATCGGTGCTGGGCGGTCTGCGCGAGGCCTTCCGCGCGACGCCCGAGATAGCCTCGATCGGGGTCGACTCGTGGGCCGTCGACTACGCGTTGCTGCGCGGCGGGCGGATGCTGGGCGAACCGTTCCACTATCGCGACGAGCGCACCGCCCGCGGGGTCGAGAGCGTGCACGCGCGCTTTCCGCACGCCGAGCTCTTCGAGCGGAACGGCCTGCAGTTCCTGCCGTTCAACACGCTGTACCAGCTCGCCGCTGAGGACCTGGAGGTGCTGGCGTTCGCCGACACCGCCCTCCTCGTACCCGACCTCGTCGGGTACTGGCTGACCGGCGAAGCCCGTGCAGAGCAGACCAACGCGTCGACGACCGGACTCCTGCGGGTGCTGCAGGCCTCGTGGGACGGCGCCCTCGTCTCGGCGCTCGGCATCCCCCGCGGCATCCTCCCTCCGCTCATCGCGCCGGGCGATCGGCTGGGCCCGCTGCGTGCGGACGTCGCAGCGTCGATCGGGGCGCCGAGCGACACGCCCGTGACTGCCGTCGGATCGCACGACACCGCCTCGGCCGTCGTCGCCGTGCCGATGCAGCCGGATGCCGCGGCCTACATCTCGTGCGGCACATGGGGTCTCGTGGGCGTCGAGGTCGACCACCTCGTGCTGACCCGCGCCGCTCTCGAGGCGAACTTCACGAACGAGGGCGGCGTCGACGGCCGCGTGCGCCTGCTGCACAACGTCATGGGCCTGTGGGTCCTGAGCGAGGCCGTGCGGCAGTGGGAGCGCCGCGAGGGACACCGCATCGATCTGCCGACCCTGCTCGACGCCGCACGCGAGGCCGACGGCGTCGTCTTCGACGTCAACGACCCGCGTTTCCTCGCGCCCGGCGAGATGACCTCGCGCATCGACGCCTGGTGCGCCGAGCACGACGTCGCGCCGCCGCGCACCCGCGCGGAGTACACCCGGTCGATCGTCGAGTCGCTCGCGCAGGCGTTCGCCGACGCCGTGGCCGATGCCGCGCGCCTCGGCCACGTCGATGTACGGACGATCCACATCGTCGGCGGCGGGGCGCTCAACGAGCTGCTGTGCCAGCGCACGGCCGACCGCGCCGGGGTGCCGGTGCTCGCCGGCCCCGTCGAGGCGACGGCCCTCGGCAACGTCCTGGTGCAGGCCCGCGCCGCGGGGTTCGTCTCGGGCTCGCTCGAGGCGCTGCGTGACCTCGTCGCCCGCACGCACGCGCCGCGTCGCTACGAGCCCCGCGCCTAGCCGCGGAGCCCGTTCGCGATACATTCGCCGGACCGGCGGTGCGGGAGTGGCCTCAGGCGGCCGCCGACACCACTCCTGCCACGCCGATCCGACGGATGTATCGGCACCACGGCCGGATCGCGTGTCAAGGGGTGCCGCGCGCGGCGACCGCGCGCGTAACGTCGCGGCCATGAGCAGCCACGACACCCCGGCCGGCGGCGCCGGCGACAGCGCGATCCCCTCCGAAGAGCCCACCGGCGACCGTCACCTCGACGATCCCAGCGCCGAGCAGTCGATCACCGATGACGCGCCCCGAGGCGGCGACGAGACCACCGAGGACGAGCTCACGGCCGACAACGCCGCCGAAGAGGACATGCTGAAGACCCTCGACCCGGGCGACCCGCCCGCCTGATCCACTTCTCCATCGAGACGGCCGGTTCCCCGCGGGACCGGCCGTTTTCGCGCTGCGCGAACCTCATCTTGTGTCCGCAATTTTGCTAGCTATTCTAGCAATCATGGAAACTTCGGCACGCCGCCGGTGGGCGGGACTCGTCTTCATCAGCATCGCCGTCGCACTCATCATCGTGGACTCGACGATCGTCAACGTCGCCGTCCCCTCGATCGTCGACGACCTCGGCATCACCTCCACTCAGGTGCAGTGGGTCCAGGAGGCGTACACCCTCGTGTTCGCCTCCCTGCTGCTCGTCTTCGGCAGCGTCGCCGATCGGGTGGGTCGACGACGGATGCTGCTGACCGGCGTCGTCGTCTTCGCGCTGGCCTCGGTCGGCGCGGCGCTCGCGTCGAGCGGTGACCTGCTCATCCTCGCCCGCTTCGTTCAGGGCGTCGGCGGCGCGATGATCCTCCCGACCACCCTCTCGCTCCTGAACGCGACGTTCCGCGGCCGCGAGCGCGGCATCGCCTTCGCCGTCTGGGGCTCGACGATCGGCGGCATGGCCGCCGTCGGGCCGCTGCTCGGCGGCTGGCTGACCACGACGTTCTCGTGGCACTGGGCCTTCGGCATCAACATCCCCCTCGGCATCCTCATCGTCGTGGGCGTCCTGCTGACGGTCGACGAGTCCCGCGGCGGGGCCGTCGGAGTCGACGTCATCGGAGCCGTCCTGTCGGTCATCGCCATGGGCACCCTGGTGTTCGGCCTCATCGAGGGACGCACCTACGGCTGGTGGACGGTCGACCAGCGGCCCGCGCTCTTCGGTGCGTCGTGGCCGTGGGACCTCTCCCCGGTCCCGATCGCGTTCGCCGCCTCAGCCGTGACGATCGCGGTCTTCATCGCCTGGGGCGTGCGCCGTCGCCGGGTCGGCAAGCCCACTCTTCTGGCCTTCGGGCTCTTCGGCATCCCGTCGTTCCGCAACGGCAATCTCGCCGCCCTCGTCGTCGCGCTCGGCGAGTTCGGCATCATCCTGGCCCTTCCCCTGTGGCTGCAGTTCGCGCTCGGATTTGAGGCGGTCCAGACGGGCCTCGTGCTGCTCGCCCTGGCCGCGGGCTCGTTCGTCGCCAGCGGGCTCGCCGGCGCCCTGTCGGGCAAGGTCTCGCCGGTCTGGATCGTTCGCGCGGGCCTGGCCGCCGAGATCGTCGGCGTCGTCGGCGTGGCCCTCGTCATCGCCCCCGATGCGACGTGGGGCCCGCTCGTCCCGGCGCTGTTCGTCTACGGGATCGGCGTCGGCCTCGCGACGGCGCAGCTCACGGGCGTCGTCCTCGCCGATGTCCCCGTCGCCGAGGGAGGGCAGGCGTCCGGAACCCAGTCCACCGCACGCCAGCTCGGCGCCGCGCTCGGCATCGCGATCCTCGGGACCATCCTGTTCTCGACGACCTCCGGCGCCCTCACCGCCAAGCTCGACGATCGCGGCATACCCGCCGAGCAGCGCGATCAGGTCGTCAGCGCGGTCGTCGAGAGCGCGGGCGGCGCGATCGCGGGCCTCGAGGCCTCGCCGCAGACCGCCGACGTCGCGACCGACGCGAAGGCTGCCCTCTCGGACGGCACACGGGCCGCGAGCTTCGCCGCGGCGGGCTTCCTCGTGCTGGGCCTCGCGGCGACGGCATCCCTCGGCCGGGGCGCCCGCCGCGAACCGGTCGAAGCGGATGCCGCGGAGGTCACGCCTCGCGGGTGATCGTCACCGTGACGTGCAGGGCGCTTTTGTACGGGCCCGCGAAGACCCCGCGCAGCGGCGGGACGTCGTTGTAGTCTCGGCCCCGCCCGACCAGCACGTGCCGGTCGCTGATCTCGACGTTGTTAGTGGGGTCGAAGCCCTGCCAGTCACCGGCGAACCACTCGATCCACGCGTGCGACTCGCCCGTCACCGGCACGCCGACCTGAGCGTCGGGATCGGGATGCAGATAGCCCGAGACGTATCGCGCCGGGATGCCGACGCTCCGCAGAGCGCCGAGCGTGATGTGCGCGATGTCCTGGCACACGCCCGTGCGCTGGGGCCACGACTCCGCGGCGGTGGAGTGCACCCCGGTGACGCCGGGCATGTACTCGACGGCATCCCCGATCGCGATCGCGATCGCGTGGGCCGCCGGCCCCGGCTCGTCGTGCGACCCCGCGATCTCGCGCGCCAGCGCCCCCACCTCCGGATGCGGCGCCGTGCGCGCCGTCTGCCCGAGCTGCTCGACCGTGTGGATCGAGCGCTCCGTCTCCGCGGCGAGCTCCTCCCACGAGATCTGCCGGTGCTCGATGGGGCGCGGCCGAACCTCGACCAGCGAGCGGGCCGTGATCGACAGCGCGTGATGCGCGGCGAGCACGTCGAACGCGGCGACCCGGGTGCCGAAGTAGTCCACGTAGTGGTTGACGGCCGTCGTCGGGTCGATGTCGAGCTGCGAACTCAGCACGAACTGGCTGTCGGTCGAGCCCGGCAGCATCCGCGCCTCGTTGTACGACGCGGCGACGTCTCCGGGATAGGTGAATCCGGTCGCGTGCTCGATGCGCAGACGCTTCACGAGGTCTCTCCAATCCAGTTCGGTTCCGCCGCCGTGGGGAAGAATCGACCGCGGATCGCTTCGGATGCCTCGCGGGTCACCTTCTGCACGTTGTCCATGTGCTCGGGCAGCTCGGAGAGGATCTCGCCGAGCGGCCGGTACTCGAGGTCGTTGCGGATACGACCGAGGGCCCGCAGCACCGCATTGGAGTGCCCCACCCGGTCGGCGACAGGGTCGATCGCGCTCATGCACTCCTCGGCACGTTGGATCGAGTGGATGATCGAACGCGGGAAGAGACGGTCGAGCAGCAGGAACTCCGCCGCGTTGCGCGCGCTCGGCATCCCGCGATACGTCCGCAGATACGCCTCATACGCACCGCAGGAGCGGAGGATCGTCGTCCACGAGGGGCCGGACTCCTCCGTCAACGAGCGCGTCGCGAGCAGCCGCGCGGTCATGTCGGTGCGCTCGATCGAGCGCCCCAGCGTGAAGAACTGCCAGGCCTCGTCGCGACTCGTCGACGAGTCGGTGACCCCGACGGCGAGCGCCGCGCGCTCTCGCACCCAGTGGAAGAACTCGTGCACCTTCTCGGCGTTGAGTCGCCGCGGCATCCGCGAATAGGTGGTGTTGAGGGTCTCCCACAGCTCGGTGGAGACGATCTCGCGGGCGCGGCGGGCGTTCTCGCGCGCCGACTGCAGCGAGTAGGCGATGCTCGACGGATTGGTGCGGTCGACCGCGAGCCGGGTCAGCACGTCCTGACGGGTGACGGTATCGAGCCCCTCGGGCGGGAACGACCCCATGACCGACAGGAGCGACCGGCAGGCGGTGTCCTCGTCGATCCAGGGGTCCTCGAGCAGCAGCTGCAGGTGGACGTCGAGGATGCGGGCGGTGCCGTCGCTCCGCTCGATGTAGCGTCCGATCCAGAAGAGGCTCTCGGCGATGCGGCTCAGCACGTCGCACCTCCGGTCTGCTGCTGCTGCTCCTGCTGCTCGCTCAGGCCGCCGGGGTGGTCCTGCGGCGAATGGGCCGGCTCGTCCTGCTCGTCGTAGATGATCGGGATCGCCTGCGTCGACGCCTGATCGGCGACGAGGCCGGCGAGGTTGCCCTGGCTGTACTCGACCGTGCGCGGCGCGTCACCGCCGACGACCCACGTGTCCTTCGATCCGCCGCCCTGACTGGAGTTGACGACGAGCTGCCCCTCCGGCAGCGCGACGCG
Source organism: Microbacterium sp. M4A5_1d (assembly GCF_053345465.1). NCBI lineage: Bacteria > Bacillati > Actinomycetota > Actinomycetes > Micrococcales > Microbacteriaceae > Microbacterium > Microbacterium sp. M4A5_1d. The sequence continues at coordinate 1,424,450 of NZ_JBKFAD010000001.1, forward strand.
CGTGAGGCCGCCCGGCAGCACCCACACCTCTTCGCCGTTGTTGACCGCGAACGGGCGCAGGTCGGCGTGGCGGGGGCGCATGCCGTCCTCGACGAGCGTGGGGATCGTCGAGAGCATGACGACGGGCTGCGCGATCCACCCGCGCGGATCGGCCAGCAGCTTCTTGCGCAGCTTCTCGAGCTCGGCGGGCGAAGCGTCCGGGCCCACGACGAGTCCTTTGCCGCCCGACCCGTCGACGGGCTTCACGACGAGCTCGTCGAGCCGGTCGAGCACCTCTTCGAGCGCGCCCGGGTCCTCGAGCCGCCAGGTGTCGACGTTCTTGAGGATGGGCTCCTCCGCGAGGTAGTACCGGATGAGGTCGGGCACGTAGGTGTAGAGCAGCTTGTCGTCGGCGACGCCGTTGCCCACGGCGTTGGCGATCGTGACGTTGCCCAGGCGTGCGGCGAGCATGAGGCCCGGGGCGCCGAGCATGGAGTCGGCACGGAACTGCAGCGGGTCGAGGAAGTCGTCGTCGACTCGGCGGTAGATGACGTCGACGCGCTGCGGACCCCGGGTCGTGCGCATGAACACCTTGCCGCCCGAGCAGACCAGGTCGCGGCCTTCGACGAGCTCGACGCCCATGAGACGCGCGAGCAGCGTGTGCTCGAAGTACGCGGAGTTGTAGACGCCCGGCGTCAGCACGACGACGTTGGGGTCGTCGACTCCGGGAGGTGCTGAGGCGCGCAGGGCCTGGAGGAGCTTGTTCGGGTAGTCGCCGACGGGTCGGACCCGCATCGAGACGAACAGCTCGGGCAGGGTCTGCGCCATGACGCGGCGGTTCGAGATGACGTAGCTGACCCCCGAGGGGACGCGCACGTTGTCCTCGAGCACGCGCATCTCGCCGTGCTCGTCGCGGATGAGGTCGATGCCCGAGACCTGGATGCGCACGCCGTTGGCGGAGCGGATGCCGGCCGCCTGACGGTAGTAGTACTGCGACGAGGCGATGAGCTTCGCGGGCAGCACGCCGTCGCGGACGCAGAACTGGTGTCCGTAGGCGTCGTCGAGGAAGGCCTCCAGCGCACGCACGCGCTGCTTCACGCCCGACTCGACGTGCGACCACTCGTCGTAGTCGATGACGCGGGGAACGGCATCGAGCGGGAAGGGGCGCTCCTCCCCCGCGAAGTCGAACGTGACGCCCTGCGCGAGGTACGAGCTCGCGAGCGATTCGGTGCGGCCGCGGAGCTCCTCCTGGGTCATCTGCGCGAGCGCCTGATACAGCTCGCGGTACGCCGCGCGCGAGCTGCCGGGGGCGGGCATCGTGCCCGAGACCTCGAACATCTCGTCGTACGGCGGCACCCCCGATACGGTCTTGCGCGGCGTCAGCGTCGAGCCGTATCCGTCGAAGAGGTCACCCATGGATGCGAGCCTAATCCGGGCTGTGTTGCGTCAGTATTTCCCGACCTGTTTCCCCCGCCGTGTTGACATCCGGCGCGCGGCTGAGCGATACATCCGTCGGACTGGTGGGGCTGATGTCGTCACGGCGTCGGCTGGACCAGACACCAGCCGCACCGGTCCTGCAGATGTATCGCGCCGCGGCGGGATCAGGCCGCGAGCACGACGCGCAGCTGCTCGATCGCCCAGTCGAGCTCGGTCGCCCGGATGACCAGCGGCGGAACCAGCACGATCGTCGCGTCGCCGACGACATCGACGAGGACGCCGCGCGCGACGAGGCGCCGGGCGACCTCGGCTGCGGTGACGACGGTCGGGTCGACGTCGACGCCCGCCCAGACCCCCGCGGTCCGGACGGCCACCGCGCCCGCCCCGACGAGGGCCTCAATGCGTCCGGCGAGATGTTCGGCGAGAGCACGGGCCCGGTTCTGCACCTCGCCCGCCTCGAGCATCTCGACCACGCGGTGCGCGATGGCGCTCGCGAGCGGAGACGCGGATGCCGGGTCGGCGGCCTCACCGAGCAGCGTGCGACTCCCGACGACGGCGGCGACGGGGACGATGCCGCCGCCGAGCGCCGGGCCGATCACACGGAGGTCGGGCGCCGCTCCCGTCCCGGCGAGCGCGACGGTGTCGCCGAGCCTGCCGAGGCCGCTGCGCGTCTCGTCGAGGATCAGGGCGATCCCGCGATCGGCGGTCGCCTGCCGTGCGGCTTCCAGGTATCCCGCGGGCGCGCCGACCACCCCCGCCGCGGCCTGCACGGGCTCGAGGACGACGGCGGCGACGGTGTCGTCGAGCGCCGCGACGAGCGCATCGATCTCGCCGAAGGGCACCACGACGGCGCCCGCTGCCGTGAGATCGGGATGCGAGCCGGCAGCGACGACGACGGCCGTCCGTTCCCCCGCGGCGAGCGTGGCATCGACGGCTGCTCGCAGTGCGTCCCGCCCGGTGGTGGCCGGCAGCACCGCCTCAGCCCCCAGCAGCGCAGCCAGCGCGTCGGCGAATCCGTCGGCGCGGTCGTCGGCGACGACGGTGCCCGTGCTGGTCAATCGGCCCAGCTGCTCGGTGGCGACGGCGAGCAGAGCGGGATGGCGGTGCCCGAAGGTGAGCGCCGGATCGGCGGTCAGGTCGAGGTATCGGCGCCCCTCGACGTCGGTCACCCACGCTCCCTCGCCCGTCGCGACCATGACCGGCAGGAGCGGCGGCGCTCCCGCGAGAGCGCGCTTCGCGCGGTCCTCGTCGTTCGCGTCCGGCGTCGGGTGGTGGTCGGCGATCGTCATTCGGACTCCTGGCTTCGGCGGTCGCGCACGCGGCGGCGGGTCGCCGCGCGGCCGGCATCCATTCTCCCCCGGCACGATCTGGCGCCGCTGAGGACTGCGACGACGACCCGCGGTAGCCCCCTGACCCGATTGCGCAAGGTCCTGCCCGTTCGTCGTCGCGCCTGACAGGCTGGAGCCACACCACCGCGAATCGTCGAAGGAGACCCATGCAGCAGCGCACCCTCGGACCGTTCACCGTCTCGGCCATCGGCCTGGGCGGGATGCCCGTCTCGATGAACAACGACAAGCAGATCCCCGACCGGAAGGATGCCGTCGCGACGGTGCACGCCGCGCTCGACGCGGGCATCACCCTGCTCGACACCGCCGACATCTACGCCCCGAGCTGGGACACGATGGGGCACAACGAGGAGATCATGGCCGAGGCCCTGGCCACGTGGGGCGGCGACCGCTCTCAGATCGTGGTGGCGACGAAGGGCGGCATCACCCGCAGCGACGGCGAGAAGTGGGGCCGGGACGGCTCGCTCGACTACCTCCGGAAGGCGGTCGAGGCCTCGCTCCGAGCACTCCGGGTCGACGTGATCGACGTCTACCAGTACCACCGCCCCGACCGCTGGATGGTCTACGGCGAGGTCATGGAGAACTTCAAGACCTTGCAGCAGGAGGGCAAGATCCGCGCGATCGGCATCTCCAACGCCAGCGTCGAGGAGATCGAGATCGCCCAACAGGTGCTCGGCGAGGGCAACCTCGCGAGCGTGCAGAACGAGTTCTCGCCGCGGCATCCGGGCAGCTACGACGAGCTGCGCTACTGCGCCGACCGCGGCATCGCATTCCTCCCGTGGAGCCCCCTGGGCGGAACGGGCGGTGGCGCACGGTCGATCGGTGATCGCTTCGCGGTCTTCGGCGAGGTCGCCCGCGCCCACGACGTGAGCCCGCAGCAGGTCGTGCTCGCGTGGGAGCTGGGGCTCAGCGACACCGTCATCCCGATTCCGGGAGCGCGCCGCGCCGCGTCGATCGCCGACAGCGCGAAGGCCGTGCACCTCGAGCTCTCGGGCGACGAGCGCGCACGCCTGTCGCACTCGGTCGGCATCGACGCCTGATCCGGCGCACGCCGCTCACGACCCGAGGCGACCTCAGGCCGTGAGCGGACGCTCGCCGACGACGGCATCCGGGTTCATGGGAATCGGCCCGTGGATGCGGGGCCGCCCGTCGACGCGCGTCACCTCGACGCCGTGGCGCGCGAGGCCCGCGACGCTGCAGTCGATCCGCAGGAGCGGCAGCCGCACGTCGGCGTAGACGGTTGCGACGACGTCGGCGACGTCGGCGGGGTCGCAGGCCCGGATGTACTCGCCCGGTTCCCACGGCACGCCCCGCGTCGCGACCTCGTACTCGCCGAACTTGCGGCTCATGCCCCAGTCATCGGCGATCGCGATGTGGCAGACGATCTCGTCCATGGCGCCTCCTTAATGAAACGCCACCGTATCATTCTGCTAGCCTGTCGTCATGCCCTCGACCGGAGATCGACGCCGAGGCCGCCCGCCCGCCCATGAACAGGCCGCGCGCGACGCCCGCATCGTCGCGATGGCGGCAGACGTCTTCGTCGAGGTCGGCTTCCACGCCGCCTCGCTCGACGCGATCGCGCAGCAGGCGGGCGTGACCAAACGCACGATCTACGAACGCATCGGTGACAAGTCGGCGCTGCTGGGCGCCGCGGTGACCGATGTGCACGGCTACCTCGATGTCGCGGCCCGCGACCTCCGGCACGCCTGCACACTCATCGCGACGGCGCTGTTCGCCGACCGTGCGATCGGCCTGCACCGCGCGGCCGTCGCGGTCGCGCTCGACGACCCCGCGGTCTCGCGTGCGTTCTACGACGCCGGCCCGATCGCGGCGCAGCGTTACCTCGCGGCCCACCTGGACGGCGACGACCGTCGCGCCGAGCATCTGTTCGGTGCCCTGCTCGGCGAACCGCACCGTCGACGCCTCCTCGGCCTCGACCCCGAGCCGGCGGCCGCGTCGCTCGACGCCCACGTCGACTCCGTACTCGCCGCGTTCGTCTGAGGCGCCGAGCAGCGCTCAGCTCAGCTCAGCTCGGCTCGGCTCGGCGAGAGACGGAGGCCGGAGCGGACTCGAGCCGGTCGAGGGCGGCCGCGGCACGGGCGGCGGCCGAGCGGCGCAGGATGCCGTGGACGAGCAGCACCGTTCCCGCGCCGACACCAACGAGCACGGGCAGGTTGAGCCCCGGCGAGAGCGCCAGCGCGATGACGGTGATCGCGAGCGCCACCGCCCCGAGCCCGATGAACAGGCCACCGAGGAGCGACTCGCGCTCGACCGACAGGCGGGCGAGGATCAGCGTGGGTGCAGCGGCTGCGTCATCCGTCATCCCGCCACGCTACCGAGACGGCACCGCGGCCGCCCGTCAGATGACCGCCTCGGACCAGTCGTCGGGATTGCCGAAACGGTGCGCGGTGATCGTGATGGACTGCTCGTGCACGAAGGGCAGCAGCTCGATCCGCGCCGCGGTCGTGACCTCGTCGGCGTAGACGGCGACATCCGGGTCTCCCTCGGTCGCTGCCGCGATGGCCGTCCGCAGCTCGGCCACCGTCTCACGCGAGCCGACCAGGCGGATGCGTCCCGGTCGACGCTCGGGGGCGGCGATGCGCTGCAGCCATTCGCCGTCGGTCTCGACCGAGACCGCGATGTCGACCTCGCCGAGCGCCCGCCGGACGTCGGCGGGAAGACCGACCGGCGAGCTCAGCGTCACGGCCGATCCGGCCCGCACGCCCGCGACGAGCACGCGGAGCACCGCCTGCCAGGTCGCGTCCGACGACGCTCGCACCGCCACGTCGACCGGGCGATACCGGAACAGGTTCCGCTCGACGCCGAGGCCGGACACGTCGCGCACCTGGCCGAACTCGCGGTCCCAGGCGACGGCATCCGAGAGCGCGCCGCGCCGCAGCCATTCGAACGATTCGTAGTCGAGGGTGGGCTGGGCCGACTCGATGATGGTCGTGATGCGCGAGTCGAGACCGCGCAGATGCAGCGTGCTGGATGCCGAGCCGTTCGACGCACGCCAGGAACCGAGCCCGACGAGGTAGTTCGGTCCACCGGCCTTCGTGCCCGCGCCTACCGACGACCTCTTCCAGCCACCGAAGGGCTGACGCTGGACGATGGCCCCCGTGATGCCGCGGTTGACGTACAGGTTGCCGGCCTCGACCCGGTCGAGCCAGGTCGCCAGATCGGCGGCGTCCTGGGTGTGCAGGCCCGCGGTCAAACCGTAGGCGACCGCGTTCTGCAGTTCGATCGCCTCGTCGAGAGTGCGCGCGTGCATGACGCCGAGCACGGGCCCGAAGAACTCCTCGAGGTGCGTGCGCGACCCGGCGCTCACCCCCACCTTCACGCCCGGAGACCAGAAGCGCCCAGCGGTCGCGTCACCGAAATCGAGGGGACGAGGCTCGACGAGCCAGCGCTCACCCTCCTCGAGTGAGGTGAGAGCCCATTCGAGCTTGCCCTGCGGCGGCTCGATCACGGGCCCGACCTCGCTGCGGGGATCGGTGGGCGGTCCGACCCGCAGCGACCGCGTGGCGTCGACGAGTTGACGCGCGAACCGCTTCGACCGCCCGACCGGCCCCACCAGGATCGCGAGCGACGCGGCGGAGCACTTCTGACCCGCATGACCGAAGGCGCTCTTGATCAGGTCGGACGCCGCCAGATCGAGGTCGGCGGAGGGCATGACGATGATCGCGTTCTTGCCGCTGGTCTCGGCAAGCAGCGGCAGCTCGGGCCGCCACGACCGGAACAGCGCCGCCGTCTCCCACGAGCCGGTGAGGATGACGCGGTCGACCGACGGGTGGGTGATGAGCCGGCGGCCGAGATCGCCCTCGTCGATGTCCACGAGCGCGAGGAGATCGCGGGGCACCCCGGCATCCCACAGCGCCTCGGCGACGACCGCCGCACAGCGACGGGCCTGCGGAGCGGGCTTGAAGACGACGCCCGATCCGGCGGCGAGGGCCGCGAGCACGCCGCCGGCGGGGATGGCGAGCGGGAAGTTCCACGGCGGAGCGACCACCGTGACCGACGCCGGCTCGAAGACGGCGCCGCTGACCCGATCGAGCTCGCGCGCCGTCGCGGCGTAATAGGCGGCGAAGTCGACCGCTTCGCTGACCTCGACGTCGGCTTCGGCCAGCACCTTGCCGGTCTCGGATGCGGCGACCTCGATGAGCTCGGCCCGACGTGATTCGAGTGCGCGCGAGGCGGCGAGCAGCACCGCACTGCGGTCGGCCGCGGCCATCGAGCCCCAGGCGGATGCCGCCGATCCCACACGCGCCACGATTCCATCGAGCTCTCCCGCGTCATCGACCCGGGCGGCGGCGATCGTCTCGTCACCGGCCGTGCTGCCCTCGATCCGCGACAGGATGCCGCGGGCCCACTCCCGGTTGACGGCGAGCGCGGGGTCGGAGTCGGGAGTGTTGGCGAACCCGGGCGCTCCGAGCGCCGGGGCCCGGCGCGTCTCGCGCGGGGCGTAGACGGCGGTCTCGACGAAGTGCTCGCCGCCGAACCGGACATCGTCGGGCTCGCCCAGAGCCGTGGTCTCGTCGGAACGGCCCGCGGCGTCGGCGATGCCGAGCACCGCCTGCGTCAGCCCGTCGTCGCCCTCGGCGGGGTCGCGCGTGATGCGTTGCGGCGCGATGGGCCGCAACGACATCGTGCGGTCCTGCGTGCGGTTCGGCCCGCTGGGCAGGGCCGGGTCGGCCGCGCGCTCGAGGGAGGCGAGGAATCGATCGCGTTCGCGCTCGAACAGGCTCGCGTCGGTCGCGAGGTCGAACGCCGCCGAGAGGAAGTTCTCGCTCGAGGCGTTCTCCTCCAGCCGCCGCACGAGGTAGCTGATGGCGACGTCGAACTCGTCGGGGCGGACGACCGGGACGTACAGCAGCACGTGGCCCACGTCGGCCGTGACCGCGGCGACCTGACCCTGCGCCATGCCGAGGAGCATCTCGATCTCGATGTCGTCGCGCACACCGCGCTCGCCGGCGAGCAGCCAGGCATAGGCGATGTCGAAGAGGTTGTGCCCGGCGACGCCGAGCCGCACCGCGGCGCTCCGCTCGGGGCGCAGGGCACGGTCGAGGCACCGCAGGTACATCGCGTCGGCGTCGAGCTTGCTCGCGTGGGTCGCCAGCGGCCAGCCGTGGATCGTGGCGTCCACGCGCTCCATCGCGAGATTCGCGCCCTTGACCAGCCGCACCTTGATGCGGCTTCCACCGGCCGCGACGCGGGCCTGCGCCCAGGCGGTCAGCTCGTCGAGGGCGTCGGCGGCGTCGGGCAGATAGGCCTGCAGCACGATCCCGGCCTCGAGCCCCCGCAGCCGCTCATCTTCGAGGATGCGGGTGAAGACGGCGATCGTGAGATCGAGGTCGCGGTACTCCTCCATGTCGAGGTTGATGAAGGTGCCGTCCTCAGCCGCGCTCAGGTAGAGCGGCAGCAGCCGCTCGACGACATCGGCGACGACCTCGTCGAACGCCCACATCGAGATGCGGCTGACGATCGCCGAGACCTTCACCGAGACGTAGTCGACGTCGGGCCGGCGGATCAGCTCGTGGATGCCGTCGAGCCGGCGGCGCGCTTCTTCCTCGCCGAGCACCGCCTCGCCGAGGAGATTGAGGTTGAGGCGGGCTCCGGACTCGCGGATGCGGGCGATGGCCGGGCCGAGCTTGTGCGGTCGCGCGTCGACGACCAGGTGCCCGACCATCTCGCGCAGTGCCGTGCGCGCGATCGGCACGACGGGGGTCGGCAGTACGGGGGCCACTGCGCCGCCGATGCGCACGGCACCGCGGAGATACCAGGGCAGGAACTCCGGGACCAGCGGGGCGACGTGGTGCAGTCGGGTCGCGGCGGCGGTCACGCTCTCGGGGCGCATGACCCCGTCGACGAAACCGATCGTGAACGGCAGGCCGTTCGGGTCGCGAAGGACTCCCGCGAGGCGCTGCGCTGCGGCATCCGCGGGGAAATCGGCCGACGTGTGCACCCATTTCTGGGCCAGGTCCACCGCCTGATGGGCGAGGGAATCGTCGGCGGGGAAGCCCGGCGGGGTGGTGCCGGACGAAACGGTGTCGGACATGCCGTCAGCCTATGTCGCAAGCGCTCTCGAAGGGCGGCGCCTCGCCCGGGGATCACTCCCAGACGCTGGGCGCCTCGGCACGCGTCGACGGCAGAGCGGTCGCCGCAGCCCACTCGGTCATCCACGGCTCGAGCTCGGGCAGATCGTCGCGCCGGCCGAGCACCGCGAACAGTTCATCGAGCGGCACGATGCCGCCCGTGCGACGCAGGAACCGCGAACGCACCAGCATCTCGGCGTAGACCTCGCCGCGGACGACCGCACGATGCACCATGTACACCGACTTGTCGTCGTGTCCGTGCAGGCGCGTCTCGATCGTGAAGCGCTGCCAGAGGTTCAGCGACTTCCGGAAGGTGATCGTGCTGTTCGCGACGACGCCGTACCAGCCCTTCTCCTGGAAGGTGTCCCAGATGCCGTTGCGCACCAGCAGGTCGAACCGGCCGAGGTCGAACAGCGAGGCGTACCGCCCGTTGTTCATGTGCCCGAGCAGATCGATGTCGGTGGGCAGCGTCCGGAGCTTCACCCGGCCGACCGCCATGAGCGGCCGCGGGCCGTTCCTGCGCAGCTGTCGCTTCGCTCGCCAGATCGTCAGCAGGGTCCGGAGCCACACGTTCACGATGGCCGACGCTATCGGATGCCCCATGCCCCCACCCGCATCCGTTGTGCGCCTTCCACAACTCCGCGCCCGCCGCCCCGCGCGCAGGAACGGAGAATCGCGCGAACATCGGAGGATCTCGCGGGATCCGTCCGACGTACGCGCGATTCTCCGACGTACGCGACGCGCGGTCAGGCGCGGGCGGTGTCGAGCACGATCACCGCCCACGACAGCGCGGGCAGGGTCGCCCGCAGCGTGCCCTCGTCGAGTCCGACGCCGCGCAGGGGCACGAGGCCGACGGCGTCCTGGTAGTGCTCGGTGTTGGCCGACCGCCGGTCGCCGCCCTCGGGCACCGTCAGCACCTCGGCCGAGACGACGCCCGACGCGCCCAGCCCGCGCAGCTCGAGCGACACCTCGGTCTCGGACTCGAGCGAGCGATTGGCGACGAACAGGGCGACGCGGCCGGTCGCCTCGTCCCACGTCGCGGCCGCGTCGACGACATCCACGTCGCCGAACTTCGCCGTCGGCGTCTGATCGGAGTCGATCGCGAGCCGCAGCACGCGCCCCTGCGCCAGCTGCGACATGCGGGCGAACGGCCAGAAGATCGACTGCCGCCAGGCCGGCCCGCCCTCCTCCGAGCGGATGGGTGCGATCACGTTGACCAGCTGCGCCTGGTTGGCGATGCGCACGCGGTCGCCGTGGCGCAGCAGGCTGTGCAGGAAGGTCCCGACCACGACGGCGTCGGTGACGTTGTAGGTGTCCTCGATGAGGCGCGGGTGGGCGCGCCACTCCTTCGACGCCGAGACGATGTGCGGCTGGTCCTCGGTGTCGAGGCCCCGCTGGTACCAGACGTTCCACTCGTCGAACGAGATGTCGACCTGCTTGCGATGCTTGCCCGCAGCCTTGACCGCGTCGATCGTCGAGACGACGCCGTCGATGAAGGCGTCCATGTCGACGGCCTCGGCGAGGAAGGATGCCGCGTCCCCGCCGTCCTCCTGGTAGTAGGCGTGCATCGAGATGTAGTCGACCTCGTCGTACGCGTGCGTGAGGACCGTGTGCTCCCACGAGCCGAAGGTCGGCATCTGCCGGTTCGACGATCCCACCGCCACGAGCTCGATGTCGGGGTCGACCAGGCGCATCGCCTTCGCCGTCTCCTGCGCGAGCCGGCCGTACTCGTGCGCGGTCTTGTGGCCGATCTGCCACGGGCCGTCGAGCTCGTTGCCGAGGCACCAGAGGCGGATGTCGAAGGGTGCTGCGGCCCCGTTGCGGCGACGCAGGTCCGACCAGTACGTGCCGCCGGCGTGGTTCGCGTACTCGACGAGCGCGCGGGCCTCGTCGACACCGCGCGTGCCGAGGTTGACCGCCTCCATGACCTCGACCTCGGCCTCGCGCGCCCAGTCGACGAACTCGTGGAGCCCGAACGCGTTGGTCTCGACCGTGTGCCAGGCGCCGTCGAGCCGGTGCGGACGGTCGGCGACCGGCCCGACGCCGTCCTCCCAGTTGTAGCCCGAGACGAAGTTGCCACCGGGGTAGCGGATCACGGTGGCGCCCAGCTCCTTCACGAGCGAGAGGACGTCGCGACGGAAGCCGCGTTCGTCGGCCTGCGGGTGACCCGGCTCGTAGATGCCGGTGTAGACGCAGCGGCCCATGTGCTCGACGAACGAGCCGAAGAGGCGGCGCGGCACGTCGGCCACGGTGAAGTCGCGATCGAGGACGATGCGGGCGCGGGGCATGATGCTCCTGTTCTTTCGGGGTGAGGGGATGCGGACGACGCGTGCCGGGCGGCGCCGGTCACTGACCGCCGAAGCCGGTCGTGGCGACGCCGCGGACGATCTGCTTCTGGAACACCAGGAAGACGATGATCAGCGGCACCGAGGCGAGGACGGCCTGAGCCATGACCTGCGCGTACTGCACGCCGTAGGCGCTGATCACGGTCTGGAGTCCCACCGGCAGCGTCATGAGGGTCGTGTCGTTGATGATGAGGAACGGCCAGAGGAAGTTGTTCCACGCGCCGATGAACACGAAGATCGCGACGGCGCCGAGGATGGGCCGCGACAGCGGCAGCACGATCGACCAGAACACCCGGAAGCGCCCGGCGCCGTCGACCCGCGCGGCATCCTCGAGCTCGATGGGCACCTGGTCGAAGAACTTCTTGAGGATGAACACCATCGCCGGCGCGACGACCTGCGGCAGGATCAGGCCCCACGGGGTGTCGACGAGGTTGAAGGCGAGCATCTCGTAGAACAGCGGGATGATCAGCACCTGCGGCGGGATGACGATCGAGGCGATGACCGCGCCGTAGAGGAACTTCTTGCCGCGGAACTCGAGCCGTGAGAACGCGTACGCGGCCACGGCCGAGATCGCGACGGTGAGCAGGGTGATCACGGCGGAGGTCCAGAGGCTGTTGCCGGCCCAGACCCACACGTTGCCCTGCGAGAGGATCGAAGTGAAGGCCTCCGTCGTGGGCCCGCTCTCGCCGATCCAGCCGCCGGCGCCGGAGGCGGCATCCGTCTCGGTCTTGAAGGCGGTCGCGACCGCCCAGAGGAACGGCAGCAGCCACCCGATCGCCAGGAGGGCGAGGGCGACGAACGCGACGATGTTGAGCGCGCTCAACCGGCGCTGACCGGGTTTGCGGCTCCGCGGATCGGGGGCGACCCCCGGGGCGACGACGGCGCGCGTGGCCGAGGAGCTGGCGGTGGCGGCGCTCATGAGTGCTCCTTCCGGCGACGGGTGGCGAGGGCCTGGATGACGCCGATCAGCACGATCACGGCGAAGAAGACGTACGAGATCGCCGCCGAGTAGCCGAAGCGGTACCCGACGAAGCCGGACTCGTAGATGTACTGGACGATCGAGCGGGTGGTCTCGCTCGCGATTCCTCCGAGCATCTGGTACGCCTGGTCGAACAGCTTCAGCGACGCCAGCACCTGCAGGATGACGATGAGCACGGTGACCTGGCCCAGCTGCGGGATCGTGATCGAGAAGAGCTTGCGCCACTCCCCCGCGCCGTCGATGGACGCCGCTTCATACTGCGTCTCGGGGATGTTCTGGAGGGCCGCGAGGTAGAGCAGGAAGTTGAAGCCGATCGTCCACCACACCGTCGCGACGACGATCGCGAGCATGTTGGTGTCGGGGTTCTGCAGCCACGCGATCGGCTCGAGACCGAACGCCTCCAGGATGCCGTTGGCCGCGCCGATCTGCGGGTTGAAGATCCACACCCAGATCTGCGAGATCACCGTGGAGGCGAGCAGATAGGGCATGAAGAACGACAGCCGCCAGAGCCACTGTCCGGGCAGTCCGCGCTGCACGAGCAGAGCCATGACCAGGGCGAGGACGACCAGCGGCACGGTCGAGAGCACCGTGAACCAGGCGGTGTTGCCGAGCGATCGCCACATGACGGGGTCGCCGAGCGCTTCGACGTAGTTCGCGATGCCGATGAACGATCCGCCGGCGCCCGTCAGCGACTGATCGGTGAAGCTCAGATAGAGCCCGTGCAGGAGCGGCCAGACGAGGAAGAGCAGGAAGGCGGCGAGGAACGGCGCGAGGAAGGTCCAGGCGATGCGCTGCTCGCCGCGGTCGCCGGCGTGCCGGCGTCGCCCCGCGCGGTCGCCGGTGACGATCGTGCGCGTCGCGGCGGTGTCGGCGAGTCCGGCGCGGCCGGATCCGGTGTCGAGGGTCATGCGCGGGCTCCGTCCGGTGCGGCGGGGTTCGGCGTCTGCAGGCGCAGGTCGACGCCCGCGCGGAAGCGGGAGACCGCGGCGGCCGGATCGGCGCCCTGCAGCAGGACGTTCTGCACCGCGGCGCCGAAGTCGGCCTGGAAGCGTGAGCCCGAGCCAGTGAACCAGGCCGGCGGGTCGTACCGGACGAGCTCGGCGGCCTCGGCGTAGTGCGCCTGCGGCAGCAGATCGGCGTAGGCGGGCGACTGCGTCACGGGAAGATACGCGGGGATGTGGCCGGCCCCGGCCCAGTCGAACGACCCCTTCAGGATGTCGGCGACGAAGCGGTAGACCAGGTCGCGGGTCTCCTCGTCGGGCGCGCTCTGGTGCGGCAGGGTGAACGAGTGCGAGTCGGCGTAGACCGACGGGGTGCCGAACACGGCCGGGATGATCGCGGCGTCGATCGGCAGGTTCTGCTGCTGCATCGAGCGCAGCTCCCAGACACCGGTGAGGAAGAGCCCGCTGCGCCCGGTCGCGAACTCGGCGATCGCGCTCTGGTAGTCGGCGCTGCGCGACGCGATCTCGTCGTCGAGGAGCTGCTGCATGAAGGTCAGCGCCGCGACCGCGGCATCCTCGTCGATCTCCGCCTTGCCGCCCTCGGGAAGCTCGATCTCTAGCCCGTGCTGCGTGTAAAGCGTGTAGAAGAGGCGCCACATCTGCGCGCCGTCGCCGAGATAGCCGAAGGACAGCCCGTGAGACTCCGACACGGCCGCCACGGCTCGCCCGAGCTCGAGGAAGTCCTCGGGCGAGGTGATCGGCGGCAGCTTGCCGTCGCTGTCGAGCACACCCGCCTCGGCGCAGATGTCGGTGTTGTACATCAGGATGAACGGGTGCGCGTCGAGCGCGACGCTGTAGAGGTCGTCGCCGATGAAGCCCTTGCGCCAGATCGCGTCGGTGAAGGTGCTCGCGTCGACGCCGAGGTCGGCCAGGCGCGCGGTGTCCCACGTGTCGAGCAGCCCGCCCGGCGCATAGCCGACGACGCGCGAGGCGTGCATGACCGAGACGTCCGGCGCCCGCCCGCCCGCGGCCGCCATCGCGAGCTTGGTGTAGTACGGCTCACCCCACGCGAGCACCGTCGGACGCACGCGATAGTCGGACTGCGCGGCGTTGACGCCGTCGATGAGCCCGGACATGGTCACGCCGTCGGCGCCGGAGAGCAGGTGCCAGAACTGGAGGGTGCGGGCGCCCGTGGCGCCGGGGAGACCGGCGCACGAGGCGAGGAAGGCGGTTCCGGCGAGGGCTGCGGCTCCCGTGAGGAATCGCCGTCTGCTGAGTTCTATGGGTGGGGCCATCGGTCACTCCTTTGTGACGGCACGACATCGTGACAACCAGGGACCCTCATACTTTTACATCGATGTAATCAATGCGCAAGGAAAATCCGGATGTCGTCGATGCCGACGGTCAGCGGCCGGGCGATACGCCTCGCGGCACCGCGTCCGTGCTCGCTCGAGCGACCACCCGGTGCTCGATCGCCACCGCTCGCACCGGAACGTCGCGCGCCGCGATGCGCTCCTCGAGGAGCGCGATCGTCGCACGCGCGAACTCGTTCCGGTCGAAGGAGACGGTCGTCAGCTGCGGTGTCGTGAAGCGCGACTGCTCGATGTCGTCGAAGCCGCACACGAGCACGTCCTCCGGCACCCGGATGCCCGCACACGCCAGTTCGTGCAGCGCGCCGACGGCGATCGAGTCGGTGAAGCAGAGGAGGGCGTCGACCTCGACCCCGCGATCGAGCAGTGTCCGCACGCCCAGCGCGCCCGCCTCCATGTTCCAGGGCAGCAGGTTGACCTCCCGGCGGCGGTCGTGCTCGAGCCCGGCCGCGGCGAGCCCGTCGCGCACGCCCGCGAGGCGCAGGCGACTGGTCGCCGTGGCGAGCTCGGGCTGATCGTCGCCGCCGATCGCGGCGATCCGCCGCGCCCCGCGCGCCACGAGGTGAGCCACGGCATCGCGCGCGCCGCCCCGGCTGTCGACGAGCACCCGGTCGGTGACGTGCTGCTCGACCTCGCCGATCAGCACGACAGGCGGCAGCCGTTCGTCGCGATCGACGACGCTGTCCTCGATGCGGATCGGGTTGAGCACGACACCATCGACGAGATGCTGACGCGCCCGCGAGACGAGGTCGCGCTCACGCTCCGGCTCGAGCGCGGTCTCCTCGATCTGGACCGCGTAGCCGCGCTGGTGAGCCGCGTCGACGAGGTGATGCAGCATCTCGGCGGAGAACGCCGTCGCGAGGTCGGGGAGCGCGATGGCGATCACGCCGGAGCGGCCGTTCCGCAGGCCCCGGGCGCTGAGATTCGGCACGAAGTCGAGCTCGCGCATCGCCGACTCCACGCGCTGCTGCGTCTGCGGCCGGACCGCGGCGGTGCCCGTCAGCACGTTGGAGACCGTCTTCGCCGATACCCCGGCGAGCGCCGCCACATCCTTCATCGTGGCTCGGCCGGCTCTCTCCTTCGGCATGAGCACAGACTAGGCCCCGCGCGCAGGCCCTCTCGCCCGTGTTGCGCCGGCCAGCGCTGCGATGGGCGCCTCGAAGAAGGCGAGCTCGTGGCGCATCGATCGCGCGAACGCGACGCTCATCCGCGCGCGCTCTGCCGCCGACGCGTCCGCCGCCGCCCGCTCGACGATCTCGATCGCGGCGCGGGTCGATGCGGCGAAAGCGGGGTCGGCGTAGGTCGAGAGCCAGTCCCGATACGGATGGTGCGGGTGCGACGCCGCCGCGAATCGCTCGCCCACATCGGAGTACAGCCAGAAGCACGGCAGGAGGGCGGCGACCAGCTCACCGTACGAGCCGCGAGCGGATGCGGCGTGGAGGTGATCGGTGTAGGCGAGCGTCGCGGCGGCGGGGTCCGCGGCGTCCGCGCCGACCCGCGAGCGGTGGAGCTCGGATTCGACCGCGATCGCCGAGGCGGCGGCCTCCGCCCAGAACACCTGTTCCTCGCCTCGCGGGGCGAGCGCGCTGGCTCGGGCGAGGACACGGGCGTACTCCGAGAGGTACAGCGCGTCCTGCTGGAGGTACCAGGCGAAGACCGGCTCATCGAGCTCTCCCGTGCGCAGCCCCTCGACGAAGGCGCAGGAGTCGACGGCGGCGCGGAGCGGAGCGGCGCCAGCCCAGGCGCGCTCTGTCCACGACACGGGCGACGGGAGGTGCGGGCGCAGCTCGTGCAGGTGGTCGACGGGGCCGTTGCCTCGCCCGACGCCGAGCGCCGCGCCCGCTGTGATCGAACCGGCCAACCATTCGGTCGCACGCGCGAGGGCAACGGTCCAGCCGATGCCACTCGCGCCGAGCGTCGCCATCGCCGACGACAGGGAGCACCCGGTGCCGTGGGTGTTGGTCGAGGCGATGCGGCGGCGCGACACCTCCGCCGCGACCCCGTCCGGCGTCACGATCGCGTCGGGGCAGTCGTCGCCGTCGAGATGCCCGCCTTTGACGAGCACCGCCGCACCCGATGTGCGCGCGAACCGCTGTGCCTGGGCGAGGGCGGCGAGCCACGTGGGTGCGACCGGCTCCTCCGCGAGCACGGCCAGCTCGGGGAGGTTCGGCGTCACGAGGGCGGCGCGCCCGCAGAGGGCGCGGATCGCGTCCTCTGCGGCGGGATCGAGCAGGCGATCGCCGCTCGTGGCCACCATGACGGGGTCCAGCACGACGAGGTCATGGCCCCGCCGAGCCAGCCAGTCGTCGACGACCGCGACGAGCGGCTCGGAATGCAGCATCCCGATCTTGATCGCATCGATCTCGACGTCATCGCCGACCGCGTCGAGCTGCGTACGCAAGAACTCCGGCGGAGGCACGTGCACGGCCCGCACACCGCGGGTGTTCTGCGCCACGAGGGCCGTGACGACGGCCATGCCGTAGCCGCCCATCGCCGCGATCGACTTGAGATCGGCTTGAATGCCCGCGCCGCCCGACGGGTCGGTGCCCGCGATGCTCAGCACCCGCGGCACTCGCGGCGCCCGTGCCCCCGCGGTCACCGGACCGCTCCGTCCGCAGTGTCGGAACCGCGCCCGCGCGCTGCGACGGCGAAGGCGCGCGCGGCCGCGGCGGGGTCCGCAGCACCGCTGATCGCCGAGACGACGGCGACCCCGGCTGCCCCCGCTCGGCGGAGGGCGGCGACGTCATCGGGACCCACGCCCCCGATCGCGACGCACGCGAGCGGCGTCGCCGCGGCCCGTTCCGCGAATCCCTCGATGCCCAGCGCGGGCGGGTGATCGGCCTTCGTGATCGTCGGCCGGATCACGCCGACCCCGAGATAGTCGAGGGTGCCGTCCGGCATCGCGTGGGCGGCCTGCAGATGCGCCGCCGTGTTCGCCGTCCACCCGATGACGGCGTCGGGCCCGAGGACTCGCCGCGCAGTCGTGGGCGGGATGTCGTTCTGACCGAGATGCACGCCGTCCACGCGGGCCCCCGCATCGATGGCGGCGAGGGCGACGTCGACCCGGTCGTCGATGAGCAGCGGAACCCGCCCCGCGATCACATCCGACAGCATCCGGGTGCGGCGGATCAGCTCGGCCGCGGTCACTCTCTTGTCGCGCAGCTGCACCACCGTCACGCCCCCGTCGACGGCGGCGTCGACGATCGACAGCAGCGTGTCGGCGTTCAGCCGGTCATCGGTGACGAGGTGCAGGGCGAGGTCGACCCGGCGGGTCACCGGACGCCCTCCGCCGCCATCGCGCGGGTCGCGACGCGTGCGGCATCGAGGTCGCCGGGAGCGAGCGTCGCGAGCGCGTCGAGGAAGGCGACGGCGAACGAGCCGGGACCGGACGACACGGATGCCGCAGCCTCGGCGGCCTGCTTGTGCACGAGCGACGCTGCGACGGCTGCCGAGAAGGGCTCGACGACGCCGAGGAAGGCCGCCATCGTCGCGCCCAGCGAGCAGCCTCCGCCGGTCACCCGGGTCAGCAGCGGGTCTCCCCCGGGAACCCGCGCGACCCGTTCTCCGTCGGTGACGAGGTCCGTCGCGCCCGACACCGCGACGACCGCGCCGGACCGGCGGGCCAGGGCCGCCGCGGCCGCGTGCACCGAGTCCGGGTCGTCGATGCTGTCGACGCCGCGGCCGCCCGCGCCGGTTTCGGCGACCGCCGCGATCTCCGAGGCGTTGCCGCGGATGATCGCGGGGCGAGCAGCGACGAGCTCCGCGGCGAGGGCCGTGCGGATCGGCAGCATCCCGACCGCGACGGGGTCGAGCACCCAGCGCCCCGTCGCCGCCACGATCTCGCGGGCGCTGGCCTGCTGCTGCGGATTCGGGGTGCCGAGGTTGATCAGGGCACCGTCGGCGACGCCGGCGAAGATGCCCGCCTCACCCTCGATGTCGACCATCGCCGGACTCGCCCCGAGCGAGAGCAGCGCGTTCGCGGTGAACCCGGTGACGACGGCGTTGGTCACGCAGTGGGTGAGCGGAGCGGCATCCCGCAGCGCTCGGAGCGCCGCTTCCGGTCCTCGGACGGTGGGCACGACATCGCGCATTTTCGACATCCCTTCGCCAGCATTGCACTGGAGCAGGTTCGACGGGTCTGATCTCAGCTCGCGGTCGCGGGCACCCCGTGTCGGAACACGACCATAGCAGGCCGGTTTGCACGCTCTGGGCCGCTGTGCTTTTCTCCCGGCCCCCGAAGCGCGTAGGTTGCGAGTGAGCGCGCTTCACGGGCCGGCGCGCGAGGGGGTGGGGCCGTGCTGACAGCGGGATGCGCGCTGGTCTTCGCATGCCTCATGACGATCATCGGTCTCGTCGTGCTGTTCACGCTGCGCCCGAGCTGGCGTCGGCGCGGCGCGCTCCTGCGCTTCGGGATCGTCGGCGCGCTCTCGGCCACCACGTCCAGCCTGCTGTACCTCGTCCACACCCAGACCGGCGATCCGGCATCGCTCGTCATCAGCGACATCGCCATGGTCCTCGGCCCGGGACTGATCTTCGCCGGGCTCGGCTCGCTCGGCGGCGGCGTCCT
The DNA here is from genome assembly GCF_053345465.1 of Microbacterium sp. M4A5_1d. Lineage (NCBI taxonomy): Bacteria > Bacillati > Actinomycetota > Actinomycetes > Micrococcales > Microbacteriaceae > Microbacterium > Microbacterium sp. M4A5_1d. The sequence continues at coordinate 1,443,506 of NZ_JBKFAD010000001.1, forward strand.
CGCCCGCGGCGGCATCGCCGTCTCGCTCGCCGCTGTCGTCGGCGTCGTGTCCGCGGCGATCGGGCTGCCCGTCTCGCTCGCGGTGAAGGTCCTGATCATGGCGGTCATCTGCGGGTTGACCAGCGTCGCCGCGAGGCACCCGGCCATCGCAGCGCGACGCGGGTCGTGGCTCCTCGCAGCGACCATGGCGGTCTACGCGCTCTTCTCCGTGTGCCGCGCCGGCGTGGGGCTCACGCTCGGATGGGATTCAGCGCTCTACCGCCTCGGGTTCTCGGTCGTGCCGACGACCATCGCGGGGGCCGTGCTCGTCCTCCTGAGCGGCGCTGCCCTCCTGATGATCCTGTCGGACCGCAGCGCCGCGCTGGCCGCGCAGCGCTCGCGCGGGGCCTCGGGCGACGACCGGGGGCCGGCGTGGACGGTCACGCTGGGTTCGTACGAGATCGTCCGAACCGCCCTCGGGGCCGCGCGCGCCGATCGGATGCGGGAGGACCTGATCGCCGCGGCGCGGACTCTCGATCCCGGCGCCGTCGTCGAACCCGCGGGGGCCGGTGCACGGCTGCACAGCCCCAGCGAGCAGAGGGTCATCGAACGAGCGCTGCGGGCTCGACTGGTCGCGGCGGGCTGGAGCCCGGGCGAGGTCGGCCTGGTCTCGGTCGAGGTCGCCGTGGTGGACGGTGTCGGCGCATGACGGCAGGCGGCGCAACCCCGACTCCCCGATTTCACGCCGTCGCCGGCCGCGCGTAGAGTCTGGCCATGGAAGCCGAACTGCAGACCGACATCGTCGTCCGTCCGGTGCGGGATGTCGACGCCGAAGCCCTCGGGCGGGTGCACGCCACCTGCTGGCACGAGACCTACGACCACCTCATCAGCACCGCCGCTCTACAGAGCGTCTCGCCGCGACGACTCGCCGAGCTGTGGACCCACTGGGCCGCGCAGGGCGAGGACTTCCGGATGTACGCCGCGCTCGTCCGCGGCGAGATCGTCGGCTTCGTCGGGTCGGGCCCGGCGCGCGATCGCGACGCCCCCCGGATGCGCGAGCTGTACTTCATCTACCTGCTCGACGCCTGGCACGGCACCGGCATCGGTCAGCGGCTCTTCGACGCGGCCGTCGAGAAGGACGAGGGCGTCTACCTGTGGGTCGCGGAGGACAACCCCCGCGCGCACCGCTTCTACGAGCGAAATGGCTTCACGCTCGACGGGCAGACCCACACCGAGCCGTTCCTCGGCGAGACGCTGACCGAGGTCCGCTTCGTCCGCTGACCCGGCGCCGGCCGGGTGACGGCGGCGGAGCGATCGGCGCCGCTCCTCCCCCGCCGGTCTTCTTAGCGAGTTGCCCACATTCGCACCTCTGTTCGAATTCGATGTCGTACCCCACTGCCATCATGGGAACATGACAGCGAATGGCGCGGGTGGCGAGGTGGGACGCGAGGCACCCACGCCGTCGCAAGCGCTTGTTTTCTCGCGTTACGCCGAGGCGCTCGACCTCTCTCACGCCGCCGATATCGCCCGCACCCGGGCGCTGGCGGACCTGGGCCACGCTGCACTGCACGACGCGCGGCGCGACGGGGTTCGTGGGATGGCGTCGGACATGGAGCTGCGGTCGGTCGCAGCCGAGGCGGCCGGGATGGCGCGGCTCACCGATCGGCGCCTGCAGGGCGAGATCGACCACGCGATGACCGTCATCGACGACTACCCGGCCGTGTTCCAGGCGTGGGTGCAGCGGCGGATCGAACGCGGACACGTCGATGTGGTCGTGCGGGTCGGCGCGAGGGTTCCTGACGAGGTGCGGTCGGCGTACGAGGCAGCCGCGATCACGGTGTGCGAGCGGGATGTGCCGTCGCGGGTGCGGGGTGCGCTGGACGCGTTGGCGGCCCGGTTGCATACGCAGACGTTCACCGACCGACACAAGGCTGCCGCGGCGGAGCGGTGCGTGCGGGTGTTCCACGGGTCGGATGGGATGTCGAATCTCGTCGCGAACCTCCCGACGGTCATCGCCGCGGGGATGCTCGACCGGCTCACGCAGATGGGGCAGTGGGTGAAGGACGCGCGGGCGGAGAGTAACGGGGCGGAGAGCGATGGGGCGGATGCCGCTGGGTCGGGGGAGCCCGCCGACACCAGGACGATGGATCAGCTGCGCGCCGACATCCTCGGTGACCTCGTCCTCGGTGGGGCGCCCGTGGTCGACCCGACCTACGGGGCCGACCGGGCTGGTGGGCTCGGCGCGATTCGGGCACGCGTGCAAGTCGCCGTCACGGCGGAGACGTTGATGGGGCGTGACGAGAACCCCGCCGAAGCCGTGGGCGCTGCGCTGATCGATGCCGACACGGCACGCGAGCTCGCCGGGCAGGTCAGCGAGTGGGACCGGCTCTTCATCGCCCCCGTCACCCGCACCCCGGTCGAGATCGACACCTACCGGCCCACCGCTTCGATGAAGAAACTCCTGATGGCGCGCGACCAGCACTGCCGGTTCCCCGGATGCCGACGAGCCGCGCTCCGCTGCGAGATCGACCACACGATCGACTACGCCCTGGGTGGGCATACCCACATCTTCAACCTCGCCCATCTCTGCCAGCGACACCATTCGATGAAGCAGTTCACGAAGTGGGAGGTCCGGCAGGTCGGCGGAGGCGTTCTCGAATGGACCTCGCCCCTCGGCCGGGTGTACCGCGAAGACGTACCCATACCCGCGGTCTGCTTCACCATCGACACCGCGGATCCGCCACCGGATGGGACACGCGGCGGACCACCGCCGGACGAACCGCCACCCTTCTGACACCGCCTGATCGCGCGGGCGTGATCTCCGACCGGCCGACGACGGTCAACGGGTGATGGTCGTGCCGAACAAACGCGCGATCGGTACGAGGACAGCGGGGCGAGCGGCGACGCACGCCCCGACGATGACGGCGAGCGACAGGACGAACAGCCAGAAGCCGGTCCAGTTGTCGGCGTAGGCCGTCGGGTCCGCCGATCCTTGTGCGGCGTACATGTGGTTGAGGTTGCGGAGCGCTCCCGTAGCCAGGACGAGAGCGACATGGGTCACGATGAAGACGACGAAGAAAAGCATCACCAGCACGTGCAGGCGTCGTGCCCATTCGGTCGGGTACAGGCGGTTGATCCGCCCGTCGCCCCGCGGCCAGACCGTGCTGAGCCGCGCGCCGGTGACGACCGCGACCGGTGCCGCGACGAACACGGTCGTGGCGTACGCGAGCTGCTGCAGGCTGTTGTAATTCACCCAGCCGTTCTCCGTCGGCCAGTCGAGCGACACGTACTGCAACGCCGCCGAGGCAGCATTCGGCAGCACGTCCCAGCTCGTCGGCACGATCCGCATCCACTGTCCGGTCGCGAAGAGCAGGATGACGAACACGATGCCGTTGCCGATCCAGATGACGTCGAGCGCCTGATGGAACCAGATCGTGAGGCTCGTCCGGCGCTTCGGCCTGCCCCGCGGTGACCAGAACACCCTCGGACGCTTCTCCTTCCGCGCCTGCAGACCCGTGCGAATGATCAGCACCATCAGGAAGGCGTTGAAGAAGTGCTGCCAGGCGAGCCACGGCGGAATCCCGACCGGCGCCCCCGCCGGCAGCGGGTATGCGCCCGGGTACCGCTCGACGAACCCACGCATCGCATCGAGGCTCAGCACCCAGCGGGCGAACGCGACGGCACCCGCCGCCGCGAGCACCAGTGCGACGCCGACGGCCACGATCACCGTCACCCGTCGGCGTGCGGCGGCCCCGCGTTCGACCAACACCGCGGCAGGTCAGCGGTGGCGGAACTCGGGGGCGCGCTTCTCGGCGAAGGCGGCCATGCCTTCCTTCTGGTCCTCGAGCGCGAACAACGACGCGAAGAGCGTGCGCTCGAGGCGCAGCCCTTCCGCGGCACTCGTCTCCTGCGAGGCGCGCAGCGCCTGCTTCGCCGCATAGGCGACCGGCAGCGATCGCGACGCGATCCGCTCGGCGACGGCACCGGCTTCGTCGAGCAGCTGCGCCGCCGGAACCACACGAGACACGAGCCCGGCGCGCTCCGCCTCCTCCGCCGGCATCCGCCGTCCGGTCAGCACGAGCTCCGCGGCCTTGTAGTAGCCGACCGCGCGCGTCAGCCGCTGCGTCCCGCCGATGCCCGGAATGACGCCGAGGTCGATCTCGGGCTGCCCGAACACCGCGGTGTCGGCGGCCAGCACGATGTCGCACATCATCGCCAGCTCGCACCCGCCGCCGAGCGCGAACCCGGCAACCGCGGCGACAACGGGGGTACGCACCCGCGCGAAGTCCTCCAACGCGGCGAAAGGGTTCTCCATCGACATGTCGCGGGCACTCTTGCCCGCCATCTCTTTGATGTCCGCGCCGGCCGCGAACGCCCGCTCCGAGCCGGTCACGACGATCGCGCCGATCGCCTCGTCGCGGTCGAACGCCATGGCCGCGTCGGCGAGCTCGGCGACGAGCGTCGAGTTCAGGGCGTTCAACGCCTCCGGTCGGTTCAGTGTCAGCCAGCCGACGCGCCCTCGCGTCTCGCTGACGATGGTCGTGTAGTCGCTCATCCCCTCATCGTGCCACGCGCCTCTCCGCGCGTCTCCGATCGGTTGCCGGGCATTCACATGCCGGACACGTGCGGAGAGTACTCACGACCTGCACCCGTTCACCCGACCAGAGGACACCTATGCCTTCGCCTGCCCGGAGCCGCACGGTTCCCCGCACGCTCGCCGCCGTCGCGACGGCCGCACTCACCTGCACGCTGGCACTGACGCCGCTCACCACGGCATCCGCCGCGATCGTCAGCGAACCGATCACCGACTCCGCTCCCGGCGCGACGCTCGCGCTCACACCCATCGGCACCCACGAGACCGGCGTCTTCGATGAGTCCGCCGCCGAGATCGTGCAGTCGTACCGCGACCGCCTCTACGTCGTCAACGCGCAGGCCGGCTCGGTGACGGTGCTCGACAACAGCGACCCGACCGCGCCGGTCGAGCTGTTCACCATCGCCGATGCCGGCACGGCGAACTCCCTCGCGATCCGCGACGACGGTCTCGGCATCGTGGCGTTCGAAGCCGAGGACAAGACCGCGAACGGGTCACTGGTCTTCTTCGACGCGAACGCCGGCGACGCGGCAGCCGCTCGCCTCGGCTCGGTCACCGTCGGCGCCCTGCCCGATATGGTCACGATCTCGAAGGACGGCGCGTACGCGGTCGTCGCGAACGAGGGCGAGCCCGCCGACGACTTCTCGGTCGACCCGGAAGGATCCGTCGGCGTCGTCGCGCTCCCCAAGACCGTCTCGGCCCCCGCGCCGGCGGCCGTGCGCATCGCGGGCTTCGGCGCGTTCGAGCCCGGCGGCTCGAAGACGCTTCCGGCCGGCGTGCGCGTGTTCGGACCGGACGTCGCGGCACCGGACCAGGGAGACAAGCCCCTCACCGCCAATCGTGTGAGCCGCAACCTCGAGCCCGAGTACATCACCGTCGACGGCACGACCGCTTACGCGGCGCTCCAGGAGGCGAACGCGATCGCCGTCGTCGACCTCGCCAAGGCCGAGGTCACCAAGGTCGTCCCGCTCGGGTTCAAGGATCACGGCGCGGTCGGCAACGGGCTCGACGCGAGCGATAAGGACGGCGCGATCAACATCGCCGAGTACGCCGGGCTGAAGGGCATGTACATGCCCGACGGCATCCAGTCGTACTCGGCCACGGCGGGCGGCAAGGCCACGACCTACCTCGTCACCGCCAACGAGGGCGACGCCCGCGAGTGGGGCGACTACGCGGAGGCCGTCCGCGTGAAGGACCTCGGCAAGAAGGGGCTCCCGGCCGTCTGCGCCGATTCTCCCCTCGCGGCGCAGCTCGGCGATGCAGCCCTCGGACGTCTGAACGTCACGATCGAGAACGGTCTGCGCGCGGACGGCAGCTGCTACGACGAGCTGTACTCCTTCGGCGGTCGCTCGTTCTCGATCTGGGGCACCGACGGCTCGCTGGTGTTCGACTCGGGCGACCAGTTCGAGCAGATCCTCGCGCGCGTCGTGCCCGAGTATTTCAACTCGAACCACACCGAGGCCAACCTCGAGGGACGCAGCGACGACAAGGGCCCCGAGCCCGAGAACCTTTCGATCGGGACGGTCGGCGGCCGCACGTACGCCTTCATCGGCTTCGAGCGCGTCGGCGGCGTCATCGTCTACGACATCACGGATCCGAAGGCGGCGACGTACGTGACGTACGTCAACAACCGCGACTTCAGCGCCGCCGCCGACTCCCCCGCCGCGGGCGACCTCGGCCCCGAGGGCATCCAGTTCATCGGGGCGCACCGCTCCCCCACGGGCCAGCCGCTGCTCGCGGTCGGCAACGAGGTATCGGGAACGACGACGCTGTACAGCATCGAGCAGCTCGTCGGCGGCGCTCCCGTCGCGCAGCCCGACATCCGCGTGCTGACGATCAACGACTTCCACGGGCGGCTCGTGCAGGAATCCAGCGGCGTCGCGGGTGCCGCTGTCCTCGCGGGCGCGGTCGACACGTTCCGCCAGCAGAACCCGAACACCCTGCTCGTCTCGGCCGGTGACAACATCGGCGCGTCGGCGTTCGAGTCGTTCATCGATCAGGACACCCCCACGATCGACGCACTGAAGACGGCCGGCCTCGACGTCAGCGCAGTCGGCAACCACGAATTCGACCGTGGTTTCGACGACCTGACCGGTCGCGTCATCCCTCGATTCGAGGAGGACGCGGATGCCGACGCCTTCAGCGACTTCGCACTCGGTGCGAACGTCTTCGTGAAGGGCACCGACGAGCACGCGCTCAAGCCGTACACGATCAAGGAGGTCGACGGCACGCAGATCGCGTTCGTCGGCACCGTGACCGAGCAGACCGCGGGCATGGTGAGCCCACAGGGCATCGCGGGCATCGAGTTCCGCGACCAGGTCGCATCGGCCAACGATGCAGCGACCGACGCGGTCGCCGAGGGCGCGGACGTCGTGGTGCTGCTCGCGCACGAGGGCTCCGCGGGCTCCGACTGCACCGCGATCGCCACCGAGACCGGCGACTTCGGCGACCTCGTCCGTGGCGCGTCCGACGACATCGACGCGATCGTCTCCGCTCACACGCACCAGAAGTACGCGTGCGAGATCGGCGGGCGCCCGGTGCTCCAGGCGCACCAGTACGGCACGACGCTCGGCGCGCTGGACATCGAGCTGACCGACGCGGGCGAACTCGAGTCGATCACCCCCAGCACGGTGTCGCTGTACGACGCCACGCTGGGGCAGTACATCGCCTACCCCGACACCGAGACGGCCCAGGTCGTCGCGAACGCGGTGCGCATCGCGGACGAGAAGGGCCGCGTGCAGGTCGGCTCGATCACCGCCGACATCCTGCGCGGCAAGACCGCGTCGGGCTCGGAGGACCGCGGCGTGCACTCGACGCTCGGCAACACCGTCGCCGACGTCTACCTGTGGGCCACGTCGCAGAACCCGGCCTACGGTGGGCGCGACGCCGAGGTGGCGTTCATGAACCCGGGCGGCCTGCGCGCCGACCTGCTGTTCGGCGACGACAACGGCGCTGTGTCATACCGTGAGGTCGCCAACGTCCAGCCGTTCGCGAACACCCTGGTCACGCTCGAGCTCACCCCGGCACAGATCAAGCAGGTTCTCGAGGAGCAGTGGCAGCCCGACGGAGCGTCGCGTCCCAAGCTCGCGGTGGGCGTGTCGAAGGGCTTCACGTTCGAGTACGCCCCCGAGGGAACGAGGGGGTCGCACATCCGCTCGATGCAGCTGAACGGTGAGCAGCTCGCGCTCGACGACACCACCACGAAGATCCGCGTCGTCACCAACTCGTTCCTCGCGGGCGGCGGCGACAACTTCGGCACCTTCGCGACGGGCACCGGCGCGGCGGACTCCGGCCAGGTCGACCTGCAGGCGACGGTGGAGTTCTTCGCCGCCGTGGGCCCGGTCTCACCGGCGCCGGCGAACCGTGCCTACGTCGCCGGCGAGCAGCCGCCGGTCGAGCAGCCCGGCTTCCCCGGCCCCGGCGCGCCCGGTGACGGCGAGCCCACGGAGCCCGGCGAGCCCGGCGAGCCCGCCGAGCCCGCCGAGCCCTCACAGCCGTGGGCGACGGTCGAGCTCGGCGGCAGCACGGTCGCGCAGGGCGGCACGCTCGATGTCACGGTCACCGGCCTCGAGCCGGGCCAGCGGATCGCCGCGACACTGTTCAGCGAGCCGATCGTCGTCAGCGGCATCCCCGCGGCCGACGCATCCGGCCGCACGGCGTTCTCGATCGCGATCCCGCGTGACTTCCAGGTCGGCGCGCACCGCCTCGTCGTGACGTCGGGGACGCTCACGCCGATCGAGGTCGCCGTGACGGTGACGGCCGCCGCGCCGGCGGGCACGATCGCCGTCACCGGCGGGACGGCTCCGATCGGGTTCGCGGTGGCGGGCATCCTCGCCCTCGCGCTGGGCGGCCTCCTGGTCGCCGCGCGTCGCCGCCGAACCGCCTGACCCGTCCGAGTCCGCCCCGAGGGAGCCGTCAGCCGGCGGCTTCCTCGGGGCGCTCTGCTGCCTCGACCTCGGCCTCGTCGGCGACATATCCGTCGACGTGGCGCTCATCCGGCCCGTCGTACGCCGACAGCGGCCGGATGAGCGCATTGGCGGCGTACTGCTCCATGATGTGCGCCGTCCATCCGACCACGCGGGCCGCGACGAAGAGGGGCGTGAAAGTGACGGTGTCGAACCCCATGAGGTTGTACGCGGGGCCCGACGGATAGTCGAGGTTCGGGTAGATGCCCTTGCGCTGGGTGAACTCGCGCTCGAGGGCGTCGTAGAGCTCCGCGACATCCGGCCGGTCGTAGTGGGCGACCAACGCGTCGAGCGCCGCCTTCATCGTCGGAACCCGCGAATCGCCGCGCTTGTAGACGCGGTGACCGAACCCCATGATCTTGCGCTTCTCGGCGAGCGCCCGGTCGAGCCAGGCCTCGACGGCGGTGGCATCCCCGATCTCGTCGAAGACGTGCATCACAGCCTCGTTCGCTCCGCCGTGGAGCGGCCCCTTGAGGGCTCCGATCGCCCCGACGACGGCCGAGTACAGGTCGCTCAGGGTCGAAGCGATGACCCGAGCCGTGAAGGTCGAGGCGTTGAACGAGTGCTCGGCGTAGAGGATCAGCGACCGGTTGAACGCGTCGGCGACGACCGGATCGGGCTCCTCACCGAAGGTCATCCACAGGAAGTTCGCCGCGTCGTCGAGGTCGTCGCGCGGCTCGATGGGGCTCAGCCCGCGGCGGCGACGCTGCCCGTAGGCGACGACCGCCGGCAGCACCGCGAACAGGCGCAGGCTTCGCTCCAGGTTGCGCTCAGGCGTCCCGACGGCGTCGAGCACGGATGCCGCGCCGGCGGTGTCGAGCGCGCCGAGAACGCTCACGGCGGTCCGCACCTCGTCCATCGGGTGCGCGTCCACCGGCATCCGGTCGATCGCCTCCCGCAGCTCTGGCGGCAGCGCCCGCTGCGGCCGAGCCCGCCGGCGCTGCTCGGCGAGCTGGTCGTCGGTCGGCAGTTCGCCGTGCCACAGCAGATGCGCCACGGCGTCGACCGGCTGCGTCGCGGCGAGCTCCTGCACCGGGTAGCCCCGGTAGAGCAGCGAGTTCGTCTCGGGGTTCACCTTCGAGATCGCCGTCGCATCGGCGACGACCCCCACGAGCCCCTTACGGATGTCTTGCTCGGTCATGTTCTGTTCCCTCTCCGTCGAGTAGCCAGAATCCGCGGGTCTCAGCCCCGGTCGATCGACTCATTCTGGCGAGTCGCCAGGGTGAAGTCGAAGACCGACGAGTCGAAACGCGTGTAGCCCTCGTAGTCGACGAGGTCGTACAGGTCGGCGCGGTGCTGCATCTCGCCGAGCTTCGCCGTCAGATTCCCCGCCGTCGTGAGCTCCTCGAGCGCACGGCCCGCCGCGCCCATCGCGATGCGCAGCAGCGAGACGGGCCAGATCACGATCCGTACGCCCGCGTCGCGCAACTGGTCGACGGTGAACAGCTCCGACTTCCCGAACTCCGTCATGTTCGCCAGGATCGGCACGTCGACGGCCGACGCCATCGCCTCGAACTCCGCGAGGTCGCGCATCGCCTCGGGGAAGATCGCGTCGGCCCCGGCGTCGACGAGCGCGCGGGCGCGGTCGACGGCGGCATCCATCCCCTCGATCGCCCGCACATCGGTGCGCGCCATGATGAGGAAGTTCGCGTCGCGCCGGGCGTCGACGGCAGCCCGGATGCGGCCCACGGCCGTGTTCTCGTCGACGACGCTCTTTCCGTCGAGGTGCCCGCAGCGCTTGGGGTTGACCTGGTCCTCGATGTGGCATCCGGCGAGGCCGGCATCCTCGAGCGTCTGGATCGTGCGGGCGACGTTCATCGGCTCGCCGAAGCCCGTGTCGGCGTCGATGATCGCCGGAAGCTCCGTCATCCGCGCGATCTGCTGGCCGCGCCCGGCGACCTCGCTCAGCGTCGTGAGGCCCACATCGGGCAGCCCGAGGTCAGCCGCGATGACCGCACCCGAGACGTACACGCCGTCGAAGCCGTGCCGCTCGATGAGCCCGGCCGAGAGCGGGTTGAACGCTCCCGGAAAGCGCAGCGTCTCTCCGCTGGCGAGTCGTTCCCGGAGGATGCGGCGCTTGTCGGCGGGGGTGGTCTGCGAATACAGCATCAGAACAGCCCTCGCGGGTTCGGCGCGGACGCGATGACGCCGTCACGTGCGACGATGTTCAGCTCGCGCACCTCGTCTGCCGTGAGATCGGGCAGACGCTGCGCGAGGTCGAGGAAGCGCTCGATCTGGGCCGGTTCGAGCACGGGCTCGGCGAGGATCCGGAACTTGCGGATGTAGTCCTCGCGCGCGAACGGGCGAGCACCGAGCGGGTGGGCGTCGGCGACGGCGATCTCGTCGACGATCGTCGAGCCGTCGGCCATCCGGATCTCGACGCGCCCGCCGAAGGCCTTCTCCGCCGGATCCTCCGAGTGGTAGCGCCGCGTCCATTCGGCATCCTCGGCCGTCGTGATTCGCTGCCACAGGGCGACCGTGTCGGGGCGGGCGGCGCGCTCGGGCGTGTACGAGTCGACGTGGTGCCAGCCGCCGTCCTGCAGTGCGACCGCGAAGATGTACGGGATCGAGTGGTCGAGCGTCTCGCGCGACGCGGTCGGGTCGTACTTCTGCGGGTCGTTCGCCCCCGAGCCGATGACGTAGTGCGTGTGGTGGCTGGTGTGGAGCACGATGCTCTCGACGTTCGCGGAGTCGAGCAGCTCGGGGTGCTCGCCGTGCAGCTTGCGCGCGAGGTCGATCCACGCCTGCGCCTGATACTCGGCCGAGTGCTCCTTCGTGTACGAGTCGAGGATGCCGCGCTTGGGCTCTCCCGGCGCCGGCAGCGGCACCGTGTAGGCGGCATCCGGTCCGTCGAGCAGCCACGCGATGACGCCGTCCTCACCCTCGTAGATCGGGTTCGGGCTCGTCTCGCCGCGCATCGCGCGGTCGACGGCCTCGACCGCGAGCTTGCCGGCGAAGGCGGGGGCGTGGGCCTTCCAGGTCGAGATCTCGCCCTTGCGCGACTGGCGCGTCGCGGTCGTCGTGTGCAGCGCCTGGCCGACCGCCTGGTAGATCGTCGCGGTGTCGAGGCGGAGCAGCGTGCCGATGCCGGCGGCGGCCGAAGGCCCGAGGTGGGCGACGTGGTCGATCTTGTGCTTGTGCAGACAGATGGCCCGCACGAGGTCGATCTGGATCTCGTACCCGGTCGCGAGGCCCCGCACGAGCGCCGCACCGTCGGCACCGACGTGCTGAGCGACCGCGAGGATCGGCGGGATGTTGTCGCCGGGATGCGAGTAGTCGGCGGCGAGGAAGGTGTCGTGGTAATCGAGCTCGCGCACCGCGACGCCGTTCGCCCACGCGGCCCACTCGGGGCTCGTGCGGTCGGTCACGCCGAACACGCTCGCCCCCGCGCCGCCGCGCGAGACCGGGTGGTCGAGCGCCTGCGCGCGGGCCGAGCTGACGGGCGCCCGGGTGAGGGATGCCGCCGCGACGGCGGCGTTGTCGATGATGCGGTTCACGATCATGTCGACCACGGCGGGCTCGACCGCCACGGGGTCGACGGCGACCTCGGCGATCTTCCACGCGAGCTGGTCCTCGCGCGCGAGCTCCTCGTCGCTGCGGTGGACGCGGACGTGATGGCTGACGGTCATGCGGATGCCTCCAGGGAGTCGAGGATGCTGGTCAGGGCGTTGTGCAAGTGGACATGGGTCGCGTGCGCCGCCAGGTCGGCGTCGCGGGCGGCGATGGCGCTCGCGATGAGCCGGTGCTCCTCGATCGACGCCGCGAGGCGCGCCGGGTTGTCGCGTGCGAGGCGGCGAACCCGCACGAGGTGAGCGCGGACCTTCGTCAGCGCCGACGTCAGATAGGCGTTGCCGGCGGCGTCGTCGAGCGCCGCGTCGAAGCGAGCGATGAGCGCGTAGTACGCGTCGGGGTCACCCGCTGCGGGCGCATCGGCCTGCGCGGTGCGGTCGAACGCTGCGGCGAGCTCGGCGAAGAGCGCGGCGTCGCCCCGGGATGCCGCGAGCCGTGCGGCGGTCTCCTCGAGCGCACGCCGCACCTCGAACAGCGAGCGGATGTCGTCGCGATCGATGTCGGCGACGACGGTCACCCGCGGCGAGGCCTGGCGCACGAGGCCGTCGGCCGCGAGTCGCCGGAGAGCCTCGCGCAGCGGAGTACGGCTGACGCCCAGTCGCGTCGCCTGCTCCACCTCGCCGAGCACCGCCCCGGGAGCGAGGTCGCCGTTCTGGATCTCCGCCAGCAGAGCGGCGTAGGCGCGCTCTCCCGCCCGTGCTCCGCCCTCGGCCACCATGCGACGATTGTATACACAGAGCCCGCGCCGGCGGGTCAAAACCGCGGAATCGGGCTCCAACGTATACAGAAACCGCATCACACGACTCCCCGGGTACCCTTGCCCGAGTGAGTTCCGACCGATACACCGTGGCCACCGACGGCGCCTGCAAGGGCAATCCCGGACCGACCGGCTGGGCCTGGGTCGGCGAGGACGGCCACTGGGCCGCCGGAGCGATCCCGCAGGGCACGAACAACATCGGGGAGCTGCTCGGACTGCTCAAGGCGATCGAGGACCACCCCGACGTCCGCGAGCTCGTCGTTCAGGCCGATTCCAAGTACGCGATCGACACGTACGCGTCGTGGATGGACGGCCACCGCCGCCGCGGCTGGAAGACCTCCACTGGCGCGCCGACGAAGAACCGCGACATCCTCGAGCAGCTCATCGCCGCCCGCGACGCCCGGCGGGCGCGCGGACTGCCCGACGTCATCCTCGAGCACGTCCGCGGGCACCGCGGCCACGTCCTGAACGAGTGGGCCGACGAGCGAGCCGTGCGCGGCGCGGAGCACGCCGCGAAGGGCACCGCCAGCGCGTGGTCGTCGCTGGGCGGACTGCACGAGAAGCTCGACGTGTCGGAGGCGCCGAAGAAGAAGCGCTGACGGGACGGCGAGACCGGTCAGCCGTCCCGATTGTCGGGATGCCGCGGATCGTCCGTGGCGTACGCCGACCGCGCGAGCGCCTCCGGCATCCAGGTGAGCGGATCGGCGAAATCCGCGATGACGACACCGCCCGCGCCGTGCGCGTCCCCGTGCCGCGCGAGCCTTCTCCGCGCCCGCTCGGGCACGCGCTCGTCGGCCCGCACTCGTTCGAACACGGCGGCGCGGACGCGTTCGACGAACCGGGCTCGCTCCGGCGGCAGTGCAGCGCTCGTCTCGCGCTCGAGACGCTCGACATGAGCGGGAAGGTCCGCGATGACCGCCCGGTAAGCGGCGGTCAGACTGTCATCCACCTCGCGGGCCTGCTGCGGCTTGGCGCCCCGGATGATCATGCCTGCGACCAGGGAGGTGACGACGATGACCGGGGCAGCCACCAGCACGGCCATCGCGGGGGCGGTGGCACCGCTGCCGACGAGGACGGCGGCAACCGCCGTCCCGACGAGGGCGACAGTCTGCGGCCGCCACAGCGCACGATCGAGCGGGCGTCCTCGCGCGCCCGCGGCCGCCACCAGCACCGCCATCGCCGTCGCGGCGGAGAACGCGGCTGTGAGCACCACGTCCTTCGTCTGCAGCGCGACGGCGAATGCGAGTCCGCCGGTGAGGGCGGCGAGCACCAGCACCCACCCGATCCAGCCGATGCTGGATGCGCGACCGCCGAAGCGAAGCCGAGCCGACGACCGGGCGCGTGCGTTCGCTGACTCGCCGAGCCGTCGGGCTGCATGCCAGATGCGCACGCCGTCCGCGCTCATGCCGCACGCGTCGAAGATCACCATCTCCGCTTGCCGCGGCGCGAAGTCCGCGGCGGCCGAGGCCCGGACGATGCGATCCGTGGCGACGGGGATGACGCGCGCCAGGTGCTCATCGGAGAACGGCTCCCACCGGTCGGCGGGAAACATGCGATGCTGCGCCACCCTCGACTACCTCCCGCTCGCTTGAACGAGTTCATCGAGCCGGTCGAGGGCCGGTCGCTGACCCTTGACGAGCAGCTCGCGAGCGCGCCCCACCTCGACCCACTCGACCCGGTCGACCTCGGGGAACGACGCCGTGCGCCCCGACCGCGGCGGCCACTCCATCTCGAACTCGCCGAATGCCGCGTTCGAGGCATCGAACCCGCTGCCGTCGACGACGAACACCGTGATGCGCTTGCCCGACGAGTACGAGAAGGTGCCGAGCTCGGCGTACTCGCCGTCGGGCGGCTCGAGCCCGAGCTCTTCGCGGAACTCGCGCCGCGCGGCACCCAGGGCCGCCTCGTCGTCGGGGTCGTACTCGCCTTTGACGATCGACCACGCCCCGGCGTCCTTGGCCGCCCAGAACGGTCCGCCCATGTGGGCGACGAGCGCCGACACCGTGCCGTCCGCAGCGATGCGGTAGGGCAGGATGCCGGCGCTCGTTACCGCCACGATCAGGCCGGGCGGGTCTTCGGCGAGACCGTGTCGGTCTCGGCCGGGTCGGTCACCGCGACGCCGCCGAGGGCATCGTTGATCGCGTCGTACGCCGACTGCTCGAGCTTCACGCCCGAGGCCTTGACGGTGTCCTCGAGCTGCTCGGGACGCGAGGCGCCGACGAGCGCTGCCGCGATGTTGTCGTTGTGCAGCACCCACGCAAGCGAGAGCTGCGCGACGGTGAGGCCCGCCTCGTCGGCGATCGGCTTCAGCTTCTGAACGGCCGTGAGCACCTCGTCGTTCAAGAAGCGCTTGATGAAGTTCGCGCCGCTCTTCTCGTCGGTCGCGCGCGATCCCTCGGGTACGGGCTGGCCCGGCTGGTACTTGCCCGTCAGCACGCCCTGCGCGAGCGGCGACCAGACGATCTGCGAGATGCCGAGCTCCTGCGAGGCGGGAATGACCTTGCCCTCGATGACGCGCCACAGCGCCGAGTACTGCGGCTGGTTCGACACGAGCTGGAACCCGAGCTTCGTCGCGAGGGCGTGCCCCTCGCGCAGCTGCTCGGCGGTCCACTCGCTGACGCCGATGTAGAGCGCCTTGCCCTGGCGGACGATGTCGGCGAAAGCCTGCATCGTCTCTTCCAGCGGCGTCTCGTAGTCGTAGCGGTGCGCCTGGTAGAGGTCGACGTAGTCGACACCGAGACGGCGGAGCGACCCGTTGATGCTGTCGAAGATGTGCTTGCGCGAGAGGCCCTGGTCGTTCGGCCCCTTGCGGCCGGTCGGCCAATACACCTTCGTGAAGATCTCGAGCGTCTCGCGCGGCTGACCCTTCAGCGCCTCGCCGAGCACGACCTCCGCGGCCGTGTTGGCGTACGCGTCTGCGGTGTCGAACGAGGTGATGCCGAGGTCCAGCGCCTTGTGGACGGTCGCGATGGCCGCGTCGTTCTCCACCTGCGACGCATGCGTCACCCAGTTGCCGTACGTGATCTCCGAGACCTTGAATCCACTGTTGCCGAGGTAGCGATACTCAACCATGGGAAAACGCTACCTCGCGGTGGGCCCCGGCGGGCCGGAGTTGCGTCTTATGACCTCAACCCGCGGGAACCGTGTCGGCCGCGCGCTGGTCGTCCTCGGTCGCGACGAGCTGACCGCACGCCCCGTCGATCTCCTTGCCGCGCGTGTCGCGAAGGGTCGTCGGGATGCCGGCCTCGTTCAGCCGTCGCACGAACTCGTCCTGCACCTCGGGCTCGGACGAGGTCCAGATGGAGCCGGGCGTCGGATTGAGCGGGATGGGGTTGACGTGCACCCAGCCGCGTCCGCGGGCGTTCAGCTTCTCGGCGAGGAGGTCCGCGCGCCACGCGTGGTCGTTCATGTCCTTGATGAGGGCGTACTCGATCGACACCCGCCGGCCCGTCTCGTCGAAGTAGGCCTTCGCCGCGTCGAGCGCCTCGTCGACCTTCCACCGCGAGTTGACGGGGATGAGCTCGTCACGCAGCTGGTCGTCGGGGGCATGCAGCGAGAGTGCGAAGGTGACGGGAATGTCCTCCTTCGTCAGCTTCTGGATCGCCGGCACGAGACCGACCGTGGAGACGGTGATGCCCCGCGCGCTCATGCCGATGCCGTGATCCTTGTCGACCATCGTGCGCACCGCCTGCATGACGCGGGCGTAGTTCGCCAGCGGCTCGCCCATGCCCATGAAGACGATGTTCGTGACGCGCTCGCCCTCGTGCCCGACCTTGCGCGGGTCGCCGAGGCCGCCGTCGGCGATGAGACGGTTCGCCCGGACGACCTGCTCGATGATCTCGGCGGCCGACATGTTGCGGGTCAGGCCCGCCTGGCCGGTCGCGCAGAACGGGCAGTTCATGCCGCATCCGGCCTGGCTCGACACGCACAGCGTGATGCGGCCCGTGTAGCGCATGAGCACCGACTCGACGAGGGCGCCGTCGTGGAGCTTCCACAGGAACTTGATCGTGTCGCCGCGGTCGGTCTCGAGCCGGCGCACCTCGGTCAGGAGCGGCGGGAGCAGACCGGCGACGAGCTCGTCGCGCCCCGCGGCGGGCAGGTCGGTCATCTCCGCGGCATCCGAGGTGAAGTGCCGAAAGTAGTGCTTCTCGAGCTGCTTCGCCCGAAAGCCCGGCATGCCGAGCTCCTTGACCTTCTCGACGCGCTGCTCGGGCGTGAGGTCGGCGAGGTGGACGGGCGGCTTGCCGCGCTTCGGGCTCGCGAACTGCAGCAGCGGACGACCGGACTCGTCCTTCTGCTGCGACCAGCCCTCGGTCGCCGGGCGCACCTGACGCGGCTTGGTGGAGCGCACGGGCGACGAGGTCTCGCGCACGGACGACGCGGTCTCGCGCACGGGATCTGAATCGGTCATATGATCCAGGGTACCGGCGCCGCCTGCGCGAAGGCTGGCCGCCGGCGTTCGCCGCGCCCGGCGGCCCCCGCCCTGCTCCGCCCTAGACTGCAGCCATGAACCTCGACGACGTCGCTCCGCCCCCGCGGGGCACCGTCGTGCACAAGGTGCTGAACAACAACGTCGTCATCACTCTCGACGAGCATGGCCGCGAACGCGTGCTCATGGGACGCGGGCTCGGGTTCCAGCTGAAGCCGTCCGACACCCTCGACCCCGACAAGGTCGAGAAGACCTTCATCCTCGATGCGGGGGATGCCGGCGACCGCGAACGCCAGCTGCTCACCGACGTGCCCTACCCGGTGGTGGAAGCCGTCACTCGCGCCGTCGACGAGGCCGAGCGCCGTCTCGGCCACCACCTCGACCGGTTCTTCACGATGGCCGTCATCGATCACATCCAGTTCGTGCTCGAGCGGCTCGACAACGGCATCCGGATCCCCGCGACCAACATGCCCGAACTGCGCGTGCTGCATCCCCACGAGTTCTCCGCGGCGCAGCGCATGGCCACCGCGATCTCCGAGTCCCTCGATCGCGAGCTGCCCGCCGAAGAGGCGGTGTTCCTCACGATGCACCTGCTCAACGCGACCCGCGACGAGCCCAACGGCACGGCGGCGCTCCTCTTCCGCCGCCTGCAGCACGTCGTCATGACGGTCGAGAACGGCCTCGGCGTCAAGCTCGACACCGACAGCCCCGATTACGCCCGATTCATCCTGCACATCCAGTTCCTGCTGCAGCGCCTCGTCTCGAAGACGATGCTGCGCAGCGCCGACACCTCGTTCTTCGAGTTCGCCAAGCACAGCTACCCGCGCTCCTACGCGATCGCGGAGGAGGTGAAGGCCTACGTCCGTGCGGCGACGGAGTCGGAGCTGACCGACGAGGAGCTCCTGTACGTCATCGTGCACGTCGAGCGCCTCGCGACGCAGGTCGGTGCGAACGAAGCTGGCCAGAACCCCGGTCCCGTGCTACCGTGACCCTCGCAGGGCGTCGCTGCCCTGCGGAAGTCTCCGGATTGTTACCGCGGCAGCGGGCAAAACCTGAACTCACATCGTCTTGATCGGCGGTGAACGAGTTCAGGTTTTTTGTTGCCCGGAAACAGGGATGCGGCGGCTTCCTCCACCCGAGTGCCGCGATGCTGCGGCAGAAAGCGAGCAGTCCCGATGGATTACTCGAAGACCGCGGCCGGCGTCCTGGCGGGCGTCGGCGGCGAGGAGAACGTCACCTCCCTCGTCCACTGCGCGACGCGTCTGCGTTTCGTGCTGAAGGATGAGTCCAAGGCGAACACCGCCGCCGTCAAGGCCGTGCCCGGTGTCGTCACCGTCGCCCAGGCCGGCGGCCAGTACCAGGTCGTCATCGGCAACGACGTCCCCGACGTGTTCGCCGAGATCGGCAAGATCTCGAAGTTCGGCGCCGGCTCCGACGCCGCGGCATCCGAGGGCCCGAAGGGCAACCTCTTCAACCGCTTCATCTCGATGATCTCGGCGATCTTCACGCCGCTGCTGTGGGCCCTCGCGGGCACCGGTCTGCTGAAGGCCTTCCTCGCAGCCGCGGTCACCTTCGGCTGGATCGGCACCGACAACTCGACCTACGCGGTGCTGAACGCCCTGTCGGACGGTCTCATCAACTTCCTGCCGATGGCGCTCGCGTTCACCGCGGCGCGCTACTTCAAGGCCAACGAGTTCACCGCGTTCGCGATCGCGGCCGCGCTGCTCTACCCGACCATCACCCCGCTCGTCGGGGTCGAGGGGCTGACGTTCTTCGGCATCCCCTTCACGATGGTCACCTACGTCTCGAGCGTCATCCCGATCATCGTGATCGTGTGGCTGCAGAGCCACGCCGAGAAGTTCCTCTACGCGAAGCTCCCGGGCGCGGTACGGCGCTTCGTCACCCCGATGATCGTCGTGCTCATCGCCGTCCCGATCGTCTTCGTCGTCATCGGCCCGATCTCCGCGATCCTCAGCGGCGCGCTCGGCAACGGCATCGGCTGGGTCTTCGAGAACGCCCCGTGGGCCGGCGGCGCCATCATGGGCGGCTTCTGGCAGGTCTTCGTCATCTTCGGTCTGCACTGGGGCCTCGTGCCGCTGTTCACGCTGGAGTACCAGACCACCGGTCAGATCCTGCTCATCGGCCCCGTGTTCGCAGCCGTCCTCGCGCAGGCTGCCGCCGTCGCCGGTGTCTGGGTGCGCGCCCGCAACAAGAACCTCAAGTCGCTCGCGGCTCCCGCGACGCTGTCGGGCTTCCTCGCCGGCATCACCGAGCCCGCCATCTACGGCATCAACCTGCCGCTCAAGCGCCCCTTCGCCTTCGGCATCGTCGGCGGTGTGGTCGGCGGCGCGATCATCGCGATGGGCGGCGTCTTCTCGACCGCCTTCGTCGTCCCCTCCGGACTGGCGCTTCCGGCCCTGTTCGGCAACGGGAACATGGTCATGCTCATCATCGGCCTCGCTGCCGCGATCGCCATCCCGTTCCTGCTGACCGCGATCGTCGGCTTCAAGGAGCCCGAAGAGGATGCCGCACCGGCGGCCACCCCGGCGGCATCCGGCAACGACGTCGTCGTTCTCAGCCCGGTCGACGGCACGGTCGTGCCGCTCAGCGAGACCCCCGACGCGGCCTTCGCCGAGGGCAGCCTCGGTGACGGCGTCGCGATCAAGCCGCGTTCCGGCGCCGTCTACGCCCCGTTCGACGCGACCGTCGCAGCTGCGTTCCCGACCGGACACGCGATCGGCCTGCGCCACGCCGACGGCGCCGAGGTGCTCATCCACATCGGCATCGACACGGTCAAGCTCGCCGGCGCTCACTTCGACGTCAAGGTCACCACCGGCCAGGAGGTCAAGGCCGGCGATCTGCTCGTCGAGTTCGACGGCGACGCGATCGAGCGGGCGGGCTACGACCTGACGACGCCCGTCATCGTCACCAACGGCGAGCTGTACCCCGCTCTGACCGACCAGGCGTCCGGCCCGATCGCGCACGGCGAGCCGCTGTTCACGGCGGTCTCGGTCGAGTCCGCGCTCGCGAGCTGACCGACGCACCCGAACGGAGGGGGCGGGCAACCCGAACCCCGCCCCCTCCCCCACCCGTCCCGCCATCCGCGGGACCAGCGATACACAGTCCCGTCACCATCGGGACAAGCGATACGAAACGAGAGAGTCATGAGCACCATCACCTTCCCCGACGGATTCCTCTGGGGCGGCGCGACCGCCGCGAACCAGCTCGAGGGCGCCTACGACGAAGGCGGCAAGGGCCTCTCGGTGCAGGACGTCATGCCCCGCGGCATCGTCGGCGCCCGCACCGACGCACCGACCCCCGACAACCTCAAGCTCGTCGGCATCGACTTCTACCACCGCTACGCCGAAGACATCGCCCTGTTCGCCAAGATGGGCTTCAAGACCTTCCGCTTCTCCATCGCGTGGAGCCGCATCTTCCCGAAGGGCGACGAGACCGAGCCGAACGAAGAGGGCCTCGCCTTCTACGACCGCGTGCTCGACGAGCTCGAGAAGCACGGCATCGAGCCGCTCGTCACGATCTCGCACTACGAGACGCCGCTCCACCTCGCCGAGACCTACGACGGATGGACCGACCGCCGGCTCATCGGCTTCTACGAGAACTACGCGCGCACCCTCTTCGAGCGCTACGGCGCACGGGTGAAGTACTGGCTGACCTTCAACGAGATCAACTCGCTCCTGCACGCCCCCTTCATGTCGGGGGGCATCAACACCCCGAAGGACGAGCTGACGGAGCAGCAGCTGTACCAGGCGATGCACCACGAGCTCGTGGCATCCGCCCGCGCGACGCGCATCGCGCGCGAGGTCGCCCCGAACGCGCAGATCGGCTGCATGGTGCTGTCGATGCCCGTGTACCCGCTCTCGCCCTCTCCCGCCGACGCACTCGAGGTCATGTCGTTCGATCACTCGAACCTCGTCTACGGCGACGTGCACACCCGCGGCGCCTACCCCGGGTACTTCCTGCGCACGCTCGCCGAGAAGGGCATCGAGCTCGACATCACCGACGAGGACCGCGACGACCTCACCAACACGGTCGACTTCGTGTCGTTCAGCTACTACATGTCGGTCGCCGCGACCGCCGACCCGGCGAAGAAGGTCACCGGCGAGGGCAACATCATGGGCGGCGTGCCGAACCCGACCCTCGAGGCGAGCGAGTGGGGCTGGCAGATCGATCCCGTCGGCCTGCGACTGGTGCTCAACCAGTTCTGGGATCGCTGGCAGAAGCCGCTGTTCATCGTCGAGAACGGCCTGGGCGCGAAGGACCAGCTCGTCGAGGTCGACGGCGTCAAGACGGTCGTCGACGACTACCGCATCGCCTACCTCAACGACCACCTCGTGCAGGTCGGCGAGGCGATCGCCGACGGCGTCGAGGTGCTCGGCTACACCTCGTGGGGCTGCATCGACCTCGTCAGCGCCTCGACCGCTCAGCTGAGCAAGCGGTACGGCTTCATCTACGTCGACCGCAACGACGACGGCTCGGGCACGCTCGAGCGCTTCGAGAAGAAGTCGTTCGGCTGGTACGCCGAAGTCATCCGCACCAACGGCGCCTCGCTGACCCGCTGAGACGCTGACCCGACCGGGCGCGGTCGCGGGGCCCTCCTTCTGGCCCGCGGCCGCGCCCTTCTCCGCATCCGAGAGGGGATCCGCATGACCTCGTCCGACTTCCGCCGCCGCGCCGTCTTCCTCGACGTCGACGGCACGCTTTTGCAGGACGGCACCCACCTGCCCGAATCCGCCGTCGCCGCCGTCCGCCGTGCCCGCGAGAACGGTCACCTCGTGCTGCTGAGCACCGGACGCGGCATGGCCGAGCTCCGCGGCCGCATCCTCGACATCGGCTTCGACGGTGCCGTCACCAACGGCGGCGCGTTCGCCGGGGTCGGCGACGAGCTGATCGTCTCGCGACTCATGACCGCCGCCGAGGTCGCGCGCCTCAGCGCCGCGTTCGAGGCCCGCGGCATCCACTGGTACTACCAGTCGTTCGACCGCATGTTCGCGAGCCCGGGACTGCCGGCTCTGCTCGCGGACCGTCTCGAGCGCGACCGCGCCCGCCACATCGAGGACGCGCGGGCCGCCGGGGCCGACCCGGAGGAGCTCGAGTTCTTCAGCGTCGGGATGAAGACCTTCGACGACGAGGTCCACTTCTCGGATGCCGAGGTCGCCAAGGCCGTCATCCTCGGGCACGACGCGGACGCGGTCGCCGACCTGCTCGCGGAGCTCGCCCCCGACTTCGCCGTCGTCTCGGGCACGATCCCCCTGCCCGAGGGCAGCTCGGGCGAAGTGGCGCCGCGCGGCGTGAACAAGGGCGCCGCGATCCTCGAGGTGCTCGCCCACCTGGGCGTCGACCCCGCCGACGCGATCGGCATCGGCGACAACTGGAACGACGCCGAGATGTTCGAGGTCTGCGGCACCGCGATCGCGATGGGCAACGCCGCGCCCGAGGTGCAGGCCCTCGCCGACGAGGTCACGACCGCGATCGACGACGACGGCATCCACAACGCCTTCGTCCGCCACGGCCTGCTGTGAGCCACCCGCATTACGCTGGAGGGGTGACGTCGGATTCTCGCATCATCTTCCTCGACGTCGACGGCACCATCCTCGCGCACGGCGAGACGATCGCCCCCTCGACGATCGCAGCGGTTCGCGCCGCCCGCGAACGCGGGCATCTCGTCTACCTGTGCACGGGACGCGCCGCCGGCGACATCAACCCCCGCGTGCTCGACATCGGCTTCGACGGCGCCATCTCCAACGGCGGGGCCCTCGCGGTCTCCGGCGACGAGACGGTGCTCGCCGAGCTGATGCCCCGCGCCGCCGTCGAGCGGGTCATGGCCTACTTCGACGAGCAGGGCACGAGGTACTTCATCCAGTCGCACGACGGGGTGTACGCGAGCGAGGGCGTGCGGTCCTTCATCGCCGAGTTCATCAGCGAACGCCGACGCCGCCACGCCGAGGACCTCTCGACCGTCGCCCTCGCCGAAGACGTCGTGGCCGCGCCGCGCTTCGCTCCCGTCGAAGAGGCCGATCTCGACCACATCGCGAAGGCGGTGTTCGTCAGTTCCGATCCCGACGCCGTCGAGAAGACCCAGCGCGCGCTCGGCGACGAGTTCCACGTCATCCCGGGCAGCATGCCCCTGCCCACCGGGGCGAACGGCGAGGTCGGGATGCGCGGCACGAACAAGGGAACCGGCATCCAGGCGATGCTGACGCACCTCGGCCGTGACGCCGCCGACGCCGTCGGAATCGGCGACAGCTGGAACGACGTCGAGATGTTCGAGGTCTGCGGCACCGCCATCGCGATGGCCGAGGCCGACCCCCAGCTGCAGCGCATCGCCGGCGAGGTCACCACCGGTGTCCTCGACGACGGCATCTGGAACGCCTTCGTCCGCCACGGCATCATCGACCCCGAGACGGCCGTCTGATGTCCCGCGAGGCCGGCGACCGCGACATCCGCCCCATCGACCCCGCTGACGCGGGCGAGGTGCTGACCCTGCAGCGCGCGGCATTCGTGTCCGAGGCCCTCATCTACGACGCCGCCGACATGCCGCCCCTCACGCAGACCCTCGATGAGCTCCGTGCGGAGCTGCAGGAGAACCTCGGCTGCGTCGCCGTCGACGACGGTCGCATCGTCGGAGCGGCGCGCGCCCGCCTCGACGGCGAGCTGCTGCTGATCGGCCGCATCGCGATCGCCCCCGACCAGCAGGGGTCCGGACTCGGCACGGCACTGCTCGCCGCTGTCGAGGCCCGCGGACGGGCGGCCGGAGCGCACGAGGCCGAGCTGTTCACCGGCTCGCTCAGCGAGGCCAACCTGCGCCTCTACGAACGCGAAGGCTACAGCGAGTCCGAGCGCGTGCCGCAGGGCGACGGCACCTTCCAGATCTTCCTGCGCAAGCCTCTCTGATCCCGACCCGTCAGTCGAGGAAGACGTCGGGGAACAGCTCGGCGTCGGGCGTTCCCGGGACGGCGGCGTAGCTCGAGAAGTCGGTCACGCCGGCGGCTTCGAGCACATCCTCGACGATGAGGGTCTGCCCCGTGTACTCGCGCGAGGGCTGGACGAGCACGTGGTAGGCGGCATCCGCGTAGATCTCCGGAGTGCGGCTCGCGGCCATCATGCGGTCGCCGCCGAGGGAGTACTTCACCGCCGCCGTCGCGATCGTCGTCCGCGGCCACAGGGTGTTGGCGGCGATGCCGTCGCCGGCGAACTCCGCGGCGACGCCGAGGGTCGCCATCGTCATGCCGTACTTCGCGAGGGTGTAGCCGGTGTGCGCGCCGAGCCACTTCGGCGAGAGGTTGAGCGGGGGCGACAGCGAGAGGATGTGCGGGTTCTCGGCCTCTCGCAGGATCGGGATGGCGGCCCGCGAGAGCAGGAACGTGCCGCGCACGTTGACCCCCTGCATGAGGTCGAAACGCTTCGTGGCGAGCTCCAGCGTGCCCGAGAGATCGATCGCCGATGCGTTGTTGACGACGATATCGATCCCGCCGAACTCGCCCTGCGTCTTCAGCACCGCCTCGGTGATCGAGTCCTCGTCGCGGACGTCGCCGACGATCGGCAGGGCCTGGCCGCCGGCCGCGACGATCTCGGCGGCGGCAGTGTGGACGGTGCCCTCGAGCTTCGGATGCGGCTGGTCGGTCTTGGCGAGCAAGGCTATGTTCGCACCGTCGCGCGCAGCGCGCAGCGCGATGGCCAGACCGATGCCGCGGCTCCCGCCCGACATCAGCAGCGTCTTGCCCGCCAGGGGCTTCGGGTCGGTCATGACTTCTCCTCGGGTCGGGTCCGGCGGGCGGATGCTGCGGCGAACGCGTCGATGCGGACACGCGCCTCGTCGCTGTCGAAACGCGCGCCGATCGTCCGCGCCTCGTCGTCGAGGTTCTGCGCGAAGGTGCGCCCGGCGCCCTCGCGCACGAGGCGCTTGGCCTGACCGAACGCGGTCGTCGCGCCGTGCAGCCACGATTCGGCGAGCGCCTGCGCGCGGGCGGCCGGGTCGTCGATGACCTCGGCGATCAGGCCCCAGTCGCGTGCGGTCGCGGCGTCGAGCGCCGTGTCGTCGAGCAGCAGCTGCAGCGCCCGGCGCTGGCCGATGGCGGCCGGCAGCAGAGTCGACACACCGAGATCGGGAGTGAGCCCGATGTTGGCATACTTGCTGACGAAGACCGCCGACGGCGACGCGACGATGTAGTCGGCGACCAGCATGATCCCGAGCCCTCCCCCAGCGACCGCGCCCTGGACCGCCGCGACGATCGGCACCGCCGCCTCGGTCAGCGAGGTGATGCCGTCGTGGATGACGCGGGCCGTCTCGGTGACCGCGGTGCCGCCCATGCCCGACGTAGACATCGACACGACGTCGCCGCCCGCGCAGAAGGCACGGCCCGCAGCATCCAGGATCACGGCCCCGATCGACGCGTCGGCCGCGACCTCGGCGGCGACCTCGCGCCAACGGGCGGCCATCTCGGCGTCGACCGCGTTGAGGGATGCCGGACGGTTCAGGGTGATGCGCGCGAGCGCGCCCTCGCGCCGCAGCAGAACGGTGTCGGATGCAGTGTCGGGTGCGATGTCGGATGCAGTGTCGGTCATCGTGGTGCCATTCTGATCGCGCCGTCGAGACGGATCGTCTCGCCGTTGAGGTAGTCGTTGTCGACGATGTGGGCGGCGAGCGCGGCGAACTCCTCCGGCGCCCCCAGCCGCTGCGGATACGGCACCTGCTCACCGAGCGAGCGCTGCGCAGCATCCGGCAGCCCCGCCATCATCGGCGTCTGCATGATCCCGGGGGCGATGGTGCAGACGCGGATGCCGTAGCGCGCGAGCTCGCGCGCGATCGGCAGGGTCATCGCGTGCACTCCCCCCTTCGATGCGGCGTAGGCGGGCTGGCCGATCTGGCCGTCGAAGGCGGCGACGGAGGCGGTGTTGACGATCACGCCGCGGGCTCCCGAGTCGGTCGGCTCGGTCCGCGCGATCGCCGCCGACGCCTGAGCGACGACGTTGTAGGTGCCGACGAGGTTGATGCGTATGATCCGCTCGAAGTCCGGGAGCGGCGTGGGCGCGCCCTCGCGGTCGAGCACCTTGGCGGGCGGTGCGATTCCGGCACAGTTGACGACGATCCGCAGCGGCGCGGCACGGCCGGCTGTCTCGACGGCATCGGTGACCTCGTCCGGGTCGGTGACGTCGGCGGGGGCGAACCGCCCGCCGAGCTCGGCGGCGACCTCCCGGCCGGGCGACCCCGGCAGGTCGACGATCGTGACGTGCGCACCGTCAGCGGCGAGGCGCCGCGCCGTGGCCGCGCCCAGTCCGCTGGCGCCGCCCGCGATGAGGGCGGAGACTCCCGCGATCTGCATGTGTTCTCCTTCGAACTCGCCCCTCCACCCTAGAACGCCCGCGGCCGGCTTCCCGCCGGTCGTCGCGCGTGCCGTCGACAGGCTGAGCTGCAGGGGCAGGATGGGGCTGTGACCCTGCTGCCGCCGGATGCGCCGATCCCGCCCGACATCGCCGCACGGCTGCGCCGGCTCACGGGCGACGCGAGCTCGACGCCGCTGTGGCGCAACGCGATCGGGGGCCTCACCTTCCGCACCGACGACGGCCGCGTCGTCAAGATCGGTCCGCGGAATCTCGAGACCTCGATGCACGACGAGTCGGAGCGCCTGCGATGGGCCGCACGATTCACACCGGTGCCCGAGGTCATCGAGACCGGTGAGGACGGCGACATCGAATGGCTCGTGACCCGCGCGCTGCCCGGCCGGTCGGCGGTCGATCCTCGCTGGATCGCGGAGCCCGCCGCCGCCGTCCGCGCCGTCGGGGAGGGCCTCCGCGCGCTCCACGACGCGCTGCCCGTCGTGGACTGCCCGTTCGACTGGAGCGTCGAGCACCGGCTGCGCACCGCAGCGGCCCGCGGCATCGCCGTCCCGACATCCCTCCACGAGGCGCCCGAGCCCGATCTCCTCGTCGTCTGCCACGGCGACGCCTGCTGCCCGAACACCCTCATCGACGACGGCGGACGGCGGCTCGCGCACGTCGACCTCGGCGCGCTCGGCGTCGCCGACCGCTGGGCCGACATCGCCGTCGCCTCGATGAGCACCGAGTGGAACTACGGTCCCGGCTGGGAAGACACGCTCATCGCGGCCTACGGTGTCGCCCCCGACCCCGAGCGACTGGCCTACTATCGGTCGCTGTGGAACGAGACCTGACCTGGCGGATCGTCGACGTCGCCTACGACGATGCCCGCGCCCGCGACCTGCGCCGCCAGCTCGACGACGACCTCGGCGCGCGTTACGACGGCTTCCACGGCGACGAGCCGGACGAGCGACGCCGCGCCCGCGCCCGTGCACTCGCGACGCACCCCGACGAGATCGTCGCGACGCTGATCGCCCTCGCCGCCGAAGCCGGCGCCGACGAGGCCCCCGCGGGGCACGTCATCCTGCGCCGGCTCGGCGACGAGTGGGAGATCAAGCGCCTCATCGTGGCACCGGGCTTCCGAGGGCTCGGCATCGCCCGCGGACTCATGTCGGCCGCGCTCGAGGCCGCCCGCGCGGACGGCGCGGAGCGCGTGATCCTGCAGACCGGACTCCAGCAGCCCGAGTCCATGGCGCTCTACGCGTCGATGGGCTTCAGCCGCATCCCCGTCTACGAGCCCTATGTCGAGACGATGCCGCGCTCGGTCTGCTTCGCCCTCTCCCTCTGACCTCAGCGGACGTCGTCGTCGACCCAGTCCATCGACTTCGTCACGGCCTTCTTCCACAGCCGCAGCTGGCGCTCGCGCTCCTCGACGTCGTCGTTCGGCGTCCAGCGCTTGTCTTCCTGCCAGTTGGCCCGCAGCTCGTCGAGGTCGCTCCAGAAGCCGACCGCGAGGCCGGCTGCGTAGGCGGCACCGAGCGCCGTCGTCTCGGCGACGACCGGCCGCACGACGGGAACGCCCAGGATGTCGGCCTGGAACTGCATCAGCGTGTCGTTGGCGATCATGCCGCCGTCGACCTTCAGCTCGGCCAGGTCGACCCCGGAGTCGGCGTTGACGGCATCCAGCACCTCGCGGGTCTGGAAGGCCGTGGCCTCGAGCGCTGCGCGGGAGAGGTGGCCGCGGTTGGCGTAGCGCGTGAGCCCGACGATCGCGCCGCGGGCATCCGGCCGCCAGTACGGTGCGTACAGACCCGAGAAGGCGGGGACGAAGTACACGCCGCCGTTGTCTTCGACCGAGAGCGCGAGCTGCTCGACCTCGGGAGCGGTCGAGATGATCCCGAGCTGGTCGCGCAGCCACTGGATGAGCGACCCGGTGACGGCGATCGAGCCCTCGAGCGCGTAGTGGGTCGGCCCGTCGCCCAGCTTGTAGCCGACCGTCGTGAGCAGACCGTTCTCGGACTTCACGATCTCGGTGCCGGTCTGGAAGATCAGGAAGTTGCCGGTGCCGTAAGTGTTCTTGCTCTCACCGGCGTCGAAGGCCGCCTGGCCGAAGGTCGCGGCCTGCTGGTCGCCGAGGATGCCGGCCACCGGCGTCTCGCGCAGCAGAGACGTGTCGCGCGCCTCGCCGTAGACCTCGCTGGACGAGCGGATCTCGGGCATCATCGAGCGCGGCACACCGAAGTCGGCGAGGATGTCGTCCCGCCATTCGAGGGTCTCGAGGTCCATGAAGAGCGTGCGCGACGCGTTCGTGACGTCGGTGGCGTGGATGCCGCCCGTCGGGCCTCCGGTGAGGTTCCACAGCACCCACGTGTCAGTCGTGCCGAAGATGAGATCGCCGGCCTCCGCCTTCTCGCGTGCACCCTCGACGTTCTCGAGGATCCAGACGATCTTCGTGCCCGAGAAGTACGTCGCCAGCGGCAGTCCGACGATGTCCTTGTATCGCTCGACGCCCTCGTCGCCCGCCAGCCGGTTGACGATCGACTGCGTGCGGGTGTCCTGCCACACGATGGCGTTGTAGACGGGGATGCCGGTGTTCTTGTCCCACACGACGGCGGTCTCGCGCTGATTGGTGATGCCGATCGCGGCGATGTCGTGACGGGTCAGGTTCGCCCGGCCGAGCGCGATGCCGATGACCTCGCGCATGTTGTCGCGGATCTCGATCGGGTCGTGCTCGACCCAGCCGGCCCGGGGCATGATCTGCTCATGCTCCTTCTGCCCGACGGAGATGATCGACCCCTTCTTGTCGAAGATGATGGCGCGGCTCGAGGTCGTGCCCTGGTCGAGGGCGATGATGTAGTCGGTCATGATGTGACGTCCTTGTCTGTCAGCGTTGTCGGTTCGGGGGTGGACGGATCAGGCGAAGCCGAGCAGGGCGCCGGCAGCGAGTGCCGCGAGCGTACCGCCGATGAGGGGTCCCACGACGGGAACCCACGCGTACGACCAGTCGCTCGAGCCCTTGCCCTTGATGGGGAGCACGGCGTGAGCGATGCGGGGTCCGAGGTCGCGGGCCGGGTTGATCGCGTAGCCCGTCGGTCCGCCGAGCGAGGCGCCGATGCCGACCACGAGGAGGGCGACCGGGACGGCGGTCAGGGGTCCGAGCGAGCCCGGGGTGCCGATCTCGATGTCGCCGTAGTCGGCGAAGCCGAAGATCACGAACACGAGCACGAAGGTCGCGATGATCTCGGTCACGAGGTTCCAGCCGTAGGCGCGGATGCCGGGGCCGGTCGAGAACACCCCGAGCTTGTTGGCCGGGTCGGGCTCGGCGTCGAAGTGGTCGTGGTAGGCCAGCCAGCAGAGCACGGCGCCGAGGAAGGCGCCGACGAACTGGGCGGCGATCGCGACGAGGAACTGGACGAACTCGATCTTCCCGCCCACCAGGAGCCCGATCGACACGGCGGGGTTCAGCTGCGCGCCGGAGTACGACGACACGAGCACACCGGCGAAGACCGCGAGGCCCCAGCCCCAGTTGATCATCAGCGTCCCGCCGCCGAGACCCTTCGACTTGGCGAGGATGACGTTGGCGACCACGCCACCGCCGAGCAGGAGCAGCATCGCTGTTCCCACGAGCTCTGACACGAAGTAGAGCCCGAGATTGATGTCGTGCATGTCAGCGTCGACCTTTCTGCAGAATCATCGCGGGCGACGTCGCCGCGCGAGAGGGTGACCCGAGGGTGATCCGGCGTCGGGCCTCGCCGGGTCTGCGAGCGTCAGGCGTCGAGCGGCGCCAGGTGCGAGGTCCGCACGTCGATGCGGTGCGCCTCCTCGAGGGCCTGCGCCGCCTCCTCGACCTGGGCGCGCACGGCGTCATCGTCCCAGTCCAGCGCCGACGCAGCCGCCTCGGCGACCTCGGAGAGCGTCTCCATCGAGACGCCGCCGACGAACGCGATCGACGTGCGACGCAGCAGCAGGTCCATCAGCGACACGACCTCCTCGCGCTCCGCGAGGAAGGCGATCTCCTCGACCGAGTAGCCGGGCGCGTGCGCGAGCTCCTGCTGAGCGACAGGGAGGGCAGCGAGCACCTCCTGGGCGTAGGTGCCGTAGCGCTCCAGCATCCGATCGGCGAACTCCGCCGAGTGCGCACCGCGATGGGCGTCGATCCAGCGACGGCGCTGCGCGACGCTGCGGGGGTACCCGGCACCGCCGCCGATCGCGAGGTCGGTGGTGGCGACCCGGCGCGGACGCCGCATCAGACCGAGCACGTCGGTGGCGAGGTGCTCGGCGAGCGCCCGGAACGTCGTCCACTTGCCGCCGACGAGGCTCAGGACGGGCACATCGCCCAGACGGTCCTTCTCGATGCGGTAGTCGCGCGAGACGAAGCCCGGGGCGAGGTCGTCGTGCCGCGGGAGGGGACGGATGCCGGAGAAGGTGTAGACGATCTGCGATCGATCGACCGAGATGTCGGGGAAGACCTGCCCGATCAGATCGAAGAAGTAGTCGATCTCGTCGTCGGTGCAGACCGTCGCGCTCGCGGGGTCGGCGTCGATGTCGGTCGTGCCGACCATGACCCGGCCCTTGAGCGGGTAGATGAGGACGATGCGGCCGTCCGCGGCCTCGAAGAAGATCTCGTTGCCGCCCGTGGCCTCCAGCAGCGACGTGTTGTCGAGGACGATGTGCGAGCCCTTCGTGCCACCCATGAAGCGCGTCGGGGTGCCGAGTGCGGTGTTGGTCAGGTCGGTCCAGGGTCCGCTCGTGTTCACGATGACGTCCGCCGAGAAGGGGAACTCCTCGCCGGCGACGGCGTCGCGGATGATGACCGACGATCCGTCGGCACCGACCACCGGGGCGTAGTTCGCGGCCCGAGCGGAGTCCTCGCGCGCTCCGTCGCGCAACACGTCCAGCGCGAGGCGCTCGGGGTCGTGCATCGAGGCGTCGTAATACGTTGCGGTGTACCGGAAACGCTCGTCGAGTTCGGGGAACTGCGTCCGCGAGCTGCGGCGGCCGCGGAACCGGTGACGAGGCACCGATCCGCCGTCGCGCGAGAAGGTGTCGTACATGATCAGACCGACCTTGATCAGCAGAGCGCCGCGCTCGCGGGGCTTGCCGCGGCCGTGCGTCACGAGCAGCCGGAACGGGGCCGCGAGGATGCCCGAGAAGGTGCGGTGGATCGGGATCGTCGTCGGCAGCGGCTTGACGAAGTGGGGGGCGTTGCGCACGAGGCGGTTGCGCTCGGTCACCGACTCTTTCACGAGGCGGAACTCGCCGTTCTCGAGGTAGCGCACGCCGCCGTGGATCATGTGGCTCGATGCCGACGAGGCGCCGCTGACGTAGTCGCCGCGCTCGACGAGGGCGACGTCGACGCCCTGGAGCGCGAGATCGCGGAACGTCGCGATGCCGTTGATACCGCCGCCGATCACGAGGACCTCGGCATGGGGGCGCTCACGCAGGGCTCGGATGTTCGCTCGGGTGGTCGGCGTCGACTCGGTCATACATGCATCCTTTTCCACGGCTGTCCCGATCTACACTGGGGTCCACCGCACGGATGCGCAACGGTCGTGCACAGATGTGCACCGGCGCCGCGGCTATGCACGAACGTGCAGAACGGACGACGATGAGCGCGGATGCCGAAGCCGAAGCCCGGACGCGCGACGCATTGCGCGCCGCGCAGCTCTACTACGTGCAGGACCGGACCATGGATCAGATCGCGGCCGAGATGAGCCTGTCGCGGTCATCGGTGTCGCGTCTGCTCTCGCACGCCCGCGACATCGGTCTCGTGGAGATCACGGTTCACTCCCCGCACGAGGCGAACTCGGTGGTGGCACGGCGGCTCTCCGAGCGCTTCGGCATCTCGGTGCACGTCGTGAGCACACCGCCGCGCACGAATGACGCCGAACGGCTCGAGCGCACCGCACGGACGGCGGCCCACGTCCTGTCGTCGACGCTCGATCCCGACGCCAGCATAGGCATCGCCTGGGGAGCCACGGTGTCGGCGATCGCCCGCCACCTGCCGACGAAACGGCTGCACGACTCGCAGATCGTGCAGATGAACGGTGCGGCGAACGAGTCGACGTCGGGCATCTCGTACTCCGGCGCGATCCTCGAGCGGTTCGGGCAGGCGTTCGGCACCGACGTCCAGCAGTTCCCCGTGCCGGCGCTGTTCGACGACCCGCTGACCAAACAGCTGCTGTGGCGCGAGCGGTCGATCCGGCGCGTCCTCGACGCGCAGTCGCGCGTGCAGGTGTTCGTCTTCGGGCTCGGCTCCCCGCACGCCGACGTCCCGTCCCATGTGTACGCGGGCGGCTACCTCACCGGCGAGGACCTGCGCTCGCTTCTCCGCGACGGCGTCGTCGGCGACTGCGCGACGGTGTTCTACCGCATCGACGGCTCGGCGACCGGCATCGAGCTCAACGCCCGCTCGAGCGGACCCTCGCTCGAAGCGATCCGGCGCATCCCCCGCCGCCTGTGCGCGGTCTCGAGTTTGACCAAGCTCGACGCGCTGCGCGGGGCTCTCGCCGCCGGGCTGATCACCGAGCTCGTCGTCGAGGAGGCGCTGGCCCGGCGCTTGGCGGAGACGACGGTCGGGAGCCTCTGAGACCCGATCTCGTGGCCTGATCTCAGGACGGGCCGAAGATCGGGTGAAAGGCTCCCACCGCAACCGACACGGCCACTGCCGTGACCGAGATCGCGAGCCCGCCCGCCATGACCGCGACATCGGATGCCGCGAGCCGCGACTCCCGCGCCCACGTGCGGCGCACCGGCGCACCGAAGGCCCGAGCCTCCATCGCGGTCGCGAGCGCCGAGCCCCGTCGAATGGCCAGCACGAGAAGCGCGAAGGCCATCCCCAGCGTGCGCCGCAGCCGGCCGGCGTCGGCCACGCCACGGGCCCGCCGCGCGAGGGCGAGCGCGCGCCAATCCTCCGCGAGCAGACCGAGCATCCGCATCCCGGCGAGTCCCCCGATGACGAAACGGGCCGGAAGGCGCAGGATCTGCGCCAGCCCGTCGGCGAGGTCGGTCGGGTCCACCGTGATGAACAGCACGACGGCCGGCAGCCCGATCGCGAGGACGCGGAGCGCAGCCGCCAGCCCCAGCGCGAGCGAACCCTCGCTGACGTGGACGAATGCCCAGGAGAAGACCTCGGCGCCGCTTCGCTCGCCGTAGAGCGAGATCGTCACCGCGGCCGCCGGCGCGGCGATCCACAGCGGCAGTGTCCGCATCCAGAACCGGCGCCACCCGACGCCCGACGCGAGCAGGAGCGGCAGCTCGAGGAGCAGGGCCACGCCGGCCGAGACCGGGTCGATCGTGATGACCAGCGGAAGTGCAATGAGGAGCGCCGCCAGCAGCTTCGCCACGGGGTTGAGCGTCGCGACGCCGCGCGGCGCAGCTTCGAGATGCACGGGAGCGCTCACGCCCGCACCCCCGCCGGCGCGAGCGCGAACCGGCGCGCCGCGAGCGCGTCGAGCACGGCATCGTCGTGGGTGATCGTGACGACGCCGAGCGGGCCGCGGTCGTCGACACCGTCGCGCAGGGAAGCGATGATCGCGACCAGCTCCGACCAGGTGCGCGCATCCTGGCCGAAAGTCGGCTCGTCGAGGACCACGACCCGGGGACGCGCCGCCAGCATCGCCGCGACAGTGAGGCGACGCTTCTCGCCGCCCGACAGTGTGTACGGGTTGGCCCCGGCGAGCGGGGCGAGCCGAAGCCGCTCGAGCAGTTCGTCGACGCGAGCAGTGATCTCCGTATCCTCGAGACCCAGAGCGCGGGGCCCGACCTCGAGCTCGTCGCGCACCGATGCGCGCAGGATCTGGTGCTCGGGCTCCTGCAGGACCGTCCCGATCCGCGTCAGCAACGCCGTCGACGTCCACGCCGCGGGGTCGGCGGGGGCCGCGGCGACACGTCGCCGCGGCCGGCGGACGAGCGCAGCCCCGGCAGCGAGTCCGTCCGCCGCGCGCACGGCGCCGCCCTGCGCCCGGAGCAGTCCCGCAAGAGTGAGCCCGAGAGTCGACTTGCCGACGCCGTTCGGCCCGACGACACCGAGCACCTCGCCCGCGCGCACGTCGAGGTCGAGTGGCCCGGCGGCCGTCGAGCCGGCGGCACGTCCGACGACGAGATCCGCGGCCGACAGCAGCACATCGCCGGGCGCAGTGGCGGGCCGCGGCGGGAAGGAGGGGCGGATGCCGGGCACCCACACGCCCGCCGCAGCGAGCTCCTCGCCCCGTTCGGTCAGCACCATTCGAGGATCGCCGTCAGCGATGACCTCGCCGCCGGGCGCCAGCACGATGACCCGATCGACGACGGGAAGCCACGCCTCGATCCGGTGCTCGATCACGACGAGCGTGGCCCCGGTCGCATCGAGCGCGCGGGCGACGGCATCCCGGACGTCGACGACGCCCGCAGGATCGAGGTTCGCGGTCGGCTCGTCGAGCAGCACCGCACCCGGCTGCATCGCGACGATGCCCGCGAGGGCGAGGCGCTGCTTCTGCCCGCCCGACAACGCCGCGGTCGAACGATCCAGCGGGACGTCGAGTCCGACCGCATCCAACGCAGCCCGTACCCGGCGCCAGATCTCGTCGCGGGGCACGCCCAGGTTCTCGCAGCCGAACGCGACGTCGTCGCCCACCCGCGCGAGGATCGTCTGGCTGTCGGGGTCTTGCAGAACGAGCCCTGCTCGGCCACGGGCCTCCGCGGCCGGCTGCCCGTCCACGAGCAGCGTCCCCTCCTGCTCGCCTTCGTCGGCTCCGCCGAGGACCCCTGCGAGGCCTTGCAGCAGCGTCGATTTGCCCGACCCCGAAGCGCCGAGCAGCAGCACGCGCTCGCCGGCATCGATGCGGAACGTCGTCTCTCGTGCAGCCCACGCGCGTCGCGTCGCGTAGCGCCACCCCCACCCGCGGGCCTCGAGGGTCGCGGGCCGCGGAGCCCCGGCGTCGCCCACCGTCAGACGCGGGCGGTGGCTTCGCGCCCGGCCGCGAACCGGCCGAGGGCTCCCGTCCGCGCCAGCGCGCGCGTGATGAGCCATCCGCCGAGACCGGCGATGACGGCGCCCGAGATCGTCGTCGAGGCGATGTAGACCGACGTGAAGAGAGTGTCGGCACCGGGGTACCAGAGGATGCGGTCGTTGATGCCGCCGGCGAGACCCGCCCCCGCACCCGCGAGGAGCGCGACCGGAAGACGCCACGACGCGTAGAGGAACACCAGGAAGATCAGTTCCGCGCCCAATCCCTGGACGAGACCGGAGACGATCGTGAGGGGGCCCCACTGGTTGCCGACCAGCGCCGAGATCACAGCCGCGAGCAGCTCGGTGTAGAGCGCGGCGCCCGGCTTGCGGATGATGAGGCCGCCGAGAACGCCGGCGATGAGCCAGGGCCCGGCGAGCAGGCCCTGCAGGCCAGGAAGCAACGGCGTGAGCGCGGCGGACGGGCCCTGATAGGCGACGTTCCACAGCAGGAACACCGCGGCGCAGGCGACGCCGATGACGCTGGCGATGACGATGTCGACGACGCGCCAGCGGAAACGGCCGGGCGTGCGGCCAGTACGACGATCGGACTCGGTGGTGGACGCAGCAGCGTGCATTCTCTCTCCTCCCTGCGCCGGCATGATCCGGATCAGGTTCGACGGTCGAAGCGTGGATCGCTTCCTCTCAGCCCGGCTCACCGGACTCCCGTGGTTGTCGCTGAAGTATAACGTCGCGCGGGCGATGTACGTTGGGCGGGTGAGTTCTCCCGACGCGCGCGTCGCCCTCGCGTGGGTCGACGAGGACGCCGTCGCGCGCGGCGGCAGGCGAAACGAAGCGGCTGCCTCAGCAGGCCCGTACACGGTCGCGCACGCCGACCTGCTCACCGAGCCGCCGCGACGCTCGGCGGCGCCGGCTGCCCTGTCGACGCTGGGAATCGCCGCCCTCACCGTGGGCGGCTACGCGGCGGCGACGCTTCTCTGGCCGCTCGACGCCGTCGCGCCCGACATCCTCCCCGCCGCCGTAACCGCCCCCGCCGCAGCCGTCGCACAGCCCGCGTGGCCCCTCGAAGGCGCCGGCGCGACCGGCGTCGAGGGCTTCGCGAACGTCTCGACCTCGTCGAGCGAGCCCGAGTCCATCGCGAGCATCACCAAGCTCGTCACGGCCCTCGTCGTCCTCGACCGGATGCCGCTCGCCGACGGCGAGCAGGGTCCGGAGTTCGCTTTCACCTCCGCCGACCGCCGGGAGTACCGCGCCTACCTCGCCGACGACCAGTCGGCTCTCGACGTCCCCGTCGACGGCGTACTGACGCAGTATCAGCTGCTGCAGGGCGTGCTGATCGGATCGGCGAACAACTACGCCGACCGTCTCGTGTTCGACCTCTGGCCCGATGAAGACGCCTACGTCGAGGCGGCGGACGCCTGGCTGCAGGCCCATGATCTCGGCGGCGTCACCGTCGTCGATTCGAGCGGGATCGATCCGGAGAACACGGCGGCACCGGCATCCGTCATCGCCCTCGCCGAGACCGCGATGTCGAACCCGGTCATCGCCGGTATCGTGGCGCAGCGCTCCGTCGAGCTGCCGGGCGCCGGTTTCGTCGAGAACACCAATGCTCTGCTGGCCGACCCCGCGGTCGTCGGCGTCAAGACGGGCAGCCTGTTCGGGTCGTACAACCTCGTCGCCGCGAAAGACACCGCCATCGACGGGGTGAACGTCCGCGTTTATGCGACCGCTCTCGATCAGCCCGACGACGAGACCCGCCACTCGGCGACGGCCGAGCTGCTCGATCGCACGATCACCGAGATCGGCGCCTCACCGGCCCTGCCCGCGGGAACCGTCGCGGGCACCGCGACCACGGCGTGGGGCGCGACAGCCGAGATCGTCACCGTCGCCGACGTCCGGGTCGCGCTCTGGAACACGCAGCCGTCTCAGGCTGCGGCGAACGTCGAGCTCGGCGATTCCCGCGACGCCGGTGACGAGGCGGGCGAGCTGACGCTCACAGGCCCGCTGGGCTCGGCGACCACGACCCTGCGCCTGACCGCCGACATCCCCGACCCGGACATCTGGTGGCGCCTCAGCCATCCGCTGCAGCTGTGGGGCCTGACGGGCTGACCTCGCGTCGCGCGAGCACGAACCCCTGCGCATGGCGCTCCCCGTCTCGCGCGGGACGCTCGCACTGCTCGAGCACCTCGAATCCGAGAGCCGCGAAGGTCGCCGCGACATCGCGAGGTTCGTGCAGGACGGCGTCCAGGGCGACATCGTGACCGTAGGCACGCTCGATCCGGCGGGTTCCGCTCCCGCTCTGGAACCCGAGGAGGACGACGCCGCCCGGCATCGAGACGCGGGCGAACTCGGCGGCGATCACCGCGAGCTCGTCCGGCATCGCGTGGATCACGGAGTACCAGGCGAGCAGGCCGGCCGCGGACCGCTCAGGCAGCGGCAGCTCGGCGAGGTCACCTACGGCGAGGTCGGCGAACGGACAGCCCGCGCGCGCCTGTTCGATCATCCGCGGCGAGAGGTCGATGCCGACCGTGCGCAGATCCGGGCGGCGGTCGTGCATGAGACGCAGCATCCGACCGGCGCCGCACCCGGCGTCGACCACCCGGGCGCCGCTCGGGAGCAGGTCGAGGAACCGGTCGATCAGGGCGACATCGTCCGGGGCCTCGAACGACGCATCGGGCAGGAGGGCCGCGTAGTCGGCCGCGACGGTGTCGTACGCCGCGCGCATCGCACCTCGCGACGTCATACGAAGCGGACGGTCTGCTGCAGGCGGGTGCGGACGTCGAAGAGCTCGTTCCCGCCGATCTCACGCGCACCGGCGACCCCGCGACGGAGCACCGTGGCCAGCGCCGAACGTCCCACCACCGCGACCGCGAGACCGCGCACACGGCCGAGTTCCTCGATGGCCTGCACCACATCGTCGTCGGGGAGCACCACGATCGCGCCGCTGAACTTCACCCGCGCGGCGCGGCTGAGTGCTCGCGCTCGATGCACGAGCGTCGCGATCGGCGAGTCGACGCCCTCGCCGATCAGCTCGCCGCGCCGAGTGCGCACCGGAGCGCCGAAGTCCTCCGACAGCACGGCGTAGAGCCCGGAGGGCCCGAGCACCACGTGGTCGAGCTTCACGTCGGGATCGCGGGGGTCGGCGGCCACGTCATGCCAGACGGTGTACCCCATTCCGAGGTCCGCGACCACGCGAGCCGTCGCCTCCTCAGCGAGGGCGTCGGCCAGCAGCCGCCGGATCTCGTGGGGCGCGGTCCGGACGAGCGCGGGGTCGTACGGGTCGTCGACCGCTGCGCCGCGTCCGACCCACTCCCGGATGAGGGTCAGGTAGCGCTCACGGCGCCAGCCGCCGGGCTGCCCGAACGACCGCGCCCGCGGGCGGGTGTCGGTCGGGCGCTGCGGCGGCCGCCACGTCGGGGCGTCGGGAGAGAAGGTCGGGGCGTCCGCGAAACCGTGTCCGCGGTCGTAGGCGGCGCGGGCGGCGGACGTGCCGACCAGGTCCCAGGCACGCTGCACCTGCACGAACTTCACGGCGTCGCCCCCGGTGTCGGGATGCGTCTGCCGCAACCGGAGTCGGTAGGCGCGGCGAAGCTCCTCGTCGTCGACGTCGGGCGCGACCCCGAGCACGTCGTACGCCGAGACGGACAGCGGACTGTCGAACACGAACCCTCCCTCGCGCGGCGCAGCCCCGGGACGGCGCGGACGCACAGCATCCCGAGACTATTACCTCGCGACCGGGCGGAGCCCGGACGTCCGACGGAACTCAGTCAGTCCATAGGGCCGGGACGGGCTCGAACCCGAACGCCCGCGCGACGACATCGGGAGCGAGGTCGTCACGAGACGCGGGCGACCACGACGGCGCCCCGTCCTTGTCGACGAGGCGGGCTCGGATGCCCTCGACGAGGTCGGGCTGCGTCGTGGCGAACCACAGCACCAGGCCGTACTCCTGCGCCAGGACCGTTCGCAGCTCGTCCTGCTCGCGCGCGGCGCGGACGGCCGCGAGGGTGACGGCAAGAGCGGTCGGCGGAAGCGTCTCGAGCAGCTCAGCGGTGTCGTGGGCCTCCGGCTCGGCGCGCTTCCGCAACCGGCCGATGATCTCGCCGACGGAGTCGGCGGCGAAGGCGTCGTCGATCCAGGGCCGGGCGGCCTCGAGGCGGGCAGGAGCGGCCGTCTCGTCGAACAGGAGGACGAGCTCGGTCGCGGTCTGGGGGTCGGCGCGGCTGACGAGGGCGTCGCGCAGATCATCGAGCCGCTCGGAGGGAACGAGGTGGTCGGCGAACCCGGCGTAGATCGCGTCAGCGGCATCCATCGACTCACCGGTCAACGCGAGGTACTCCCCCACGCGCCCCGGCGCCCGGGCCAGCAGCAGGCTGCCGCCGACGTCGGGAGTGAAGCCGATCCGCACCTCGGGCATCGCCAGGCGCGACCGTTCGGTGACCACCCGCACCGCCGCGTGACCGGCGAGCCCGATCCCGCCGCCCATCGTCACACCGTCGGCGAACACGACCACGGGCTTGGGGTACGCGGCGATCCGTGCGTTGAGGGCGTACTCGGCCCGGAAGAAGTGCGCCGTCTCGGCGACATCGCCCGCGACGATCTGGTCGTACAGCCCGCGGACGTCGCCCCCCGCGCACAGCCCGCGGTCGCCCGCGCCATCGAGGAGGACGGCGTCCACACCCGGGTCGTCCTCCCACGCGTCGAGCGCTGCGGCGAGGCGCTGGATCATGCCGAGGTCGAGGGCGTTGATGGCGCGCGGCCGGTCGAGAGTGAGATGTCCGAGTGCACGATCGACACGGACTCGGACACGCGGATCGGATGCAGCGGCGTCGGTCACCCTCGCCACGCTACCGCTCGGAGTTCGCGGTGAACGCGGCGTGTCGGGCAGGATGGGAGCGGAACCACCCGGCGAGAGGGGGCGCGATGGCGGACGGACAGGTGCTGGAGTTCACCGACGTGGCCAAACGTTTCGGCACCGTCGCGGCGGTCGACGGCCTGACGGCGCGGGTCGAACCGGGCGCGGTCACCGGCTTCCTCGGACCGAACGGTGCGGGCAAGACCACGACGCTGCGCATGCTCCTCGGGCTCATCTCCCCCACGTCGGGCTCCGCCACGATCGGTGGCCGCCGCTACCGCGACCTGAAGCACCCGCTGCAGACCGTCGGCGCCGTCCTCGAGTCGTCCAGCTTCCACCCGGGCCGATCGGCCGCCGCACATCTCCGGGTCTACGCCCATGCGGCGGGGATCCCGACGTCGCGCGTCGACGACGCCCTGGGCATCGTCGGTATCGGCGATGTCGCCGGCCGCAAGGTGGGCGGGTTCTCACTCGGGATGCGGCAGCGCCTCGGTCTCGCCTACGCCCTGCTGGGCGACCCCGGCGTCCTGGTCCTCGACGAGCCGACGAACGGGCTCGACCCCGAAGGCATCCGCTGGATCCGCCGCTTCCTCCGCGACCTCGCCGCGGAAGGACGCACCGTCCTGGTCTCGTCGCACCTGCTGGCAGAGGTGCAGCAGTCCGTTGATTCGCTCATGATCATCACGCGCGGGCGCCTCGTGTACCAGGGCGGCATCGAGCATGTCGTGCCGCAGGACGAGATCGCGACCGTCGTCGACGCCGAAGATCGCGACGCGCTCCGCCGCGCCCTCTCGGCCGCCGGCTTCGAGAGCGACGAACGCCGCACGGGCCTTGCCGTACGCGGTGCCGACGCCCCGACGGTCGGACGCATCGCCGCCGACGCCGGCATCGCCCTGACCGCGTTGCAGCGGAAGGGTCCGGCTTTCGAGGAGGTCTTCCTGGAGCTCGTCAGCGGCACCCGCGTGCACCCGTCGGCCGTGACCGGGGAGGAGACGCGATGAACCTCGTGAACGCGACCCGATCGGAACTGACGAAGCAGTTCTCCACCTCGGTCTGGTGGATCCTCCTGATCGTCCTCGTCCTGTACATCGGCGGAACGGCCGGCGGCATGGCCGCCGTCTTCGCGGCGGGCGAGAACGGCTCGCTCCCGGGCACCACGTCGCTGCCGACGGGGCTCGGCGATCGGCTGCCGAGCCTCATCTACGGGCTCGCCACGGCGATGGGATACGTGTTCCCGCTCGTCGTGGGTTCACTGCTCGTGACCGGCGAGTACCGCCACAAGACCCTGACGCCGACCTTCCTGGCCACCCCTCGACGTGGCGTCGCGTTGTCGGCGAAGATGCTCGCGGGCGTCGTCATGGGTCTCGTCTTCGGCGTCGCCGCCGTCGGCTCGACGGTCGCCGCAGGCGGTGGGATGCTGGCGCTGTTCGGCGTCGACCCGCAGCTCGGACGCCCCGAGACCTGGGCGTTCCTCGGACGGATGCTGCTCGCCCTCGTGCTCTGGGTGCTCGTGGGCATCGCGCTCGGCACCCTCATCCGCAACCAGATCGCCGCCGTCGTCGGCATCCTCGCTTTCACCCAGTTCGTCGAGCCGATCGCCCGCGTGGGCGCGAGCATGGTCGACGGGCTCGCCGACGTGGTGCGCTTCCTCCCGGGTGCGGCCTCGGATGCGCTCGCGGGCGACAGCATCTACGCCGCCATGGGCGGGAGCGCCGGCCAGCCCCTGGAGTGGTGGGCGGGCGGGCTCGTGCTCGTCGGCTACGCCGTCGTGTTCGCCGTGATCGGCTACGCGGTGTCGTGGCGGCGCGACGTCGCCTGATCGACCAGATCCGCCACGTCAGCCGGCTCGTCCTCGACGTCGAGGCGCAGGGCGCGCACGAGCGCCACCCCGTGCCGCGTCGTGAGGATCAGACGCTGGAACTCGTCGTCGCCCTCGAGGTCGACGACGACCGACGGGCGGCGACGCCGGACCAGGACGAAATCGGTGCCTCCCGCTGACTCGAAGGAACCGGCCGCGATGACCGCAGGAACCAGCAGTCCGGGGCGCGGCACGCCGCGGAGCCACGACCACGCGTCATCCGTCAGCTGCACCCGCGCGATGTGCTCGCGAGACACCAGGACATTCCGCTGACGGAATGCTGCGGCGCGCTCGGTCGCCGAGAGCACGACTTCGAGCTGCGCGGAGTCGAGCAGAAGCGTCACCATGCGTCTCAGTCTGCCAGTCGGACACTCACGAAATGCTCACAGACCGGCAACGATCACCGCCGCGATCGCGTCAGGACGCCGATGCTCCCGATGCCGGGGCAGGCTGGCGGGCGATCGCATCGAGGAGGGATGAGATCGTGGTCTCGGCGGCCACCACATCGACGGTGAGACCGAGCTTGCGCGCGTCGCGGGCCGTCCGCGGGCCGATCGCCGCGATCAGGGTCGACGCCGGCAGATCGGGGAACTGCTCGCTGACCTGCTCGGCGACCGAGCCGCTGGTCACGAGCACCGCATTGATGCGCCCGCTGGCCACGTCGGCTGCAATGCGTTCGGTCACCGGGACGCCGACGGTGCGGTACGCCACGACGCTGCGGACGTCGTGACCGGCCTCGACGAGCATCCTGGTGAGGACGGGCTTGGCG
This sequence comes from Microbacterium sp. M4A5_1d, assembly GCF_053345465.1. Lineage (NCBI taxonomy): Bacteria > Bacillati > Actinomycetota > Actinomycetes > Micrococcales > Microbacteriaceae > Microbacterium > Microbacterium sp. M4A5_1d. The sequence continues at coordinate 1,486,556 of NZ_JBKFAD010000001.1, forward strand.
ACCTCGCTGCGCAGCGCCAGGACGCGTGTCGGCTCGGGCTCGATGGCGAGGATCTGCTCGGCGAGCCCGGCCGCCGAATCGTCCTCGTCGGGAACCAGGTCGACGCGGTACCCGACCGCGGTCAGCGCCGCAGCCGTCGTCTCACCGACCGCGGCGACGCGCGTGCGCGCGGGGATCTCCGCGCGATAGGCGTACAGGACGTCGACGGTCGTGGCACTCGTCAACGTGATCCAGTCGAAGGCTCCGGCCGCGAGCTCGGCGAGCGCGCCTTCGAGATCGGCGACATCCGTCGTGGGCGCGAAGTTCACCAGCGGCGCGATGACGGGCGTGGCACCGTGCGATCGCAGCAGTGCCGCGACCTGGTCGCCCCAGGGGCCGCCGCGCGGCACGAGCACGCGCCACCCCCGGAGGGGCTTCTGCGGCTCTGGGTGGCCGGGCTCGACATGCATATGGTGGCTCTCATGAGGCGCGGCCGCCCCCGGAAGAGCGGCCGACGCACGTTCCTTCTCCGGGCGGTGCAGACCCGGATGCGCAACATCGGCAGCATCCGCTCCATCGCCGCTGCCTCGTTTCCGAGCATACTCCGATGCGGGCGCGAGGCGGCGGCGGGAGGTATCGATCCGGACTCGGTTGGCCGAGAACGGACGGGTCAGCGGGCGATCAGCCGGGCGATGCCCCAGACCACGGCGCCCACGGCGACCGCGACGCCGACCGCTGCCGCAGCGGCTCCCGCCGGGTTGCGCTGCGCGTAGGCGCGCGCCTCGCGGCTGGCGCGGTCGGTTGCGATGACCGCCCGCTTGGGGAGGTTCGCCTTGTGCTCGATGGCGGCGAGCGCGGCCTTCAGCTCGGCACGCGCCTTCTCGACCGGGTCGGAGATGCCCAGCGGCACCGCGGTGTCAGGGAGCTCAGAACTCATCGGCCACTTCCTTCACGATCTTGGCGTCGGTGGAGATCGCCTGGGCGGGGTTCTGCCGTGAGCTCAGACGCTTGAAGCGGAGGAGCCCCAGCACCGCGAACACGGCGGCGATCACCAGGAGGATTCCGATCACGATCAGCGACGCGGCCCACGCGGGCAGCCACGACGACAGCCCGATGATCGCGAAAGCGCCGATGGCCGGGATCGTCCAGAACAGGAAGAACAGCGCGACGATGAACCAGACACCGCCGAGGCCGGCATCCTTTCCCGTCTTCTTGGCCCAGGCCTTCGCCGAATCGATCTCGGCGACGACGAGGTTGCGGACCAGCTCGGGGATCTCGCCGATCAGAGTGAACAGGCTGTCGTCGGCGCGATCGCGGAATCCGCGGGGCGTGCTCATCTCAGCTGTCCGCCACGGCGCTCGCGTCGGCGACCTTGCGCGCGTCACGCTCGGCGGCCTTGCGCACGTCGCCGGCAGCCTTCTCGCCCTCGGCCACGGCCGCGTCGAGCTTCTCGCCGGGGGTGCCGCTCTTGCTGGCGGCCTTGACGACCTTCTTCGCGCTGTCCCAGACGACGCTGGGGACGGCGAGGGCGGCGGACTTGCCGAGCTCGGTCACCTTGCCGACCTGCTTCTGCACGGGGTCGAGCTCCCAGACCTGCTGGGCCTTCTCTTTGATCTGCTCGTAGCGCTGACGCCCGGCGCGTGCCCCGAGCACGTAGCCCGCGGCGAGTCCGACGGCGATGCCAATCTTGCCCCTCATGGGGTCTCCTCACGTTCGACGTTGCTGCGTGGTCCCAGGCTATCGCCGTATGCCGCCTCAGGTATCCACTCCCGAAACCCGGCGGAGCCGACTATCATGCCGGATCGACTCCTCGCCAGAGCACCGCGCGGCGTGCGGCGTCGGCCTCGGCGATCGCGTCGGCGGCGACCCGATCGAGGCTGTTGCCCGACAGCCACCCGCCCACCAGCGCCAGGGCGGGCATCTCACGCGCCCGCGCCCGGACAGCCTGGGCCGCCTCGTCATGACCCAGCAGTGACGCCGGGGCCGCGCGGGAGTAGCTGATGCGGGCCGACGCGCGTACGGCGCCTGCCGGGATCGCCACGCCGCACAGATCGGATGCCGCCGCGCGCGCGGCCCCGACGACCTCCGCGTCCGACCCGGCGGTGTGCGGCAGGGTCACCCGGATGATGTGCTCGCCCTCGGCAAGCGCCTCGCCGATCCACGGCCAGGTCCGCGAGATCGGACGCACGGTGGCCGGCTCGGACCCGGGCCCGATCACGAGCGACCCCCGCTCGGGCAGGTCGACCCCCTCGATGCGGAGCAGCACCACGTCGAGCGGCGCTGGCCGGGGCTCGGCGCTCGCGGGAAGCTCCACGTGCGGGGACAGCAATCGGCGCGCGGCGTCTTCGTCCGCGGCGACGATCAGCAGATCGGCAGGTACCGGCTCTTCGACGCTGTCGGCACGCACGAGCCACGTGTCGCGCTCGCGACGGATCTCCGTCACGGCCGCGCCGGTGCGGATGTCGACGTCGAAGTCCCGCAGGCGCGCTTCGAGCGCATCGATCAGGCGGAACAGCCCGCCGCGCGGCGCGCGGCGCTGCGCGGAACCGGGGCGCACGGTCTGCGCGACCGCGCCGCTGAGCGAGCCGGTCCGCGTGAGCGCGGGGTTGAGCGACGGCGCCGCGGCGTCGACGTCGATGAACTCGGGAGCGACGCCGTGGACGGCGAGCACATACGGGGCTACGAGCCGGTCGCGCACCCGCTCGCCCATGCGCGACGAGACCAGCTCGCCGAGACTGCGGTGACGCCCGACCGTCAGCGGCGGGCGCACGCGGTCGAGATAGGCACGCCAGGCGCCACGCCCCTCGATGTGTCGTCGCACATCCTCGGCCCAGGGGTTGGCGGGGATGCCCAGCACCGTCCCCGCGGGCGCGGGAGCAGGTCCGGCCGGACCGGCGCCGAGCCACAGCTCGTCGTCGCGGGCGGTCTCGAGTTCATCGCTCAGCCCGACCTCGTCGATGAGCTTCGCGAGCGTCTTCGCGGACGCCGGGATGCCGTCGGCCGCGGCATCCACCGTCAGGTCGCCCAGCGTCGCCCGGTCGAGGGAGCCGCCGAGCTGCGGCCCGGCCTCGATCAGGGTGACCTGCAGTCCGAGGCGCGCACATTCGAGCGCCGCGACGATGCCCGCCATACCGCCGCCGACGACGACGCCCCGGGTGTCGTGGGCATGCGTCACGAGATCCGTCATGCCCCCATCCTGCCGTCTCGCCGATGAGAACATGGAGAGCATGAGCCTGCACATCACCGACGACTCCGCCGCCGACCAGCTGCTGACCGAGAATCCGCTCGCGCTGCTGATCGGGATGCTGCTCGACCAGCAGATCGCCATGGAGACGGCGTTCACCGGGCCGCTGAAGATCCGCGAGCGCGCGGGGTCGGTCGACGCGGCGACGATCGCGGGCTACGACCCCGACGAGTTCGTCGAGGTCTTCCGCCAGACGCCGGCCGTGCACCGCTTTCCCGGGTCGATGGCGGGCCGGGTGCAGACGCTCTGCCAGACGATCGTGGACGACTGGGACGGCGACGCGTCGGCGATCTGGACCGCCGGCGACCCGGACGGCCTCACCGTCTTGAAGCGGCTCAAGGCGCTGCCGGGGTTCGGTGAGCAGAAGGCGAAGATCTTCCTCGCGCTTCTGGGCAAGCAGTACGGCTTCACCGGCGACGGTTGGCGGGAGGCCGCTGGCTCGTACGGCGACGAGGGCTCGTTCCGCTCGGTGGCCGACATCGTCTCACCCGAGTCGCTGACGAAGGTCCGCGAATACAAGCGCGCGGCGAAGGCGGCAGCGAAGGACGCCTCTGCCTCCTGAGTCGCGGTTTTCGAAAAGACTGGCGGACGACACCGAATATGTTTGAGTAGTCGACATTCCGTACCCCCGGTCTGCGCAAAGGAGCGCTCGAACCATGCGAATTCGTCGACCCCGTTTACTGGCAGCCGCGGCGACCGCGGCGCTCGCCGCACCGTTACTCGTCGCGACGGGAGCCACCGCGGCCCCCGGGGCGACTACCCCCGTCGTCGCCAACGACTTCTCGAGCCCGACGCTCGGTGACGCGCTGACGCAGAGCGGAGGCGACGGCTCCACGCTCGACTACGTCGACGGCGCTCTCGTCGTGCGGGACCGCGACGCCGACTACGTCGGCATCCAGACGGCGCTGGGCATCCTCGAGCCCGAGACCGAGTACACCGTCAGCGCCCGCGTCCGGCTGGCCGCGGGCACGCCCGACACGCAGGCGCGCTGGGTCGGCGTCCCGGGATACACCTGGATCGGGAACACGACCATCACGGCCGGCGACTGGACGACGGTCACCGGCACCTGGACGTCGCCGCAGACCACCGAGGACGTCCGGCTCTACCTCGGCACCGGCGACATCGCCGGCACGGCCGCGTACACCTACCTCGTCGACGACGTCACCGTCACGGCGACGGACGGCGATCCGGGCACGAATCCGGGTACCGGCCCCGACGCCCCGGGCACCGTCCTGATCGAGAGCACGTTCGACGACGGCGCCCTCGGCGCCTGGCAGCCGCGGGCCGGGTCGAGCGGTGCCGGCCCGACCGTGGAGGTCGTGCCCGGCGGAGCCGTCGAGTCGTCGCACGCGGCTCTCGTCACCGATCGGACGCACGAAGGCGACGGCATCCTCCTCGATGTCACCGACACCCTTCTCGCGGGACAGACCTACGCCTTCTCCGCGGCGCTGCGCTTCGCGCCCGGCGCGGATCCCGGCCAGGGCCTCACCGTCTCGATGCGCACCGACGACGGCGGCACGGTCACCTATACCAACCTCCTGCAGGCCGAGAGCGTCTCGGCGACCGGATGGACGACCGTCGCCGGCGACATCACCATCCCCGGGTACGACGCCGCGGCCGAGCTCTACATCGAGGCGCGGTACAGCTCCGGCAACACCTCGCCGTTCCTCGTCGACCAGGTGCGGGTCGCGGTGCCCGAAGCCGGCCAAGGCGACCTCGATCTCACTCCGCTGAAGGACACGACCGACTTCCCCGTCGGCGTCGCGATCGATCAGCGCGAGACCAGCGGCGCGGCATCCGATCTGCTCCGGCACCACTTCGACCAGATCACACCCGAGAACCACATGAAGGTCGAGGCCTGGTACGACGACCAGCAGCGGTTCCAGCGCCACCCGCAGGCCACCGCGCTGCTCGACTACGCGGCCGCGAACGGCCTGCGGCTCTACGGGCACGTGCTGCTGTGGCACGCCCAGACCCCCGACTGGTTCTTCCAGGATGCTTCCGGGCGAGAGCTCACCGACTCGGAGGCCGACAAGCAACTGCTGCGCGACCGGCTCGCGACGCACATCGACGACGTCGCCCGGTCGATCGCCGACGACTACGGCCTGTTCGGGTCCGAGACCAATCCCCTCGTCGCGTGGGACGTCGTCAACGAGGTCATCTCCGACCAGGCGACGCCCGACGGCCTGCGGACCAGCCGGTGGCACGACGTCCTCGGCGAGGAGTTCATCCACCTCGCCTTCCGGCTCGCCGACCAGGCGTTCAACCGCGACTACGCCGCCCCGGGCTCGGACCGCCCCGTGAAGCTGTTCATCAACGACTACAACACCGAGCAGGACGCCAAGGGAACGCAGTACGAGGCCCTCGTCGGCCGGATGGTCGCCGCCGGAACGCCCCTCGACGGCGTCGGCCACCAGTTCCACGTCTCGATCAACACCCCTGTCAGCGCTCTCGCGAGCACGCTCGACCGGTTCGCCGGACTCGGCCTCATGCAGGCGGTCACCGAGCTCGACGTCACCGTCAACCCCGCCACCGCGGCGAACCTCGCGCGCCAGGGGTACTACTACCGCGACGCGTTCGAGGTGTTCCGCGGCTACCACGCCGGGGCGCCGGCATCCGAGGTCCTCTACTCGGTCACCGTGTGGGGTCTCACCGACGCCCGCTCGTGGCGCTCGGAGCAGGCGCCGCTGCTGTTCGCGGGCGACCTGAGCGCGAAGTCGGCGTTCTTCGGTGCGATCGGGCAGGACGACGGTCTGCCGCCGCTGGTGACGACCGCCGATGTGTTCCGCGGCGACGTGGGGCTCGACGGCGCGATCGCCGATGCCGCCGAATGGCGCAACCTGCCCGAGCACCCGCTCACCGGCGACGCGGGCGGTTTCCAGACGCGCTGGAGCGACGATCACCTCACGGTGCTCGTTCGCTCGAACGTGCGGCCCGAGCGGATCGAGTTCACCTACCGTGACGAGCAGGCCGCTTTCGGCACCGGCGGCGACCTCGCCGGCCGGACCGTCGAGGCCGACGGCGCGTTCTACTCCGTCGTTCAGCTGCCGCACCAAGCCCCGGCCGTAGGCGCGACCGCCGCATTCGACGTCCGCGTCTTCGGCGCCGACGGGCTCGCGGGATCGTGGAACTCGGCGGGTGCCATGGGTCAGCTGACCTTCTACGAGGAGCTGTCGTACCTCGAGATCCCTCGCGCTGACACGATCACGGTCGACGCGGTCGTGGATGACGCGTGGGCCGACGCTCCGCGGATCGAGACGGCCAAGCGCGTCGAGGGCGACGCGACCGGCGCCACGGCGACGGTCCGGACGCTCTGGCGCGACAACGTGCTCTACACCCTGTTCGAGGTCGTCGATCCCGAGATCGACACGTCGAACAGCGATCCCTGGAACCGCGACGGCGTCGAGATCTTCCTCGATCTCGGCAACACCAAGAGCGGGGCGTACGGTCCCAACGACACGCAGATCCGCATCACGGTCGACGGCGACGTCACCTTCGGCACCGGCAACGAGGCGCTCCAGCGGTCACGACTGCTCGAGAGCGCGACCGCGCGCACCGCGAACGGGTACATCGTCGAGGCGGCCATCGACCTCGTCGGTCAGTCCGGCGGGCAGAGCGACGTTCCGCTCGGTGGCGCCGGCACCTTCCAAGGCTTCGACGCGCAGGTCAACGACGCTCGCGGCGGCTCGCGCTTCGCCGTGCACACGTGGGCCGAGCCGACCGGCACCGGCTACCAGACCACCTCGCGGTGGGGCGTCGTGCACCTCGTCGAGTCGCTGACCACGCCGGGCGGTCCGGGTGAGCCCGGCGAGCCCGACGCATGGGCGACCGTCGACATCGGCGACGGCCGCGTGGCCCAGGGCGGATCGCTGCCCGTACGGGTCTCGGGCCTCGAGCCGCAGCAGCAGATCGGCGCCACGCTCTACAGCGATCCGATCGTCGTCAGCGGCATCCCCGCGGCCGATGCGTCAGGCGAGGTGCGCTTCGCCGTCGCCGTCCCCCGTGACCTCCCGACCGGAGAGCACACGCTCGTCATCACGTCGCCCGGGTTCGACGACATCCGCGTGGCCGTGACGGTCGTGAGCGGCGCCTCGAGCGGCAGCGGCGCCGCGGGCGGCACGGCCAGCGGGAGCGGCAGCCTCAGCGCGACCGGGGGCGAACTGCCGTGGGGCGCGGCACTCGCGGCGGCGGCGCTGCTCACCGCGGGCGGACTGTTCCTGGCGCTGCGGCGACGCCGCACCCCCTGACCCGCGGGTCTGCTCTCGGGCGCGAACGTCGGAGAAAAGCGCGAACCTCGGAGTCCATCGCAGGATGGCTCCGAGGTTCGCGTCGTTCTCCGCCCGAAGGTGCGTCAGGCGCCGCGCAGGCGCTCGGCGAGATAGCCCTCGAGCGCGTCGAGCGCGATGCGCTCCTGCGCCATCGTGTCGCGGTCGCGCACGGTGACGGCCCGGTCGTCGAGCGAGTCGAAGTCGACGGTGACGCAGAACGGCGTGCCGACCTCGTCCTGACGGCGGTAGCGGCGCCCGATCGCACCGGCGTCATCGAAGTCGATGTTCCAGCCGCGGCCGCGCAGCGTGTCGGCGACCTCGCGCGCCAGCGGCGAGAGACGCTCGTTGCGGCTGAGGGGCAGCACGGCCACCTTGACGGGCGCCAGGCGCGGGTCGAGGCGCAGCACGGTGCGGGTGTCGACGCCGCCCTTCGCGTTGGGCACCTCTTCTTCGTCGTACGCGTCGACGAGGAAGGCCATCATGGCCCGCGTCAGGCCGAACGAGGGCTCGATCACGTACGGCGTGTACTTCTCGCCGGATGCCTGGTCGAAGTAGGTCAGTGACTGGCCGGATGCCTCGGAGTGGCTGCCCAGGTCGTAGTCGGTGCGGTTCGCGACGCCCATGAGCTCGCCCCACTCCTTGCCCGGGAACCCGAAGCGGTACTCGACGTCGATCGTGCCGGCGGAGTAGTGGGCGCGGTCGTCCTCGGGGACGTCGAAGCGCCGCATGTTGTCGGCGTCGATGCCCAGCTCGATGAACCAGTTCCAGCACGCCTCGACCCAGTGCTCGAACCACTGCTGCGCCTCGGCGGGCGGCGTGAAGAACTCGATCTCCATCTGCTCGAACTCGCGCGTGCGGAAGATGAAGTTACCCGGCGTGATCTCGTTGCGGAACGCCTTGCCGACCTGGCCGATACCGAACGGCGGCTTCTTGCGGCTCGCGGTGAGCACGTTCGAGAAGTTCACGAAGATGCCCTGCGCGGTCTCGGGGCGCAGGAAGTACAGGCCGGTCTCGTCGTCGACGACGCCGAGGTAGGTCTTCACGAGGCCCGAGAACGACTTGGGCTCGGTGTACTGGCCCTTGGTGCCGCAGTTCGGGCACGGGACGTCGGCGAGGCCGTTCTCGGCCTTGCGGCCCTTGCGCGCCTCGAAGTCCTCGATGAGGGTGTCCTCGCGGAAGCGCTTGTGGCACTGCAGGCACTCGACCAGGGGGTCGGTGAAGGTCGCGACGTGGCCGGAGGCCTCCCAGACGCGCTTGGGCAGGATGATCGACGAGTCGAGGCCGACCATGTCGCCGCGACCGCGCACGAAGGTCTGCCACCACTGGCGGCGGATGTTCTCCTTGAGCTCCGTGCCGAGGGGGCCGTAGTCCCACGCGGAGCGCGAACCGCCGTAGATCTCCCCCGCCTGGAAGACGAACCCGCGGTGACGGGCGAGGGCGATGACTTTGTCGAGGCGGGACTGCTCGGCCACAGGTGGCTCCTCATGGTCGTTTTCGGGATGCGCCGACGGCGCGGATGCCGCAGACAACGGCATCCTCGATTCTAGTCGCGCCGCGCAGGTCGACCCCGATACGGTCGAAGGACACATCGTTACGCACGGGAAAGGTCAGCATGGAAGCTCTATTCGCCGGAGGCGCGCTCGTAATCGGCGGCATCGCCGTGATCGCCGTCATCATCCTTCTGATCTTCCTGCTGATCATGGTGCGGGCCTGGTACAAGGTCGCCAAGGCCGACCAGGCGCTCGTCGTCGTCGGTCGCAGCCAGAAGAACGCGGCGGGAGACTCCTCGCGCATCTCGGTGATCACCGGCGGCGGCGCCCTCGTCAACCCGCTGACCCAGCGCGCCGAGATGATCTCGCTGCGCGCACGTCAGATCAAGATGGAGCCCACGGCTCAGGCATCCAACGGCGTCACCGTGTCGGTGGCAGGCGTGGCCCTCGTGAAGATCGGCTCGGACCCCGAGTTCGTGCGTCGTGCCGCCGAGCGCTTCCTGTCGCAGGACGGCGCGATCGAGCAGTTCACGACCGAACAGCTCGAGGGCGCGCTCCGCGGCGTCGTCGCAACGCTGACCGTCGAGCAGCTCATGAAGGACCGCCAGAAACTGTCGGACCAGATCGCCGAGGGCATCAAGAGCGACCTGCTGGCCCAGGGCCTCATCCTCGACTCGTTCCAGATCCAGGGCATCACCGACAAGAACGGCTACATCGACGCCCTCGGCGCGACCGAGGTCGAGCGCGTTCGCCGCGAGGCCGAGGTCGCCCGCATCAACGCCGCCCGCGAGGTCAAGGCGCGTCAGCTCGCGACCGACGAGGCGAACCTCATCGAGCAGACCGCGTACGACAAGAACTCCGCCGCCGCCTCCGCCGAGGTCGGCCGCGCCCGCGCCGAGGCAGAGCAGGCCGAGGCTCTCGCCCGCGCGCAGCGCGAGCAGGACGTGCTGCTGCAGGCCGCCGAGAACCGGCAGGCCCAGCTCGACGCCGACATCAAGAAGGTCGCCGACGCCTCGCTCTACGAGCGCCAGCGCAAGGCCGACGCCGATGCGTACGCCGAGGTCAAGGCCGCCGAGGCCCGCGCACAGATCGCTGCCCAGGAGGCCGAGGCCACGCGCCTGCGCGCCCAGGCCGAGGCCGACGCCGTGCGCCTGGCCGGTGAGGCCCGCGCCGAGGCGATCGAGGCCGAGGCCGCCGCCATCGCCCAGAACCAGGAGGCCCTGCTCGCCCAGCGTGCGATCGAGGCCCTCGTGCCGCTGATGACCGAGTTCGCCCGCGGCTTCGACAAGGTCGGCTCCATCACGGTGCTCGGCGGCGACGGCGCATCGAGCCACATCGCCTCCGAGAGCGCGTCGAGCATGCGCGCCACCTTCGACGCCGTGCAGGCCACGACCGGCATCGACCTGCGCCAGATCATCCAGGGCCAGGCCACCGGCCGCGGTGTCGCCCAGGGCCTGCGCGAGGACGACGCCGCCGCGGCTTCGGCGCCGGCTCCGGCTCCGGCTCCGGCTCCGGCTCCGGAGGAGACCTCGGCGGAGTGACCCCGCGCTGACTCCTCAGATCCGACGACGCCCCGTCTCACCTCTCGCGTGATGACGGGGCTTCGTCGTTTCCGGGCGCCGGGATCTGAGGAGTTCCCGCGCGGGATTGTCAACCGGGTGCGACACCGCGCCGGGGGTTCGTAGCGTCGGGGCATGACGTTCACTCCTCGCCGTGCCATCGTGACCGCTTCCGACTCGGGGATCGGCCGTGCGACCGCCCTCGCCCTCGCCGACGTGGGGATGGACGTCGGGGTCACCTGGCACTCCGACGAGGAGGGCGCGAACGAGACCGCAGCGGGCGTTCGGGCCCGGGGCCGCAAGGCCGTCGTCGCCCAGTTCGACGCGACCGAGTTCGAGAAGGTCCCCGGTGTCATCGAGCACCTCGCCGAGGAGCTCGGCGGCCTCGACGTCTTCGTCAACAACGCCGGCGGCGGCACCGGCGGGCCCGTGCTCGACCTCGACCTCGACGGGTGGCGGACGGTCGTCGCGCTCAACCTCGACGGCGCCTTCCTCGGAATGCAGACCGCCGCGAAGCTCATGGCGGATGCCGGTGACGGCGGGCGCATCATCGCGGTGACGAGCGTCCACGGCTCGCAGCCGCGCGTCGGCTCGGCCGCCTACGTCGCCTCGAAGCACGGCCTCGAAGGCCTCGTGAAGACGATGGCGCAGGAGCTCGGCCCCCGAGACATCACCGTCAACTCCGTCGCGCCCGGCGAGATCGCGACCCCCATCAACGACATGGAGGGCGACGAGGCCGACAAGACCCACCGCCCCGGCATCCCGATCCCGCGTCCGGGCAAGCCCGAGGAGATCGCCGCGGTCGTCGCGTTCCTGGCGTCGCCGGCGTCGTCGTATGTCACCGGTGCGACGTGGGTCGTCGACGGAGGGATGCTGCAGATGGGCCCGCAGGCCGGCTCGCACCTCGAGTCCGACGACTGGCGCGACGCCGGCGCGAAGTAACCGCGCCGCGCCGCGCGGGTCAGGGCCGGACGAGAAGGTAGCCGCGCTCGTCGTCGAAGCCGCCGACGGTGAGCCCGGCCGCGAAGTGCTCGAGGAACTGCGCGCGCACGCGGTCGCGCCAGGCGTCGGAGTCCGCGGGAGAGGCGGCGCGGATGGCGTGGATGTCGGCGGGCACCTCGATCGTCGCGACGATCCGGTCGTCGGACGGACGCTCCTGCGGCGGCGCCGCGAGCGGCCACGTCACCATGAGCCGGTCGGTGACCTCGCCGCGATTGATGCCGTCGTCCATGAGCCCGTACTGGTCGACGAGGTAGTCGCTGATGCGGGCTCCGAGTACCTGCAGGTTGAAGTGCGCGTTGCGGGCGAAGAGCGGGTCGAACGTCCAGGTGATGGTGCCGACCTCACGGGCGAAGGCCCATGCGCGCTGATGCTGCTTGAGCACGCGCCCGAGTCCCTGCTGCTGGTACTCCGGCAGCACACCGGTCACGTGCGAGTGCATCGACCGCGCACCCGGCTCGGCGAAGAACGCCACCGACGCGCCGACGACCCGGTCGCCGTCGAAGAGTCCGACCACGTAGTTGCCGGAGTAGGCGAGGGCGCGCATGAGGTTCGTGGGCACCGAATCGCGGTCGCCGCCCCACACCTCGCGCAGCACCGCGGCGCCGGCGAAGATGTCGGCGACGGTCTCGAGGGGGCGGATGTCGATCCCCGCGGGCACGTCGGCTGGGGTCGGGGGAACGCTCTCGCTCATGAGCCCACCCTACGCCGCCGCGGATAGCCTGAAGGGATGGCATCGGGTGAGAGCGGACGACGACGACTCACCCGGATGCCGCGACAGGGCGCGATCGTCACGGTGCTGGCGATCGCGGGACTGGCCTCGTCCTTCATGTTCACCCTCGTCGTCCCCATTCAGTCGAAACTGCCCGAGCTGCTCGACGCGAGCCGCGAAGACACGGCGTGGGTCGTCACCGCCACCCTCCTCGCCGCCGCGGTGTTCACCCCCATCGCGGGGCGCCTCGGCGACATGTACGGCAAGCGCCGCATCGTGCTCGTACTGCTCGGCCTGCTCATCGCCGGGTCGGTCGTCGCGGCGCTGTCCACGGACATCGTCGGGGTGATCGTGGGGCGCGCGCTGCAGGGTGCGGTGACCGGCGTCGTGCCGCTCGGGATCTCGATCATGCGCGACGTGCTGCACGAGAACCGCGTCGAGGCGGCGATCGCACTGATGTCGGCGACCCTCGGCGTCGGGGGCGCCGTCGGCATGCCCGTGAGCGCGCTCATCACCGAGACGAGCGACTGGCACGTGCTGTTCTGGATGTCGGCGGGCCTGGGCGCGATCGTGCTCGTGCTGGTCGTGCTCGTCGTTCCCCCGAGCGTGCTGCGGACGCCGGGGCGCTTCGACCTCATCGGGGCGATCGGCCTCGCGGTCGGTCTGACCGGAGTGCTCCTCGCGGTCTCGCGCGGGAACACTTGGGGCTGGACCTCGGCGGCGACCCTCGCGTGCGGCCTCGGCGGCATCCTCGTCCTGCTGGTGTGGGGCCGGTTCGAGCTACGCATCGCCGACCCGTTGCTCGACCTGCGCGTCGCCGCCCGCCCGGCAGTGCTGCTGACGAACCTCGCGTCGGTCGCGATCGGCTTCTCGCTCTTCGCCTCGAACGTGTCGTACCCGCAGATGCTCGAGCTTCCCGAGACGGTCGGCGGCTTCGGGCTGACGCTGCTGCAGGCGAGCCTCATCGTCATGCCGGCGGGTCTGGTGATGATGGTCCTCTCGCCGTTCTCGGGGCGACTGGCCCGAACGGTGGGGCCGCGCCTGCTGCTCGTCCTCGGCTCGATCGCCCTGATCCTCGCCTACGGCTTCTCGCTGCTGTGGGCCTCCGAGGTCTGGCACCTGCTCGTGGCGAACCTCCTCATCGGCGTGGGCATCGGATTCGGCTACGCCGGCATGCCGATGCTCATCATGCGCTCGGTCCCGCCGACCGAGACCGGCGCGTCGAACGGCCTGAACGCCCTCTTCCGCTCCCTCGGGACGAGCACCGCGGCCGCTCTCGTCGGCGCCGTGCTGGCCGCCCTGTCGATCGAGCGCGACGGCGTCGCCGTGCCGACACCGGCCGCGTTCCAGGTCTCGTTCGCCCTCGGCCTGGGCGCCGCCGTGATCGCCCTGGCCGTGGCGCTGTGCATACCGCAGCGCCGCGATCCGCACGAGTCGCGCCCGTCGCTGCCCTGAGCGGCGTATCGTCGGCATCCATGAGCCACGAGGACGCAGACACCACCGCATCCCGCCCCCACTCCCCCGACGACAGCCGGAACGACCGCCGCTTCTTCGGGCAGCCGTGGGCGCTCACACACATCTTCGGTGTCGAGCTGTGGGAGCGGTTCAGCTTCTACGGCATGCAGATCGTCCTGGTCTACTACCTCTACTTCTCGGTCTCGGAGGGCGGGGCGGGCCTGCCCGAGGCCACAGCCGTCGGCATCGTCGGCGCCTACGGCGGAGCGGTCTACCTCTCCACGATCCTCGGAGCCTGGATCGCCGATCGCCTGCTCGGCTCCGAGCGCGTGCTCTTCTTCAGCGCGATCATCATCGTCGCGGGCCACGTCGCGCTCGCCGTGCTCCCGGGGCTGCTGTCTGTCGCGGTCGGACTCGTGCTGGTCGCGCTCGGCTCGGGCGGGCTGAAGGCGAACGCCACGGCGGTCGTCGGATCCCTCTACTCGGAGCACGACCCCCGCCGCGACGCCGGATTCTCGCTGTTCTACCTCGGCATCAACCTCGGCGCCTTCGCGGGGCCGCTGCTCACCGGCTTCCTGCGCACGAGCCTCGGTTTCCACTGGGCGTTCGGAGCCGCGGCGGTCGGCATGACCATCGGCCTGATCCAGTACGCGATCGGACGCCGGTCGCTGCCCGAGGCCGCACGTCGCGTTCCCAACCCGCTGCCCCGGTCGCGCTACCCGCTGGTCATCGGCATCGCGGTCGCAGCCGTCGCGGCTATCGCGCTCCTGATCACCCTCGGCGTCATCCGGGCCGACAACCTGTCGCTCGTCGTCGTCATCGTCGTCATCGCCGCGACCCTCGCGTACTTCACCGTGATCATCTCGAGCTCTCGGATCACCTCGACCGAGCGGTCGCGCGTGTACGGCTTCATCCCGCTCTTCATCGTCAGCGTCGCCTTCTGGTCGCTGTATCAGCAGCAGTTCACCGTCATCCCGATCTACGCCGAGAAGCGGCTGGACCGGAACGTCCTCGGGTGGGAGATGCCGCCGGACTGGGTCAATTCCATCAACCCCGTGTTCATCATCATCCTCTCGGGGGTCTTCGCGGCCCTGTGGACGAAGCTCGGAACTCGTCAGCCCTCGACGCCGATCAAATTCGCCGCGGGCGTCATCGTCATGGGGCTGGCGTTCCTGCTCTTCCTGCCATTCGCCGGCGGCGGCCCGGCCGCGACCCCGCTGCTCGGCATCGTCGGCATCCTGTTCGTCTTCACCGTCGCCGAGCTGCTGATCTCGCCCGTCGGGCTGTCGGCCGCGACGAAGCTCGCGCCGGCGAGGTTCCAGACGCAGATGGTCGCGCTGTTCTTCCTCTCGGTCTCGCTGGGAACGGCGATCTCGGGACTGCTCGCGCCGCTCTACAATCCCGAGAACGAGGTGCCCTACTTCTCGATCCTCGCCGCCATCGCGATCGTCCTCGGCCTCGCGCTCGCAGCGGCCCGCAAGCCCGTGCTCGCTCTCATGCGCGACGTCCGCTGACACACGCGAGAGGATGGACACATGTCCTCTTCCGTCGCGCGTCGTTCCAACCCCACCGCCTGGGCCGCCTTCTGGGTCGGCCTCCTCGGGCTCATCCTCATGCCGATCCCGCTGTTCATCGGCTTCGTGCTCGGGGGCGGTCTCTCGCTCGTGGCCGCCGTGCTGGTGGTGATCGCCCTGCTCAAGGGCCTCGCGCGCAGCGGCGCGGGTATCGCTCCGGTCGTCTTCGCGGGCATCTTCGTGCTGCTCACCTGGGGCGGCATCTCGCTCGGCGGCGGCATCGTCTGGTGAGCCACCCCCGCGGGCTGTCGGGCCGCGATGCACCCGCGACCGCGGGCGCCCAGCTGATTCGGCTAGCGTGAATGGTCGCAGGACACCGCGAGAGGGAGCCATGACCGACACACAGCCGCAGATCTTCGAGCCCGAGGGCCGCGCCATCCCCTACGTCGAGGATGCCGGCAGCGAGCCGGTCCTGGTGCTGATCCCGGGCTACAGCAACGTCGCGGCGCTCGGAACGCTCGCCCACGTGCTGGCCGAGGAGGACTTCCGCATCCTGCGGGTCGGCTACCGCACGGCGCAGACCGAGGGCGTCACGCTGCACGACCTGGCACAGGATGTCGTCGACGTCATGGACCACGTCGGACTCGGCGACGCCTGGGTCGGCGGTCACGCCTTCGGCGGCGCCGTCGCGCGCACCGTCTCGATCGACCACACCGACCGCGTCGATGGCGTGCTGCTGCTCGGCGCCGAGGGCGACGAGCCCCGCACCGACCTCGAGCCGCTGCAGGCGGCGGCCGCGGCATCCGTGTCGGCCGAGGAGTGGCGCGCGCTCGCCCCGACGGTTCCGGTCATGCTCATCCAGGGCGCCGACGACGAGGTGCTGCCGCCCGCGAACGGCGAGCGCCTGCAGGCCGCCGCTCCCGGCCTCGTCAGCCTCGTGACCCTCGAGGGTGGCGGGCACCTCTTCCCGGCGACGCACGCCGGCGAGGCCGCCTTCGTCATCGAGGACTACCTCGACGTCGACTGACCCGGGTGCCGAACCGGGGGCTGGGACAGGGCAGAATCGAAGGATGACCGATTCGTCGACTGCGCTCCACCCCGCCCACGCCTGCCTCATCGTGCACGGGCAGGACCAGCCGGGCATCATCGCCGCCCTGTCGGCGATGGTCACCCGCGTGGGCGGCAACATCGTCGCGTTCGACCAGTACTCCGATGACCCGACCGGTGGCGCCTATTTCTGCCGCGTGGTCTTCCACCGCCCGAACTTCGCCGTCGACCGCCCGTCGATCGAAGCCGAGATCGGCGAGACGCTCGCCGGGTTCGATCTGCAGTGGTCGCTGACCGACCAGTCGGTGCCTAAGCGCATGGCGATCCTGTCGTCGAAGCAGGACCACTGCCTGCTCGACCTGCTGTGGCGCCACCGCCGCGGCGATCTGCCCGTGACGGTACCGATGGTCGTGTCGAACCACACCACCTCGGCCGAGGACGTCCGCTCGTTCAACGTCCCGTTCTTCCACGTCCCGTCGACGCCCGGCCCCGACAAGTCGGCGTCCGAGGCCGAGATCCTGAAGCTGCTCGTCGGCAACGTCGACTTCGTCGTCCTGGCCCGCTACATGCAGATCCTGTCGTCGGACTTCCTCGAGAAGCTCGGCGTGCCCGTCATCAACATCCACCACTCGTTCCTCCCCGCCTTCATCGGCGCCGAGCCCTACAAGAAGGCCAAGGAACGCGGCGTCAAGCTCATCGGCGCGACGAGCCACTACGTCACGACCGACCTCGATGAGGGGCCGATCATCGAGCAGGACACGATCCGGGTCACCCACGCCGAGACGGCGGCCGAGCTCGCCCGCCGCGGCGCCGACGTCGAGCGTCAGGTGCTCTCGCGGGCGGTGCTGTGGCACGCGCAGGACCGCGTCATCCGACACGGCAACCACACGATCGTCTTCTGACCGCGGGCCGCGCGAGCTCGCGGGCCGGGTCTCAGCTCGCGGGCTGCACCGGCTCGAAGTCGTCGGGGCCCGTCGCGCCGGTCGGCGACAGGAAGATGCGCGTCGTGTCGCCGGGATCGGCGGGATCGAATACGAGCGGACGCGTGTCACCGATCGCCGGCACCTCGCGCGGCGCGATGAGCACCATGGTCGTGACCCAACGATCCGTGCCCACGGCGTCGGTGAACTTCGCCACCAGCGACGCGGCCATCCGCGACGCGTCATGCGCGGGAAGGGGTGCCTCGACGATCTCCGCGTCGACGCGCGAGCCGGAGGCCAGGAGGCGTGAAATGACCGCGTTGTTGCGGCGGCGCGTCGCGAGGGAGCGCACCCGCGCGATGTAGCTCAGCACGGCGAGGAGCGTGAAGAGCCCGGGCAGCCACCATTGTCCGGCGTACAGGATCCACTCGCCGACACCCCAGGTCTCGTTGCCGCCGAATGTCGGGTCGACGGCGACGCCGACGGCGTCGGGCTCGATCCACATCGTCGTCGCGATCCACGTGCCGATCGCCAGCCCGGCCAGGATCATCGTGAGCGGGCCGATCGCCGCGTAGCCCTTCTCGCGGGCGCTGAACCGGTGGTTCCACTTGCCGTACTGGCCGATGCAGACGATCAGCAGAAGGATGCCGACGGGCAGGCCCCACCCGCGCGCAGCCATGGGGACGCCGGTGTCGCGCGTGCCGAACACACTGTTGATGTTCACGACCCGGAGCTGCTCGAAGATGCCGCCGATAGCGAACCCGACGACCGCCGCAGCGGCGACCGACAGGATGCCCCAGATCAGGCTCGCGGCCAAGGCGGAGGTGGTCCCCCGATACTTGGCCTGTTCACGTCGTGCGGCTTCTCGGGGATCCAGCAAACTCACTCCCCCAGGCTAGCGCTGCCCGCGCCGGCGCTCAGGACACGGGCTGCTGCAGGTCGATGACCCATCGGTCGCCGTCATAGGGCGTCTGCAGGTAGATCTCGCGGCACGCGCCGTCGGATCGCAGTCCGCGCCGCTCCGCCTCGGCGACCAGCGCCTGCCACGCGCTCTGGATGCCAGCGAGATCGTCGGCCTCGTAGCGAAGGGTGAGCGCTCGCGGTTCGGCCGAGACGACCGCCCGCTCGAGGCCGTCGGGCACCGGAGCGTCACCGATCTGCTCGGCCGCGGCGGCGATCATGCCGTCGCCTGTTGTCATGTAGACCGCGACGCCGGGGCCCAGCCGTCGCGCACCGGCGGCATCGATGCTGTCGTTCACGCGTTGGAACATGACGCTGATCTCGTCTTCGATCTGCGCCATCTCGTCGATGCGGACCGACAGCTGAGTCAGAGTCAGCTCGGGCAGTGCGGTCTCGATGAATGTGGACACGGGTATCTCCTTCTCGATCGATCGGAGCCTCGCCTCGACCTCGTGCAGCCGCTGTACGTCCGCGGTGATCTGACCGCTCAGCTCAGCCCTCCGCTCCCGCAGGAGCGCGGCCACCGATGCCGACGACATACCGTCGTCGAGCAGCCGGCCGACCTGTTCGAGGGTGAAGCCGAGGTCCTTCAGCGCGATCAGCCGGTTGGCTCGATCGAGCTGCGACGCGGAGTATGAGCGGTAGCCCGAGGCCGGATCGACGCGATGCGGATGCAGCAGACCGAGTTGGTCGTAATGGCGCAGCATCCGCACCGACACGCCGGCCAGCCGGGCGAACTCTCCGATACTCAACATGGTGATCCCACTCGACAGCCTGACACGGTGTGAGAGTCAAGCGAACAGCGGGATCGGATCAGAAGACGTACTCCATGAGATCGAGCCCGAACGCGCGGAACGCCTCATGAGCGCGCAGGCGGTCGCTCATCGACAGGTCGTCGAACCCGACCAGGAGCGCGTACGACACCCCGGCACGGGGGCCAGCGAGCACGCCGGCCTCGGCGCGGATGCCGTCGGCGCGGCCGGTCTTGTTCACGAACAGCAGCTCGTGCTTGTCGTCGTCGTGCGCGAAGGGGTCGAGTCCCGTCACCGAGCCGACGAGCGACAGGTCGTGGTTCAGGCTCAGCCACTCCGACACCTGGGCGCTGACGCCGGGCGAGACGACGTCGGTGTTGACGAGGGCCGCGAACATCGCGGCGAGCTCGCGTGCCGTGCCGAGCGCGTAGTGCGGGGCATCGTCGGGCCCACGGGTGTCACGGAACCGGTCGAGCAGCGCCGTGCGCGGCATCCCCAGGCTCCCGACCCGGGCGCGCACCGCATCGAGACCGACCCGCTCGAGCAGGGCGTTGGCCGCGAGGGCGTCGCCCGTCGAAGCCGCGAGCACGGCGAGGTCGCCGAGCGGGAGGGCCGGTGCCACGAGGTGTCGCCAGAGTCCCGCGACGGCGACGTCGCCCACTGTCGAACGATCGACGATCTCGAGCGGGTCGAGGGTCCCGGCGTCGAACCGCGTGGCCACCTCGATCAGCAGCGGGACGATCCCCATCCCCGCGACGGGCAGCGTGACGAAGTCGTCGCCCGCGAGCACCGGTGTGCCGCGGTCGAGGTCGCTGACCCGCACGGACACCCGTGCTCCTGAAGCCGCCAGCGTGTCGAGCGCCTTCTCGGTCGACGCGAACCCCCGGCGCGGCACGCTCGAGCGACGTCGCGGACGCGCGGCGCCCCGTCGCTCCGCGCGCGAGCGGGCGGTCCCGGAGGAGGACTCGGATCCATCCACCGTCATGTTCTCGTCTCCGTCGGAGTCAGTCTGAGCGATTCGGTTCGGGTGATCACCAGATCGTGACGCGGCGATCTGGGGCGAGCCACAGCTCGTCTCCCTCGGTGACGCCGAATGCGTCGTAGAACGCATCGATGTTACGGACGATCTGGTTGCAACGGAACTCGTTCGGAGCGTGAGGGTCGATCGTGAGCAGTCGAATGGTCTCGGCGTCGCGGCCCTTCTGCTGCCAGATCTGACCCCAGCTCAGGAGCAGCCGCTGCACACCCGTGAAGCCGTCGATCACGGGACCGTCGGGCGCTTCGGCCAGCTCCTCCGGCGACATCGTCGCGGCGAGGTGGAGCCGGTAGGCCTTGAGGGCGATGCCGAGGCCACCGAGGTCGCCGATGTTCTCCCCGATGGTCAGCGCCCCGTTCACGGTGTGCTCGTCGCCGAGGCCCCGCGGCACGAGGGCGTTGTACTGCTCGATCAGGGCGCCCGTGCGCTCCTCGAAGGCAGCACGATCAGCGTCGGTCCACCAGTCGTTGAGCGCGCCGGTGCCGTCGTAGGCGCTGCCCTGGTCGTCGAACCCGTGCCCGATCTCGTGACCGATGACCGCCCCGATGCCGCCGTAGTTCGCCGCGGCATCGCGCTCGGACGAGAAGAAGGGCAGCTGCAGGATCGCCGCGGGGAACACGATCTCGTTCATCAGCGGGTTGTAGTACGCGTTGACCGTCTGCGGCGTCATGTGCCACTCGTCGCGGTCGATCGGCTGACCGAGCTTCGCCAGCTGACGCTCGTACTCCCACTCGGTGGAACGCAGCACGTTGCCCAGGAGGTCGGTGGGGTCGATCTCGAGCGCGGAATAGTCCTTCCAGCGGTCGGGGTAGCCGATCTTCGGGGTGAAGGCAGCGAGCTTCTCGAGAGCGCGCTCGCGGGTGGCCGGCGTCATCCACTCGAGCCCCGTGATCGACTGCCGGTACGCCTCGATGAGGTTGTCGACGAGGGCATCCATCTCGACTTTGGCCTGCGGCGGGAAATGCCGCTCGACGTAGATCTCGCCGACAGCCTCGCCGAGCGCCGCCTGCACGATGCTCACGCCGCGCTTCCAGCGCTCGCGGTTGACGGGCACGCCGGTGAGCTGGGTGCCGTAGAAGTCGAAGTTCTCGGCGACGAAAGCGTCGGGCAGGAACGGCGCCGAGGCGCGAACGACCTGCAAGCGCAGCCAGGCCTTCCAGTCCTCGAGGTGCTCGTCGGTCAGGAGCGTGCCGAGCCCGGAGAGGAAGCTCGGCTGATTGACGTTGATCTCGGCGAAACCGTCACGGTGCCGCGGCGCGAGCCCGTCCAGCCACGGGTCGAGGTCGACGCCGGCGAGGGTCGTCACCTCGTCCCACGTGTGCAGGTTGTAGGTCGCGACGGCGTCGCGGTTTCGCACGTTGTCCCAGTGGTGCGCGGCGAGCTCCGTCTCGAGCCGTGCGATGCGCTCGGCCTGCTCCGCGGCGTCTGCGACCCCGGCGAGCTCGAGCATGCGCTCGGCGTATCCGCGGAA
This sequence comes from Microbacterium sp. M4A5_1d, assembly GCF_053345465.1. NCBI lineage: Bacteria > Bacillati > Actinomycetota > Actinomycetes > Micrococcales > Microbacteriaceae > Microbacterium > Microbacterium sp. M4A5_1d. The sequence continues at coordinate 1,507,962 of NZ_JBKFAD010000001.1, forward strand.
GGCCGTGCGCGTCGCGGCGAAGCCGTCGAGGCGGTAGTAGCTCTCGTCGGGGAGCGACAGCCCGCCCTGCACGAAGAACACGACGTAGCGCTCGGGATTGCCCGGGTCGGGCTCGATGAAGGTACCGATCATGCCGCCGATGCCCTCGCGCTCGAGCTCGCCGACGGTGCGCAGCAGCGCCGGGATCGAGTCGACCGCGTCGACGCGCGCCAGCTGCGGTCGGAGCGGCTCGGCACCGAGCTCGTCGATGCGAGCCGTGTCCATGAAGCTCGTGAACAGGTCGCCGATCTTCCGCTGCACCGTGCCCGGCTCGGCGGTCGTCGCCTCGTCGATGATGGCGCGGACGTCGCTCTCGGCCTGCTCGGCGATGACGTGGAACGATCCCCAGCGGGCCTTGTCGTCGGGGATCTCGGTGCGCTCGAGCCAGCTGCCGTTGACGTGCCGGAACAGGTCGTCCTGCGGTCGGATCTCGGGACTCAGCTCGGCGATGTCGATGCCGGAGGGAAGGACGGGGTCGGTCATGGCACCCATGCTAGGCCGACCGGACGACACGAACTTCTGAGACCATTCAGCGTTCCGTGGTGGTACACCCCTCGGCAACCGGGATGCCGGCGAAACGATCCCTCGTCCAGTCGAACAGCTCGTCGATGAGGGGCGACGGTCGCTCGACGACCCCCGCATGCTCGAACCCCGCGTACGTGCGGAAGTCGACGTCCTGACCGGCCGCGCACATGCGGTCGACGAATGCGGCCTGGGTCTGCACCGGGATGACGCTGTCGGCCCCGCCGTGCGCCAGCAGCACGGGCGCGGTGGAGCGTAGCGGCGCCGTGTTCTCGCGCAGGTGCCGCCCGAGCACTCCGGATGCCGGCGACCGCGAGAACAGCGCCGGGTCGCGGCTCATCCCGAGAGCCGCGGCGACGGAGAGCACGATCGTCGGGTCGGACAGGCACCGCTCCGACATCTGCCGCAGCACGGTCTCCGCGCCGGGACGCACATAGTCGCGGTACTCGATCTCGGGATAGATCGACGAGAACGAGGCGAAGGCGTAGGACGCGAAGATGCTGCCGCCGGTGACACTCGAGATGCCCTGCACGAGAGCTGCGGGGTCGCTCGCCGGCGCGAGGGCGGCGACGCCCTGCACCCAGACCTCGGGAGCGTACTCACGGGCGACCGCGCCCGTCCACAGCGCCGCCGCACCGCCCTGCGAATGCCCCCACACGACGGTGCGGGCGCCGAGGTCGGCCTCCTCGAGCTCGCGCGCAGCCCGAACGGCGTCGAGCGAGGCGTGGGCGCTCGGCAGCCCGACGAGATAGGGATGCGGCCCCTCGGTGCCGAGTCCGATGTAGTCGGTGCCGACGACGGCCCAGCCCTCTTTGATGGCTCGCGGCAGCATGTAGAAGGCGCCCGCCCACAGTCCGCGCGGCTGCAGCGACGGGGCGCAGTGCTGCGCGAACCCGGTGGTCCCGTGGTTCCAGTCGATCACCGGCCATCGCCCGTCGCCCTCGCGCGGCACCGCGACGATGGCGCTCGCGACGCGGACATCTCCGTCGACGCCGGTCGTCGTGTAGAGGATCCGCCACCCTTCCGCGCTGGCCGGGATGCCGGCGTCGAACGGCTCCGCCCGCACGAGACGTCCGGGCTCGTCGGGCAGGTCACGCGGCGCCGCATAGAAGTCGTCGACGACGGTCGAGCCGTCGCGCAACGGCGCTGTCACGATCGTCGTGGTCACGGCCAGCGCGACGGAGGCGATGGCGACCACCGTCCGTCCCCAGCGCCGGCGAGGCCTGCCGTCCGGCCCCACGCGTTCGGCCACGCGGTCGTCGCGACGGCGGCGGAGCCGCGTCCAGAGGTCGACGACGCCGCTCATGATCAGCCGGGCGCCGAAGACGACGGCGGTCACGAGCAGGGTGATGTCGGGCCAGAACAGTGCGAGCGCGCCGAAGATGACGCCCGACGCGCCGAAAGCGGCGTCGGCGATGCGCGCGTCCCAGGTACGGCCACGCCCGAAGGCCGCGATGACGCCGAGGATGCCGCCACCGAGGAGAAGGATGCCGACGACGACCGCGACGACACGCACCGTCAGTCCCGGCGCGAGGAGGACGATCGCGCCGCCGAGAAGCCAGGCGACCCCCGTTGCCGTGCGCCAGCGCGGGCGGTGCGCCTCGCCCTCGCGCCCGGTGAGCTCGAGGAGGCCTGTCAGCGCCATTCCGCCGCCGATCAACCAGGCGAGGACGTCGAGAGCCGTCGTCGGACGGATGACGATGACGACGCCGAGCACGACGGCCGCTGCGGCCACGACGACGCGGACCCACGTCGGCAGCCGAGCGTGCAGGCGCGCAATCGCCAGGCGTTCGAGCAGCCGCATCCGGCGTCCTCTCCCTCGGTCGATGATCAACGGTAACCGCCGTTGCGGTGGCGTTCCGCGCGCTCGACAGCGACCCGGCGGTCGTGCAAAGGCGGGTCCGCCGGCGTCACGCCTCTAGGCTCGAGTCATGGCGCCCACGCTCAACCGCGAGATCCTGCGGCTGGCCGTTCCCGCCCTCGGCGCCCTCATCGCCGAGCCGATGTTCCTCATCGTCGACGCCGCGCTCATCGGCCACCTCGGCGTCGTGCCGCTCGCGGCGCTCGGCATCGCCGGCGCGGTGCTGCAGACGATCGTGGGGCTGATGGTGTTCCTCGCCTACGCCACGACCCCGGCGGTGGCCCGTCGCTTCGGAGCGGGCGATTCGACCAGCGCCGTCAGCGCGGGGATCGACGGGCTGTGGCTCGCGCTCGGCCTCGGCGCCGTGCTCGCGGCCGCGGGCTCGCTCGCCACGCCGCTGCTGGTCGGCATGTTCGGAGCCGGCGAGGCCGTCGCGACGGACGCCGAGACCTACCTCCGCCTGTCGATGTGGGGTCTTCCGGCGATGCTCATCGTCTTCGCCGCGACCGGGCTGCTGCGCGGCATGCAGGACACCGTCACCCCGCTGTGGATCGCCGGCCTCGGCTTCGGCGCCAACGCGGTGCTGAACGTCCTCTTCATCTACGGGTTCGGCTGGGGCATCGCCGGGTCGGCGATGGGCACCGTGATCGCCCAGTGGGGCATGGTCGGAGCCTACGTGGTCGTGATCGGCCGCCTCGCTCGCCGGCACTCGGCGTCGCTCCGGCCCCGCGCCGACGGCATGCGCGGGTCGGCGCGTCTCGGCGGCTGGCTGTTCCTCCGGACGGTCTCGCTGCGCGCGGCGCTGCTCGCGACCGTCGCCGTCGCGACCGGCCTGGGCACGAGCGAACTCGCCGGCTGGCAGGTCGCCTTCACGATCTTCTCCACCGCGGCCTTCGCGCTCGACGCGCTCGCGATCGCCGCGCAGGCGCTCATCGGGCGTGGCCTGGGTGCCGGCGACGAGGCCTTCGTCCAGCGCGTCCTCGGTCGCACCGTCGCCTGGGGCGCCTGGTTCGGCGTACTCGTCGGGGGCGTCATCGCCGCGACGTCGGGGGTCATCGGGTTGCTGTTCACCGGCGACCCGGCCGTGGCCGCCCTGATCCAGCCGGCGCTCCTCGTCCTCGCGATCGCGCAGCCCGTCTGCGGCATCGTCTTCGTCCTCGACGGGGTGCTGATGGGCGCCGGCGACGCGCGCTATCTCGCGATCGCCGGAGGCCTGAACCTCATCCCCTTCATCCCCGCTCTCCTGGTGATCGGAGCGCTGCATCCGGGCGGCGCGGCAGGCCTCGCCTGGCTCGCGGTGGCGTTCTTCGGCGTCTACATGATCGCCCGGCTGGTCACGCTGGGGTGGCGCGTGCGGCGCGGCGCGTGGCTGCGCATCGCCGTCTGAACCCCGGAGACGCGAAGCCGAACTGTGATCGGGTCGAAACCCCATTCACGTGCGAACCTCAGATTCCGCGCTTAGCGTGGCGGCATGCCGAAGCTCACCTCTGCCGCCGCCGCCGGTGCCGCCGTGCTCGTGGTCGGGATGCTCGCCTCCGGCTGCGCGCAGGAGACAGCGCCGGTCGAGATCCCGACGCGCTCCGACGACCCCCGGACGCTGCCCCGCCCCACCGCCGACGACGCCCGGCAGTGGGCTGACACCGTCATCCCCGAGAACGGGCTCGGCGGGGCGTCCTGGACCCAGCGCGAGGCCGGTGTTCTCGAGCCCGGCAGAGAGCCGATCATCTCCGTCACCGCCGGCGAAGCGCCCGCCGTCGTGACGATCGCCTGCGTCACCGGATCGGGAAGCGAGCTGGCCTACACCGTCACAGCCGACGGCACGACCATCGAGAGCGGAAAGGTGCCGTGCGCCGCCGTCGACGGCAACGCCGAGCCGCACGGCATCCGGGATGTCCCGGCCGACGCGACGGTCGAACTCAGCGCGTCGGCGACGGGTCTGTTCGTCTACGCCGTCACCCCGGACCGCCACCCGGAGCGGTGACCTCTCGCCGGTCGGTCCTCATCGAGCCCAGCGACGGCACCACTCGTACATGACCACGGCGCCCGCGGCCGATGCGTTGATGGAACGCGTCGAGCCGTACTGCGTGATCTCGACGACGACGGATGCCGCAGCCACGGCCTCGGGCGACAGCCCCGGCCCCTCCTGACCGAACATCAGGACGGCCCGCTCGGGCAGGTCGGCGCGGTCCACCGGAACCGACCCCGGGACGTTGTCGACCGCGACGATCGGGAGGTCATTCTCACGTGCCCACGCCGCGAAGGAGGCCACATCCTCGTGGTGGCGGACGTGCTGGTAGCGATCGGTCACCATCGCGCCCCGGCGGTTCCACCGCCGCCGTCCCACGATGTGGACCTCCGCCGCGCCGAAGGCGTTCGCGCTGCGCACGATCGAGCCGATGTTCATGTCGTGCTGCCAGTTCTCGATCGCGACGTGGAAGGGATGCCGGTGCTCGTCGAGGTCGGCCACGATCGCCTCGAGCCGCCAATAGCGGTAGTGGTCGACGACGTTCCGGCGGTCACCGTCGGCCAGCAGCTGCGGGTCGTACCGGGGGTCGTCAGGCCACGCGTCCGGACCGCCCGGCCACGGCCCCACGCCGACCGGCAGCTGCGGTTCCGCGTCGACGCCGTCGCGGTCGCCGCTCGCGTCGGCGGGGTCGGGGCGGGTCACCGGGACAGGCTATCCCGCCGCCGCGGATAATCTGGAGTGTGCCCTCCCCCGCCGTCGACGACTACCTGAAGACGATCTACCACCACACCGAGTGGCAGCCGGCGCCGATCACCCCCTCGCAGCTCGCGGCGACGCTCGGGCTCGCGCCGTCGACGGTCACGGAGATGGTCCGCAAGCTCGCCGCTCAGGACCTCGTGTCGCATCGCCCGTACGGACCGGTGGCCCTGACCGAAGCCGGCCGGCGGCGTGCGGCATCCATCATCCGGCGTCACCGCCTCATCGAGACCTGGCTCGTCCGCGAGTTCGGCTACGCCTGGGACGAGGTCCACGACGAGGCCGAGGTGCTCGAGCACACCATCAGCGACCGGCTGCTCTCGGGCATCGCCGAACGGCTCGGCGATCCCCGGTTCGATCCGCACGGCGACGCGATCCCGGACGCCGACGGCGAGGTCCATCGCGAACCGTTCGTGCTGCTCGCCGAAGCGGCGATCGGCCACGAGGGCCGCATCCTTCGCGTGAGCGACCGTGATCCCGCCCTGTTGCGCACGCTCGAGGGCCACGGCGTCGACGTGGGCCACACCCTGACGGTCAGCGGACGCGACAGCGTGCGGCTCGACGGCGGCGGTTCCGTCGTGCTGCCACCCGGTGCCGCCGCGGCCATCTGGGTCACCGCCTGAGCGCGATCAGCTCTTCGCGCGCGTCCGGCTCGCCTTCAGATACGGCCACGGCGTGCGCGTCGTGTGCTCGCAGTACGACCACAGGCGCGCGGCGATGTCCGGATCGCGCGTGATCGCCGCGGGCGTCGCGACGCGCGGCTCGCCCCGGAGCACACCGGCCGGCCCGTAATACTCGCCGCCCGCGGCATCCGGGTCGACGAGAGCGCGCACGAGCGCCCACGCCCCCCGTTCCTTGGACTGCGTCACGGCGACCTGCAGGTTGTCGGTGAAACGCGTCATCCGCGACGGCTCGTTGATGCCGGCGATGCCGCGGGTGCGCCCGCTCGTGGAATAGCCGGGGTGGGCGACCAGGCTCGAGACCGGCACGCTCGCCGCCCGCAGGCGCTCGTCGGCCTCGAGGCCGAGTGAGGTCGTGGCGACCTTCGACTGCACGTATGCGCGCCAGGGCGAGTAGTCGCTCTCGAGCTCGATGTCGGTCGGGTCGTACTTCCAGATCGATGTCGACACCGAGCCGACCCAGACCATGCGGCCGCGGCCGGCGGCGAGCGCGATGAGCAGCTCCCCCGCGAGCGCGTAGTGGCCGAGGACGTTGGTGGCGAACACCAGCTCGTGACCGTCGGGGGTCGTGCGGCGCTGACGCGGCGGATGCACCACCCCGGCGTTCAGGAGCAGGCCGTGGAGGGGCTTTCGGCCGCGAGCGGTCGCCGCCGCTGCCCGCACGGAGCCCAGGTTGCTCGTATCGAGCAGCAGCGTCTCGACCGATCCCACCCCGTCGGGCAGGGCTCGCACGACCGAGGCGCGCGCCGTCGCGAGCCGCTGCGGGCTGCGGCCGGTCATGATGACGTGGGCCCCGGCCGAAGCGAGCTGCAGACTGGCGAAATACCCGAGTCCCGCGTTGGAGCCCGTGACGAGATACCGCTTGCCCGACAGGTCGGGCAGCTTGCGGGGATTCCAGTCGTCGTGGGCCACGAGTGAAGACTACGGCCGGATCGCCACAGCTAGGCTGGGGCCATGCGGACACGCGCCGATATCGAGTGCTGGCTCACGGACATGGACGGCGTTCTCGTCCACGAGAACCACCCCATCCCGGGGGCGGCGGAACTGCTCGCGCAGTGGCGCGAGACGGGCACGCCGTTCCTCGTGCTGACCAACAACCCCTTCTTCACGCCCCGAGACCTCAGCGCGCGTCTCGCGCGGTCGGGGCTGGAGGTGCCGGAGGACCGTATCTGGACGTCGGCGCTCGCGACGGCGGACTTCCTGCGTTCGCAGCATCCGGGCGGCTCGGCGTTCGTGATCGGCGAGGCGGGCCTCACCACCGCCCTCCACGAGGCCGGCTACATCATGACCGAGACCGACCCCGACTACGTCGTGGTGGGCGAGACGCGCAACTACTCCTTCGACGCCATCACGAAGGCGATCCGGTTCATCAACGCCGGCGCGCGGTTCATCATCACCAACCCGGATGCCACGGGCCCCACCCCGGAGGGCGTCGTTCCGGCGACCGGTTCGTTCGCGGCCCTCATCTCGCACGCGACCGGGAAGAGCCCGTACGTCGTCGGCAAGCCGAACCCCATGATGTTCCGTTCGGCGATGAACCGCATCGGAGCGCACTCCGAGAACACCGGCATGATCGGCGACCGCATGGACACCGACGTCGTGGCGGGCATCGAAGCGGGTCTGCACACCGTGCTCGTGCGCACCGGCATCTCGGACGACGCCGAGATCGAGCGGTACCCGTTCCGCCCCGACGAGATCCTCGACTCCGTCGCCGATCTGCTCGAGACGGAGCCGTACGAGACCGAGGATCCGGGCATCCTGTGAACGAGTTCGAGCAGAACCTCCTGCTGATCAGCGTCGCGCTCATGCTCACGACGACCCTCGTGGTCGTCATCGTGCAGTTCGTCCGGCGGCGCCGCGACGGGGACGACGACTGATGTCGATCGTCCTCGCGCTCACCGGTCTCGCGATCCTGCTGATCGCGCTGATCATCTTCGTGCGCAACCAGCAGATCGGCACCGACGGCACCAATCGCGGGTCGACCCGTCGCGGCATCATCCTGCTCATGTTCTTCGGCCTGCTGCTCGGCCTCGCGTCGCAGCTGCCCGTCTTCCAGAGCTGAGCCCGGATCGGCCGCCGGGAGTCAATCGAGGACCGCGGTCGCCTCCACCTCGACGAGGACGTCGGGCTCGAAGAGGTAGTCCACCCCGATGAGCGAGGCCGGCGGCATCGGTGTGGGCAGCCCGATCTCCGCGGCCACATCGTGGACGCCCGCCATGAAGTCGGCGATGCGGTCGGGCGCCCACCCCGTGACGTAGAAGGCCAAGCGGACCACATCGGCGAACCCCGCGCCGGCGCTCTCCAGCGCGGCGTGGGTGTTGCGGAGGGCGTGCGCGACCTGACCGGTGAGATCGCCGGGAGCCACCGACCTGCCGTCGGCGGTTCGGGCGATCTGGCCGGCGACGTGGACCTGGCGCGCGCCGGTGGCAACGGCGACGTGGTGGTACGGAACGGCCTGCATCAGCGAGTCGGGCGACGACAGGTGAACGGTCATGGTGAAGCTCCTTGCATCGTTATTGGTATCTCATGGATACATGGTGCTCGGAAGTCACTTCAACGAGACTGGGTAGCGTGACCGATACCACCCCCGCCGACGCAGACCGATTCGAGATCGCGGCCCCGCATCGCGACCTGCTCGACCAGGTACTCGACAGGTGGTCGCTCGCGGTGCTGAACGAGCTGTGCGACGCGCCCGCCCGGTTCAGCGCCCTCAGGCGCGCGATCCCCGCCGTCACGCAGAAGTCGCTGACCGCGACTCTGCGGCGGCTCGAGCGCAACGGCATCGTGGAACGCGTCGTACTCAGCACCCGGCCGGTCGCCGTGGAGTACCGGGTCACAGCGCTCGGCAAGACCCTGCGCCCGCCCGTCGACGTCATCCTCGCGTGGGCGCAGGAGCATATGCCGCGCATCGAGGACGCGCGTCGCCGCTTCGACGAGGCGATGGATGCGACGCTCGGGTTCGGGTCCGGGGTCGTTCAGACCGCGCCGGCGGGCACCTCGTCGAGGAACGGGTAGTCGATGTAGCCCTCGGCGGTCGAGCCGTAGAAGAGCTCGGGGCGCGCCTCGTTGAGCTCCGCCCGCTGCTCCCACCGGGCCGCCAGATCGGGGTTGGCGATCACGGGGCGACCGACGGCGACGGCATCCGTCCAGTCGGCGATCACGAGGGTCTCGGCCTCCTCGCGGGTCGTCGGAGATCCGAAGCCCGAGTTGAGGATGAAGGGGGCGGCGGCCGTGCGACGGGTGTGCTGCACGAGCTCGCCCGTCGGGTCGGCGCTGAGCACATCGACGAACGCGAGCCCGAGGGGGGCGAGCCCCTCGGCGACAGCCGTGTAGGTCGCGCGGGCGTCGGCGTCGTCGTGCTCGAGCACACCCTGGATGTTGTGCTGCGGCGAGAGCCGGATGCCGGTGCGGTCGGCGCCCACGGCAGCGGCTACGGCCCGGGTGACCTCGACCGCGAAGCGCGCGCGGTTCGCGGGCGATCCGCCGTACTCGTCGTCGCGCACGTTGGAGACGGGCGAGAGGAACTCGTGCACGAGGTATCCGTTCGCGCCGTGGACCTCGACACCGTCGAGCCCCGCCGCGAGCGCGTTGCGCGCGGCCTGCGCGAACTGCTCGACGACCTCGGGCACCTCCGCCGCGGTCAGCGCGTGCGCGATCGGCATGTCGGCCTTGCCCTTCGGGGTGCGGGTCTGCCCGGGCGCAGCCAGCGCGCTCGGGCCCACGACTCGGTCGGCACCGGTGATGTCGGGGTGCGACACGCGTCCGCCGTGCATCAGCTGCATGACGATGGTGCCGCCGGCCTCATGGACGGCGTCGGCGATGCGTCGCCAGCCCGCGATCTGTTCCTCGGTCTGGATGCCGGGCTGCCCGGGGTACGACTTGCCCTCCACGACAGGCCACGTGCCCTCGGTGATGATGAGGCCCTGCCCCGCGCGCTGGCGGTAGTACTCGACCATGACGTCGGTGGGAACACCGTCCTCGCCCGCGCGGGTGCGCGTGAGCGGCGCCATGACGACGCGGTTCGACAGGTTCAGGGCACCGAAGACGGCGGGCTCGTACAGGCTCATACTGAACCACAACCGCCCAGGCCCCGCGCGCTATTCCTCGGCGGCTGCGGTTCACCTGGCAGCTCATGCCCCCTCACGCAGCCCGAAGCGGCGGATGCTGCCAGGTGAAGCGCCTTACTGCGGGGCGAGGCCCAGGTCGTCGAGGTCGATCGCGGCGAGCCACTGCAGCCCGGCCTCCTCGACCGCTGCCTGGGCGCCGGTCTTGCGGTCGACGATGACGGCCACCGCGACGGGCTCAGCGCCCTCGCGCCGCAGCGCCTCGACGGCCTTGAGTGCGGACTGGCCGGTGGTCGAGGTGTCCTCGACGACGACGACGCGCTTGCCTGCGACATCCGCGCCCTCGACCTGCCGACCGCGGCCGTGGTCCTTGGGCTCCTTGCGCACGACGAACGCATCGAGGGGGCGGCCCGCGCGCACCGACTCGTGCATGACGGCGTTCGCGATCGGGTCGGCGCCGAGGGTGAGGCCGCCGACCGCGACGACGCCGTCGACGTCCGAGATGAGGTCGAGCATGATGCGGCCGATCGCCGGCGCGGCGCGGTGGTCGAGCGTCAGCCGACGCATGTCGACGTAGTACGTCGCCTTCTTGCCGCTCGAGAGGGTGAAGTCGCCGTGGAACACCGCCTCGTCCTGGATCAGCCGGATGAGATCCTGGCGGTCGGCTTCGAGCTCGGGCGTGCCTGCGACGGTCATGACCCCGAGTCTACGAGCGGGTCGCCCCGGCGCGACGCCGTCGCTCAGACCACGACGAGGTCGACATCGCGCAGCTCGCCCTCGTCGACCGTGAGCGTGAGGAACGTCTTGTGAGGCTGGCGACGCCGGTCGGTGGGCGAGCCCGGGTTGAGCAGCCGGAGTCCGCGCGGGGTCGTCGTGTCCCACGGGATGTGGCTGTGGCCGAAGACGAGCACGTCGTCATCGGAGTAGACGGCGTCCATCCGTCGCTCGCGCCCCGCCGCGGCGCCGGTCTCGTGCACGACGGCGAACCGCACCCCCTCGATCGTTCGACGCGCCACCTCGGGCAGTCGCGACCGCAGGTCGGCTCCGTCGTTGTTGCCCCACACCCCCAGCACCTCGCCGTGCCGCTCGAGCTCGTCGAGGACGGATGCCGCGACCCAGTCCCCCGCGTGCACGATGAGGTCGGCCGCGTCGGCCGCGGCGAGCACGGCATCCGGCAGGGCCCGCGCCCGCCCGGGGACATGCGTATCGGCGATGAGCAGCAATGTCGTGGCCATCCCCCGACGGTATCCGGATGCCGCGCAGCGGGCGAGGTCCGAGCCGCCGAATAGGCTGGGGGCATGCGTCTTGCCACCTGGAACGTGAACTCGATCCGCGCTCGCGTCGACCGGATCGTCGGCTTCGCGGTGAACGAAGACATCGACGTCCTGGCGATGCAGGAGATCAAGTGCAAGCCCGAGCAGTTCCCGATGGAGCAGTTCGAGGCGGCCGGCTACCACGTCGAGCTTCACGGCCTGAACCAGTGGAACGGCGTCGCGATCGCCAGCCGCGAGCCGATGACCGACGTGCAGATCGGGTTTCCCGGGATGCCGGGATTCCTCAAGGGCCACGAGGGCCCCGACGCGCCGCAGGAGGCGCGGGCCATCGCCGCGACCGTCGGCGGCGTCCGCGTCTGGAGCCTCTACGTCCCGAACGGCCGGTCGCTCGATGACCCGCACTACGTCTACAAGCTCCACTGGCTGCAGGCGCTCGAGCAGTACACGCGCGACACCCTGGCCGCATCCCCCGGCCTCGCCCTGGCGCTCACCGGCGACTTCAACATCTGCCCCACCCCCGAGGATGTCGGCGACCCGACCCTCGTCGAGGGCGTGACGACCCACGTCTCGCCGCCCGAGCGCGCCGCGTTCCAGGCGCTGCTCGACGCCGGCCTCTCCGACACCGTGCGCCCGCTGGTGCCGACCGGCTTCACCTACTGGGACTACAAGCAGCTGCGGTTCCCCCGCAACGAGGGCCTGCGCATCGACTTCATCCTCGGCTCGTCCGCGTTCGCCGATGCCGTCACCGGCGCCGCGATCCACCGCGATCAGCGCAAGGGGGAAGCGCCGAGCGATCACGTCCCCGTCGTCGTCGACCTCGTCCTCGACGGCGACGACGATGACGACCGTCCGATGATCTTCTGATCGTCGCGCCGGCCGTCCGGCTCCCCCGCTCGGGGGATGTCGCACCCCTGCGCGCACCGTAGCGTGGAGGTCATGCCCGTGGCCTCCCCCGTACCCGACGAGCGTCTCGCCGCGACCCCCGAGCAACTGCGCAACGACCTGTGGCTCGCCGCCGCGCTGCTCGTGAGCGCGATCCTCAGCACCTGGCTCGGCAGTGTCGCGCAGGTCTGGGGCGACGACTCACCGCACCTCGGCTGGGGCCTGCTCTACAGCGTGGCGCTGACGGCGCCGCTCGCGCTGCGTCGCCGCATCCCCGAGGTCGCGCTGATCGTCGTCGCTGTCGTCTACTTCGTCGGCATGTCGGTGCACATCCCCGAGATGTACGTCGGCAGCATCGCCCTCTTCATCGCGATGTACTCGGTCGGCGCGTGGGTGGTCGACCGGCGGCGGGCCCTGATCGTCCGCGTCGTGGTCATCATCGGCATGTTCTTCTGGCTGCTCGCGGCGATGTTCCAGGCGGCCAGCGAACAGGGCAGCGACAGCGCCGCGGAGTTCTCGCTGTTCTCCCCCGTCGCGGCGATGATGATGCTGCAGTTCCTCTTCAACGTCGTCTTCTTCGCCGGCGCCTTCGCGTTCGGCGAGCGCGCCTACGCGGGCGCGCTCAGCCGCGAGGAGCTCGAACAGCGCACGCGTGAGCTCGAGCACGAGCGCGAGATCACCGCGGCGCAGGCGGTGGCGCTCGACCGCGTCCGCATCGCACGCGAGCTCCATGACGTCGTGGCGCACCACGTCTCGGCGATGGGCGTGCAGGCCGGCGCCGCGCGCACGGTGCTCGATCGCGATCCCGAGGCGGCGCGACGCGCGCTCACCGTGGTCGAGGAATCGGCACGGGCGTCGCTGACGGAGCTCCGCCAGCTGCTCGAGACGCTGCGGACCCCGGATGCCGCGGCACCGCATGATTCGACGCTGCGGCTCGACGCGATCGCCGAGCTGGCCCGGTACTCGGAGGAGAACGGGATGCCGACCACCTTCACCGTCGTCGGCGAACCGGTCACGGCGTCCGAGGTCGCGCAGGTGAACCTCTACCGCATCGCCCAGGAGGCGCTCACGAACGCGCGCCGCCATGGCGGGCCCGACGCGCGCGCCGACGTGCGGCTGCGCTTCGACGGCGACGAGATCGAGCTCGAGATCGCCAATGACGGCCGCGTGCGCTTCGGGGCGACGCCGGGCCTCGGCCTCGTGGGCATGCGCGAGCGCGCGGCGGCATCGGGCGGCTGGCTCGAGGCGGCACCCCGTCCTCGCGGCGGCTTCCTCGTCCGGGCCCGTGTTCCCGCGAGCGCGCGGTCGTCCCACCCGAGCACCCAGGGGGTTCTCGCGTGAGCACGCCCACCTCGCCCGCGCCCTCCACGCCCACCTCGGTGGTGCTCGTCGACGACCATGCCGTCATGCGGGCCGGTTTCCGCATGATCCTCGAGGCGAGCGGCGACATCGCCGTCGTGGGCGAGGCCGGCGACGGCGCGGAGGCCGTCGAGACGGTCGCACGCCTGCAGCCGGACGTCGTCTTCATGGATGTCCAGATGCCCGTCCTCGACGGACTCGAGGCGACCCGCCGCATCGTCGCCGACCCTCGCAATTCCAGCGCGGTCGTCGTCGTGACGACCTTCGACCGCGACGACTACCTGTTCCAGGCGTTGCAGGCCGGAGCCAGCGGCTTCCTGCTGAAGAACGCGGGACCCGAGGAGCTCGCCGCCGCCGTGCGGGTGGCCGCCGCCGGTGACGCCCTCCTCGCTCCGGAGGTCACCCGACGGGTCATCGAGCGATTCGCGGGCGGCCCACCCGACGCGACCTCCGCGGCCACCGAAGCACCCGCCGCGCCGCAGGCGTCGACTCCCGCCGATCACGGCCTCACCGAGCGCGAGGCGGAGGTGCTGCGCCTCCTCGCGCGGGCGCTCAGCAACGCCGAGATCGCGCGAGAGCTCTTCATCGGCGACGCCACGGTGAAGACGCACGTGTCGAACATCCTGATCAAGCTCGGCGCACGCGACCGCGTGGCCGCCGTCGTCCTGGCCCACCGCAACGGCTGGGCCTGACCAGCCGCGAGCTCAGGCCGGGTCGGAGACGGGCGAGAGCGAGGGGCGCGGCACGGGCATCGAGAGGGGCCGCACCGCGCGCGGCATCGCGATGCGCCAGAGCGCCTGGATGCTCCAGATGAACAGTGCGACCAGGAGCACGTTCCGGGCGAGAAGCAGGCTCGCCGCGAACGGGTCGGCGTGCACGAGCGGCATGTAGAAGATCGGGAAGACGAGCGTCGTCAGGAAGCTCGTCACGGCCATCCACTTCGCGGGCGTCCGCCACCGCTCGGGGTCGATGAGCAGCCCCACGACGACGATCGGGGCGAGCCACAGCATGTACTGCGGAGAGCCGACCTTGTTGAAGACGATCAGCGCGGCGGTGAGGGCGAAGGCGCCCAGCACCATGAGGCGGCCCTCCGCGCGCTCGACGCGCTGGGCGCCGGCGACCCAGGTCATCCGGGCTCGCACGAGCAGCAACGCGATCGCGGCGAACGCGGCGATCATGAGCCAGCCGACGACCTCGCCGGCAGCCATCGCCCCGTGCCCGATCACCTCGCGGGTGGCGAGCTCGTAATTCTGCTGGATGCGCGCTCCGGGCAGCTCCCAGATCGTCGCCCACACCCACGGCGTCGCGACGGGCGCTTCGAGCTGCGGGGCACGAGTCCCTTGGATCGTGAGGAAGCTGAAGAGGTTCGATGCGCCCCCGGCGAGAACCACCGCGATCATGATGACGACGCTCGCCACGCCACCGCCCACGGCGATCCACCAGCGGCTCCGGCACACCGCGACCACCGCAGCCGCGATGGCGGCCGGCCACACCTTGATCCAGGTGGCGAGCGCGATGAGCGCTCCGGCGACGACGGGGCGCCGCGAGACCCAGACGAGTCCCGCGATGGCGAGCGGAGCAGCGAAACCCTCCAGGCGCAGCATCGACACGGGGGCGAGGAGCAGGATGCTGAGCAGCCAGTACCAAGCGGCCGGATAGGCCGAGCGACGTTGCAGCCGCGCCCCGGCGATCGCGGCGAGGGCGAGCCAGTTGGCGCCGGCGAGCATGAGCAGCCAGACGAGCTGGTACAGGTAGGGGCCCAGCGCGATCGGCGCGACGATCGGCAGCAGCGCGCCCGCCGGATACACCCACTCGAAGTCGATGATGGGCCAGGTTCCCTGCACGGCATCCTGCGCCCACTGCCGGTACAGCGGGAGGTCGCCCTCCGTGCCGCCCGCGATGATCAGCGGCAGGAGGGCGAGGATGTAGGCCGCGTGGAAGGCCACGAAACCGGTGACGAGACCCCGACGGGTTCGGCCGAATGCCGCCAGTCGCTGGCGGCGCGTCGGGCGGCGGGGGGATGCCGGAAGAGACGTCACCCGGGCATCATAGGCCCCGCGCATATCTGCCCGATGAACGCCGAGGTGGCCGCTGTGGCGTACCGCCGGCCGGCTCAGCGCCGGTGCGCCGCGCGCCCGCCGTGCCCCGCCAGCGCATCGGCTGCGCCCACCAGCGCGAGGTGCGACAGCGCCTGCGGCGTGTTTCCCGCCTGGCGCCCGTCGGTGACGTCGTACTCCTCCGACAGGAGCCCGACGTCGTTGGCGAGTCCGCCCAAGCGGTCCATGAGCCGGGTGGCGTCGTCGATGCGTCCGGTCGCCGCGTACTGCTCGACGAGCCAGAACGAGCAGGCGAGGAAGGGATGCTCGGTGCCGGCGAGACCGTCGACGCCGGCCTCGGTGCGGTAGCGCATCACCAGGCCCTCGCGCAGCAGCGTGCTCTCGATGCGCGCGACGGTCGCGAGCATGCGCGGATCGTCGGGAGCGCAGAACCCGACGGCCGGAAGCAGCAGCAGCGACGCGTCGACCTCGTCGGTGCGGAAGTGCTGCGTGAAGTGCCCGCCCGCGGCATCCACGCCCTGCTCGTCGATCTCGGCGCGGACGCGGTCGCGCAGGGCCCGCCAGCGATCGGGATCGCCGTTCAACCCGTGCTCCTCGACGGCGCGGACGCCCCGATCGAGGGCAGCCCAGACCATCGCCCGCGAGTGGGTGAACATCTGCGGTTCACCCCGGATCTCCCAGATACCGTGATCGGGCCGGTCGAGCCAGGCGACGACCTGATCGAGCAGCGCCCGCTGCAACGCCCACGAGAACGAGGTCTCGGTGACGCCGGCGAGCCGGGCGGCCTCGAGGGCGACCATCACCTCGCCGATGACGTCGGCCTGATACTGGTCGACCGCGCCGTTGCCGACGCGCACCGGCGCGGATCCCGCGTAGCCGGGCAGGCTCTCCAGCTCGCGCTCGGGCAGGTCGCGCTCGCCCGCGATGCCGTACATGATCTGCACGTCGGCGGGATCGCCCGCGACCGCCCGCAGCAGCCAGTCGCGCCAGCGCGCGGCCGCCTCGAGATAGCCGTGCGAGATGTAGGCCTCGAGAGTCAGGGCAGCGTCACGCAGCCATACGTACCGGTAGTCCCAGTTGCGCGAACCACCGAAATCCTCCGGCAGAGAGGTCGTCGCGGCGGCGACGATGCCGCCCGTCTCGGCGTGGGTGAGCGCCCGCAGCACGAGCATGGAACGCAGCACCCGGTCGCCCCACCGCCCGCCGTCGCGGATACGCCGCGCCCAAGTCGTCCACCACCCGCGCGTGCGCTCGAGGGCGCCGTCGACGTCGAAGGGCTGCGGGATGTCGCGGTACGAGGCCTCCCAGCGCAGCACCGAGTCGACGGTGCGCCCCGCCTCGACACGGAACTCGCCCCGGTGCATCGTGTCCCGGGCGACGAGCCGGGGCCCGCGCAGCGTGACGGCATCCGGCCCGGCCACCGCGAGCAGGACGCCCATCGGGCGGGCATCCGACGTGTCGGCCGCACCGATCTGCCGCACCCAGGGCACCGCCCGCGCATAGTCGAACCGCAGCCGCACCTCGCTCACGAAGTCGACTTCGCCCGCGACACCGACGACGCGCCGGACGACCGCATCGACCCCGTCGAGGACCGGCATGAACTCGTGCACCTCGGCGACACCGGCGGCACACTCCCACCGGGTCACGAGCACGAACGTGTCGCCGTCGTAGCGCCGCGTCGCGGTCGCGTCCGGGTCGCGTGGCCGCAGGCTCCAGCATCCGTGCGAGCTGTCGCCGAGCAGGGCGCCGAAGATGGAGCCGGAGTCATAGCGGGGAAGGCACAGCCAGTCGAGGTCGCCCCGGTCGGACACGAGCGCCGCACTGCGGCAGTTGCTGAGGAGGGCGTAGCGCTCGATCGGTGCGGGCATGCTCGCATCATCGCGGTCGGGGGTCGGATCCGCCAACACGGCGATTCGCGGATGCTGGTTAGGCGAGGCTATCCTTCTGCGGTGCGTCATCGTCTCCTCGCCAGTCTCGCCATCGTTCCGCTGGCCGCTCTCGCTCTCGCGGGCTGCGGCGCATCGGAGGTCGTCCCGGCCGGCGCGGCGGGCCCGGCCGGCAACGGAGAGACGTCCTACCCCCTGACGGTCGAGAACTGCGGCCGCTCCATCACCGTCGACGCGGCGCCCCAGCGCATCGTCTCGCTGGACCAGAACTCCACCGAGATCCTGCTCTCGCTCGGGCTGGAGGACCGCATCGTGGGCACGGCGTCGTGGACCGACCCGATCCTTCCCTCGCTCGCCGAGGCGAACCAGAACGTGCCCCGCCTGGCCGACAACGCCCCCACCTACGAGGTCACGCTCGGCGCCGACCCCGACTTCGTCACTGCCTCGTTCGGACGACACTTCACGCAGGGCGGCGTCGCGACCCGCGACCGGTTCGATGAGACGGGCATCGGAAGCTACCTCTCGCCGACCGACTGCGACAACGGCGTCAGCATCAACGGCGGTGGCACCCGCACCACCCCGCTCACCGTCGACGCGCTCTATCAGGAGATCACCGAGCTGGGTCGGATCTTCGACGTCTCCGATCGGGCCGAGAAGCTCGTCGACGATCTGCGCTCGCGCGCTGCGGCCGCGACGGAGGGCATCGACGCCTCGGGCGCCACCGTCGCCTTCTGGTTCGCCGACACCAAGACCCCGTACGTCGCCGGCGGGCTCGGCTCGGCTGCGCTGCTCGCGGCGACCACCGGGTTCGCCAACGTGTACGCCGATGCCGACGACGACTGGCCCGCGACCACCTGGGAGGACCTCGTCGACCGCGATCCGCAGGTGCTCGTCCTCGGCGATCTGCAACGCGATCGCTTCCCCGGCGACCGGCTCGACGACAAGATCGCGTTCCTCGAGTCGGATCCCGTAACGCGCACGATCGATGCCGTGCGCAACAAGCGCTACATCGCGCTGCATGGCGCCGAGCTCAACCCCTCGATCCGCTTCGTCGACGGGCTCGAGAAGATCGAGAGCTGGATGGACGAGCACCGGGACGAGCTCTGAGCGTGCGCACCCGCGGACCCGTCGCCACGGCCGGGTTGCTCGGGGGCGGCATCCTGCTGCTCGTCGTGTCGGTCGGCGTCGCGATCACCCTCGGCCCGGCCGACATCCTGCTCGTCAACGTCCGCGACATCGTCACCAACCACCTGGGCCTCACCGACATCCCCGTCAAGACCGCGAAAGACGCGATCGTCTGGGAGGAGCGACTGCCCCGCGCGTTGGTCGCCGCGGCGTGCGGTGCGGGGCTCGGGCTCTGCGGCGTCATCATGCAGTCGCTGCTGCGGAACCCCCTCGCCGAGCCGTTCATCCTCGGCATCTCGTCCGGCGCCTCGACCGGTGCCGTCGCGATCGGCGTGCTCGGCCTCGGCGGCGCCGCGCTCGGCCTCTCCGGCGGGGCCTTCATCGGAGCGCTCGTCGCTTTCGCGGTGGTGCTGCTGCTCGCACGCCTCGCCGGGGGCGGGAACGACCGTGTCGTCCTGGCCGGAGTCGCGAGCACGCAGCTGTTCTCGGCACTCACGTCTCTCGTGATCTTCGCGTTCGCCGACGCCGATGAGACGCGCGGGGTCATGTTCTGGCTCCTCGGCTCGCTCGAGGGCATCCGCTGGGACGACGTCGTGCTGTGCACCGTCGTCGTCGCGCTGGGCTCCCTGCTGTGCCTGCGCTACGCCTCGGCCCTCGACGCCTTCGTCTTCGGCGATGAGGTCGCGGCCTCCCTGGGCATCCACATCGCACGCACGCGCGGCATCCTGCTCGTCACGACCGCGCTGATCACGGCCACCCTCGTGAGCGTCGCCGGCGCGATCGGCTTCGTCGGTCTCGTCCTGCCCCACATGGCACGCCTGCTCGTCGGGTCGCGCCACGGGCGTCTCATCCCCACCACGATCGTCGCGGGGGCGATCTTCATGGTGTGGGTGGATGCCGGGTCGCGCGTCGCCTTCTCGCCCACGCCGCTGCCCGTCGGCGTCGGGACCGCCCTGGTCGGCGTGCCCGTCTTCATCGTTCTGCTCGCCCGCCGGAGGAACCGCGCATGACCCTCGCCGCACGCGACGTGTCGTGGACGCGCTCGGGCACGCTCGTCGTCGACGGCGTGAGCGTGCGCCCCGAACCGGGGCAGACCCTGGGCCTGCTCGGGCCCAACGGATCGGGCAAGTCGTCGCTTCTCCGGCTGCTGCACGGGCTCGTCCGCCCGACTGCAGGACTCGTGACCCTCGACGACGAAGACCTGGCCTCCCTCGGTCGGCGCCGAGTCGCGCGCACCGTGGCCGCCGTCACGCAGCACGCCGACACGGAGGTCGACATCACCGTGCGCGAGATCGTGCGCCTCGGGCGCATCCCGCACCGGACCGCGTTCGGCGGCGACCCGGCGGCGGACGAGGCCGCGATCGATCGTGCCCTGGAGCACGTCGGCCTGGCTGATCGGGCCGACCGCATGTGGCACACGCTCTCGGGCGGCGAGCGCCAGCGCGCGCAGATCGCCCGCGCTCTCGCTCAGGAGCCGCGCGAGCTGCTGCTCGACGAGCCCACCAACCACCTCGACATCCGTCATCAGCTCGATCTGCTCGAGCTCGTCTGCGGCCTGCCGGTGACCTGCGTCGTCGCGATCCACGATCTGAACCTCGCGGCGATGTACTGCGATGCCGTGATGGTGCTGCAGTCGGGCCGGGTCGTCGCCGCGGGCGCCCCCGCCGAGGTGCTGACCGCCGAGCTCATCGCCGACGTCTACGGCGTGGCCGCCGAGGTCACCCGGGACCCACGGGGCGGGCATCCGGTCATCACCTTCCTGCGCCGCTGACGCGGTCGTCGTCTGCCCCACTCCCCCGTGCGGCTCCCCCGCCGGGCGGGGCCGCACGGCCCACGATCCGCCGTACGGGGGATCCGCCCGACCCCGCCCGCTCCCTAGCGTGGAGTCATCGGCTAAGGAGGCGGAATGCTCGAACTGAGCGGCATCACCAAGAACTACGGCACGCACCGCGTGCTCGACGACGTGGGGTTCCGAGTGCCCGATGGGCGCCTGACCGGCTTCGTCGGCGGCAACGGGGCGGGCAAGACCACCACGATGCGCATCATGCTCGGCGTGCTCTCGCGCGATCGGGGCGAGGTCACCCTCGACGGATCACCGGTGACCGCCGCCGACCGCCGCCGCTTCGGGTACATGCCCGAGGAGCGCGGGCTGTATCCCAAGATGAAGGTGCTCGAGCAGATCGTCTACCTCGCCCGGCTGCACGGCTTCTCGAAGCCCGAGGCCACGTCGCGGGCCCGCGGCCTGCTCGAGGAGCTCGGTCTCGGCGAGCGCCTCAACGACAACATCGAGACGCTGTCGCTCGGCAACCAGCAGCGCGCGCAGATCGCCGCCGCCCTCGTGCACGATCCCGAGGTCCTGATCCTCGACGAGCCGTTCTCGGGGCTCGACCCCCTCGCCGTCGACGTCGTGGCCGGTGTCCTGCAGACCCGTGCCGCTCAGGGCGTCGGCGTGCTGTTCTCGTCGCACCAGCTCGACGTCGTCGAGCGTCTCTGCGACGACCTCGTCATCATCGCCGGCGGCACCATCCGCGCCGCCGGCACCCGCGAGGGGCTCCGCCGCCAGCACCAGGGTCACCGCTACGAGCTCGTCTCGACCGGAGATGCCGGCTGGATCCGCACCGAACCGGGGGTCGAGGTCGTCGAGTTCGACGGCGGCTACGCCCTGTTCGACGTCGATGCCGACGAGACGGCTCAGCGTGTGCTGCGCCGGGCCGTCGAGCACGGCGACGTCGCGAGCTTCACGCCGCGGCATCCGTCCCTCGCCCAGATCTTCACCGAAGTCATCCAGGAGGTCGCCCCGTGAGCGCCGCATCCCCCTCATTCGCCCAGAGCACCTGGCTCGTCGCCGAACGCGAGATCGGCTCGAAGCTCCGCAGCAAGTCGTTCGTCATCTCGTTCGCCATCCTCTTCCTCGGCGCGCTCGCGCTCGTGATCTGGGGCGGCTTCTCGGCGGGGAACGACAGCGGCTCGCCCGTCGCGGTGACCCCGGACGCGGCCTCGTACGTCCAGAACGCGCCCGGCCTCGACGTGAAGGATGTCGCCGACCGGGCGGCCGCCGAGAGCGCCGTGCGCGACGGCGACGTCGACGCCGCGGTCGTCGCCGACGCGTCCGCGCCGAGCGGATACGTCGTCATCGGCGACACGTCGGTGTCGAACACCATCCTCCTGTCGCTCGCGCAGCTGCCGAAGGTCGAGCTGCTCGACCCCTCCGGCGACGCCGGCTTCCTCGGCTACATCGTCGCGATCGGGTTCGGCGCGATCTTCTTCATCTCGGCGCAGACCTTCGGTGCCACGATCGCCCAGTCGGTCGTCGAGGAGAAGCAGACGCGCGTCGTCGAACTGCTGATCTCGGCCGTACCGGTCCGGGCGCTGCTCGCGGGCAAGGTGATCGGCAACACGGTATTGGCGATGGGGCAGATCCTCATCCTCGCCGCGGTGGCGGTGATCGGGCTGACGGTCACGGATCAGACCGCGCTGCTGACGGGCATCGGCGCCCCCATCGCCTGGTTCGCGGTGTTCTTCCTGTTCGGCTTCGTGCTGCTCGCCGCGCTCTTCGCCGCGGCCGCCGCGATGGTCTCGCGCCAGGAGGACATCGGAGCGACGACGACGCCCCTCATCCTGCTGGTCATGGCGCCGTACTTCCTGGTCATCTTCGCGTGGAACAACCCGCTGATCCTCGGGATCATGTCGTACGTGCCCTTCTCGGCACCGGTCGGCATGCCGATGCGCCTGTTCCTCGGCGACGCACTGTGGTGGGAGCCGCTGCTCTCGCTCGCGATCCTGCTCCTGACCTGCGTCGGGGCGATCCTCGTCGGTGCCAAGATCTACGAGAACTCGCTCCTGCGCATGGGAGCCCGCGTCAAGCTCGGCGAGGCCCTGCGCCGCTGACCCGCCCCCTGCTGGGCCGGCCGCCCTCCCGCCGCATCGCCGTCCTCCGGGTTCACGCCCGGAGGGCGGCGATGAGTTTCTCGTGACGGGGAATGTCGGCGAACGCGCCGTCGTTCGCACGTGGCGGGACGATGGAGTCCGACGCTGTCCGCACGAACCCGGGAGAATCCCATGTCCCTCATCGAAGAGCGCGTCGCCGAGACCGACGCCCCCGTCCTCGACATCCTCGCCGCCCGCTGGAGCACGCGCCTGTACGACGAGGTCTCCCCCGTCGACGAGGACGCCCTCGCCAGCGCCCTCGAGGCGGCACGCTGGGCCCCGTCGGCCTTCAACGCACAGCCCTGGCGCTTCGTCGTCGCTCGTCGCGGCACCCAGACCCACGAGAAGGTCGTGTCGACGCTCGTCGAGTTCAACCAGGCCTGGGCCGGCCCCGCGGGCGCCCTCATCGTCTTCATCGCGCAGACCGAGAACGACGGCAAGCCCGTGCCCACCGCGCTCTACGACCTCGGCCAGGCCGCCGCGCACTTCACCGTCCAGGCCCACGCCGACGGCCTGTACACCCACCAGATGACCGGGTTCGATGCCGCAGCCCTCGCCGAGAAGCTCGGCATCGAGGCCCCGTTCACGCCCGTCACCGTCATGGCCGTCGGCGACCTCGGCGACATCGACGCCGCCCCCGCCGCCGTGCGCGAGCGCGAGCTCTCGCCCCGCACCCGCCGGCCCGTGGCCGAGTCGGTCGTCATCGACGACTGAGCCCGCCGGCAGCGGTTCGCACGGCGGCGGCCGCACCATAGACGAGGTCTGTGAGGTGCGACACCCCGGCGCCGCGGCGGTGCCGCACCGGTTATCGTCAAGCATGACCGCCCGCATCCTGTCGATCGGCACCGCCGTGCCGCCGGCCGTGCTTCACCAGAACTCCGTGCGCGACCTGTTCGCCGCACAGCCCGGCATCGGACGGCTGTCGCAGCGTCTGGTCCGCGCGGCGTTCGACGCCTCGGCCATCGAGACCCGGCACACCGTGCTGACCGATCTCGCCGAGGCGCTCGAGCCCGGTGGCGCGCGATCGGATGCCGCGCACCCGGCCGCCGGCGACCCGGCAGCCCTTCCCGTCATCTCCGACGACGGGGCACTGCTCTCGCCCTCGACGGGCACACGCAACGACACCTTTATCGCCCTCGCCCCCGAGCTGTCGGCGCGCGCGGCGCGGGAGGCCCTGTCTGCGGCATCCGTCGCGCCGGCGGAGATCACTCACGTCGTGACCGTCTCGTGCACCGGCATGTACGCGCCGGGTCCCGACTACCGGCTGGTGCGCGACCTCGGCCTTCCCACGACCGTCGAGCGCTACCACCTGGGGTTCATCGGCTGCGCGGCCGCCGTCCCGGCCCTTCGGGCAGCGGCACGCATGTGCGCCGCCCAGCCCGACGCCGTCGTGCTCGTGGTCTGCGCCGAGCTGTGCACCCTGCACTTCCGGGTCGCCGACGACCCCGACCAGATCCTCGCGGCATCGCTGTTCGCCGACGGCGCCGCGGCGGCGGTCGTCAGCGCCGACCCGGCGCGTCGCGGAGAGCGGTGGCTCGACCTCGATCGGTTCGCGACCGCGGTGACCGACGACGGTGAGCGCGACATGACCTGGACGATCGGGGACGCCGGCTTCGAGATGGTGCTGACGGCCGAGGTGCCGCGCATCATCGGGCGCGAGATCCGCGCCGCGGTGGCCGAGGTGATCGGCGACGGCCGGGTCGACACGTGGGCCGTCCACCCGGGCGGCCGAGCCGTCCTCGACCGCGTCGAATCGGGCCTCGACCTGCCGTCGGATGCCCTCGCGGCATCGCGTGCCGTGCTGCGGGACTACGGGAACATGTCGAGCGCGACGATCCTCTTCATCCTCCGATCGCTCCTCGACGCAGACACCCTGCGCGACGGCGAGACGATCGCGACGCTCGCGTTCGGCCCCGGACTCACGATGGAGGCCGCGCTCCTCACGGCAGGAGTCGCCGCTGGAGCCGACACCGGCGTTGCGGAGAAAGCGTCGACGGATGCCGTGCGGGCGGAACCCGTCGCATCGTGGGCCTGAGTCGTCGCGACGTCGAGCTGCGCGAGCTGATGGACGACCCGGACTGCGATCCGGAGGCCCTCGCGCAGACCCTCCGCCGCTTCGACCTCGTCAATCGCGCCGTGAGCGGCTGGGGAACGGTGTGGCGGCGGCATCTGCGGCCCGCCCTCGCGCGTCTGGATCGCCCCGCCCGCGTGCTCGACATCGGGTCAGGCGGTGGCGACGTCACCGCGCGGCTCGCGCGGCTCGCGGAACGGGATGGCCTGGACGTCGGCTGGGTCGGGATCGACCCGGATCCCCGCGCCCTCGCCGTCGCGCGCGAGCGCAGCCGGCCCGACCTGGAGTTCCGCAGCACCGACTCGACGGCGCTGCGCGCCAGCGGCGAGCGCTTCGACGCCGTCATCTCGAACCATGTGCTGCATCACCTCGGCGAGCCCGAGCTCGACGCCTTCATCGCCGACTCGCTCGCCCTGTCGCGCGGAATCGTGCTCCACGCCGACATCGAGCGGGGGCGCGCGGCCTACGCGCTCTACGCGGCGGCCATCCTGCCGGTCCAGCACGGGACCTTCCTGCGCACCGACGGGCTGCGCTCGATCCGCCGCAGCTACCGTGCCCGAGAGCTGCGGACGACGCTCGCGAGTCGCGGCGAGTGGCACGTCGTCCGCCCCGCGCCGTTCCGCGTGCTCGCCGTGGGAGCGGGGCGTGCCTGACGTCATCGTCGTCGGCGCCGGCCCGGTGGGGATGCTGCTGGCGGCCGAGCTCACGCGACGGGGCGTCGACGTCACGGTGCTCGAGCGCCGCGAACGCAGCGGCGACGGGTCGCGGGCGATCGGGCTGCACGCTCCCGTCCTCGCCGCGCTCGAGGAGGGCGGTGCGACCGACCGCATCCTCGAGGACGCGGTCCGTGTCTCGCGCGGCGAGGCCCGCAGCGACGGAACACTGCTCGGCGTCGTCCGATTCGATCGCCTGTCGGTGCGGCATCCGTATGTCGCCACCCTCCCGCAGGCCCTCACCGAGCGCGCTCTCGCGTTCGGTGCGCCGTCGCCGCTGCGTGGGGTCGCCGTCACCCGCGTGACACCGGGGCCGGCCGACGTACGGGTCGAGACGTCCGGTGCTCGCGGGGCCGGCGAACTGTCGGCGCCGCTCGTCGTGGTCGCCGGAGGCGTCGGCGCACGCGAGCTCGTGTTCCGGCCGAACGCCGTGAGACGCACGAGCTACCCCGACCGGTACCTCATGAGCGACGCCGACGTCCCCGGGAGACCCGATGCCGACGTCGCGGTGGTTCACCTCGCGCGAGCGGGGGTGCTCGAGTCCTTCCCCCTGCCGGGAGGCCGACGCCGCTTCGTCGCCTGGGACGAGCCGCCCGGGCAGGATGACGGCGGGTTCGACGAGCCGGATGCGCGGCTGCGGCGGCTGCGCACGGCGATGCGGGAACGGGGCGAAACGGATGCCGCAGAGGCACTGACCGGCGCGACGGGGTTCCGCGTGCGACGTGTGCTCGCACCGGCCCTGCGTCGCGGCCGGGTGACGGTGATCGGCGACACCGCACACGAGATCAGCCCGATCGGAGGACAGGGGATGAACCTCGGCCTCCTCGACGCGGCGACCCTCGCGCCGCTGCTCGCTGCCTGGGTCCGCAGCGGCACCGAGCCCGCTGCTGCCCTCGCACGATGGGAGCACGATCGGCTGCGTTCGGCCCGCACGGCGGGACGGCTGGCGGCGGTCAACATGCGTCTCGGCCGCCCGGTGAGTGCGGGCGCGGACGCCGTGCGCACTCGGATGCTCGGGCGCGTGCTCGCCGCGACCGGCTCCCTGGTCCCGAACGCCTATGCGATGGGGCTCGACGCCGCTGCTCGCTGAGTTCTCAGCGCAACGAGCCCGCAGCCACCACCAGCTGCGCGGCGAGCACGAGAGCCGCGGCCATGACGAGGCGGAAGCCGGTGCGGTCGGGACCGCGGAGCCGCATCCGCACCACCACCGCGACCGCGAGCACCAGCACCACGCCGAAGAAAAGCCACGGCAGGACTCCCTCGCTCCGCCCGCCGATGAGCACGGCGATCGCGGCGACGACGATCCCGGCGACAGCGATGATGATCGATACCGGCGCTCCGAGGCGATGCGGCAGCCCCCGCACACCGGTGTCGCGGTCGTCGTCGAGGTCGGGCAGGACGTTGGTCAGGTGCACCGCCGCCCCGAGCGCAGCACCCGCCACGGCAGCGAAGGGCGCCGCGAGCGTCGGATCGGGTGACGAGAGCGTCGCCAGCGAGGGGAAGAGACCGAAGCTCACGAGGAAGGGCACGACCGACACCGGCGTCGACTTCAGCCCGAGGTTGTACGACCAGGCCGACACGATCGTCACGGCGTGCGCGAGCAGCATCCCCCATCCGAGCGCCGCCGAGAGAGCGAGCGCGATGATGGCGGAGCCCCCGGCCGCGATCCAGGCCGCACGATTCGAGACCTCACCGCGGACGAGAGGCTTGTCGGTGCGGCCGACGGCGCGGTCGCGTTCACGGTCGATCGCGTCGTTGGAGATGCCGATCGAGAGCTGACCGAAAAGCACGGATGCCACCAGCACCGCGAGCCGCCAGGGCTCGAGCCCAGCCGCGAGTCCGAGCGCCAGAGCCAGAGCCGTCACGACGACCGAGGGCCCCGGGTGTGAGGCGCCCCACAGGGCCCGGATCGCACGCATGCGTCCACACTCTCACGTCAGGGTCATCGGCTCCGACGGGGTTGCGCGCCTCGGCGTCGTGGGCAGGCCGCCGCCGCGATCAGTCGTCGAGCAGCTCGGCCTCGATCACGTCGTCGTCCCCTCCGGCGGCTGCCGGCGCGGCAGGCTCCGCCGCGGGACCGGCACTCGTCAGCACGAGCGCCGAGCCGTCGGCGGCCACGTCGACCCGGACGATGTCGCCGTCGCGCACCCCGCCCGACAGGATGGCCATGGCGAGGCGGTCCTGGATCTCGGACTGGATGAGGCGGCGCAGCGGCCGGGCTCCGAACACCGGGTCGTAGCCGCGCTCGGCCAGCCACGCGCGAGCATCTGGGGTGACGGCGAGCGAGAGGCGCCGGTCCTTGAGGCGCCGCTGCAGCGCGTCGACGGAGAGCTCGACGATCTGGGCGAGGTCGTCCTGGCTCAGCGCCTCGAACATGACGGTGTCATCGAGGCGGTTCAGGAACTCCGGCCGGAACGCCTGGCGCAGCAGGATCTGCACCTGCTCGCGCTTCTGCTCGAGACTCAGCGTCGGGTCGATGAGGATGGGCGACCCGAGGTTCGAGGTGAGGATCAGGATGACGTTGCGGAAGTCGACCGTCCGGCCCTGGCCGTCGGTGAGGCGGCCGTCGTCCATGACCTGCAGCAGCACGTCGAAGACCTCGGGGTGCGCCTTCTCGACCTCGTCGAGCAGCACGACGGAGTACGGGCGGCGGCGCACGGCCTCGGTGAGCTGGCCGCCCTGCTCGTAGCCGATGTACCCGGGAGGGGCACCGACGAGCCGCGACACCGAGTGCTTCTCGCCGTACTCCGACATGTCGATGCGCACCATGGCGTGTTCGTCGTCGAAGAGGAACTCGGCCAAAGCCTTGGCGAGCTCGGTCTTGCCGACACCGGTCGGCCCCAGGAACAGGAACGAGCCCGTGGGCCGGTTCGGGTCGCTGATGCCCGCTCGCGAGCGACGCACGGCGTCGGCGACGGCCTTCACGGCGGTCTTCTGCCCGATGAGGCGCTTGCCGAGCTCGGACTCGAGGCGCACGAGCTTCTCGGTCTCCCCCTGCAGCAGGCGCCCGACGGGGATGCCGGTCCAGGCGGCGATCACGGCGGCGATGTCCTCGTCGGTGACCTGTTCGTTGACCATCCGCTCGGGCCCGTCGACGGCGGTCTCGGCGCGCTCCGCTTCGACGACCTCGCGTTCGAGCGCCGGGATCTCGGCGTACAGAAGCCGCGATGCCTTCTCGAGGTTGCCCTCGCGCTGCGCGCGCTCGGCTTCGACGCGAGCCGCGTCGAGACGCGTCTTGAGGTCACCGACGCGGTTCAGCGACGCCCGCTCGCGCTCCCAGCGCGCCTGCAACTCGTCGAGCTTCTGCTGCTCGTCCTTCAGCGTCGCGCGCAAGGCGTCGAGACGCTCGCGCGAGGCGGCATCCTTCTCCTTCTTGAGCGCGAGCTCCTCGAGCTTCAGCCGGTCGACGTGCCGGCGCAGCTCGTCGATCTCGAGCGGCGCCGAGTCGATCTCCATGCGCAGGCGCGACGCGGCCTCATCGATCAAGTCGATCGCCTTGTCGGGCAGCTGGCGGGCTGGAATGTAGCGGTTCGAGAGGGATGCCGCGGCCACGAGCGCACCGTCCGAGATGGCGACCTTGTGGTGGGCCTCGTAGCGCTCCTTGAGCCCGCGGAGGATGGCGATGGTGTCCTCGACGCTCGGCTCGCCGACGTAGACCTGCTGGAAGCGGCGCTCGAGCGCGGCATCCTTCTCGATGAACTCGCGGTACTCGTCGAGGGTGGTCGCACCGATGAGGCGGAGCTCACCGCGGGCGAGCATGGGCTTGAGCATGTTGGATGCCGCGACCGAGCCTTCGCCGCCGCCCGCGCCCATGAGCACGTGCAGCTCGTCGATGAAGGTGATGATGCGGCCGTCGGACTCGGTGATCTCCTTGAGCACGCTCTTCAGGCGCTCCTCGAACTGACCGCGGTACATGGCGCCGGCCACGAGCGCGGAGATGTCGAGCGAGACGAGCTCTTTGTTCTTGAGGCTCTCGGCGACGTCGCCCGCGACGATGCGCTGAGCGAGGCCCTCGACGACGGCGGTCTTGCCGACGCCGGGCTCGCCGATGAGGACGGGGTTGTTCTTCGTGCGGCGGGTGAGCACCTGGCTGACGCGGCGGATCTCGCTGTCGCGCCCGATGACCGGGTCGAGCTTGCCCTGCCGGGCACGGTCGGTGAGGTTGATGCCGAACTGCTCGAGGGCGCTCTGCGCCTCCTCCTGTCCGGGCTGCTGTGTGGCGTTCATAGTTCTCCTGAAATCTCTCGGCTCAAACTTGAGCCTGTGTGACTCAAGTTTATCACCGTGTCGTTCAGGACGCTACGGCCTCTGCCGCAGCCCCGGCCACCGACGCCGCCTCGGGCGTACAGGCGAAACGGGCGCGGTACGCCGAGGGGCTGAGCCCGAGGGCTCGCGCGAAGTTCTGCCGCAGGACGGAGGCCGAGCCGAATCCACTGTCGGCCGCGATCTGGTCGAGCCCGAGGTCGGTCCGCTCGAGCAGCCGCTGCGCCCGCAGGATCCGCTGCCGCCCGAGCCACGCCGCCGGGGTCGTCCCGTAATCGGCCTTGAATCGGCGCGCGAACGTCCGCGGCGACATGTGCGCGCGCGACGCGAGCAGATCGACGGACAGATCGAGGTCGAGGTTCGCGATCATCCAGTCGGTGATGGGCGCGAGCGACAGCGATGCCGCCTCGGGGAGCGGACGCGCGATGAACTGGGCCTGCCCGCCGTCGCGGAGGGGCGGCACGACCATCCGCCGGGCGATCGTGTTCGCCGCCTCGGCCCCGAGCTCGATGCGCAGCAGGTGCAGGCAGGCGTCGAGCCCCGCCGCGGTACCCGCAGACGTGATGATCCGGTCCGACTGCACGTACAGCACGTCGGGGTCGACCTCGATGCGCGGGTACATCTGCGCCATGGTCTCGGCGTAGCGCCAGTGCGTCGTGGCGCGCTTGCCGTCGAGCACACCGGATGCCGCGACCACGAAGGCTCCGCTGCAGACGGTGAGCACCCATGCGCCACGCTCGACCGCACGTCGGACGACCGCTGTGACACGTTCGTCCACGGAGTCCCAGGTCTCGCGCGGGATGGGAGTGATCACGACCAGATCGGCCTCGTCGGCGAACCCGAGTCCCGCGTCGACGTTGAGCGAGAACGGGAGGTTGGCGGGGACCACCCCGGGATCGGGTGCCACAACCCGGAAGTCGAAGTTCGGGATGCCCTCGTCACTGCGGTCGAGACCGAACGCCTCGCACGCGAGACCGAACTCGAAGGGCGCGAACCCGGGCTGGACGACGCAAGCGACCGTGTGCATGGCAGGATTCCTCCGAATACCGTCTCATCCGCCAGTATCGGCAGGATAACGCTCATCGTAGCGTTTCTGCCATGCCTTCCGACATCCTTCTTCTCGCACTCGTCCTCCTCGTGATCGCCGCCGTGACAGGCACGCTCGCGGTGGTCGCACGCGACGGCTATCGCCGCGTCCCCACCGACCCGACACGCGTGCCGCCGGCAGGGGAATCGGCGCCCACACACCGCGAGCGCGAGCGGTCACCGCGCCGGAGCGCGGTCGCCGTCAGCGGTCGCGGCGCGCGCGGGCGCGACGGGATGCCGCGAGCAGTCGCGACGCCGATTCCGCCCAGGTGAATCGGGAGATGTGCGCACGACCCGCCGCGACGAGCGCCGCGCGGGCGGCATCGTCATCGAGTGACTCGACGGCCGCGGCGAAGGCTCGCGGGTCGCGCGGCGGCACGTAGAGCGCGCCGTCGCCGCCGACCTCATGGAAGATCGCCATGTCGCTGACCACCGCGGGCACCCCGAGCGCCAGGGCTTCCGCGATCGGCAGCCCGTACCCCTCGTCGAGACTGAGCGTCGCGAGCATTCCCGCATCGGCGAGGAGCGCGGCGTACTCGGCATCCGTCACTCCGCCGTGGAAGATGATGCGGGCACCGGCGGGCGCGAGCTCCTCGAGCTCGGCGCGTCGACCGTCGGAGATCCGACTCAGCAGGTGCAGCGTGCGGCCGGGCAGCCACTGCATC
Source organism: Microbacterium sp. M4A5_1d (assembly GCF_053345465.1). Lineage (NCBI taxonomy): Bacteria > Bacillati > Actinomycetota > Actinomycetes > Micrococcales > Microbacteriaceae > Microbacterium > Microbacterium sp. M4A5_1d. The sequence goes on from NZ_JBKFAD010000001.1 coordinate 1,539,158, forward strand.
GCCCGGACGAGCGTCTCGACGTTCTTGTAGGGCATGAACGAGCCCATGTAGACGATGTTCTGCGGCTTCGCAGCCCCGGGCATGGCCGTCGCGGGCGCCAGCTCGGCGAGACGCTGCGGAGCGTTGGGCAGCACCACCACCTCGCGCTTGGTCAGCTTGACGTCGGCGAACTGACGCTTGCTCGTCTCGCTGACCGTCGCGACGACGTCTGCGGCGTTCAGCGTCGCCCGCTGCGGCGCATACGAGAGGTGGAAGAGCCGCCAGCCCAAGCGCACGAACCACGGCAGATCGCGGGGCGGTGTGCGGTGCCGGTAGTAGATCGTGTCGTGCAGCGTGAGGATCAGCGCGAACCGCCGGCCGAGGGCCCCGATCGTCTGCATCGGCGAGTAGACGACGTCGGGTCGGTGCCGGTTCAGCCGCAGCGCCGCGAACGGCTCGAGCATGGAGGTCGGCGCGTGCAGCGTGACGTGCGGCGCCCCTGCCGGGAGGAACGGCAGCTGCGCGGGGTCGTGCACGATGAACGTGACCTCGACCCCCTCGGCGGGCGCCGCCGCGAACAGCGCGTGGGCGAGCTCATGGGAGAAGCGGCTGATGCCGTCGTGGAAATCGGTGCGGATGTAGCGCGCGTCGAAGAAGAGCCGCATCGTCACGCGTCGAGCGGCTCGCCGCGGTAGAGCTTCTCGAACGTGTCGAGAGTGCGCTCGATGTCGTGGATCTCGACGCCGTCGAGTGAGGCCTGCTGCATCCGCAGGTACTCCTCGGGAGAGGCGGTCAGCACGCGCCGCAGCTTGTCTGCGAGGTCGTCGACGTTGCCGGGCTCGAAGAGGTAGCCATTCACACCCGATTGGACGAGGTGCGGCAGGGCGACGGCATCCGCCGCCACGACGGGCAGGCCCGAGGCCATGGCCTCCATCGTCGCGATCGACTGCAGCTCGGCGATCGAGGCGATCGCGAAGACGTCGGCCCGCGTGTATGCCGCGCGGAGGTCGGCCTCGTCGGTGCGCCCATAGAACGTGACGCGGTCGGTGATGCCGAGCTGCTGCGCGGTCTGCTCGAGGTTCCGACGCTGGTCGCCGCCGCCGACGATGTCGAAATGGACGTCCAGCTCGGGGGCGAGCTTGGCGACCGCCTTCAGGGTGACCTCGACGTGCTTCTCCGTCGTGAGGCGCCCGACGAACAGGATGCGGCGGTGCTCGCGCGGAGTCAGGTCGGGGGTGTAGTTGCGCTTGTCGATGCCGCAGCTGATCGGGATGACGCCCGAGATGTCGATCGTGTCCTCGAGGAACTGCGCGGCCTTGCGCGTCGGGGTGGTCACGGCGCGCGACATCAGGAACGTGCGCTTGGCGTCGTCCCAGCAGAGCTTGATGATGATCTTGTCGAGGAACGGCGGCAGCGTCGTGAAGTCGATGACGTTCTCGGCCATGACGTGGTTGGTCGCGACGACGGGGATGCCGCGCTTCTTCGCCTCGCGCGTGAGTCCGCGGCCGATGACGATGTGCGACTGGCTGTGGACGACGTCGGGCTTGACCGAGTCGAGCACGCGCCGGGCGTAGTGCTTCGAGCGCCAGGGCAGCACGAAACGCAGCCAGTCGTGCGGGTACCAGCGCCACCCGGGGAGGCGGTGGACGGTGAGGTCGGCACCCTCGATGTTCTCGGTGAAGACTCCCGACTGGGAGTGCTTCACACTGGGGGTCACGACGTGCACGTCGTGACCGCGGGCGGCGAGGCCGGCGGAGAGGCGTTCGGCGAAACGGGCGGCTCCGTTGACATCGGGGGCGAACGTGTCGGCGCCCATCACGATGGTCAGGGGCGCGCGAGAACTCTCGGCGGGAACACCCTCGGTCGTCGTGGATTCGGTCACGGGTCAGGCCCAATCTGTACGGCGGCGTGCCGCCGGCTGTGGCCGACGCGGCGGCCCCGAGCTTACCCGAGCGGTATAGGGGCTCCCGGGAGGCGGCACGGCGTTGGGGGAAACCGACTCGGGCCGCGTCGGACGCTGCGCGCGACGCCCCGCGCGCACCCAGGCGGCATCCCTAGGCTGGGGTCATGGCCCGACTCGAAGCCGATGCCGATCCCGCCCGCTGGGTTGCCGTCACTGAATCGTTCGGATTCTCCGGACGCCGCGCTCGCAAGCGCGCGATCGGGATGCTGCTCAGCCAGGCGAACGCCGCGATAGGAGCGGCGCCCCGCCCCGGTGGACGCTTCGCCGCGTGGGCTGCGAGCCAGGCGGTGCCGATGCTCATGCGCCGAGCCGACGGGCGCGTGCGAGCGTGGATGTGGAAGGCCGACCCCGAGCTGCTCGTCGTCCTCGGGCAGATGCAGGAGGCGACCCCGCAGGTGCGCACCGCGCGAGCGATGATGCCGATGGAGTACGACGACACCGAGGACTTCCGCTCCCCCTACCTCGGGGCGGGCGAGAAGCTCGTCATGACGCTGCCGCCTGACCCGCGGACTCCCCCGTTCGTCTCGTACACCTGGGACACGGGAACCCATCTCGTCACGCTGTCGGCCGTGTGCAGCGACCGCGAGCGCGTGGGGACGGTTCTGGAGGAGCTCGATCACCTCGCCCGCTCGCTCCGCGTCGTCGACGACCTGACCCTCGACGAGTCCGCCAACACGCTGCGCCTCCCACCCGCCTGACCGCGCCCACTTGCCCCCCGCCGACTTGCCCCCCCCGCCTGATCGGCGGCCGTACTGCGCGTCGTCGAGCCGGTGCTGCTGACCGTCGTACTCCAGGAGCACGCGCCGCCCGACGTCGACGAGGTCGCCATAGGCCACGAAGCGCCCGGCCTCATCGCGGATGACCGCGTTGACCTCGAAGGTGGTCATTCCGAGGTCTTCGGCGTCGAGACGCAGCTCGGTCTCCGCAACCGAGTCGGTGCGTTCCCGGCAGCGTTCGTACGCGAGTCGGAGCGCGCGTACGCCGCGCCGACCGGACCACTCCGCCACCGCTCCACGGAGCTGCTCGATCGACAAGACAGGATCATGCCTGCGCATCAGGGAGTCTGCCGCGATGACGAGCTCGCGTTCGTCCATGAGCTCGGCCGATTGGCACCAGGCGACGGCCGGGTGCGCGATCGGAACGGGTCCGAATCGCCACAGACTCGCCGCGGCAGCTTCGTGCCCGCGCACCCCGACACCACGGGCACGCCCGAGCGGTCGCGGCGCCGCGACATCCACCTGCGCGCGCAGCCGCCCGGGGATCCAGCCGCCGACGAGAGCCACTGCCGTGGCATGACTGACGTGCTCGCCCGCGCGAAGTTTCGGCAGATAAGCGGTCACCAGCGCGCGCACGTCCGTCACGGGCGCACGCGAGCGGATGCCGTGGAAGGGCGCGGCCAGGTCGGCTGAACGGAGTCTGCCGCGCGTCACTCCGGTCGCGCGCGCCGTCCCGACCGTGAAGGCACCCGGCAGCGCCTCGGGGAGTTCAACAGGAGTGCGTGCCACCCGTCCAGGCTGTCGGCCCTCCGCACCCACCCCGAGCTCTCCCCAGCCCGTTCGACATCCGATCTCCGTCGCCCCGCCTGTGCAGGACCCCCTGCGCACATCCCCGCCACACGCGCGAACCGACCCGAATGGTCGGTGCGCGCGTCGGATAACGCCCCTTCGCGTCGGGTCGGCTACGACTGCGCGGACGCGGGCGGGTCGGAGGGGCGGCGGTAGAGCACGACCTCGGTCGCCCGGCGCACGCGCGCACCGTGACGCAGGGTCACGACGGCACCCGTGGCACCGGCGGCGAACACCCGCGCGCCGGGGCGCTGCTGCATCTCGTCGCGCAGACGCTGCTCGAGGTCCCGCACCTCGCGGCGGAGTCCCGCGACCTCGTTCTCGAGCTCCAGGATGCGTGCGATGGCGGGCAGGCTGATGCCCTCCGCCGACATCCGCGCCACTTCTCGCAGCTGCCGGATGTGGCGCAGCGAGTATCGACGCGACCCTCCCTGCGTGCGCCCGGGCACCACGAGGCCCAGCCGGTCGTACTGCCGGAGGGTCTGCGCGTGCATGGCCGCGAGCTCCGCCGCGGCCGCGATCGCGAAGATCGGGGCGTCCTCGTCGATGTCGTCATCAGCCATGGTTGGTCACCTCCTGGGCGTCGAGAGTGTCGTCGGGCGACCCGCCGCGTCCGCCCGAGGGGATCGGATGCGACGGGTCGAGACGAATGTGTCAGCCGCGCGCCTTGTTCATCAGGTCGGCGCGGGGGTTCTCGCGGGGCTCGACCTCCGCGAATCGTTCGAGGGCCGCTCGGGCCTCTTCGTCGAGGTGCGCGGGAACGGCGACCTGGACCTCGGCCAGCAGATCACCCGTGCCCTTCGACGTGCTCACGCCGCGGCCTTTTACCCGCAGGACGCGGCCCGACGGGGTGCCGGGCGCGACCCGGAGCTTGACGGGGTCGCCGCCCAGCGTCGGCACCTCGATCGTGGCGCCGAGGGCCGCCTCGGTGAAGGTCACCGGGACCACCACGCGAAGGTTGAGTCCGTCGCGCGTGAAGACCGGGTGCGGCCGGACCGTGACGCTCACGACGATGTCACCCGATTCACCGCCGTCCGGCGAGGGACGCCCGCGACCGCGGAGCCGGATCTTCTGCCCGTCCTTCACACCCGCCGGGATCTTCACCTTGAACGGCTTGCCGTCCTCGCCCTGGAGCGTGACGGTGTCACCGCGGACCGCGGTGGCGAAGTCGAGCGTCGTCCGTGCGGTGACGTCCGCACCGCGCTGCGGGCCGCCGAAGCCCTGGAAGCCCCCGGTCGAGCGGCCGAAGCCGCCCGACCCGAAGCGGCTCGACCGCCCCGTCTGCTGGTTGAACATCGCGAAGATGTCGTCGAAGTCCGCGCCGCGAGCTCCGGCACCGCCTCGCGCACCCTGGTTGAAGGCGCTGAAGACGTCCTCGAAGCCACCGGCGCCCTGGCCACCCGCGGTGAAGCGGGCACTGCCCGACCCCATCGCCCGGATCTGGTCGTACTCCGCGCGCTGCTCCTTGTCGGAGAGCACGGAGTACGCCTCGCTGATCTCCTTGAACTTCGCCTCGGCCGCGGGGTCTCCCTGCGTCGAGTCGGGGTGGTACTTGCGCGCGAGCTTGCGGTAGGTCTTCTTCAGGTCGGTGTCGGAGACGTCTTTGGAGACGCCCAGCACCTTGTAGAAGTCCTTGTCGAACCAGTCCTGACTGGCCATGTCGTTGCCTCCTATTCGGCCGGCACCGCGACGACGACCTTCGCCGGACGCAGCTCGATGCCGCCGAGGCGGTAGCCGACCTCGACGACCTCGAGGATCGTCGGCTCGGCCGTGCCCGGGGTGGGCGCCTGGAAGATCGCCTCGTGCTGCTGCGGGTCGAACGCGTCGCCGGCGGCGCCGTAGGACTCGACGCCCAGTCGTGCCACCACCCCGCGGAGCTTGTCCGCGATCACCGCGAGCGGCGATCCCTCGACGAGGTCGCCGTGCTTGTCGGCACGGTCGAGGTCGTCGAGCACGGGCAGCAGGCCCTTCGCGACCGAGCCCTTCGCGCGCTCGATCTCAGCCTCGCGCTGGTCCTCGGTACGCCGACGGTAGTTGGCGTACTCGGCCTGCACGCGCTTGAGGTCGAGCAGCAGGTCGTGCTCTTCGGCGGGTGCTTCCGCGACGGCGGCCTCGTCGGACTGCGTCGCGCCGAGGATGTCGTCGATGGTCAGTTCGTCGTCCGCAGCTGCGGCATCCGATGCTCCGGGGGCCCCGTGCGCGTCGGGGTCGGACGCCTGGGCGTCCGACCCCTCCTCGCCGAGGACCTCGTCATCGCCGTGCGGCTCTTCGAAGTCCTTATCGGTCATGATTACTTCTTGTCTTCCTCGTCTTCGACGACCTCGGCGTCGACGACGTCCTCATCGGATGCCGTCGCGCCGGCGTCGCCGGTCGGAGCGTCGGTCGGGGCGCCCTGCGCCTGGTCGGCCTGACCCTGCGCGTAGATGGCCTCGCCGAGCTTGCCCTGCGATGCGTTGAGCTTGTCGAACGCGGTCTTCACCGCTTCGTCGTCGTCGCCCGCGAGTGCGGTCTTCAGCGCGTCGACGTCGCCCTGGACCTCGGACTTGACGTCCTCGGGGAGCTTGTCGGCGTTGTCGGCGATCAGCTTCTCGATCGAGTACGAGAGGGTCTCGGCCTGGTTGCGGACCTCGGCGGCCTCGCGGCGCTTCTTGTCCTCGGCCGCGTGCTCCTCGGCCTCGCGCACCATGCGCTCGATGTCGTCCTTGGGCAGCGACGAGCCGCCGGTGATCGTCATCGACTGCTCCTTGCCGGTGCCCTTGTCCTTCGCCGAGACGTGCACGATGCCGTTCGCGTCGATGTCGAAGGTGACCTCGACCTGCGGGATGCCGCGGGGCGCCGGTGCGATGCCGGTGAGCTCGAACGTGCCGAGCGGCTTGTTGTCGCGCGTGAAGTCGCGCTCACCCTGGAAGACCTGGATCGCGACCGACGGCTGGTTGTCGTCGGCGGTCGTGAAGGTCTCGCTGCGCTTGGTCGGGATGGCGGTGTTGCGCTCGATGAGCTTCGTCATGATGCCGCCCTTGGTCTCGATGCCGAGGCTCAGGGGGGTGACGTCGATGAGGAGGACATCCTTGCGCTCGCCCTTGAGGACACCGGCCTGCAGGGCGGCGCCGACGGCGACGACCTCGTCCGGGTTCACGCCCTTGTTGGGCTCCTTGCCGGCTTCCTTCTTCACGAGCTCCGAGACGGCGGGCATGCGGGTGGAACCACCCACGAGCACGACGTGGTCGATGTCGCCGACCTTGATGCCGGCCTCACGGATGACGTCCTCGAAGGGCTTCTTCGTGCGGTCGAGCAGGTCCTTGGTGAGGTCCTCGAACTTGGCACGCGAGAGCGTCTCCGACAGCGAGACGGGGCCCGAGTCGGTCAGCGAGAGGTACGGCAGGTTGATCGACGTCGACTGCGAGCTCGAGAGCTCCTTCTTCGCCTGCTCCGCAGCCTCCTTGAGGCGCTGCAGGGCGATCTTGTCACCGGAGACGTCGACACCGGTCGTGTCCTTGAACTGCTTGATCAGGTACTCGACGATGCGCTGGTCCCAGTCGTCACCGCCGAGGCGGTTGTCACCGGCGGTAGCGCGCACCTGGATGGTCGAGAAGTCGTCGTCCTTGCCCACTTCGAGGAGCGAGACGTCGAAGGTTCCGCCACCGAGGTCGAAGACGAGGATGAGCTCGTCCTCCTTGCCCTTGTCGAGGCCGTAGGCCAGGGCGGCTGCGGTGGGCTCGTTGATGATGCGCAGGACGTTCAGGCCCGCGATCTCACCGGCCTCCTTGGTCGCCTGACGCTCGGCGTCGTTGAAGTACGCGGGGACCGTGATGACGGCGTCGGTCACGGTGTCGCCCAGGTACTGCTCGGCGTCGCGCTTGAGCTTCTGGAGGATGCGGGCCGAGATCTCCTGCGGCGTGTACGCCTTGCCGTCGATCGCCTGGGTCTTCCAGTCGGTGCCCATGTGACGCTTGACCGAGGTCAGCGTGCGGTCGACGTTGGTGACGGCCTGGCGCTTCGCGGTCTCACCGACGAGCACCTCGCCGTCCTTGGTGAACGCGACGACCGAGGGGGTCGTACGGAGCCCTTCGGCGTTGGCGATGACCTTGGGCTCGCCGCCCTCGAGGACGGCCACGACGGAGTTCGTCGTGCCCAGGTCGATACCCACTGCACGTGCCATGAGTTGTCTCCTTACTTGCGGTTCTATGGGATCGGAAGTCTGCGGCGGCCCAACCTGAGCCGCGATGACTCAACTGTACTCCCGGCCCGAAATGGTGTCAAGCGAACTTGAGTCAAGGCGTATCAAGTTCCGTATCGCGCCGCGCTGCACAATTTCGTGCGCCTGAGCCAAACCTGAGAAAGACTGAGGCACGATCATCGGTTCCTCCCAGGGGCGCGCTATATGTTGAGTCCACCCATGACAAGAAGCGTGATCCCGAACTCGCCTCTCGTCGACCTCGGACCCGCAATGGGCGGTCGTCGAGCGTTGCGTCGCGCCCGGAGACGACCATGACCCGCACCGCTGTCGTGATCGAGGATGACGACGACCTTCGCAGCCTGCTCACCCAGACCCTCGAGCAGCACGGCTTCGCCGTTCACGCTTTCGCAGACGGGCATGCCGGCGTCAACGCGGTGCGCGCCGTGCGTCCAGACCTGACCACCGTCGACGTCAAGCTCGACGGCATCGACGGGTTCGAGGCGGTCCGCCGCATCCGCGCCTTCTACGACGGATACGTGCTGATCATCAGTGCCGTCGACGACGAGACGGCGACCGTCGAGGGATTCCGCAGCGGCGCCGACGACTACGTCATCAAGCCCTGGCGCCCGTACGAGCTCCGGGCCCGCATCGACGCCCTCATGCGGCGCCCGCGGACGCTCCAGGCGAACGAGGCGGCACCGGGCGCATGGCTCGAAGCCGGCGGCCTGCGACTGAGCCCCGGCTCGCGCCGCGTCGAGCTCGACGGACGCTCCCTCGATCTGACGCGTTCCGAGTTCGACGTCCTGCAGGCCCTGATGCAGCGTCCCGGTGACGTCGTCGAGAAAGCGTGGATCGCGCTCATGCTCCGACGGCAGAGCGGCGCGCACGGCGAGCACGTCAGCCCCCACGACCTTCACGCGGTCGAGGTCCACCTGATGAACCTGCGCCGCAAGCTCGGCGACGACGGCCGGACCGGCCGCTGGATCGAGACGGTGCGCGGCATCGGCTATCGGTTCGCGCGTCGCGACTGAAAAGGGTGTCGGCCCCCTTCCCGACGGATACGCTGGCCCCGTCGCGATGACGCGACGTGCCGCCGCCGGCCGGCGGCACCGAGTGTTCACGGAGAGGTTCTAGCGTGCCCGGCATGTCACCCGAGACCGATCCGCCCCGTGGGCCCAGCTCCCAAACGTCATCCGCGCGCGGCGTGCCCGCGCCGCCGACCGCAGCCGACACGCAGGCGCTCGGACGCATCGCCGCCATGCAGGGTCGCGATGTCGACGAGCAGCCGGTCCCCCGCAAGGCCGTCGTCTCGTGGGCGCTGTGGGACTGGGCGACGCAGCCGTTCAACTCCGTCATCCTCACGTTCGTGTTCGCGTCGCTCTTCCTCGTGTCGGACTCGTTCCTTCCCGCCGACATCGCGGCACTGCCCGACACCGACCCGGTCAAGGAGGCGGCACTCGCCGAGTTGGCGAGCGGCTACGGCGTCGCCTCGACGGCCGCCGGCATCCTGATCCTGCTCCTCGCCCCGGTGCTCGGCCAGACCGCCGACCGGTCGGGGCGCAAGAAGCGCTGGCTCGGGGTCTTCACCGTCGTCCTCGCGCTGCTGCAGTTCGCCCTGTTCTTCACCTTCGCCGACCCGGCCTTCTTCTGGTACGGCGCGATCGTCCTCTCCCTCGGCGCCGTCGTCTCCGAGATCGCGGGCGTCAACTACAACGCCATGCTCGTGGAGGTCTCGACGCCCCGCACGATCGGCCGAGTCAGCGGCCTGGGCTGGGGGCTCGGTTACATCGGCGGCATCATCGCCCTCGCATTGGTGGTCGCCCTCACCTTCGCCGATTGGTTCGGGATGGACACCAGCAACGGTCTCGCCTATCGGCTCATCGCCGTGGGCTGCGGCGTGTGGACGATCGTCTTCGCCATCCCCCTGCTGCTGAACGTGCCCGAGCGCACCGCGCCGCGCGACACCGAGAAGGTCGGTTTCTTCGCCGCGTACGCTCACCTCGTCACGGACATCGTCCGCCTCTACCGGACCGAGCGCCCGACATTCTGGTTCCTGCTCGCGAGCGCGGTCTACCGCGACGGGCTCGCGGGCGTCTTCGCCTTCGGTGGCGTCCTCGCCGCACGCGCCTTCGGGTTCTCCGCGACCGAGGTCATGGTCTTCGGCATCGCCGCGAACCTCGTCGCCGGCGCCTCGACCATCGTCGCGGGACGATTCGACGATCGCTTCGGCGCGCGCTCCGTGATCGTGGCCACCCTGTCGGGCCTCATCGCCGTCGCGGTGCTGCTGTTCGTCCTGCGAGATGCCGGCTCGATCGTCTTCTGGATCGCCGGGCTCATCCTCTCGGGCTGCGTGGGGCCGGCCCAGGCCGCGAGCCGCTCGCTGCTTGCCCGGGTGACGCCGCCGGGGATGCAGGGCGAGATCTTCGGCCTCTACGCCACGACGGGACGCGTCGCGAGCTTCCTGTCGCCCGCCATGTGGTCGTTGTTCATCGCCTGGTTCGGCAGCATCATCTGGGGCGTGCTGGGCATCGCCGTCGTGTTGCTCTTCGGGCTCGTGCTGCTGCTCTTCGTTCGACTGCCGAAGCAGGCCGGCATCCGCTGACCGGGCTCAGGCGGGGCGGCGCATGGGGACGTGCGGGATGTCGTCCTCGGAGAACTCGGGTCCGTTGACCTCGAACCCGAAGCGCCCGTACCACCCGGCGAGGTGCTTCTGCGCGTCGAGGTCGATCGCGGTGCCGGGCCACCGCTCGACGGCGCGCTCGACCGCCGCGCGCATGAGCTGGGCAGACAGACCGCGGCCTCGCGCGTCGGCCGCGGTCGCCACTCGGCCGATGCGGGCGTTTCCCGAGACGTCGCGAAGCAGCCGGAGCGTCGCGAGCACGCGTCCGCCGTCTTCGATCCAGAAGAGTTCGGTGTCGTGCTCGAGGTCGCGGCCGTCGAGCTCGGGGTAGGCCGCGGCCTGCTCGACGACGAAGACGCTCACGCGCAGCCAGAGGAGGCGGTAGAGCGTCTCGGCGGGGACATCGGTCAGACGGGCGGAAGACACCGGAGGCATCCGCCCAGCGTACGACGAAGGCGCCGGACGGTCGTGCCCGGCGCCTTCGCGACGATTCGCTGCAGCGGTGTCAGCCGCGCCTGCCGCCGATCCACGGGAAACGCACTCCCCGTTCGTTCGGCTCTTCGACCTCGAGCCCGTAGTGGTCGCCGATCCGCTCGATGAACTGAGCCCGCTCCGCGCGGGCGTACGCACGACGTTCGCGCTGGAAGGCCAGAACCGTCGACCAGCACATCAGCAGCATCACGATCGAGAACGGCAGGGCGATGAGGATCGCCGCCGTCTGCAGCGCCTGCAGGCCTCCGGCCAGCAGGAGCGCGCTCGCGAGGGCGGCGGTGATGACGACGAAGAAGGTGCGCACCCAGCGCGGCGGCTCGGGATTTCCGCCCGTCGCGATCATGCCCATGACGAGCGCACCCGAGTCAGCCGAGGTGATGAAGAAGACGGCGATCAGGACGATGGCACCGATGGTCAGCACACCACCGGCGGGCAGCCCCTCGAGCAGCTGGAACAGGGCGCCCTGCAGGTTCACCGACCCGTCGGCGGCGAGCATCGACCCGGGCTGCTCGAGTTCGCGATACAGCGCCGAGCCGCCGAGGACGGCGAACCACAGGATGCCGATCAGCGTGGGGACGAGCAGCACGCCCGCCACGAACTGGCGCACCGTGCGCCCCTTGCTGACGCGCGCGATGAAGATGCCGACGAAGGGCGCCCACGAGATCCACCAGCCCCAGTAGAACGACGTCCACTGCGCCTGCCAGGCCTCGCCGGCCGCCCCCTGAAGCGCGCTGACGGTGAAGGAGAGACCGATGAAGTCCTGGATGTATGCGCCGATCGACTGCACCCACTCGCGCAGCAGGAACTGCGTGGGTCCGACGAAGAGCAGGAACAGCAGCAGCAAGCCGGCGACGATGAGGTTGAAGTTGGAGAGCCACTTCATCCCCTTCGTCACTCCCGACAGTACGGAGAAGAGGACGAAGACGGAGACGATCGCGATGAGCCCGATGAGCATCGCGTCGTTCAAGGGCGGGAGGCCGATGAACTCGAGCCCGGATCCCATCTGCATGACACCGAGCCCGAGCGAGGTCGCGACGCCGAACAGGGTGCCGACGAGGGCGACCGCGTCGATGACGTTGCCCGCAGCACCGCGAACCCGATTCCCCAGCAGCGGCTCGAGCGCCCAGCGGATCGAGATCGGGCGGCGGCGGCGATGAATCGCGTAGGCGAGGGCGAGGCCGACGACGACGTACATCGCCCAGGCGTGCACACCCCAGTGCAGGTAGGTCTGGGTCAGAGCGCTCTGCGCCAGCTGCTGCTCGGTGCCGGTGACACCGGGACGCGGGTCCACGAAGTGGCTGAGCGGCTCGCTCACGCCGTAGAAGACGAGGCCGATGCCCATGCCCGCGGCGAAGAGCAGCGAGAACCACGATCCCGTCGAGAACTCGGGCTCGTCGTCGTCGCGTCCGAGCTTGATGTCGCCGAAGCGGCTGAAGCCGACGAAGATCGCGAAGCCGACGAAGAAGGCGGCGATGAGGACGTAGTACCAGTTGAACGAGTCGACGATCGACGTCTGGATGGCGCCGAAGAACGACTCGGCTGTGGTGGGGAAGATGATCGCGAAGGCGCTGAACCCGACGATGACGACCGCGGCCGGCCAGAACACCCAGCGGGCGATCGTGCCCGGGGTGGACACCGCGGCTATGCGTTCTGCGGGAGAGGGCTGATTCTCGGTGCTCACCGATACAGGGTGTCAGGATACCGACGCGACGCAAAGCGGGGAAGGGCAGTTGCCTGCCGCGATGACACCGGGTATGGCTCAGCCGCGCGGCCAGGCGTCGGCGAGTTTGGTGAGCAGCCGAGCCAGCTCGGCCCGCTCGTCATCGGTGAATCCGCCCAGCGCGCTGCCGAGGGCCGCCCGACGCTCGCCCAGCACGCTCTGTGCGAAGCTGCGCCCCTCGCCGGTCAGCGCGATGCGCGTGCGGCGGGCGTCGTCGGGGTCGGCCTCCCGACGCACCAGGTCGAGCTCGACCGCCTGCTGCACCAGCCGCGAGGCGCGTGGCTGATCGACGCCGATCGCCTCACCGATCTCGCTGACGCTGAGCGGATGGGATGCCGCGGCGAGCGCCTCGAGCATGCGGAGGCGGGCGAGCCCCGCCATCCTGCCGCGTCCCTCGGCAAACGGACCGCCGTGAGGTCCGTGGCCGCCGCGTCCGCCGTGAACGCCGTGAACGCCGAACGGTTCGTGCGCCTGCGGTCCGCGCTCGACGCCCGGCGCGGGCCGCCGCAGTCCGCGCAGGCGCCCCAGGGCGTCCGCGATGGCATCGATCCGCGGGTCGTCGTCGGCCGTCATGCTTCGAGAATACATGCGACTTGACATGCACCCGCGGTACATGTCATAGTGCATACACATGACAGATGACATGCATCAGAGGCCGGATAGGCCGGCCCACGAAGGGAACACCATGAACAACCACGACAACACCCCCGAGACGCCCGACACCCGCCCGCGGTCGCTGCCCTTCTGGATGCGCGCGGCCGGAACCGCCCTCGCCGGCGAGATGAATCGGACGCTCGCCGCCGAGGGACTCGACCGCCGAGACTGGGCCGTGCTCGACGTCCTCGCGGGCGAGCGCGACATCCCCGGCCTCGCCGAGCGCGTGCAACGCGGCGGCAAGCGCGTCCACTCCCTCGCGGCTCGCGGCTGGGCCGTCGAGCGCGACGGCGCCTGGACCATCACCGAGGACGGACGTCGCGAGCGCGACCGCATCCACGGTCTCGTGAGCGGTGTCCGCGATCGCGTGCGCGGCGCCGTGACGGACGCGGACTACGCGACGACCCTCGCCTCGCTCGAGGCGATCGCCCGTGAGCTCGGCTGGGACGAGAGCTCACCGCGCCGATTCGGCCCTCGCGGCCGGCACGGTTTCGGGCGCGGCTTCGGTCACGGTCACGGCTGCGGCCCTCGCTTCGGCGAGCACCCGCACCACGGCGACCACCCGCACCGCGGTGAGCACCCGCGCCGCGGTGAGCGAGCCTTCGAGCGCGGCTTCACCGCGGGCTTCGCGGCCGGGCGCAACGCCGCCTGACCCGCGACATCCCGAACGGCGGCCCCGAGGTTCTCCACCTCGGGGCCGCTGTGCATCCCGGAACGGGCGTCAGGCGCCGCGCGATCCGGCGTCGATGGTGCCGACGTCGGTGCGGTGGAAGTTCTGGAAGGAGCGGGATGCCGTCGGCCCGCGCTGTCCCTGGTAGCGGTTGCCGTAGGGGCCCGACCCGTAGGAGTTCTCGCTCGGCGAGCTGAGCTGGAAGAAGCAGAGCTGCCCGATCTTCATGCCCGGCCACAGCTTGATGGGCAGAGTGGCCACATTGGCGAGCTCGAGCGTCACGTGACCCGAGAACCCCGGGTCGATGAATCCTGCCGTCGAATGAGTGATCAGGCCGAGGCGTCCGAGCGACGACTTGCCCTCCAGACGCGCGGCGACGTCGTCGCCCAGGCGCACCTGCTCGAAGGTCGACCCGAGCGCGAACTCCCCGGGATGCAGGATGAACGGCTGATCCGGCTCGACCTCGATCAGACGGGTCAGTTCGGGTTGGTCCTGGGCGGGATCGATGAAGGGGTACTTGTGGTTGTCGAACAGCCGGAAGTACCGGTCGAGGCGCACGTCGACGCTCGACGGCTGCACCATCGAGGCATCCCAGGGATCGAGGCCGATGCGGCCCTGGTCGATTCCGGCACGGATGTCGCGATCACTCAGCAGCACGGACACAGCCTAGAGCGCGACGCCGCCGCTGCCGGCATCCGCGACAGCGTCATCCGGCCCGACGCCCCGCGGGCGGTGCCGTGGTCTGCCGGGCGACCAGCTTCGTCGGAAGCCGCAGGTGCGTGGCCGGCGGCGTCTCGCCGCGCATGAGGGCCAGCAGCATCTGGACCGCGGCCGCCCCCAACCGCCCCATCGGCTGACGCACCGTCGTGAGGGGAACCGGGAGCCGCGTCGCCTCGGGGATGTCGTCGAACCCGACGATCGACAGATCGCGCGGCACCTCGAGCCCGAGCTCGGCGGCGACCTGCAGGATCGCGATGGCCGACACGTCGTTCGCCGCGAACACCGCGGTGGGGCGATTGTCAGCGGAGAGCATCTCGATCGCGACCTCGCGCACCGTCGCCTCGCGATACCGGCCGGCACCGACGTAGGTCGCATCGAACGGGATGCCGGCGTCGGCGAGCGCTCGGCGGTATCCGGCGTCGCGCGCGATCGACGATCGCAGATCGGCGCGCCCCGCGATGTAGCCGATGCGCGTGTGGCCCATGCCGATGAGATAGGCCGTCGCCTCACGGGCGCCGCCGTAGCTGTCGCTCTCGACGATCGGCACGTCGGCCGGACCCGTGTGCGGGTCGATCGCGACGAGCGGCACGTCGGCGCTCGCCCTGACGACGGTCGGGGTGACCATGATGGCGCCATCGATGAGCGTTCCACTCAGCCGCGAGAGCGATCGGCGCTCCCACCCCTCTTCGTCACCGCGCGAGCCCGAGTACGCGAGCAGGTCGTAGCTGGTATCACGCAGCGCCTCCCCCACGCCCTTCAGGATCTCGGCGCTGAACGGCTCGAAATCGGCGACGAGCACACCGATGACACCCGTCGAGCGCGAACGCATGCTGCTGGCGATGAGACTCGACTCGTAGCCGAGCTCGGCGACTGCCGCCATGACGGCATCCACGGTCGCCGTCGCGACGCCATAACGCCCGTTGACGGCCTTCGACACGGTCGACACGGAGACGCCGGCACGCTCCGCGACGTCGTGGATGGTGGGTCGTCGTCGGTCCATGACCGCATGCTAGCCCGAAATGGAAACCGTTTTCGAAAACGTTTGACACCTCTTTGTTGCCCGCGCAAACTTTCGATGTCCGACAGCACCAGCGAATGTCCGACGACTCCGAGCATCGCCGCTCGGCGGTTCGAGCAGCCCAGCCCGGGCCCGAAGCGGCGCGCTCGGCAGATGTCCACTCAACGAAGAGAGAAGGAATCACATGGCACGCACCATCACGGCTCGCCGCAAGGCTGCCGTCACGGCTGCCGTCCTGGCGGTGGGGGCGCTCGCGCTCACCTCCTGCAGCGGCAACGGCGACGGAGGCAGCGCCGACGGCACCGTCGAGATGACCCTGTGGCAGAACTCCACGACCGGCCCCGGCCAGGAGTTCTGGAAGGACGCGATCGCCGCGTTCGAGGCCGAGAACGAGAACGTGAAGATCTCGATGCAGTCCGTGCAGAACGAAGACATGGACGGCAAGCTCCAGACGGCGCTCAACGCGGGCGACCCGCCGGACATCTTCCTGCAGCGCGGTGGCGGCAAGATGGCCGCCATGGTGCAGGCCGGGCAGCTGATGGACCTCACCGACCTCATCGGCGACACCGCCAAGGAAGAGATCTCCGAGGGCTCGTTCAAGGCCGAGACCTATCAGGACAAGGTGTGGGCGATGCCGCTCGCAGTGCTCCCCAGCGGGTTCTGGTACAGCTCCGACCTGTTCACCCAGGCCGGCATCACCGAGGCCCCCGCGACGGTCGAGGATCTCGAGGGCGTCGTCGACCAACTCAAGGCCGCCGGCATCGCGCCCATCGCGCTCGGCGCGAAGGACGCCTGGCCCGCCGCGCACTGGTTCTACAACTTCGCCCTGCGCGAGTGCAGCCCGGAGACCATCGAGAAGACCGGCGACTCGAAGGATTTCAGCGATGAGTGCTGGCTGAAGTCCGCCGAGGACCTCGCCGACTTCGCCGAGCTGCAGCCGTTCAACGAGGGCTACCTCACGACCTCGGCGCAGCAGGGCGCGGGCAGCAGCGCAGGTCTCATCGCAAACCACCAGGCCGGCATGGAGCTCATGGGCGCGTGGAACCCGGGCGTCATCGCCTCGCTCACGCCGGACGAGCAGCCTCTCCCCGACCTGGCGTGGTTCCCCTTCCCCGAGTTGTCGGGTGGCGAGGGTGAGCCCGGCTCGATCATGGGCGGCGTCGACGGATACTCCTGCTCGGCGAAGGCCCCGAAGGAGTGCGCCGACTTCCTGAACTTCCTCGCCAGCGCCGAGCAGCAGGAGGCCTACTACAAGGCCTTCAACGCACCGCCGGTGAACTCGGTCGCGCAGGAGGCGGTCGAGGAGGAGTACCTCCAGGAGGTTCTCGCCGCATACAACAAGGCGCCCTTCGTCTCGCAGTGGCTCGACACCGTCCTCGGACAGAACGTCGGCAACGCGCTGAACGTCGCCGTCGTCGATCTGCTGGCGGGCAAGAGCACGCCCGAGCAGATGATCCAGTCGGTCTCCGACGCAGCGAAGAAGGGCTGATCCGCATCATGTCGCTCAGCGAGACAGCCGTGGCGGACTCCGCCGGCGGCGTGGATCTCGCGGCCCGGGGCGAGGGCGTCACCACGACGCCCTCGCCCTCCCGGCGCCGCCGAGGCCTGGGCTGGTCGGGTCGCCTCGAGATCGCGGTGCTCGTCGGCCCCGCCCTGGTGATGTTCGTCGGGTTCGTCATCTTCCCCGTCGTGATGGCGGCCTATTACGGCTTCTTCCGGTGGCAGGGCTACGGGCCGCCCACCGAGTTCGTCGGCCTGCAGAACTACATCACGATCCTCACCGATCCGACGTTCGTCGAGGCCCTCAGCCACAACGCGATCATCGTCGTGGCATCCCTCGTCCTCCAGGGACCGGTCGCGGTTCTGCTGGCTCTGCTGCTCAACCGCCGCATGCGGGGACAGTCGGTCATCCGCGTGCTGATCTTCGTGCCCTACGTCATCGCCGAGGTCGTCGTCGGCACGGGCTTCGGGCTCATGCTGCAGACGCAGGGCGCCCTCAACGGGGCCCTCGAGCAGCTCGGGCTGGGCGCGCTCACGCGCGACTGGATCGCCGATCCCTCGATCGCGATCTGGACGCTCATGGCCATCCTGACCTGGAAGTACGTCGGCTTCGCCGTCATCCTCTTCCTCGCGGGCCTCCAGGGAATCCCTGACGAGCTCTACGAGGCCGCCGCCCTCGACGGCGCGGGCTACTGGCAAATGCACTGGCGGATCACCCTGCCGCTACTCGCCCCCACCCTGCGCATCTGGGCGTTCCTGTCGATCATCGGCGCACTGCAGCTGTTCGACCTCGTCTACATCATCTGGGGCCAGTACGTCGCATCGACAGCGGGCACCTCGACGATGGCCACCTACATGGTCGTCAACGGCCGCAACGCCGGCAGCTACGGCTTCGGAAACGCCGTCGCCGTCGTGATCTTCCTCATCTCCCTCGTCGTCGCGATCGTCTACCAGCGCTACGTGCTGCGCCGCGACACCGCGGGGGCCATCACCGAAGGGAAGCAGGAGCGATGACCGCCCTCACCTCCCCCGCAACTCGTGCGATCGTCGCGCCGGCACCCACCGGTCGTCGCGGCCGCCGCAAGGAGCGCCTGCCCTGGGGCAGCCCCGTCGTGTATTTCGTCGCCCTCGTGGTGATCGCGCTGATGCTCGCACCGGTGCTGTACATCATCATCGGAGGCTTCCGCAGCAACGCCCAGATCACCGTGGACCCGGCCGGCTGGCCGTCGCCGTGGAACATCGAGAACTACCTGGCGGTGCTCACCGGCTCGCAGTTCTGGCAGCAGGTGCTCAACTCGACCATCGCCGCCGGCGCGACGACGATCGGTGCGGTGCTGCTCGGCCTCATGGCGAGCTACATCCTCGCCCGGTACCGGTTCCGCGGCCGCGGGGTGCTGTACGCCGTCTTCGCCTCGGGCCTGATGTTCCCCATCACCGTCGCGATCACGCCGCTGTACATCGTCATCCGCGACCTCGGCCTGATGAACTCGCTCGCGGGCATCATCCTGCCGCAGATCGCCTTCGCGCTGCCGATGACGATCATCATCCTGGTGCCGTTCCTGCGGGCGATCCCCGACGAGATCCAGGAGGCCGCGTTCATCGACGGATGCGGGCGCCTGTCGTTCTTCTGGCGGATGGTGCTGCCCCTGTCGGTGCCCGGCGTCATCACGGTCGGCATCCTCGCCTTCATCGGCAGCTGGAACAGCTACCTGCTTCCCCTGTTCATCCTCAACAACGAGGCGACCTTCACCCTGCCGCTCGGCGTGCAGGCGTTCTCGTCGCAGTACTCGGTCGACACGGCGAAGGTGCTCGCCTTCACATCCCTGTCGATGCTTCCCGCCCTGGCGTTCTTCAGCCTGTTCGAGCGCCGCATCGTCGGCGGTCTGACCGGCGCCGTCAAGGGCTGATCCCCCGTAGAGAAAGCACGAACTGTGACCCTCACCGATATCTCCGTCTCGACGCGCGTCTCCGACCTGATCGCGCGCATGACCCTCGACGAGAAGCTCGCCCAGCTGGTCGGCTTCTGGGTCGATCAGGGCGACGAGGTCGTCGCGCCGATGGCCGGCGAGATGGCGTCGTCGACCGCGTACGCCGATGCGACCGTCCACGGCCTGGGGCAGCTGACCCGCGTCTACGGCACGCGGCCCGTCGACCCGATCGAGCGGGCGGCATGGCTGTGGGAGGAGCAGCGCCGACTCATTCGCGAGACGCGCCTGGGCATCCCCGCCCTCGTGCACGAGGAGTGCCTGACCGGCCTGGCGGCGTGGCAGGCGGCGACCTTCCCCACTCCCCTCGCGTGGGGCGCGGCGTTCGACCCGGAGCTCGTCGAGGAGATGGGAGCGCTGATCGGCGAGTCGATGCGCGAGCTCGGCATCCACCAGGGGCTCGCGCCGGTGCTCGACGTCATCCGCGACCCCCGCTGGGGACGCGTCGACGAGTGCATCGCCGAGGACCCGTACGTCGTGGGCGTCATCGGCACCGCGTATGTGCGGGGCCTGCAGAACACGGGCGTCCACGCGACGCTGAAGCACTTCGTCGGGTACTCGGGCTCGCAGGCGGGCCGCAACCACGCGCCGGTCCACGCGGGACCGCGCGAGATCGCCGACGTGTTCCTGCCGCCGTTCGAGATGGCAGTCCGCGACGGCGGCGTGCGGTCGGTGATGAACTCGTACGCCGAGATCGACGGGATGCCGGTCGCGGCGACGCCCGCCTACCTCACCGACCTCCTGCGCGAGACGTGGGGCTTCGACGGCACCGTCGTGTCGGACTACTTCGCCGTCGCCTTCCTCCACACGATGCACGCCGTCGCCCGCGACCGCGGCGAGGCCGCGCAGCTCGCCCTCGAGGCCGGCATCGACGTAGAGCTGCCCACGGGCGACGCCTACGTCGGGCCGCTCGCCGAGCGCGTCCGCGCGGGCCAGGTCGACGAGGCGCTCATCGACCGCGCCGTTCGTCGGGTGCTGATCCAGAAGGAGGAGCTCGGGCTCCTCGACGAGACCTTCGAGGAGCCGCCGACGAGCATCGACCTCGACTCGCCCGCGCACCGCGCGGTCGCCCGGCGCCTGGCCGAGGAATCGGTCGTGCTGCTGACCAACGACGGCGTGCTGCCGCTCGCATCGCCCCGCCGCGTCGCCGTGATCGGACCGAACGGCGACAGCTCGGAAGCCCTCATGGGCTGCTACTCGTTCGCCAACCACGTGCTCGCCCACCACCCGGGCGTGCCGATGGGATTCGAGATCCCGACGCTCGCGGCATCCGTCATCGACGCCATGCCGGACGCCGAGGTCACCGTCGTGCGCGGCTGCGAGGCCGAGGGCGACGAGCGGTCGGGCTTCGCCGAGGCGGAGGATGCCGCACGCGCGGCCGACGTCGCGATCGTCGCCGTCGGCGACCGGGCCGGACTGTTCGGCCGGGGCACCGTCGGCGAGGGGAACGACGCCGACTCGCTCGAGCTGCCGGGCGTGCAGCGCGAGCTCGTCGAGCGTCTCGTTGCGACGGGGACGCCGGTCGTGCTCGTCGTCCTGTCGGGGCGGCCGTACGCGATCGACTGGGCGCTCTCGGGCGAGGGGGCCGTCGCGGCAGCGCTGCAGACGTTCTTCCCGGGCGAAGAGGGCGGACCGGCGATCGCGGCGGTTCTGTGCGGCGAGGTCTCGCCGTCGGGCCACCTGCCCGTCTCGCTCCCCCGGTCGTCGGGCTCGCAGCCCTACAGCTACCTGCATCCGATTCTCGGCGGTCCGAACGAGATCACGAGTGCCGACAGCACCCCCGCGCTGCCTTTCGGGCACGGGCTCAGCTACACGTCGTTCGAGCGCTCCGGCCTGTCGGTGACCGCGTCGGTGGCGACGGGCGGCTCCTTCACGGCGAGCGTGCGGGTGCGGAACACCGGCGAGCGCGCCGGCACCGATCTCGTGCAGCTCTACGCCCGCGACGTGCACGCGAGCGCCACCCGCCCCGTCGCGCAGCTGCTCGGCTTCGCCCGCGTGCAGCTGGATGCCGGAGCCGAGGCGACCGTCTCGTTCGACGTGCCGACCGCGCGGCTGGCCTTCACCGGGCGCGAGGGGGTGCGCATCGTCGAGCCCGGCGACATCGAGCTGTGGGTTGGACCCTCGTGCGCGGAGCACGAGACCGAGGCGGCGACCGAGATCGTCGGCGACGTGCACCGCATCACGGCATCCGACCGGCGGATCGTAGAGGTCTCGATCGAGCGGTGATCGGGGGTCGTGCGCGGAGGGCGCGAGCGATAGTGTGCGGGCCATGTACAACGACTACGCAGGGCCCGCGGCGGCCTTCGGCATCGGCTTCGTCGTCCTCGGTATCGCGATCTACCTCGGGACGATCGCACTCGTCCTCTGGGTGAGCTACCTGCTGATGCGCACGGCGGTGAAGAACGGGATGCTGCTCGCGATGCGCGAGAGCGGCGGGCAGTTCCCGGGTGGGGGTGTCGGTGGTTATGGTGCCGGTCCGCGTCCGGCGGCGCCGCCGTACCCGCAGGCTCCGCCCGCGCCGGGCGGGCACGGGCCGGCTGCGCCGGGCGGGCCGGGCACCCACGGTGGGCCTGCTGCTCCTGGTGCACCAGGTGGTCCGGCTTCGGGCGGTCCGGGCCCCGTGGGGTAAGCTGACCGAGCACCTCCGGGTGCGTGGGGCTGTAGTTCAATGGCAGAACATCTGCTTCCCAAGCAGATAGCGCGGGTTCGATTCCCGTCAGCCCCTCCACAGCCCCGACGGGCGGCCACCGGCCGCGCGGCGGGGCTTTCCCGATGTTGCCGTCGGAACCACCCCGCCCCGCCCGCGCCGCGATGCAAGGGTTCTGGCCCGACACCCCGCTCAGCGGCATCCGGCCCGGGGTGTCGTGTCGGATCCCTTGCATCCCGGTCCACGCCGCCCGAGGCTCCGCAGAAGAGGCGCACCCGTCATCCGGGTGCGCCTCTGAGCTGATGCCGCGATTACTTCTGGATGAAGGCCAGCAGGTCGGGGTTGATGACGTCCGCGTGAGTGGTCAGCATGCCGTGCGGGTAGCCGGCGTAGATCTTCAGCTCGGAGTTCTGCAGCAGCTCGTGCTGCAGCAACGCGGCGGCCTTGTAGGGGACGACCTGGTCGTCGTCGCCCTGCATGACGAGGACGGGAACCGTGATGGCCTTGAGGTCCTCGGTCTGGTCGGTCTCAGAGAACGCCTTGATGCCCTCGTAGTGGGCGAGGGCGCTGCCCGTCATGCCCTGACGCCACCAGTTGGCGACGACCGGCTCGGACACCTCGACACCGTCACGGTTGAAGCCGTAGAACGGCCCCGAGGCGACCGCCTGGAAGAACTCGGCGCGGTTGGCGGCGAGAGCGGAGCGGAAGCCGTCGAAGACCTCGATGGGCGTTCCCTCGGGGTTGCTGTCGGACTTGAGCATGATCGGCGGAACCGACGAGACCAGGACGGCCTTCGCGACGCGCCCCTGCGGCTGACCGTACCGAGCGACGTAGCGGGCGACCTGGCCACCGCCGGTGGAGTGGCCGATGTGGATCGCGTTCTTCAGGTCGAGGTGCTCGACGACCGCGTTCACGTCGCTGGCGTAGTGGTCCATGTCGTGGCCGGTGCTGATCTGCGAGGAGCGACCGTGGCCGCGCCGGTCGCTGGCGACGACACGAAAGCCCTTGGCGAGGAAATACAGCATCTGCGCGTCCCAGTCGTCGGACGACAGCGGCCATCCGTGGTGGAACACGATGGGCTGGGCGTCCTCGTCACCCCAGTCCTTGAAGTAGATCTCGGCGCCGTCTTCAGTGGTGATGTATCCCATAATGAGTCCTTTGTCATGTCGTCGAACGAGTGGGCCCGACCGACGGGTGAATGGTGCGCGCCTCGACGATGTGGCGACGGGATTCACGGTAACTTTCGGGTCTGCGCGACGCCTCCGACAATTGCCGACTCCCGTTGCTACGTCTATCCAAGCCGGGTACGTCGCCGCGAAGAGGGGATACGGATCCCCCGGAGAGGTGATGTGAGCACACCCTCGTTCTCCTTACGGTGAAGTCTCTCCCCCGGCTCGGCACGAGTCGGGAGGACGGTTCGTGACAGTCAGGGAGCTCGGTGAGCGATAACAAGAGTGTTCTCGGGAGCTTTCTGCGTGCGCGGCGCTCGCGCGTCCGCCCGACGGACGTCGGCCTCCGTCCGACTGACGGCAGACGAGTCTCCGGGCTGAAGCGCGACGAAGTCGCGATGCTCGCAGGCATCAGCATCGAGTACTACACCAGGCTCGAGCAGGGACGGGGAGCCGACCCCTCCACCACGGTGGTCCGCGCTCTCGCGCGCGCTCTGAATCTGGACGACGTGAGCGTCGAGTACGTCAACCGTCTCACCGGAAGAGTCGACGAGCAGCGACGCATGATCCCGCCCGAGAAGAGCTACATCATGCGCGAACTGCTCGACACGTGGGCGCACATTCCGGCGTACATCACCAATGGCAACCTCGACATCGTCGCGGTCAACGAACTCATGCGTTCCCTGAGCTCCGGCACCATCCGCCCCGGCGCCAACGCCCTCATCGCGCACTTCGCGGCCGGGAACAAGCGCCAGATCGTGAACTGGGAGGAACTGGCGGCACGCGGTGTCGCGACCCTGCGGTTCCTCGGAGATCGAACGTCCACGCGGTATAACGAGATCATCCGTGAGTTGTCGACGGATCAGGACTTCGTGAGGCTGTGGGAGCTGCACGAAGTCGCTCGCCCGTCGGACTTCGATTCTCACCTGCGGTTGGACGGGATCGGCGAGATCCAGATGCGGGTACATAATTTCGAGGTCCCCTCCCTGCCGTTCCACACGTTGACGACCCAGTCCCCGAAACCCGGGTTCACCGCTCTCGCCGACACCCCCGTCAGCCGCGAAACGAGCTTCGCCTGAGCCCTCGAACGAAAGGCCGCCCATGCCGAGCATCCGCATCAAGCGCGCATATGACGCAGCTGCCGCAGACGACGGTTACCGGATCCTCGTGGACCGCCTCTGGCCACGGGGCGTGTCGAAAGAACGCGCTGCTGTCGACGAGTGGTTGAAGGACATCGCGCCCTCGCCCGATCTGCGCACCTGGTGGGACCATGACTCCGCGCGAATGACGGAATTCACCCATCGGTACGAGGCGGAATTGGAAGCGAATCCCACGGCCGTTCAGCACCTGCTCGAGGTCGCCCACGCGCAGGGCACGGTCACCTTGATCTACGCGGCGCACGACCCGGCGGTGAATCATGCCGTGGTCCTCCAGCGTTTCGTCCAAGAGCGGCTCGCCCGCACCGGGTCATAGCGGCAACTGCTCGCCGAGCCTCACCCCGTAACGCGCGATGCTCGTCGCCACCGGGAGCCGCTGCTCGTCGTACGAGGCGAGGGCTGCGTCCACGGTCGACGAACGCAGGAGGCGGGCGAGAGCGAGCGCGTCGCCCGCCGCTTTCGCGGCCCCCATCGCGGTGTGCGGACGGACCACCGCTGCCGCATCCCCGAGGAGCAGTGCGCGCGTCCGGGTGAGCCGAGGGGCGACGTAGTCGAGCACACCCTGGAGGAATGGCCGAGGCTCCATCGCGATCACGTCGGCGAACGGGGGCGGGAGGCGATGCTGGGCCGCCTCGATCAGGTGCGTCCTGACGTCCTCCGGCGTCTGCCCGGGCGCGAGGGACGTCGACAGGGGGAGGCGTCCCGCGGCGGTCATCAGCGCCGACAGGTCGCCGGAGCTCATCGACCGGTACCAGACCCAGTTGTATCGCCGACGCCCCGGCTGGGTCTGTCCGTCCGCCCCGGGGACGAGATAGCCGAGCGCGTGCTCCCCCGGTCCCGTGAAGAAGGTCATCCGACGAAACAGGGTGTCGGCGGATGCCCCGGGGACGAGGTCTTCGGGGATGAGGCCGCGCCAGATGGCGTAACCGGCGTAGCTGGGTTCGCCGCCGTCGGGTGCGACGAAGCGGCGCACGTGCGAGTGGGCTCCATCCGCTCCCACGAGGAGCGAAGCCTCCTCTCGTTCCTCGCCCGCAGTGAAGGAGAGGACGCCGGCTCGCGCGTCGACATCGGTGACCGGACTGTTCACGACATATCGAGAGTCGGGGATCGCATCGCGGAGACCGTCGTATAGGCGGTCCCACGACAACTGCGTCTGCTCGGCCCGCTCTCGGTAGCGAACGGCACCTCGCAGGTCGAGCGCGATCCGCTCGACGGATGTCACCCCGGGGACAGCGCCCGCCGGGACTCCGGCGACATCGAGTGCGGCGAAGACCTCGTCCTGGGCGACCAAGCCGGCGCCGCGCGCTCGGAGACCGTGCACCGACTTCTCGTACACCGTGACGTCGTGTCCCAGCCGGTGCAGCATGGCCGCCGCGAACAGCCCGCCGATGGAACCGCCGGCCACCGCGATGCGGTGCGCGGACGACGCGAAGCCGCTCATGCGGTCAGCGGCACGGCGTTGGCAGCGTCGACGATAAAACGTGCGATGTCGCCGGGGTGCGTGTGCAGGACGAGGTGCGGGCCCGGCAGCTCGAGCACCATGCGGGCCGAGGCTCGCTCGAGACCGAAACGGACGGCGTCCGGGTTCACGATCTGATCCGCCGTGGCGACGATTCCCCAGGTCGGGCGGGTATGCCACGCTGCGTGCGTGGCTCGGTCGCTGAGCACCGCGGCGTCCAGCGGGCGCTGGGTGACGGCGATGACGGCCGCCTCGTCGGAGGGAATCCCCAGGGCGGCGAGGAAGGGGAACTCGTCGATGGCGACGGATACCTCCTGCCGGGTCGCGCCGTCGGCGGTGGCGTATCGCCGGTAGTCGAAGTAGTCGGCGGCGTCGGATGCGGGGAAGCGCTGACTCAGGTCGTCTGCACTCTCGTCCACGTCGAGCACGAATCCCGCCACGAAGACGAGCCCGCGAACGTTCTGCGCCGTTCCTGCACCGGAGGCCACGGTGGCTCCATAGGAGTGGCCGACCAGGAGCACCGGTCCGTCGATGTTCTCGACGAACGATCGCACATACGCGACATCCTCCGCGAGACTTCGATTGGAGATGGCGGGAACGCGCACCTCGATACCCGCACCCATCACGCGCATCGCCACCGGTGACCAGCTCGCTCCATCAGAGAACGCGCCGTGCACCATCACAACGGTCGGCGTCTCGCGCATATCCCACTCCCTCGTTCCCGGAGATGACCCGGCCACGTCTCACGGTAGGAGCAGTGTCCGCGCCCTCCCTCCGAAGGTTGTCGCTACCTGACTGGACGGATGTCGGAAACCGCGTTCGCATCGAGGAACACTCGGACGACCTCGTTGAACGCCTCCGGATTCTCCAGGAACGGGAAATGCGAGCTGGCGACATCGCGCGGGAAGATGTGCACGAGCGCTCCGGGGATGCGCGAGGCGACGTAGCGTTGCGACTCGGCCGACACATGGCTGCCGTCGCACCCCAGCACGAGGGTGGGCTTGGCGATGGTCGGCAGGAGTTCCCGCCAGTCCTGCGCGCCGTGGTCGAACAGCAATGGCGCGGCGACACGGCGCGGTGTCTGAGCGACCTCCGATGACACGAACGACCAGAGGCCGTCGTCGACGGGCCCGGTGAACATGCTCCGCACGAAGGCGCGCACCGTGGCGTCTCCGCCAGTATCGTCGGCGATGGCGTTCGCGAGGGTACCGAGCCCATCCGCGGGCAGGATGCAGCCTGCGGACTGCTGCTCGATCGCACTCATCCACAGCTGCGCGGCGACCGCGGCGGGCTGGTCCACCAGCACGAGGCTTCGCACTCTCCTGTCGCCGAAGAGTTCGAGATACGACCAGATGACCGAGACCCCCATCGACCAGCCGAGGAGATGGACATCCCGGATGTCGAGATCTTCCAGGATGTCGCGGACGTCGGCTGCGAGACGAGCGATGCGGTGGCCCCGCCCAGGCTTCTCCGACCTGCCGTGTCCACGCATGTCGTACGTGATGACACGGCGTTCTCCGAGTCCGTCACGCTGGTGCCGGAACATCTCCTGCGATTGCGACCACCCATGGAGCATCAGGACCGGGGCGCCGTTCCCGCCCGTGTCGTACACCTCGAGGGTTACGCCGTCGCTGGTCTGGACCTGCCGGCTTTGCGCCCTCATTGGATGTGTCCCGCGTTCTCCCAGTACGAGGCGAGTTTCAAACCGAGGTGCAGTGCACTGCGCTTCATCCCGTCATCCATCGCGTCTTTGACCACCTGTGGCATGTTTTCCAATCGGTAGTACAGCGTCGTGCGGTGAATGTGCAGTTCTTCGCATACGACTTTGATCTGGTGGGCATGGTCGAGGAGGGTCTCGATGGTCTGGCGGCGCAGCGGGTCCGCATCGTGGATCAGGGCGTATGCGGCGGGTGAGTACCACTGCAGTCGGTTCGGATCCGAGACGACGTCGGCGATGAGCAACCACGGGCCGACGTCTTCGGCGCGCAGGCTCGTGCCCAGATCCGGCAAGAGCTCCGCGACCGCTGCCGTCGCGACAGCTCGCTCGGCGACCGGTCGCACGTCGATGTCGGTTCCGGTGAGATAGGCGGACCCGATTGCGCGCAGCGGCACACCCGCGCGCGCCGCCGTGGCCGCGATGAGGTCATCCGTTCGCGTGTTCTCATGTGAACGCTCCAGGAACAGCAAGGCAGCTCCGATCTCGCCCATGAACATGAACGTCGCTGTGGCCAGGCTCTCCACAGCCCGACCGAGCGAAGCGCGCTGGACCACGGAGGTGTCGTGCCCGACGGCCACGGCGCGAACGACGGTCGCCGAGCTGCGAGACACGCCGTAGGCGCGGACAGCAGTGCTCAGCGCATCCCGTCTGACGATCGGATCCGGGGCGAGGAGTCCTCGGAGGACCATGTCGCGCGTCGATCGGCCCGGTATCTCGTCCTGCGCGGCGGCGAGATACTCGCGTGCGATCTCCACCGCGGCGTCGACTGCACGAAACTGCGATGACGTCAGCGGGGGGAGCCCGCCCGTGATCAGCCACAGGACCCCGAGCAGTGCGTCACGGGAGCGGATCGGCACCGCCAGGCGTTCCCGTGCGCCGAATCGATCGAGGTTCACGGTCTGCGGTCGTTTGGCGGAGGACAGGTGGATGCTCTCCAGATACGCGCGCTCACGCGGAGGTGTCGCGCGTCCCAACAGTCCACGGGCGCGGAGCTCATCGATCTCCTCGCCCTGTGCGCTGGAAACGATGGGGCGGTACTGGGCGTCGTTGATGACGACGGAACGGCCGAGGTCTTCCGCGAGGTCATCCACGAGTGTCTGCAGGTTCATCCCCGTCCGCTCCCTTCTCGGCCGCACCCGCGCCCTCGGCTTGAGCGTAAGAACGGCCCTCCCGGGCGAGGAGGCCCAACTTGTACTACTCAGGCGGCGGCGACCTCCGCGGCATACGTCGCCGCGGAATAATGAGGGGATGCACGACCGGCACTCCGGCTTCGCCGTTGCGTCAGACCGCGCCTTCCTGGCCGGGTCTTCCACCGCTGCCAGCACCCCCCTGCGCGGGCGCGGCGACATCATCTCGTCCCTCACCGCGTCCATCGAGCGGTCTCTCTCGGGCGAGCCCACGCCCGCGCTCATCCGCGGGCGCGCGGGCATGGGAAAGACCCGCCTGCTCGCGGAGGTTCTCGCCGTCGCCGAGCAACGAGGCTGGCCCACCCTCACCATCACCCCGGACGTCGACTCCGGAGCAGTCCCCTTGGGGGCACTGACCGAGGCGATGCTGCGCGGCACACCGCGCCTGGTGACGGAGGAGGAGCTGCGGCCGGCCCTGGGCGCGGGAGAACCGCAGTACTGGATCGCGCGCCTCCTGACCGACCGATTGGAGTCGACGGCTACGACGGCGGGCGGTGCGATCGTCGTCGTCGACGACCTGCAGTGGTTGGACGCCGCGTCCGTCGGGATCCTGTTACGGTCAGCGGCCGCCCTGGCGGATCAGCCTGTCGCCTGGGTGCTTGCCAGCCGCTCCGGACAGTTCCGGGCGGCCCATGCTCGAGTCGCCGAGTATGTCGAGCGCACCGGCACGGTCCTCGATCTCGAGCCTGTCGCGGCGGATGCTGCGCTCGAGATCGCGGCAGACCTCACCGGCGCCACCCTCGGACCCAAGCTCGAGGCGGCCCTCGAGCAGACCTCGCACATCCCGCTGCTCATCGTCGAACTCGTGCGCGGGCTGCAGGAAGAAGCGCTCCTGGCGGCCCGTGGTGGCGTCGTCGACGCCATCGGCTATGCCGTTCCCGCCAGATTCGGGGCGGCATCGCGACAGCGGGTGGCGCACCTCTCCGACGACGCACTGACCTTCGCCCAGGTCGCGAGCTTGTTCGGCAGGCGGTTCCGCCTCTCCGACGTCTTGACCGCGACCGGCGGCACCGCGGTGGCCTCGATGACCGCGGTGCGCGAACTCCTCGGTGCCGATTTCCTGATCGAGGACGGGGCAACCCTCGCCTTCGTCCACGACACGATCCGGGAAGCGGTGGAAGCGTCGATCCCGGCATCCGTCCGTAAGGCGATGCTGCGCGAAGTCGCACAGCTGCGCCTCGCCTCCGGCGAACCAGCCTCCGCCGTCGCCGCGGCACTCGTGGAGGCTGCCGAACCCGGCGATCAGCAATCGTTCGCACTGATCCGCGACGCCGCGCAGCAGTTGGCTGCGTCCGACACATCGCAGGCCGCGGACCTCGCCGCAGCGGCACTGCGCCTCGCGAACAACGTTCCGGCTCTGGCGGAGGCCAGTACCGAGCTCCTTCCGTACCTCTGGGCCGACGGGCGCGACACCGAGGCGGACAACGCGACCCAGGCACTCGCGCCCTATCTCTCACCGGAGTCGCGGGCACGTGTCCTCCTCGGTGCCGCCCGTCGCCAGACCGAATCCTCCTTCGATCGCGCCATCGCCACCTGTGATCAGGCGCTCGCGCTCGCAGGCATCGAACGCGCGACGCGAGCGGACCTGCTCGCCGTACGCGCCCTGAACTGTGCGAACAAGGCGGACTTCGTCGAGCTGACCCGCACCCTGGCGCTCGCACGCGAGGTCGCCGACCCCGATGCGGACCACGAGGCGCTCGCCACCGTGGACGCGACAGAGTCGGTGTACGCGTTCAACAGCAACCGGTTCGACGACGCGGTCGCCCTCATGGAATCCGCGTCGAGACGCGCCGCTCTCGCGGGGCTGGATCCGGCGCGATGGGTGCCGGAAGGATTGTGGGACGCATTCCTCCACAACTCGAAGGGCGACGTCACGCGAGCTCTCGAGCTGGTGGACGAGGGGCTGAGCTCGGCGATCGCATCCCGGGCCGCTGTCGCCGAGGCGTATTGGATGATGGTCCGCGCCCGCGTTCTGCATGACCTCGGCCGGCTGGATGACGCGAGGCTGCAAGCGGAGTCGGTGCTCGCTCTTGCTGATGAACTCGGACTCGGCGATTTCGCGAATGCGACCGCCGGCATCGTATTGTTCCGAATCGCTCTTCGCACCGGTGACACCGCTCTCCGAAAGCAGACCGAACCGCTCGTCGAGACTCTCGCGTCCGGCGGCGGTGTCGTCCGAGCGGGTCAGTGGATGCTCGTGCTGCGAGCGCTCAACGACGGAAAAGTGGATGACGCTGTGGCGCACAGCGTCCTCGCACGGGAATCACTCCACGACCCGATCCCCACGATGACGACACCCTCGGACTTCGCCGACGACCTTCTGCTCATGGAGGTCGCGATCCGCTCCGAGGATGACGAACTCGCTCGTGAGGTCATCACGCGAGCCCGCATCCGATACGACGCCAATCCTGAGAATGCCTACTGCCGGGCCATTCTGCGGACCGCGGAGGGCTGCCACGGACGTGATGCGGACACGCTGACTGAGGCCGCGATGATCCTCCGGCAGTCGGATCGCCCGCTCATCCTCGCTCTCGTCCTCGAGTTCCTGGGCGTTGTGGCGCCCGACGCGGAACGCTCGGTCCCGGCGCTCGACGAGGCACTCGCCATCTATGAGACCGCGGGCGCGCATCGCGATGTCAACCGTGTGCTGCAGTCTCTCCGACACCTCGGAGTTCGCCGTCGCGCGCACGCGCACGGCGATCCGCAGATGCTCTCACCGCGTGAGCAGCAAGTGCTCGAGCGCGTCGCCGCCGGCGCGACGACGCAGCAGATCGCGGACGCACTGTTCATGTCGCCCCACACCGTCGTGTCCCACATTCGCCACATCTACGCGAAGTCGGGACTCAATTCGCGAAAGGACCTGCGCGAGTGGCACGGAAAGCGCGCGGCGCGCGCCCCGTCACAGCTCACGCGTGAATCTGGTTCCATGCGCTGATCTGGGCGCCCGCGACGCGGAAGCTCGCGAACCCCATCACCTCGACCGTCGACGTGCCGGGGAGCCTCAGCCGCAGCCGCTGCTCGGTCAGCACCGTGTCGCCGCAGACCGCCAGGGACTCGAGGTGCGTGGTCCACTGGTCGAACTCCTCGTGCAGCTCGGCGATCATCCGTGTCACGGCGGGTCGCCCCCACACGCGCTTGTTCGCAGACGGACGATAGACGACATTTTCAGCGAGGAACGGATGCAGTTCGGCATGCGCGCGGTCGTTGAGGAGCGCGATGAAGTCGCGCACGACGAGTTCGCGTTCGAGTTGGTGGATCCCGGTGAGTGCCTCGCGGCCGATGGCGTCCATGGTGTCTCCGTCCAGGTCAGGTGGCACTCACGGTATGGCGGGTCGCGACCAGCGCTGTGCGACGTCCGTCCAGTCCGCGAAGGACACTTCGTGCAGATCGGCGACCCCGATCACCGGGCGATGCACTCGTCGCACGCAGTCTCGTCACGTGTCGGAAGCACATCGCTCCGGATAACGCGATGGTGGTGCCGTCAGACGAATGCGAGAGCGAGCGGACACCGGATGAACAACGTCGAGACAGGACCGACACAGGCACCAGGAGCACCTCTCACCGCGAATGCGGTGTTCCTGGTCGTGACCATCGCGCCAGGCGGCGTCGACATCGTGCGCGACGTTCTCGCCGATCTCTCCGATTCGATGAAAGCCATCACCTTCCGATTTCCGGAGGCGGCGTTGACGTGCACGGTGGGAGTCGGCAGCCGCGTGTGGGCGTCGCTCATGCAGAGCGCTCCTCCCGCGCAGCTCCGCCCCTTCACGCCGGTCGTCGGGGCGAGGCATACGGCACCCGCGACACCGGGGGATCTGCTCTTCCACATCCGCGCGGAACGAGCGGACGTCTGCTTCTTCTTCGAGAAGCGCCTGCTGAGTGATCTCGGTGCGGCGGTGCACGTCGTCGATGAGACGGTGGGCTTCCGTTCTTTCGACCGTCGTGATCTGTTGGGTTTCGTCGATGGAACGGCGAACCCGGTCGGACCGGCCAGTGACGCCGCCGTCCTCGTCGCCGACGAGGACCCCGCACACACCGGAGGCACCTATGTCGTGACGCAGAAGTACGTGCACGCGATGGCCGAGTGGGATTCGCTGCCCGTCGAGACACAGGAGCGAATCCTCGGACGTACGAAGGTCGATGGGATCGAGCTGGATGACGCCCCCAGCGGCCAGCAGTCACACAAGTCCCTGGCGACCATCGAGGACGAGCACGGTGTCGAGCACGATATCGTCCGCGACAACATGCCGTTCGGCAGGCCCGGAGCGGGAGAGTTCGGCACCTACTTCCTCGGGTACAGCCGCAACCTCTGGGTCATCCAGCAGATGATCGAGCGGATGTTCATCGGACATCCTCCGGGGATGCACGACCGGCTGCTCGACTTTTCCACCGCGTTGACCGGCACCGTGTTCTTCGCCCCATCCGCTGCCGAGCTCGACGCGCTCGGCAGCGGATGAGCAAGCGCGTCTGGCGTCAGCTGTTCGCCCTCCGACCGGCTCCGCGCCAGTGGCCGGCCGCACTGCAGGCTGCTCTGGCCGTCGCCGTTCCCCCGCTGCTCGGACTCGTCATCGGCGAACCACGCTGGGGGTCGGTCGGTTCCCTCGGCGCTCTCATCGTCCTGCACCTCCCCGACCGGTCGCGCAGAGAACGTGCTGTCGCGCTACCGATCACCGCCGGCGCCCTTCTGCTGGCCGCGTGTGTCGGTGCGGCGCTGGGTAGAGCGCTCATTCCCGGCCTCGTGGCCATGTCCGTCATCGCCGTCGGCGGGTCGTTCCTCGCGCAGGCGCTGGCGGTCGGTCCGCCCGGGGCGCTCTTCCTCGTCCTCATCACCGGCTCCGCCGGCCAGCTCGTGGCCCCCGCGGCTGCCGGCGGTGCCGGCATGAGCTGTCTCGAGGTCGTGGCTTCACTCGCCGGCGGTGCGCTCCTGGGGTATCTGATCGTGGTGCTGCCGCTGCTCGCGCCCACGATCCGAGCCCGCGACCGGATGATATTCGCGCAGCGAACGCCCTGGCGCTTTGCAGTCCCCGCATCCGCTCGCCTGATCGTCGCTCGGATCGCCGCGGCCGCGGTGCTCGCCGTACCGGTCAGCGCGGCCCTCGGCCTGCATCATGCGGCGTGGGTCATGTTGGCGTGCCTCGGCATCCTTCAGAAAGACGCGGACGTCTATTCAGCAGTCCTGCGGGGTATGCAGCGCCTCATCGGTACCGGACTCGCCATCATCCTCGTGATCGTCCTGGCAGCCATCGATCCCCGGGGGTGGGAGCGCATCGCCTGGGCGGCCGGGTTGATCTTCCTCTTCGAGCTCCTGCTTCGACGGAACCTGACCTGGGCTCTCGCCGTCGTCACACCGATGGCGGTGCTCCTGGCCTCAGCCGCAGGGCAATCCATCAGCGAGGTCGCGGCCGAGCGCGTGGTCGACACGGTCGCTGGCGCGGCGATCGCGGGAATCGTTCTTCTCGCCGCCGCGACAGGGGAGCGCCGGCGCAGCACGACCGGTTCGACACATGTCGGATGACCTTCGAACGCGCGGCCTACGGGAGCCCCATCCCACCCGAGCACAGTGAGAGTACGCACAGAAAGGGCCGATCATGCCAGACATCCTGCAACCGGGGAACCATGCGCCGCACTTCACTCTCCGGGTGACCGCCGACCAGTCGCTGAGTTCAGACGAGCTCCTCGGCAGCCCCGTCGTCCTCGCGTTCTACCCCGCCGACTGGAGTCCCGTCTGCGGCGACCAGCTGTCCGTCATCAATGAGGCTCTGCCGCTGATCCGCGCCCGGGGCGCGCAGGTGGTCGCCGTGTCCGTCGACAACGTGTGGTCGCACGAGGCGTTCACGGCAGCTCACTCACTGCACTTCCCGCTGCTCAGCGATTTCGAGCCGAAGGGGGCGGTCGCACGACTCTTCGGTGCGTACGACGACGCCGTGGGCGAAGCGCGCCGAGCGCTCTTCGTCATCGACCCCGCCGGCGTCATCGCCTGGAGCTACTTCGCGCCCGTCGCCGTCAACCCCGGCGTCGACGGCGTGCTCGATGCCCTCGACACCCTCACCCACAACTGAAAGGAGAGGACCATGTCCTCACTTCGCGTTCCCGTCTCCTCACACGACCACAGCTCGGGTCCCGCCGACGCGGCGGTGGTTCTCGTCGAGTACGGCGACTATCAGTGCCCCTATTGCGGTGCCGCGTATCCCGTCGTCGCGAAGCTGCTCGCCGCATACGAGGGGCAGGTGCGTTTCGTCTTCCGGAACTTCCCGCTCGCCGAACTGCACCCCGAGGCGGTCGATGCAGCGTTCGTCGCCGAGTTCGCGGCCGAACACGGCAGGTTCTGGGAGGCTCACGACCTGTTGTTCGAACGCCAAGGACAGCTGGGCCCCGACCTCTACGCGACGATCTGCGAGCGGCTCGGCCTGCCGATGGACGAGCTCCGCACGGCGGTGGCCGAGGGACGCTACCTGTCGCGAATCCGCGCCGACGAAGAAGGCGGCATCCGCAGCGGCGTCAACGGGACGCCGACGTTCTTCCTCAACGGCCATCGCGTCGACTCCGGCACGGACGGACTCGCCGACGCCCTCGCCGGTGTGATTCGTCGCTCTGCGTGAGCCATGTCGACAGGGCAGGGTCGCCGGGAGCATCCCGGCGGCCCTTCCCTGTATTCAGCGCGCGGCGCGACGCATCCGCAGTGCCGCGGTCACCGTCACGACGCCGACCAGAACCACGAACACCAGAAGCACGGTGGTCTGGGGCAGCACGGTCAACGCTCCCCCGATAGCGAGCACCGGAAGCGCCAGACCGCAGTACGCGACGAGGAACATCGCGGCGAGCGTCTCACCTGTGCGACCCGGTTCCGCGATCTCCGAGGCGGTGGCCAGCGCACATCGGAACAGGGCGCCGACGCCCGCCCCGCCGACGATCCCGCCGAACAGGAACAGAGCGAGCGACGGCGCGAGAGCCCCGCCGGCGATCACGAGCAGACCGACTCCACAGGCGATGGCGGCGAACAGCAGCTGGGTGCGATACGCGACACGGGCCAGAAGCACCTGAGCGGCGGCGGCGGACCCGAAGACGAGGAAGACCGTGATCCCGGCCACGAGGTGGCCGTGCTCGTCGAAGATGCCGACGAGGATCGACGGGGCCAGAGAGGTGAACAGCCCGAAGAGCGCGAAACCTGCGAAAGCCGCGAAGGCGGCAGCCACGAAGCGGTCGCGGGACGCCGCGGGGACCGCGACCTTCTGCGGACGATATGTGCGCCGAGCCGCGGTGACGGTCTCCGGAACAAGCGCGACGGCGATGGCCAGGAGAATGAGGACCACGGCGAACACGGTGTGCGGAAGGTGCAGCGGGTCGGGCAGGAAGTCGGCGAAGAGCCCGCCGATGAGGGGGCCGAGGGCGAGACCGCCGAGGTTCGCTCCCCCGGCGACGGATGCCGCGACGACGGCGTTCTCGTCTGGTCGCGCCCGAGCCCGCAACTCGCCGAGGTGCGCAGTCGCGGTCGCCGTGAGCACGCCGATACTGACGCCGTTGACGATTCGGGCGATCAGCAGCCCCGGGACGTCGGTGAATACCGTGAACAGCATCGCGGACAGCGCGGAGATGAGGATGGCGATGACGAGCATCCGTCGTCGCCCCATCCAGTCGCTGACGTGCCCGAGCAGGAACAGGCTCGCAACCACCCCGGCCGCGTATGCCGCGAACACGACGGTGACGACGGAGACGGGGAACCCGTCGAGCTGCTGATAGAGCGGGTACAGGGGTGTGGGAACAGTGGAGTACGCCATCACCAGGAGGAACGCGACCGCGACCACCCAGAACGGCGTGGTGCGGCGTGCGACGTGTGAGTGTGTGGGTGCCAACGCGTGCAGCTTTCTCGGGGAGCGTGCCGTTCACCGCCTCGGGCATGAACCCGAGGCGGTGTCGCGGCTCATCGCAGCGGTGTGATGCCCTGCGAGCCGCGCGGGAAGGTCGCGAGAACCGCAGGGTCGATGTTGAGGTGCGCCGAGACGAGCTGCGGCGGCACGTGGGACAGCCAGTTCGCGAGGGAGATCTCCTCGTACTTGTCGGTGCGGAACACCTCGAGGAACTGCAGCACGTCGTCACCGGTGTTCTCGATGTAGTGGCCGAAGTTTTTGCGGACCACGCCCACGTCGCCAGCACGGAAGTCCGTGGTGTTCGCATGCGGTCCGGTGTTGAACACCGTCATGCGGGCAGAACCGCGAAGGTAGTACTGCCACTCATCGGCATTCGGGTGCCAATGCAGCTCTCGCATGGAGCCCGGCTCGACGGTGACGAGTGCCGCGGCGACCGTGGATGAGTACGTGTAGTTGGTCGAGTCGGCGATCTGGATGGAGCCGCCCGTGTTCTCGTGCAACGGCTTCGATCGCGAGAGGCGGAAGATGACCGGCTCCATGCCCCATTCGACGCCGGCCGCGGCCTGGTCGGCCTCGAGCGCCGGCGGCTCGTCACCGGGGAAGATCCACAGGTTGTGCAGAGGGATGTCGGAGAAGACCTCCTGGGCAACGCCGAAGTTCTTCGCCAGGACCTCCGGCGGTGTGTGGGCGAACCAGTCGGTGAGGAGCAGCGTGTTCGACTCGGACTGGTCGCCGTCATCGAAGGCGAGGACGAACTCGGCCCCGTCGGGTCCGAGACCCTGGAGCGAGTGCGGGGTACCGGCGGGGAAGAACCACAGATCGCCCTCCTCCACGTCTTCCACGGCGGGAAGACCGGAGCGACTGAGGGTCGTGACGCGCGCTTTGCCCCGGGTCATGACGGCCCACTCGGCAGTCTGGTGCCAGTGCAGCTCACGGATGCCGCCGGGCTCGAGGTACATGTTGACGCCGGCGATCTCGTCGGAGATGTGGAAATCCTGCTTCGTCAGCTCCCGCGCCCAGCCGCCCCGCTGGACGCGGCGCGGCGAGATGTTGAACGAGGACCAGAAAAACGGCTGGGTGCTGATGTCGGTCGCCGGCGCGTGAATCTGGTTGGGGAACTGCGAGGTGATAGCCGTGTTCTGCGGGCCGGTCATCGTGTTGCTCTGCGGGCGATCGGCGATGTTGACCTCGCCCTCCTGCGGCAAGTCGGGGTTGCCCAGCGTGGGAACCTCGTGCCCGACGGGGACGTTCTCAGACGAATCCATGGCTTGCTCCTTCGTGACGGATCCGGACGGTATTCAGGAGTCTGGCGATGCCCCGCGATGCGTCACAGGGATAGCTGACGAACGGGTATTCGACACTCGTCGGACGCCGTCGATCGCTCCGTTCGCTTGGGTGGAAGGCCCAGGGAGGTTCCATGTCGCTCGCCCACGCCTCATCGATTCGTCGCTACCCGCTCCTGGAGACGGTGTGGGCGTCGGCGTCTCTCGCGTTCGTCTCCGGACTGCTCGACGCATGGACGTTCGGCCAGGTCGGCACGTTCGCGACCGTGCAATCCGGCAATCTCATCTCGCTGGGCTACGCCACCGCGGAGGGAGACGTCGACCGCGCGCTCCTTGCGGCCAGTTCCGTTCTCGTCTTCGCGGCCGGAGCCTTCGCGTGCAGCATCCTCATCCTCGGGCTCGCTCGCCGGGGGAAGTCGTACTCGGCGCCCGTCCTTCTCGGCGAGGTCGTGATCGTCACGGTCCTCGCCGTGCTGAGCGTCACCCGCGGATCGGAACCGATGTGGATCGCCGGGGCCGTCAGCTTCGTCGCCGGCGTTCAGGGCAACGCCTTTCACCGCGAGACGGGGATGCTCTATGGCAACATCGCCGTCACCTCGGTCATCCAGATGGCCGCCGGCCTGCTGGGACGCGCGGTCGCACGCCGCATCGCCGACGACGGTGAACAGCACCTCCGCCCGGCAGGGGCGTACGTGGCCGTGCTCGTCGCATTCGCTGCGGGAGGCGGGCTCGGCTTCAGCGCGAACGCGGTCCGGTCCGGCTTCTCGTTGATTCTCGCCGCTGCGGTTCTCCTCGGGCTGTGGACGTATGCCGTCCGCGGACGCGGGGCCGTCGACCCGGCGCAGAACGCACCGACGCCGTAGAAGCTCCCGCCGCCGACATCCCGGCTCAGCCCTCGAGCACCAACCCCGTACCGCGCTGCAAGGCGCCGCGACCGACACGCCGCTCAGCGGCATCCGTCCCGGGGTGTCGGTCGGGAACACTTGCATCCCGGCACCCACGAACGGATGCCGTCATCCCGGCTCAGCCCTCGACGACGACCTCGTCGCCCACCCGCACCACTCCCCCGCCGGCGGCGGGGAGGAGGAGGATGCCGAGGGTCGGCTCGGCCTGATCGAACTCGGTCGTCAGCACGCGCAGCAGGCGCGCGTCGCGCTCGCCCGTGTCGGGGTTGGCCATGATCGCGGCGCACCGGCCGATGGGGCGCTGCACGTCGAACGCGACCTCACCGATGCGGACGCGCCCGCTCCACCCCAGTTCATCCCACGCCCCGGCACCCGAAACCACGATGTTCGAGCGGAACCGCCGGCTGTCGACGGGCGCGGCCACCGCGGCATCCACGTCCTCGACCGAGGCGGCACCGTGCAGCGAGACGTAGCCGCGGGCCCGGTCCTGGAACCGGGCGGTGACACCGTCGCCGACGAGCCGCAGGGGCAGCACCCCCTCCTTCTCGAGCCGCCGGGCATCCGGTGACGCCTGCACGAACGCGGTCACGGCTTCCTCGAGCTCGCGCCGCCCGGCCTCGTCGAGCCCCGCCTCCGCGAGCACGACACCGTCGGCGCTCAGTCGCAGCCGCCGCACGTCGGCGTCGAACTGCAGGGCCACACGAGCAAGCGCCGGGAAGTCCATGAGCGCGAGGCCGCGGCTCTTCGGCCACGACTCCAGGCCGTCGGCGCCCTCGGGCTCCACCGCGTCGGCGAAGCGGAACGCGAGCACCCGGTCGCCGGCGATTCGGCCGTCGGGCTGGACGACGAGCTCGTCGCGCGCTTCCGGAGTGAACCCCTTGACGGGATAGCGGTACAGGGCGGAGACGACGGGCACACCGCTACTCTGCACCACCCCGCCCGAATCGCCACCAGCGCCCGCGATCTCACAACCGCCGATGGTCCGAAGAGAGAAAGAGGTAACGGAACGGACGATCAGCGAGACCGCCGGGGAAACACCCCGCCTCTAGCGTCGAGCACCATACCCACCGGCTCTCGACCGAAGGAGGACGCGATGTCCTACGTCAAGCCCACCGAGCTCGTTCAGACCGTCATCGACGCGGGCGCGTCGAAGGTCATGCTCTCGACCCGCGACACGCTCATCCGCTCCATCATGGGCGGCGCCGTCCTTACGATCGCCGCTGCCTTCGCCGTGACCATCACCGTGACGACGGGGATACCGCTGCTCGGCGCCGTGCTCTTCCCGATCGGCTTCATCATGCTGTACCTGCTCGGCTACGACCTGCTGACCGGCGTCTTCGTGCTCGCGCCGCTCGCCTGGCTCGACCGGCGGCCGGGGGTGACGCTCGGCGGCATCCTGCGCAACTGGGGGCTGGTGTTCCTCGGCAACTTCATCGGCGCCTTCACCGTGGCCGTGCTGATGGCGATCGTCGTCACGTACGGCTTCTCGACGCCGCCGAACGAGGTGGGTCAGGCGATCGGCCACATCGGCGAGGGCCGCACGGTGGGCTACGCCGAGCACGGCGCGGCGGGCATGCTCACGCTCTTCGTCCGCGGCGTCCTGTGCAACTGGATGGTCGCGACGGGCGTCGTGCTGGCGATGATCTCGAAGGATGTCATCGGCAAGATCTTCGCGATGTGGATGCCGATCATGCTCTTCTTCTTCATGGGATTCGAGCACTCGATCGTGAACATGTTCCTGTTCCCCTCGGGGCTCCTCCTCGGCGGCGACTTCACGATCATGGACTACCTGATCTGGAACGAGATCCCCACCGTGCTCGGCAACCTCGTCGGAGGCCTCGTCTTCGTCGCGATCCCGCTCTACTTCACCTACGGCCGGCCGACTTCGCCGCGCCGCGTGCGCGCGCCGAAGCGAACCCGTGCGACCGGGACCGCCGAGCCTGTAGCCACCGAGCCCGCCGCCGCGGAGCCGGCAGCCGTCGAGCCCGCGACCGCCCGGGTGTGACGCATGGTCCGCACCGTAAACAGCCGGAAACACGCCGCTGACGGCGCCGCAACCTCGCCCGCGTACGGTCACGACATGAGCTCCACCGGCCCCACCCGACACGTCGTCGTGGTGGGTGCCGGGATGGTCGCCCACCGTTTCGTCGAGAGCCTGCTGAGCCGCGCAGACGACACCTGGCGCGTGACGGTCGTCGGCGACGAGCCGCGACACCCCTACGACCGGGTCGGGCTGACGTCGTTCTTCGCCGGCGCCTCCACCGAAGACCTCGAGCTCGACCGGTCGCCGTTCGACGACGAGCGCGTGCGGTTCCTCCGCGGGCGCACCGTCACCGGCATCGACCGCGACGCCGGCGAGGTGCTCGTCGACACCGGCGAGCACATCGCTTACGACCGGCTCGTGCTCGCGACGGGCTCGTACGCGGCCCGGCTCGCCGTGGACGGATACGACCACGAGGGCTGCTTCGTCTACCGCACCCTAGACGACGTCGAAGCCCTCGAGGCGTTCGTGCAGCGCCGGTCGGCCGAGCTCGGCCGGCCGCTCACCGGAACCGTCATCGGCGGCGGCCTGCTCGGCCTCGAAGCGGCGGGCGCGCTGCAGGGACTCGACGTCGACTGCACCGTCGTGCAGTCCTCCGACAGGCTGATGTCGGCTCAGCTCGACCTTCCGGCCGGAGATGCCCTGCGCCGCCTGATCACGGCACGGGGTATCGGGGTGCGCACCTCGGCGCTGACCACCCGACTCGACGCCGATCGCACCGGCCAGGTGGTCGGGCTCGAGCTCCGCGACGGCACGTGGGAGCGCACCGACGTCGTCGTCTTCACCGTCGGCGTCCGGCCCCGCGACGAGCTCGCGCGCGCAGCGGGCCTCGCTGTCGACCCGCGCGGCGGCGTCGTGATCGACCAGGGGTGCGACACCTCGGATGCCCGAATCCTGGCGATCGGCGAGGTCGCCAGCTTCGGCGGGCAGTGCGTCGGTCTCGTTGCTCCCGGCTACGCGATGGCCGAGGTCGCCGCGACGCGCCTGCTCGGGCTCGAGGCCAGCTTCGGCGGCTTCGACGTGTCGACGAAGCTGAAGCTGTCGGGCGTGGATGTCGCGAGCTTCGGCGACGCGTTCGCCGAGACGCCCGGAGCGCTCGACGTCGTGTACGCCGACCCGGTGGCCGGGGTCTACAAGAAGCTCGTGCTCTCCGACGACGCGAAGACACTGCTCGGCGGCATCCTCGTCGGAGACGCGTCGGCCTACGGATCGCTCCGCCCGCTCGTGGGCGGCGCGCTCGGCGGCGACCCGGTCGCCTACCTGATGCCGGACGGCGGCGTCGCGGCCCCGACCGGCGAGCTGCCCGATGCGGCCCTCGTCTGCTCGTGCAACAGCGTGACGGCGGGCGGCATCCGTTCGGCCGTCCACGACGAGGGATGCACGGATGTCGCCGCCGTCAAGGCCTGCACGAAGGCGGGAGCCGCGTGCGGCTCGTGCGTCCCGATGATCAAGAAGCTGGTCGGCGCCGAGCTCGCGAAGTCGGGCGCGACCGTCAGCAACGCCCTCTGCGAGCACTTCGACCTGTCGCGCCGGCAGCTCTTCGACGCGGTGCGGGTGTCGGGCCTGACGACGTTCAGCGCCGTGATCGAGCGCTTCGGCGCGGGGCGCGGATGCGACATCTGCAAGCCCGCGCTCGCCAGCATCCTGTCGACCCTCACCGGTCGCCACGTGCTCGACGGCGAGAACGCGACGCTGCAGGACACGAACGATCACGTCATGGCGAACATGCAGAAGGACGGCAGCTACTCCGTCGTCCCGCGCATCCCCGGCGGCGAGATCACCCCGGCGAAGCTGCTCGTGATCGCGCAGGTCGCCCAGGACTTCAACCTGTACACGAAGATCACCGGCGGCCAGCGGATCGACCTCTTCGGGGCTCGGCTCGAACAGCTGCCCGCGATCTGGGGGCGGCTCGTCGACGCCGGCTTCGAGTCGGGTCACGCCTACGGCAAGTCGCTGCGCACCGTGAAGTCGTGCGTCGGGTCGACCTGGTGCCGATACGGTGTGCAGGACTCCGTCGGCATGGCGGTGCGCCTCGAACTGCGGTACCGGGGCCTGCGCGCCCCGCACAAGTTCAAGCTCGGGGTCTCGGGATGCGCCCGTGAATGCGCCGAGGCCCGAGGGAAGGACGTCGGGGTCATCGCGACCGAGACCGGGTGGAACGTCTACGTCGGCGGAAACGGCGGGTTCACTCCGCGTCACGCGGTGCTGCTGGCCGAGAACCTCGACGACGACGCCCTCCTGAGGGCGATCGACCGCTTCCTGATGTACTACATCTCGACGGCCGACCGGCTGCAGCGCACCGCTCCGTGGTTCGAAGACCTCGAGGGCGGGATCGACGGTCTGCGTGCGGTCATCTTCGACGACGCGCTCGGGATCTGCGCCGATCTGGATGCCGCGATGGCACGCCACATCGACGCCTACGAGGACGAGTGGGCGGCGACCCTCGCCGACCCCGAGAAGCTGCGGCGGTTCGCGTCGTTCGTCAACGCGCCGACGACGCCCGACCCGTCGCTGGCCTACACCGTCGAGCGCGGTCAGCCGCGACCCGCCACCGCCGACGAACGCACCGACGACCGCGTGCTCATCGCCGGCACGACCCTGGAGGTGCGGTCATGACTCTGGTGGACGACACGGTGAGCGAGACCGCCAGCGCATCGCGCGCACAGCGGCGCAGCTCGGCATGGACGGCGGTGTGCCGGCTCGACGACCTCGAGGTCGAACGCGGCCGTGCGGCGCTGCTCGGAGACCGGCAGATCGCCCTGTTCCTCCTGCACGACGGTCGTGTTCACGCGACGGCCAACCTCGACCCGTACAGCGGCGCGCACGTCATGTCCCGCGGGATCGTCGGCACTCGCGGCGACGCACCCACCGTCGCGTCCCCCATGTACAAGCAGGTCTTCGACCTGCGGACGGGCGCGTGCCTCGACACCCAGGGCAAGGACCCACGGATGCTGCCGGTCTGGCCGGTGGCCGTCGACGGCGAGGGCACCGTGTTCATCCGCGACGGAGGTGCGGCATGACCACGATGCTCGGGCTCTCGCTCACCGGCCGGCGCGTCGTCTTCGTCGGCGGCGGTGATGTCGCTGCCCGGCGGATCGGACGCTTCCTCGATGAAGGAGCGGACGTCCGGGTCGTCTCCCCCGTTCTCGGCGACGCCATGCGGGATGTCGTGACCGCGCACGGCCTCACCTGGCTGCCCCGCGACGTGCGGCGCGACGACATCGCCGACGCCTGGCTCGTGCACACGGCCACCGGCATCCCTCGCGTGGATGCCGCGGTCGCGGCCTGGTGCGAATCCGAACGGGTCTTTTGCGTCAACACGTCCGACGGCGCGCACGGCACCGCGCGACTGACGGCCGAGACCCGCAGCGGCGATGTCATCGTGGGGGTCGCCTCGGACGCGGGCGTCGACCCGCGGCGGGCCGTGCGCCTGCGCGACGCGATCGCCGCCGCGCTCCGCGCCGGCACGCTGCCGCTGCGCCGCCGTCGCCGCGGCGGGGGCCGGGTCGATCTCGTGGGCGGCGGGCCGGGTCCCGCCGATCTCATGACCGTGCGGGGCCGGCGCCTGCTCGCCGAAGCGGATGTCGTCGTGGCCGACCGGCTCGGCCCCATCGATGTCCTTCAGGAGCTCGAGCCCGGCGTCGAGGTCATCGACGTCGGCAAACAACCCGGTCACCACCCGGTCACGCAAGGCGAGATCAACGCGCTGCTGGTCGCTCACGCCCGTGCCGGCAAGCGCGTCGTTCGGCTCAAGGGTGGCGACCCGTTCGTGTTCGGGCGGGGCGGCGAGGAGGTCGCGGCCTGCCACGCGGCCGGCATCCCGGTCGAAGTGGTGCCGGGGCTGACGAGCATCGTGTCGGTGCCGCAGGCCGCCGGCATCCCCGTCACCCACCGCGGGGTCTCCGCCGGCCTCCACGTCGCCAACGGCCAGGGGCCGATCACGCCGTCGACACGGGCGGCGCTCGGCGACGACGCGATCACGACCGTCTTCCTGATGGGCGTCGCCGCGCTGCCGCGCATCGTCGAGGCCGCGCGGGCCGCGGGCGCTCCTCTCGAGTGTCCTGTCGCCATCGTCGAGCGGGGGCACACGCCGCAGCAGCGCACGACCCGATCGACGCTCGCGACGGTGCTCGCGGATGCCGCAGCCGCCGGTGTCACGAATCCCGCCGTCATCGTGATCGGCGAGGTCGCCCGAGCGGGCCTGCTGCTCGCGCCGGCTGAGGAGCGGGAGCGCGTCATCCAGTGAACCAGTCCGTCCGTCCCGCGCTCTCGGCCGCCCTCGGCGGCTGCACGATCGTCATCGCCGTCGATCGGCGATCGAACGAGCTCGCGACGGCGCTCGAGAGACACGGAGCGACCGTGCGCCATGCCCCGGCGCTGAGCATCGTGCCCCACATCGACGACGAGGCGCTCATCTCGGCGACGCGCTCGCTCATCGC
Organism: Microbacterium sp. M4A5_1d; assembly: GCF_053345465.1. NCBI lineage: Bacteria > Bacillati > Actinomycetota > Actinomycetes > Micrococcales > Microbacteriaceae > Microbacterium > Microbacterium sp. M4A5_1d. The sequence continues at coordinate 1,584,087 of NZ_JBKFAD010000001.1, forward strand.
CGATCCCCCGGATGTCGTCGTCGTGACGACGGGCGTGGGATTCCGGGGCTGGATGGAGGCTGCCGACGAAGCGGGACTCCTCGACGATCTGCACGACGCCTTCGCGGGTGCCCAGATCGTCGCCCGCGGGCCCAAGGCGCGCGGCGCGATCCAGCAAGCGGGTCTGCTGGCGGACTGGGTCGCCGAGTCGGAGACCTCGGGTGAGCTCGGCGAGTTCCTGCTCGCCGAAGGCGTGCGCGGTCGCCGCGTCGCGGTGCAGCATCACGGTTCGGGAGCCGATGGCCTCGACGAACTGTTCACGGGGGCGGGCGCGGAGGTCGTCAGCCTCACCGTGTACCGGTGGGGGCCGCCGCCGGATCCGGCCGCCGTCGCGCGCTCGGTCGTCGCGACCGCGCAGGGTGAGGTCGACGCGGTGCTGTTCACGTCCGCTCCGGGCGCAGCGGAATGGATCGCGACGGCCCGGCGGGAGGGTGTCATCGACGAGATCGTCCGGCGGGCGCGGGGCCGGCGGCTGCTTCTCGCGGCGGTCGGGCCGATCACGGCGGCTCCGCTCCGCGGTGCCGGAGCGGAACCCCTCATCGCCGAGCGCGGGCGGTTGGGCTCGCTCGTCCGTGCCGTGGTCACCCACTTCGGCGGCGGGCACGCACCCTCGCTTCCGACGCCGGCGGGGCTGCTGGAGCTGCGCAGCTCGGCCGCCGTTCTCGATGGCCGCGTCATCCCGCTCTCGCCGACCTCGGCCCTCATCCTCGAAGCGCTGTTCACCGCGGCGGGTGGCGTCGTGAGTCGCGCCGATCTGCAGCGGTCGCTTCCGCGTTCGAACGCCGGCGACCACGCTCTCGACGTCGCGATCGCCCGCACGCGCGAAGCGCTGGGGTGCCCCGGCCTCATCCGGACGGTCGTCAAGCGCGGCTACCGACTCGACCTGACGACGGGAACGACACCATGACGCCGGTCCTCATCGCCTGCTCTCACGGCACGAGCTCCCTCGAGGGGCGCGCCGCGATCGCCGGCGTCGTGACGCGAGTCCGACAGATGCTTCCCGGGGTGCAGGTCGAAGAAGCGTTCGTCGACGTGCAGGAGCCCGAGATCGACGCCGTCGTGGCAGGCGTGCCCGCGGGGGCGGCATCCGTCGTGGTGCCTCTCCTGCTCTCCACCGGCTTCCACACGCGGGTCGACATCGCACGCGCGGTCGCAGCGGCTCCCGGCCCGTGCGTCGCGACTCCCGCGCTCGGTCCGCACGACCTGCTGGCCGGTCTGCTCGCCGAGCGGCTGCGCGCCGCCGGCCTGGGCGCAGCCGACGCGCTGCCCGGCGCCGAGGCCGTCGTGCTCGCGGCGGCGGGATCGTCCGATCCGGCGGCCGAGGTCGACGTCGCGGCGATGGCCGACCTGCTGGCCGCCCGCCTGGGGATGCCGGTGTCGGTGGGTTTCGCCGCGGGCGCCGGCATCCGCATCGACGCGGCGGTCGCGGCCGCGCGCTCCGCCGGAGCGACACGCGTCTTCGCCGCGAGCTATGTCCTCGCGCCCGGGCACTTCGCGGGCGTGATCGCGGGCGCCGGCGCCGACGACGTGACCGACCCCCTCGCGCCCGACGAGGCGGTGGCAGCCGTCGTCGTCGAGAGGTACCGCGCCGCGCTTCGCTGACGCGTCGGGTACCGCTGGCACGCGATTCAGCTGCCGGCGACCGCCCAGGCCGCGAGGGCGGCGACGAGCGTGCGATGGCCCGAGGCCTCGAAGGCTTGCGCGTCGTGGCCGAGCACGTCAACCGCGATGCGCCCGCCGCCGTACTCCCGCACCCACGCCGCGGCCTCCTTCGCGCCGTCGCCCTCGTGCCACGCCACGACGGTGCGCTGCCCGAGCCGCTGCAGCGCGCAGTAGCGCTCGTCGTGGGTGTGGAAGGTGGTCGGCACCTCGGCGGGCACGGCATCCGGCTCGACCTGGACCGTCATCTCGCCCGCCTCGGGGTGGAACGACAGCTCGGGCAGCCAGATCGCGCCGAGCGCCGGCGCCCACTCCGGGTAGTCACGCAGCGATGAGACCGCCGAGTGCACGGCCAGGACGCCGATGCCGCGCTCGAGCGCCGCGGCGAATCCGGCCACGGACGACGGCGGAGCACCCCGCGTCAGGCTGGTGCCGCTGCGCCACGGGTCGCCCGCGCAGACCGCGACGAGGTCGTATCCGTCGAGGTTCGCCATGCCCTGGTCGACGTCGTCCGAGACGGCGACATCCCAGTCGCGGTGGCGAAGGATGTCGGCGACCTGCGCCCCGACCTCAGCGAAGGGGTGCCACGGATCGGCGTACCGACCCGATCCGGTCAGGACGAGTGCTCGATGTGCCATGGCGGTGTCCCCCTCGCTTGTGTGCTCCCCACCGTAGGGCGACCACCGGAGACGTCGCAGACGGGTTGAGATTGGACGCCGCCTGTGACAGCGACGTGGTCACGCGGCGGTGAGCTCCCCGGGCCGGAGTCCGAGCATCGCCTCGACGGCGGTCGACATGAGGCGGATGCGCGCATCGGCGTCGCGCCACGAGACGAGAGCGTGGGCGTTGAGCCCGTCGATCATCCCGAGCACCTGAGCCGCGACCGCAGCGGGGTCGTCGACCCGGAACGACCCCGTGCGAACGCCGTCGCGGATGATGCCTTCGAGCAAGGCCGTCCAGGCATCCATCTGCGCGCGCACGCGCTCGGCGAGCGCGTCGTTGCGGCGACCGAGCGCCCACGACTGCACCCACACGAGGGTGACGTCGGAACGGGTGCCGTCGAGGAGCGTGCGCAGCAGCTCGCGGACGAGGGCGACGGCATCGGGACTGCCCGCCCGCAGGTGCTCGAGGTCGCACAGCTCCGCCGCGACGATCGTCTCGAAGGCGGCAGCGACGACGTCGTCCATGCTCGGGGCGTGGTGCGCGACGAGCGCTGGCCCCACGCCGACGGCCGTCGCGACGGCGCGCAGAGTCACCGCGCTCAGACCGTGCTCGCGGGCGATCCGTTCGGCGGCGGCGGCGATCTGCGCGCGGCGCTGCTCTCCGCTCAGTCTCGCTCGCCCCGCGGAATCCTTTGACGCCATGCCCGCCAGTCTGTACGCTTCCGAGAAATTGATCAACTGATCAACTAATCCGGAAGGACCGCGATGGCCTGGAGGATGCCGGCTGAGACCGCGCCGCACGATCGCACGTGGATGGCGTTCCCGCGCGTCGGGTTCACCCTCGGAGACACCGATGCCGACCGGGCCGACGGATACGCCGCCTGGACCGCCGTCGCCCGGGCCGTCGCCGAGTTCGAGCCCGTCTCGATGCTCGTCGATCCGACCGAGACCGCGCGGGCGCGCGACCTGCTGGGCAGCGCGATCGAGCAGCACGAGACACCGGTCGACGAGTTCTGGATGCGCGACCACGGGCCCACCTTCGTCGTCGACGACGAGCGGCCGGGCGTGCTCGGTGCGGTCGACTGGATCTTCAACGGGTGGGGCGCCCCCGCCTGGGCCGACTGGCGCCTCTCGGCCGAACACGCGCGCATCATCGCCGCCCACGTCGGAGCAGAGCTGGTCAGCTCGATGCTGGTCAACGAGGGCGGCGGCATCCACGTCGACGGCGAGGGCACGGTGCTGCTGACCGAGACCGTCCAGCTCGATCCGCGCCGCAATCCCTTCGCCGATCGGGCGCGCGTCGAGGCCGAGATGCTGCGCACGATCGGCGCCGACACGGCCATCTGGCTGCCGCGCGGGCTCACGCGCGACTACGACGAGTTCGGCACGAACGGCCACGTCGACATCGTCGCGACCTTCGCCGCGCCCGGACGGGTGCTCCTGCACGCGCAGCCCGACCCCGCGCACCCCGACCACGCCGTGATGCCCGAGATCCGCGCTGCCCTCGAGGCCGCGACGGATGCCGCGGGCCGGCACCTCGAGATCGTCGACCTGCCCGGCCCCGCGCAGCTGCGCGACGCCGAGGGCTTCGTCGACTTCAGCTACGTCAACCACCTCGTCGTCAACGGCGGGGTCATCGCGTGCGGCTTCGGCGACCCCGCGGCCGACGACCGCGCCCGCGGCATCCTCGCCGACGCCTACCCCGGCCGCCGCGTCGTGACCGTCGACGCCCGGCCGCTCTTCGCCCGCGGCGGCGGCATCCACTGCATCACGCAGCAGCAGCCCGCTCTGCCCTCCCCCGCCGGACACGCACTTCGTGGCGACTCGACGGGAAGAGCAGCGGGGACAGAACGGTGATCGAGGTCTACGAGGCCTGCATCGGCGAGCTGGGGGCGGCGCTCGCGAGCGGCGAGGCCACTGCGGTCGAGCTGGTCGAGGCCTACCTCGCCCGCATCGACGCCTACGACGGCCCCGACACGGCAACGGGGCTGAACGCCGTCGTCGTCCGCAACCCCGATGCCCTCGCCGAAGCCCGCGCGTCGGATGAGCGTCGCGCGCGCGGCGAGAGCCGGGGCCCGCTCGACGGCATCCCCTACACCGCGAAGGACAGCTACCTCGTGCGCGGCCTCACCGCGGCCGCCGGAAGCCCCGCGTTTGCCGACCTCGTCGCGCGACGCGACGCCTTCACGATCGAGCGGCTGCGGGATGCCGGGGCCATCTGCCTCGGGCTGACCAACATGCCCCCGATGGCCAACGGCGGCATGCAGCGCGGTCTCTACGGGCGGGCCGAGAGCCCGTACAACGCCGATTATCTGACCGCCCCGTTCGCATCGGGATCGTCGAACGGCTCGGGGACGGCCACCGCAGCGAGCTTCGCCGCGTTCGGGCTCGGCGAAGAGACGTGGTCGAGCGGGCGCGGCCCGGCCTCGCACAACGCCCTCTGCGCCTACACCCCGTCGCGCGGCGTGATCTCGGTGCGCGGCAACTGGCCACTGGTGCCGACGATGGATGTCGTCGTCCCCCACACCCGCACCATGGCCGATCTGCTCGCCGTGCTCGACGTCGTCGTCGCAGACGATCCCGACACCCGCGGCGACTTCTGGCGGATGCAGCTCTGGGTCGAGATCCCGGCCGCCTCCGCCGTCCGCCCGCAGAGCTACCGCGACCTCGCGGTCACGGGCCCCGCCGACGCCCGCGCCGTGCTGGCCGGCCGGCGCATCGGCATCCCGCGCATGTACATCGGCGCCGATCCGGATGCCGGCACCGCCGACTCACCCGGCATCGGCGGGCCGACCGGGCAGCGCATCGAGACGCGGCCGGGCGTGATCGCGCTGTGGCGGTCGCTTCGCACCGAGCTCGAGGCAGCCGGAGCAGAGGTCGTCGAGACCGACTTCCCCGTCGTGTCGCGCTACGAGAACGACCGGCCCGGCGCGGGGTCCGTCGCGACGAACGGACGCGTGAGCCCCGAGTACCTGCGCCGCGAGATCGTCGACCTGTCGGCGTGGGCGTGGGACGACTTCCTCCGGGCCAACGGCGACCCCGCCTTTCCCGGTCTCGCGGGCGTCGACGGAGCGCGGATCTTCCCGCATCCCGACGGCGCCCTGCCCGACCGCTACGACGGATTCGACGACGACATCGCCGAGTACCCCGCCTGGGTCCGCGCACATCCGGGCATCGCGCTCACCGACATCCCGCATCTCGAGGCCGGGCTCCGCGGTCTCGAGGAGACCCGGCGCGTCGACCTCGAGGAGTGGATGGATGCCGCGGGCCTCGACGCCGTCGTCTTCCCCGCCGTCGCCGATGTCGCTCCCGCTGACATGGACGTGAATCCCGCTTCAGCCGACATCGGGTGGCGCAACGGCACGTGGATCGCCAACGGCAACCTCGCCATCCGCCACCTCGGCATCCCGACCGTGACGGTTCCGATGGGACTCCTTCCCGACAACAGGATGCCGGTCGGCCTGACGATCGCCGGACGCGCGTACGACGACAGCGCGCTGCTGCGACTCGGGGCGGCCGTCGAGGCACTCGCTCCTCGCCGGATCGCACCACCGCGCACGCCGCCGCTGACCTGACCCGACCCGACCCCGCCCGGGGTCCCCGCCCCTGCCCTTCCCGAACTACCCTCGACGCAAGGAGGACCCATGACCGAGCGCTTCCCCGCCCGCATGCACGACGTCACCGATGAGACGCGCGCGATCGTCGATCTCGTGCTCGAGTACTCGCGCGGCCGGCTCCTCGCCGAAGACACGCCGCTCGACAAGCCTCTGCCGCCGACCGAACTGCGCCGCCTGGCCGGGCGCACCATCGACGCGGACGGCATCGGCGCCCGCAAGGCCATCGGCGTCTTCGAGCACATCCTCGCCCCGTCGTGCATCTCGACCGACGACCCCCGCTACCTCTCCTTCATCCCGAGCGCGCCGTCGAAGGCCGCCGCCGCGTTCGATCTCGTCGTCTCGGCGAGCGCGCTCTACGGCGGGTCGTGGCTCGAGGGCGCCGGAGCGGTGCACGCCGAGAACGAGGTGCTTCGCTGGCTCGCCGACGAGTTCGGGCTGCCCGCGAGCGCCGGTGGTGTCTTCGTGCAGGGCGGCACGCTCGGCAACCTCTCGGCGCTCGTCGCCGCTCGCGAGACCGCTCGCGGACGCGGCATCCGTCCCGACCGCTGGCGCGTGGTGTGCAGCGCGGAGGCCCATTCGTCGATCGCGTCGGCCGCTCGGGTCATGGATGTCGAGGTCGTGGCCGTACCCGTCGCGGATGACGGCGTGCTGCGCGGCGACGCGGTGCGGGCCGCGCTGGCGGAGCACGGCGAGAGCGTGTTCGCGGTCGTCGCGACCGCCGGGTCGACCAACTTCGGCATCGTCGACGACATCGCCTCGGTGTCGGCGGTCACGCGCGAGCACGGCGTCTGGCTCCACGTCGACGGGGCGTACGGTCTCGCGGCGATGCTCTCCCCGGTTGCGCGCCACCGCTTCGCCGGTGTCGAGAACGCCGACTCGGTCATCGTCGACCCGCACAAGTGGCTGTTCGCACCGTTCGACGCCTGCGCGCTGATTTACCGCGACCCCGAGCTCGGGCGACAGGCGCACACGCAGCACGCCGAGTATCTCGACACCCTGACCGAGACCTCCGACTGGAGCCCGTCCGACTACGCCGTGCACCTCACGCGCCGGCCGCGCGGTCTTCCGCTGTGGTTCTCGCTCGCGACCTACGGCACCGACGTGTACCGCGACGCCATCACCCGGTCGATCGAGCTCGCCGAGCGCATCGCCGCCGAGATCGGACGCCGCCCGGAGCTGACGCTGGTGCGCCGCCCGCAGCTCGGCGTCGTCGTCTTCGAGCGCGTCGGGTGGGAGCGGTCCGACTATGCGCGCTGGTCCTCGGATCTGCTCGAGCGTCAGCACGCGTTCGTCACCCCGAGCAGTCACGCCGGTCGGACGAACGCCCGCTTCGCGATCCTCAACCCGCGGACGACGTACGACGACCTCACCGGCATCCTCGACACGATGGCCTGATCGGCACGCGGGCGCTGACGGCCGCAGGGGCCAGCGTCAGCCGATGATGGAGATCCGCTGCTCGTCGCCCGCGGGCGACACCAGCACGATCTCGCCCGGGCGAGCGTCGTCCGAGACGCCCTCGACCGCGACCACGCTCAGCCGGGGCGCGTAGTCCATCGTGCAGACCTGGTCGGCGGCGGGCGTCGCCTCGGTGGCGCGCACCGCGTCGCCGTCGAGGGCGACGGTCTCGAACACGGGCGGGCAGCTCGACGAGCCCCAGGTCAGCAGAACGAGGCCCGCGTCGTCGAACCAGCCGGCGCTCGGCAGCATCTCGTCGTTCACCCCGCCCGTCGAGCCCTCGAGACCGGCGACCCCGTCGAGGTCGGCGTCGCCGGTGTAACCGCCGGACACGACGATGTCGACGTCCTGCGTGGGGTCGACGCCCGTCGGCAGCCCGACGTACGACGCGCGCGGCGCATAGTCGCGCGTGCAGGCCATCCCTTCGGGATCGCTCAGCTCGACCGTGACCGTCTGCCCCGAGGCTGTCACCTCGCCGACGACGGGCTGACACGAGGAGCTGCCGTAGGTCACGAGGCCGACAGCACGCCCGCCGTCGAGCCACGCCGCCTCGACGTCGGCGTCCTGCGACGGCGCCGCGGAGCCGGCATCCGATCCGCTGGAACCCGTGTTTCCGGGCGCGGCCCCGCCGGGGGTCGTGGCGCAGCCGGCGAGCGCGAACGCCGAGAGGAGCAGCAGTGCGGATGCCGTGGTCGTACGTGTCGTCGTCATGGTCTCATCCTTCCGTCATCCCGAGAGTGTCGCGTCACCGCGCATCGTCTCAGAACCCGATCACTGCAGGGCGGAGGTCAAGCGCGCGAGGTTGTCGAGCACCGTCGATCTGAGCGGCTGCTTCATCCACTCCTCGAGCGTGAGCTCACGCGAGAGCGACCGGTACTGGTCTTCGACCTGGCGCAGCTGGGCGATGAACTCCTCGCCGCGCACGAGCATCGAGATCTCCAGGTTCAGACCGAACGACCGCATGTCCATGTTGCTCGAGCCGATGATGGCGACATCGTCGTCGATCGTCAGGCTCTTCGTGTGCAGGATGTAGGGCTTGCGGTACATCCAGATCTTAACGCCCGCGCGCAGCAGCGCCTCGTAGTAGCTGCGCTGGGCGTGGTAGACCATCGCCTGATCGCCCTCTTCCGAGACGAACAGCTCGACCTGCAGGCCACGTTGGCAGGCTGTCTGCACCGCCAACAGCAGCCCCTCGTCGGGCACGAAGTACGGGCTCACGATGATCACGCGCTTCTGAGCGGCGAAGAGGAGCGCGGTGAACAGCTTGAGGTTGTTCTGGAACTCGAACCCGGGTCCGGACGGGACGATCTGGCAGTCCAGGTCGCCCGGCCCGCTCTCGAGCTCGAACAGACCCACGTCCTCCGATGGCGCCGAGCCGGTCTCGCTGTACCAGTCGGAGAGGAACACCGCGTCGATGCTGGCGACCACGGGACCCTGCACCCGCACCATCAGGTCGACCCAGTGCAGGCCGCGCTTGATGTTCTTCTTCAGGTTGTAGGTCGAGTCGGTCATGTTCTGCGATCCGGTGAACGCCACGCGGCCGTCCACGACGATGAGCTTGCGGTGGTTGCGGAGATCGGGGCGCTGGTACTTCCCCCGCAGCGGCTGCACCGGGAGCATGTGGTGCCAGTCCGCGCCCATGGCCGTGAGGCGCTTGACCGTGGCGCGATAGTTCGGCTTGCCTCGGTTGGCCCAGTAGTCCAGGAGTACGCGCACAGTCACGCCGCGGGCTGCGACCTCCTCGAGCGCCGCGAAGAAGACGTCGGTCGTCTCGTCGGACTGGAGGATGTAGAACTCGACGTGCACGTATCGCTCGGCCGTGCGCACCTCTTCCGCCATCCGGCGGATGCTCTCCTCGTAGTCGGAGATGATCTCCGCGCCGTTGTCGCCCGCGAGCGGCATCGCGCCCAGATTGCGGTTGAGCGTGACGACCGAGGTGAACCACGCGGGGGCGTCGGGTCGGAGGGTGCCGAAGTCGAGCCCCTCGCTGGTCTCGCGGATGTACTGGTTGATCTCGCGCTGCATCCGGCGCCGCTTCCGCGGCAGGCGCGGGTTGCCGATCAGGAGGAACAGCAGCACACCGACGAATGGGATGAAGTAGATCGCGAGCAGCCAGGCCATGGCCGCCGTGGGCCGCCGGTTGCGCGGGACGACGATCACCGCGGTGATGCGGATGATGAGGTCGGCGATGAACACCAGGACGAGCCACCAACCGGGGAACTCGAACGCGGTGAACTCGATCGTCACGCCGCCCCTCCGATCTCCTCGGAATCAGCGTATCGGGCGCGACCGCTCATCCCACGGGTTCAGGGGGTCGAGCTGTCGGGCGCCGGAGCGGCGAGCCCACGGGCCGCACGCTCTTCCGCCTCGATCTTCGCGTACGCCCGGCGCTCGGTGCGATCCATGCGCAGGATGCCGCGGAGGACGAAGACGAAGAGCACCGAGACCACGAGGGTCGGCAGCAGCGACCAGATGACCGCGCTCACGTATTCGTCCATGCCCCTATCGTACGGGTCCCCGCTGATGAAAGGCCCAGTCCGGCAGGTGACCGATCTGCGCGAACGACAGCAGGATCTCGGCAAGCCCGTGATCGGGATCGATCTCGAGGGCGCGCTCGGCGTACGACGCGGCATGCGACGATCGCCCCAGCGCCCAGGCGAGCCACGCGCACAGCGCAAGCGGTCCGGGCCGCAATCGACGCGGAGCCAGCGCGGCGACCTCGCGCACCACCGCGAGCGCGGCGAGCAGGCGCTCGGGATCGGGCCGGTCGCCGTTGCCCCACATGATCCGGCCGAGGCGCTCGGGATACTCCTCGCCCTCCTCCCACCGACGCTGCGCATCGAGGGCGTCGTCGCCGCGGCCGGCATCCGTCGCCCATTGCACGAGGGCGACGTCACGCAGGGAGGGTCGCGAGAGGCACCAGGCAAGCAGCGCGACGACGAGGGGATCGAGCTCGGCGGGATCGCCGTCGAGGACCCGTTCGAACAGTCGCGGCGGGTCGTCGAGCTCGCACGCCGCCTCGAGCGCGGCGGGGTCGACGCCGCTCCCACCCTCTGCCCCCGCGTCTCGCGTTCCCCGCCGGCCGCCGCCCACCCGAGGGATGCCGCACAGCACCGCGAGGGCCGTCTCGAGCGAGCGGAGCGCGCCGCCCACCACGCGGCGCTCTGCGGCGCTGCGCCGCGGCAGCTCGGCGCCCGACGTGTGATCGCGATCGATCGCCGGCCCCGGGCCCGGATCGCCGTCGCGCGCGGCGGCCCGTTCGATCTCGCTGAGCGGCCTCCCGCCCGCCGGGCACGACGCGTCGAGGTGAGATCCCCAGCCGTCCGTCGCGACGGTCAGCAGGTCGACGACCCGCACGCCGCAGACGTCGGCCGCCCGGCTCACCGCCGCCAGGACGGGAACCGCCGGCAGCCCGTCAGCCGCGGACTCCGAAGCGTACGCGATCGCCGTCAGGGCATCGGCATCCGGAATGCGACACACCATTCCCACGATGGTCGCGGCGGCGCTGTCGAGGTCACCGAGGGCGCCGGTCGGCAGGTCGACGCGCATCGCCCCGAGGCTCCGCGACCCCGCGAAGGGCACAACGACGAGGCTGCGGCTCGGAGCGAAGCCGAGCAGGTGAGGAACGAGAGAGAGGAAGTGCGCGGCATCCGCGGCGCGAACAGTCGTGGTCATGCAGACCAGGCTGGCGCCGGGCCGAGTGGTGCAGAGCCCGGCCGGGGCAGGATGTGGAAACCCGGACGGCTCCCTGGCCCTCGCAGGAACCGCCGGTTACTTGACGAGCGGGAAGAGGATCGTCTCGCGGATACCGAGGCCCGTGATCGCCATCAGCAGGCGGTCGATGCCCATGCCCATGCCACCGGTGGGCGGCATGCCGTGCTCGAGGGCGCGCAGGAACTCCTCGTCGACGCGCATCGCCTCATCGTCGCCGCGCGCGCCGAGCTTGGCCTGCTCGACGAAACGCTCGCGCTGGATGACGGGGTCGACGAGCTCGGAGTAGCCGGTCGCCAGCTCGAAGCCGCGGACGTAGAGGTCCCACTTCTCCACGACGCCCGCGATCGAGCGGTGCTCGCGGACGAGCGGCGACGTGTCGACCGGGAAGTCCATGACGAAGGTGGGGCGCTCGAGCCCGCCCTTGACGAAGTGCTCCCAGAGCTCTTCGACGAGCTTGCCGTGCGTCGCGACCTTCTCGGGTACGACGACACCCACCTCCGCGGCGAGGGCCTGGAGCTCCTCGAGCGAGGTGGCGGGCGTGATGCCGCGTCCCGCGGCGGCCGAGAGCGAGTCGTACATCGAGATGCGGTCCCACTCGCCGCCGAGATCGAACTCGGTGCCGTCGGCCCACGTGACGGTCGTCGATCCCGCGACGGCGATCGCCGCGTTCTGGATGAGCTCCTGCGTCAGGTCGGCGATGCCGTTGTAGTCGCTGTACGCCTGGTAGGCCTCGAGCATCGCGAACTCGGGGCTGTGGGTCGAGTCGGCACCCTCGTTGCGGAAGTTCCGGTTGATCTCGAACACGCGGTCGATCCCGCCCACGACGGCACGCTTGAGGAACAGCTCGGGCGCGATGCGCAGGAACAGCTCGGTGTCGAAGGCGTTCGAGTGCGTGATGAACGGGCGCGCGGCGGCACCACCGTGCTGCACCTGCAGCATCGGGGTCTCGACCTCGAGGAAGCCGTGCTCGTCGAACGTGCGACGGAGCGAAGCGTTGACCTTGGCGCGGGCGACGACCGTCTCGCGTGCGGTATCGCGCACGATGAGGTCGAGGAAGCGCGAGCGCACGCGGCTCTCCTCGCTCAGCTCGGAGTGGAGGTTCGGCAGCGGCAGCAGCGCCTTCGACGCGATCTGCCAGGCGGACACCATGATCGACAGCTCACCGCGGCGGCTGGAGATGACCTGGCCCGTGACTGAGACGTGGTCGCCCAGGTCGACGAGCTCCTTCCACGCCTGCAGCGACTCGTCGCCGACCTCGGCGAGCGAGACCATGGCCTGGATGCGGCTGCCGTCACCAGACTGCAGCGACGCGAAGCAGAGCTTGCCGGTGTTGCGGCTGAACACGACGCGCCCCGCGACCGAGGCGGTCACGCCGGTCTCGGCACCGGCCTCGAGGTCGGCGTAGCGCTCGCGCAGCGCCGGGATGGTGTCGGAGACGGCCACAGCGACGGGATAGGCGCCGCCCGCGGCATCCTCTCGCTCGCTCAGCAGCCGCTCGCGCTTGGCGAGGCGCACGGCCTTCTGTTCGATGACGTCGTCGGCGTCGTCGACGGGGGGCACGGGCGCGTCGCTCATGGCAGAAGAACTCCTCGGGATTCGACGTGCCAGTCTACCGAGCGTGCCGCGGGCGCTTGACGATACAGCCGTCGGACCGCTGGTGCTAGTGTCGCCTCGGCGGCGTCGCGGCACTACTCCAGCACCGCCGATCCGACGAGTGTGCACCTACCGGCCACCCGACGACCCCGAGCCGGGCCGCTAAGCGACGGCGCCGCGGGCGACGCGCAGGCCGATGTCGTCGTGAGCGCTGTCGGGGCGCGCCCCGCGGCGCGTTCCCGCCCGCACGGACGTCGCGGCATCGGCGAACCCGCCGCCCCGGAACACCCGGTCGCGCGACCCGGCGTCGGGGGCGAAGAGGTCCCAGCACCACTCCGAGACGTTGCCGAGCATGTCGAAGAGGCCGAAGAGGTTCGGATGCCGCCCGCCCACGTTCTGCGGCGACGAGAGGTTGTCGGCCGCGGTCCAGGCGATCTCGGCGAGCGGGCCGTAGTGCGCGGCACGCGAGCCCGCACGGCAGGCGTACTCCCACTCGCGCTCGGTCGGCAGCCGGTACCCGTCGGAGTCGTCGTACCAACGCACCTCGTCGCCGTCGACCGCGTAGGCGGAGTCGAGCCCCTCCCATTCCGACAGCGCGTTGCAGAACCGCACGGCTCTCAGCCACGACAGCTGCACCGCCGGACGCCGCGGGTGCGCGGCGGTCACCCCGAGCACCTCGCCGAGTTGCTCCTCGGTGACGGGATACACCCCGATCTCGAAGGACTCGACCCGCGGGCCCTGGCCCGCGCCCGCGACGGGCAGCTCTCCGGCCGGGATGCGGGCCAGCTCGACGTCGCTCACAGCAGTTCGTCGTCGGGGGTCGCGCCGCGGCCCGCCTCGGTCAGCGCCCGCTCGACGGTCGAGTGCACAAGGGTCGAGAGGAAGCGACCCGGGGCCGGCACTCCGGCGTCCTCGAGCAACGCGGCCGACTGCTGCACGATCGAGGCGGCGAACTGCGTCGCGGTCGCGATCGCCTCGCCGTAGGCCGGACGGTCGGCGTCGGCGACGACGACGGGCTCGCAGCCCAGCTCGACGGCGAGCGCCTGCCCGATCGGCAGGACGGCGGCCGGCGCGGTCACCGCGGCGTAGGCGCCCGTGAGCTGGCGGAGGTCGAGGGTCGACCCGGTGAACGCGATCGCCGGGTGCACGGCGAGCGGGATGGCTCCTCGTGCGGCGGCCGGCGCCAGCACATCGAGCCCGTGCCCGGGGTCGGTGTGCAGCACGAGCTGCCCGACCTGCCAGGCGCCGAGCTCGGCGAGACCGCTGACCAGCGGGCCGAGCTCGTCGTGCGGCACCGCGATCACGACCAGTTCGCTGCGACGCACGACCTCGTCGGCGTCGAGCACCGGCACCCCCGGGATGACCGCGTCGACTCGTTCCCGATCGGATCCCGCGGTGACGCCGGTCAGCGCGTGGCCGGCGCCCGCGAGCGCCGCGCCGATGACGGGTCCGACCCGGCCTGCGCCGATGATGCCGACGCCCAGGCGCGAGCTCGCGGTCATCGTTCGCTCTCCGGCGAGGTCTCCCCCGCGGGAGGCACATACGGCGGGGGCGGCACGGCGCCCGGCGGGAGCTCGGTCACGCTCGGCGGGGGCGGCACCGGGCTCGGGCCCGCGTTCGGGCTCGGCACGGGAACGGGCGCCGCCGGCACGGGAGGCACCGACTCAGCGACATCCGCCACCTCGGCCCAGCGGTGCGAGCGGTCGGATGCCGCGGCCGAGACGGCTACGTGGGCCACCCGCTCGAACGCTGCGATCACGTCGTCGCGGTCGATGCCCGCGACCGCGGTGAGCACCGGGCCCGAGACGGTATGAGCGCGCAGCGTCGCGACGCGCAGCGCGCGCGACACCGGCCCCTGGTGCAGCGCGACGGACTGCAGCCGGGCGAGCGGCAGCACCGCGAGCATGCGCCAGATCAGCCCGCGCCGCAGCATCAGCAGGTCACCCTCGATCGCGAGGCCGTTCCGCCGCCACGACAGCGGGCGCACGATGCGTGCCCGCCGCGGTGTCGTGACGTATCCCCCGGCGGACGAGCCGCCGAGCACACCGTTCCGGACGATCGCCGCGCGCTCCTCCTCGCTGACCGATGGCAGGATGAGGCCGAGCACCCGCTCGACGTCGGCGAGCGTGCCGACGGGAAGGACCGTGGTGAACTGATCGGTCGTCGTGTCGGAAGCGCTCCGGCCGGTCATGCGGTTGATCCGAACCGTCCACCACCCGAATCCGCGCCAGAGGATGGACTGCGTGATCTCTACGGCATGGATGCGTCCGGGAGGCAGGATCTCCGACACGGTCGTGAGCAGGCCGAACGTCACGCGCACGCCGTCGCGCGTCGGCGCGATCGAGTAGCGCAACGACTTCACGATCGTGCGCACCCAGTACGCGCCGAAACCGAGCAGCGCGGGGAAATAGGCGAAAAGCACCCAGTACACGCCCTGCGACAGGGCGATCGCGAGCGCGGTAGCGCCCGCCAAAATCACGACGGTGCCCCAGCTGGCGAGCTGCGACCCGATGAGTCGCCCGGGCGGGATGCGCACGACGGACTCGGGCTCGGCAGCATCCGCGTCGTCGCCTTCGATGAGACCGGTGATGCCGCGGGCGACGGTGTCGGCGACGGCGATGCGCGCGCCGCCGGCCGCTGCCGCGGCAGCCCGCTGTTCGGCCAGACGCTGCCCCGAGGCCAGCCTCAGGATGTCGGCGCGGATCGTCTCGGCATTACCGGTGGAGAGGTATTCGAGCTTGACGTTCGCGTCGGCACCCGCACCCACGATCTCGAGCTTCGCCGCGCCCAGAAGCCGCGCGACCGCGGGGCGGGTGAGGTTGACGCCCTGCACCCGGTCGAGCGGTGCGCGACGATGCGTGCGCGAGAGGATGCCGCTGCGCACCTCGACGTCGTCGTCGGTGATGCGGAAGGTGTGGAAGCGCCACGACAGGTAGAACGCGCCGATGATGAGCGCGAGCACGCCGACGGTGACGAGCAGGGCGATCAGGAGGAGGTTGTTCGCCAGCACCCACCCGATCGGGTCGCCGGCGGCCTCGTACTCCTCCCACTCGTCAATGGGGGCGTCGGGAGCGAACGCCGGCACGAAGATGCTGATGAGCCGGTCGCGCATGTTCGCGACCACGATGCCGAGCACCACGAGCAGCGCCAGCCCGCCGCGCAGCAGCGGCGTCAGCGGATGCAGCCGGTGCCACTCACCGTCGCTCAGGGGTGAGCGGACGAGCTCGGCCGGCGGAGCGGAGACGGTCGCGTCGGCCGGGGGCGGGGTCGGTACGGGGTCGGTCACAGCCCGGTCCGCCGCGATTCAGCCACCGACATCAGGTGGTCGCGCAGCGCCTCGGCAGCCTGCTGCGTGAGGCCCGGGATCACGACGCCCGTCGCTGCCGCGGCCGTGACGAACTTCAGCTGCGCGATGCCGAACCCGCGGTCCATCGGCCCGTGCGTGATGTCGACGAGCTGCATGCGGCCGTACGGCACGGCGACCATGCGCTGCCACAGGATCCCGCGGCGGAAGACCAGGTCGTCTTCGCGCAGCTGGTATCCGATCGAGCGCACCTGGCGCGGCAGGATCGCCATGCCCGCCAGGGTCAGCACGATGAGGATGATGCCGGGGATCAGCAGCCAGGGCAGATCGAAGACCAGAAGCGCCACGAGCAGCGCGGCGACGATGATCGCCAGGATGAACCCGTTGCTGATCAGCTGCACGGTGAGGTATTTGCGCGAGATCTGGTGCCAGACGCCCTGCTCGAGGGCGAGACGCCCGGCTCCGCGGGGCTCGCGGATGCGGTCGTACGTGCCGGCGTCGAGGGTGGCGTCGATCGCGCCGGACTCCGCAGCGTCAGTGGTGGGAGGGAGTGGCGTCGGGCTCGGGTGGTCCGGGCTGGTCGTCATCGTCGTCCTTCCGAATGGTGCAGAGCTGTTCTGCGATCACACCGGCCGCCACGAGCACGACGGCTCCGACGATCGCGGCGACGACCGCTCCCGTCGAGCCTACTGACGGCGGGACCGGCCGTGTGAGAAGGAAGAGCAGGAGGCCGACGCCGATACCGCCCACGAGCGCTCCGACGATGCTCGACGCCTTCGCCAGCATCGCGACGCGCACGGCGCGGAACGGGTCGACCCGCGGAGCCTGACCCCGCGTCGCCCGACGGATCGGCAGCGCGAGGGCGATGACCGAGACCGCCAGCAGCACGAAAAGCACCGGGAGCATGACCGACGGGGTGAAGGTCGCGCGCCCCGCCCCCGTGAGCACCTGATCGATGACGAACCCCGCGGCGATGCCGAGCACCGCCGACACGATGAGGGTCGCGGGAGACGTTCGTCTCACGGCGTGCTCCCGGGCAGCGCGGCCAGCAGCGCGTCGACGCGCCCGCGTCCGGGGAGCACGGCGTCGGGGTCGACCGCGAGCCACGGCCGGAGCACGAAGTCGCGCTCGTGCGCACGCGGATGCGGCAGGACAAGCGTCGGGGTCTCGCAGACGACGTCGCCGTGCGCGATGAGGTCGAGATCGAGCGTGCGATCCTGCCACCGGGCCTGGTCGGCCGAGCGCGGGGCCCGGCCGTGACGCTCCTCGATCGCGTGCAGGTAACCGAGCAGCACGCTGGGCGCCAGCCGCGTGTCGACGAGGGCGACCGTGTTGAGATAGGCCGGGGCCGCGGCATCCGGTCCGTCGAGGGTCAGCGCGACCGTCTCGATCGGGTCGGCCGACCGCGCGACCCGGGTGAGCGGCAGCCCGTCGAGATCAGCGATCGCTCGCGCGACCGTGTCGGCCCGGTCACCGAGGTTCGCGCCGATCGCGACGACGGCTCGACGCGCGGGCGCGCTGTCGGCCGGGCGGGGCTCGGGCGATTCTTGGGCGAGGCGGCGGCTCATCGGTTCTCCCGTCGTCGGGTGAGGGTCACGCTGACATCGCCGAAGGGCACCGCGATGGGCGCCTGCGGCTTGTGCACGGTCACGGCAACGGCATCCACGCGATCGAAAGCGAGGGCCGCGCGGGCGATACGGTCGGCGACCGTCTCGATGAGGTCCGCGGGCTCGCCCGCCAAGATCGCGGCGACCTGCTCGGCCAGCTCTCCGTAGTGGACGGTGTCGGCGACGTCGTCGCTCGCGGCGGCGTCGGCCAGCGACAGGTCGAGCTCGACGTCGGCGATGAACTCCTGGCCCTCGCGTCGTTCGTGCTCGTAGACGCCGTGATACCCGACGGCCCGGATGCCGCGCACCGTGATGCGGTCGCTCATGAGGCCTCCCGCCATCGCGCACGCACGGCCAGCGCGTCGCGGGTCGTCGCGACATCGTGCACGCGCACTCCCCACGCTCCTGCATCGGCCGCCAGCACGCTCGTGACGGCGGTCGCGAGATCGCGCCGGGCGAGGTCGAGCCGGCCGGCGTCGGGGATGTCTGCGCCGGGGGCTTCTGCGTCGCGGGCGTCTCCGATGGCCTCGCGCAGGAAGCCCTTGCGGCTCGTGCCGACGAGCACGCGCTTGCCAAGCCCGACGATGCGTTCGAGGTGGTGCAGCACGGTCCAGTTCTGGTCGCCGCGCTTGCCGAAGCCGATGCCCGGGTCGAGGACGATACGCGAAGGAGCGATGCCGGCCGCCGTCGCCGCGCTCACGCGATCCTGGAGCTCGGCTACCACTTCTGCGACGACGTCCTCGTAGCGGGCCGTGGCGTACATGTCAGTCGAGTGTCCGCGCCAGTGCCCGATGACGACCTCCGCATCGGATGCCGCGACCGCCGCGAACATATCGGGATCAGCGAGCCCGCCCGAGACGTCGTTCACCATGCGGGCCCCCGCGGCGACGGCGGCCGCGGCGGTGCCGGCGTTCATGGTGTCGACGCTCACGACGATGCCGCGCGCCGCGAGCGCCTCGACCACCGGGACGACCCGCTCGCGCTCGACATCGGGGTCGACGCGCTCGGCGCCCGGGCGGGTCGACTCGCCGCCGACGTCGACGATGTGCGCGCCGCTGCGACGCAAGGCCTCGGCGTGACCGACGGCGGCGTCGAGGTCGAGGTAGCGCCCACCGTCGCTGAACGAGTCGGGCGTGACGTTGAGGATGCCCATGATCGCCGTCATGCCGCACCGCCCGAGATCAGGGCGATGAGCTCGGCCCGCTCGGCCGGCCCGGTGTAGACGCCGCGGGCGGCGACCGTCACGGTCGAGGCATCCGCTTGTCGTCCGCCGCGCATCGTGACGCACTCGTGTGCGGCATCGAGCACGACGAGCACGCCGCGCGCGTCGAGTGCGCCGGCGATGGTGTCGGCGATCTGCTCGCCGAGGCGCTCCTGCACCTGCGGGCGCGCCGCCAGGGTGTCGACCACACGGGGCAGCGCGCCGAGCCCGACCACCTGCTCACCCGGCAGGTAAGCGATGTGCGCGTGCCCGGCGAAGGGCAGCAGGTGGTGCTCGCAGAACGAGCGGAACCGGATGCCGCGCACCATGACGGCGCCCGACGGCAGCGTGTCGGGAGCCGGGCCGCGCGCGACCGAGATCGTGTGCGCCAGAGGTTCGGCGGCGTCAGCGCCGACTCCCGAGAAGAACTCCGCGTACGCGTCGGCGACCCGCTGCGGGGTCTGCTTCAGCCCGGGACGGTCGGGGTCCTCCCCGATCGCCTCGAGCAGGTCGCGCACGAGGGCGGCGACGCGTTCGCGATCGACGGCCACGCCCCGAGCCTACGCGGTCGCGGGTCGCGCCTGCCCCGAGGGGCGGCGGTGCGGAGCGCGCTCGGCGGCGGTCTCGGCATCCGTCTCGGCGACGGTGGATGCCGCCAGCCCGGCCTCTTCACGACGCTTGGGGACGTCGATCGGGGGCAGGCTCGAAACCGGACGGTCCTGGCTCGAGAGCCACTGCGGGCGCGGCGGGAGCTTCTTGATGTCCTTGAAGATCTCGGCGAGCTGCAGGTGGTCGAGGGTTTCCTCCTCTAGCAGCGCGAGCGCCAGCTTGTCGAGGATGTCGCGGTTGGCGTTGATGACCTCGTACGCCTCGTTGTGCGCCTGCTCGATCAGCAGCCGCACCTCGGCGTCGACGCGCTCGGCGATGCGCTCGGAGAAGTCACGGCCGTGCCCCATGTCGCGACCCATGAACACCTCGCCCGACGACGACCCGAGCTTCACGGGGCCGACCTCGGTCGTCATCCCGTACTCGGTGACCATTTTGCGGGCGATACCGGTGGCCTTCTCGATGTCGTTGGAGGCACCGGTCGTCGGGTCGTGGAACACGACCTCTTCGGCGACGCGTCCGCCCATCGCGTAGGTGAGCTGGTCCTGGAGCTCGTTGCGGGTGACGGAGTACTTGTCCTCGAGCGGCAGCACCATCGTGTAGCCGAGCGCCTTGCCGCGCGGGAGGATCGTGACCTTCGTGACCGGGTCGGAGTGGTTCATCGCCGCGGCGGCGAGGGCGTGGCCGCCCTCGTGGTACGCCGTGATGAGCTTCTCCTTGTCCTTCATGACGCGCGTGCGGCGCTGGGGACCGGCGATGACGCGGTCGATCGCCTCGTCGAGTGCGCGCATGTCGATCAGCTGCGCGTTCGAGCGCGCGGTCAGCAGCGCGGCCTCGTTCAGCACGTTCGCGAGGTCGGCGCCGGTGAAGCCAGGGGTCTTGCGAGCGATGACGGCCAGGTCGACCGAGGGCGAGAGCGGCTTGCCGCGTCCGTGCACCTCGAGGATCTTCTGGCGGCCCTTGAGGTCGGGCGCGTCGACACCGATCTGGCGGTCGAAGCGGCCCGGACGCAGCAGCGCCGGGTCGAGGATGTCGGGACGGTTCGTCGCGGCGATGACGAGCACCGAGACCTTCGGGTCGAATCCGTCCATCTCGACGAGCATCTGGTTGAGCGTCTGCTCGCGCTCGTCGTGACCGCCGCCCATGCCGGCGCCGCGGTGGCGGCCGACGGCGTCGATCTCGTCGATGAAGATGATGGCGGGCGAGTTCTCCTTCGCCTCCTTGAAGAGGTCGCGCACCCGGCTCGCGCCGACACCGACGAACATCTCGACGAAGTCCGAGCCCGAGATCGAGTAGAACGGCACACCGGCCTCGCCCGCGACGGCGCGCGCGAGGAGCGTCTTACCGGTGCCGGGAGGGCCGTACAGCAGCACGCCCTTCGGGATGCGGGCGCCGACGGCCTGGAACTTCGTCGGATCCTTCAGGAAGTCCTTGATCTCCTGCATCTCCTCGATGGCCTCGTCGGAGCCGGCCACGTCGCCGAAGGTGACCGTCGGGGTCTCCTTCGTGACGAGCTTGGCCTTCGACTTGCCGAACTGCATGACGCGGCTGCCGCCGCCCTGCGCGCTCGACATGAGGAACCAGAAGAGCAGGCCCAGCAGCACCAGCGGCAGCATGAGCGAGAGGAAGCCGTCGAACCACGTGGCCCGCGGCACGACGTCGTTGTACCCGTCCGCCGGGTTCGCCGCGTCGACGGCCGCGACGACCTCGTCGGCACGTGCGGAGGTGTAGTAGAACTGCACCTGCTTCGAGCCCTCGAAGTCGTCGGAGAGCGTCAGATCGACGCGCTGATCGCCGTCCGTGGTCTGCACCTTCGTGACGGTGTCGCCCTTGAGCAGCTCGAATCCCTGCTGGGTCGTGATCTGCTTCGCGCCGGTGAGGCTGGAGATCAGCATGAAGCCGATCAGCAGCAGCGCGCCGATGAGCAACACGTACATCAGCGGGTTGCGCGTGACTTTCTTGACGTCCATGGTGCGATCAGGCTACCCCGCGCCGACTATGCGGGCTCTGTGCGTTCGTTTTGGGCGTACCGGGAGCCGGCACGCGAAGCCCGTTCAGCTGTAGACGTGGGGCGCGAGGATCGCGACATCCCGCAGGTTGCGGTACTTCTCCGCATAGTCGAGGCCGTAGCCCACGACGAAGTCGTTCGGGATGTCGAAGCCGACGTACCGGCAGTCGATCTCGACCTTCGCGGCCTCGGGCTTGCGCAGCAGCGCGAGCACTTCGAGCGACTCGGCACCGCGCGACTGGAAGTTCTCGAGCAGCCAGCTGAGGGTCAGGCCCGAGTCGATGATGTCCTCGACGATCAGGACGTGCTTGCCGTGCAGATCGGCGTCGAGGTCCTTCCGGATCTGGACGACTCCGCTCGACTTCGTGCTCGCGCCGTAGGATGACACCGCCATCCAGTCCATCGTGATGTCGCGCTTGAGCGCGCGGGCGAAGTCGGCCATGACCATCACGGCACCCTTGAGCACGCCGACGAGGATGAGCTCCTTGCCCTCGTAGTCGGCCTCGACCCGGGCGGCGAGCTCGGCGAGCTTGGCCTGGATCTCCTCCTCCGTGACGAGGACATCGGTGAGCTGGTCGGCGATCTCGGCAGCACGCATGCGACGAGTTTAGGCGCCGCTCCCGCCCGCCGAGAACTCGACGAGTCGGCCGACGCGGCGGGCGCGGCATCCGGGAAGGTCGATCGGCCCCTGGCCGGAGTAATCGGTGATGAGCCGGGCGACCTCGAGGGTCTGGCTGCGCGTGAGGCTCTCGTGGAACTCGCTCTGCACGACGTGGCGGATGATGCGGTGGCGCAGCGCCGGCGGGTTGGCGGCGAGCGCGGCGACCGAGATCGCGATGCCCGCCTCGGCCGGCTCGACGATGTCTTCGATCGTCTCGGCGATCATGTCGTCGAAGGCCTGCGCGTCCTCGCGCAGTTGCTCGGCGGTGCGCGCGAGCGCCTCGGCCACGCCGGGGCCGAGCTCGGCCTCGAGAAGCGGAAGGACGCGGTCGCGGACCCTCACCCGGCTGAAGCGATCGTCACGGTTGTGCGGGTCGAGCCAGGGCTCGAGCCCAGCCGCCGCGCAGGCCGCGACGGTGGTTTCGCGCCGCACCGCCAGCAGTGGACGGAGCCAGCGCACCCCGGAATCGTCGTCGGTGCGGTCGGGCGCCATGCCCGCGAGGCTCGTGGCGCCGGAACCTCGAGCGAGCCCGAGCAGGACCGTCTCGGCCTGGTCGTCGAGAGTGTGGCCCAGCAGGACCGCGGCGGCGTTCGCGTCGCGCGTGGCATCCCGCAGCACCCCGTAGCGCGCCTCGCGGGCCGCAGCCTCGGGGCCGCCCGCGGTGCCGACCTCGACGCGCACCACCAGCGGGTCGAGGCCGAGGCCTGCCGCGGCCCGCGCGGCAGTGAGCGCGACCTCGTCGGAACCGGGCTGCAGCCCGTGGTCGACCGTCACCGAAGCCGCGCGCAGGCCGAGCTTCGGAGCCTCGAAGGCCGTCGCGGCGGCGAGGGCCAGCGAGTCGGGCCCGCCCGAGAGCGCGACGATCACGGTGCTGCCGGCAGGCAGCGCCGACAGCGATGCGCGCACGGCGCGACGGACCTCGGCGATGGCGGGGCTGAGCGACGGCACGCCCCTACGGTAGCCGTGCTCGTGCCGTCGCCAGGCTGGAGCGGCGCAGCGCGGCCCCGTCGCGGGCGCGAAACCCGGGCTGAGCCTTGTATAGGGCGCGGCGGGCGGCGCAAGTAGGCTGGACGGCGGCATCCCACCGTCTTATCGAAGGAGCACACGTATGGGCGCGTACGACGCCGTCATCGAAATCCCCCGCGGCAGCCGCGTGAAGTACGAGGTCGACCACGGCACCGGCCGGGTCTTCCTCGACCGCGTGCTGTTCACGCCGATGGGATACCCCAGCAACTACGGCTTCTTCGAGAACACTCTCGGCGAGGACGGCGACCCGCTCGACGTGCTCGTGCTGCTCGACCGCGACATCTACCCCGGCGTGCTGGCGAAGGTCCGCCCCGTCGCCGTGCTGAAGATGAGCGACGAGGCCGGTGGCGACGACAAGGTCGTGGCCGTGCTCGCGAAGGACCCGCGCTGGGCGCACATCCAGGATGTCGGCGACATCGACGACTGGACCAAGAACGAGATCGGCCACTTCTTCGAGCACTACAAGGACCTCGAGCCCAACAAGTGGGTCAAGGTCGACGAGTGGGCCGGCGCCGCTGAGGCCGAGCGTCTCGTCTCCGAGGCGTTCGAGCGCTTCGAGGAGCACGAGGGCCAGACGAAGACGCAGGGTGAGGGCGAAGCGCCCAACTCGCTCTGACGCTCAGACGAACGCGAGGAGGGGCGGATGCTGCGGCATCCGCCCCTCCTTCGTCGTTCCGGGCTCGCGAGCGCTGAGGCTCAGACCGAGATGCCCCGATCGCGCAGGAACGGCGCGGGGTCGATGCGCTCGCCGTTGCGGTAGATCTCGAAGTGCAGGTGGCAGCCCTGCGAGATGCCGGTATTACCGGCATAGGCGATGACCTGTCCGGCCGAGACGCGCTGCCCGTATCCGACGTTGAAGCCGCCGTTCTGGATGTGCGCGTAGCCCGAGATGATGCCGCCGCCGTGGTCGACCTTGATGTAGTTGCCCCAGCTGTTCGTGTACGCCGCGAAGACGACGGTGCCGGATGCCGCGGCATAGATCGGGGCGCTGCATCCGCCGGCGAAGTCGATGCCGCGGTGCCCGCTGGTGCACACACCGCCAGAGCAGATGGTGCCGCGATTGCCATACCAGGAGCTGATGTAGCCGGGACCGGGGCGCACCCAGCCGGAGGGCTGGACCTGTCCGGCGCCGCCACCACCGCCGCCACCGCCGCCGCCGCCACTGTTGCCGCCGCCACCGCTACCGCCGCCACCGCTGTTGCCTGCGGCGGCTGCCGCTGCTGCGGCCTCCTGGCGACGACGCTCTTCCTCGGCGGCACGACGGGCTGCCTCTTCTCGCTCGCGGCGACGACGCTCCTCGTCGCGACGGCGCTGCTCTTCGACTCCGGCCTGGTAACCGGCGACCGTCGTCGCCGTCTCGTCCTTGAGCGCCGCGAGCTGCGCCTCGAGGGTCGCCATGTTCGCGGTCTGTTCTTCGAGGGCCGCCTGAGCCGCCGTCGCAGCTTCCTGCGCGGCGATCATCTTCTGCTCGGCTTCGACCTTGAGGCGGTCGCGCTCGTCGCGAGCGACGCCGGCCTGGTCACTGAGGCTCTGTGCGGTCTCGCGGGCGGCGACGGCATCCGTGTACACGCCTCGGTTCGCCTGCAGCAGCT
The DNA here is from genome assembly GCF_053345465.1 of Microbacterium sp. M4A5_1d. Classification (NCBI taxonomy): domain Bacteria; kingdom Bacillati; phylum Actinomycetota; class Actinomycetes; order Micrococcales; family Microbacteriaceae; genus Microbacterium; species Microbacterium sp. M4A5_1d. Next base: position 1,608,831 of record NZ_JBKFAD010000001.1, read on the forward strand.
TGTCCATGGTGCCGAGGCGGGCGAGCAGATCGTCGGCGCTGGCCGCGGAGTCGGAGAAGAAGAGCTTGAGGCTCGTGTCGTCGCCGCCGTTTCGGTAGAGCTGGGCGGCCAGCTTGCCGGCGCGGCGCGCGGCCTCGAGGGCGGCGGCAGACTGCGCATCCGCCTGCTCCTGAAGCGAGGTGGCGCGGGCACTGGCGTCTTCGAACGCGGCCTGGGCCTGCGCGTACTCCTCGCCCAGGCGCGCGGCCTCGGCCTGCTTGTACGCGACATCTGCGGCGAGGTCGGAGATCAGCTTCTCGATACGCGAGATCTCGGCGGCCTTCGCCGCCTCGTTGCCCTTGGCGCGCTGCACGTCATCCCACGACGGATAGCCCTCGATACCGAAGGCCGACGGGATGCCGGGGGCGAGAAATGCCGTCGCTGCGACGAAGCCGACGGCGCCGAGGCCGAGGGCGCCACGGCGCGAGATCAGCTGGGAGAGCTTCTTGCTCTCTGCGGGCGTCGGGGCGCAGCCGCAGTCTTCCGGGGAGTCGAGGCTCTCGTATCGCACGCGGGTGATCCTCCATATCGCGTGAGCAACTTCGTTCACAGTAGCAACACACGTCACAACACCGGAAGCGTCGTCGACGACGTCCGGAGCGTGCGAACCCGGCCATTGTGACCCGGAGACACGCCCGGGCGGCGGACGCCACGCCCCCGATTCGCACATCCGCGCCGGATCGCATATGCTTGTCCCTCGGTAAGCGTGAACGTTTGACTCCCGGGTCTGGGTTCGCTCGGCCCCATCGTTTAGCGGCCTAGGACGCCGCCCTTTCACGGCGGTAGCACGGGTTCGAATCCCGTTGGGGTCACTCCCACAACTTAATAAGCATGGCCCTGTAGCGCAGTTGGTTAGCGTGCCGCCCTGTCACGGCGGAGGTCGCGGGTTCAAGTCCCGTCAGGGTCGCTCTAAAGCGACGGGCCCTTTGGTTTCCAGAGGGCCTTTCGTCTAGGACATGGCATCTCTGACGCCATGCGGCTCTGTAGCTCAGTTGGTAGAGCGCACGACTGAAAATCGTGAGGTCACGGGATCGACGCCCGTCGGAGCCACACGGACCGTCATTACAACGGTCCCAGAAACCCTCGCCTAGCTTCTACATGGCGGGGGTTTTGCTTTGGGCTGGCGCCGCAGCGCGTCGCGCCGGCCGGGCCGGCAAGCGCCGACGGCCGCTATCGTCTTGGCATGAAGGCGTCGCTCCAGCTGCAGAGTCCCCGCACGCAGCGGCCGCGCCGGTGGGCGGTGGTGCTGGCCGCATTCAGTGGCGCCGCGTTCATCGCGTCGATCGTCTTCGCGGGCGTGCTTCCGGATGCCCCGGCACTGGTCTACCCGGCACTGCACTTCATCGGCCTCGCGACGGGGCTCAACGGGTATCTCCTGTGGCAGCGGTCGGACCCCGCGTACGACTACCGTCAGGAGCCGACAGCCGACGAGTGACGTCGCCGGACGGCGCGCCAGCGCCCGCGTCACGACGCCCCCGCACGCCACACGGCACGACAACCGCCACCGGCTAGGCCACCGGGTCCAGCAGCGTCGGGTCGGCGGGATCGACCGTGCGGGAGTTGCTGACCTTGCGGTCGACGACGTGCTCGCGGATCGTCGAGGCGACCTGGCCGGACGTGTGCTCCAGCATCGCGAGCGTCTCCGCCTTGCGGTCACCGGTGAGCTTCTCTGGGCTCAGCCAGGCATCCCAGGTATCGGGTGTCAGAAAGGCCGGCATCCGGTCGTGCACCTGTCCGCTCGCATCCCGCGCCTCGCGGGTGATGACGACGAAGCAACGCGTCTTCTCGCCGGTCGGCAGTTCCATCGACCAGGTGAGCCCGGCAGCCGAGAGCAAGCGGTCGCCGTGGAGGAAGTGCGGGGTCTTCGGGGTCTTCTCGCCGGTCCACTCGAAGTAGCCCCGCATCGGAACAATGCATCGAGCCGCGCTGAATGCCGGCGCCCAGAATCCCTGGGCCAGCTTCTCCATCCGCGCGTTGATGATCGGACCGCCCCGCGGGCGATTCGCCGGCTTCTGCCAGTCCCAGCGCACGAGCTCCAGGACCCGCCCTTCGCCCCGGTCGCGGACGATCGGAGCATCCTCGGTCGGCGCGATCGAGTACGCACCGGCCCACGACTTCACCCAGTCCTCGGGGTCGCCACCCTCGGCGACGTACTCCCGGATGAGCTCATCCGTCTTGGCGTCGTTCGCGAATCGACCGCACATGTCAGCGACCCTACGGCCCGGGGCGGACGGCGTCGAGCAGATACCTCTGCACCTTGGGCGAGGTACGGAGGCCCGACCGGCTCAGGCCGGCTCGGTGACGCGGACGAGTCCGCAGTTCAGACACGACCACGCCACGAGGAACGCTTCGTCGTCGAGGATCTCGAAGCGCAGCGGATCGCCGCAGGTCGGGCAGACCCACGGTGCCGGCTGCGCGCTCACGCGCCATCCCGATCGGTCACCCGCCGAGCCTAAACGCCGCATCGCGCCGTCGGGCGAGAGCGACGGCATCGTGCGGCGCCCTCCCCCGGGCGTCGTTGTCGAAGTACACCCACACGTCACGCGGACGGCCATCGGATGCCGCCGAGCCGTCGGCCCATCCGCGGATGCGGTCCGCCCACTCGTCGAGCTCGGCGTCGGTGTACCCGCTGGCGTACAGGTCGGTCGCACCGTGCAGCCGGACGTACACGTGCCCCGCGGTCGTGACCTCCTCGAACCGGGGGAAGCGTCCGGCGGTGTCGGCGACCACGAGCGCGGTGTCGTGCGAACGCAGCAGCGCGAGCGCGGCATCCGAACCGAAACCGGCCGACCGGGGCTCGAGGGCGTGGCGGATCGGGCGGTCCTCCTCGATCTCGAGCCACGCCCGCCCGTCGAGGCGTTCGTCGTGCCGCTCGGCGAGCGCGAGGGCCTCGCCTGTCGTCCGCGGCAAGAGCGCCAAGAACTCTGCGAGCACATCGGCGTCGAACTCCTCGCGTTCGGGAAGCTGCCAGAGCACAGGTCCGAGCTGCCGTCCGAGCGCGAGCACCCCTGAGGCGAAGAAATTCGCCAGCGCCGTCTCGACTCCGCGCAGCCGCAGCATGTGCGTGACGTAGCGCGAGCCTTTGACGGCGAAGACGAACGACTCAGGCACCTCGCTCCGCCACCGCTGATAGCTCGACGGGCGCTGCAGCGAATAGAACGACCCGTTGAGCTCGGCCGTCGACATCCGCTCCCCGACATATTCGAGCTCGCGTCGCTGAGCGAGTCCCGTGGGATAGAAGTCGCCCCGCCACCCGGCGTACCGCCACCCCGAGATGCCGACGCGCACCCGGCCGGCGTCGGCTCCTGCAGGTGGCGCGTTCATTATTCCCCAGTCTCCACCCGCGAACCGAGGCAGGAAAAGGGGGTTGCCCTCGCCCGAGCATCCCAGAACACCGGCGAGTACCCGCATAGCCGAGCGCCCTAGGATTCGACGGACGCACCGGGCACCACAGGGGGAGTAACGATGGGCGCAACGCGACGTTCGAACGCGGGAGGACGGCGCAAGCGCCGGGCGATCGGCATCGGGGCAGCCCTCACCGGGGTTCTGCTCGTCGCAGCGGTCGGGGGCTGGTTCGCCGCCGATGCGATGCAGCGCGCGAGCACGACGCCCGACCCGGCGGCATCCGAGCCCACCCCCGCCCCCACGACCGACGCCGCGACCCCGACGCCCGAACCGCTGTCGCCGGCGGAGCAGCTCATCGCCGATGCGGACGATCCGAACGCGTGCGCCGTGTCGTTCACGGGCGACGCGATCGACATCGCCCCGGTCCTCGAGACGCAGGGGAAGCCCTACGCCTCCCTGCCGCTCCCCTCGCGGGAGGGCATGGTGTTCGCCGGCTGGTACGACACCGCCGAGCATGCCGCGGCTCTGTCGATTCCCGGCCGCCTGAACGGCGCGGATGCCGTCGCCTGCGACGCCCAGCAGCGCACCGTGCACGCCGCATGGATGAGCACCGCCGATAACGACGGCGCGAGGACGCGCGTCCCGATCCTGATGTACCACCAGTTCACGACGAAGCCGGAAGGCGAATCGGGCTGGCTCCGCGGCAACTACGCCTACATCGGCGACTGGGAAGCTCACCTGAAGTACATCTCCGAGCAGCAGTTCTACCTGCCGACATGGCCGGAGCTGAGCGCCTTCATCGACGGCAGGCTCTTCCTGCCCGACCACTCGGTCATCATCACCGACGACGACGCCGACCCGACGTGGCTCGAGCTCGCCGTGCCGCTCGTCGAGAGATACCGCGTGATGACGACATCCTTCGTGATCACCTCCAACGGCGCCGGGCCCGAACTCACCCCCTACGTGCTCAAGCGCTCGCACACCCACGACATGCACTCCGCGGGAGCCGACGGGAAGGGCCGCATCGTCAACTGGACGCATGACGAGATCGTCGCCGACCTCGAGACCTCGGCGACCGTGCTCGGCGGCGCGAAAGAGGTGATCGCCTACCCGTTCGGCCACCACAACGACGCGGCCAAGCAGGCGGTCGCCGACGCGGGCTTCGAGATGGCGCGCACCACCGAGCCCGGCTACGTGTCGATTGGAACCGACAAGCTGGCGCTGCCGGTGGTCCGCGTCAACTACGGGATGACCGTGGATGACATCAAGAAGGCCATCGGGTGAATCTCAGGCGATATCCAAAGAGTCAACGGGTTGTACGCATATGAATCCTCAGTACTGTGTGAACTCCCCCGTCCGTTTCCACTTGCGAGCGATTCATGGATCTGACGATCGTCGTCCCGACCTTCAACGAAGGCCCGAACGTCGTGGAGCTGCTGCGGCGGATCGGTGACGCGGTCGACGACCGGATGATCGAGGTCGTCTTCGTCGACGACTCCACCGACGACACCCCCGCCATCATCGAGCGGGCGGCGAAGACGGCCGACTTCCCGGTGCGACTGATCCACCGCGACGAGCCGGTGGCGGGACTCGGCGGGGCCGTGGTCGACGGCATCCGGGCCGCGAACTCGTCGTGGTGTCTCGTGATGGACGGCGACCTGCAGCATCCTCCTGAGGACATCCCGCGGCTGCTGGCGCGAGCCGACCGCGGCGACGTGGATGTCGTCGTCGCCTCGCGCTACATCGCCGGCGGCGACTCGAAGGGCCTCGCCGACGCCACGCGAACGACCGTCTCGCGCGCGTCGACACTGCTGACCAAGGCGATGTTCCCCCGCAAGCTCGGTGAGTGCAGCGACCCGATGACCGGGTTCTTCCTGGTCGACCGCGACACGATCGACATCGACGCTCTGCGTCCGCGCGGCTTCAAGATCCTGCTCGAGATCCTCGCTCGCCGGCACATGCGCGTCGCCGAGGTGCCGTTCGCCTTCGCGCCCCGTTACGCCGGCTCGTCGAAGGCGACCTTCACGCAGGGCATCCGGTTCCTGACCCAGCTGCTGATGCTCCGCTTCGGGCGGATGTCGGCGTTCGCGCTCGTCGGCGGCGTCGGCGCCATCGCGAACCTGGTGATCATGTGGGGCCTCATCCGGCTCGGCATGGACTATCTGCCGGCATCCATCATCGCGAGCGAGATCACGATCATCGGCAACTTCCTGTTGCTGGAATACCTCGTCTTCAGCGATATGCGCTCGGAATCGGGCAGCATGACGCAGCGGTTCGTGAAATCGTTCACCTTCAACAACGCCGAGGCGATCATCCGGATCCCGGTGCTGTGGGTGCTCGTCGAGAACGCACACATCCCGAGCGTCATCGCCGCGGGACTGACCCTCATCGCCGCGTTCGTCGTGCGCTTCGTGTTCCACGCGCTCGTCGTCTACGCGCCCAAGAAGCAGCGCGTCGCCCCGGTGCTCGAGGCCGCCCCCGAGCGCGCCCGGGCCGCCGAGTACTGAGCGGACGTACCCTGGAAGCATGACCGCTTCCACCGACACGATCACGATGTTCGGCGCCGACTGGTGCCGCGACTGCCGCCGCACGAAGGCTCAGCTCGACGAGCTCGGCGTCGACTACACCTACATCGACCTCGAGGCGGAGCCCGCCGCGGCCGACGTCGCGCGCGAGATCTCGGGCCGCACCCAGATCCCCGTGGTGGTCTACCCCGACGCGACCCACCACGTCGAGCCGAGCAACGACGACGTGGCAGCCAAGCTGCGCGAGCTCTCGCTCATCTGACCGCGTTCCGCGCTTCGTGCGCTGTGCGCGTGCGCGGATGCAAGACATCCGGTCCGACACCCCGTGACGGATGCCGTCCGGCCGGGGTGTCGGGCCGAATCCCTTGCATCGCGACGCGCAGGCCCCGGCCAGGGACCGGACCGTCATACAGGCGGGCACTGGTAGGCTGAGGGTTCTTGTGGCGCGCTCGCGCCGCACGCGTCGTAGAACGCCTTCCGCCCCACCGGGTCACTACCGGCATCCCGCGGACTCTTTCGTACGGCGACCCCGCATGCGCACCCGCATCCGGGCCACCGATCAGGGCGCCGACGTGCGCCCGGAGACACACTCCCTCATGACTGACACCACTTTCCGCACGCTCGGCGTGCCCGCTCCCCTCGTCGAAGCCCTCGCGAAGGACGGCAAGACCACCGCCTTCCCGATCCAGGTCGACACCCTGCCCGACACGCTCGCCGGACGCGACGTGCTCGGCCGCGGCAAGACCGGCTCGGGCAAGACTCTGGCCTTCTCGATCCCGATGGCCGCGCGCCTCGGCGGCGAGCTCGCCGGCGGCAGCCGCCGTGCTGCCCGCATCCTGGGCCTCGTCCTCGCCCCGACCCGCGAGCTCGCGACGCAGATCAACGCGACCCTCGAGCCCCTCGCGGCGGCCTACGGCATGAAGACGACCACCATCTTCGGCGGCGTCAACCAGAACCGTCAGGTGCAGGCGCTCAACGCGGGCGTCGACATCGTCGTCGCCTGCCCGGGCCGCCTCGAAGACCTGCTGCAGCAGCGCCACCTGACGCTCGACTCGGTCGAGATCACAGTCATCGACGAGGCCGACCACATGGCCGACCTCGGCTTCCTCCCCGCCGTCACGCGCATCCTCGACAAGACGCCGCGCGACGGACAGCGGATGCTGTTCAGCGCGACCCTCGACAACGGCGTGGACAAGCTCGTCAAGCGGTTCCTGCAGAACGAGGTCCTCCACTCGGTCGACGAGGCCCACTCCCCCGTCGCCGCGATGACGCACCACGTGTTCCACCTCGCCGGCGCGGAGGAGAAGAAGGATGTCGTCAAGGCGCTCGCCTCGGGCATGGGCCGCCGCATCCTGTTCACCCGCACCAAGCACGCCGCGAAGAAGCTCGCCAAGCAGCTGACTTCGCAGGGCATCCCCTCGGTCGACCTGCACGGCAACCTCTCTCAGCCGCAGCGCGACCGCAACCTCGCCGCGTTCTCGTCGGGCGCCGCGAAGGTGCTCGTCGCGACGGATGTCGCCGCGCGCGGTGTCCACGTCGACGACGTCGAGCTGGTCGTGCACGTCGACCCGCCCATGGAGCACAAGGCGTACCTGCACCGTTCGGGTCGCACCGCCCGCGCGGGCGCCGAGGGCGCCGTCGTCACCCTCGTGATGCCGGGCCAGGAGCGCGACGTCAAGGACCTGCTCCGCAAGGCCGCCATCGCGGTCACCCCGATCACGGTCACGGCCGAGTCGCCCGAGGTCGTCGCCCTCGTCGGAAAGGTCGCGCCCTACGTGACTCCGGCGCCGGTCGAGGTCGCACCCCGCGGCACGAGCCAGGGCGCCAACGCGCAGCGCAAGCGCGCCGCACGTGACGCTCGCGAGGGCGGTTCGTCGAACGGCGGCGGTCGCTCCGGCGGTGGCCGCGGTCGCGGCGGACGCACCCAGGGTCAGGGCCAGGGCGCTGCCGGTGGTCGCGACGGCCAGGGCGCACGCTCGGGCGGTCAGCGCGACCAGCAGCAGAGCCGCGGCGGACAGCAGTCCTCGCGCGGCGGTCAGACCAGCGACCGCGCGCCCCGCGAGACGCGCGACGCCGCTCCCGCGGGCAACCCGCGCCGCACCGGCCGTCGCGCCTCGTCGAACGGCGGTGCCGCCGGCGGCAAGCTCATGGTCGGTTCGGTCGTGCGCCAGAACAGTGCCGGCCGCCGCGGCGGTCGCTGACCCGCAGCATCCGGCTCACCCCGGCATCCGGCGCTGCCCCGCCCGCCGAGAACGCACGCTCGCCGCGAGAACGCACCCTCAACCGTGCGTTCTCGCGGCGACGGTGCGTTCTCGGCGCAACCCGGCGCAACCCGGCGCCCGGCCGGGGGCCGGGGCTCAGACGGAGAGCGCGAACTCGGCGTCGAGGGCGTCGATCTCGGCGGTGACCTCGGCGACGCGACGGGCGCGCTGCTCGGCGGGCAGCCAGGATGCCTCGAACGACGAGATCGCCATGCGGCGGACCTGCTCGTGGGTGGCGCCGATCTGGTCTGCGACGATCTCGTACTCCGCGGCGAGGGTCGTGGGGAACATGCCCGGGTCGTCCGAGCACGGGATGACGTTGAGCCCGGCCTCGAGCATCGCGGCGATCGACGCGCGGCGCCAGGGCCGCCACGAGCGGCGTGACGTGGTCGAGGCGACGGTGAACGCGACCTGATCCTCGCGCATCCGCTCGATGACGGCGTCGTCTTCGAGCACGTAGTAGCCGTGGTCGATGCGGTCGCAGCCGAGCAGGTCGAGGCACGTGATCGTGTTGACGGCGGTCGGGGCGTGCTCCGACGAGTGCGCGGTACGGCCCAGCCCGGCCTCGCCGGCGAGGCGGTACGCGTCGACGAAACGCTCGGGCGGACCGGCCGTCTCGAGGTTGTCGAGGCCGATGCCCGCGACGTACGGATGCGGGTTGTCGACGACGCGGCGGACGACGGCGAGGGCCTCCTCGCCGCTGCGGCTGCGGTCGATGCCCTGGATCATCAGCCCGGTCATGCCGAAGTCGCGCTCCGCCATGCGGATGCCCTCTGCGTAGGCCTCGACCGCGCCGAGGTATCCGAGCGAGTCGAGGTGCGGCGGCAGCGCGTCGAAGAACAGCTCGAGGTGGCGGGTGCCGCTGCGGCGGTGGGCGTCCTCGAACGCCTCGTAGACGATGCGGGTCAGGTCGTCGGCATCCCGGAGCACCTCGACCACCCAGTTCGACACCTGGAAGAGCGAGTACGACACCTCGGGCTCATCGGCGCCGCGCTGCTGCGGAACCGGGATGCGCGTGTTGCGGTACAGCGCCGGGTCGGGCGGCAGCGAGTTGATGTCGGCGAAGATGCGCTCGGGGTCGTCCGGCAGCTCGAGCGACTCCCGGCGGGCGAGTTCCGCGAACGTCGACGCGCGCACGGTGCCGATGAGGTGGCAGTGCAGGTCGGCCTTCGGCAGGCGCTGAAGGTACTCGGCGGGGAGGGATGCTGCGGAGGTCATGGTGCCGTTCGTGCGTCGTGGAGCGATGCGGTCGGAGAACCGCGGGAAGAGGCCCGGCCGCCGAGGATGGGGGGTGCTCGACGGCCGGGCGGTCTGGATCAGCGCGAGGCGACCTCGCGCGCGAACCGCTCGACCCACTGCGCGCGGTTCGGGACGACCTCGGCGGGGTCGAGCGTCGCGTAACCGACTGCGATCGGGTCGGTGGCGATGTCGCCGACCACTGCGGTGATCTCGGCGGGGATCGTCGCGTCGAGGGCGACGGGGAGGTCGCCGACGATCTCGGCCGACGCGGTCTGGGCCTCGACGGAGAGCAGGTAGTCGATGAACGCGTACGCACCCTCGAGGTTCTTCGCACCGCTGGGGATCATGGCCCGGTTGGTGGCCATGTAGCGGCCCTCGGCCGGAGCGGTCCACGCGACGGGCTCACCCGAGGCGACGAGCGTCGTGGCGAAGCCGCTGAGGGCATCGGCCGCGACGATCTCGCCCTGGGTGAGGAGGTTGGTGACCTCCGTCGACGACGAGTAGAACTGCAGGATGTTCGGCGCCCATCCGCCGATCGTCGTGTATGCGGTATCGATGTCGTACGGGCCGTCGCCGAAGGTCGAGGCGACGCCCGAGACGGCGAGCTGCCCGGCCGTCACGGCGATGTCGGGGAAGGCGAGACGGCCGCTGTAAGCGGAGTCGGCGTAGAGGGACCAGTCGGCGGCCTGCGCGGCATCCAGCTCGTCGGTGTTGTACAGCGTGCCGTTGAGCTGGTAGCTGTAGGCCGGGCCGTCGTAGCCCTCCTCGACGGCGAAGTCGGCGATCTTCGCGAGGTTGGGGACGTCGGACTCGTCGAAGTCCTGGAACAGGTCCTGCTCCTGGCCGGATGCCGCGAAGGTGTCGGAGATCAGCATGACGTCGATGCCGGCGTCGCCACCCGCGAGCTGCAGCTGCGACAGACGGTCGGCGTTCGAGCCGGTCTCGATCTCGACCGTGATGCCCGTCTTCTCGGTGAAGGGGTCGACGATCGCCTCCTGGAACTGCTCGACCCCGAACGGGAACGCGCTGACGACGATGGAGTCGCTCGAGCCACCGTCGCCGGAGTCTCCCGAGCCGCCGGAGCAGCCGGTGACGACAAGGGCCGTGGCGGCGACGGCGGCGGATGCCGCGAGGACGCGGCTGGTGCGGGTGCGGATCATGCGGGTTCCTCTCGGGGCTCTGCGGGCGGGCCGCAGGGGCGCGGGTGCTGGTGCTGGTGCGGGCTGGGCGGGACGGCGGATGCGTTCAGGCGGCGAGGCGGATGAGCCGGGCCGCGGGAGCGGTGACGGTGACCCGGTCGCCCGGGCGTGCAGCGACGGCCTCGTCGCGAACGTCGGCGATGAGACGCACGGCCGCGCCGGTGGCGTCCGCAGTCTCGACCGTCACGAGACGGTCGACCCCGCGGTAGGCGACGTCGAGCACGACTCCGTCGAGCGCGAGCCCGGTGCCGTCGGCGGGGAGTCCGAGAGCGAGATGCTCGGGGCGCACGGTCGTGAACGAACCGTCAGCGGCGGCGAGGAAGTTCTCGTAGCCGAGAAACTCCGCGACGAAACGATTGGCCGGATCGGTGAAGACCTCAGAGGGAGCACCCTCCTGCATGATGCGGCCGTCGCGCATGAGGACCATGCGGTCCGACATCTCGAGCGCCTCGTCCTGATCGTGCGTGACGAGCACGACGGTCAGGCCGGTCTCGGACTGGATGCGGCGGATCTCGGCGCGCATCTGCACGCGCAGGCGCGCGTCGAGGTTCGACAGCGGCTCGTCGAGCAGGAGCAGGGTCGGGCGGATGGCGATGGCGCGCGCGAGAGCCACGCGCTGCTGCTGCCCGCCCGAGAGCTTTTTGGGCCGGCTCGCCGCGAGGTGTCCGAGACCGACGAGATCGAGCGACTCCTCGACGCGGCGGCGGCGCTCCGCTGCCGGGACCTTGCGCAGCTTCAGGCCGTATCCGACGTTCTCGGCCACGCTCATGTGCGGGAACAGGGCGTACGACTGGAACACCATGCCGAGCCCGCGCCGCTCGGGCGGGGTGCGGGCGGCGTCCTCGCCCGCGATCATGATGCGGCCCGAGGTGGGCTGCGTGTAACCCGCGAGCATCCGCAGCGAGGTGGTCTTGCCGCATCCGCTCGGCCCGAGCAGCGTGGTGAGCTGCCCCGACGGGATGGCGAGGTCGATGTCGTCGACGGCGGTGAAGTCGCCGAAGCGCTGGGTCACCCCGACGAACTCTGCTGCGGTGGTCATCGGTTGATCCCTCCGAAGATGCGGGCGAAGCCGACCGTGCGCTCGGCGATGACGGCGATGACGACGGTGCCCGCGAGGATGATGGTGCTCGTGGCCGCGACCATCGGGTCGTAGCTCTGCTGGACGTAGTCGAGCATGGTGACGGGGAGCGTGCGGAAGTCACGGCTCTGCAGCAGCAGCGACAGCGGCACGTTGTTGAACGAGGTGACGAAGCTCAGCAGCCCGGCCGAGAAGATGCCGGGGCGCAGCAGGGGCAGCGTGACCGAGAAGAAGGCGCGGAGCGGCGAGGCGCCGAGGCCGCGCGCCGCCTCTTCGATGCCGGGATCGGCGAGTGCGAGCGACGCCCCGGTGACCCGCACCGCGTAGGGCAGCATCAGCACGGTGTGGCCGATGAGCAGCACCGGGAAGTTGTCGAGGCGCAGGCCGATCATCAGCTGCTGGTAGAGCGCGAGGCCGACGACGAGCTCGGGGACGATGAGCGGCGAGAGGAACAGCCCCTCGACGAGCCCCTTGCCGGGGAGCCGGCCGCGGTGGATCGCCAGCGTCACCGGAACCCCGATGAGCAGCGCGAGCACCGTCGCGATGAGGGCGAGCTGGAGGCTCGACAGCAGCGCGCTGATGAACGGGTCGTAGTTCAGCGCTGCCTCGAACCACTGCAGCGAGAAGCCCTCGGGCGGGAAGCGCAGGGTGCGTCCGCCCGTGAACGCCGTGGCGACCACGAAGAGGATCGGCACGATCATGATGATGTAGCCGGCGACGGCGAGGGATGCCGCGACGGGACGACTCGTCTTCACGCGGTGGCCCCCCGTCGTCCGACGACGGCGGACAGGCCCGACACGGCGAACACGAGGACCGTCATGATGATGGCCGTCGCACTGGCCGCCGCCCAGTCGATCGTCACGCTCGAGTACGAGTAGAGCTGCGTCGACAGCATCCGCTGGCTCGATCCGCCGAGCAGGTAGGGGGTCGTGTAGGCGGTGACGCTCCCCGCGAAGACGAGGGTCGACGCGACGACCATGCCCGGCGCCGAGAGCGGCACGACGATGCCCCAGAAGGTACGGGTGCGGCTCGCGCCGAGACCGCGCGCGGCGTCGTCCAGTCCGGGGTCGACCTGAGCGACGGCGGAGTAGCAGGAGATGATCGCGAGCGGCAGGAAGAGCTGCGTCAGACCCAGCACGATCGCGAGCTCGGTGTAGAGCAGCTGCGGCGCGCGGTCGACGAGTCCCAGCCCCGTGAGCAGCTGACCGATCGCGCCGTTCGACCCCAGCAGCACGAGCCAGCCGAAGGTGCGCACGACATTGCTCAGCAGCAGCGGGAAGATCGCGAGGGCGAGCAGCACACCCGACCAGCGCGAGCTCGAGCGGGCGAGCAGGTAGGCGATCGGGAACCCCAGCACGATGCAGATCACGGTGACGATGAGGCCCAGCCCGACCGTGCGCCCGATGATCGCGAGATCGAACGGGTCGGTCAGCATCCGGCCGAGGCGTTCGAGGATGTCGACCAGGCTGACACCGGGAGGGGCGAACAGCATCGCGATCGACGGGATGAGGAACCCCGCCAGCAGGAGCGCGAGCCCGGGAAGGGCCAGCAGTCCGGTGCGGCGTGAAACCACGAGCGAACTCCGTTCGTGCGAGGGGGTGCGGGTGCAACCGGTTGCGCAACCGGTTGCTCCTACCGTAGAGCCCACTCGGGGAGGCGCGCGACCATTCGTGTTAACACCGTGTAAAACCGGCGTTCATCGGCGGCGCAACCGGTTGCTCCCGCTCAGTAGGATGAGCGGACCGTCGCGCCATGCGGCGGCGGGACGAAGGGGGCGCGGTGACGACACTCGCCGATGTCGCCGCGCATGCGGGTGTGTCGAAGTCGACGGCATCCCGGGCGCTCAGCCGCCCCGACCTCGTCGCCCCCGAGACGGTCGCGCGCGTGCGCGCCGCGGCCGAGACGCTCGGCTTCATCCCGAACCGCGCCGCCAGCCACCTCGCTCGCGGGCGCAGCGGCATCGTCGCCCTCGTCGTGCCGACGCTCGACAACGCCTTCTTCACGCCGATCATCGCGGGGGCTCAGGAGCGCGCCCGCGAGTCCGACCTGCAGCTCACGGTCGCCGTGCACCGGCTCGACGACGTCGACGGGCTCGACGAGCTCGAGCGCCTCGCCCGGCAGGTCGACGGCTGCATTCTCGTCGCACCGCGTGGCCCCGACGACATCGTCCGTGCCGCCGGCGCCTTCGGGCCGACGGTCCTCGTCGACCGTGAGATCGACGGCATGACCTCGATCGTGGCCGACACCGCGAGCGCGTTCGCCGAGCTCGCGACGCGCCTGGCCGACGCGGGCCACCGCGGAATCGTGTACCTCGGAGGTCCGGAGGGATCATGGCAGGACCGGCAGCGCTCGGCCGCGATCGAGGCCGCCGTCGGCGAGCGCGTCGAGCTGACCGCGCTCGGTCCCTTTCCGGCGACGTTCGCGGCGGGTGTCGCGACCGCCGACGCGGTCATCGACTCGGGCGCGACGGCGGCTGTGCCTTACGCGACATCCATCGGGCTCGGTCTCGTCTTCGCCCTCCGCGCTCGCGGCGTCGCCTCGCCCGGAGAGATCGTCGTCAGTGCGGAACGCCTGGTGGCCGAGGCGATCGGAGCCGACGACGTGCCCGCGATCGACGTCGACGGTGACGAGCTGGGCCGCGAAGCGATGGCCGCGCTCCTCCCGATGCTCGTCGCCCCTGGGTCCGGCCCGACCCGCCGTCGCCTCGATGTGCCGGTGCACTGGCCCGCGGCTCGACCCGCCGAGACCGCACTCTCCCCGCGATAACGCACCATCCGCGGTGCGCTCTCGCGGCGACGGTGCGTTCTCGGCGCCGGCGCGGCACCGGCGCGCGCGGCGCGGCGCGCGTCAGCGGGCGAAGCGGTCGGTCGCGGCGACGAGGGCGGCGGCGATGCCGGGCTCACCGGCCGAGTGGCCGGCGTCGTCGACCATGACGAACTCGGCCTCGGGCCAGGCCCGGTGCAGGTCCCATGCGGTCATCGGGGGCGTGCACGCGTCGTAGCGGCCCTGCACGATGACACCCGGGATGCCGCGGAGGCGGCCCGACGCGGCATCCTCGATCAGCTGCCCTTCACGCAGCCATCCGCCGTTGAGGAAATAGTGGTTCTCGATCCGCGCGAACGCGGTCGCCGACTCCGCCTTCGTCATCCCGGCCACCAGCTCCGGGTCGGGACGCAGGGTCACGGTCGAGGCCTCCCAGCGCGTCCAGGCCTGGGCGGCGGGAACGTGCACCGCCGGATCGGGGTCGGTCAGCAGCCGGTGGTACGCCTCGATCAGTCGGCTCCGCTCGATGACCGGAACCGGGGCGAGGTAGTCCTCCCACAGGTCGGGGAACAGCGCTGCCGCCCCGCCCTCGTAGAACCACTCGAGCTCATGGCGCCGCAGCGTGAAGATCCCGCGCAGCACCAGCTCCGAGACGACATCCGGGTGCGACTGCGCGTAGGCGAGTGCGAGCGTCGAGCCCCACGAGCCGCCGAACACCTGCCACCGGTCGATGCCGAGGTTGCGACGCAGCAGTTCGATGTCGGCGACGAGGTGCCACGTGGTGTTGTAGCGGAGGTCGGCGGCCGGATCGCTCGCGTGCGGCGTCGACTTCCCGCAGCCGCGCTGGTCGAACAGGATGATCCGGTAGACCTCGGGGTCGAAGAAGCGGCGGTGCCAGGGCGAGGTTCCGCCGCCGGGGCCGCCGTGCAGGAACACGACCGGCTTGCCCTCGGGATTGCCCGACTGCTCCCAATAGACGCGCTGGCCGTCGCCGGCGAGCAGGAAGCCCGTCTCGTAGGGCTCGATCTCGGGATACAGGATGCCGGCCAGGGCGGCCGACACGCTCACCGTGCGGCTCCGCGGTCGCGTTCGTTCATGCGCTTTACCGTACCTGCGGCGCGTCGCCCACCGCGTCGCCGCACGGAGACGAGCCGGGATGCGCCGCCTCGGGTCCTCCGTCCGAGACGCCGCTCGCGTCGACCAGCTCGCGGGGATCGCGGATCGACCGCAGCGGCGACAGCACGACCCAGACGACCGTCAGCATGACGCCCGCACCCGCGATGGCCATCCCGGCCCGGGTGCCCACCAGCTCACCGAGCCCGCCGCCGATCGCCGCGCCGATCGCGACCACCCCGTACGAGACCCAGCGCATCGTCGCGTTCACGCGCCCGAGGACCTCGTCCGGCGTCCGCAGCTGACGCAACGTCACGGCGACGACACTCGACAGCGACGTGCCGGCTCCGTTCAGCGCGAACGCCGCGGCCAGCACCGCCACCAGCACCGTGGGCGACCAGGATGCGGGCACGAGCGGCAGCATCGACAGCGCGATGCTCTCCGCGACTGCGCATGCGATCAAGACCGACCCCGCCCCGAAGCGGCGCACCGCTGCCGGGGCACTCGCCGCGGCCGCCACGGCACCGACGGCACCGAGCCCGAAGATCAACCCGAGCTGCCCCGCATCCAGCCCGAGCTCGCGGACGGCGTGCACCGTGAACAGCACCGTGATCGCCTGGGCGAACAGGTTGTAGATGGCGGCGAATCCGACGAGGGCGATCAGGAAGCGATCTCGCCGCACGAAACGCAAGCCCTCGCGCAACTCCGACAGCGCACCGTGGCCGCTGGGGACGGGGCGGTGTTCCCGGGTGGAGATGCTCGTCAGGGCGAGTGCCGAGACGAGGTACGTGGCCGCGGGAGCGATGAGGGCCCAGGCGGCGGTCAGCGTCTGGACGAGCAGCCCCGCCATCCCGGGGCCGCCGATCTGAGCTACGGCGGCCGTCGCCTGCAGGCGACCGTTCGCGCGCTCGAGGTGAGACCGGCCCGCGACGGTGGGCAGATAGGACTGGTAGCTCACGTCGAACGCCACGGTGAAGGCGCCCAAGAGCAGGACAAGCCCGACGAGAGCGGGCAACGTCAGCACCCCGGCGACGGCGAGGCCGACGATCACGACCGTCAGGAAAGCTCGGGCGAGGTCCGCGACGATCAGGATGCGGCGGCGACGGGACCGATCGACGAGCACGCCGAGCGGCAGCGCGAGGAGCAGGAACGGCATCCATTTCGCCGCGCCCAGCAGCCCCACCTCGCCGGCGCTCGCCCCGAGCACCACGACGGCGAGCAGCGGGAGAGCGAGGTCGCCGACCTGCGCTCCGACAGAGGAGGCCCCCTGCGCGACCCAGAGACGGCGGAAGTCCGCGCCGAGACCGTCCGCGGAGTGTCTAATGGGTGCTCTGGCTTTCATGCGTTACACACTCTCAGCCCTGAACTAATGGCACAAGCTGACGACGAGCGTTAGCATTCATTCGTGGCGCAGTCCGACGCAGCGGCGTTCCCCCGGGTCGCGGGGCACCCCGCTCTCGATCTGGTCGACACGGTGCACTGGCGGCTCGACCCGCAACGCGCGATCGACACCCTCCGCGACTTCGACGACGTCGTGTCGTGGTGCCACCAGATGGATGTCGGCGCCGCGACGGGCGCCGCGAGAAGCGCACTGCCCCGGGCCGAATCGGACGTGGCGGCCCGGGAGCACCGCGCGGTCGTCGCGCTTCGCGAGGCGGTCTACGAAGCGGTGTTCCAGCATTCCTCGGCAGCCGCCGATCTCATCGCCCGCGAGCACGTCGACGCCCTCGCCCGCTCGTCGCTGAGCTTCGACGAGCCCGCCTCGGCGTGGGTGTGGGTGCCGCCCGCTGATCTCTCCGGACCGCGCGCGGCGGTGGCCATGAGCGCCCACGACCTGCTGACATCCGATCTCACCACCGCACGGCAGTGCGCCGACGACGCCTGCGGGTGGGTCTACCTCGACCGCTCGCCTCGACGCAATCGGATCTGGTGCACCGCCGCCGGGTGCGGCAACCGCAACCGTGTGGCCCGGCACCAGGCGAAGCAGAAGGGCTGACCGCGAGGTCGATTCTCCGGTCCGGCACCCCGTGCGGCCGCGGCGGCAGGAATAGGCTCGGCACATGGACGCCACCACCGTCACCGTCACCGGCGCGGCCGGTCAGATCGGCTACGCCCTGCTGTTCCGCATCGCCTCCGGCGAGATGCTCGGCCCCGACCGGCCGGTGAACCTCCGCCTGCTCGAGATCCCCGACGGGGTCCGAGCCGCGGAGGGAACGGCGCTCGAGCTGCAGGACTGCGCGTTCCCGCTGCTGCGCTCGGTCGAGGTCACGGATGACGCGCGCACGGGGTTCGCGGGTGCCAACATCGCGATGCTCGTGGGTGCCCGGCCCCGATCGGCCGGCATGGAGCGCGGCGACCTGCTCGCCGCCAACGCGGGCATCTTCGGCCCGCAGGGCGCGGCCATCGCGGCATCCGCGGCATCCGACGTCCGCGTGCTGGTCGTGGGCAATCCCGCCAACACGAACGCGCTGATCGCGGCGTCGGCGGCCGAAGGCGTGCCGCCCGAGCGCTTCAGCGCCATGACCCGCCTCGATCACGAGCGCGCCGTCGCTCAGCTCGCCGCGCGGCTCGAGGTGCCCGTCAACGACATCGAGGGCGTGGTGATCTGGGGCAACCACTCCGCGACGCAGTTCCCCGACATCGCCTCCGCGACCGTCGCCGGGCGCCCCGTGGCCGACGCCCTCGCCGACCGGCTGGGCGGAACGGATGCCGCACGGGCCTGGCTCGACGACGAGTTCGTGCCTCGCGTCGCGAAGCGCGGCGCCGAGATCATCGCGGTGCGCGGGGCGTCATCTGCCGCATCGGCCGCCAACGCGGCACTGCGGCACGTGCGCGACGACGTGCTCGGCACCCGCGGCCGGCGCACCTCGGCCGCCGTCGTCTCGCGCGGCGAGTACGGCGTGCCCGAGGGTCTGGTGTGCTCCTTCCCCGTCACGAGCGACGGCTCGGGTTATCGCGTCGTAACCGGGCTCGAACTCGACGAACGCGGCCGAACCCGGCTCGACGCATCGGTCGCCGAGCTCATCGACGAGCGCGACGCCGTCCGGGCCCTCGGCATCCTCTGACAGGCACCCGGACGCGTGGAACTGCTGCCCGGACTCATCCTCGGTGTCGTCGCGATCACCGTCTCGACCTCGCTGTCGAAACGTCTCGGTGTCGCGGGGCCGCTGATCCTCGTCGCGGTCGGACTGGCCGCGTCGTGGCTGCCGATCCTCGACGACTTCGAGGTCGACCCCGAGCTGATCCTCGTCGGCGTGCTGCCTCCCCTGCTCTATGCGGCGGCAGTGCGTCTGCCCGCGGTCGAGTTCCGGCGCGATCTGCCGTCGATCTCGGGGCTCGCCGTCGCGCTCGTCGTCATCAGCGCGCTCGCGATCGGCGGCTTCCTCACCCTCGTTCTGCCCCAGCTCGGGTTTCCGCTGGCGGTGGCGCTCGGGGCGGTGCTGAGCCCGAGCGACGCCGTCGCGACCTCGATCGTCAAGCGGCTCGGCATATCCCCGCGGGTCGTGACGATCCTCGAGGGTGAGAGCCTCATCAACGACGCCACCGCCCTCGTTCTGCTGCGCAGCGCGATCGCGGCGGTCGCCGGCGGGTTCGCATTCGCCGACACGGTCGGAACCTTCGTCTGGGGAATCGTCGCCGCCGTGATCGTGGGGGTCGTCGTCGGCGGACTGAACCTGCGCGTCCGGGCGCGCATGAACACGGTCGCCGCCACCGCCCTCGGATTCATCGTCCCGTTCGTGGCGTACCTGCCGACCGAGCACCTCGGCGGCTCTGGGCTCGTCGCCGCCGTCGCGGCGGGCATCACCACGGGTCAAGGTGCCGCACGACGCTTCACCGCCGAGCAGCGAGTCTCCGACGAGATCAACTGGCGCACGGTCGAGCTCGTGCTCGAGGGCGGGGTTTTCCTCGTGATGGGGCTGGAGCTGCGCGGCATCCTCGACGACAACTTCCGGCAGCAGAGCGGTCCCGGAAAGGCGATCCTGCTCGCCCTCGGCTCGCTCGCGATCCTGCTCGCCATCCGCGCCGTCTACGTCGCGGGGCTCATCTTCTTCCAGGGGCGTCGTGCACGCCTGCGCCAGCGCAACCGCCTCGAGCAGATCTCGGAGCGCCTCGACAGCCTGCCGCCTGATTTCGCCGGGCGCGGCCGCAATCCCGGGGCCACGCGCCGGCGTCTGGAGAGCATGCGCACCCGGGTGACCCGGGCGTTCCACGACCTCGACTACTACGAGGCGTCGCCGCTGGGCTGGAAGCACGGCACGATCATCGTGTGGGCCGGGATGCGCGGGGTCGTCACCCTCGCCGCGGCGCAGACCCTTCCCCGTGAGACCCCGGAGCGCGAGCTCCTCATCCTCACCGCGTTCCTGGTCGCCGTCATCAGCTTGCTCCTTCAGGGCCTCACGCTGCCGGCTCTGGTGCGGGCGCTTCGTATCCCGAGCAGCACCGCCGACAGCTCGCTGCTGCGCGAGGAGGGGGAAGCGCTCGACGCCGAGCTGCGCACCGCGGCGATCGACCGGCTGGCCGACCCGACACTCGCCGTCGAAGAAGGCGGCAAGTGGGACGCCCGGACGCTGACGATCGCGCGCCGCCGGCTGGAGCACGCGGCAGACGAGGACGCCGGCGCCCTCGCCCGCGAGCTGCAGCTGCTGCTCATCGGTGCGATGCGCGCGCGACTGCTCGAGCTGTCGAGCGAGGGCGCGTTCTCGTCCGAGGTGCTGCGCGAGTCGCAACGCCGGCTCGACTCGCAGCAGGTGAGCCTCGAGATGCGCCAGAACGACCTCTGACGCGAACTCGTGGTGAAAACCGTTCTCGCGTCGGCGACAATGAGAGGGTGAGCACCCCGACCGACGACGACCGGACCACGCGCCCGGCGGCGGACTACGCCGAGACGCGTACGATCGCGCTGCCCGACTCCCCCGTCGACGAGCTGCCCGACAGCTTCGCGGCCCTGCAGCCGAGCCCGGAGTGGTGGGCAGCCCGCCCTGCCGGCGCTCGCCTCGTCGGTCTCGTCGTCTCGCGCGACGACATGCCGAGCATCGTGGCGCAGCGCGACGCGCTGGCTCAGTTCGGAGTTCCGATCGAGGGCTTCCGTCATCCCGCGCCCGAGACCGGGGAGAGCTGGCAGGAGCGCCTGTCACGACTGTTCGGCCATCTGACGGCGGGCGATGTCGTCGTGGTCTCGGACGTGCACGCGCTCGGCCGCGACGCCGACGAGGAGACCCGGACGATCGCCGAGCTGCGCCGTCGGTCCGTGATCGTGAAGGTGCTCGGCTCGCGCCAGGCCTGAGGCCGGTCAGGCAGTCAGCGACGCCGTCGACTCGCCCGCCACGAGGTCGCCGGCGATCCGGTGCAGGCCCGGCTCGTACGGCTGTCCGTCGATGACGTCGGCCAGGTGAGCGGCCGCCCGGGCGCCCAGGTCGGCGAGGCGGAAGTCGATCGTGGTCAGGCTCTCATCGTCCTGGCCCGTGAGGCCCGAGATGTTGTCCATCCCGGTGATGGCGACATCCTCCGGCACGCGGACACCGGCCTCGGCGAGCGCAGCGATCACCGCGCGGGCGATCGTGTCGTTGCCGCAGCAGACGGCGTCGAACCTCTCGCCCGACGCGATCAGCCGCTCGGCGGCCTCGCGACCCCAGCCCCGTGACCAATCGCCGCGCAGCACGAGCTCCGGCGCGAGGTCGGCGCCGGCGGCCGCGAGGGCCGCGGCGAGGCCGTCCGCGCGCTCGCGCGCCGAGTGGTCGTCGGCAGAGGCCGTGATGTGCGCTATGCGCCGACGACCGGAGGCGATGAGATGCTCGCCGGCGCGCTTCCCGGCGGCGTAGCCGTCGTGGACGAACGATGCGTCGGCGGCGTCGTCGGAGATGCCGTAGACGTAGACCACCGGCGCGGGGAACCCCGCGGTGACGGAGCGGATCTCCGACCCGGAGCCGTCGCCGACGACGAGCAGCCCGTCGATGCTGCGGGCACGGAGCTTGCGGACCGTGGCCGCCAGCACCGTGCGGTCGAGGTGCGAGTCGGTCACGAGGACCGACAGGTCACGCGTGCCGAGGGTCGTCGTGGCACCGGTGAGAACGGGCATCGTGAAGGCGCCCGGGGCGTTCATGGTGAGCACGCCCACGGTGGCGCTGCGCCCCTGGACGAGGAACTGGCCCAGCGCGTTGGGCTGGAAGTCGAGCCGCTCGGCAGCCTCGAAGATGCGCTCGCGCGTGGCATCCGACGCCTTGCCCTGTCCGCGCAGCACCTTCGACACGGTCGACACCGAGACGCCGGCGACAGCCGCAACGTCACGGAGGGAAATCGCTTTTCTCGCCATCTCGCTTCAAGTCTATGACGTCGCCCCCGGCGCCACATCGCCCGATCGGTCGACACGTAGCGAGAC
Organism: Microbacterium sp. M4A5_1d; assembly: GCF_053345465.1. Lineage (NCBI taxonomy): Bacteria > Bacillati > Actinomycetota > Actinomycetes > Micrococcales > Microbacteriaceae > Microbacterium > Microbacterium sp. M4A5_1d. The sequence continues at coordinate 1,630,769 of NZ_JBKFAD010000001.1, forward strand.
GACGGATTCCCGGCTCTCCCCGGGCTCGAGCTTCAGCGAGCCGAGCGCGTCGAGAGGTGTGCCGTACGGGTCGGCGGCCGGCTCGAGCCCGACGGCATCCATCGCACCCCACCACGGGAAGCCGGTGCTCCCCCGCTGTTCCTGCCACACGTAGAGTCGCGGCATCAGGCCCGCGTCCCAGGTCAGCGCGACCTCGACCCCGGCCTCGGGCGCGGTGATCGTCACGTCGCCCGCGGGCGCGGCGAGGTCGGTGAAGGATGCCGCGGGTGCCGGGTCGAGCGGCACGACGCGGTCGCCCGTGCGCACGGTAGAGGCCGGACCGAACAGTTCGCCGGCGAACGCCGGGTGCTCGGCCCATCCGTAGCTCACCGGCTCACTGCCCACGTTCCGTACCGCGGTCTCGATCACGAGCATGTTCGCGCGCACCGACATCCACCGGTCGATCGCGAGCGGGACGGTGCGAAGGACGACCGACGCGCGGCAGGCGTTGCGGCTGCCGGTCAGGCGCCACGTGCGCCAGGCCGCTTCGCCGTGAAACGGCTGGGGCGGAGACGCCGTTGCCGGGCTGTCGCCCGCCCGCGGCAGCAGCAGATGCCACCCGCCACGGTAGGCGCGATGCCACTGCGCGCTCGAGTCGGCCATGACGAAGGCGTCGACGGGGTCGTCGGCCCACGGCGTCGACGCGAGCAGCTCACGCTCGGTGGGCAGGTGGCGCAGCGACGAGATGCGAGCCCCGTCTGCCTCGACGACCGCGACGAGGTCGTCCGACCCGATCCGGAACCGGGTCACGACGTCCGTCGGAGCGACCCGACGAGCCTGCGCACGCGGTCGACGGGCTCGCGGAAGAGACCGCCGCCGATCCCGACGGCGATCGCGCCCGCGGCGATCCAGTCGGCGGCGTCGTCGACGCCGATGCCGCCGGTCGGCATGATCGCGACGTCGGGCAGCACGTCTCGAACCGCGCGCAGGTGCCCGAGACCGCCGCTCGCGGCGGGGAAGAGCTTCGCCATGCCGCTCGTTGCGGCAGCGGCGCGGAGCTCCGTCGGGGTAAATCCGCCCGCGATGAATGCTGCTTCTCCGGCCGCCGCGCGTACGGCATCCTCGACGATCGTCGGCGACACCAGGAAGCGTGCCCCGGCATCCCGCGCCGCCTCAGCCTGGGCCACCGTCGTGACGGTTCCCGCACCCAGCAGGATGCGATCGAATGCGGTGTCACCGGCGATCTCCGCCAGCACGCGCTCCCACCCCGGGGTGGTCGTCGTGATCTCGAGCACCGGCAGCTCGGCGTCGACGGCGAAGTCGATCTGCCGACGCAGTTCCGCCTCCGACGGCGCCCGCAGCACGGCGACGACGGCGGCGGCGCGGAGCGCGGCGCGCACGTCCGCGGTCATCGTCCCACCTCCGCGAGCTCGCGCCGGGCCGCTTCGAAGGCGTCGAGCTCGGCACGCCGCGGAAAGCCGTCGTGATCGCCGGGATCGGCCACGACCCGGGCCGCGCACCACGCGGCGATGGGCAACGCGACATCGACGGTGTCGCCGCGCAGCGTGCACGAGATCCACGCGGCGGCGAACGCGTCGCCTGCGCCGACGGGGTGCGTCGGCTCGGCGACGACGGAGGCCGGGGTGAAACGCCGACCGTCGGCGTCTCCGGCCAGCGCGCCGCGACCGCCGAGCTTGACCACGACGACGCGGGGGCCCCGGCGGGCGAGATCGTCGACGGCGGCTTCCGTCGAGGTGGTGCCGGTGAGGATGCGTGCCTCGTCCTCGTTGCAGAAGAACGTGTCGACGACGTCGATCCAGTCGTCGACGACCGCTCGGAGCTCGTCCTCCGACATCAGCTGGGGCCGGTGGTTGGCATCGAGCGAGATGGGGATGCCGCGCATCGACGCCTCGTGCAGGACGTTCTCGAACAGCCCCTTCGGGCCAGCGCCGAGGGCCGGCGTGATGCACGTCGCGTGCAGCCAGTCGGCTCCGTCGAGCGCCGCTGCCGGAAGATCATCCGAGCGCAGCCGGCTCGCGGCGCTCGTGGCGCGGTAGTGCTCGGAGCGGATGTCGCCGTCGTCGAGGCGATGCTTGACGATCAGCCCTGTCTGCTCCCCCGGCGCCGCCACGACGAGATGATCGTCGATGCCCTCGACCCGGAGTGTCTCGCGCACGAGCCCGGCAAAAGCGTCGTCGCCGAGCCGCGAGGCCCACGCGACGTCGTGCCCGAGCCGCGCGAGCCCGACCGCGGTGTTCAGCTCGGCACCCGCGACCGTCGCCCGGGTCAGAGTTCCCGTCTCGTCGACGGTCGCGGTGGCGAGCGCCTCGCCGAACGTCACGATCCGGGCGCTCATCGTTCGCCGCCGCTGCGAGCGGGGCGCAGCACGAACAGCGCGTCGCCGGTGAACTCGGGCTGCTCGAGCCGGATGCCGCCGTCCACCGCGGTCCATCGCGCGGCATCGGGTCGCCGTGCCGCCAGGTCGTGGACGGTGACCTCCAGGCCGGCAGCCTCGACGTCGCCGAGAACGAGGGTGAGCGCGAAGGGGGTGGGCGCGTAAACGGCGATCGTGCCGTCGGGAGCGCGCCCGGTGACGGCCCCGGAGGGCTCGGCGACGAGCAGATCGGGAGCCGCATCGAGTCCCCACAGCCGTTCCGCGTCGACGACCCGGCGGAGGTACGCGACATCGTCGGCGCCGGGGAACGCCGCGGCGACCGAGAAGGGGAAGGGCGCCCCGTGCACGTCTTCGGCTGAGAATCCCTCGCCGCGACGATGCCACGACCAGACGCCGTGCGCGCCGTACCCCAGGCCTGCGGCAGCGCCCGAGACGACGCCGGTCCAGCTGGCGCGACGGACGTCGGCGGCCGAGTGCCGCGCGGCGCCGCGGAAACGCCCGAGTCCCTCGTAGCAGGGCTCGAGGTTGATGATCGGTCGAGCGACATCGAGCGCGCGGTAGTCGTGGGTCAGGTCGGCAGGCAGCGTGTCCCAGGCCTCGTTGTGTCCCGACTGCAGCGCATGGAAGTCGACGAGTTCGCTGTCGGCCAGCGGCTGCGGCATCCTCGCGGTCGGAGTGTCGTGCCACGTGACCAGCTGGCCGGGTGCGACCTCGCGCAGCAGCGCCGCCACCGAGCTGTACCGCTCGAGTGCGACGTCGTCGTCGAGGTCGTCGTCGCCCGACACGATCCAGATCGGATCGAAGCGGCGGAACCTCGCGACTGTTTCGCGCACGTAGGTCTCGGTCTGGTCCGCGCTGAGCACGTGCTCGGGCGTGAGGCGGGAGCCCCACGTACCCGGGACGAAGTTGTTCCACAGGAGCACGAGCATCGGCGTGAAGCCGCGCTCGCGAGCCTGCTCGAGCAGCCGCTCGGCCTCGGTCCAGTAGTCCGGATCACCGGCGCCGAAATCGACGGCACCGTCGCGCAGCGCGTACGGCGACCGGGTGCCCGTCGATCGGTCGTGCTCGATGGGCAGGACGCTGATCAGCAGGGCGTTGAAGCCCTGACGCCGGCGGAGTTCGAGATGGTCGAGCCATTCGTTCTCGGTGGGCCCGCCGAAGGCCGCCCAGACGGTGTCGGCCAGGAGGAACGTCGGTTCGCCGCCGTGCAGCAGCCAGCGCCCCGAGGGCGCGATCGACCAGGTGGTCATGGATCTCTTTCGGGTTCGGGTTCGGGTTCGGAGGTTCGAGAAGCGGACGCTCAGGGCGCGATGAGGGCGCCGTCGGGCGCGCGGACCCCTGCGGCCCAGGCGTCGTGCCCGGAGAGACCGGCGGGGAAGCGGGCGGCGGCGGCCTCGTCCATCTCGATCCCCCAGCCGGGGGCGTCGTTGGGCGTCAGCCAGCCGTCGACGATGTCGATCATGCCGGGGAAGACCTCGTGGGTCTCGTCGTTGTAGACGTGACCCTCCTGGATGCCGAAAGCCGGCGAGGTCACATCGAGCGCGACCGCCGCGGCCACGGCGAACGGCGAGGCGTCGCCGGGCGAATGCCAGGCCGTGCGCACACCCTCGATGTCGGCGAGGACCGCGAGCCGGCGCGCGGCGCTGACGCCCCCGATATCCGAGAGGTGGCTGCGGATGTAGTCGACGTGATGCTCGCGGATGAGGCGGGCGGCGTCGGTGAAGGATGTCGCGAGCTCGCCGACCGCGATCGGCACGGGTGACGCGGCCCGCACCTCGGCCAGGCGGTGCCAGTGCTCGGGTGCGAGCACGTCCTCGAGGAAGAAGGGCCGGTACGGCTCGAGCGAACGGGCGAGGGCGATCGCGGTCGCGGGGGTCAGTCGCGAGTGGACGTCGTGCAGCAGCTCTACGCCGTCGCCGAGCGCCTCGCGCACGTGGGCGAACAGCTGCGGCGTGCGGACGAGATAGTCCTCGACCCGCCAGCCCGCGGGGTTCTTCGCCCACGCGAAGGAGCCCGCGACGGGCGGCGCGCCGTAATGTCCGACGCCCTGCTGGCCGGTCTGGATGCGCACGTGACGCTGGCCGGCGGAGATGAGCTCGCGCGCGTGCGCCGTGGTCTCGTCGAGATCGGCACCCTCGGCGTGCAGATAGGTGTCGGCCGCGGCACGCACCCGCCCGCCGAACAGCTCGTACACCGGCATCCCGGCGCGCTTGCCGGCGATGTCCCACAGCGCCATGTCGATGCCCGAGAGCGCGTTGTTGCCGACCGGTCCCTCGCGCCAGTAGCCGGTGAACCGCACCAGACGCAGCAGGTCTTCGATGTCGCCGGGGTATCGACCGACGAGCAGCGGGCGCAGGTGGTCGAGGAAGGCGACGACGGCCTGCCAGCGCTGCGTGAAGGTCGCGCAGCCGTATCCCCACAGTCCGTCCTGGTCGGTGTCGATGCGGACGACGACCAGCGGAATGCCATCGGGCGCCGTCACGATCGCCCGCACGTCCGTGATGCGGACGTTCTCGCGCGGCATCCAGGGCTGATCGAAGGTCGTGGGCTCTGTCGTCATCGGTCGCTCCTCACGAGTGCCGGGTAGGGGGTGGCGGTGCCATCGTGGATCGACTCTCGGGGCTCGAAGCCGAGCACCGTCCGCGCCGTCGTCAGGTCGACGAGCGCGTCGTGCCCGGCGAGGTGCGCCGGCGGCTCGACCGCAGGCGCGTAGCGGCGCAGGAGCTCGGCCGTCGGCACGTCGAGGAGGGTGTCGCGGGCACTGAGCGGCACCACTTCGGCGCCGGCGACATCCGCCCAGAGCGCCCGCTCCACCGCGCGCACGGCGTCGGTCATGGTCAGGTACGCCCAGCCCTCGCGGGCCATCCGCACGGGATCCGCGCGGACCTCGTCGGCGACGTCGCGCAGGACGTGCGGCCATTTCACCAACGGGAACCGCAGCGCGACGACGTCGATGCCGTACCGCCGGTGGGCGTACCGGGCCGTCGCCTCGTCGGCCAGCTTCGACAGCGAGTAGGCGTCGGCGATGTCGGGCGGCGTCCCGGCGTCGAGCGGGAACGCCGGCGGGAACGTGTCGTGCGGATTGTTCGGGTAGCCGATGGCGTTGATGCTGCTGGCGATGACCGCCCGGTGCACACCCGCCTCGGCGGCGCGCGTGAGCACGTTGAACGTCGCCGAGGTGTTGACGCGGAAGATGTCGTACGGGGTGCCAAGGCTCGGATGCGGGATGGCGGCGAAGTGCGCGACCGCGTCGGCGTCGCGCATCGCTTCCTCGACGTCGGCCCGCGAGGTCGCGTCGCCCGTGATCTGCCGGTCCGCGGGGTGTTCTCCGCCGAATGCGAGGGACAGCGCAGTGACCTGGTGGCCGCTCGCGACGAGATGGTCGCTGACCGCACGACCGATCTCGCCGTCGGCGCCGGTGACGAGGATGCGGCTCATCCCTTCACCCCGCCCGCCATGCTCGCGCCGCGCAGGAACTGGCGCTGGAAGATGAGGAACAGCGCCACGGGGATGATCAGCGAGAGGAACAGGGCCGCCATCTGCACGCTCAGCTCGGTCTGGTCGGCAAGGCGAGGCAGCGCCACCGACACCGGCTGCTTGTCGGGGTCGGGCAGCACGAGGAGGGGCCACAGGTAGTCCTTCCACGACGCCACGACCGTCAGCAGGCCCACGACCCCGAGGATCGGTCGCGACAGCGGAAGCACGATGCTCCAGAGGATGCGGAGCGGGCCGGCGCCGTCGATGCGGGCCGCCTCGTAGAGGTCGGCGGGGATCGCCTCGAGGAACCGGGCGATGATGAGCACGTTGAACGCCGCTGCGCCCGCGGGCAGCCACACGGCCCACCAGGTGTTGATCAGCGAGACGCCCAGCACCGGCAGCTCGCGCACCGTGAGGTACAGCGGCACGAGCGAGACGATCGACGGGATGAACAGCGTGGCGAGGATGGCTCCGGAGAGCAGCTTGCCCCACCGCGGCCGGAGCACCGTGATGACGAAGGCCGCCGTCGTCGAGACGACGAGGGTCACGACGACCGATCCCGCCGCGAGGATCGCCGTGTTGGTGAGGTAGTGGCCGATGCGGCCCCGCTCCCACGCGATCGCGAGGTTCTCCCACTGCACGGTCCCGCTGGCGAAGAACGAGAACGGGCCGCGGATGAGGTCCTGCGTCGGCGAGACCGCGGCGAGCGCGAGCCAGATGAGCGGGCCGAGTCCGGCGATCAGCAGACCAGCCAGCACCACGACCTGTCCGATGCCGAGCCACACGCGCACCGAGGGTCGCTGGCGGTCGCTGTCGGAGATGTTGGTGCGCGTGAGCGGATCGGGTGCGACGTCGCGACGCCGGGCGAGCCGCCGGGTGGGAAGAAGGGCGCTCATGCTCGGCTCCAGCGTCGGGTCAGTCGGAAGTAGAGGAGCGACAGCAGGCCGAGCGATGCGGCGAGCAGCACGCTCAGCGCGGTCGCGGCGCCGTAGTCGACGCGCACGAAGGCGTAGTCGTAGATGGTCATGAGCAGCGTCTTGGTGGCTCCCTGCGGCCCGCCGCCGGTGAAGAGGAACGGCTCGGTGAAGATCTGCATCGTGCCGATGATCTGCAGCAGCAGCATCGTCGCGATGATGCCGCGCATCTGCGGCAGGGTCACGTGCCAGACGCGACGCCAGATGCCGGCGCCGTCGAGCTCGGCGGCCTCGTAGAGCTCGGAGGGGATGCTCGTGAGGGCCGCGATGTAGATGATGATCGCCGTGCCCGCGCCGGCCCACGTCGTCTCGAGGACGATCGAGGGCATGGCGGTCGCCGTCGAGTTCAGCCAGGGCAGCGGCCCGATGCCGACCCAGCCGAGCACGGTGTTGAAGAGACCGTCGGCGTCGGGGGCGTAGAAGAACTTCCACAGCAGGATCGCGACCACCGGCGGCACCATGACCGGCAGGTAGGCGAGCGCACTGAAGTACCAGCTGCGCGAACGCATCTCGGAGATGAAGACGGCGAGGGCCAGCGGCACCGGGAATCCGAACAGCACGGCGAGGACCGTGTAGTAGATCGTGTTCAGGGTCGCCTGCGGCAGCCCGGGGTCGGAGAGGACGTACGCGAAGTTCTCCCACCCGACGAAGCTGCTCTCGCCGCCGATGACGACGCGCTGCACGCTCATGGCGAGCGAGCTGACGATCGGTCCCCACGAGAAGTACAGGAAGACGAGGATCGCGGGCGCCGCGATGGCGAGCGCCGTCAGGCTGGGACGCCAACGGCGGCGCCGCCGCGGCGGGGCGGGCTCGGGGGAAGCGGACGCGGATGTCGTCGTCCCGGTCCGCGGTCTCACGTCGGTCATGGGGTCCTCCGGTCGGGGGCGAGCCGAGGTCGTCGGCCCGCCCCGTCGGGTCAGCGGCTCAGGCGGGACTGGACGTCGCTCTGAGCGGTGGAGAGAAGAGCGGGGATGTCGGCGCCCTTGTCGGTGAGCACCGTCTGGACGACGGTGTCGAGCGCGCCGTAGACCTCCTGCGCGTTGTTCACGGGCTCGGGCACGATCGGGATGTCGGCCGAGGCCTCGAGGTAGGGCGTGAAGTTCTCACTCGGAACGTTGATGTAGTCGGCGATCCAGGTGAAGTACTCGGAGTACTGATCGGCGTTGACGACCGGCAGTCCGGGCAGGCCCGTGACCGAGCCGGCCTCGTTCGAGGCGCGCGCGTCGTCGACGGCGGTGTCCTCGTCGAGGAAGCGCTGGAGGTAGAAGAACTCCACCCACTTCACGGCGGCGGCCTTCTCGGCGTCGCTCGCGTTCGGGTTGACGATCTGCACCGTGCCACCGCTCAGCGTGCCCTGCGTGCCGCTGGACTGCGGCATCCCGCCGATGCCGAACTGCTCGGCGGGCAGCTTCAGGTTCTGGACGACGTTGTAGTACGAGTCGCTCGCACCGAGGATCATGCCGATCTTGCCCGCGGCGAAGTCCTGCCCCTGTGACTGGACGTCGTAGAGGGTGTTCTCCGGGAGCGTGCCGTCCTCCCAGCGCATCGTCTGCAGCAGATCGAGCGCGTCGGTCGACGGGGTGTCGTCGAAGGTCGCCTTCGAGCCGTCCTCGTTCTCGACCGTCCCGCCGAACGAGTAGGTCATGCCGGTGAACTGCCACCCGCCGGTGTTCGCGGTCGTCAGCACGGAGAAGCCGGCGGCGTCGGTCGCGTCGCTGATCTTCTTCGCCGCCTCGCGGACCTCGTCCCAGGTCTTCGGCGGGTTCTCGGGATCGAGACCCGCCTGGGCGAAGAGATCGCGGTTGTAGACCAGCCCGAACGAGTACGCGTTCGTCGGGATCGCGAAGACACGGTCTTCGCTGTTCTTCGTGAGGGCGAGGATGGTCGGGTTCAGCGCGTCGAGCAGGCCCTCGCTCTCGAGCGCGTCGGTGATGTCGGCTGCCTGGTTGCGCTTGATGAGCCCTTGCGGCTCGGTGAGCGGGACGCTCATGACATCGGGCAGGCTGCCGCCGGCGGCGAGCGCCTGGAACGTCGAGGCGTCGTAGCCCGTCTCGACGGGCTGCAGGTCGATGTCGGGGTTCGCCTTCTCGAACGCGGCGACGCGCTCGTCGAAGTAGGCGCGGTCCTCCGGCCGGTCGGCGGTCGGGCGGTCGCCGATCTCGATCGTGACGGTGCCGTCGGCGGGCGCCGATGCGTCGCTGCTGCAGCCCGCGAGGGCGGCGACGGACAGGCCTCCGACCGCGATTGCGGCCGCGACGGAACGGAAACGTTTCGTCATTGAAACTCCTAGGTGTGAGTGGCAAGCAGGAAAAACGATTGCTCTCCGATGTCTAGCACCTCTCGACCCGACACGTCAAAACAAAAGTGTTCGAGCGTGTCGATGCATTGAAGATCCGAGGTTCGTCTCGGCGCACGTGTTGACAGACGACTCGCCTGGCGGCCAGACTGCCCGCTGGACAAACGATTTTCCTCCCGTCCACCATCCGCGAACACTCGATGAGGAGCACCGCGTGCCGAAGCATCCGTCCCCCCGTCCCGTCCCGCGGCTCATCGCCGCCTCCGCCGCGCTTGCCCTCGCTGCCACAGCCAGCGTCGCGCTCGCCGCGCCGGCATCCGCAGACGCACCCGCGCTCTCGATCGAACCCGACGCGTGGGGCAACCTGTTCCACGCCGGCGACACGGTGTCGTTCCGGTACGACACGACGGCCCCGACGGTCGCGTGGCGCGTGGTCGACGGCTGGGGCGAGGTCGTCGACGACGGTACGGAACCGGCCGATGGCGCGCTGACGCCCGACGTCACCGAACGCGGCTGGTACCGCCTCGAGGTGACCGCGACCGGTGACGAAGTGGCAGACGCCGCGACGACGTTCGCGATCCTCCCCGACGCGGAGGCCGCCACTTCGGCGACCGGCCGGTTCGGTGCCGCCACGCACTACGGGCAGTCCTGGGATCCGGCTTCGATGCAGGCGCTGACCACGGGCGGCTTCGCCCAGCTGCGCGACGAGGTCTATTGGAGCGAGGTCGAGACGCAGCCGGGCGTCTACGACTGGTCGCGGGCCCGGGCGGAGTTCCTCGACCCCGCCCGCGAACAGGGGATCCGGCCGCTGCTGCTGGCCGGCTACGGAAACCCCCTGTACGACGCGGGCAACGGCCCCGTCAGCCCCGACGCGGTCGCCGCGTACGCCGACTATGCCGCGGCGATGGCCGCGGAGTTCGGCGACATGTCCACCGGCATCGAGGTGTGGAACGAGTGGGATCTCGGGCTCGGCGGCAACACCAACGTCTCGCCCGAGAACTATGTCGCCCTGCTCTCCGCCGCGGCGCCCGCGATCAAGACAGCCAGTCCCGATCTGCCGGTCATCGGCCCCGCGGTGGCGAACCTCAACACCGACTGGCTCGAGCGGACGTTCCAGCTCGGCGCGCTCGATCACCTCGACGGCATCGTCCTGCACCCCTACAGCTACCCCGTCGGAGCCGACGCGCTCGACGAGACGCTGAAGCGCATCGACGCCCTGGTGCGGCGCTACAACGGCGGCGAGTCGAAGCCGCTGTGGATCACCGAGCACGGCTGGCCCACCGGCACCAACGCGCGGGCGGTGTCCGAGCGCCAGCAGGCGGCCGACATCGCGAAGTCGGCCGTGATCGCGGCAGCCCATGACGCCGCGCGGTACTACGTTTACGACCTCGTCAACGACGGCGTCGACGACGCCGAGACGGAGGAGAACTTCGGCCTGCTGCACCACCCCGACGACGAGCTGGGGGCCTTCACCCCCAAGCCCTCGTTCGCCGCCTACTCCGTGGCGGCCGATGCCCTGGCGACGGCGACGTTCGCCGAGCGCGACGAACCGCTGCCGGGACTGCGCCGGGTGCGATTCGACACCGCCGACGGACCGCTCCACGTCCTGTGGTCCGACGCCCCGCAGACAGTCGCACTCGAGGTAGCCGGGTCCGCCGAGCTGACGACGATGTACGGTGCCGCTGAAACCGTCACCGGCGGTGCCGGCGCCCCGGTGCTGGCGTCGACGGGCACGGAACCGCTGTACGTCCGCGGTGAGGTCACGTCCATCGCGCAGACCGATGCCGGGCTGACGCTCGACCCGGGTGTCGTCGGAGCCCCGGTCACGGGCTCGTGGACCGTGCAGGGCCGGGCGGATGCCGCGTCGTCGTGGCGGCTCGTTCTGCCGGACGGGTCCGAGGCGGTCCAGACGACCGCTCCCGGCGCTGTCGCGACCACGGCGGTCTCGTTCCCGGCTCCCGCGACCGCGGGGACGTACGAGACGAGCGCACGCGTCTACGAGGGCGACCACTACGTCGGCACGCTGCGCGCCGCCACGTCGGCGAGCGAACCCGTGACGCTCCAGGCGGCGCAGGCTTTCACCGAAGAGGGGGCCTCGGTGCTCCGCATCCGTGTCGCGAACGCTTCGGCCGCACCCCGTGCGCTTGACTCGCTGTCGTACACGCTGGGCGACGACGGCGGAGAGCCGGAAGCGCCGGCGACGATCGAGCCGGAGGCGGATGTCGTCATCGACGTCCCGCTCGATGCGCTCGCGGGGCCCGCGCCCTTCACTGCGACGGCGGTCGTCGACGGGGTGACGCTGACCGCTTCGGGGCGCGTCGCGCCGGTCGAGCAGGCGTCCGTTCTGCCGGCCGCTCATCGCACGATCACCGTCGACGGCACGCTCGACGACCTCGACGGCGTCACGCCGATCGCCTTCTCCGCCAACCCGGAAGCCGACGACGAGGCCGACCAGTCCGCTGTCGCCTGGCTCACGTGGGACGAGGAGTACCTGTACTTCTCGGCCGATGTCAAGGACGACGTGCACGACCAGCCCGCGCAGAGCGCGAACATCTGGCAGGGCGATTCCATCCAGTTCACCGTCGCAGGCGGCGCCCCCGGCGCCGCGACCACCTGGCACGAGTTCGGCATGGCGCTCACGAGCGCCGGCCCCCAGCTGTACCGCTGGCTCTCCGTCGACGCGGGGGCGGGGCCGGTGCCGGGCGCTCCGGTGGCCATCTCGCGCGACGACGCCGCCGGGCGGACGGTGTACGAGACGGCGATCCCCTGGACCCTGCTGCGCGGCGTCGACAGGGCGACATCCCTCCTCAGCAGCGCCGCGATCGTCAACGAGGCAGACGGCACCGGGCGCGCCGGCTTCCTCTCCTGGGGCGGCGGCATCGCGGGCGAGAAGGACTCGGGCGAGTTCACCGCCGTGCGGCTGCTCGCGCCGGCGCCCGTCGTCGAACCACCTGTCGAACCGACGCAGCCCGTGACGCCGGGCGACGGGGGTTCGGCGGCACCCGGCACCCCCGCCGGCGGCAACGGCACCGCGGCCGGAGCCACCCACGCCCGCGCGTTGGCGAGTACGGGCGGCTCATCCCCGCTCGCGTGGCTCGCCGCCGCGTCCGCGACCGGGGCCGCCGGCATCGCACTGCTCGTCACGCGCCGCCTGACCCGCCGATCGTGACCGTCGCCAAGGAGCCACGCATCGTCGGCCTGCGCGTGGGGCGGCGGCGGGATCTGTCCGTCGCCGCCTCACCGCGGCCGCCCGTGTCGTGGCTCGTAGAGGCGCCCGCCGCGTGGGAGGCGACCCGAGCCGAGCTGCGGCTCGACGGTGGGACGACCGTGGCCACGCGCCCCTACGGCATCCTCGAGGACTGGCCGTTCGCACCGCTGCGAGCCGGCGCCGCGCACCGACTCGAGGCCCGCGTCATCGGCGCCGACTGCACGGCGAGCGCCTGGTCGGAGCCCTGCGAGATCCGCGCGGGGTTCCCCGCCGAGGCGTGGAACGCTCCGTTCCTGCGCCTCGCCAGCCCCCGCCGTACCGCCCAGCCGTTCCTCGCCCGGCGCGACTTCGAGGTCGCCGAAACGGTCGTCGCCGCGGAGCTCCAGGTGACGGCGCACGGCGTCTACCGCGCGCGCCTCAACGGTGTCGAGGTCGACGACGCCGTGCTGAACCCCGGCTGGACGGCATACCAGCACCGACTCCCCCTGCATCTGACCGATGTCACGCCCCTCGTCCGCGTCGGCGCGACGAACACCCTCGCGGTCGAGGTCGCCGGCGGCTGGTACACCGAGGCGTACGGGTTCGGCGAGACGGCGGAACGCTTCTACGGCGACCAGCCCGCTGCCTCACCCCTTCTCCGCCTGCGGCACCGCGACGGTCACGTCCAGGAGATCCGCCCCGATGACCGATGGCGACTCTCCGGTGATGGCGAACTCGTCTCGAGTGGGCTCTACGCCGGTGACGAGATCGACCTCCGCCGGCGGCCGCGCGGGTGGGAAGCCGCCGGCTTCGACGATGCGGCGTGGGAGACGCCGGCCCTGTCCGAACCCGGTCGGCAGCCGGAAGCCATCGACGTCGAGCCGGTGCGGCGCATCCGGTCTCTGCCCGTCGCAGCCATGCCCGCGAGCGATGACCCCGAGCGCGTCCTGCTGGACTTCGGCCAGAACCTCGTCGGGCGCGTGCGGTTCCGCGTCTCGGGCCCGGCCGGTACCCGCATCGTTCTGCGCCATGCGGAGGCGCTCGAGGGCGGACGGCTGAACACCCGGCCGCTGCGGGCTGCCGCTGCCACCGACACGTTCATCCTCGACGGCGCCGCCGACACCGTCTGCGAGCCGCGCTTCACCTTCCACGGGTTCCGCTACGTCGAAGTCACCGGTTACCCGGGTGAGCTCGACCCGGCGGATTTCACCGCCGTAGTGCTGCACACCGACCTGAGGCGAACAGGGTGGTTCTCCTGCTCCGACGAGCGCCTCACGCGCCTGCACGAGAACATCGTGTGGAGCTTCGCCGGCAACGCCCTCGCGCTGCCCACCGACTGCCCGCAGCGCGACGAGCGGCTCGGCTGGACGGGCGATGCCCAGGTGTTCGCCCCGACGGCGGCATCCCTCTTCGACGCGGACGCGTTCTTCGCGTCCTGGCTGGAAGACGTCGCGGCCGAGCAGCGCGCGCGGGGCGGCCGCGTGCCGACGGTGGTGCCGCAGACGCTCGGGCGTCTCGGCGAGACGATGGCCGCCGGCTGGGGCGACTCGGTCACCGTCATCCCCACCGTTCTGCACGAGCGGTTCGGCGATCAGCGGGTGCTCGAGCGGATGACGGACGCGATGCGGGCGTGGGTCGATGCCGTGGCGGATGCGGCAGGACCCGAACGACTGTGGGAGCGCGGGTTCCAGTACGGCGACTGGCTCGATCCGACCTCGGCCCGGCCCGATAAGGCCAAGACCGACCCGGGGCTCATTGCCACGGCCTACTTCGCCCGCTCGGCTCGGCTGACCGCAGACGCGCTCGCCCGCTCCGACGACGCACCGGCGGCCGGCTGCTACGCCGCGCTCGCCGCCGAAGTGCGCGATGCGTTCGTCGCGTCGTACGTCACCCCGCGGGGCCGCCTCGCCTCCGATGCCCCGACCGCTTACGCCCTCGCCCTCGAGTTCGACCTGCTCCCGGTGTCGTTGCGTTCCGCCGCGGCCGAGCGGCTCGCCTTCCTCCTCCGCGCCGGCGGCTACCGGATGGCGACGGGGTTCCTCGGGACCCCGCTCGTCCTCGACGCACTGCTGTCGAACGGACAGGAGTGGGCGGCCGAACGATTGCTGCTGCAGACCATGTGCCCGTCCTGGCTCTATCCCCTGTCGCAGGGAGCGACGACGATGTGGGAACGCTGGGATGCCGTCCGCCCCGACGGCTCGCTGCATCCCTCCGGCATGACATCCCTCAACCACTACGCTCTCGGGTCCGTCGGCGATGTGCTGCACCGACGCGTCGGCGGGCTCGCGTGCGCGGAACCCGGTTGGGCGCAGGTACGGATCCAGCCATGGTTCGTCTCTGCTCTCGAGCACGCCGACGTCGCGCACGACACCCCCCGGGGACGCGCCTCGGTGTCGTGGGAGCGGGATGCCGACATCCGAGGGCAGATCCGCGTCCGGGCGCAGGTTCCGCACGGGGTGACGGCGATCGTCGACCTCGGCGACCGCGCGCCGTTCCCGGTGGGCGCCGGAACCCATACGTGGGACGCGACCACGCCGGTCCGCACCCTCGCCCCGATCGGTGTCGACTCCGACCTCGCCCTGATCGCCGACACCCCGGACGCCTGCGCCGTCGTATCCCGATCGATCGCTGGACACTCCCCCGAGATGGCAGCGGAGTTCGACGCCTACATCCGGTGGGTCCCGGGCAGCCGTCTGCGCGACGAGCTCGCCGCCGTCTCGGCGCCCGACGCGCTCGTCACCTACATCGATGGGGCGCTCGCAGCGCTCACGCATTGAGCTGCGGCATCCGCCCCGCCCCGCCGCCCGGTGTCAAGACCCTGGCACCCGGCCGGACGATCTCTACCGTGGAGCCTGGCCGAGCCGTCCCGGGGCACGGTCGCCGGAGGACGCCATGGCCACGAACGAACCGCCGCCCACAGAGGCGATGCTCGACGGTCGCTACCTGCTGGGCGAATGCGTCGGCCAGGGCGGCATGGCTCGCGTCCACCGAGCCGAGGATGTGCTGCTCGGTCGCACCGTCGCCATCAAGCTGCTGCGTCCCGAGCTGGAAGGGGCGACGACATCCGCCCGCGCCCGAAGCGAGATGACCGTGCTCGCCTCGCTCAACCACCCCGCACTGGTGACCCTCTACGACGCCCAACTCGCACCGGGTCGCGCCGAGTACCTGGTCATGGAGTTCGTGGACGGCCCGACGCTCGCCGCCCGTATCGCCGGCGGCCCCCTCCCCGCGGGTGACGTCGCTGCTCTGACCGCCGACCTCGCCGAGGCGCTGCACGTCGTCCACGACGCCGGGATCGTGCACCGCGACATCAAGCCCTCGAACGTCCTTCTGTCGCAGTCGCCGATGCTCGGCAGCCGGTCGGGTGCGAAGCTGGCCGACTTCGGGATCTCCGTCCTCGTGGATGCCGCTCGGCTCACTCAGCCCGGAACCGTCATCGGAACGGCTGCCTACCTTTCCCCGGAGCAGCTCACCGGCGCGCCGCCTGCTCCGCCCGCCGACATCTACGCGCTCGGCCTGGTCGTGCTCGAGGCTCTCACCGGGCAGCGGGGCTTCCCCCGCGCGGAAGGATTCGGCGAGGCGCTTGCACGACTCACCATCGCGCCCGAGATCCCCGACACGCTCGACCCCGCCTGGGCCGCGCTGCTCCGGGGTATGACAGCGATGCGTCCGGAAGACCGGCCGAGCGCGGCCGAAGTGTTCTCGGCGGCGAACGACCTCGCGGAGCGTCCAGCAGCGCCGGCCCTGCCTCCCGTTCCCGCATCGGTCGCGGCGGCGACGCCCGTTGCCGCAACCGGCACCGCGACGCGTATCCTCCCCGCGACTGCCGCGGGAACCGCGCGAGCGCCGGCCCGCGAGCGCCGGCGGCCCTCGCGGGCGCGGATAGGACTCATCGGGGGCGTGGCCGCCGCGACTCTCGCGGCCACCGCGCTCGGCGGCATGTGGCTTGCCGGTTCCACCGGCGAGACCGCTCCGAGCACGCCCGCCGACACCGAGCAGTCCGCCGTTCCCGAGCCGACGATCACCGAGACAACCGAGCCGGTCACCGTCGTGGACGAGCAGACCGACGAGTCGGAAGAACAGCCGGCCGCGCCCGTCGAGAACACGACGGAGCAGGACGGACCGGCCTCCGAGGCCGACCGGAAGGCCGCCGAAGAGGCGGCGAAGAAGGCAGAGCGAGAAGCTGAGAAGGCCGCCGACGAGCAGAAGAAGGCCGAAGAGCGCGAGAACAAGCGGGATCAGGACAAGCCGGGCCGCGGCTGACGACCGACGTCAGGGCGTGCAGCCTCGCACGGCATCCCCCGCCCCGCCGTTCGCGCGCACGAGCTGGACTTCGATGCAGGTCCGGCCCGACGGGTCGGCGGGAACGGTGACGGTCTCGTCCTCCACACGCTGGGGCGCGGCGGCGCCGTCGAGCGTGACGGGGTACCAGAGATACGAATCGCCCTCGGCCGGATTCGGATTCGTCCAGGTGAACGTCACGTCGGCACCGGCCGCCGTGCCCGCGAGGTCGCCGACGCGCGGCACGAAACCGGCGAGCGGATCCTGAGGGGCGCTGGAGGGAGACTCGCTCGCTCGAGGTTCCGCGGGCGCGGTCGGCTGAAGCATGCTCGCCACCACGACGACGGCGACCACGAGCGCTGCCGCGACGCCGCCGAGGGCGATCCACAGCCAGGAACGCGAACGTCCGGACGAGGTGCTCTCGGCCGGACCCGCGGCCGAATGCCCATCGGGCTCGGCGTGTGCAGCATCCGGGTTCGGCGAGCTCGCGGCGGTGCCGTGCGCCGCGGCTGCGCGCTGCACTGTCTGGTCGGCGACCGGCTCGACCGTGCGCGGTCGGCGGACCGTCGAGTCCTGCCCGGCACGCGCCGACGGTCGGAGCATCGTCTCGTCGGGCGCCGACGGCGCGAACGGCGAGCCCGATGCGGATGGGGCGAACGGCGACGACGCCTCCGCGCCGCTCTTGCGACGGGTCGACCCCGCGGGAGGCGCGGTGGTCGGCTCGATGCTCACGATCCCGCGAACGCGAGTCAGCTCGCCGTCGGCATCCTCTTCCTCCTCCGCGTCGGGCGAATCATCGAGGATGTCGATCGGCGTGACCGAATGGGCCAGCTCGATCTGAACGCGCTGCAACGCGCGGGCGAACGACACGGCGCTGTCGAAGCGAGCTGCCGGGCTCTTCGCCATCGCGCGTGCCAGTGCCTGCTGCAGCGAGGGCGGAACGTCGGCACGGTCGAGTGGCGCGAGCGGCGCGGTCTCGATGCGCTGGATCAGGTCTGCGGCGCCGTTGCGGCCGCCGGGCTGCTCGAACGGCGAACGACCGGCCAGAAGCGTATAGATGGTGGCGCCGAGCGCATAGACGTCCGACCGCACGCCCGAATCGGGACCGTCGCCGAACGCCTCGGGCGGCGACCACGGAATAGACATCCCGGCGGTCTCGTCGGCCCCCTCTGTCGTCGTCGCGATGCCGAAGTCGGTCAGCGCCGGGCGGTTGTACTCCGTCACCAGGATGTTGGCGGGCTTGATGTCGCGGTGCAGGATGCCGGCGCGATGCGCGGTCTCGACGGCGGCGGCGACTTGGATGCCGACGCGGAGGGCCTCGGCGACCGAGAACGCAGCGGCGCGATACCGCACCTGCAGGTTCGGCCGCGGACAGTTCTCCATGACCAGGTACGGACGCTGGTCATCCGACAGGCCGGCCTGATAGATCGTGACGATCGCCGGATGCGTCGACAGCATCGCCATGACGTTCGCCTCGGCGGTGAACTGCTCGACCGAGCCACCGGCCATCCTCTCGGGAAGCAGCACCTTGACCGCGACCTTGCGCCGGGGCAGGTGCTGCTCGTAGAGGTAGACGTCGGCGAAGCCGCCCGAGCCCAGAAGCTCGAGGTAGGTGAAGCCCGGCAGCTGGGGCGGCGGCGCCGGGGGTCGCTTCGCGCTCACGGGAGATCCTCGAAGGCGATCGTCACACCGTCGCCGATGTCGAGCACGTCGCCCGAGACGACCATCGTCGGCTCGCTCGGATGCAGCCGCACCGGGTCGTTGCCGCCGCGAAGCAGCACCGATCCGTTCGTCGTGTCGAGGTCGACGACGAGGACGTGCTCGCCCTCCGCGCGGATCTCGACGTGGTTGCGCGAGATGTCCTGCTCGGGGCTCTCGACAGCGACGAGCGTGGGCAGCATGTCGCCTGTCGAGCGCGAGGAGCGCGGACGCCGACCGATGATCACCGTGTTGTCGAGTTCGACGACCTGCCCGTCCGACACGCGGATGCGTCCCCGCGCGAGACGGCGTGCGGGGACGATCTCCGTCGACTCGTAGACCGCGGGCTCGGTCCGCCGCGCACTGCGGATGTCGGCGACCGCGATGGTCTCGCCGTCGTGATCACCAGCGGGGGCGAGCGGCGACGACACGACGGTGGCGTCGTCGGCGGGGCTGGCTGATGCGGCTGCTTCCGGCTGCTCGACGGAAAGCGTCGGACGCACGACCGTCTCACCCCAGATCATCGCGTGCTCATCGGCGGCTGCCGTGTCGCTGAGCGGGACGAAGGTCTGCGCCCCAGGCGACTCGTCGAACGGGAGTTCGCTCTCGTCCTCCGCCGGGGCAGCCGGGGGCGCCGGCGACGCGGGAGCAGCAGCGGTGGGGGGCTCGACGGAGGACGGTGCCGGCGACTCCGGTGCGGGCACGGCCGGTGTGGTCGGCGCCGCGACGAACGGACTCGCGGGGCGGACGCCCGGTCGCGCGCCCGTCAGATCCACCGTGACCGAATCGGCCGCGACGACACCTTCGACGAACGGAAGCGATGCGGCCTCGTCCGCCGCGTCGGCGAAGAGCGCCGACGCGCGCTGCACGCCGGGGATGTGGCGCTCGACCCACGTCGAGACCCCCTGGCCCGAGACCGACAGCGGGCCCGACTCCGTTTCGACGACGAGCTCGACCGGGCCGCGGACGGCGACGCGGAGCCCGTCGCCCTCGACGATCGCCAGGATGAAGTCGGGAATGGCGGCCAGCGACGTGCCGAACGCGCCCGTCAGGGCCTCGATCACCGCCCCGATGCCGCGCTCCTCCAACCGGCGCCACACGGCCTCGACCGTCGGGATCGAGACGTTCGCGGGCAGGGCGACGGCCGCGGCGGGCGCGAGTGCGACGCGCCACTGCTCCGCGCCCGTTGCCGGAACGTAGCGGACCTCGACCATCAGGCTCTCCCCCCTGCGGCCGCTGCGCGCGGCCGGGTGTCTATGTCCGCGTCATCCGGCTGGGCGGACGGCACGGTGTCGTACGCGTCGTCACCGCCGTCTCCCAGCGCATCGACGACGATGACCGTGACGTTGTCGCGGCCTCCGTGCAGCAACGCCTCGTGGACGAGCCGCTGCGCGGCTTCCTGCGGCTCGGTCTCCTCGTCGAGGATACGGGCGATTCGCTCGTCGTCGAGCTCGGTCGACAGGCCATCGGAGCAGACGAGGATGCGGTCGCCGCTCTCCGCCGGCAGCATCCAGAAATCGGCCTGGCCGACGCTGCCTGCGCCGAGCGCCCGCGTGATCTCATTGCGCCGAGCGTGGCGCGCGGCGGTCTCGGCGTCCATCTGGCCCGAATCGACGAGCTCCTGCACGACGGAGTGGTCGACGCTGATCTGCTCGAGGCGTCCGCGCGCCCACCGGTATGTGCGCGAGTCGCCGATGTTCAATGCCAGCCAGTAACCGGCGTCTCCGACGCGCGTGAGCACGACACCGGTGAGGGTCGTGCCCGCCGCACGCTGGCCGGTGGCGAGCGCGTCGATGTTCACGCGGGCTCGCTCGATGGCGGCGCGGACCTCGCCGTTCGACACCACGGCGGCCCCCACCAGGGACTGGAACTCTGCGACGGCCGCGGCACTCGCACGCGCTCCGGCCTCGTGTCCGCCCATGCCGTCGGCGACGACGAAGACGGGCGCTGCGGCGAGATACGAGTCCTCGTTCGCGCGACCGCGCAGGCCGGCGTGAGTCGCCGCCCCGTGCCCCACCCGTAGCGACATGGGGCTCACCGCATGACCTCGACGACGAGCCAGCGGTCACCGAGATCGAGCCGGTCACCGCTGTGGAGCACGGTCTCCGCTCCGGGCACGACCGGAACGCCGTCTCGCCCGCGCGTCACGACGACTCCGTTGGTCGAGGCCCGATCGATGACCGCGAGGCCTCCGGCGTCGAGGGGCACGAGTTCGAAATGCGTCCGAGAGAGGGTCAGCGTCTCGTCGCGCAGCACGATCGCATCGGCGCCGGCGGCACGCGACGGGTCGCGGCCGAAGACCGTCCGCCCGTAGACGGCCGTGCGGGTGCCGTCATCCCACAGGAGCAGCGCCCGGGTGCCGGTGCGGATGTCGGGGACGCCCGCGAGCGGTTCCGTGTCGAAGATCATCGCGCTCATGCGTCCCCTCCCCGGGCGCGCCGGGCACGGCCGCGCAGCAAGGAGCGCAGGCTGAGCCGGGCTCGCAGGCGGCGCCACACCGACACCCGGCCGCTCATGCCGACGACGATCGCGTCGACCTCGCGCCAGAAGGCGTCGACGTCCTCGGCCGTGGGCTCACCCGGACCGAACACGCGGGCATCCGCCGACGTCGCGAGGGCGGTCACGTCGGGCTGCTCCATCGTCGCGGCGACGACCTGTGCGCTCTCGGTTCGCGTCGCACCCGAGGCGACGGGCGCGTTGAGGTCGACAGCGCGGTCGATCAGTTCGTCCCAGCCGCCCGAGATCCGGTCGGCGGGCTTGTCGGCGTTGCGCCGCTTCGTACGTCGAGCGGTCTTCACCGCCCCCATGATGACGAAGGGAGCGAAGATGATCGCGAGCACGCCGATGCCGATGCCGACGGGTGCGAGGATGGCGCCGATCCAGTCGAAACCGGGATCTTCCTCGTCTTCCTGATCGCGGTCGTTGGCGATCGCGGGCGGCAGCTCGGCCGGCTCCTGAGCCGGCGGCGGCGGCTGCAGCACCTGCGGCTTCGGGTTGGCCCGCGGCGTCGTGGTCTGCTCGTTCGGCTCGTTGTCCTCGTCGGGCGTCGGGTCGAACGGGATCCACCCGTACCCCTCGAACGCGACCTCTACCCACGCGTGAACGTTGTCGCCGGTCGCGGTGAACTCGCCGGCGGTGTCGCCCTCTTCCGGGTGCCACCCCATGACGACTCGCGCCGGGATGCCCAGCTGCGCCGACAGCAGAGCCATCGCGACCGCGTACTGCTCGTCGTCGCCGATGATCTCGTCGCCGCCGAAGAAGCTCGTGATGCGGGCCGCGCCGTGACCGGACGGCGAATACGGATCGTCCTCGAGACCGTGGCTGAAGTATCCGTCGGTCGAGAGCCAGTCCGCCAGCGCCTGCACCTGCTTGATGGGAGTCTCCGCGTCGCCGACGGCATCGGTGGCGATCTGAGACAGCCCGTCGGGAATGCCCTCCTGCTTCGGCATCTTCACCGGCGCGAAGGCGACATCGGCGAGCGCTTCGTTCGTGGGCCGGACGGGGAACACCGTGTCGACGGTGTAGGTCGTTCCCGGCGCGAGACCCGCGGTGACCGCAGCCGTCCCGGTGGCGTCGTTGTAATGGGCGGTGCGGCGCAGCTCGTCGGCGCGTTCGCCCTCGAACTCGATCGACCGCACGGCACCGGCGTCGGGCAGCCACACGCCGCGCAGCTCGTCGATCTCGAACTCCAACCGACCGGGCACACCTTCGGCGTCCGGCGACATGTTCGAGCGCAGGGGCGTGAACGAGCTGGACGAGCCGGCACCCTCGTCCGAGACGTTGAACACGATGCCGTTGTAGGCGTCCATCGTCGCCAGGCGGATGCGGCCGTCCTCCGGGAGGCCCTGCACCGTGAAGAGCGGCGTCTCCGCGTCATCCCGGACGAGTCCGCGGAAGCCCTGCAGCGGGCTCGGGTACTGCTTGACGTCGAAGGGCGGGATGACGATGTCGCGCAGTACGTAGCGCGTCGACGGCGGGCTCGCCACGGCGGCGGTCGCGACGCCGGCGCCCACCGCCACGGCGACGACGGCGGTTCCCGAGATCAGGCGGCGCAGCCGCGTGTGCCGGAGGGTCGCGGCATCCGATGTCGCGGTCGGCTCGATGCGCACGGCGGCGTTGTCGGGGTCCCATGCCTGTCGCAGCGCGAGCCACACCGATGCCACGACGGCGAAGACGACGCCCTGCAGTACGGGCACGGCGGGCTCGGTCATCCCGAGCAGGATCTGCGTGACGAGGAAGGCGGTCACCGGGATCAGGGCCCACGCCGCCTGGCGCAGACGGAGGGCGAACGAGGCGGTGAGCACCGCCGCGACGAGCGTCAGCAGGAACGGAACGATCAGGTGTCCGTCGTACGGCGCCACCGGAGCCACCGTGGTGAGCAGGCGCTTCCACGACTGCACGGAGCCGAGGGCGAGCTGCGTCCAGGTGTCGAGCGTCGGGATGACGCCGAACAGCGCCGTCTGCGGCAGCGCGAGGGCACCGCCGAAGATGAAGTAGGCGGCGACGGTCAGGCCCGCCGTGGGCAGCACGCCCCAGCGACGGTGGGCGCACAGCCAGGCGATGCCGACGCCGATGACCAGTGCGCAGAATCCCGCGAGGAGGTAGGCCGGGCCGTCGAACGTCGGCCCGAAGCCGACGATCGCCACGGCGAGGAGCAGCACGACGGCGACGAGGTCGAGCACGAGCCGGCGGCGCGCGGGCGACATCACGACAGCACCTTCCGCATCGCGGGGGCGAGCTGGTCGAGCGCGCTGATCGAGATGACGTCGGCATCGCCGACGCGGCGCAGCACCGGGACCTCGGCCGATCGATCGGCGACGACGGCGAGCACCCGCACGCCCTGAGGCAGTCGCGAGCACGCGAGCTTGAGCTCGGCCGGGTCGGCGCCCGACCCGCAGAACAGCACGACGATGGCGATGCCGTGGGAGTTCATCGCGATCGTTCCGGCCAGGGCCACGACGCCGCCGTCACGCTGGCGCGAGTGCTCCAGAGCCGACAGGTTGTCCAACAGCCGACGCGGCCCCTGCGTGCGGAGCGGGCCGCGCTGCGTGCGCGCCTCGAGCATGCGGGAGTCGCGCAGCGCGCGCAGGCCGATCGAGCCGGCCGCGGAGATCGCGAGCTCGAACTCGTCGGAGTCGGCGTAGTCGCCGGCGTACGTGGAGAGCCCGAGCACGAAGTGCGACCGACGGGTCTCCTCGTACTGGCGCATCATGAGATTGCCGACGCGTGCGGTGGACTTCCAGTGCACATGACGCAGGTCGTCGCCGGGCTGGTACTCGCGCAGGGCGTGGAACGACACGTCGTCGGGTGCCAGCTGCGTCGAGGGGAGCCCTTCGAGGTCGCGCAGGCGCCCGAGCGAGAGCCCCTCGAGGGGCACGGTGCGCGGGTGCACGTAGAGGTCGACGGCCTGGCGGCGGTCGCTGCTGCGCTCGAAGAGTCCGAGCGGGTCGCCGCGGAGCACGCTGACCGGTCCGACCGCCAGCACTCCGCGGGCGGTCGTGGGGATCGCGAACAGCTCTTCGTGGGCGGCCCCGGGTGCGAGCCGGGGCACGTCGAACTCGCCGCGCCCCGAGCCGACCGGCAGGACGACCCGCGAGGGCAGGATCGGCCGCGACGTGCCGTTGACGAGAGTCAGCCCGCCGATCGCGCGCTCCCCCACGACGACGTGGGTGCGTGTCAGGTCGAGGTCGACGTCGTAGGCGGTGCCGCCGAAGAGGAACGGCACGCTGATGACGACGATCGCGGTGAGGATGACGGCTGCGATGACCATCTCCTGCCAACCGAAGCTGAGTGCGACGACCCACAGCAGCACGGTCGCGAACAGCAGCACCCACCCGAGCGGGCGTATGGTGCGGGTGACGAGGCGGATGCCGCGGCGCGCAACCGCCCACCACGACTCGAGCCGCTCGCGCCAGACGACCAGCCGCGACGGCGCCTCCGCGTTGACGGGGGCGGCGTCGGCCGACAGCGTCGTCGTCCCCACGCGGAGGGTCGCGTCCGCGTCTCGCGTGGTGTCACCGACGGTCCGGGTATCGGCCGTGGTTCCGGCCGCGCGCTCGGCAGCCGCCTCACCGCCGGCAGCACCGCGGCCCCGGCGCGTGCGACGCGTCGGGGTCGGGGCGGCAGGGGGTGTGGCCATCAAGCGTCCGCCCGCGCGAGCGGCGCCTCGACGTCGGCGAGGGCGTTGTTCATGACCGTCTCGGCGGTCGTGCCGGTGAACTCGGCTTCGGGATCGAGCACGAGGCGGTGGGCCCACACCGGCAGCGCGAGCAACTTGATGTCGTCGGGCACGACGTAGTGGCGACCCTGCGCGGCGGCGTAGACCTTGGCGATGCGGATCATCGCGATGGCGCCGCGCACCGAGACGCCGAGGCGCGTCGCCGACGCTTCACGCGTGGCCTCGACGATCTGCGCGGCGTAGCGTGCGACGACCGGATCGATGTGGACGGTCGCGGCCAGGTCGGCCATCTCGCCGACGGCGCGGGTCGTGATCACGGGCTTGAGGCTTGCCGACGGGTTGCGGTCGACGGCGCCGACGAGGATGCGCTCCGAGACCGCGAGGGTCGGGTAGCCGATCGACGTCTTGATCATGAAGCGGTCGAGCTGAGCCTCGGGCAGCTTGTAGGTACCGGCCTGCTCGATCGGGTTCTGGGTCGCGATGACGAGGAACGGACGACCCACCTCGTGCGCGACGCCGTCGACGGTGACCCGCGACTCCTCCATCACCTCGAGCAGGGCCGACTGCGTCTTCGGCGAGGCGCGGTTGATCTCGTCGGCGAGCACGATCGAGGCGAAGACCGGACCGCGGTGGAACTCGAAGCGCTTGTTCGCCTGGTCGTAGATCGTCACACCGGTCACGTCGGAGGGCAGCAGGTCGGGCGTGAACTGGATGCGCGTCGAAGTGCCCTGCACGCTCGCCGCGATCGCCTTCGCGAGGCTCGTCTTGCCTGTGCCCGGCGCATCCTCCAGCAGCACGTGCCCCTCGGCGATCATCGCCGACAGCACGAGCGCCACGACCTCGCGCTTGCCGAGGAGAGCGGCGTCGACGTTGTCGACCAGGCGCGCGAAGGTGTCGCGGAACCACGCTGCCTGCTCGGGTGTCATGCTCATTCGTTCGTTCTCGTTCCTCGTGATGAGTGGATGCCGGGGGCGGATGCGGGGACTACCAGCGCGTCGTGCCGGTTCGTCCCCAGCCGATGATCTCGGCGGAGATGTCGCGTCCGTCGGCCCCGATCCAGCAGTCCAGCTGGATCGAGCCGTTGGCCGGGACGTTGTACGACGACGGGTAGGTGTTGAACTTCCGGTTGCCGTCGTAGCAGTCGATGCGGTAGTTGCCCGCCGGGAAGTCCTGCGTGTTCAGCTTCAGGTGGAAGCAGCCGTTCACGCAGCCGCCGACGGGGGATCCCTTCTCGACCGAAGCGCGCGGCTGCGGCGGGGGCGGGGGGTTCGGCGTCGTCACGCTCGCGGAGGCTTCACGCGCCTCGCTGCCGGCGGCGCTCACACGCACCCGGATGGACTGCGTGCTGCTGTAGCCGACGTCGCCCTGCGAGCGCGATCCGCTCGCGTCGACGCGCTGCCAGCCGCCGCCGTTCACGCTGATCTCCGTGGTGATGTCGCGACCGTTGCGGGCGGGCGACGACCACGACAGCGTGACGCGGTTGCCGTCGCGGCTGGCGTTGGCCGACGGGTTACCGATCTGGCCGTACGGCGCGACCTGGTTGGATGCCGCCGAGGGCTCGCCCTCGTACCGCGATCCGTCGGCCGTGGCGACGGCACGAACGCGCACCGTGTAGGTGCCGTTGTTGTTGACCTGACCGTTGCCGATCGTGCCCGATCCGCCGTTGCCGCCGCCGATCCAGTCGTTGCGCCAGCCGCCGTTGTTGACGGAGTACTGGTAGCTGACCTCGCCCGGGTTCGCGCCGTTGAGCGGCCCGGCCGTCCACGAGACGGTGACGCGGTTGTCGCCTTCGCTCGCGCTGATGCCGGTCGGGGCGCCGGGAGGCGTGAAGGCGCGTCGAGGCGCGGATGCCGCACTCCACTCGCCCCAGCCCGCCTTGTTCTGGGCGCGGACGACGAACGTGTAGTCGGTCGTCGAGGTGTCGACGGTCACGGCCTGGCTCGTCTGACCGGCGGGCACGCTGATGGTGTCGACGGTCGCCCCGCCGCGGCGGACCTGAAGCTGGTATCCCGCGATCGCGTCGCCGTTGTTCGCCGGCTGGTTCCAGCTCACCTGCATCTGCGAGCGATTGCCGACCGGGTTGAGGCGCTGCGTCGACGGTGCTCCAGGAGCGTCCGGCTTGCCGGCGGGCACCATCGCCTGCGACCAGACGCTCCAGCTCGACGGCTCGGGCGCACGGTTGTGGGCTCGGACGCGCACCTGGTACTGGACGCCGTTCTGCAGCCCGTCCCACGTGATGCGGGTACCGGTCACGCCGGTCTTCTCGGCGACCCCGGACGGCGGTGCGGGCGAGATCTGCAGGCTGTAGCTCTCGACGGGCGAGCCCTCGGTGCGCGGAACCGTCCACGACACGTCGAGGCTGCGGTCGCCGAAGGCCAGGCTCGGCGGGTTCGGCGTGTCGGGCCGCTGATCGGGACGCGCGGTCTCGGACGGCAGCGACGGGTCGGACTCGCCGACGCGGTTGGTCGCGGTGACCACGAAGTTGTACTCGACGTTGTTCGTCAGTCCGTCCAGCGTGCACGTCGTCGAACGGCACTCGCGCGTGTACGAACCGGCCGTGGAGCGCACGGTGTACCCGGTGATGGACGCGCCGTTGTCCACCGGCGGCGACCACGACATCACCACGGTGCGGCTCTCGACGCTCGTCACTGTCGGCTTGCCGGGAGCATCCGGACGCCCCTGGACGGTGATGCGGATCTGGCCCTCGACCTCACGGTCGGGGTCGCCCGTCGCGTCCTGGATCCGGTACCGCACGACGAGGGTTCCCACGAAGTCGTCGCGGCTGGTGACCTCTACGCGATCACCGGCGACGGTCGCCGAGGCTCCCGAGGTCTCGGTGAACGCTCCGACGACCTTCAGCGGCGTCTCGGGGAACGGGTTCACGTCGTTGTCGAGCACGGCGACCGAGATGGTCTCACCCTGGTCGGCCTGCTCGATGACATCGGCGTTCGCGGTGGCGAGCGGGCGCGTCGAGGCGGTCACGGTGACCGTGATCGTCGCCGTCACCGGGTCCGATTCGCCGTCGGTGACGCTCACCTGCACGGGCAGCGAGGTCCCCTTGGCGACGTCCGTGCTCGCCTCCACCGAGAGCACCGAGCCGTCGATGCGCGCGGTCAATCCGTCGGGCGAGCCGCCGACGATCGCGAACCGCAGCTTCTCGGCATCGCCGGGATCGGGGTCGGTCGCGAGCGCGGCGAGATCGAGGGTCCGCGCATCCTCGCCCTGCGCGACCTCCATCTGCGCGCCGATCATGCTCGGCGGGCGGTTGTCGGGCGGCGTGACGGTGATCGGGATCATCAGGGTCGCCTTGCGGCCCTCGGGGTCGTCGGGCCCCGAACCGTCGGTGACTTCGAAGGTCAGGGCGTCCTGACCGAAGTAGTCGGCAGCGGAGGTGTACTCGAGCGTCCGCTCGTCCTTGACGAGGGATGCACCGTTGGAGTGGGCCGCCGTGACCTTCTCGGCCTCGGTGATGACGACATCCCGTCCGCCCGAGGCGCGCACGTACTCCGACAGCGGCAGCTCGACGGTCTCACCGCTCTGGACGACGAGAGGCTCGGTCGAGATGAGGCTCGGCGGCAGCTCGGCGAGCGAGGGCACGTGGATGAAGGCGGCCGCGGTGAGCTCGTCCTCGTCGGTGATGAAGTAGGTGATGAGCTGGCGCTCGTCGGTCAGCGGCACCGACACCGTGCCGTTGGGGCGCACGGTGGCGTTCTCGCCGCCGGCGCCGAGGGTCACGCGCAGCGCACTGCGTGTGCCGTCGGGGTCGTCGTCGTTGTCGAGCACCGCGACCTCGGCCACGCCGTTCTCGTCGACGTCCTCGGCGCGCACGCGATCGTCGCGGGCGATCGGGCGCTGCAGCGGCACGTCGGGGTCGACGGTGATCTGCACGGGGGCCGTCGCGGTGAGGCCGCGGACGTCCTCGATCGTGTACTGGATGCTCGTGTTCATCGGCACGTCGGGCGCAGTGATGACGATCTGCTCGCCCGACACCTCGGCCGCGAGACCGTCGACGTCCGGCACCTCGAGCGCGTCGGCAGCGAAGCCGAACTGGTCGCCGTCGGGGTCGGAGTCGTTCTCGAGCACCGAGACCGCCACCTGGCGTCCCGGCCGCATGATGACGGCATCCTTCACGGCGTACGGCGCCTGATTGGTCGTCTCGGGCGGCGCGACGCCGACCTGGATACGCGCCGTTCCCTCCTTGCCGAGGCGGTCGCGCACCCGGTAGGTGAACGAGTCGGAGCCGACGCTCGTGTCGAAGGCCTCGTAGACGAAGGTGTTCGACCCGGTCTCGACGATGCGACCCTTGCTCGGCGAGCTCGCGATGCCGATCAGCTCGACGGAGTCGCCGTCCTCGTCGATGCCGTCGAGGGGCACCGGGATCGTGACCTTCGAGCCGCTCAGGGTGCGCGCGGTGAGGTCGCGGGGGCGCGGCGCGGCGTTGGCGTCGTCCTGTCGGGGCAGGATCTGGATCGTCACGTACGCACCGGCACGCTGACCCGAGCTGTCGACAGCCTCATAGGTGGCGTTGACGGTCTTGGGCTCGTCACCGGCACGGAACCGGAGCTTGTCCTCCGAGACGAACACCTGGCCGTCGGCCTCGTCGACGAGCGGCGGAACGAGCTCGGGAGACACATGCAGGGTGTCGCCGTTGGGGTGGGTGTCGTTCGCGAGCACGTCGATCGTGACGACATCGCCGACGCGCACGACCGCCGTGTCGTTGTTCGCGACCGGTGGCCGCAGCCGGTCGGGCGCCGGGATCGGGATGACGACGATCTCGCCCGTGGCGGATTGGTCGCCGTTGGAGATCGTGTACGACACCCGCGTCTGCTCGCTGAGCGAGCCCTGGTCGGTGATGCGGACGGTCTCGTGGCCGAGCACGGCTGCCGTGACGCCGCCCTCGGGGTCGGCGGTCACCGACTGGACGACGAGGATGCCGCCGGCCGGGTCGGTGTCGTTGCCGAGGACGTTGACCAGCACGTCGCCGCCCGTCGGCAGCAGCGCGACGTCTCGCACGGCGACGGGCGGGAGGTTGGTGTCCGCCGCCGGCAGCACGTCGACGCGCACGAGTCCAGGGACGCTGTTGGGGCCCGCCGAGACGAGGTAGTCGACGTAGTAGGTGTTGACGACGTCGGACGTGAAGGTGAAGGTCTGCTCGGCGAAGTCGGGCTGGATCGTCGCGCCTTCGACCTCCTCGACGCGCGTCAGGCGCAGCGGCTCGCGCCCCGCGCTCGTGTCGTTGGTGAGCGGCGACACCGTGACCGACTGGCCGACCCGGGTCACGACGTGGTCGGCGTTGGTGACGGGGACCGTCGTCCCGGGAGGACGGACGTCGATCCGAAGCACTCCGGCGCCGTCATCCGTGCCGTCCGAGACGATGATCGGCACGTCCTTGCGGCCCTGCACCGCGCCGATCGCACGATAGGTGATCTGTCCGTCGGACGTGAAGTCGGCCTCGTCGCCGCCGTCGGGCTGGACCGACTTCAGGAAGATGTCGTCGCCGTCCGGGTCGATCCATTCGCTCAGGACGTTGTACGACGTGGTGCCGCCGGCCTCGACCGTCACCGGCGTGACGCGCTGCTGGACGGGCGGGGAATTCTCGTTGTCGCCGCGCACCGAGAGCCGCACCGTCGCGGATGCCTCGCCGCCGCGGCCGTCGTCGGCGGTGTAGGTGAACGACGTCGAGCCTGACGCATCGTCGGGCACGGCGATCTGGAGGGCGCCGCCGTTCTGGATCTGCGATATCTCACCGAACGCGGGATCGCTCGTGGCCTCGGCGACGAGCACGTCGCCGTCGGCATCGGTGTCGTTGAAGAGGACAGGCAGCACGGTCGTGCGACCGGGGCGCACACCGAACGAGTCGTCGCCGGCGATCGGCGGCGTGTTCTCCTCGGTCCGCTCGGGCAGGGCGGTCTCGACCGTCTCCTCGGTCGTCTCCTGCTCCTCGTCGCCGGTGCCTTCCGGCGGGGTGATGTCGGTCCAGTTGTCGACGCGCTGCATGTTCTCGCTCGCGAGCCAGGCCGCACCGCCGAACACGTCGTTGAGCACGACGACATCCCGATTCACGCGGAACTCCAGTTTCGCGGCGGGATCGATGCCCTCGATCTCCTGCACCAGATCGTCGGCGTCGTTCGCACAGTCGCGGACGAAGACTCCCGATCCCGACCACGCGCCGTAGGCACAGCCGCCGACGTAGACGGGGTCGGCGGGGGTGCCCTCGGCACCGGCCTCGATCGTCGTCGTCTGTCCCCCGGGCTGCACGCGCAACAGGGCGCTGCGCGTGCTCACGGTGAGGGTATCGGCGGAGTTGGACGGACGCTGCAGCAGCGCATCGGCGGGAAGATCGGTCTGCGAGCCGTCGCCGCCATAGAGCACATTGGTCTCGCGGTCGAGCACGAACGGCGTCTGCCCGAGTGAGGTGATGGCCAGCTCGTGATCCTCGGCGATGCCCTCGAGGCTCCGCTCGGCGGTCTGCGCGACGGTGCCGTCGCCGATCGGCGCGTAGGCGTACAGCGACGCGCCGGCCGCGGACGCGGCATAAATCGTGCCGTCTGTGCCGACCGTCGCCGTCGCGTTCTCCCCGAGCTCGGCGATCGGCTCGTTGCCTTCGAAGCTGAAGCCGTTCACACCGGCGAACTGGACGGTGCGCAGGTCTCCCGCGGCGTCGAGCACCGAGACGGTGTCGGATCCGAGGGCGATCTGCGCGCCCGGCTGCACCTCAGCGGTTCCCGACAGCACGACCTTCGCGGGATCGACGGCCGACATCGCCGATCCGTCCGCGTCGACCACGACGACGCGGGGACCGGATTGGAGCACGTCGTACTCGGCGGATGTCGTGCGCAGGCTGCCGTCGAGCACGCGGGACTCGTTGTTGTAGTGCCCCACGAGCAAGCTGGACTGCTTCGTCACCCACACGCCGCCGTCGTGGAGATCGACCTCGGTCGTGGGCTCACCCTCGTAGGCGACCGCGAGGGTTCCGATGGTCAGTGCCGCGACGGTGACGATACCGGCGGAGATGAACGTTCGCGGGCGTGCCCGCAGCCACGAGGTCGACGTCATTGGGCTCGGCTCCCCCCGGGGCGACGGTGATCGGCCCGGCTTCCGGGCTCGCACTGGTTGAACTGCGGAACCACCCTATGTCAGGAGAAGTGCCGGATTTGTCGGTTGACATGGGGAGTTCTCCCCATGTCGACCATCGCGATGGTGTGCATCATCTCTCCGATCCGGCGCGGGTGCCGATGTAGCGGCCGAGATGCTCCGCTGTGAGGGTGTCGCCAGCCGCGACGAGGTCGGCCGGTGTCCCCTCGAACACGACCCGCCCGCCGTCGCGCCCGGCACCCGGTCCGATGTCGATGATGTGATCGGCGTGCGCCATGACGGCCTGATGATGCTCGATGACGATGACCGAGTTGCCGGCGTCGACGAGCCGGTCGAGCAGCGCGAGCAGATTGTCGACATCCGCGAGATGCAGACCCGTCGTCGGCTCGTCGAGGATGTACACCGAGCCGGACGTAGCCATCGAGATCGCGAGCTTCAATCGCTGCCGTTCTCCGCCCGAGAGGGTGCTCAGCGCCTGCCCCAACGTGATGTACCCGAGGCCGACGTCGATCAGGCGCGACAGGACTCCTCCCGCCGCCCTCGGCGGAAGCGCCTCGGCGGCCTCTGCCGCGCTCAGGGCGAGCACCTCGGCGATGGTGCGACCGTCGAGGGTGTACCGGAGCACCTCGGGGCTGAATCCCGACCCCTCGCATACGTCGCACTCCGTCTCGACGGATGCGGTGATGCCGAGCTTCGTGACGATGACGCCCAGCCCCTTGCAGGCCGGGCACGCGCCCTGCGAGTTGGCGCTGAAGAGAGCGGGCTTGACCCCGTTCGCCTTGGCGAACGCCGAGCGGATCGGATCGAGCAGGCCCGTGTAGGTCGCCGGACTGCTGCGCCGGTTGCCCCGGATCGGCGACTGATCGACGACGACCACCCCGTCCCGCCCCGCGAGGCTGCCGTGGATGAGCGACGATTTGCCCGAGCCGGCCACACCGGTGACGACGGTGAGAGTCCCGAGCGGGATGTCGACGTCCACCGACTTGAGATTGTTGGCGGTCGCACCCCGGATCTCGAGGATGCCGGACGCCGTGCGCACCGCCGCTTTCAGCTGTGCCCGGTGGTCGAGGTGCCGACCGGTCAGCGTGCCGGATACCCGCAGCTCGGCGACCGATCCCGTGAACTGGATCCTCCCGCCGTTCCGTCCTGCGCCGGGCCCGAGATCGATGACGTGATCGGCGACCTCGATGACCTCGGGTTTGTGCTCGACCACGAGCACCGTATTGCCCTTGTCGCGGAGCCCGCGGAGCAGATCGTTCATCCGCTGGATGTCGTGCGGGTGAAGACCGGCTGTCGGCTCGTCGAAGACGTACGTGACGTCGGTCAGGCTCGACCCGAGATGCCGGATCATCTTCGTTCGCTGGGCCTCGCCGCCCGAGAGTGTTCCCGAGGAGCGGTCGAGCGAGAGATAGCCGAGGCCGATGTCGATGAACGACTGCACGGTGGCACGCAGTCCCGCGAGCAACGGCTCGACGGAGGGGTCGTCTATCGAGCGGAGCCAATCGGCGAGGTCGGTGATCTGCATCGCCGCGGCATCGGCGATGTTCACTCCGGCGATCCTCGCCGAACGTGCCCCGTCGTTGAGCCGCGTCCCCCCGCATGCCGGGCAGGGCATGAACTTCACCGCCCGCTCGACGAACGCCCGGACGTGGGGCTGCAGCGACTCGCGGTCCTTCTGCAGCATCGACTTCGTGACCCGCGGGACGAGTCCCTCATAGGTCATGTTGATGCTCTGGATCTTGACCTTGGTGGGCTCTTTGTAGAGGAAGTCCTCGAGCTCGGTATCCGAGTAGTCGGCGATCGGCTTGTCGGGATCGAGCAGTCCCGATTCGCTGTACCCGCGCACCATCCAGCCGTCGGCGCTGTAGCCCGGAACCCGGATGGCGCCGTCATTGAGAGACTTCGACCGGTCGACCAGCTCATCGATGTCGATGTCGCTGACCTCGCCGAGCCCTTCGCAGTCGGGGCACATGCCGCCCGTCACCTGGAACGACCGGCGTTCCGCACGGCCTTCCTCGCCTCCGACGGCGATCATGATCTCGCCGGCACCCGACACCGACGGCACGTTGAACGAGAACGCCTGCGGCGACCCGACGAACGGCTGGCCGATACGACTGAACAGCACGCGCAGCATGGCATGCACGTCGGTCGCCGTGCCGACCGTCGAGCGGGCGTTCGCGCCCATCCGCTCCTGATCGACGATGATCGCCGGGCTGATGTTCTCGAGCGCGTCGACATCGGGGCGCCCGATCTGCGCCATGAACTGCTGGACGAAGGTCGGGTAGGTCTCGTTGATGAGACGCCGCGACTCGGCGGCGATCGTGCTGAAGACGAGCGAGGACTTGCCGGAACCGCTCACGCCCGTGAAGACGGTCAGCCGTCGTTTCGGGATGTCGACGTCGACACCGTTCAGATTGTTCTCACGCGCACCGCGGACGCGGATGAGCTCGTGCGAATCGGCGGCGTTCTCAGCGGATGCGGCGGCCATCGGACATCCTCTCGGTACGAACCTCCCCATTGTGGGGCTTCGTGTCGTCGAGGGCGAGAGCTCGGTGGCATCCGACGACGTGGTCGTCGACCATGCCGGACGACTGCATGAGCGCGTACATCGTCGTCGGCCCGACGAACCGGAACCCGCGGCGCCGCAGGGCCTTGCTCATCGCCTCGGATTCCGCCGTCACCGGGGGCACGTCGGCGAGCGTTGCGGGGCGTGGCCGGTCAGCCTCGGGCGCGAACGACCACATGAGCTCGTCGAACTCGCCGTCGGAGAAGCCGAGCAGCAGCCTCGCGTTCGAGATGGTGGCCTCGATCTTCGCCCGATTGCGGATGATGCCGGCATCCGCCATGAGGGCCGCGATCTCGTCGGCGCCGAATGCGGCCACGCGCACCGGCTCGAATCCCGCGAAGACTTCGCGGAAGCGCGGGCGTTTGCGCAGGATCGTGATCCAGCTGAGCCCCGCCTGGAACCCCTCGAGGCTCAGCTTCTCGAACAGCGCGCGGTCGCCGTGGAGCGGGCGCCCCCATTCTTCGTCGTGGTAGCGCCGGTACTCGACGTCATCGCCCACCCAGCCGCATCGGTCCAGGCCGTCGGGTCCGGTGATGAGGTCGAGCGCCATTCCGCCAGGCTAGCGAGCGCCGCCGACATGCGGCGGTTCGCCACCGCCGCAGCCGGTCTCACGAGCCGCGCTTGCCCGACTTCGCGAGCGTCTTCTCCGAGACGGGCGCGGTACCCGACGCGGCGAGGTCGGCGAAGTACTCGCGTGCCTCGCGCTGCCGCTCCGCCTCCGCGCCCGACGCGATGGGCGCGCGGACGTGCTCGGGCGCGAAGCCGAAGGCGTCGACGAGGTCCTGGGCATGCGGGCGCAGACGCGCGCACAGCCGGTCGATGTAGCTCGTGACGGCCGCCGCGCGCTGGGTCGAGAGGCGACCGTTGATGAGGTACCACGCGAGATGCCGCTCGATGAGGGTCAGACCGAATAGGTCGCGCAGCCACACGAGCACCTGGCGGGTGCCCTCGTCTTCGATGCGCTCGACACCCTGTGCGAACGCTTCCCACTGGAGGAGCTCACCGTGAGCGCGGGCGGCCTCGATCAGCTCCGACTGGTGCTGGTTGAAGACGGCAGCGGCATCCTGCTGCGACATCTTCGATGCGGGCCGCAGCGCGGCGGCGATGTCGGCGATCATCTGCTCGACCCGGCCCGTCAGCAGCTCGTGCTGCTGCTCTGCCCGCAGCCCGAGCTGCACCGATCGTGCCGTCTGCCCGAAGTCGGCGACCGACTGACCGAGCCGACGCAGCCCGGCACCGTGGAACACGCGCTCGGCGGTGGAGACGGCGGCGAACTTCGCGAGCGCCTTCGCGTCGGCTCCCTTGAACTGCTTCGCGTAGTCGCTGAGCAGACGCTTGCCCACCAGCTGCAGGAGCACGTTGTTGTCGCCCTCGAAGGTGGCGAAGACATCGAGGTCGTGGTGCAGGTCGACCATGCGGTTCTCGGCAAGGAAGCCCTGGCCTCCGCACGCCTCACGGCACTCCTGGATCGTGTCGAGCGCATGCCACGTCGACAGCGGCTTGAGGGCGGCGGCGAGCGTCTCGAGGTTCTCGCGCCCCTCCGGGGTGTCGGTGCGCCCCGAGAACACGCCGTCGAAGGACTGCAGCAGCTCGTCGTGCGAGAAGTACTGCGCGTAGGTCTGCGCGATGCGCGGCAGCAGGCGGCGCTGATGCCGGCCGTAGTCGAGCAGGGTGACCTCGTCGGTGCCGGCACCGGAGTCGAACTGACGACGCTGGTTGGCGTACGTCACGGCGATGTACTCCGCGAGCGCCGAGGCGGTCGTGGCGGAGCCGTCGAGCGATACACGCCCCTGCACGAGGGCGCCGAGCATCGTGAAGAACCGGCGGCCGGGGCTCGCGATGTCGGAGCTGTAGGTGCCGTCCGCAGCGACGTCGCCGTACCGGTTGAGCAGGTTCGTGCGCGGGATACGGACGTGATCGAAGTGGAGACGGCCGTTGTCGATGCCGTTGAGCCCGCCCTTGACGCCGTCGTCCTCGCCGCCGACACCGGCCAGGAAGTTGCCCTCGTCGTCGCGGAGCGGCACGAAGAAGCAGTGGACGCCGTAGTTCACGCCGCCCGTGATCAGCTGAGCGAAGAGGGTGGCAGCCTTGCCGTGCACCGCCGCGTTGCCCAGGTAGTCCTTCCACGCACCGCGGAACGGCGTGTGGATGACGAACTCCTCGGTCTCGGGGTCGTACGTGGCGGTCGTGCCGATGGCCGCGACATCCGATCCGTGCCCGGTCTCGGTCATCGCGAACGCGCCCGGCAGGCGCATCTCCATCGCGTCGCGCAGCCAGGCGTCGTGGTGGGGCTTCGTGCCGAGCTGGTGGATGGCCGAGCCGAAGAGGCCCCACTGCACGCCGGATTTGATCTGCAGGCTGGGGTCGGCCAGCACGAGCTCCTGGAAGCCGGCGAGGTTCGCACCGTTGTCGCCGTCGCCGCCGTACTCCTTGGGGTAGCCGCGTCCGGAGGCGCCGCGTTCGACGAGCAGGTGGAGCTGCGTGAGCACGCGTTCGCGGTGCTCGGCCATCGGCTCGCCCGGGATCTGCCAGAACACGGGATCTTTGATCATCTCGCGTGCCTCGCGCCGCGTCGCCGCCCAGGTTCCGAGCAGCATGTCGGTGACCGCGTCGATGTCGATGCGCGCCTCGTGCGCCTCCTCCGCGGTATGGGGCGCGGTCGGGGCTCCCCCGGCGGGGGTGCGGTCTGCGGTTGCGGGCTTGTGGGGACGAACAGCGGCGTCGGTCATCGCGTGCCTTTCGACGTCGGAAGGATCGGAGTCAGTATTCACGGTAGGACTTCCACAACGCCTCGCCAAGCGAGTTGGTCGGTCAGCACAACCGGATGCCGGTACGTCGGCGACCCGCATTGTGCGACGGCGACATCCACGCTCGCCTCTGCGATCAGCGCGCGCCCTGCATCCGCGCCATCGCGGACTGGATCGCCACCGCCGCCGCGCCCCGGGCCCACGCTCGGAAGCCCGTCTCGTCGACGTGGATCGTGATCTCGGCGGCATCCGCGGACCGCCCCGCGCGGATCGCGTCGCGGATCTCGGTCTCGGCGAGCGCGAACAAGCCGATACCTTCGCCCGCGAGGACGACGTCCGCCTGCAGCGAGAGGTTCGCCGCGAGCGCGATCATCCGGCCGAGAGCGATACCGGCGCCGGCGACCACGGCGCGCGCCGCGGGCTCTCCCGCACTGGCGAGCCGCAGCGTCTCGTCGTAGTCGACGGGCCGGCCGAGTGCCGCCGAGACCTGCGCTGCGATCGACCCCGACGAGAGCATCGCCTGCGAGCAGCCGCGGTGCCCCTCGGAGCACAACGGACCATAGGGATCGAGCGGCAGATGCCCGCCGGTGCCGACGATGGCGTCGAGCGTGCGCACGACCCGACCGCCGACGACGAGGCCATAGCCGACGCCGGCGCCGATCGTGATCGTGATGAACCCCGGCAGACCGCGACCGGCGCCGAACCACCGCTCGGCCTCGGTGAGGGCGACGAGGTCGTTCTCGACCGTCACGGGCGCGCCGATCGCCTGTTCCAAACGCGCGCCGAGGTCGACCTCGCCCCACCCGAGGAACGGCGCGTGGCGCACGACGCCGTCGTGGACGTTGCCGCCGAGCCCGAGACCCACGCCGACGAGGCCGTCAGCGCCGAGCGCCGTAACGGCCGCGGCGACCTCGCCGACGACGGCATCCGGATCGCGATCGGGGATGGGTCGCTCGTGTTCGGCGAGAAGGTCGGCACGGATGTCGGTACGCACGGCGTACAGGCCGTCGCCGGTGAGCTTCATGCCGATGAAGCAGCCCGAGTTCGGGGCGATGTCGAGCGGGCGCGACGGTCGGCCGATCGAGCCGTCGGAGATGTCGTCGAGCTCGACGAGCAGGCCGCTGTCCAGCAGCGGTTTGGCGAGCCGGGTCAGGCTCGCCGGCGACAGACCGAGTCGCGTCGTGAGCTCGCGTCGCGACAGCGGACCGTGAATGAGGACGGCGCGGGCCAGGGCGGCTTCGTTGTCGCTCATCGTCACCCCTTATCGAGTTGGTTCCAGTGTGACACAAAAGTGGGTGCTGGCTGGCGCAAATGGCGTCGAATCATCGCGCTGGGTGATCCTTTATTTTCATGGTAGAACTAACCCCATGGCCGATTCCGACAACGATGTCCTTCACGATCCGACCGACACGACGGCACCGGTCGGCGCGGTCGCCCACCTGCGCCGCGACGGCACGAGCGTCGTCGTCGACCTCGCGGCACAGCCGCATCCTGCGATCGTGCACTGGGGCGAAGACCTCGGCGACGCCTCGGAACGCACGCTGCAGTCGCTCGCGATCGCGGCGCGGCAGCAACGCGTCTCGGGCGGCCTCGACACGACGGCCCGACTGACCCTCGCCCCGACCGAGGCATCCGGCTGGCTCGAGACCCCCGCCGTGGAAGGACACCGCGACGGCCGCGGCGCGAGCGCCCTGTTCACTCTGCGCGACGCCGTCGTGAACACAGACGCAATGCGCGTCGACCTGGCCGACGACGAGGCCGGGTTGGCCCTGCGGGTCGATCTCTCGGTCGGCGCCGGCGGGCTGCTGCGCGGCCGCCTCACCCTGCGCAACACCGGCTCGACCCCGTACACGGTGCTGACGCTGCAGGCGATGTTGCCGTTGCCGTGGGATGCCGCCGAGATCCTCGACACGACGGGGCGACACCTGCGCGAGCGCTCCGCCCAGCGCCACGATCTCACCTTCGGATCGCACGTGCGCGAGAGCCGGCGCGGCCGTCCCGGCGCCGACGCCACGCTGCTCCTGGCCGCCGGACGCCGCGGCTTCGGCTTCGAGCACGGGCGCGTGCACGGCGCACACGTCGCGTGGAGCGGCAACCAGCGACTGCTTGCCGAGCGCACCCCGACGGGCGATGTCTTCCTCGCCGGCGGCGAGCTCTACGGACCCGGCGAGATCATCCTGGCCCCGGGCGAGGAGATCGCCTCGCCCGAGCTCCTCGGGTCGTGGGGCGACGGCCTCGACGAGCTCGCGGCGCGGTTCCACGCCGGCGTGCGTGCCCGCCCGCAGCACCCGCACCGTCCGCGCCCCGTGACCCTGAACACGTGGGAGGCGGTCTACTTCGACCACTCGCTCGAGAAGCTCCTCGCGCTCGCCGACCGGGCCGCCGAGCTCGGCGTCGAGCGGTACGTGCTCGACGACGGCTGGTTCCGGCTGCGCCGCGACGACACGGCCGGACTCGGCGACTGGTACGTCGACGACACCGTGTGGCCGCAGGGACTGCACCCCCTCGCCGACCACGTCGTCGCCCGCGGCATGGAGTTCGGCCTGTGGTTCGAGCCCGAGATGGTCAACCCTGACAGCGACCTCGCGCGGCAGCATCCGGAATGGCTGTTCCGCGGGCGCGCCGGACTGCCACCCTCGGCCCGCCAGCAGCAGGTGCTCAACCTCGCGCATCCGGGCGCCTACGACTACATCTCCGAGCGCATCCACGCGATCCTCGCCGAGTACCCCATCGCCTACATCAAGTGGGACCACAACCGAGACCTCGTCGACGCGGCATCCGGTCCGGGAGGCGCACGCCAGGTGCACGCGCATACCCTCGCCGTGTACCGGCTGATCGACGAGCTCAAGGCGACCCACCCGGGGCTCGAGATCGAGAGCTGCGCGTCGGGTGGCGCCCGCACCGACCTGGGCATCCTCGACCGCACCGACCGGATCTGGACCAGCGACTGCCTCGACCCCGTCGAGCGCCTCGAGATCCAGCGCTACACCGCCCTCGTGGTGCCGCCCGAGATGATGGGCATGCACCTGACCACGCCCCATGTGCACTCGACGGGGCGCACCGTGTCGCTCGCCCTGAGCGGCGCCGTCGCCCTGTTCGGACACTTCGGGATCGAGTGGGACGTCACGACGATCTCGGATGCCGACGCGGTCGCGGTCGCGGAGTGGGTGGCTCTCGCCAAACGCGTACGCCCGCTCGTCGCGACCGGGCGGCTCGTCAACGTCGACGTCACCGACCCGGGGCTCGACGTGCGCGGCGTCGTCGGCGCCGACCGGGACGCGGCGTTCTTCACGATCGCCCAGACGCAGACGCTCATCTCCTCGCCCGCCGGCCGCGTCCGGTTGCCGGGACTCGACGACGCGACGGAGTACCGCGTGCGACTCATCACTCCGTGCGGCCTCGTGCAGACCCCGGCGCAGTCGCCGCTGGACTGGGCGCACCACGACACGGTGCTCACCGGACGCCAGCTCGCCGTGACGGGGGTGCGTCCCCCCGTGCAGAACCCGCAGCAGGCCGTCGTCGTCGAGATCACCCCGGCCTGACCGACCCATCCCCCCAGCGCAAGGAGGCGCGCCCCATGAGAAGACGAACCATCCGCACCGCCGCCGCCGTCGTCGGGCTCACCGCCCTGATGATCGGAGCCGGCGGATGCGCGGCGAACCCCGGCAACGGGGTGACGACGATCGACTTCTTCCAGTTCAAGGGAGAAGCCCTCGAGGACTTCACCGAGATCATCGCGCAGTTCGAGGCCGAGAACCCCGACATCCGGGTGGTCCAGAACCAGGTCGCCGATGCCGAGACGCTGATCCGGACGCTGCTCGTGAAGAACCGCACGCCCGACGTCATCACACTCAACGGCAACGGGAACTTCGGCAAGCTCGCCGAGGCCGGGGTCTTCTACGACTTCTCGGACGAACCTGTGCTCGACACGATCAACCCCGGGGTGCAGCAGATCCTCGAGCAGCTCGGCAACGCCCCCGGCGAGGTCAACAGCCTCGGCTACGTCAACAACGCCAACGGGATCATCTACAACCGCGCCATCTTCGCCGAGCAGGGCCTCGAGGTGCCCGAGACGTGGGACGAACTGATCGCGCTGTGCGACACGCTCGTCGAGCGCGGCATCCCGCCGTTCGCCACCTCGCTCGCCGAGAACTGGACCGCCATGCCGTCGTGGAACGGCATCGGCGCGTACGCCGCGCAGGACGGCTTCTTCGACGCGATGCGCTCGGAGGGCGAGAACGTCGGCCCGGACGCTCCGGTGTCGTTCGAGCAGGACTTCCCCGAGATCATGGAGCGTCAGGCGCAGCTGTTCGCGTATTCGCAGGAG
Organism: Microbacterium sp. M4A5_1d; assembly: GCF_053345465.1. Lineage (NCBI taxonomy): Bacteria > Bacillati > Actinomycetota > Actinomycetes > Micrococcales > Microbacteriaceae > Microbacterium > Microbacterium sp. M4A5_1d. The sequence continues at coordinate 1,671,969 of NZ_JBKFAD010000001.1, forward strand.
GGCTACCGCGGGGCCTCGTACGACGACAGCACGGCGCTGTTCGCGCGGGGCGGTGCCGCGATGATGCTGCAGGGCATCTGGGCCCTCAGCCCGGTCAAGGCCGTCAATCCCGACATCGACGCGGCAATCTTCCCCTACCCGGTGCCCGAAAGCCCCGACGACCGCATGCTCGTATCGGGTGTGGACGTGACGGTGACGATGGCTCGCGACACCCCGCGCAAAGAAGAGGCGCTGCGCTTCATCGAGTTCCTCTTCCGCCCGGATGTGATCGAGCGGTTCGCAGCAGCCCAGACCATGGTGCCGTCCGTCGTCGGCGCCGAACTGGGCGACGACCCGGCCCTCGAGTCGATCGCGCCCTACTTCGACAGCGGCCGGATCACCGGCTTCATCGACCACCAGGTGCCGACGGCCATTCCGCTGACGGGCATCGTGCAGCAGTTCCTCTACGACGGCGACGTCGACGGGGCCCTGCGCACCCTCGACAACGAGTGGCGCAAGGTCGCCGCCCGCACCATCACCCCGGTCGAGGAGGACTGAGATGGCCACCACCGTCGCCCCCGCCCCGCGCTCGCGATCGAAGCTCGCTCCCCGCGCCTACTACTGGTTCGTGTGGCCCGCCGTCATCGCGTTCGCCGCGTTCCACACCCTGCCGGTCATCATCGGCGTGTTCTTCAGCTTTACGAACTATGCCGGCTACGGCACGTGGGACTTCGTCGGCATCGCGAATTACGTCAACATCTTCCGAGACGACCGCGTCCTGCAGGCCTACACCTTCTCGTTCCTGTTCGCGATCGTGGCCACGGTGCTCACCAACGCCATCTCGCTCGCGATCGCGCTCGGCCTCAACGCCAAGATCCGAGCCCGGAACTTCTGGCGCGGCGTGTACTTCGTGCCGTACATCCTCGCGGTGCTGGTCGTGGGCTACGTGTTCCAGTTCGTGTTCTCGAACTCGCTGCCGAAGATCCTCGCGGGCATCCCGCTGTTCCGCGACAACATCCTCACCAACCCCGACTGGGCGTGGACGGCGATCGTCGTGCTGGCTGTCTGGCAGGCCTGCGCCTTCTCGATCATCATCTACCTGGCGGGGCTGCAGACCATCCCCGCCGACATCTACGAGGCGGCATCCATCGACGGCGCCACCCCGGCCCGCCAGTTCCGCTCGATCACCTTCCCCCTGATCAGCGCCTTCTTCACCATCAACGTCGTGCTCAGCCTGAAGGGCTTTCTGCAGGTGTTCGACCCGATCATCGCCCTCACCAACGGCGGCCCGGGAACCTCGACCGAGTCGGTGACGATGCTGATCTTCCGCGGCGGCTTCACGGGCGGCGAGTTCGCCTACCAGACCGCCAACGCCGTGATCTTCTTCATCGTCATCACGATCGTTTCGCTGCTCCAATTCCGGGTCCTTCAGCGCAGAGAGGCCGACTTCTGATGTCCAGCTCCACCTCCACCCCGGTCGAGGCCGGCCCCGCCACCACCGCCGTCGTCGTCCCCCGCCGTCGTCGCGGCGGTGGCGACCCCGGAGACACCCGCCCCACGAACTGGTGGGCGACCGCGCTCATCGCGGTGTGCTCGCTCACGGTCATCATCCCGCTGTACCTCGCCGTCGCCGTCGCCCTCAAGACGCCGGCGCAGCTCGCCGACGGCACCGGGTTCGAGCTGCCGTGGCCGATCAACTGGGACAACTTCGCCGTCGCGTGGGAGCGCACCGACTTCCCGCAGGCGCTGCTGAACACCGCCATCATCACCGTGGGCTCGGTCGTGTTCACACTGTTCACGAGCTCGCTGGTCGCCTACGCGCTCGCCCGAAACCTGCACCGCCCGTTCTTCAAGGGCGTGTTCTACTACCTGCTGGCCGCGCTGTTCGTGCCGTTCCCGATCATCATGCTGCCCCTGGTGAAGCAGACGTCGCTGCTCGGGCTCGACAACCCCGGCGGCATGATCGTCCTCTACACGATCTACGGCCTGAGTCTGAACATCTTCATCTACACCGCGTTCATCCGCTCGATCCCCATCGAGCTCGAAGAGGCGGCGCGGATGGACGGCGCCTCGACGTGGCGCGTGTTCCGGCAAATCGTCTTTCCGCTGCTCATGCCGATGAACGCCACCGTCGGCATCCTGACGTGCGTCTGGGCCTGGAACGACTTCATCATGCCGCTGGTCGTGCTGACATCGCCCTCAGACCGCACGCTGTCGCTCGCGCAGTACGTGTTCCAGGGGCAGTACAACACCGACTACACCGTGGCCTTCGCCTCGTACCTCATGGCGATGGCGCCGCTGCTGATCATCTACATCTTCTCGCAGCGCTGGGTGATCTCCGGGGTGATGCGCGGCTCGATCAAGTAGCCGCGGCGGGAGCCGGCGAAGCGCGGTGCTCGTCGTCAGTGGGATGCCACGACGGCGAGCACCGCGTCGCCGTAGGCCTCGCGCTTCTTGGCTCCGATGCCGGTGATGCCCTCGAGGTCGGCCGAGGTGCGCGGCCGGCGATCGGCGAGCGCGCGCAGCGTCGCGTCACCGAAGACGATGTAGGCCGGAACGCCCTGCTCGCGCGCCTGTTCGGCACGCCAGGCACGCAGCGCCTCGAACAGGTCGCGATCGCTCTCGGCGACCTGCTCGACCGCGGCCGACTTGCGCACGCGAGAGCCGCCGCTGTTCTGGCCCCGCCCGAGCACGTCGCGGCGCAGGGGGACGTTAGCCTCGCCCTTGAGCACCGGCGCTCCGGCCTCGCCGACCGCGAGCACGCCGTACTCGCCGCGAGCGACGAGGATGCCGCGGGCGAGCAGCTGCCGGATGACACTGCGCCAGTCCTGGTCTGACAGATCGGAGCCGAGGCCGTACGTCGCGAGTTCGTCATGACGCTGCTGCCGGATGCGCTCGGTCGACGCTCCGCGCAGGATGTCGACGAGGTGGCCGGCGCCGAACGACTGGTTGCGCTCGCGCTGCAGCCGCACGATCGTCGAGAGCAGCTTCTGGGCGGGGATCAGGCCGTCCCACGTGTCGGGCGGCGTGAGGCAGGTGTCGCAGTTGCCGCAGGGCTCGGAGTCCTGGCCGAAGTAGCCGAGCAGGTTCTGCCGACGGCACGCGACCGTCTCGCAGAGGGCGAGCATCGCGTCGAGGTGCTGCCCCATGCGCATCTTGAACGTGCGGTCGCCGGGGCTCTGATCGATGAGGCGCCGCTGCTGCACGACATCCCCCAGGCCGTAGGCCATCCAGGCGATCGACGCTTCGCCGTCGCGTCCGGCGCGCCCGGTCTCCTGGTAGTACCCCTCGACAGACTTCGGCAGATCGATGTGGGCCACGAACCGGACGTCGGGCTTGTCGATGCCCATGCCGAACGCGATCGTGGCGACCATGACGACACCGTCTTCGCGGAGGAACCGCGACTGGTGCTTGGCGCGCATCTCGGCCGGAAGACCCGCGTGGTACGGCAGGGCGTCGAGACCCTGTGCGGCGAGGTAGTCGGCGGTCTGCTCGACCGACTTGCGGCTGAGCGCGTACACGATGCCGGCGGATCCCTCGGGCATCGAGCGGATGAAGGTGACGAGCTGCCGCCGCGGATCGACCTTCGGCTCGATGCGGTACTGGATGTTGGGTCGGTCGAAGCTCGCGACGAAGTGCCGCGCCTGCGGCAGGCGCAGCCGCTCGGTGAGCTCCTGGTGCGTCGCGCGGGTCGCAGTGGCGGTGAGCGCCATCCGCGGCACCCCGGGGAACCGCTCGTCGAGGTCGCCGAGGGCGAGGTAATCGGGACGGAAATCGTGGCCCCACTGCGAGACGCAGTGCGCCTCGTCGATCGCGATGACGCTCAGGGCGCCCCGCTGGAGCAGCTGCGTCGTCTGCGGCACGCTCAGACGCTCGGGGGCGACGTAGAGCAGGTCGAGCTGACCCGCGAGGTACGCCTGCTCGACACCGGCGCGCTCACCCGGAGACTGTGTGGAGTTGAGGTAGGCCGCCCGCACGCCGTTGGCGATCAGCGCATCGACCTGGTCGTGCATGAGCGCGATGAGCGGGCTGACGACGAGTCCCGTTCCCGGGCGCACGAGCGCGGGCACCTGGTAGGTGATCGACTTGCCGCCGCCGGTGGGCATGAGCACGACGGCATCCCCGCCGCCGATGACGTGCGAGACGATGTCGCCCTGGTCGCCGCGGAAGTCGTCGTAGCCGAAGACCTCCTTGAGCACGGCGCGCGGGTCGGCGCCGGTGAAATCGCGACGCTCGAGCGAGAGGACGGCGGCGGGGGCCGCGTTCGGCACGGCACGCGGCGGCGCGGCACGCGGCGGCGCGGCGCCGGCGGATGCGCGGTCGCGGGTGGCGCGAGCGACGGCAGCGCCGTATCCGTCGAACTCGGGCGGCGGCGGCGCGTCGAAATCCTCGGGCGGTGCGAACTCGTCGGGGTTCCAGTCGAGGTCGGCGTAGGGATCGGCATCCCAGGACTGCTGCTCTCGACTCACTCGATTCACGATAGCCGCGGCATCCGACAGCCCGCTCCGTGCGTTCACAGGCGGGGTCACCTCCCGCCTCGTCAGCACCACCGTTCGGCGAGCGTCATGACGACGTTGAGGTTGCGGTTGGTCGCGATGCCGAGGAGCTTCGCCGCGCCCAGGGGATCGACCGTCCCGTCCTGATACCCGGGTTGCAGGAGCGCGTGGACCGCGCGGCCGCGGACCAGCATGCGGCCCGCGGCGGTCGCGAGCGCTTCGACCCGGGCGGCCGTGTCGGCGTCGAGCTCGTCCTTGAGCAGGTAGACGTAATGGCGGGCCAGGCCGGGGTTCGCCTCGCTCAGGGCGAGTGCCTCGGCGGCGAGCGCGGCGAACTCGTCGGCGCGGAACGTGATCGCCGGAACCTCGAACCCTCGATCGGCCGCGTATGCCCGCTCGAGCGTCTGCTCGATCTTCGCGCGGGAGCGCATGCGAGTGTCGAAGCGGATGTTGCCGGTGTTGATGTGCGTCGCGACGTCCTCGAAGCCGACGGCCTCGGTCACGCGGCGGATGTCGTCCTTCGGGAAGACGCGCGTCGCGCCGAGGTTGATCGCCCGCAGGAACCCGAGATGTGTGGCCACCGGCTCATCCTGCCCCAGGCCCGCGACATCCGGCATGGCCCGGCCATTCACGTCCCGGAGTCAGAGGCGGACGACCTCGGTCACGCGCACAACCGCCGTGCCTGCCTCGACGGACTGCTCCAGGTCGACCTCGGCCCGGATGCGCCAGTCGTGGTCTCCGGCGGGGTCGTCGATGACCTGCTCGACGCGCCAGAGTCCGTCGCGGGCCGCGGACTCGTCGATCACGCAGAGCGACGGCGAGCGCGCGGCACCCCCGGTGAGGACCTCGTCGTGGTCGTCGTAGTAGCGGTCGAGGACCTCCGGCCAGTCGACCTCGGGGTCGAGGGCTTCGAGCGCTTCGTCGTCCTGCAGCGCGGCGAGCTGTACCCGGCGGAACATATCGTTGCGCACCAGCACCGTGAACGCGCGCCGGTTCGCCAGCACCGACGGCGGCGCGGGCGGAACGACGGGAGCGTCGGGGTCGCCGGTGGGGTGCGCGAGCGACTCCCATTCGTCGACGAGGCTCGAGTCGACCTGGCGCACGAGCTCGCCGAGCCACTCGATGAGGTCCATGAGGTCGTCGGTGCGGGCCTCGGCGGGCACCGTCTGGCGGATCGCCCGGTACGCGTCGCTGAGGTAGCGCAGCACGAGGCCCTCGCTGCGACCCAGTTGGTAGAACGACACGAACTCGCCGAACGACATCGCCCGCTCGAACATGTCGCGCACGACCGACTTCGGCGACAGCTCGAAGTCGCGCACCCACGGCTGGCTCGACGCGAAGGTCTCGAACGCCTGGGCGAGCAGGTCGGCGAGGGGCTTGGGCCAGGTGATCTCCTCGAGCAGCGCCATCCGCTCGTCGTACTCGATGCCATCGCGCTTCATCGCGCCGACCGCCTCGCCGCGCGCCTTGTACTCCTGCTGCGACAGGATCGCGCGCGGGTCGTCGAGCGTCGCCTCGATCACGCTCACGACGTCGAGCGCGTAGTGCCCGGTGCCGGTCTCGGCATCATCGGGCGACAGCAGCTCGATCGCTGCGAGCGCGAACGGCGACAGCGGCTGGTTGAGCGCGAAGTTCGGCTGCAGATCGACGGTGAGCCTGATCGTCGACTCGGCCGGAGAAGCAGAAGACGCGGGGCGCACGACCTCGACGATGCCGGCGGCGACCAGGGTGCGGAAGATCGCGAGGGCCCGGCGGGCGAGGGCATACTGACGGGCGCGAGGCTCGTGGTTGTCGAAGACGAGCGAGCGGACGTTGCCGAACACGTCACCCCCGCGGCCGATGACGTTGAGCAGCATCGCGGCGGACAGCTGCAGCTGTGGCGTGAGGGGCTCGGGCTGCGCCTCGACGAGCCGCTCGAACGACCCCTCGCCCCAGTTGACGACGCCGGTGGGCGCTTTCTTGCGCACGATCTTCTTGCGCTTGGCGGGGTCGTCTCCGGCCTTCGCGAGCGCGACGGCGTTCTCGATCTCCCACTCCGGCGCCATGACCACGACGTTGCCGTGCGGGTCGAACCCGGCGCGACCCGCACGGCCCGCGACCTGGTGGAACTCGCGGGCCGTGAGCTGCCGCATCCGGGTCCCGTCGTACTTCGACAGCGCGGTGATGACGACCGTGCGGATCGGGACGTTGATGCCCACCCCGAGCGTGTCGGTGCCGCAGATGACCTTGAGCAGCCCGCGCTGTGCGAGCGTCTCGACGAGGCGCCGGTAGCGCGGCAGCATTCCGGCGTGGTGCACGCCGATGCCCGCCCGCACGAGGCGCGAGAGGGTCTTGCCGAAGCCGGTCGTGAATCGGAACCCGCCGATCGCCTCGGCGATGGCATCCCGCTGCTCGCGCGTCGTGATCTTCACGCTCGACAGCGCCTGCGCACGCTCGAGCGCCGCGGCCTGCGAGAAATGCACGATGTACACCGGGGTCTCGCGCTCCTCGAGCAGCCGCTCGAGCACGTCGTGCACGGGGCGCCGCTCGTACGAGAAGTGCAGCGGCACCGGCCGCTCGACGCCGGTGACAAGAGCGGTCCGCCGGCCCGTACGACGTGAGAGGTCGTCGGCGAGGTCGGTCACGTCGCCGAGCGTGGCCGACATCAGCAGGAACTGCGCGCGCGGCAGCGTGAGCAGCGGCACCTGCCACGCCCAGCCGCGATCGGGGTCGCCGTAGAAGTGGAACTCGTCCATGACGACCTGGCCGACGTCGGCGTCGGCTCCCTCGCGCAGGGCCAGGTTCGCGAGGATCTCGGCCGTGCAGCAGATGATCGGCGCCTCGGGGTTGACCGACGAGTCGCCCGTCACCATGCCGACCCTCTCGGCCCCGAAGATCTCGACGAGCGCGAAGAACTTCTCGCTCACGAGCGCCTTGATCGGAGCCGTGTAGTACGTGCGTCCACCACGGGCGACGGATGTCGCGTGCGCCGCGACCGCGACGAGCGACTTGCCCGTGCCCGTCGGCGTGGCCAGCACCACGTTCGCCCCCGAGACGAGCTCGATGACCGCTTCGTCCTGCGCCGGGTAGAGGGTGAGGCCCCGCCCTTCCGCCCACGTCGTGAACGCGTCGTAGATGGCGTCGTCGGAGGGATCCGGGCCGATGAGGTCGAGCAGCGGCGCGGAGGTCATCCCTCGAGTCTGCCCTACGCCCGCGGAGCGGTGGCCGCCGCGTCGACCTGCGGCCCACGGCCGTTGCGTCGCACGCCGATCACCCGGCCGTGCCGGCATCCTTCGCCTCGAGCACCCGGCCGCACGACTCGTCGACTCGCGCGGCGAACGCCGGATCGGACTGCGCCCGGGCGAGCACCGCGTCGTACATCGCGGGGAGCACCGTCGGATCGGCCGACGCCAGCACGATGTCGACCCCGGCCGACAGCGCCTCGACGGCCCGATCGCCGGGGGCGACGATCTCCGCTGCCGCCGCGGCCGAGAGGTCATCGGTGATCACGACGCCGTCGAAACCGACGCGATCGCGCAGCAGGTCGAGCACCGCCGGAGAGAACGCGGCCGGGTGATCCGGATCGATGTGCTGATACCGCGCCGTGCCGACCATGACGAGCGACGGACCGGATGCCGTGAGCTCGCGGTACACGTCGACATCCGGCGAGTCCGCCGAGACCACGCTGTCGAGCACTTCGGCGGTGTAGTCGGTGTTGGCATCCACCCGGCCGAGCCCGGGGAAGTGCTTGAACGTCGGCAGCACGCCCGATGCGCGCATTCCGTCTGCGAATGCGCCGGCGCCCGCGGCGACGGCCTGCTCGTCGTAGCCGTACTGCCGCCCGAGCGCGCCGATGGGCGGGTTGTTCAAGCGGGTCTCGGCGCTCGTGACGATGTCGGCCACGGGGGCGAGATTGACGTCGATGCCCGCGGCGGCCAGCTGCCCGCCCCAGGCGGTGGCGGCCGTGCGGAGCGCGTCGCGGCCGAGGTCGGCCTGCCGGATGGCGTAGGGGATCTCGTCGAACCCGGGTCCGCTCAGCACCTGCACCTCGCCGCCCTCCTGGTCGGTCGCGACCCAGAGCTTCGGTGATCCGTCGATGGCGAGGTCGCGGAACTGCGCGACGAGGGCCGCCGTGGCCTCGACGCCCGAGCTCGAGCGGCCGTGGAGGAAGAGGCCGCCCACGCCGCGGTCGCGGATCGCGGCTGCGGCATCCGGCGAGACCGTGTCGACCGGCGTGCCCACCATGAGCATCTGACCGACGCACCCTTCGAGCCCGAGGGCCGCGGCGGGGTCGGGGGAGGCTGTGGGAGTCGGGGGTGCCGGAGCCGTCGCGGTCGGGCTCGGGGCGGACGTCGTCGGGTCGGCCGGTGCGGGCTCGGGGGCGCAGCCGACGGCGAGCGCCAGCACCCCGACCAGGGCGGCGGCGAACGCGGAACGGGCGGCGCGCGAGGAGGAGGGAGTGCGGGTCACCCCTCCATGGTCACCCGGTCAACAGCAGCGCGCACCCGGGTTGCGGTCCTGGTCGTCCATGCGCTGGCGCCAGAACTGCCGCTCGGTGAGGGGCGGGGTGTCCGGGTGCGTCCGGCGCTGGTGGGCGAGGTACGTCGCGTACGCGTTGTCACCCATGAGCGAGGTGACGTACCAGTGCAGCGCACGCGCGGCGCGGAGGACGGCCCGACCGGCGCGCGCGCACAACTCCTTCGATCCGGGGCGCGGCGGCGCGGAAACAGCGGTTCGCGGCCCGCGAGGCCCCGATTCTGAGGAGTTGTGCGCGAGCGCCATCGGTCAGTGCCCCCGGCGAGCGGTCTCAGCCCGCTCCTCGGCGAGGAGCGGCTCCCACTCCTTCTCGAGCTCGCGCTCGGGGGCGGTGGGGATGAGTCCGGCGGGCGCGAAGCGGCGAGACGGGACGGCGGGGTCTTCGGTGTCATCTCCCCCGCCGCGCACGATGGCTCGCACCGCGACGATCACGGCCGAGACGATCACGATGATCGCGAGGACGACGAAGATGATCGACAGCGTGCCCTGCACCCCCGTGTTGCGGATGACCGCCTCCACCGTCGCAACCGGCCCCAGGCTCGCGTCTCCCGAGGCGAGGGCATCGCGGTAGCGGAAGTGGTTCGCCCAATAGCCGATCGCCGGCACCGGCGAGAAGATCTTGTACGCCGAGGCCGTGATCGTCACGACCGCGGTGAAGGCCAGCGGGACGGCGATGATCCAGATCCACTTCACGTACGAGCGCCCGCGCTTCGCGACGATCGCGAGGACGACGGCGAGCGCGATCGCCGCGAGCAGCTGGTTGGCGATGCCGAACAGCGGGAAGAAGGTGTTGATGCCGCCGAGCGGGTCGGTGACGCCGAGGATCAGGATGGCGCCCCACCCGGCGACCATAATGGCCGTGGTGATCCAGACACCCGGACGCCACGACACGTCGCGGAATCTCGGGATCCAGGCGCCGATGGAGTCCTGCAGCATGAAGCGGGCGACGCGGGTTCCGGCATCCACCGCCGTCAGGATGAACAGCGCCTCGAACATGATCGCGAAGTGGTACCAGAACGACATCATCGCCTGGCCGCCGAGGGCCTGCTGCATGATGTGCGCGAGCCCGAGCGCGAGAGTCGGCGCGCCGCCGGTGCGCGAGACGATCGACTCCTCGCCGACGTCGGCCGCCGTCGAGATCAGCAGGTCGGGCGTGATCTCGACCCCGGTGAGACCGAGCGAGTTGACGAAGGCGACCGCGCCTTCGACGGTGCCGCCGGTCGCGGCCGAAGGAGCGTTCATGGCGAAGTAGATGCCCTGGTCGATCGAGATCGCGGCGACGAGCGCCATGATCGCGACGAACGACTCCATGAGCATGCCGCCGTAGCCGATGAAGCGCGTCTGGCGCTCCTTCTCGACGAGCTTCGGCGTCGTCCCCGAGGCGATGAGCGCGTGGAATCCCGAGAGCGCGCCACAGGCGATCGTGACGAACAGGAACGGGAAGAGCGGGCCGGCGAACACCGGACCCAGTCCGTTCTCACCGAAGATGGTGACCGCCGGCACCGAGATCTCGGGGCGGACGAGCACGATCGCCCCGGCGAGCATGACGATGACGCCGATCTTCATGAACGTCGAGAGGTAGTCGCGCGGAGCGAGCAACAGCCACACCGGCAGCACCGCGGCGATGAAGCCGTAGATGATGATGCCCCACGCGATGACCGTGCGGTCGAGGTGGAAGATCTCCTGCCCCCAGGCGGTGTCGGCGACCCATCCGCCCGCGATGATCGCGCCCATCAGCAGCACGAACCCGATGATCGACACCTCGGTGACCTTGCCGGGCCGGAGGTAGCGCAGGTAGACGCCCATGAAGAGCGCGATCGGGATCGTCATCGACACCGAGAAGACGCCCCACGGGCTCTCGCCGAGCGCGTTCACCACGACGAGCGCGAGGATCGCGACGATGATCAGCATGATGAGCAGGGATGCCACGATCGCGGCGGTCCCGCCGATGCGCCCGAGCTCCTGACGGGCCATCTGCCCGATCGTCCGGCCGCCCCGGCGCATCGAGAAGAAGAGCACGGTGTAGTCCTGCACGGCGCCCGCGACGACGACCCCGACGATGATCCAGATCGTCCCGGGGAGGAATCCCATCTGCGCCGCGAGCACCGGGCCGACGAGCGGACCGGCGCCGGCGATGGCCGCGAAGTGGTGGCCGTAGAGCACGCGGCGGTCGGTCGGCACGTAGTCCTTGCCGTCCTGCTTGACCTCGGCGGGCGTCGCACGCCGGTCGTCGGGCCGCAGCAGGTAGCGCTCGATCACCTTCGAGTAGAAGCGGTAGCCGATGAGGTACGTGCAGACGGCGGCGAAGACGAACCAGATCGCGTTCACCGTCTCGCCGCGGACGACGGCGAGCATGACCCATGCGAGCCCGCCGAGCAGCGCGATCGCGATCCAGATCACGACCTTGAGCGGTGTCCAACGGGCGGCGGCGCGATGCTGGTCGTCGGAGACCGCGACCGGCGGCAGTTTCGGATCGGTGACGATGTCGGACGAGGATCGAGGCATCGGTTCTCCTGGGGGAAGGCGCTTCATTGCGTTTTCTCAGCTTAGGCGGACGCACCCCGGCAATCCCGGTATTCGGTCGTAATGGTCTCGACCGGCCTTACCGTGGAGGTGATCGAGAGGAGATCACCATGACCGACGAGACCCCCACCGTGATCCGCAACGACGAGCAGGACCGCTACGACCTCCACGTCGGCGACGTGGCCGCCGGTTTCGCCGCCTTCCGGCGCGACGACGAGGGGCGCCTGGTGTTCGATCACACCGAGGTCGACAAGGCCTTCGGCGGGCGCGGCCTCGGCAAGGCGCTGGCCGCCGATGCGCTCGCCGACGTCGCGCGCCGTGGCGAGACCGTCGTTCCCGAGTGCCCGTTCATCGTGAAGTTCCTTCGTGAGAACGAGGTTCCCGGCCTGAAGATCGAGTGGCGCGACGAGGATGCCGCCGACGCCGCTGCCCCGGCGGAACCGTCGGCGTGACCCGCTTCGACGCCGAGACGGCGCCCGTCGACGAAGACCCGGGGACGGGTTCCCCCGGTCCCCGACGGGCGTTGCTCGAGGCGCGCGAGGTGCCGCTCGGCGGCGTGCGGGCGATGTCGGTGTACCGCTTTCTGCCACAGCGCGATCTGCCGCTCGTCGGCGCCTGGTGCTTTCTCGACCGCTTCGGCCCGCAGCGCACGCGGATGCGGGTTGAGCCGCATCCGCACATCGGACTGCAGACCGTCACCTGGCCACTCGCCGGCGAGGTGCACCACCGTGACACGCTCGGCAGCGATGTCGTCATCGAGCGCGGCGCACTGAACATCATGACCAGCGGTGCCGGCATCGCCCACTCCGAGTATTCAGTCGGCGACGAGCCCGTCCCCCTCGACGCGCTGCAGCTGTGGGTTGCCCTCCCCGAGGAGCGCCGCCACGGCGCCCCCGACTTCGAGCGTCACGTCGACCTGCCCGAGCTCGACCTCGGCGGCGGCGCCAGGGCGACCGTCGTCGTCGGCGAACTCGCCGGACGCGTCTCGCCCGCGACGATGCACACGCCGATCGTTGGCGCCGAGCTGCGGCTGCCCGCCGGCGCGATCGTCGACCTGCCCCTCGAGACCGCGTGGGAGTACGCCGTCGTGCCGGTCTTCGGGTCGGTGCGGGTCGACGGGGCGGAGGATGCCGTCGCGCCCGGCGCTCTGCTGTACCTCGGCGACGGACGCCGCGGCATCCGTCTGACCGCCGGAGACGAGGAGGCGACGGTGTTCCTCCTGGGCGGGGAGCCGTTCGGCGACGAGATCGTCATGTGGTGGAACTTCGTCGGCCGCAGCCACGACGAGATCGAGGTTGCGCGCGAGGAGTGGGAAGCGGCATCCGATCGGTTCGGCCACGTCGTCGGTCACGGCGACGAGCGCATCCCCGCCCCGCCGCTCCCGCACGTGCGGCTGACGCCCCGCCGCCGGCGGCTCTGACTCATCCCCTCATGGATGTGTCGGCTGGTTCAGGTCGCGCGGGTCAGGTATCGCTGTCGGTGGCGTCATAGTGCTCCGATGCCCGGAGGGCTTCATCGGCGAGGGCCCGCTTGCTCGCTTGCCAGAACCAGATGGCGAGGGGAGCAGCGAGCGCCAGGGCCGCTAGGCCGGGGACCCACAGGCCAGCCATCAAGAACTTCGCCGCGACGAGCATGAGGCCGATGGCGAGCATGCTGACGCAGCTGCGAATGATGAGTGCCCCCGCCTTCATGCTCGGACTGTAGCGGTCTCGGTTTTCGCGATGGGCTATCGAAGCGGTTGTCCGCCTTCCACCAGACGCGGCCCGTCAGACGCGTTCGGTGTGCAGGAGCGTCTGCAGCATCGACCTCGCCCTCGCGTGTCGGCTGCGAACCGTGGCGGCATTCATTCCCAGGTGCCGCGCGGCCTCCACCAGCGTGAATCCATCCCAGTAGACGAGGCGGATGATCTCCTGATCGACCACCTGGAGCTTGGTGAGCGCAGCGCGCACATCAGCAGCATGATCCTGCTCCTCGGTCGGCGCCACCTCCATGAGGTGTCGTGCGAGCTTGTTCGTGAGCGCATGCCGACGCGCATGCGATCGCCAGCCTTGAGAGAGAACGCGGCGAGCGATACCGAACATCCACATCCGCGCCTCGACGGCATCGGAGGGAACCGACCGCGCCTTGCGCCACACAACGACGAGGGTTTCACCCAACAGGTCTGCGGCATCTTCGCGATCGGGCACACGCCGGACGAAGTAGTCGAGGAGTGCACCGGCGTGATCCTTCACGAGCTGGGCGACGCGCTGGTCGTTCGTCGGGGCGGGCTCAGATGCGCCCGTCAATGCAGCTGTCCCGTGCAGTCGGTGTCGGTGCCGACACCACCGTCGCCGGGCAGGATGTGAACGTCGGCCCCGGCGAAGATCACATCCTGAGCCGCCCCGAAGAACGGCGCGAAGTCACCGGCCGCGTCGCGCTTGAGAGCCTCCTCGTAGATCTTCTGGCCGACACCATCCCAGTTCTGAGCCGCGATGTACTCGACGGCCTTCGTGTTGGTCTCGACGTGGTCGAGTTCGCCGTTGAAGAGCCCGATCGAGCAAGAGATCTCACGACCGGTGTCGGTGACGTATGAGACGGGGATCTCGAAGTCTGGGATCATTCGCGGGTCGGTGCCGGCTGTAGACGCGAGCGCGATCCCCGGCAAGGCGAGCACCGGCACAGCGACCCACGACAGCCGGCGGACACGCCGCCGACGCGCGGCATGAATGCGCGCTGCGATCCCGACGCGTTCTACTTCAGCTGCGACCATTCCGTCCGTTGATACGCGGCGCGGGGCACTTGCCCGCAACAGGTCATCAATCGATGTGTCCATGGAGTCCTCCTCGGTGCTCACCACGTACATGGCCGGACCTCGGTCGAACGTTGCACGGCAGAGAGAAGTCGTCGCCGACAGCTTCGGCCGCGCGCCAGGAGAAGTGAATGGTCTAGCGGACGGCGGCGAGGACCTCCTGCTCCTCGTCCGTCGTCAGCCCGGAGCGCCGGGGCCGGTCGAGGCCGCGCGAGATCTCGTCCGTGAGCACACGGGTCAGGGTGTCTGCGAGCGGTCGCGACCGACCTCCGGTGGCAACGAAGGCACTTCCATCTCGCTGAGCGAAGCCCACGGCCTCGATCGGCAGCCACAACGGGAGAGACCGGGGGCCGGCCCAATAGTGCACGTCGAGAGCGAGGAGCTCTCCGTCGTCAACCGTGATGAGTTCGCCGTCGAACCCGGCGACCGACCGCGCGGCACGAAAGAAGTCATGCATCGCGTGGGCCTCACCGACGGCGTTGACGACGCCGGTGATCCCGGCCGCACCCGCGCTGACGATCCAGTCCGCGAGGTCCTCGACGTCGATGAACTGGACGAATCGCCGGCTCATCGTCGGAGCGAGCACGTTGCCACCGCGGTGCAGCCGAGCCGGCCAGTAGCCGAGGCGGTCGCTCGGATCACCCGGACCCGCGATCAAACCGGGCCGGGCGATGAGCAGGCGGTCACCGAGCGCTGCCGCGGAGGCCCGTTCGGCGGCCACTTTCGCGTCGGGATACTCGGCGAGGTTCTGCGGTTCGACCAGCTGCGCCGTTTCGTCGGCGCCCGGCGTGCTGTTGTCCGCGTACACCGACACGGTCGAGACGAGAGTCCAGTGCGCCGCTCGGGCGGCGAGCGCCTTCAGTGCGGACTCGACGAGCTGCGGCTCGGAGGCGAGCTCGACAACGTCATCCCATTCACCCCCGAGACCCTCGTAAGCCCCGGCGAGCGATCGGTCGGCACGCACGAGCTGCACACCATCCGGCGCCGATCCGGACTCGCCGCGCGCCAGGCAGACCACCTCGGCTCCGCTGTCGCGCGCCTGTCGCGCGATCTCGCGCCCCAGCCATCCGGTTCCGCCCAGCACCAGAGTCCGTCTCATGCCCGCCAGTCAACCGGCACCGGCCGGCGCGAAGGGGTCACCTTCGCTGTGGGCGCAAACTGCGCCCGGGTGCCCGCGGGCGAAGCGCGGTTGTTGAATGGTCGGATGAGCGCTCTCACCGACTACATCGCAGCCTGGAAGACCAATGACACCGAGCGGATCGTCGAGACCGTCACGGAGGATGTCGTGATCACCGAGAGCTTCGGTCCGGTGTACTACGGCCGGGAGCGCGTGCGGGAGTGGTGCGAGAAGTGGAACGAGGAGGGGTCGCGCGTTCTCGACTGGACGATCACGAACGAAGCCCAGGCCGGAGATCTGCTCGTGGCGGAGTGGCGGTTCGAGTACCACCAGGACGGTGAGGACCGGACGCTCCTGGGGGCGACGATCGCGACCCAGCGCGACGGCAAGATCGCGCAGCTTCGCGAGTACGCCGTCACCGCCGATCTCTACACCTGGGAAGGCGAGTGGAGATAGTCGCCAGCCTCACAGCCGGGCGCGGGGCACGACGTCATCCGCGAGGCTGATGCGTGGTCATCCAACCGAGCGACGACGCAGACCGCAGGGGTCCGTAGCGTCGGTCTCATGACGAAGCCCCGCCTTCCCCGCGACCTCCCGCCCGGCGCCGCCGCGCTCGGCATGGCAGCCATCCTGCTGACGCTGTCCGGTTGCGCCGCCGTCGACAACGTCGCCTATGGGCGCGCCGAGAGCACTTACGCGACAGCGAAGGAGTTCGCGCAGGCACGCGGCGAGGCTCCCGCGTGGCTGCCCGCCGACGCACGCGAACTCACGCGCGTCGTCTCGACCCGAGCTGAAGCCGAGTCGATCGTGTTCTCGAGCGAGACCGGCCTTGCGGCGGACTGCGCCGAGGTCGAGCGCCTCTCGGCCCCCACCATGGAGATCACGTCCGGGCCCGATATCTACACGATCGACCGCGTCGCCGTCTGCGGCGAGTGGGCGGTGGCGGGGAGTAACGGCACCTACTACGCCTGGACTCCGGCCAAGGAGGTCGAGTAGCCCTGATCGACGGGACGGATGCCGGATGCCTCACGACCCGCTCAGACGACGCGACCCGTTGGATCGAGCACTTCTACCTGCCCGCGTCCTTGCAGGGGCGGGGCATCGGAAGCGCTGTCCTGCAGTCGGCGATCATCGAACCGTACGACGGACCGACGCGCCTGAACGTCCTGCAGGGCAGCGCCGCACGGCGCTTGTACCAGCGGCATGGCTTCGCCCTGGACAGCGAGGACGACGTCGACGTGTGGCTGACCCCGCGACCCTCCGCCTGATCAGAGTGCCGGCCCGGCGGGCACGGCGTACTTGAACCCGACGTGCGAGTCGGCGAAGCCGAGCCTGCGGTAGAAACGGTGCGCGTCGACGCGCGCGGCATCCGATGTCAGCTGCACGAGGGCGGCGCCGAGCTCGACCGCCGCGGCATCCATCACCCACCGCATGAGCGCCGTGCCGATGCCGGATGAGCGTTCGGCGCTCGCGACGCGCACGGCCTCGACGAGGAGACGGGTGCTCCCCCGCCGCGCCATCCCGGGGATCAGGGTCAGTTGCATGGTCGCCGTGACTCGACCGGCCTCGTCGACGGCGACCAGCAGCTCGTTCGCGGGGTTCGCGACGATCCGCTCCAGAGCATCTGCGTACGCACCGCGGTCCTCGTCGCGGGCGGCGTCACCACGCCCCGCGCTGATCGGGTCATCCGACAGCAACCGCACGATCGCATCGAGATCATCGGGCGTCGCGCGACGGATGACGACATCTGCCGAGCGGGAGCGGACGGATGCCGGGAGGTTCAGGCCTTCGATCACGGTTCTACTCTCCGGCCGGCTCCGGCACGCGCTCAGCGCCGCGTGAGGTTGCCGTCGGCCCACTCGCCGAGCTGACTCAGGATCGGCACCAGGCGCGACCCGGCATCCGTCAGTGCGTAGGTGACCGCGACCGGCGGTCCCGCCTCGACCCGCCGGACGACCAGCCCGACGTCGGAGAGCTCGGTGAGCCGGTCGGAGAGAACCGCATCGCTGATGCCGGCGACGGCCCGACGCAGACCGACGAACGAGAGCTCGCCCTGTCCGAGCACGTCGACGATCATGCCGTTCCACCGCTTGCCGAGCACCGAGAACGCGTGCGACACCGCGGCGTCGCACTGTCGCGCGTCGTGGGGCTCGGTCATGCCTCCATCGTACGTGTGCTAGCGTTCCCGAAGCCGCTTTGTTTTTCATAGTTCCTCTGATCGGAGAAGCGCATGACTCTCTTCCGTCTGGATGCCAGCATCCTGCCCGCCACCTCGGCCAGCCGTGAGCTGGGCGACCTCGTCGAGGCCGAGTGGCTCGCCGCCCACCCCTCGAGTGATGTCGTGCGCCGCGACATCGCCGCCGACCCGGTTCCGGCGACCGCTTGGCGGGATGCCGTGACCGCCGGGTTCACGCCCGCCGAGCAGCAGACCGCTGGTCAGCGCGACGCAGTCGCCCTGCGCGAGCAGCTGGCCGACGAGCTGATCGCAGCCGACGCCCTGCTCTTCACCGTGCCGCTCTACAACTACGGCGTCTCACAGCACGTGAAGACGTGGTTCGACCTGGCGTACACCGACCCGCGGATCGACCCCCAGGGAACGGCGTTGCGCGGCAAGCCCGCAACGCTCGTCACGGTGCTGGGCGGCAACTACGAGCCCGGCAGCCCCAAAGAGGGCTGGGACCACTCCACCGGGTGGCTTCGGCGCGTCTTCGAGGACGTCTGGGGGCTCGACCTCACGGTCGTCCACCGCCCCTTCACGCTCGTCGGCGTGAACCCCGCACTCGATGCCTTCACCGAGGCTGCAGCCGAGCTTCGCGCGACGGCCGAGCGGGATGCCGTCACGGCCGGCCGCACGCTCGCGGCATCCCGCACCGCCTGAAACATGACGACGGGGCGCCCGGACCGAAGTCCGCGCGCCCCGCGCGTCCGCGCCGCAGCGCGTCAGCCGGTCATCACCACAGCACGAGGAAGCCGCTGAGTCCCAGCGATCCCTCGACCGTGTCACTGCCGTTGTAGGTGGCGACGACGACCTTCAGCCCGCGCGACTGCCGGGGCAGTTCGACACGCGCCGTGCCGTCGACGACATCCGCGCTGTACCGGGTCGAGTTCACCCAGATGTCGACGGTGCCCGTCGCGGGGGCGCCGCCGGTCGGCGTCACCTTCACCGAGACCACGTAGGGCTGCGAGGCCGTTCCGACGTAACGGTTGAGCGAAACGCTCGCCGCCGAGGCGAACTTGACGAACACCTCTCTCGAGACCGCGGTTCCGACCTGGGGGTTGCCCTCCGCCGTCGCGGTGACCCGCACCGACAGGGCGGTGCCCACATCGGCGCGCGTCACTTTGTACGACGCCGAGGTAGCACCCTCGATGGGCTCACCACCGCGAAGCCACTGGTACGCGACGCTGACCTCGGCGGGATCCCACTCACCGGCGGTCGCCTTCAGCGTGCCGCCGACCTTCGCCGAACCCGACACCTCGGGAGCGACGACCGCGACCGGCGCACCCTGGCCCGACTCGACCTCGACGATCGTCCGGATCGAGGAGTCGCCGTAGCGAACGACGCCGAGGTACGACGTCTCGGGCTCGAGGCCCGCCCACGACAGGGTGTAGGTCGCCTTCTCGCCCTGCACCGTCGGCAGCGGATCGGGGGTGGCGGTGAACTCGCCGCCCGATGCCCCCGCTGCGACGACCGCAGTAGTGAGGTCGTAGGTGAAGGGCTCGCTGAACGAGTACCGGTTGACCTTGACCAGGTAGGTGCCCGCGGTGGGCGCGGTGAGCGAGACGGCCTCGTTGGCGGATGCCGTCGCCGACGACCACTGCTCGTAGTAGCGCAGGTCGTCGGGGCTGACCACGCGGTACACGGTCATGTCGAGGTCGGTCGTCTCGGTCGCTTCGGCCTCGACGGCGAAGCGCGCGTACTCCGTGCCCTCCGGGACGTCGACGATCTCGTACGTGTTGAAGCCGGCCTCACCCTCGTCGTAGAACGAGTCCTGGTCACCGGAGTGTCCGGGCACCTCCGGAAAGTCCGGGTTCACGCGCAGCTCCTGCGGCACGAGGCCCGAGAGACCGAGATCGATCTCACCCGTCAGCGACGGTGCCACCGTGACGTCGACCGAGCCGGTGGTGCCGGTGCCCGACACGGACTCCGGAGCATCGACCGGCACCGGGAACACTGCGATCGGCGAACGCACGTCGTTCGCCCCGCCCGTCCAGGTGAGGAAGCCGGTGGCCCACTCGCCCATCGGAGCGTCGACGCGCGACAGGGTGATCTCGACCGTCGCCGACTCGCCCGCCCCGAGCGTCACGGACGACGGCGAGACCTGCACGTCGACACCGGGAACGGATGCCTGCGCCTCGTACGTCCCGGCCTCGGTCGCCGTGATCGTGCGGGTCACCGTCTGCGGCGCGCCGAGCGCACCGACGCCGATGGACGGCAGGTTGAGGTCGCTCGGATCGATGGGGTCGACGCCGAAGTCGCGCAGCCCCAGACCCTGCAGGTACGCGGCCCAGTCGGCCGGACCGTTCAGGTAGAGGAGCCCCGGCTCGAAGTACTTCGTCGGGTCGGTGTGGCCGGCGCCCTGCGTGAACGGGTCGGTGACGGCGTCGCCGGCGGCATCCACGGTGTCGTACGCGGTCGTCATCATCGCCGACTTCACCTCGGCGGGCGTCGCCTGCGGGTGCTCGCCGAGGTACAGCGCGGCGAGCCCGGCGACGTGGGGCGACGACATCGAGGTGCCCGAGAGGATGCCGAAGGTCGGGTCCTCGTCGATGCCGTTCTCGGTAGCCGCGAGGATCGCGACACCGGGAGCGGTGATGTCGGGCTTGATGACGTCGCTGCCGTCGGCGAGCATCGGTCCGCGGCTCGAGAAGCCCGCGACCTGCGGGACGGGGGTCTCGGTGCCGGTGACGTTCTCACCGATGAGCGTGACGACGCGGTCTGCGCCGCCCTGGACGTACTCGAGCACGGCCGGGCGGGCGGTGTCGGAGACGTGCACGGTGGGGACCGAGTGGAAGTCGTTGTCGAGCGAGGCGGGCGTGACGTTGGTCAGGATCATGCCGATTCCGCCGGCCTCTTCGACCGCCTGCGACTTCTCGACACGAGCGTTCGATCCGCGGTCGCAGACGACGATCTTGCCGGTGACCTCGGCCGGATCGAGCGAGCCGAGCAGGCAGAGCTCGGGCGTCGCAGCACCGGCCAGGCCGGCGTCGCCCGCGTAGACCGACGGACCCGAGATCGTGTCGCCGAATCCGACCGAAACCGACGCGCCGGGGAACTGCGCGGCAGACGTGTCGCCCTCCTCGCCGAGCCGGACGGTGCCCTCCCAGGTCGGGATGGTGGATGCCGCGACCGTGGCGTACCACGGTGACGCGTGGTCGGCCGTAACCGGGTCGGGGCCGGAGTTGCCGGCGCTCGTCGCGACGAAGACACCGGCCGCAGCCGCGTTGAAGAACGAGATGTCCTCGGGCGCGAGCACGGTCGTGGCCGAGCCGCCGCCGATCGAGTAGTTGATGACGTCGACGCCGTCGGCGACGGCCTGGTCGATCGCGGCCAGCAGGTCGCTCAGCGCGCAGATGTCGTCGGTGGTGACCAGCGGGTCGGGCCCGACGTAGCAGGCCTTGTACGACGCGACCTTGGCAGCCGGCGCGACACCCGAGATCGAACCGAAGTCGACTCCCTCGACGGACGCCTCGACGCCGTTGTTGCCCGCCGCCGTGCTCGCGGTGTGCGAGCCGTGGCCGTCGCCGTCGCGGGGCGACAGGTGGTCGTCGGCGAACGAGAACCCGTTCGCCGCGGCGCCGTCGCTGAAGTAGTGGGCAGCGATGAGCTTGGTGTTCAGGAGCGACGGGTCCCAGGCATCCTTCGTGCCGGCGCCCTGATCGACGACCGTGCTGCGGAACTCGCCGCCGTCGGCCTTCGCGAACACGACCTCGTCGCCGTCGCGGTAGGGCTGGTCGCCCGCCGAGGCGCCGAGCGCGTCGCCGGCGAACGCGGGGTTCTCGGGCGCGATGCCGGTGTCGACGACGCCGACGACGACGCCTTCGCCCGCCGCATCGATGCCGCCGACCTTCTCCCAGACACCGCCGGCGCCCTCGAGCCCGAGGAACTCGGTCGAGGGCACGGCGTCGACGTGACGGATCTCGTCGGGGAAGACGCCGAGCACGCCCTTCTTGGCGGCGAGCTTGCCTGCCTGGTCGGCGCTCAGCTGGGCCGCGAACCCGTTTAGGGTGGTCTGGTAGGTCGCGTCGGGAGTCGCGCCGACCTCGCTCGCGACCTCTTCTTGACGCTGCTCGAGGAAGCCGGAGTAGTCGGTGACGGCGCGCGACTGGGCGTCGAGACGCTCGCCCTCGTCGGGCTTGGTCGGCGCGAGGCCGGCCTCGCCGCCCTCGTAGGTCGCGACGGGAGCCTCGTCGAGCAGGACGATGTAGCGTCCGCTCTCACTCTCGATCGGAACCGGGATGTTCACCCCCTCTCCCGTTGCAGCAAAGGATGCCGTTGCGGCAGAGCTCGTGAACAGTGCAGCCAGGGATACAGCCGCGACTGTTCGCAGGGTGGTGCGAACCATGTGCGCTCCAGTGGGGGGATGGATGAGCAGTCCGCGCGGCGTCGTCGGCGCGCGGTGAAGTCAACCTAGCTCACAGTTCCGACACAAGGAACCCTCGGCGTTCATTCAGGTCACGGGAGCATTGCCCCCACCGCCGCATTTCTCACGGCCCGGGAGGGAGCCGCCGTGCGCGCGTCCCATAGGCTGGGCGGGTGGCCCCGGCATCCCGCCTTTCGACGCGCGTTCTGCTCGTCTGCGCTGCCATCGGGGTCGCAACGGGCCTGCTGGGCGGCATCGAGGGCTGGCTCGCCGTCCCCGTCATCACGGGGCTGCCGATCGTCTACGGCTTCCTCCTCGGCATCCATGTGCTGCCCGGAATCGTCGCGCAGGAGACTCTGCGCCTCCCCTGGGTCGCGCTCATCACGCACCTGATCGCGGCGCTCGCGTCTTCGGCCATCGCGCCGCCGTACACGTTCCAGTTCCTGGGGACCGCCGTGCTTTTCGGAGGCCTGCAGGAGGGCGTCGCCGCTCTCGTCCGCTATCGCTCGTGGGCGCCCTGGCGGTTCTTCGTCTCGGGTCTCGTGATCGGCGTCGTCGTCGCCCTCGCGGTGTTCTTCGCCGCTCACCTCAGCGCCCTCCCGCTGTGGGCTCAGGTCACCTACCTGACCCTGGCCGTACTCGGGCCCGTCGCCTGGACGGCCATCGGCCTGTGGATCGGCGTCGGCCTGCGCCGCGCCGGCGTCGCCCGTCGCTGAACACCCCCGCCGGCCTTTCCGGGCCAAGTTAGGGTCGGCTAAGCTAAGCGCATCCGATCCGATCCGAGGACGCCCGTGACATCCGCCGCATCCGGTGCCGCCACGGCGGGAACGCCGGTCGCCGCGACCGCATCCGCGCCGTTGCTCGCCGTGCGCGATCTCGCGGTGACCTACGAGGGATCGGATGCCGCAGCTACCCGCGGCGCCGCGTTCTCCGTCACTCCCGGTGAGGTCGTGCTGCTCCTCGGGCCGAGCGGTTCGGGCAAGTCGACGGTCGCACTGACGCTCAACGGGCTGATCCCGCAGTCGATCCCGGCGACGACCGAGGGCGCGGTACTCGTGTCGGGCGAGGATGCTGCGACCACCCCGATCCCCCGGCTCACCACACGCGTCGGCATGGTCTTCCAAGACCCCGACGCGCAGTTGGTCACCGGCACCCTGCTTGACGAGGTGGCCTTCGGCCCCGAGAACCTGCGGCTGCCCGTCGACGATGTCCTCGCCCGGAGCGAACGGGCGCTGCGCCGGATGGGGCTCTGGGAGCGGCGGCACGAGAACCCCGACCGCCTCTCGGGCGGCGGACGCCAGCGCCTCGCGATCGCGTGCGCGCTCGCGATGGACTCGCCCCTGCTCGTGCTCGACGAGCCCACGGCGAACCTCGACCCCGAGGGCATCGAGGACGTCTACGCCGCCCTCGGCGAGATCGCCGCCGCCGGCGACCGGGCGATCCTGCTCGTCGAGCACAACCTCGACGCGGCGATCGGCTTCACCGACCGTGTCGTCGTGCTCGACCATGGCGGTCGCACCATCGCCGACGGTCCGATCGACGCGGTGCTGCGCGAACGGGCGGCCGAGCTGCACGCGATCGGCGTGTGGCTGCCGGTGTCGACCATCGCGGCGCTGCGGCTGCGCGAAGCGGGCTATCCGTTCGACCCACTCCCCCTGACGCCGGACGAGCTGCGCGCGGGGCTCGAGGCCGCGGCATCCGGTAGCGAGAATCGGAACATCGCGGCATCGTCGGGGGCAACCTCCGATTCGGTCCGAGTTTCGCGCGATTCTCCGGCGCAGGCGCAGGCGCACGCGCCGACGCCGGCGGTCTCGGTGCGCGATCTGACGCTGCGTCGAGGTCGGACGACAGTGCTCCACGACGTGGACCTCGAGGTCGCGACCGGCGAGTTCGTCGCGATCGTCGGCGCGAACGGCGCGGGCAAGACGAGCCTCATCCAGGCGATCGCCGGCGTCGTCCGCGGTCCGCGCGGGCGCATCGACGTGGGCGGGCTCGACCCGAGTCGGGCGGACCCTCGTGCGGTCGCCGAGCGCGTCGGGTTCGTCTTCCAGAACCCCGAGCACCAGTTCGTCGCACCCACGGTCTTCGACGAGCTCGCCCATGGCCTGCGCCGCCAGCGGACGCCCGAGGACGAGGTGCGTGAGCGCGTCGACGGGATGCTGCGCCGCTTCAGCCTCGAGGCGCACGCCGACCGGCATCCGTTCCTGCTCTCCGGCGGTCAGAAGCGCCGACTGTCGGTCGGCACGGCCCTCATCGCCGGCGCACCCGTGCTCGCCCTCGACGAGCCGACGTTCGGCCAGGACCGCGCCCGCGCCGACGAGCTGCTGCACGTGCTGCGCGACCTCAACCGCGACGGCACGACGATCCTCGTCGTCACCCACGACATGCAGCTGGTGAGCGAGTACGCCCAGCGCTGCGTCGTCGTCGGAGATGGCCGCATCGTCGCCGACGGAGCGACCGCCGACATCCTCGGCGACGACGAGCTGCTGCGCTCCGCCGCCCTGCGGATGCCGCCGCTGCGCCGCGCCCTGCACGGGCTCGACGGGTACCCCGAGCTGTCGGGCATCGCCCGCCTCCGCGATCTGCCGGGGAGCGATCGATGAGCGCGACGGCGAGCATCGCGCTCGATCCCTACGCGGCCGCGCCGCCCTCCCGTCGGCTGCTGTTCCGGCTCAACCCGCTGGCGAAGCTCGCGGCCCCCGTCCCCGCGATGGTCGCTCTCATCTTCACGCGCGATCTCGTCACGCCGCTCGCTCTGCTCGCACTCGCGTACGGCGTGCTCATCGTCGGAGCGCGTTGGACGCTGCGTACCGTTCTCCTGCTCGCGGTCGCCGTGCCCATCGGCATCCTGATGGTGGGAGCCGGGATGTCGCTGTGGGTCGATGCGGCGCGGGTGGCCGACACCCCGGTGCTGCTTCAGCTCGGCGCCTGGAGTCTGCACGCGGGGGCGTTGGAGACCGGGATGGCGACCGGGTTGCGGCTCGGCGCGATCGCCGCGCTGGCGTTCATCGCGGGGCTCACCACAACGGGGCCGGACCTCGTGAGGGCGACCGTCCAGCAGCTGCGCGTCCCCTACCGCGTCGGCTACACGGCGCTCGCCGCGTTCCGGTTCGTGCCGCGGTTCGGCTACGAGCTCGACCTCATCCGACAGGCCCACCGCGTACGCGGCGCCCATGGCGGGCGGGGACCGTTCTCGGCGATCGCACGGTGGGGCGGTTACGTCGTTCCGCTGCTGGCCGGCGCCATTCGCCATGCCGAGCGGGTCGCGCTCGCGATGGACGCGCGCGCCTTCGGGGCCCATCGCGACCGCACCGAGCGGCACCTGGTGCCGTTCCGGCGGCGCGATGTCGCCTTCGTCGCGCTCTTCTGGCTCGCCTCCGCCGCGATCCTCATCGCCCTCTTCCCCTGGACCCCCTGATGCCGACCGCACCCCGTCGAGCCTGGAGAGGATGCTGCGCATGACCCGCAACATCGTGAAGCCCATGACGCCCGGTCTGGTGCGTCTGGAGGTGCTGCGTGCAGAGCGCCTCGCCCCGCACTGGATGCGGGTCACCTTGGGGCGCGGCGACATCGACCGGTTCGTACCGCTGGGCTACGACCAGTGGTTCCGCCTTTTCCTGCCGCTCGGCGGCGATGAGGCCCTCGACCGCATCCCGGCCAAGGCCAACAAGCTGTTCGGCTACCTGAAGTACCTCCGCATCCCCGAGGGCGAACGGCCGGTCATGCGCAACTACTCGGTGCGGGCGTACCGGCCGGCGGGGCCGGCGGGCGGTGCCGAGATCGACGTCGACTTCGTGCTGCACGGCTCGGGGCCGACCGCCGGACCCGCCTCCCGCTGGGCGTCGCAGGCCCACGAGGGAGAGAGCGTCGTCATCATCGACGAGGGGCTGCGCTTCAACCCCGAGCGAGGCATCGATCATGTGCTCCTCGTCGCCGACGAGACGGGGGCACCGGCCGTCGCCTCCATCTGCGCTTCGCTGCCGGCAACGGCATCCGGAACCGCGTTCATCGAGGCCCCGTCGAGCGACGACGTGCTCGAGATCGATGCACCTCCGGGGGTCGAGGTCCGGTGGCTCGTCCGGGCGCCCGACGCGAAGCCGGGGTCAGCCGCCCTCGCAGCGCTGAGCGGATTGGCGCCCGGCGCGTTGCCCGCGCAGCCCCTCCACGCGTTCGTCGTCGGCGAGCAGTCGCTGCCGACCACCGCCCGGCGTATGCTCGTCGCCGACCACGGCATCCCGAAGGAACAGATCAGCTTCGTCGGGTACTGGCGCGAGGGCGCGAGCTCGCCGACCCCCAAGCCCCAGGCGGCATCCGAGCACGCGCCGGATGATGAACGCCGAGCCACGACGGAGCGGGAGATGCGAGCATGACCGCGGCACCCCGGTCGCGCGCCGCGCGTGTCTCGACGGCATACCTGTTGACGTGCGCCGCGATCGGCGTCGCGGCGAGCGCGTTGCTCGCGCCTGCGTGGGTCGCGTCGACGACCCTGTTCCTCACGGTGCCGTTCGCGACGGTGGCGATCGCCGGGCTGTGGGTTCTGCCCGCGGTCATCGCCCTCAGGCTGCTGCAACGCCCGGGAGCGGGGCTGCTCGTGGGGCTGATCTCAGGACTCGTGCTTGCCCCGTTCTTCACGATCGGATCGGTCGCGACGATGCTCTACTGGTCGTTCTTCCCCGAGCTGCCGTTCCTCGCGACGCTCTACCGGCGCTGGAACACGTGGCTGCACTACGCGGGCGCCGCGATCATCGGCGCGACGTATCCCGTGTTCGCAGCGCAGTCGTTCGATCTGTGGAGCATGAGCGCGCCCGTGCTCATCGGGTTCGTCGCACTGTGCGTCGCCAGCTGCGTCGGAGCGACGTGGCTCGGCATCCTGATCGGCGACCGCCTGCGCGCCGCCGGCGTCGCGACCCTCGCCCGGCGCCGCACGCCCGCCTGACCCCTCTCCCCCCTTCCCTCCCCCGTCGACTCGCCGAAAAATGCGGATGCGCCCGGTGCGGGATCCGCAGAACCTGGCGAGTCGACGGGCCGGGCGCAGGGCGCCGGGCGCAGGGCGCCGGGCGGTGTCAGTCGGCGTAGGTCGGGGCCGGCGGCATCCCGAAGAAGTCTTCGAGAGTGCGGTAGCCGCCCTCGGCGTAGAGCGCGGCGAGGTCAGGGCCGATGTACCGCAGGTGCCAGGGCTCGTACTCGTACCCGGTCGTCTCGGTGAAGCCATCGGGGTACCGGATGATGAACCCGAAGCGATGCGCGTTGGCGGCGACCCAGTCCGACTGCGCCGTGCCGCCGAACTGTTCGATCGCCCCGCACCCACCGTCGCATGCGACCACATCGACGGCGAGACCGGTCTGATGCTCGCTGTGCCCGGGGCGGGCGCTCGTGAGGTCGGCGTTGCCCTGGCCGAGCTGACCGACGTAGTTGCGGTACGTCGACACTTGGAAGTCGTACGACCGGAACCCGCTGTTCACTCCGATTGTGCCCGCGCCCTCAGCCTGCGCGGCGGCCGCGAGCTGCGAGAGGGCGGACGCGACGTCCGCGCGCATGTGTCCGCCACTCGTCCGCTCGACGCCCTCGGCGCGCGCTTGCGGCTCGGGCCAGTAGTCGATCGGATCGAGCGCGTTCAGCTTGTTCACGACGACCCACGTGCGGCCGGCCGTGTGCAGATCGATGCACGGGGCCGCACCGCCCGCGATCGCGGCCCGGAAAGGCTCGGCTCCCCCGGCCGCGGCGATGACGTCGGCGTCAGAGCCCGACGCGAGCGCCTGCTGGAATCCGGGATCACCGCAGATGTCGCCCGCGGCCGCGGCATCCGTCGTCGCGTCGTCGGCCGGCTGGGCGGCGGCAGCATCGCCGGACTGCGCGGGCGCAGGAATGGACAATGCGTTGGGCGCGCCCGCCGCGGCGTCACCGACGAGCGCGGCGACGGGGTCGACGGGAGCCTCATCCGGTCCGCTGAGTGCCGACGTGAAGCCGGCGGTACCGGCGACGACGAGGCCGACGAGCGCGAGTGCAGCCGTGGCCGCGACGGCGCGACGGCGGACGTAGACGGATGCCGGCAGACGCACGGATGCCGACAGGGCGGCGGCATCCGGTGATCGGCCCTCCGCCGACGAAGCCGAGGCGACCTCGCCACCAGCACCGCTCGCCGCGGAACCGGAAGCGCCGGCCCGCTCACGCAGCTCGCGCCGCGAGGGGAGAGGGCGCGCCTCCGCCGATCGCTCGCGTCGCGAGCGACGCGTCTCGGGCTCGGTCGGGTGCACCACGACCCCATTCTGCCCTGCGGGTCCGGTTGAGTTCCCGTTCGCAGCGCGGTTCACCCGCGACCCGGGCTGGTCCCCTCGCCGAACACGGCATCGGGTCCGGCGGGCGATGCCCCCGGGCTCACGCTGCCCGCGCGCCCTTCCGCAGCCGCCGGAGCGAGCAACTCTCGCGCGATCACCTTCACGGAGGGGAACGCGTCGAGCTCGTCGATCTCGATGCTCGAGAACCAGCCCGCGTCGAGGACCTCTCCGGCCGCGGGCGACAGGGCGCCGCGCTCCGAAGTGTGCAACACGAAGGCCATGTCCATATGGATGTGCGCGGGTTCGCCGGGGCGCTCGGGGATGAGCTGATAGCTCATGCTGATCGGGAGGTCGAGCTGAGCTTCGGTGCGACCGTCCGCGGCGAGGTCGACGCCCGCGTGCGGGCGCAGCACGGCTGCCACGCCGGTCTCCTCGAACACTTCTCTCACGACCGCCGCCTGGGGCGTCTCATCCTCGTCGACATGACCGCCCGGCGGAAGCCACTTCGCGAGCTTCTTGTGATGGATGAGGAGGATTCGGTCCTCTGCGGGATCGAGCACGTAGCCGCTGACGGTGAACTGTTTGGCGTACGACGCGGTTCGATCGATGATCGTCATCGTGCGGCACCGTTCACACCGGCACCGACAGCGCGGCGGATTTCATCCATTCGGACGAGCCGGGGGCGCACCCTCGTCGTCGGGGGGCGGGTGCGATCCGGCTCGCAGAAACCGACCACGTCGGCTACCCCGGCGTATCTCACCCTCTCCCCAGCTGACGTCAGAGTCACAGCGCACTCCCCCATCCGCTCGCAGCGTCCTCGATCCCCGGTGAAACGATCTGCCTGTCACCTCACCGGCACCCGAGCATACGAGGGTTCGCGCTTTCATGTTTGACAACACTTCGAATTTCTGTTCGAATCTTCTCATGCGATGGCAGGGGCAGCAGATGGGCGTGGCGGATGCCGCTGCGCTGCCCGGCCTCGAGACACTCAACGGCCTCGTGCGCTCGGTGACGACGCCGGAATTCGCAGGAGTGACCTTCCACGAGGTCATGTCGCGCTCGGCGCTCAACCGGGTCCCGGGCCCCTCGGCGATGCCCTTCGACTGGACGGTCAATCCCTACCGGGGATGCACGCATGCCTGCGTCTACTGCTTCGCCCGGGGCACGCACGAGTACCTCGACATGGACGCGGGAGCCGACTTCGACTCGCAGATCGTCGTCAAGCTGAACGCCGCCGACGTACTGCGCCGCGAGCTCTCGAAACCGACCTGGGCGCGCGAGCAGGTGGCTCTCGGCACGAACACCGACCCCTACCAGCGTGCGGAGGGCCGCTATCGGCTGATGCCCGGCATCATCACGGCGCTGGTCGACAGCGGCACGCCGTTCTCGGTGCTGACGAAAGGCACCCTGCTGCGCCGTGACCTGCCGCTGCTGGCCGAGGCGGCACGTTCGGTGCCCGTCGACCTCGCGATGTCGATCGCGGTACTCGACGAGCCGCTGCGGCAGCTGCTCGAACCCGGCGCGCCGACATTCGCCGCTCGCCTCGACACGGTGCGAGCGGCAAGCGCCGCGGGGTTCCGGGTGACGGTGTTCCTGATGCCGATCGTGCCGCACCTCACCGATTCGACCGAGGTACTCGACGATGCCCTGAGCCGGATCGCGGATGCCGGCGCCGCCCGCGTCGTCTACGGCGCGATGCACCTGCGACCGGGCGTCAAACCCTGGTTCCAGCAGTGGCTCGCGCGCGAACGCCCCGACCTCGTGCCGGTGTACCGCGGTCTGTACCCCGGGGCCTCGGTGCAGGCACCGCAGGGCTACCGGCGCATGCTCGCGGCGCGCGTTCGACCTCTGCTCGCGCGGCATCGCCTTCGGGGAGGGCTCGAAGAGGAAGAGGCCCAGCCCGCCACGCGACGATTCCGCCCCGGACCGGTGGTCACGACTTCGCGCGGCCGCGCCGCTGCAGCGGCATCCGTTCCCACGCTCTTCTGACGCAAGCAGCACAGTGGCCCGAGTTTCGCGGCCCGGGGCGCTGCGAACCGGAGCCGGGAGTGCGAGCCGGGACACTCTCGCGCGCTGCCGGGGTATGGTCCCGAGATCAGGCTCAACGCGCGGCCGGCTCCCACCGCTCAGCCTCTTAGGGCTCTCAGCCCGCGCACGGCACGGCGAACCGCGAGCGCCCCGCCAACGGAAACGCCCCGCCGAACGCCACGACCGTCGGGTCGCAGCGCTCAGCGGGGCGTCAACAGGGCGTCGGGTCAGGCGTCGACGTTCGCGAGCTGTCGGCCCGAGACCTCCTCGAGGATGTCGTCGCCGGGGCGGACATCGTCGAACGGAGCGTCGATCTCGGCGCGCTCGAGCATCTCGGTCATGCGACGGCGACGCTGACGCGTGATGAGAGTGACGACCGCGCCCGAGCGACCGGCGCGGCCGGTGCGCCCTGCGCGGTGCAGGTAGGTCTTGTACTCGTCGGGAGCGTCGGCCTGGATGACCAGGTCGATGTCGTCGACGTGGATGCCGCGGGCTGCGACATCCGTCGCGACCAGCACCCGCACCTTGCCGTCGGTCAGGCGCTGCAGGTTGCGCGTGCGCTTGCCCTGGTTGAGGTCGCCGTGGAGCGCGACCGCGGCGATCCCGGCATCCTCGAACTGCTCGGCGAGCATCTCGGTGTAGGCACGGGTACGCGCAAAGACGAGCGTCTTGCCGTCGCGGTCGACGAGGGAGTTGAGGATCTCGGCCTTGTCACGGTGGTCGAGGACGAGCACACGGTGATCGATCGTCGAGGTGTCCTGGCTCTCGCCCGCGACCTCGTAGACGGCCGGCTCGACGAGGAACTCGTCGACCAGAGCGGCGACCTCGCGGTCGAGCGTCGCCGAGAACAGCAGCTTCTGCGCGCCGTCCTGCACGAGGCGGAGGATGCGCTGCATGGGCTCGAGGAACCCGAGCTCGCTCATGTGGTCGGCCTCGTCGAGCACGACGATCCCCACCTCGGAGAGGTCGAGCTTTCCCTGGTTCTGCAGGTCTTCGATGCGGCCGGGGGTGCCGATGATGATGTCGACGCCCTTCTTGAGCGCACCGACCTGACGCGCCTGCGGCACTCCGCCGTAGATCTGCGTCGTGAAGAGCCCGACGCTGCGCGCGATCGCCTGGACGGTGCGGTCGATCTGCAGCGCGAGCTCGCGCGTCGGAGCGAGGATCAGCGCCTTGGGTGAACGCCCGAACTCGCGACGCTTGCCGGCCTGGCTGCGCAGGATCGACTCGACGAGCGGAGCGCCGAACGCGATGGTCTTGCCCGAGCCGGTGCGGCCGCGGGCGAGGACGTCCTTGCCCTCGAGGATCGGCGGAATGGTGGCCGCCTGGATCGGGAACGGGGATGCCGCACCCAGGGCGTCGAGCTGACGGACGATGTTGTCACCGAGGCCGAGGTCGGCGAACGACGACTGGGCGACGGATGCCGCATCCACGGCCTCCGCCTGCAGGCGCTCGTGGACGGTGTCGACGTGGTCCTGGTGGGCCTTCGACTTCGTCTCGGCGTTCCAGTCCGAACGGTTCGGACGGTCGGCGAAGTCACGGCGCGGGCGGTCATCGAACGAACGCGCCGGGCGGTCATCGCGACGCGGACGGTCCGAGAAGTCGCGACGCGGACGGTCATCGCGGTTCGGACGGTCGGCGAAGTCACGGCGCGGGCGGTCATCGAACGAACGCGCCGGGCGGTCATCGCGACGCGGACGGTCCGAGAAGTCGCGACGCGGACGGTCATCGCGGTTCGGACGGTCGGCGAAGTCACGGCGCGGGCGGTCATCGAACGAACGCGCCGGGCGGTCATCGCGACGCGGACGGTCCGAGAAGTCGCGACGCGGA